>NZ_LSEF01000052.1:0-33330 GCF_001641695.1 Bradyrhizobium neotropicale
ATAGATGGGGTAATCGGCCGATCCAGCTTGTGGATAGCTGAAGATTTTAGGTGCTGCGCTTCAGGCTGATGGTGAAACGAGGTCCGTGGTGACGGCCTCAAGCATCAGAAGGAGAAGCGCAGCATGGACCATTTTGCCGGACTGGACGTATCGGTCAAGGAGACGAGTGTCTGTATTTTGGATGACACGGGCAAGATCTTGAAGGAAGTGAAGGTGGCGAGCGAGCCTCAAGCACTTCTGAAGGTTCTGGGGAATCCCGCCTACCGCTTCAAGCGGATCGGACTGGAAGCCGGACCGTTATCGCAATGGCTATTCAGCGCTCTCGCCGAAGCCGGATTACCAGTGATCTGTGTGGAGACGCGGCACATGCAGGCGGTGTTGAAGGCGCAGATCAACAAGACCGATCGCAATGACGCGCGCGGCATCGCTCAGATGATGCGGGTGGGAGTGTACCGCCCGGTGCATGTAAAGACGCTACGCAGCCAGAAACTGCGTATGCTGCTGACCCATCGTAAGCTATTGCAGTCGAAGGCCATCGCCATCGAGAACGATCTGCGCGGGACTTTGCGTAACTTCGGCCTCAAGGTGGGCATGGTCGGAACGGTGAGGTTCGAGGCCCGCATCCAGGAGCTTGTCGAGACTATTCCCGACCTGGTGGTGCTGGTGGAACCGATGCTCGTTGTGCGGCGGGCGCTGCGCGAACAGATCGTCATCCTGCACCGCCGCTTGCTGGCAATCGTGCGAGACGACGAGGTGTGCCGGCGCCTGATGACGACCCCCGGTATCGGCCCGGTGGTGGCGCTGACCTATCGCGCGACTGTCGATGTGCCAGCCCGATTCCGAAAGTCCAAGTCAGTCGGGGCAGTATTTGGGCTGACGAGCTCCAGGTATCAATCAGGCGAGATCGATTGGAGCGGTAGGATATCGCGCTGTGGCGATGAGATGATGCGGACGATGCTCTACGAAGCAGCGCAGAGCATGTTGCATTCGAAGAAATGGTCATGGCTTAAAGCCTGGGCCATGCAGATCGCCAGGCGCCGTGGAATGAAGAGGGCGATCGTCGCCCTGGCCCGCCGGCTGGCCGTCATCATGCACCGCATATGGATTGATGGCACCGAGTTCCGGTGGACCCGGGAGCCGGCCACGGCAGCAGCATGAAAGCCGTTCAGGATCAAACCCGATAAGGAGAAAAATCGAGATCCACCCAGCAGTGGAAAGATGTCCCTCGCGGGACGATGGATGAGGTGAGTTCGCGAGTCCGCTTGAACCTGCCGTTCAAACTGACGACAAGGCCGCGGTATAGATTGTTCCACCTCATCCTCGAATCCCATGATGGAAGGGCCCTGGTGCCGATTCCGAAGAGAAGCGCGAGCCCGTGAGCGACATCGACACTGCAGTGGCGGACAGTCTGAAAGTGCTTGACCTCAAACGGCCGATTAGAGAAGCGGACTAGATTTGCTCACCCTGAGTTCTTCGCATTTTGATCCATCTGCGACATTGGGCAGCACTCAAGAAAGTGCACGATCTCACTTGATCGGCGGAATGGTTCGCCCAGGCGGCGATGTCCTGAGCCTACGCGCTTATGTTCAACTGCCGCAGCACGTCAGCGATGAGTTGCTTCACGTCCTGATGGCCACCATTGTTGAAAGTGATGCGCGTGCCTTGTCCGTCCGGCAGTGGCGTGGCGGTCACAATCCTATCCGTGTTGATGACGATGGGCTGATCGTCCGGTTGCGTGAACTGCACGAATGCCATGAAAGATCGATCCTGCTGCCTGTTGGGCCCGCGAGCCGCGCGCGGCGCCCCGAAACCTGCGACGCGCGGGCGTCAAGGTCAAGCCTGTGTACCGAAAACGTAAAGGCGAGGCGATTCAAATGGCTTGCGGCATGCGACTGGTAGGGCCGTGTGTAGGTCGCTTCGATCGTCCGCCGGCCCGTGATCGCGGGGTCGCGGAGCTCAAGGATTGTCGAATCCTGCGACGGCAACGTTGTCAAGACCTCGCGCAGATCGCTTTGCTTTGGCAGCCTCGTGCTTTCCTGCCACTGCGCAGCGGCCGCGAGCGCACCCATGGCCTTGACCGACTGAAGTTCCTTCCGCGACCGCGGCCAGGAAATTGCCGTTGCGGACGACCTTGACCACGCCTGGCATCTTCTCGACAGGGGAGGTGTCGCAGTCTTTCATCTGCGCGCCATAGCTCGGCGGTCGCACCACGCGCGCATGTAGCATGCCGGGCAGCCGCATATCCTGCACATAGGCCGCGCCGCCCGTCACCTTGGCGGGAATGTCGACCCGCGGTATCGGCCGCCATCACCTTAAAGGTCATCGGATCCTTCAGGCTTGAACTCGGCTGGCCTTGTCCGGGCAGCCGAACGATGGATGGTCGGCGTCGGCCGCAGTGATGACCAGCAGATAGGGGTTCGCGAGACGGGGGACAAAGACGCCGGAATAGCAGGCCGAGATGACCACCACCTTGTGTCGCACGCCCGTCCTTGCCAGTATGTCGGCGAGACGAGATGGCGTGAGCGTTTGCGTGAGCCGTCCTGCCTTGATGGCAAGGTCGGCGCGGGAGCCGAGCGTCTTGCAGCATCGTTATGTGCTGGAGGTAAAGGTCGGCTGATCCAGCCGTATCTTGGCGCACCCGACATGATTCGAACGTGTGACCTTGCCCTCGGTGGGCAGGGGTCCTCGAAAGTGGTGCGACCCGTTTAGAAATGTGGGCCGACCAATCCGGCCGCTGCTTCCGGCGGCCTCGCCACAGCGCGTTTTCTTACTCTAGGGGCGCCGAATATTCGATGGTTCAGGTCATGGGTTTGACCTTGGGATCGACGGGCCGTTGGCGTCCAAAGATGCCCAGTGTGGCTCTTGTTTGAGCCCTCAACGTACCGGACGCAGGAACTGGTCGCATGTTTTCGATCGAAGATAGGATATGGGACGGTCGGCGGACGTCGGTATCGCTCACCGTCGATCGGATGCGCGGTCAAAGCCAAGGAGCCTTCCGACAGGTTCGCACGAACGGGGAGGTGGGGCTTGGGATGATCTGAAAGCGTCACCTCTTCAAAGATAATTTTGGCTTCGAAATGCACCTAATTTCTTCGCCCATCTCGGTAAGTCATTGAAATCGCGGCAAATGCGACCGCCCTCCGAGCGCACCATAAGCCCACAACGCAGTACGTTGTCGGGGCGGCCTCTACGCTGGGGATCGGGATAGGGCATGTACTTTCTGTTGGTGATAACGAGAGAACGCAAGTCGGTCTCGACAAATCCTAGCGAGCAACGGCAGGCGATTTCGGTGCCGGCTGATCGCGGCGACGTGTAGTGATCAACCTCCGCCCGGTTCGCTACGCTATCGGCAGCGAGCCAGAGACGTTCATGGGAAAGCAAGCCGGGGAAAAATCGTGGGTTTCTTCGAGCGTCTAAAGATAGAAGCATCCGGCGAGTGGCGGGCCTATACAGAGCATCCCTTCACGAGCGGGCTGGCGGACGGCTCGCTTCCCGAAGCGGCGTTTCGTCACTACCTCGCTCAAGACTATCTATTCCTTGTCGAGTTTGCTCGCGCTTACGCGCTCTTGGTCTACAAGTCGCCCAAACTTGCCGACATGCGTGAAGCGGCGGCCGGCCTCTCGGCTATTCTTGACGTCGAGATGAACCTGCATGTGAAGCTCTGTGCCGGTTGGGGTCTTTCCGCGAGCGACCTTGAGCAAACCTCTCCCGCCGTCGAGATGCTGGCCTACACACGCTACGTGCTCGACTCGGGAATGCGCGGTGATCTGCTGGCACTCAAGGTGGCACTTGCCCCCTGCGTGATCGGCTACGCGGAGATCGCAACGCGGCTCGCCTCGCGCCCCGATGCGAACGCTGCGAAAAACCCCTATCGCGTTTGGATCGCCGAGTACGCCGGCGTGCCATACCAAGAGGTCGCGATGAAAGCACGCGCGCACCTGGAGCATCTCGCCAATCTCTACGCTACGCCGGCCCGCGAGGCGGAGCTGATTGCGATCTTCAAGGAAGCCACCCGACTCGAGGCGGACTTCTGGGAGATGGGCTGGCGCGCGGGCCAGCTTGTTGAATAGCCCTCGGCAATTGTCAGGCTCTTGATCAGCGGCTCTGTCGGAGCATCTCCAATCGATGGGTGGGCGACGATTACATTCACCGCCGCCAAAGTCGGTCTGGCGCCATCGAGCGGATTTGCGGCGCACGAACTTGCGTACGAACGAAAAGCGGACGTATCTGGTGCGGCTTCTGGTGCGGCGGTCGCGCTGCAGGCAACAAGAACGAAGTAAGCTATTGATCATGTTGGTGGGCCCGGCAGGACTCGAACCTGCAACCAGACCGTTATGAGCGGCCGGCTCTAACCATTGAGCTACAGGCCCCGCCGCGAGGCG
Organism: Bradyrhizobium neotropicale; assembly: GCF_001641695.1. Taxonomy (GTDB): domain Bacteria; phylum Pseudomonadota; class Alphaproteobacteria; order Rhizobiales; family Xanthobacteraceae; genus Bradyrhizobium; species Bradyrhizobium neotropicale. The sequence continues at coordinate 4,383 of NZ_LSEF01000052.1, forward strand.
GCCGCGACAGGCGCGGCCGGCAACGGTGCGCCGTCCGTTTACAGGGCCTGAGGCGGGGGTGCAATGCCGGGTCCCTGGTCGACCGAAGGGCAGGCGCCGCTCCGGAAGCGGTGGCCGCGGGGGCGTTTGCGGATGGCTGGCGATCCTGCATTTGTGCCGGTGTTTTGCCCGACATGTCAAATGCCACGCGGCCGCTCGCATCCGTTCGGCCGCCCCCGGTTCTACTTTGCATGGGGTTGTTTTCGATATTTTTGGTGGAAGCCGGCCGCGACGCGCGCGGCCGGCAGGAGTGCCGCCCCTAATCCACCGAAACGCCGGCGAATTCGACCACCTTGCGCCACTTCTCGGTCTCGTCGGAGACCAGCTTGCCGAACTCGGCCGGCGTCATCGGCTTGGCGATGCCGCCGGTCTCGGCAAGGCGCGCCACCAGCTTCGGGTCCTTCAAGGCTTCGCCGACGGCCTTGTTGAGGATCTCGATGACCTCAGGCGGCGTGCCCTTCGGGGCGGAGATGCCGTAGAAGCCGACCGATTCGAATCCCGGCACGGTCTCCGCGATCGCGGGCACGTCGGGCACGCTCGGCCAGCGCTGCGGCGAGGTCACCCCTAACGCACGGACGCTGCCGCCGCGCGCCTGCTCCAGCGCGGACGGCAGATTGTCGAAGATGAGCTGCACCTTGTTGGAGATGATGTCGGGGAAGGCGATCGCCGAGCCGCGATAGGGCACGTGCACCATGTCGCACTTGGTCATCACCTTGAACAGCTCCGCCGACATGTGCACCGAGGTGCCGTTGCCCGATGATGCGAACGAGATCTTGCCGGGATTGGCCTTGCAGTAGTCGACGAACTCCTGAACGGTCTTGGCGGGAAACGCGTTGGAGACGACCAGCATGTTGGTGAGCTGCATGATGCTCGCGACCGGCACGGTGTCGCGCACGAAATCGAACGGCAGCTTCTTGTAGAGCGAGGTCGAGATCGCGTTATTGGGCGCGACGAACAGCAGCGTGTAGCCGTCCGCGGGCGAATTGATCGCGGCGGCGGCCGCGATGTTGCCGCCGGAGCCGGTGCGGTTCTCGACGATGAATTGCTGGCCGAGATGGTCCGACAGCCACTGCGCCATGATCCGCGCCACGATGTCGACCGGACCGCCGGCGGCGAAGCCGATCAGCCAGTGCACGGGGCGGTTGGGATAGTCGGCGGCGGTGGCGGGAGGTGCAGCGCTGAAAAGGCCTGAAAGTAATACGAGACCGAAAACACCGTTACGTAAGATTCGCAGCATGAAGCCTCCCATTGCTTTATTGTCGTTGCGTGCATGCTTTCATAAAATGCGCTCCCTGCCTACATCGTCTCAAGTTGATGTTGACGCAGGCGGAGCCGGAACCAGCATGAAATTCGCTTCATCCATCCTTCTCGGCGCGGCGCTGCTCGTCAGCCCCGCTGCGGCCCAAACCGGAGACAAGGCCATTTCGACCACGACGATCAGCCTCGGCACCGCGACGCCGGGCGGCGGCTTTCCGCTCTATGGCAACGCCTTCGCGGAGGTGATGAATGCGGCCGATCCGCAAGCCTCCATCGCCCCGCGCAACACCAAGGGCAGCAACGAGAACATTCCGCTGCTGGAGAAGGGCGAGCTCGATCTGGCTCTGGTCGCGGGCGAGCCGGCCTATGAGGCCTTCGCCGGCATCGGCCGCGCGCCGGTGCGGCTCAAGATTCTCACCGCGATCTATTCCAATCCCGGCATGTTCGTGGTGCGGGCCGACAGTCCGTACAAGACCATTCACGATCTCGTCGGCCAGCCGGTCGCGTTCGGCGCCAAGGGCTCGGGCCTGCCGATCCTGGCGCGCTACGTGCTGGATGGGCTCGGCCTGAAGCAGGACGAGGATTTCAAGGCTATCTATCTCGATCGCGCCGGCGATGGCCCTGCGATGGTCGAGGACGGCCGCGTCGCTGCGCTCTGGGGCGCGGGCATCGGCTGGCCCGGTTTTGCCGCGGTCGCATCGAGTGCATCCGGCGCGCGCTTCATCGCGCCGAATAGTGACGAGATCGCGCGCATCCGCGCCAAGCATTCCTTCCTGAAAACGCTGACCGTGCCGGCCGGCAGCTATCCGAAGCAGAGCGAGCCGATCGCCTCGCTCGGCTCCTGGAGTTTCGTGCTGACGCGCGAGGACCTGCCTGACGATGTCGCCTATCGGCTGGCGAAGACGCTGCATGGTGCGGAAGCAACGTTCTGCAAGAAGCTCGCGCAGGCCTGCGAGACCACCGCCGCGAACACCGTCGCCGCGGCGCCGAGGCCGGACCTGATTCATCCCGGTGTGATGAAGTATTTCCGAGAGACCGGGGTGGTGAAATAGCGGCGCGGCTGCACGCCACAAGTCGTCATGGCCGGGCTTGTCCCGGGCATCCACGTCTTGCAGCGGTTGCGGAAGCGCGTGGATGGCNNNCCCGGCCATGACGCTGCTGCTAGGTTCGGTCGCTGATCACTTCTTCACCAGCGGACACGCCAGGTCCGGCGGCCCGAACGCCTTGTCGCCCGAAATGGTGGTGAGGATCTTGTAATAGTCCCACGGATATTTGCTCTCCTCCGGCGACTTCACCTGCACCAGCCAGAGGTCGTGCACCATCAGATTGTCCTCGCGCAGCTTGCCGTTGCGCGCGAAGAAATCCTCGATCGGCTTCTCGCGCATCTTGGCCGCGACCTTCAGCGGATCGTCGGTGCCGGTCTCCTTGATGGCGTCGAGATAGTGCATCACGCTGGAATAGACGCCGGCCTGCCACATCGTCGGCATCTGCTTCATCTTGGCGAAGTAGCGCTTCGACCATTCGCGGGTCTTGTCGTCCATGTCCCAGTAGAAGGACGTGGTCAGCAACAGGCCCTGCGCCGCCTGCAGGCCGATGCCGTGGATGTCGGTGATGAGCGCAAGCAGCGCCGCCATCTGCTGGCCGCCCTTGAACACGCCGAACTCGGAGCCGGTCTTGATCTCGTTCATGTTGTTCGGCGGGCCGGCGGCGATGCCGATGATCTTGGCCTTGGAAGCCTGCGCCTGCAGCACGAAGGAGGAGAGGTCGGGGGTCGCCAGCGGCGGCCGCACCGAACCCAGCACCTTGCCGCCATTGGCTGTCACGACGCTCGAGGCGTCGCGCTCCAGCGAATGACCGAAGGCATAGTCGTCGGTGATGAAGAACCAGCTGTCGCCGCCGCGCTTGACCACCGCATCCGCGGTGCCGACGGCGAGCGCGCGGGTGTCGAACACCCACTGGATCGCATAGGGCGAACAGAACTTGCCGTGGAAGTCGGCGGTGCCGGTGGAGTGGGTGATGAACAGCCGCTTCTTCTCATTGGCGATGTTCTGCACCGCAAGCCCGACCGCGGAGACCGGCACGTCGACGATCAGGTCGACCTGGTCGACGTCGTACCAGCGCCGCGCGAGCGCCGCGCCGATGTCGGCCTTGAGCTGGTGGTCGCCGACGACGATGCTGATCGGCTTGCCGAGCACCTTGCCGCCGAAATCGTCGATCGCCATCTGCGCCGCCGTCACCGAGCCCTGGCCGGTCGGCGCCGAGGCCGGACCGTTCATGTCGGTGAGCACGCCGATCTTGACCACATCGTCGGACACCTGCGCCGTCGCCGCGCCGCCCATCAGCGCCGCCGCGAAGGCGGCCGCGACCGGCAGTCCAAATCTGATTGGATTCACGCTTGTCCTCCCTCATCCGGCTCGTTGGCCGCTCATTGCCTTGCACCGGGTATGGCCCGGCTGAATTGGTTTCTTTTGCAACTGTTTGGGGGCGGGCGTCAACGTCAGGCGGCGAAGCGGATCTGTCCCGCCGGCGAGGGGTCGTAGCCGGTCAGCTCCTCGGCGCGCTGCCGCAGCCGCCTTTCGCCGAGGAAGCGGATCAGGGCCTGCATCGGAGGCAGGAAATAGCTGCGCTGCCGCATCGCGAGATCGAAATTTTCCCAGACCAGCGGCACGAAATCGAGGCCGGCGGAGCGCGCCGCGGCGCGGCTCGCCACACCGCAATCGGCATGGCCGGCGCGGATCGCGGCCGCAAGGTCCGGGCCGGTGAGGCACGGCGTCTCCAGCCGGCGCAGCTCCTTGGGCGAGGCTCCGGCGCGCTTCAGGAGCACGTCGAGCAGCATCTGCGCGCCTGCGCCCTCTTGCCGCACCGCCATCTTGGCGCCAAGCGCCAGTACCTCGGACAGATTGTGCAGCCGCTTGGGATTGCCCGCCGGCAGGACCAAGCCCTGCTCGCGGCGCACCAGCCCGACCAGCACGGCATCATGCAGGTCGGTCGCCGCCCGCAGCGCCGCGACGTTGGCGTCGCCCGCGAGATTGTCGGAGGCATCCAGGCTGTGAAAATGCACCGCCGCGGCGATCACCTCGTTGCGTTGCAAACGTTCGAGCCCGCGGCCGGTGCCTTCGTTCAGGGAAGCGAGCCCGGAGCCGGATTCGCGCAGGCCCCATTCCAGGAGGTCGTCCTGGCTGCCGCCCATGATCGGCGGCGGCTCGGCGGCAATCATGCCGGCAGGCCGCGCCAGCCCGGACAGCACCCAAAGGTCGAGCTCATGCCGGGGAAACAGCCACTTCCCGGTCACCTTGCTGCAGGGGATCGCGCCGGTGGTGACGAGCTCATAGAGCTTGCGCTCCCCAAGCCGGAGGTAATCGGCGGCTTCGCTGGTCGTCAGGAAGTCCATTCTGCATTCCTAAGCAAATTCTTGATTCTTTTTTGGCATTTGACGCAGGCTGGAATTTCTGCAGATCAATATGGGTCCGGTGGAACCATGCCCGATCATCTCAGTGCTTTGCAACTCATCCTCGCCGGCGATCCTGCGCTGTTCGCGATCGTACGGCTCTCACTTGGCGTGAGCATTGCGGCCGTCGCGCTGGCGGCGGCCGTTGGCATGCCAATGGGTGCGTTACTGGCGCTCACGCACTTTCCGGGGCGGCCGGTCCTGGTCGTGCTGCTCAATGCGATGATGGGCCTGCCGCCGGTCGTGGTCGGCCTCGCGCTCTATCTCCTGCTATCGCGCTCGGGGCCGCTCGGCACCTTCGGCATCCTGTTCACCCCGGCGGCGATGGTGGTGGCGCAGACCGTGCTGATCTTCCCAATCATCGCCGCGCTGACGCGGCAGACCATCGAGGACCTCTGGGCCGAATACCGCGATGAGCTCAACGCCATGCATGTCGGACCGATCGGCCGCATGACGACCCTGCTCTGGGACGCGCGCTTCAGCCTCATCACCGCGCTCCTCGCCGGTTTCGGCCGTGCTGCGGCGGAGGTCGGCGCGGTCATGATCGTCGGCGGTAATATCGACGGCTTTACCCGCACGATGACGACCACGGTGGCGCTCGAGACATCCAAGGGCAACCTGCCGCTCGCGATGGGGCTGGGCGCGATCCTGATCGTGCTGGTGCTCGCCATCAATGCAGCCGCCTGGGGCACGCGCATCTGGTCGCAACGGTTGACGGGATGACCATGCGCGCGCCGGAGAGCGATCTTCCCCTGGTTCTCGATGGCGTCTCGCTTAAGGCCGGCGCGACGACGCTTCTGCGCGACATCAGCCTGACGATTGCGCCGGGCGTGCCGTGCCTGATCGTCGGTCCGAACGGGTCCGGCAAGACCAGCCTGCTGCGGCTCTGCATGGGACTGACCGCGCCGACAGGCGGCCGCATCACCTGGGGCGGTCGCACCGATCCGGCACCGACGCGCCGCGCCTTCGTGTTTCAGCGGCCCGTGATGTTGCGGCGCGCCGCATCGGGCAACGTGACCTACGCGCTCGCGCAGGCCGGCACGCCGCGGTGGCAGCGCGCCCCGCGCGCGAAGGCTTTGCTGCAACGCGTCGGACTTGCCGATCTCGCGCATCGCCCGGCGCGGCTTCTGTCCGGCGGGGAGCAGCAGCGGCTGGCGCTGGCACGTGCGCTGGCGCGCGATCCCGAGATCCTGCTGCTGGACGAGCCGACCGCGAATCTCGACCCCGCCGCGACACGCGCGGTGGAAGAGATTGTCATGAGTGCGGCGCAATCGGGCATCAAGATCGTGATGGCGTCGCACGATCTCGGCCAGGTGCGGCGGCTTGTGGGCGAGGTGATCTTCCTCGCGCGGGGGACGCTGTGCGAACGGGCCGCGACCAACGACTTCCTCGATCATCCGTCGACGGCGGAGGCACGAGCTTTCCTGCGCGGCGATCTCGTGGTTTGAAATCGGAGCACACTTATGGCCTTTCGCCGCCTGTCCGTCGCACTCGCGCTTCTCGGCAGCCTTGCCGCGAGCATTGCGACGTCATCCGCCGAGGACCGCTCGATCGTCGTCGCTTCGACGACGTCGACGCAGGATTCCGGCCTGTTCGGCTACCTCCTGCCGATCTTCAAGGCCAAGACCGGCATCGACGTGAAGGTGATCGCGCAGGGCACCGGACAGGCGCTCGACACGGCGCGCCGGGGCGATGCCGACGTCGTCTTCGTGCACGCCAAGCCGCAGGAGGAGCGGTTCGTCGCCGACGGATTCGGCGTGAAGCGGTTCGACGTGATGTACAACGATTTCGTGCTGATCGGGCCGAAGAGCGATCCCGCCGGCGTGAAGGGCAAGGACATCGTCACCGCGCTGAAGGCGATCGAGGCCAAGGGTGCCCCCTTCGTCTCGCGCGGCGACCGCTCCGGCACCCATGCCGCGGAGCTCGCGCTCTGGATCGTTGCCGGCATCGACATCGCCAGTGCCAAGGGCGCCTGGTATCGCGAGATCGGGCAGGGCATGGGCGCGGCGCTCAACACCGCGAGCGCGATGAACGCTTACGTGCTGTCCGACCGCGGCACCTGGATCTCCTTCAAGAACCGCGGCGATCTCGACATCGTCGTCGAGGGCGACAAGCGGCTGTTCAACCAGTACGGCGTGATGCTGGTGAACCCGGAGAAGCATCCGGGCGTGAAGAAGGAGCTGGGGCAGACCTTCGTCGACTGGCTGATCTCGCCGGAGGGCCAGTCCGCAATCGCCGGCTACAAGATCGACGGCCAGCAATTGTTCTTTCCCAACGCGGACAAGAGCGGCGGCTGACCTCGCTGACGGGAGCGGTTGCCAAACCGCTCGATGCGTGGTCCATCATGGCGCATGACCCAGCGCCTGCCGCCATCGCTCACGCCGCTCGACGCTGCGCTCGCCGCGCTGCTGGATGGGCTCGAGCCGATCGCGCCGATCGAATTGCCGCTGGCCGAGGCGGCCGGCTGCATTGCGGCGGCAACGCCGCTGCTCACGACCTATCCGCCTCGTGACGTTGCCGCCGCAGACGGCTGGGCGCTGTCTGCGAACGATCTCGTCGGCGCCTCCTCCTATTCGCCGCTGCCTCTGGCGAAAGCACCGCACTGGGTGGAGGCCGGCGATGCGATGCCGCAAGGGCGTGACTGCGTGCTCGATGCCGATGCGGTCGACGCATCGGGGCCGCTTGTCCAGGTGTTGGCGGAAGGACTGCCGGGACAGGGCGTCAGGCGCGCCGGACGCGATGTCACCGAGCGTACATCTGCCGGCGCTGAGGGCGCTCCGATCGGTGCGGTCGATCTCCTGCTCGCGCGCGTCGCAGGCGTAGACAGGTTGAGTGTGCGGCGGCCGCGGCTGCGCATCGTCAATGTGCCCGGCGCAACAGTGACGATGCACATGATCGCCGACGTTGCGCGCGCTGCGGGACTGCATGTGAGCAGCCATGAGGCCCGCGCGCGCGATGACGCATCGATCGGCGATGCGCTCGATGCGTCGGTCGGTGATCTCGTCGTGACGATCGGCGGCAGCGGCGTCGGTCGCCGGGACGCGGCCGTTGCGGCGCTCGCTCAACGCGGTAACGTGATCGCCCATGGTCTTGCGCTCCAGCCGGGACGCACTGCCGCGGTCGGACGCCTCGGAAGAGTTCCCGTCGTCGCCTTGCCCGGCGCCCCCGATCAAGCGCTGGCGGCATGGCTCGCGCTCGGGCTTCCGATCATTGACCGATTGTCGGCGCGGCAACCGCGCCGGTCGGTGACCCTGCCGCTCGCCCGCAAGATCGCATCCAGTGTCGGCGTCGCCGAACTTGCGCTGCTGGCGGACGAGCAGGGCGCGTGGATGCCGCTCGCGGTCGGTGAATGGCCGCTGCGCGCGATCGCGGGCGCGGATGCATGGCTGCTCATTCCCGGCAGCAGCGAGGGATTTGCGGCGGGCACGCCGGTCGATGCCTATCTGATGCGCGAATGACATGGGTTCCGACATGACCGGCATTTCGCAGCCGCAAGATCGCAGCGCGCTCGAGCAGGAACAGTTCCTCAAGATCCTGTCGCGCGAGGACGCGCTGGCGCGCTTTGAAGCTGCGCTGTTCCCGCGCCCGATCCCGCGCGAGACGCGCAAGCTTGCCGACGCGCTCGGCGCGGCCCTGGCCGAAGACGTCGTGGCTCCGATCGACGTGCCGCCGTTCGACCGATCCAATGTCGATGGCTTCGCCGTGCGCTCGGCGGACCTTGGTGCGGCGAGCGAGGGCGCAGCGGTGCGCCTCGTACTGAACGGTGAGACCATCCATTGCGGCACTGCGCCGACATTGCAGGTCGCGGGAGGAACCGCGACGCCGATCGCCACCGGCGGTCCGCTGCCGCGCGGCGCAGATGCCGTTGTCATGGTCGAGCATACGGAACCGGCCGCATCCGGCGCGATCGATGTCCGTCGCGCCGCTTCGCCGGGACAGTTCATATCCTATGCCGGCTCCGACATTGCGCGCGGTGAGGCGCTGTTGCGCGCCGGCACGATCATCGGCTCGCGCGAGATCGGCATGCTGGCGGCCTGCGGCATCGCCGAGATCGCCGTCGCGCGCAAGCCGCGCGTCGCCGTCATCTCCACCGGCGACGAGCTCGTGCAGCCGGGGCAGCCGCTCGCGCCTGCCGCGATCTACGACACCAATGGCGCGATCGTCGCAGCCGCGATCGACGAGAACGGCGGCGAAGCGAGCTTCCTCGGCGCCGTTGCCGATGATGAGGCAAAACTCGAATCCGCGATGCGTCGCGCACTGACTGATGCCGACGTGCTGGTGCTGTCGGGCGGCACGTCGAAAGGGGCGGGCGATCTGTCCCATCGCATCATCGGCCGGCTCGGCAAGCCCGGCATCATTGCACATGGCGTGGCCCTGAAGCCGGGCAAGCCGCTGTGCCTCGCTGTGTGCGACGGCAAGCCGGTGGTGATCCTGCCGGGCTTTCCGACCTCGGCGATGTTTACCTTCCACGACATGATCGTGCCGGTGCTGCGGCGGATGGCAGGTCTGCCGCCGCGCTCCGATGCCAAGGTCAGCGCGACCGTGCCGGTGCGCATTGCCTCTGAACTTGGCCGCACCGAGTTCGTGATGGTCTCGCTGGTCGAGGGCAGGGACGGCTTGATCGCCTATCCCTCGGGCAAGGGCTCCGGGGCCATCACCTCCTTTGCGCAGGCCGACGGCTTCCTGCGTATCGACGCGCTCGCCGATCAGATGCCGGCCGGGACCGAAGCGGAGGTGACGCTGTTCACGCCGCATGTCCGGGTGCCAGATCTCGTCATCATCGGCAGCCATTGTACTGGCCTTGATCTCGTCACTGCGCCGTTGGCGCGCGCTGGGCTGGCGGTGCGTTCGATCGCGGTCGGCAGTCTCGGCGGGCTCGCGGCGGCGCGGCGGAGCGAATGCGATCTCGCACCGATCCATCTGTTCGACGATAGAAGCGGGACCTACAACACGCCTTATCTCGTTGAAGGCCTCGAGCTCGTGCCGGGTTGGCGGCGGATGCAGGGCATCGTGTTCCGGAAAGGCGATGCGCGCTTCGAGGGCCTCGGCGCGAAGGAGGCCGTCGCCGCGGCGCTCGCTGATCCCGCCTGCATCATGGTCAATCGTAACCAGGGCGCCGGCACGCGCATCCTGATCGACCGGCTGCTCGGCGGCGCGCGCCCGGAGGGTTACTGGAACCAGCCGCGCTCGCACAATGCCGTTGCCGCCGCCGTCGCGCAGCATCGCGCAGACTGGGGCATGACCATTGCGCCGGTCGCCCATGCGGTCGGCCTCGGTTTCATTCCGCTTGCGGAGGAGCATTATGACTTCGCGCTGGTGACGGCGCGCAAGCAGCGCCCGGCAGTGCAGGCTTTTCTCGACGCACTCGGCTCGGACGAGGCGCGTGCGGTACTGGAGCGGGCCGGATTCCGGCCCGCATAGATGACGACGCGGCGGTTCAAGTCGCGCGAGAGGGTTGGGGGGACGCGATGGCAAGGCCGCTTTCGGTTGCGATCGTCGGCGCAGGCATGGGCGGGCTTGCAACCGCTGCGGCGCTTCTGCGCGTCGGCATCGATGTCAGGGTTTACGAACAGGCCTCGCAGTTTGCCCGTATCGGTGCCGGCATCCAGGTCGGCTGCAACGCCATGAAGGTGTTGCGCGCGCTGGGGCTCGAGCAGCGGATGCGCAGCCAGTCGTTCTACCCGCGCTCCTGGAACAACCGCGACTGGCGCAGCGGCGACGTCAAGTTCGACATGATCTTCGGCGAGAGCGCGGAGCGGAGGTTCGGCGCGCCCTATCTGCTCGCCCACCGCGGCGATCTGCACGCGGCGCTGGCGAGCGTGGTCCCGGATGAATGCGTGAAGCTCAATCACAAGCTGGTCGCTCTCGACGAGACCGGCGATGGTATTCGCCTGAGTTTCGCTGATGGCACCAGCACGGTCGCCGATGCCGTGGTCGGCGCAGACGGTGTGCATTCGATGGTGCGCGACATCCTGTTCGATACCGCGCCGGTCCGGTTCACCGGCCGCATCGCCTATCGCACCACCTATCCGGCTGCGCTGCTCGGCGGAGAGAAGATCGACGACTGCACCAAATGGTGGGGCGAGGACCGCCACATCGTCATCTATTACGTGAAGCCCGATCGCAGCGAAGTCTATCTCGTCACCAGCCAGCCCGAGCCGGATTTCCGCATCGAATCCTGGTCAGCCAAGGGCGACGTGCGCGACCTGCGCGCTTCCTTCGAGGGCTTTCATCCGCAGGTCGCCCAGGTGCTCGATGCGTGCCCCGACGTCCACAAATGGGCGATCATGGACCGCGACGCGCTGGACCGCTGGTCCGACGGCAAGGTGACGCTGCTTGGCGATGCCTGCCATCCGATGACGCCCTACATGGCGCAAGGTGCGGCGATGGCGATCGAGGATGCCGCCGTGCTGTCACGCTGCCTCGACGGCGTCGACCGCGATGGCGTCGCGGATGCGTTCCGCCGCTTCGAGGCGACTCGCAAGGCGCGGACGACACGCGTGCAGGAGACCTCGCGCGCAAACATCTGGCTGAAAGAGCGGACCGATACGAGCTGGGTGTACGGCTACGACGCCTGGACGGTGCCGCTGGCGGCGTGATCCTGGGACGACTGGCGCGCGCTCTCTCGCTCCTCGGCTTCGGCGAGCGCGCGCTGCGCAGCAGGCGGCAGCGGCTTCGGGTCCGGAGGGACGTCGATGATCTCATCGCTGCCCGTTGCCGCCTGGCTCAGCCGTTTCGTGCGATCGATCGAAATCAAAAGATCCAACACGACCTTGATCACGAATTCGACCACTGCGAACAGGGCATTTATGAGGGCGTTCAAGAGAAGGTCAGCCATGTGGCGCATCCGCAGGTCGTCATTTCCCAATCAGGGGTCGCTGCCTGCCTCGATCCGGTTCAATGTCCCCATGAACTACGGCGGCCGCCGCTGCGACCAAGGGATGGGAGAACCTCCATGACCGCACCCCTGAATTTCCGCAAGATCGCCGCCCTCGTGGCAAGTGCCGGAACGCTGTTCTGGCTCTACACCTTCTATGCCATCGCCCATGTGCCGCCCGGTGACGGCACCGGCTTCGAATGGCTCGCCGTGTTCCCGCTCGGCACGATCTTCGGCCTGTTCTTCCTGCCGGCCTGGCTGCTGGCCGCAAGCGAGCGCCTGTCGCGCCTGTCCATCATGGTCGGGCTCTGCGGCCTGATCGCCTTCGCGGTCGTCTGGGCGCAGCTCCTCAACGAATTTCCCAAGTCGTAAGGCCTGGCTAGGAGGTCGCGTCGAGCGCCGCCAGCCGCTCGGCCTCCGCAATGTCCTCGACCGTGTTGGCATTGAAGAACGGATCGAGCGGCTCGGTCGGCCACGTCACGGTTGCGAGCGGATAGCGCGCGGTCCAGCGGTCGATCTTGCGGAGGTCCTCGACGACGAGCGCATGACGCAGCTCGTCACGCAGGCGGACGCGCCACAATCCGATCACCGGATGCGACTGCTCGCCTGACGCGGCGACTGCAAGCTGCGCATTCGCCGCCGCGCGCGCGTGATGCAGGCGCGCGACGAGATCGCGCGGCAGGAACGGGCAGTCGCCGGCTGCGCTCAGCACCCATTCGATCTCCGGCCGGTTTGCTGTGGTCCAGTCGAGCGCGGCGAGGATGCCGGCGAGCGGCCCGGGAAAGTCGGGCACGTCATCCGCGACGACCTGCAAACCGAACGCGGCAAAGCGCGCCGGATCGCCATTGGCGTTGAGGACCAGCCCCACGCATTGCGGTGAAAGACGCGCGATCACGCGCTCCAGAATGGTGCGGCCACCGATCGTGCGCATCGGCTTGTCGCCGCCGCCCATGCGCCGTGCGAGGCCACCGGCGAGCAGCACGCCCTGTGTGGGCGGAATTTCAGTCGTCACCGCCTTCACCCTTGCGCTTGTGCTTGGCCGATTCCTCCTCGACGTAAGCGAGGTTCTGGTCGTAGACGATGCGCTCTTCGCCCGACAGTGCGATGAAGCGCTTGCCGCGCGTGCGGCCGACCAATGTCAGCCCGACTTGTCGCGCGAGGTCGACGCCCCAGGCAGTGAAGCCGGAGCGCGACACCAGGATCGGAATTCCCATGCGCACGGTCTTGATCACCATCTCGGAGGTGAGTCGTCCTGTGGTGTAGAGGATCTTGTCGGATGAATCGACGCCGTGGCGGTACATCCAGCCTGCGATCTTGTCGACGGCGTTGTGGCGGCCGACATCCTCGGTGTAGCAGAGCGGCGTGCCCTCCTTGCACAGCACGCAGCCGTGGATCGCGCCAGCCTCGAGATAGAGCGAGGGCATGGTGTTGATGGTTTGCGTCATCTGGTAGAGCCAGGAGGTGCGCAGCTCCGCCTTCGGCAATGCGACGCTCTCGACGGCTTCGAGCAGATCGCCGAAGGCAGTGCCCTGCGCGCAGCCCGATGTCTGCGTGCGCTTCTGCAGCTTGGCCTCGAAATTGGTGTGGTGCGAGGTGCGCACGACGACGACCTGGAGGTCGTCGTCGTATTCGACCTCAGTGACCACGTCATTATATTTCAGCATGTTCTGGTTGAGCAGATAACCCAGCGCCAGATATTCCGGATAGTCACCGATCGTCATCATCGTGACGATCTCCTGGGAATTCAGGTAGAGCGTCAGCGGCCGCTCCATCGGCACCTTGATCTCGACCCTGGCGCCGGTCTGGTCGGTCCCGGCCACGCTCTGGGTCAGGCGCGGATCGTCCGGGTTCGGAACGATCAGGGGGACGGGGGCTTTCTCGATCTTCATCATGGCCGCGAGGTTAGCATGACATTCGTCTCAAGCCGATATAAGCATGGCCGAGAGAGAGTAAAATGCCGCCTCGTCGTCATTGCGAGCGCAGCGAAGCAATCCAGGACTGCATCCGCGGAGACACTCTGGATTGCTTCGCTTCGCTCGCAATGACGGGGTAGCGGTTCCACCCGCGCGATGCGGCTGGCGGAGAACGAGTTGCCATGAAAGTCATCGGTCTTGCGGGATGGAGCGGCGCGGGCAAGACCACGCTCTTGACGCGGCTCATCCCGCATTTCAACGCGCAGGGATTGCGCGTCTCCGTGATCAAGCATGCGCATCACCAGTTCGACGTCGATGTGCCTGGCAAGGATTCCTGGCGGCATCGCGAGGCGGGCGCGGCCGAGGTGCTGGTCTCCTCCGCCAACCGCTGGGCGCTGATGCATGAGCTGCGCGGGGCCGAGGAGCCGCGGCTGCTGGAGCTGCTGGCAAAGCTGTCGGCGGTCGATCTCGTCGTAGTCGAGGGTTTCAAGCGCGAGCCGCATCGCAAGATCGAGGTGCATCGCGCCGCGAACGACAAGCCGCTGCTGTTCCCCGACGATCCCGGTATTGTCGGGATCGCGACCGACACCGCCATTGAAACGCGGCTGCCGACCGTCCATCTCGATGACATTCCGGCCGTGGCGGCGCTGCTGCTGCGTGCCGCGATGCCGGTCGAGGAGGCGGTCGCTAGAAGCGCTTCGCTGCGCTGACGAGGCACCATGGCGCAACTGTCCGACGATTGCTTTGCCTTCGGTGGACCGATGATGTCGGTCGACGAGGCCGTTGGCCTGATCACGACCCGCGTCAACGCGGTCGCCGATCTCGAGACGGTGACGCTGGTCGACGCGGACGGACGCGTGCTGGCGCGCGATATCCCGGCACCGCTGCCGCTGCCGCCTTTCACCAACTCCGCCGTCGACGGCTATGCCGTGCGCAATGCGGACCTGCCGCAAGGCGAAGCGCAGTCTTTCCCGCTCGATGGCCGCATCCAGGCCGGCGGCCTCGCGCAGGCGCCGATCAAGCCCGGCCATACCGCGCGCATTTTCACGGGCGCTCCGATGCCGCCCGGCGCCGAGACTGTTTTCATGCAGGAAGACGTGCGCATCGATGAATCGGGCAAGGTCATGCTGCCGCCGGGGCTGAAGGCGGGCGCCAATGTCCGGCCCGCGGGTGAGGACATTCCGCAAGGCCGCGTCGCGCTGCGCGCCGGCCAGCGCTTGCTGCCGCAGCATGTCGCGCTCGCCGCGGCGTTCGGCCTGACCAGGCTCGACGTCGTCAGGCGCATCCGCGTCGCGGTGTTCTCGACCGGTGACGAGCTGGCTTCGCCCGGCGAGCCGCGTGCGGCCTCGCAGCTCTTCGACTCCAACCGTTTCATGCTGATGGCGATGCTGCGCCGGCTCGGCTGCGAGGTCAGCGATCTCGGCATCCTGCGCGACGAGCGCACCTCGCTTGCGAGCGGCCTGAAGCAGGTTGCGGGCGCGCACGATCTGATCCTCACCACTGGCGGCGTCTCGACCGGCGAGGAGGACCACGTCAAGGCGGCGGTCGAGAGCGTCGGCTCGCTCGTGCTGTGGCGGATGGCGATCAAGCCGGGCCGGCCGGTGGCGATGGGCATCATCGGCGGCACGCCGCTGATCGGATTGCCCGGCAATCCCGTCGCAAGCTTCGTCACCTTCGTCCATGTGGTGCGCCCGACGGTGCTGGCGCTTGCGGGCAGCGCGCCTGAGCCGCTCACGCCGATCCCGGTGCGCGCGGCCTTCACCTACAGGAAGAAGGCCGGGCGGCGTGAATATGTTCGCGTCTCGCTGCGGCGCGCGGAAGGCGGCGGGCTGGAGGTGATCAAGTTTCCGCGCGAGGGCGCGGGGCTGTTGTCCTCACTGGTCGAGACCGACGGTCTGGTCGAACTCGGCGAGAGCATCACGCTTGTCGAGCCTGGGCACAGCGTTGGCTTCCTGTCTTATGCTGACCTGATCTGAAGGCCCCGCGTTGACGCCGTCGACCTGCCCCGCCATGTTGCGCCCATGACCAGGACCACGCTCGATCTCACCGGACTGAAATGCCCGCTGCCCGCCCTCAAAACGCGCAAGGCGCTGAAACCATTGCAGCCGGGCGATCAACTCGAAGTGCACTGCACTGACCCGTTGTCGGTGATTGACATTCCAAACCTGATCCGGGAGACCGGCGACAAGGTTGAGATCACCGAGCGCAACGACGCGCGCATCGTGTTCTTGATTGAGAAGGCAAATGCATCGATAGAAAACGTCAATGGTGCGCCGCGCTCTTGAGGACGTCACCTCGTTGATACCGACCATTTGTCTATCGACATCGATCGCCGCTTCTGTCCCAATTGACATTCTGCGTGGCGACGCGGAGGTTGAGTCATGCCTGCTCCACGCGGGGACAAGCTGGTCAACTTCAGGCCACGCCGCGGGGTGTCGGGCATAGATGCCCATCCAAGGGGTTAGACGTCTCGAATGCGCGTCGTGATCCTGGCGCGCGTCGAATCTTTGTGCGGCAGCAGGGACAGTTGCTCCGCAAGGGGCTGAGGACAGGGTCGTAGCAGCAGGTTTGCTCAGAAGGGCGTCCTGCAGGGGAGGACTTGTATGGCTACAGTTGAAAGCGCTGGAAGACTGTCGGGCGCTGGCGCGGGAATTCTCGATCGCGAGCACACCGTCGCAAAGGCCGGCTTCAATCGCTGGCTGGTGCCGCCGGCGGCACTCTGCATCCATCTCTGCATCGGCATGGCCTATGGCTTCTCGGTGTTCTGGCTGCCGCTGTCACGCGCCATCGGGATCACACAGACCAAGGCGTGCCCGGACATCTCGCTGTGGCAGGAGCTGTTCACCACGACGTGCGACTGGAAGGTCGCGAGCCTCGGGTGGATGTTCACTTTGTTCTTCGTGCTGCTCGGCGTCTCTGCCGCGATCTGGGGCGGTTGGCTCGAGCGCGTTGGTCCGCGCAAGGCGGGCGTCGTCGCCGCGCTCTGCTGGGGCGGCGGCCTCCTGATCGGCGCCTTCGGCGTCTACGTCCACCAGCTCTGGATCATGTGGCTGGGCTGCGGCGTGATCGGCGGCGTCGGGCTTGGCCTGGGCTACATCTCCCCGGTTTCGACTCTGATCAAATGGTTTCCGGATCGCCGCGGGATGGCGACCGGCATGGCGATCATGGGTTTCGGCGGCGGCGCCATGATCGGCGCGCCATTGGCCAATCTGTTGATCAACTACTTCAAGACGCCGACGTCCGTCGGCGTCTGGGAAACCTTTGTCGCCATGGGCGTGATCTATTTCGTGTTCATGATGATCGGCGCGTTTGCCTATCGCGTCACCCCGGCCGGCTGGCAGCCGGAAGGCTGGACGCCGCCGAGCGAAAAGAAGTCGATGATCACCGAGCATCACGTCCATCTGAACAACGCACACAAGACGCCGCAGTTCTGGCTCATCTGGTGGGTGCTCTGCTTGAACGTGTCGGCCGGGATCGGTGTGATCGGCATGGCCTCGCCCATGCTCCAGGAAATCTTTGCCGGCAAATTGATCGGTCATCCCGAACTGACTTTCGGCCAGCTCTCCGTTGACCAGAAGGCGGTCATTGCGGGTATCGCGGCCGGCTTTGCGGGCCTGCTCTCGCTGTTCAACATCGGCGGCCGGTTCTTCTGGGCGTCGATGTCCGACTATATGGGCCGCAAGAACACCTACTACACGTTCTTCCTCCTCGGCATCGTGCTCTACGCGCTGGCGCCGACCTTTGCGGCGATGGGCTCGAAGCTGCTCTTCGTGCTCGGCTTCGGCATCATCCTGTCGATGTATGGCGGCGGCTTCGCGACCGTGCCGGCCTATCTCGCCGACATGTTCGGCACCCAGTTCGTCGGTGCCATCCATGGCCGGCTGCTGACCGCGTGGTCGACCGCAGGCATCATCGGCCCCGTGGTGGTGAACTACATCCGCGAGTTCCAACTCGCGGCGGGCGTCCCACGCGATCAGCTCTACAACACGACGATGTACATCCTGTGCGCCATGCTGATCGCAGGCCTGATCTGCAACTACCTGATCAAGCCGGTCGATCCGAAATGGAACATGAGCAAGGAGGAGGTTGCCAAGCTCCAGGCCGCGAGCGCCAAGGGCGAGGCGACGATCCAGCACGGTTCCTTTGGCATCGGTACGGGAGGCCTTGACGTCAAGGCCGCGCTGTTCTGGGCCTTCGTCGGCGTTCCGCTGGCCTGGGGCGTCTACAAGACGCTCGAGAGCGCGGTGAAGATCTTCTGATCGCAAACCCACGCCGTCGCGGGAGGCTGAAATTCGGCTTCCCGCGGTGTTCACGAATGATCAAGAATGGGACCTAGGGGGATTCCTATGCTTCGCACCCGTATCTGCCTCGCCGCCGTGCTGCTGGCCGCGGGCCTTCACACCGCTTCCGCACAAACCGCGGCTACACCCGCAACGCCGGCACCGGCTGCGACGACGACCACTGCCAAGCCGCCGGGCAAGATCAAGCTCACCATGCAGAAGCTGAAGGACATGAAGGCGAAGTGGTCCGCCAACAAGCCCAGGCTGAAGGCGTGTCGCGCTGAGGTGAAGGCCAAGGGGCTGATCGGGGATGACCGCTGGTTCTATATCCAGGACTGCATGGAGAAGATCTGAAGAAAGGTTCCACGATCAACATCTCAAGGAGGCATGGCAGGCGCTCTGCCTGCCTCCTAAATCATTATAGAGACGTTCTAAATTTGCTTGCATCTGGTATGCCAGAGGCTAGAGTTTGTTGGAATGAGGCTTGATCCGCGGGAGGCCAGTCACGCTGTTCCCGGACGATCATCCTGGAAATGAAGGTGGTTCGCGGCGGCGATTCTGCCTGAAGTCATCGCGGTTTTGAGGAGAACGCGGCGTTCCATGAGCAGCCACGACGTTCATAAGGTTCTTGAATTCGAACACCCGGGCGAGGGGAGCCGGCGCGCCAAGGCCACGCCCAAGGGCCGGCAGGTCGATCCCACTGCCGCGCACGAGATCGAGCAATTGCTCGGCGACAGACCGCGGCGGCGCGACCTGCTGATCGAATATCTGCACCTGATCCAGGACAAATATCACCAGATCTCGGCCGCGCATCTCGCGGCGCTGGCCGACGAGATGAAGCTCGCTTTCGCCGAAGTGTTCGAGACCGCGACCTTCTACGCACATTTCGACGTGGTGAAGGAAGGCCAGCCGGACATCGCCCCGCTCACCATCCGCGTCTGCGATTCGCTCACCTGCGCCATGCTCGGCGGCGAGAAGCTCCTCGAGGAGCTTCAGCGCACCAGCGGCCCCGGCATCCGCGTGGTGCGCGCGCCCTGCGTCGGCCGCTGCGATACGGCGCCGGCCGCGGAAGTCGGCCACAATTTCGTCGATCACGCCACGGTCAGCGGCGTGCTGGCGGCCGCGAAGGCCGGCGATACCCACGCGCATCTGCCGAAATACATCGACTACGACGCTTATGTTGCCGGCGGCGGCTACAAGCTGCTCAACCGCGTGCGCTCGGGCGAACTGTCGACGGACGATCTTCTGAAGTCGCTCGACGATGCTTCGCTGCGCGGGCTCGGCGGCGCCGGCTTCCCGACGGGCCGCAAATGGCGGGCGGTGCTCGGGGAGCCCGGGCCGCGGCTGATGGCGATCAACGGCGACGAGGGCGAGCCCGGCACCTTCAAGGACCGCTATTATCTCGAGACCGATCCGCACCGCTTCATCGAGGGCATGCTGATCGGCGCGCATGTGGTGCAGGCCGCCGACGTCTACATCTATCTGCGCGACGAATATCCGGCCGCGCGTGAGATCCTGGAGCGCGAGATCGCAAAGCTCCCGGCGGGCGGTCCGACGCTGCACATGCGGCGCGGCGCCGGCGCCTATATATGCGGCGAGGAATCCTCGCTGCTCGAAAGCATCGAGGGCAAGCGCGGCCTGCCGCGGCACAAGCCGCCTTACCCCTTCCAGGTCGGTCTGTTCGGCCTGCCGACGCTCATCAACAATGTCGAGACGCTGTGGTGGGTGCGCGACATCGTCGAGAACGGCGCCGACTGGTGGAAGGGCCACGGCCGCCACGAGCGTCACGGCCTGCGCAGCTACTCGGTCTCCGGCCGCGTCAAGAACCCGGGCATGAAGCTCGCGCCCGCCGGCATCACGGTGCGCGAATTGATCGACGAATATTGCGGCGGCATGGCCGACGGCCACACCTTCTACGCTTACCTGCCGGGCGGCGCGTCAGGCGGCATCCTGCCGGCGTCGATGGACGACATCCCGCTCGATTTCGGCACGCTGGAGAAATACGGCTGCTTCATCGGCTCGGCCGCGATCGTGATCCTGTCGCAGAAGGACAGCGTGAGGACCGCGGCGCTGAACCTGATGAAGTTCTTCGAGGACGAGAGCTGCGGCCAGTGCACGCCGTGCCGCGTCGGAACCCAGAAAGCCGCGCTGCTGATGCAGAAGCCGATCTGGAACCGTGCGCTGCTGGAAGAATTGAGCCAGGCGATGCGCGATGCCTCGATCTGCGGGCTCGGACAGGCGGCATCGAATCCGCTGACATCCGTGATCAAATATTTCCCTGACGAGTTCAAGGAAGCGGCCGAATGACGAAGATTACGTTCGAGCTCGACGGCAAGCAGGTCGAAGCCAAGCCGGGCGAGACCATCTGGCAGGTTGCCAAGCGTCAGGGCCGCGACATCCCGCATCTCTGCTACTCGCCGGAACCGGACTACCGTCCCGACGGCAACTGCCGCGCCTGCATGGTCGAGATCGAGGGCGAGCGCGTGCTCGCCGCCTCCTGCAAGCGCACGCCGTCGGTCGGCATGAAGGTGAAGACCGAGAGCGCGCGCGCGGTCGCCGCGCAGAAGATGGTGATGGAGCTGCTCGTCGCCGATCAGCCGGCGCGCGAGACCTCGCACGATCCGGATTCGAAATTCTGGCACTGGGCCGAGACCACAGGCGTCACCGAGAGCCGCTTTCCCGCCGCCGAACGCTGGACGACCGACGCAAGCCATCCGGCGATGCGCGTCAATCTAGACGCCTGCATCCAGTGCGGCCTGTGCGTGCGCGCCTGCCGCGAGGTTCAGGTCAACGACGTCATCGGCATGGCTTATCGTAATGCCGGCGCTAAGATCGTGTTCGACTTCGACGATCCCATGGGCGAGTCGACTTGCGTTGCCTGCGGCGAGTGCGTGCAGGCCTGCCCGACCGGAGCCTTGATGCCGGCCGTGATGCTCGACGACAAGCAGACCCGCGTCACCTACGCCGACAAGAAGGTGGATTCGCTCTGCCCGTTCTGCGGCGTCGGCTGCCAGGTCACCTATCAGGTCAAGGACGAGAAGGTGATCTATGCGGAGGGCCGCGACGGTCCAGCCAACCGCAATCGTCTCTGCGTCAAGGGCCGCTTCGGTTTCGACTACATCCACCATCCGCACCGCCTGACCAAGCCGCTGGTGCGACTGCCCAATGCGAAGAAGGATTTCAACGACCAGGTCGATCCGGCCAATCCCTTTACCCATTTCCGCGAGGCCTCGTGGGAGGAAGCGCTCGACATCGCCGCCAAGGGCCTCGTCAAGATCCGTGACGAGAAGGGCGTGAAGGCGCTGGCCGGCTTCGGCTCGGCGAAGGGGTCGAACGAAGAGGCCTATCTGTTCCAGAAGCTGGTGCGCACCGGCTTCGGCTCCAACAATGTCGACCACTGCACTCGCCTGTGCCACGCCTCGTCGGTGGCGGCGCTGTTCGAAGGCCTGAGCTCGGGCGCGGTGTCGGCGCCGTTCTCTGCCGCGATGGACGCCGAAGTGATCTGGGTGATCGGCGCCAATCCGACCGTGAACCACCCGGTCGCCGCGACCTTCATCAAGAACGCGGTCAAGCAGAACGGCGCAAAACTCTTCGTCATGGACCCGCGCAGGCAGACGCTGTCGCGCCACGCGACCAAGCATCTGCAGTTCAAGCCGGGCTCCGACGTTGCGATGCTGAATGCGATGATCAACACGATCATCACCGAAGGCCTGACCGACGACCAGTATATCGCCGGTTACACCGAGGGCTTCGAGGATCTGAAGGAGAAGATCAAGGAGTTCACGCCGGAGAAGATGGCGCCGATCTGCGGCATCCCGGCGCAAACCCTGCGCGAGGTCGCCAGAACCTACGCGCGGGCAAAATCCTCGATCATCTTCTGGGGCATGGGCATCAGCCAGCACGTTCACGGCACCGACAATGCGCGCTGCCTGATCGCGCTCGCGTTGATCACCGGCCAGGTCGGCCGTCCCGGCACCGGCCTGCATCCGCTGCGCGGCCAGAACAACGTGCAGGGCGCCTCCGACGCCGGCCTGATCCCGATGTTCCTGCCCGACTACCAGCCGGTCGGCCGCGACGACATGCGCGGCAATTTCGAGAAGCTGTGGGGCCAGGAGCTCGATCCCGTCCGCGGCCTGACCGTGGTCGAGATCATGAACGCGATCCACGCCGGCGAGATCAAGGGCATGTATGTCGAGGGCGAGAACCCCGCGATGTCCGACCCCGATCTGCAGCATGCGCGCCAGGCGCTCGCCATGCTCGATCATCTCGTGGTGCAGGATCTCTTCGTCACCGAGACCGCGTTCCACGCCGACGTCATCCTGCCGGCCTCGGCGTTCGCGGAGAAGGACGGCTCCTTCACCAACACCGATCGCCGCGTGCAGCTCGCGCGCCAGGTGATCAAGCCGCCGGGCGATGCGCGGCAGGATCTCTGGATCATCCAGGAGATCGGCAAGCGCATGGGGCTGCCGTGGAATTATGCCGGCCCCGGCGAGGTCTACACCGAGATGGCGGAGCTGATGCCGTCACTCAAGAACATCAGCTGGGAGCGGCTGGTGCGCGAAGGTGCCGTCACCTATCCGGCCGACGATCCCAACAAGCCCGGCAACGAGATCATCTTCACCACGGGCTTCCCGACCGCGAGCGGCCGCGGCAAGATAGTGCCGGCCAAGGTCGTCCCGCCGGATGAGCTGCCCGACGACGAATATCCGATGGTGCTCTCCACCGGCCGCGTGCTCGAACACTGGCACACCGGCTCGATGACGCGGCGCGCGCAGGTGCTCGACCAGATCGAGCCCGAGGCGGTCGCGTTCATGTCGCCGAAGGACATGCGGAAGAAGAAGCTTTCGCCCGGCGATTTCATTCGCCTGGAGACCCGCCGCGGCGCGGTCGAGGTCAAGGTACGTTCCGACCGCGACGTACCGGAGAACATGGTGTTCATGCCGTTCTGCTACGCAGAAGCGGCGGCGAACCTCCTGACCAACCCGGCGCTCGATCCGTTCGGCAAAATCCCGGAGTTCAAGTTCTGCGCGGCCAGGGCCGAACGCGTCGAAATCCGCGACGCGGCGGAGTGAGGCTCGGCGCGCGTTAGGCTATTCCAATACTGCCCAAAATGCAGGTGTCGTCCCGGCGCAGGCCGGGACCCATACCGCGGAATCTATCGATCGCGGATGGTCGTAGTACCGGACACCGAGTCTTCGCCAAACTCCTCCCTGGGGTTGTGGGTCCCGGCCTGCGCCGGGACGACGACTGAATATTTGGCGCGTGCACATGTCATTGCGAGCGCAGCGAAGCAATCCAGAGGTGTCTCTGCGGAAAGATTCTGAATTGCTTCGTCGCTTCGCTCCTCGCTATGACGGTGCTAGACATCACGCATGTCCAAAGTCACCCCCGCAACTCGCGCGCTCGCAGCCGCCGGTGTCGTCTTCACCGTTCACGCCTATGATTACGATCCCGAGGCAGAGAGCATCGGGCTGCAGGCAGCCTCCGCGCTCGGCGAGGATCCGGCGCGCGTATTGAAGACGTTGATGGCGCTGGTCGATGACAAGCCGGTCTGCGTTGTCGTTCCGTCCGACCGTGAGGTGTCGATGAAGAAGCTCGCCGCTGCCATCGGCGGCAAGTCGGCGCAGATGATGAAGCCGCCCGAGGCCGAACGCGTCACCGGCTTCAAGGTCGGTGGCATCAGCCCGTTCGGGCAACGCCGTTCGGTGCGCACAGTAATCGAGCAGAGCGCGCTTACGCTTGACCATGTCTATGTCAATGGCGGGCAACGCGGCTTGCAGGCGCGGCTCAAACCGGCCGACGTGCGGGATGTCCTGAAGGCGGTCGTGGCCGACGTGGTCGCTTGAGCGCTCCAAGCGGGGCCAATTGCAGCGCACAAGACGAGCCGCGCTCCGTGCAGGCTGAATTTATTTGCCCGCTCGCGTGCATTGAGCTCTGCACAGCCGCATTAGACTATGGTAGGATGCCACACCGCTGAAAAAAAGTGCGTCGAAAACAGGGAGGACGACATGCGGGTGACTGCGTCGAAGGTCCTTGGCTCGCTGGCCGCAGGACTTTTTTTTATGTCGGCCGCGGTGGCTGCCGAACCGCCAAAGGAGATGAAGCTCTACGTCTTCTCTTCGGGGGCACTCAATCTCGACAAGTCGATCATTCAGAACGGCAGTAGCGGCAAGGTCCAGATTCCCGTCGGCTTCTTCCTGATCCGCCATCCCAAGGGCGACGTTCTGTTCGACTGCGGCAACAACGACCGCATCATCAAGGATCCCGACTATTGGGGGCCGTTCGTGAAGGCTCTTGATCCGGGCCGTTCGCCCGACATCGCCATCGACGCGCAGCTTTCCAAGATCAACGTGAAGCCGTCCGACATCAAATATGTCATCCTCGGCCATTTCCACGTCGATCACGCCGGCAACATCGGCAAGTTCCTGGATTCGACCTTCGTTTACCAGCGCGACGAGATGAGGAACGCGTTCTGGCCTGCGCCGGGCTACGCGACCTTCTTCATCTCCGACGATTTCGCCATGCTGCGCAACAGCGTCGGCGGGGGCATGCCTTCCAAGTACAAGACCATCGAGCTCGACGGCGATCTCGACCTGTTCGGTGACAACAGCGTCTTCATCCACCGGACCGTGTCGCACACGCCCGGAAGCCAGATCCTGGTGGTGCGTCTGCCGAAGACCGGCACGGTGGTGCTGACCAGCGACGCCGTCTATCTCCAGGAGAACCTCGACAAGAATATCCTGCCGAGCATCGGCAGCGTCTATGATCCCGTCGGCATGCTCGATGCCTACGCCTGGGTGAAGCGGGTTCGCGACACCGAGGGCGCCGACATCATCTATGCCCACGACCCCGACACGTTCAAGGCGCACAAGCACTCGCCCGAATTCTACGAGTGATTGGTCGCCGCCGCGGATCAATGTGCCGCATAGTCATCCCGGGCCTTCGCGCCCGGGATTTTGCGCGGTAGGCTTAGGCGGTGTCCGCAAGAGGGATGTCTAAATCTCCATGCTTCCGGCTGTCTCTCCGGTCGTTCTCGCCGAGCGCGTTACAAAGTGGTACGGACCGCGACGCGCCGTCACCGACGTGTCCTTTGCGATAGCGCCGGGCGAGATCGTCGGCCTGCTCGGGCCGAACGGGTCCGGCAAGAGCACGATCTTCCGCATGCTCACGGGCTATCTGGTGCCGACCTCGGGGCGCATCGAGGTCGCCGGCCACGACGTGGTCGAAGATTCCCTCGGCGTGCGTCGCGCCATCAGCTACGTGCCGGAAGACGCGCCGCTCTACGACCATATGCGGGTCGGCGAGTTCCTGCATTTCATGGCCGGGATCAAGGGATTGCACGGGCCAAAGGCGAGGGAAGCGATCGACGAGGCGGCTGAGCGGCTGGATCTTGCGCGCGTCATGGAACTTACGACGGGGAAATTGTCGCGCGGCTTCCGCCAACGTGTCTCGATCGCACAAGCGCTCCTTGGCGATCCAAAAGTCCTCGTGCTGGATGAGCCGACCAGCGGGCTTGATCCGCACCAGGTGATCGCCGTGCGCGACCTGATCGAATCGCTGGCCGGACGCCACACCGTGCTGCTTGCCTCGCACATCCTGCCCGAGATCGAGAAGATCGCCTCGCGCGTGATGATCTTGCTCGACGGCGTGCTCTTGACATCCGACGCGATGAAAGATGCCGCGCACGATCTGACGTTGCGTCTGTCGGCGGACGTCACAGAAGATGCCGTGCGCCGTGCGACGAAGGCAATCGCCGGCGTGCACGAGGTCGTTGCAGATCCGGACGGTGCGGGACGCTTCCTCCTCAGAGCGGAGCAGCGTCCGTCGCTCGCGGCCGATCTGGTCTCCGCATTGGTCGCAGCTCAGATCCCGGTGCGCGAGCTGACCGAGCTGCGGCCCGATCTCGAACGGGTGTTTCTCGATCTCACCCGGCGACCGGAGGCGGCGGCATGAGAAGCTTCGCGGTGTTGCTAGGGAAGGAAGCGACGGCGTTGTTCTCCTCGCCGATCGCCTACGTGCTCATGACAGTGTTCCTGCTGATTATGGGCTACAGCTTCACGCTCACCCTGTTCCTCAGCCACCAGCCCAGCATGGTGCACATTTTCTTCCAGATGTTCGTGCTGTTCATGCTGACCGTGCCGCTGATCACGATGCGACTGTTCGCGGAAGAGCGGAAGCTCAAGACGCTGGAGGTTCTCCTGACCGCCCCGCTCTCCGAG
The DNA here is from genome assembly GCF_001641695.1 of Bradyrhizobium neotropicale. Classification (GTDB taxonomy): domain Bacteria; phylum Pseudomonadota; class Alphaproteobacteria; order Rhizobiales; family Xanthobacteraceae; genus Bradyrhizobium; species Bradyrhizobium neotropicale. Next base: position 30,416 of record NZ_LSEF01000052.1, read on the forward strand.
GTCGCAATCGTGCTGGCGAAGTTCTTGGCCGCGATGAGCCTGATCGTGGTCATGCTCGTGCTGTCGGGAGCCTATGCGGCCTCGCTCGCCTGGTTCGGCGACCCTGATTTCGGGCCGATCTACAGCGGCTATTTCGGCCTGCTGCTGTTCGGATCGGCGCTAGTCGGAACGGGACTGTTGGCCTCGGCGCTGACGGCCAACCAGGTGATCGCGGCGTTGATCTCGCTCAGCGTGTTCCTCCTGCTCTGGATCATCGACAATTTCGGCTGGCTGCTGCCGAGCCCGGCGGACACGCTGGTGGTGAACCTGTCGCTGTCCGTGCATTTTCGTCCCTTTGCCGTCGGCTCGATCTATCTGTCCGACGTGGGTTTCTTCCTCAGCGTCACCCTGCTGACGCTGCTGTTGACGGTCCGGGCGCTGGCGCGGCGGTGAGAGACGCAAGGCGATGAGTGGATATGCCAGATCGAATATCTCGCTCCTCGTCCTCGTGGCCGGTGCCGTCGTCTGCGGCGCGCTCGGCTTCGCAGGGCTCGGCGAGACCATATCGAACAGCCTTTTGTTTGCCGCCTGTGCGCTCGCCCTTGTCGCGCTGTTCATGCTGGCGATCCGCCTTCCTCTGCGTGGCGGCGGCTCACGCTGGTCGGCCTGGTTTGCGAACGCGTCGATCGTTGTTGCTGCGATCGCGGCTGTGGTCGGCGCCAACGTGGCGCTCTATCGCCACGACGTGCATTTCGACGTCAGCCGGGAAGGGCGCAACACGCCGCCGCAACAGCTCACCGACGTGATCGCACAATTGCGAACGCCGCTTGCGCTGACCTATTTCTACAACGCGAGCGATGCCAACGCGATCGCTGTCCGTGATCTCGTCCAGAGCGCCGCGCGCAACCATCCGCTGCTCGCCTTCCGCGCCATCGATCTCGACAAGGAGCCCGGGCTTGCCCGCGACCTCGGTGTGCGCGCCTACAATACGGCAGTGTTGCAGGCCGAAGACCGCAGGGTTCTGGTCGAAAACGTCATCGATCCCGCCCGCATCGGCTATGCGGCCTTGCGCGTGCTGCGTAAGCGCGTGGAGACGGTCTGCTTCGTCACCGGCCACGACGAGGCGTACCGGCCGCTGCCCTCGCACTTCCACTTCAGTCATGTCGAGACGTTGAAGGGCCACGAGACGCCCGGCGCCGGCGACGTGCTGGAGACGGCGCCCGAAGCGCTCGACCGGCTGCTGCTGGCCCTGAACCAGATCGGCTTCGAGATGCGCGAGCTCGTCACGGCGACGGCGACGAGCATCCCGTCCGACTGCTCGGTCGTCGCCGATATCGGCCCGCGCACGGCCTTTGCCGCTGAGGAAGCGACGCTGCTCGGCGACTATGTAAAAGGCGGCGGCAGGCTTCTGCTGCTGATCGATCCGCTATCGCAGATCGAGGGCGATTTCGAGCGATTGCTGCTCAAGCCCGTGGGATTGTCGAGCGAGGCCTTGATCGTCATCGATCCCCTTAATCATTTCCGCACCGATGCAGACAAGGTCGCCGTGCCCTATTATCCGCCGCATCCAATCACGAGGCGTCTGGCCCTGACCGTGTTTCCGCAGGCGCGGCCGATCGCGGTGGCGCAGCCGCCGTCCGGGGTTAGCTTGATCGTGCTGGCCGCGAGCAGCCAGGATAGTTATCTGCGCTCGCCCAAGTCTGCTCCAGCCGCGACGGATGGAGACGCGGCGAACACGCGGCGGAGCGCACAGCCGCTTGCGGTCGCGCTCGAAGGCAACTGGCCGGGCGCGGCGCCGGGCAAACGCTTCCGCCTCGTCGTGGCCGGCACCAGCAAGGTCGCGAGCAACGAATATTTCCCCTACGTCTCCAATGGCGAGCTGTCGCTTGCCATGCTGCGCTGGCTTGCCGAGGATGACGCCACCCCAGGCGTGGCGCCGCAGACCTTCAAGCTGCCGGAGATTGTGTTGACCAGCAGTCAGATGCGCGACACCTTCATTGTGCTGGAGGTGCTGTTGCCACTGAGTACGGCTCTGTTCGGTGTTGCGATGTGGTGGAGGCGACGGTGACGGACGGGGCGGCCGCGCGCGGGATGGCCCGATGGCTGACGCCGCTGCTCGCTGTGTGCCTGGTGGCGCTGCTGGGCGTCCTGATCGCCAGCGGGCGATGGCCGGAGCTGCGCAGCAAGGTCGCGTTCGCGCCGAAGGGGCTCGTGACCATCGCGCCTGCTGACGCGCGCCGGGTGGAGATTCGTTCGGACAGCGGCAGCGTCGTCCTGCTTCGCAAGGCCGGCGATTGGACGATCGAGGGGCTGGATGGCGCCGTGCCGGCCGAGCTCAAATCGCATCTCGAAACGGCGCTGCGGCTCGTCGCCGTCAGCGAGCCCTCACGCGAAATTCCCGCAAGCGAGCTCACCGCGGCGAGCTTCGCCGACTTTGGTCTCGATCCACCCGCAACCGTTGCCGTGATCGAGGCCGCCGATGGTTCGGCGACTTCCGTGAATGTGGGTGCGCCCAATCCGGCGAGTACATCGCATTACGTCCGGATCGCCGGGCGTCCCGCGGTGTACGTGATGCCGCGTCATGTCGGCGAGGAGTGGCGGGTCACGCTCGACATGGCGCGACGTCTGCGCGGCCCAACCGGGCCGGACGCGTCAAGCCGTGGCAAGAGCCTGTTGCTGCCGGTATCCATGGCGCAGGTTTGGGCGCTCGAGATCCTCTTTGCCGGTAAGCTCACCCGCTTCGAGCGCGACGCTGACGGCAACTGGTTTCGTCATCTCGGTCAGCACAACCACGCCGCTGGCAATGTCGTGCATGTCGCCGATCCCGAGCAGGCGCGCGTCATTGATGCGGCGCTGCGCGCGTTCGACGCTAGTGCGATCGAGACCCGCGTCGGACCGGCCGATCCGTCGCAACTCGTCCGCTATGGCCTCAACCT
>NZ_LSEF01000052.1:33341-140497 GCF_001641695.1 Bradyrhizobium neotropicale
GAGCCTCATCGTGCTGGTCTTCGCGCGCGATGCGGCGGCGCCGCTGGCCAGGCTCGAGTTCGGCGCATCCGCCGACAGTCTCGACCGCTATGCGCGGCTCGCGCCCGATGGTGCGGTGGTCACCGTGGCCGAGTTCGAGATGCACCGCTTGACGGAGCTGCTCCGTGCCGTCGGAGCGGGATCATGAACTTGCTTCGCCTCCCGCTGCTCGGCGTGGTTCTGCTCAGCTTCGCCCTGCCGGTACGCGCGCACCAGGTCAACCTCTCGACGGCGCGCGTGGCGCTGACCGCCGACCGCGCCGTGACCGTCGAGGTGGCGCTCAAGGGCAGCGATGTCGACCGGCTCGTCGGCACGAATGTCTATGACGCAAAGGCAGATGCGGTCGATCCGGCCGCGGTCGACGCGGCCGCGGCCTCAATTCTTGCCTATCTGAAGGCGCATCTCGCCGTGACCGCGGTCGACGGCACGGCCTGCGCGGCCGGGACTGCCGCGATCCTGGCTGATGGAGACGGCGTCATCTATCGCAACAGCTTTGCCTGCGCGGGCGTCGCCGGCGACATCGTCTATCGTTCCACCGTGCTGACCGAGAAGGATCCGACCGCGCGCCAGGTGGTGCTGGTCGTGCAGGGCAAGTCAGAGGCCCAGGCGCTGCTCGACGCCGGCAATACCACCGTCACGCTCTCGGCGCCGGCGCCGCCGCTATGGTCGACTATGCAGCGCTATCTCCTCACCGGCATCGTGCACATCTTTCTCGGCTACGATCATATCGCCTTCTTGATCGCGGTCGTGCTGTGGGCGCGCCGGCTCATTCCGGTCATCAAGATCGTCACCGCCTTCACCATCGCCCATTCCATCACGCTGTCGCTAGCGGCGCTCGATCTCGTCGTCATCCCAAGCCGCATCGTGGAGCCGGCGATCGCGGCCTCGATCGTGTTCGTGGCCGTCGAGAATTTCTTTTCGCGCGACATCGACAGCCGTTGGCGCGTGGCCTTTCTGTTCGGGCTGATCCATGGCTTCGGCTTTGCCGGCGCACTGAGGGAGGTCGGCCTGCCGACGAATGCGATCGTGCCGGCGCTTGCGGCCTTCAACATCGGCGTCGAGATCGGGCAGGTCGCGATCGTCGCGATCGTGCTCCCGGTGCTCGGCCTGTTCGATCGGCTGTTCGCGCCCGATCGCGCCAAGCCGGTGAGGGCGACCGGGCTGGTCTATGCCGTATCCGCGGTGATCACGCTGCTCGGCGGCTACTGGCTCTTCACGCGCGCGTTCTAGGCCTGACGTCGTAGCGGCATTTTCCGGCGAATTTCATCATCCTGCATTCTGGCGCATTGGTGCCCGGCGGTCGCACGACAGGGATGCGTGTCCCATGGATTGAGCTCGCGCGCGAGGCCGGTATAGAACGAGAATGGAAATAGAATATTGTCCTGTTGAATAGAACAACGATCGAGCGACGGAGTCAGTGGAAACCGAGCGTCAGAGCGATCCACCCGGCCGCCGCGAGCGTTGGGGAGAGCATGAAATGTCTGGATTGATCGGATTCATCGGTCTCGGTGTGATGGGCGAGCCGATCTGCCGCAACCTGTTGCGCAAGAGCGGCAGTACGGTGCTGGCGTTCGATCTTGCCGCGGATACGCTGGCGCGGATCGTCGCTGACGGCGCAACTGCGGCCAAATGCGTTGGTGATGTCGTCAGCGGCAGCGAGATCATCTTCCTGTGCCTGCCAAGCGCCAGGCATGTGCTGTCGGCTTTCGAAGACGGCATCCTGCCCTCGATCAAGAGCGGGCAGACCGTGATCGACCTCGGCACCTCCGAGGTGGGCATGACGCGCGAGTTCGCCCGGCAACTGGCGGAGAAGGGCGCGCTCTGGGTCGATGCGCCGATTGCCCGGACGCGTCAGGCGGCGCAGGACGGCACGCTCAGCGTCATGGTCGGCGCGACGCCGGAGCAATTTGCCAAGGTCGAGCCGCTGATCCGGCATTTCGCCACCGATGTCACCCTCTGCGGCGACACCGGGGCGGGGCAGGTGATTAAAATCCTCAACAACATGGTGCTGTTCGAGACGGTCAACGCGCTCGCGGAAGCCGTGGCGGTCGCCAAGCACAGTGGGGTCGAGCCAAGACTCCTGTTGGAGACGCTGTCGAAGGGCTCGGCCGACAGTTTTGCGCTGCGCAACCACGGTATGAAGGCGATCATCGCCAAGGAGTTTCCGTTGCGGGCCTTCTCGACCGCATATGCGATGAAGGACCTGAGCTATGCCCTGGCGCTCGGTGACGCGGCTGGCCTGAACCTTCGCGGCGCGGCATTGATGCGCACGATCTTCCAGGAGACGATCGACAGGGGCTTGAGCGATGCGTACTTTCCGGTGATTGCAAAGCTAATCGACCCTTCCGGATTCCCCCAATAGGAGACTGCATGGCTTGGCCCGGTGTCGCCGCCGTCGTAATGCGGGCGCGCGTCCCGTGCGTCGAGCGAGGCAATAGGCTGCTCACTGCTTCTGCAGGAGCTTCAGCCGGCAGCGCAACGCTTCGCGGATGTGCGCGCGTGCGAGGTTTTCGGCCTTGTCGCCGTCGCGTGCCGCGATGGCGTCGATGATGGCCCGATGTTCGCTGTGACTGGTCGTCGGTCGTCCCGTCACGGTGAAGGTTGTCGGTCCCAGCAGGGCGATCCAGTCCTGCAACTCGCGGGACGCGTTGTCGAGATAGCGGTTGCGCGCAGCACGGCAGATGGCCTCGTGGAAGGCGCGGTTGAGCCTTGGCATCTCGGCCGGGTCGGTCTCTGAGGCTTCGGTGAACGCCTGCTCGATATCCCTGAGCGCGTCGACCTCTGGTGCCGAGGCGTGCTCGGCGGCAAGGCGTGCGGCAGCGCCTTCCATGATCTCGCGCATGGCATAGAGCTCGAGCACCTCGGAAATGTCGAGGTTGCGCACGATCAGCCCGCGGCCGCCGGCGGGCTCGACGAAGCCGCGCGCCGCAAGCCGGCCAAGCGCTTCCCGCACCGGTGTGCGGCTGACCTTCAGCCGCTGCGCAACCTCTTCCTCGCGCAGGCGGTCGCCGGCGCGGTAGCTGCCGGCCTGAAGCGCCTCGCACAGCGAGCGGAACACGGCTTCGCCCAGCGCGAGGCCGGCGCCGCGCGCGATCGATCCGCCTGCCTTTGCCGGGCGTCTGGCCATGCATCCTCGCGGGTTGCCGAGCGCATCCTGCCCATGCACAGATGCCGCTTGCGCCGCATATGTATATCTTTGTATACAAAAGTACGCAATAGCGTCCGGCTTGACCGAAGTCGTCGTCGGGCAGAATGTCTCCAACATCGTCGTATCGGACGGACGGAATGGGCAGCAAATACGACGTGCTGGTGATCGGCGGTGGCAATGCGGCGCTGTGCGCTGCGATCGCCGCGCGGCGCGGCGGCGCCTCCGTCCTCGTGCTCGAAGGCGCGCCAAAGTTCTATCGCGGCGGCAACACGCGCCACACCCGCAACATGCGCTGCGCCCACGATGCCGCGACCGCGATCCTGACCGGCCCGTACACCGAGGAAGAGTTCTGGAAGGATCTGCTGCTCGTTACCGGCGGGNCGCCCGCCACATGATCCGCGAGTCCAAGGACATCCTGAACTGGATCGTGGAGCAGGGTGTTCGCTGGCAGCCCTCGCTCGGCGGCACGCTGAGCCTCGGCCGCACCAACTCCTTCTTTCTCGGCGGCGGCCGCGCGATGTTGAATGCGCTGTATCTCACCGCCGAACGGCTCGGCGTCGAGGTCGCATACGATGCCGAGGTGATCGACCTCGTGATCGAGGATGGCATGTTCCTGGCCGCCCGCGTCAAGCGGCCGATCAATGGCGAGACCGAGATCCGCGCGACCTCGCTGGTTGCGGCCGCCGGCGGGTTCGAGGCCAATATCGAGTGGCTGAAGGAGCATTGGGGCGATGCCGCCGACAATTTCCTGATCCGCGGCACGCCCTATAATCGCGGCTCGATCCTGAAGATGCTGCTCGAAAGGGGCGTGCAGGAGGTCGGCGATCCCACGCAGTGCCATGCGGTCGCGATCGACGCCCGCGCGCCGAAATTCGACGGCGGCATCATCACGCGCCACGACTCCGTCGTGTTCGGCATCGTCGTCAACAAGCACGCGCAGCGCTTCTACGACGAGGGCGAGGACATCTGGCCGAAGCGCTACGCGATCTGGGGTCGGTTGGTGGCGGCGCAGCCCGATCAGATCGCCTACATCATCTTCGACTCGACCGTCGTCACCTCGTTCATGCCGACGCTGTTCCCGCCGATCGCGGGACGGACGGTCACCGAGCTCGCCGGCAAGCTGACGCTCGATCCGGCAGCGCTGGAGAAGACCATCGCCGAATTCAACGCCGCGGTGCGGCCCGGTAAGTTCGACCACACCATCCTGGACGACTGCCGCACCGAGGGTATCACGCCGCCCAAGACGCACTGGGCGCGGCGGATCGAGACGCCGCCCTATCTCGCCTATCCGGTGCGGCCCGGAATCACCTTCACCTATCTCGGCACGCGCGTGAACAAGGAGGCGCGCATGCTGATGAAGGGCGGCAAGCCATCGGCCAACATGTTCGCGGCCGGCGAGATCATGGCCGGCAACGTGCTCGGCAAGGGCTATGCCGCCGGCATCGGCATGACCATCGGCAGCGTGTTCGGGCGGATCGCAGGACGGGAAGCGGCGAAACATGCACGGAACTAGGATTCTCGACGAAGCCGACCGTCTGATGACGGTCTGCAATTCCTGCCGCTACTGCGAGGGGCTGTGCGCGGTATTTCCCGCCATGGAGATGCGCCGCGCCTTCTCCGATGGCGATCTCAACTATCTCGCCAACCTCTGCCATGCCTGCGGCGCTTGCTACGTCGACTGCCAGTTCTCGCCGCCGCACGAATTCAACGTCAACGTCCCGAAGACGCTGGCGGTCGCGCGCGCCGAGTCCTATGCGGCCTATGCCTGGCCGCGGGCGCTCTCCGGCACCTTTGCGCGCAACGGTCTCGTGATCAGCGTCATCGCCGCGCTCAGCATGGCGGCCTTCATCCTCGGCTTCGCCGCGCTGAACGACCGCGGCGTGCTGTTTGGCGTGCATACCGGGCCGGGCGCGTTCTACAGGCTGATGCCGCACAACGCGATGGCCGCGCTGTTCGGCGCCGCATTCCTCTATGCCATCCTTGCGCTGGTGATGAGCGTGCGCGCGTTCTGGCGCGACATCGGCGAACCCATTGGCGGCCGTGCCGATGGTGGTTCGATCTTCCAGGCGATCCGCGATGCCGGAGAGCTGCGCTATCTCCATGGTGGCGGCGTCGGCTGCTACAATGAGGACGACCGGCCGACCGATCGGCGCAAGCTCTATCATCACCTCACCTTCTACGGCTTCCTTCTCTGCTTTGCCGCGACCTCGGTCGCCACGCTCTACCATTACCTGCTGGGACGCGAGGCGCCGTATCCGCTGTGGGACCTGCCGGTCCTGCTCGGCACGCTTGGCGGCATCGGAATGATCGCCGGACCAGTCGGGCTGTTCGTCGCCAAGAAGCAGCGCGCTCCCGAGCTGCTCGACGAGCAGCGCTACGGCATGGATGTCGGCTTCATCGCCATGCTGTTCCTGACCGGCGCTACCGGCATGGCACTTTTGATCCTGCGGGAGACGGCCGCGATGGGGCCGCTGCTCGCGCTGCATCTCGGCGCGGTGTTCGCGCTGTTCATCACCATGCCCTACGGCAAGTTCGTGCACGGCATCTACCGCTTCGTGGCGCTGGTGCGCTACGCGCAGGAGCGGCGTGGCGAAGCCGGCTCCTGAGTGACGGCCCGGGGCCTGGCGGCGGCCTGGCCGGCCTACGATGTGCTCCATATGGGGAGCCGAATCGCAGTGATATCGTATATGTCTTTGGGCCTGCTCGCGCAGAGAGCGATCGATCGAGGAGCCCGTGCTCATGTACATGTTTCTGCCTTTTCTGCTGGCGCTGGCAAGCTGCGCCTGCCTCTGGCGTTCGCGCGCGGGATTGGCCTATTTGCTCTGGAGCGCAACGGGCGTCGTCACGGTCGCATGGTTCTTCCACCACGCGACGGATTCGCTGAACTTTTCCTTCTGACGGCGTAGAGATGGGCACTACGAAAATGAGCAAGCAACGACCCCCCGGCGCGATATTGAATATGCTCGGGGTGCTTGGGATCTCGTTCGTTCTGACGGTCGCATTCTACTATCAACTTGCGCTCGGCGAGTTGCCCTGTCCGCTTTGCCTGCTGCAACGGGCCGGGTTCATCGCGATCGGCGTTGGGTTCCTGTTCAACGTGCGCATCGGCGAGCGTGCGTCGCACTACGCGATGATTCTCGTGGGCAGCCTCGTCACCGGCTTCATTTCGATCCGGCAAGTGTCGCTGCATCTCGCGCCGGGCGATCGTGGATACGGCTCGACGCTGTTTGGGCTGCACTTCTACACGTGGGCGCTCATCGCGGCGGTCGGGGTCGTGGGCTATGTCGCGCTTCTCTTCGTCGTGAAGGACGTGGCTGGCAAGCGGGACGACGCCGGGGATGCGCCCATGAACGGACTGGCATCGAACGCGGTATTCGCGATCTTCGCGTTGTTGATTGCCGCAAATCTCGCATCCACCGTGCTGGAGTGTGGAGCGGGTCAGTGCGACGATAACCCGGTTCGCTATCTACTGCTGAAGTGACCGGGGCCAGCCTCGTCGCAAATGCCGCAAATCCGGAACTGGCGCGGCATTCGCGCGCCGGTGCCTCGAATTCTGCGTAAACCGTTTAGTTGAATGAAGGAAATTCGGCCTGCGGCGGCTAGACCAACACGGGCGTGCGCACGCGGCCGGCATCGCCGAACACGCGCAGGTAACGCTCGATCTCCGATGGCATGCCGGTCGCCTTCTCCGGATTGTCGGAGAGCTTCACCGCCGGTCGCCCATCGACCGACGACACCTTGCAGACCAGCGAGATCGGATCGAGGTTGAAAGAGCCGTCCGGCCCGCAGCCGACGAAATCGTTGGTGAGGTTGGTGCCCCAGCCGAACGATAGCCGCACACGGCCGGCGAAATGGTGATAGGTGTCCTCGATCGAGCCGACGTCCATGGCGTCGGAGAAGACGAGCAGCTTGTCCCTGGGATTGCGGCCCTTCGTCTCCCACCATTTGATGATCTCTTCGCCGGCCTGGATCGGCGGCGCGCTGTCGGGGCGGAAGCCGGTCCAGTCGGCGACCCATTCCGGCGCGTCGCGCAGGAAAGCCTTGGTGCCGAAGGCGTCGGGGAGCGCGATCAGGAGATTGCCGCCATAGGTCTGGCGCCACTGGTCGAGGATGCGATAGGGCGCCCAGCGCAGTTCTTCGTCGTCCTTGGCGAGCGCGGCCGCGACCATCGGCAGCTCGTGCGCGTTGGTACCGATCGCTTCGAGGTCGTTGTCCATGGCGAGCAGGACGTTGGACGTGCCGATGAAGGATTGTCCGAGCCCTTCCTTCACCGCCTCGACGCACCAGCGTTGCCAGAGGAAGCCGTGGCGGCGGCGCGTGCCGAAGTCGGACAGCCGCAGATTCTCGAGCTTGCGCAGCCGCTCGACCTTGGTCCAGAGCTTGGCCTTGGCGCGGGCGTAGAGCACGTCGAGCTCGAACCGGCCGCGGCCCTTCATCGCCGCGCGCGAGCGCAGCTCGTTGAGGATGGCGAGCGCCGGAATCTCCCACATCGTGGTGTGGGTCCATGGCCCGTGGAAATGCAGCTCGTACTGGCCCTGGACCTTGCGCAGCTCGTATTCGGGCAGGCGGAATTCGGCGAGCCAGCGGATGAAATCGGCCGAGAACATGTGGGTCTTGCCGTAGAAGGTGTTACCGGCAAGCCAGATCAGCTCTTTCTTGGTGAAGCGGATGGTGCGGGCATGGTCGAGCTGCGCGCGCAGCTCGCCCTCGTCGATGATCTCGGCGAGCCGCACATGGCGCGAGCGGTTGATGACCGAGAAAGTCACCTTCTGACTCGGATAGGATTCCCGAATCATCTGCAACATCAATAACTTGTAGAAGTCGGTATCGAGCAGGCTGCGGATGATGGGATCCAGCCGCCAACTATGATTGTAGGTCCTGCTCGCAATATCGGTCACGGTCATGGGGGAATTCTAGCGTGCCTGTCGCGGCGCAACCAGTGGGTTCCGCGAAGGGGTAGGCTTCCGTGGGGTGGGGCGAAGCTCAGTCTCCGGCCGCCGTCGCTGCGACGGTCTCGAGCTGGCTTCGGATCCAGCGGTGGGCCGGGTCCTTCTGATAGCGCTGGTGCCAGACCATGAACATCGGCAGCTCGGCCAGCGAGCGCGTGCGCGCCGCCAGCGGAATCGGTGTTTGGGCGAAGCCGCGCATTACGCCGGAGGCGAGCAGCCTCGGCATGCTCGCGAGCATCTGCGAGCCGTGCAGGAAGGACGGCACGCCGGAAAAGCTCGGCACGGAAATCGCGATATCGCGGTGAAGACCGTTCGCCGCCAGCCGGCGGTCGAAATCGAGCCGCTCATTGTCGGTGTAGACCACGGTGATGTGGCGGGCCGCGAGATAGGCGGCGCGGCTCCCCGGCGCGGCGCGCGCCTTGGGATCGTGGTAGCAGACGTAGTGATCGCTGAGCAGGCGCTTCTGCACGATGTCGGCGCCGGACGGCGGCAGCGGCGTGATCAGGAGGTCGCAGCGGTTCTCGCGCAGCGTTGCAGGCGAGGGCGACTGCGAGGGAATCACGCGCAGGTTCAGGCTCTTCACCTGTGCCGCGACATGTCCGAAGAATCGCGGCAGCAGCAGATCGCGCTGGAAATCGTTGGCGGCGATCGTCAGCGAGAGCTGCGCGCGCGCCGGCTCGAAGGTGATGCCGCCGGCAAAGCTTCGCATCTCGTCGATCAGCGCGCGCGCCTTTGCGGCCAGCGCCTGGGCGTGGGCGGTCGCGACGATGCCGCGCCCGGATTTGGCGAACAGCGGATCGCCGGCGATCCGCCGCAGCTTGTTGAGCCCGTGGCTGACTGCCGATTGGGTCAGGCCGAGCCGCGTCGCGGCTGCCGTCACCGAGCCTTCCTCCAGTACGGCGAGGAACAGTTCGAGCGCGTGGCCGTCGATCGCCAAATGATCGATTTCTTTCATGGAATTGATTATAATCGATCTATTTATCTTGAGAATAGGCGGGGCCATGATCTCCCGATAAGCCGCGCCCGGACCCGGGCGCCAGAGGGAGAGACAACGCCGATGAACGCCCAGGCGCCAATTGCTGCCTTGCAGGATCCCCGCCTCAACCGCGCCGAGCCATTCGCGCCGCCGCTTCGCGATGGGGGCTTCTTTCAGCGCGATCGCTCCATCCATCCGCCGGCGCATGCGCCCGGCTACAAATCCTCGGTGCTGCGCTCGCCGCGCCAGGCGCTCTTGTCGCTAGAGAACTCGATCTCGGAAATCACCGGGCCGGTGTTCGGGCACAATGGTCTCGGCCCGCTCGACAACGATTTGATCCGCAACTACGCCAAGGAAGGCGATCCCGTCGGCGAGCGCATCATCGTCCACGGCCGCGTGCTGGACGAGACCGGCCGCGGCGTGCCGAACACGCTGGTCGAGTTCTGGCAGGCCAATGCCGGTGGCCGCTACCGGCACAAGAAGGACACCTATCTCGCGCCGATCGATCCGAATTTCGGCGGTTGCGGCCGTGCGCTGACCGACGACACCGGCTACTATTACTTCCGCACGGTGAAGCCCGGGCCCTATCCCTGGCGCAACTACGTCAATAGCTGGCGGCCCGCCCACATCCACTTCTCGGTGTTCGGCTCGGGCTTTGCACAGCGGCTGATCACGCAGATGTATTTCGAGGGCGATCCGCTGATCCCGGTCTGCCCGATCCTGACGACAATTCCGGACAAGGACGCGCTCGACCGCCTGGTCGCTCCGCTCGATCTCAACGCCTCTACGCCGTTCGATTCGCTCGCCTACCGCTTCGATATCGTCTTGCGCGGGGCGCGTTCCACCTATTTCGAAAACCGCACCGCAGGAAACTGAGCCAAATGCCGCAGCCGCTCAACTACCTCAAGGAAACCGCCTCCCAGACCGCCGGGCCTTACGTCCATATTGGCCTCATCCCGGCGATGGCCGGCTTCGACATCTTCGAGAAGAACTTTTCGAACGTCCTGGTGACGCCGAGCACGCAAGGCGAGCGCGTCACGCTCGAAGGCCGCGTGCTCGACGGCACCGGCTCACCGCTGCGCGACGTGCTGCTGGAGATCTGGCAGGCCAACGCGGCCGGTCGCTACAACCATCCGGCCGATCGCTCCGCCGGCGCCCTGGAGGAGGATTTTCGCGGCTGGGGCCGCGCGGGATCGGATTTCGACAGCGGTCTCGTCACCTTCGAGACCATCAAGCCCGGCGCCATCACCGACAAGATGGGGCGCAAATGCGCGCCGCACGTCAATGTCTGGATCGTCGCTCGCGGCATCAATATCGGGCTGAACACGCGGCTCTATTTTTCGGATGAGGAAGCGGCCAACGCCGCCGATCCTGTGCTCAACCTGGTCGAGCCGCCGGTCCGTCGGTCGACGCTGATCGCAAAACGCAGCGAGCGCGGCGGCAAAGTCGTGTATTCCTTCACGATCAATCTGCAGGGACCGGAGGAGACGGTGTTCTTCGACGTCTGACGATCCGACGGCCGTCCCGCGGGATCATTCCACCCGGTCGCCGCGATTGATGATTCCGCGCGCGAGGAATTGCGGCGGCTGACGCAGCTCGCGCGATCCCGGCCGCTCGGCCGGATCGCGCCCCACTTTGGGTTTCAATTCTGCCAAATCGATGAAGACGTCCGCCTGCCGGCGCAGTTCGTCGGCGACCATGGGCGGCTGTGTGGAGAGGCTGGACACGACCGTCACGCGGACGCCGTGGCGTTGCAGGGCTTCCACCAGGGAGCGAAAATCCCCATCGCCCGAGAACAGCACGATCTGATCGACCTGTCCGGCGAGCTCCATCGCATTCACGGCGAGGTCCACATCCATGCTGCCCTTCACCTTGCGGCGGCCGGTGGTGGCGTCGACGAACTCCTTGGTGAGCTTTTTGACGACGGTGTACCCGTTATAGTCGAGCCAATCGATCAGCGGGCGGATGGACGAGTATTCCTGATCCTCGATCACGGTGGTGTAGTAGAAGGCCCGCAGCAGCCTGCCTCGGCCCTGAAATTCGCCGAGCAGACGCCTGTAATCGATATCGAAGCCGAGCGCCTTGGAGGTGGCATAGAGATTGGAGCCATCGATAAAGAGTGCGATCTTCTCAATCGAAGACATTCTGCACAAATCCCCAGTTCCGCATAAAAGCCGGCGGGTTCGGCCACCAGGGCTCGGTGTGTCGGCCGCGACAACACAGGACGCCGATGGCTTGCTGAAAAAGCGGCGCAGACGACCGGACAGGGGGTGGTCGTCTTGCGCCAAGGTTAGGGAGGTAGATGCCACCAGCGCCAGGGCGCCGAATGCAGCCACGCTAAGGCGTGCGCATTCCCTGCTCAATTGTACGGAGGTTAAGGGTCTCTATCCAAAGGATAGGACGCTATATACGAAGGTAAGTGGCCGCGCCGGCAACAAAGGCCGTTGTGGTTCGCAGCAGGCCCCCAACCAAAGTCTATCCGTGCGAAGCCCGCTGGTCCGGAACCAAACCCGCTCCGAATGATTCCCTCGGCATGTCCATCGGAGAGGTATGTCATGAGCAGGTTGCAAGAGCGCGAAACCGTCCCTGACGTCTACAACCTATTTCTCGCCGCCGTACTCTTCATATCGCCGTGGCTGTTCAAGCTGACGATCAGCCAGGGCAGGATTGATATCTGGGTGACGAGCGCAATCATCGGTATCCTCTCGCTGGCTGCCATCATCGCCTATCGCGACTGGGAGGAGTGGATCAACGTGTTGATGGGCGTTTGGCTCATCGTGTCGCCCTGGCTCCTTGGATTTGCGCACACACGCGCGATGCACCTCAGCATCGGCTTTGGTGTCGTCATCGTGCTGCTGGCGTTGCTCGACCTCTTTCTCCACTATGAAAAGTCGCATCCCGACGAAATGGAATCCCGGGAAGGGAGAGCGCAGCAGCAGTGAACGGTGCGCCTGGTCTTTCGCCGGAGGCGTCAGCCCTCATTGCCATGCAACTGCGCGCGAAAGGCACGCGGGGATAGCCCGGTGGCGGCGGCATAGACGCGGCTGAAATAGGCGGGATCCTCGAAGCCCAGCGTATACGCGATCGTCGAGACCGGCAGATTGGTGTAGACGAGGTTGCGCCGCGCCTCGCGGATCAGCCGGTTGAGGATCAGGTGAGAGGCGGTATCGCCGGTTGCAGCCCGCGTCACGCGGTTGAGATGCGTCGGCGTGATCGCCAGTTCCCGCGCATAGTCCGCGACGCTCCAGCGCTCCAGATGGTGCTGCTCGAGCAGCGCCTCGAAGCGGCGGAACAGGCCGGATTCGGCCGTTCCATTGCCACCGCTCTCGCTCGTCAGCGCGCGCGCCACGAGCCCGATCATGGCCGCCGACAGCGCGCGGAGCACATGGGCCCGGCCGAAATTGCGCGCGGCGTGTTCGGCAAAGATCTGCTTCATGGTAGCGCGAATCTGCGGCGTGCCGCGGACCACGGCCGATCGCGACAGCGCGCCGCGCAGGCCTTCCGAGGCGAGCAGCGCCTCGTCCAGGATTTCCGCGGCAATGGTCAGCACCCAGCCTTGCGTGCCCGGCAGGAAGCGGAAGCCGTGGACGTGGCCGATCGGCACGTTGACGATCTGCATCGGCCTCAGCGCCACCACGCGCCCGTCGAGCGTCGCCTCGCCGCCGCCGCGTTCGATCAGCAGCACCTGGTGCAGCCGGGCATGCCGGTGCACGGCCAGTGTCCAGTCGTGCAGCACCGAGCGCGACGCGATCGTCTCGCAATGCACGACGTCGGGCAGATCGCCGGACTCGCCGAAGAGGTTGTAGACCCGGATGGCCGGGGCAGGGGCTGCGGTTCTCATGTTCGAATAGTACAAGACAAAGGCCAATCCCTCCATCCGTTTACAGCCTGGAATCTGCAAAATATGTGCAGACGGGAGGACGGAAAAATGAAAGTTCAGGTCTGCATCATCGGCGGTGGCCCGTCCGGGTTGCTGTTGTCGCAGCTTCTGCACCTGAAGGGCATCGACACGGTCGTGCTGGAGAAATACAGCCGCGAGCACGTGCTCGCCCGCATCCGCGCCGGTGTGCTCGAGCACGGCTTTGCCAAGCTGATGCGCGAGGCGCAATGCGGCGAACGGATGGACCGCGAGGGCGAGATCCACGAAGGTTTCGAGATCGCCCATGACGGCGTGCTCTCCCGCATCGATCTGCACAAGCATTCCGGCGGCAATTCCGTCCTGGTCTACGGCCAGACCGAGCTGACGCGCGACCTCTACGAGGCGCGCGACCGGCACCGCGGCAAGGTCGTGCACAATGCCGAGGACGTGACGCCGCATGACCTCACCTCGGACAAGCCGTTCGTGACGTATCGTTTGAACGGGGAAACTATCCGGGTCGATTGCGACTACATCGTCGGCGCCGACGGCTTTCACGGCGTCAGTCGCAGATCGATCCCGAAGGACCTGCTGCGCGAATATGAGAAGGTCTATCCGTTCGGCTGGCTGGGAGTGCTGTCACGCACGAAGCCGGTCTCGCCGGAGCTGATCTACGTGAAGCACGAACGCGGCTTCGCGCTGTGCTCGATGCGCTCGCAGGTCCTGAGCCGCTACTACGTCCAGGTACCGCTCACCGACAAGGTGGAGGGCTGGTCCGACGACGCGTTCTGGGCAGAGCTGAAGCGGCGTCTGCCGGACGAGGTCGCTGGCCGACTGATCACAGGACCGTCGATCGAGAAGAGCATCGCGCCCTTGCGCAGCTATGTCGCCGAGCCGATGAGCTATGGTCGTCTGTTTCTCGCCGGCGATGCCGCCCATATCGTGCCGCCGACGGGCGCGCGTGGGCTCAACAGCGCCGCCTCCGACATCTACTATCTCTATCACGGCCTGCTCGCGCACTATCAGAACGGCGATGATTCTGGCCTCGAGGGCTACTCGGCGAAGGCGCTGGCGCGGATATGGAAGGCGCAGCGCTTCTCCTGGTGGATGACGATGATGCTGCATCGCTTCCCAGACCGTTCCGAGTATGAAGACAGGCTGCAGCAGACGGAGCTGGAATATCTGTTCTCGTCCGACACCGCGCAGCGCCTGCTCGCGGAGAATTATGTGGGGTTGCCGTTTTAGGCGGGGGCGAGCTGGCAGGAACGGTGCTCTCTCACCCTCCCCCTCCAGGGGAGGGTGAACGAGGCCGCTACTTCCCTTCCAGCGTACTGCCAGGCCCTTCTTGGGGGTGGATGGCTCAGCACGTTACGTGAAAGAGACCAATCTTCCTGGCGTGCGAGTGGTTGAACGTATGAATTGCCTTGGGGGTCGGTTCGAGCAGGACTGCGCACCCCTTCTTCGCAAAATACGCCTCCGCTTCCGGCGATAGATGCACATTGCCCATCTGGCCCGACCCTAGAATGAGCTGCTCGCATCCGTCCTCAAAGACGAATTTCGCCTCGTCCTTCGAGAGGACGTGCGAGGTGCCGTAGTACTTCTTCGATAGATTTTTCTTTCGCTTTGCCACTTCGCCAGACAGGCGAATGATCACGTCGTGTTCATAGGTCTTTCCGTCAATCGTGATCGTGCCGAACGTCGTGCCTTCGATCTCCATGGCCTGACCTCCTCATGATGTCGGCACAAAGTCTCGCCTCAGCTTCAGTATCAATGTCAGAAGTGCCCCCCGATCGCACCTCATCGAGGCGCCGACCGGCGGGTACCGAAATCACGGCTGCGCCACTCCGCCGGACTGTGCCCAGTCCCGTCGAGACTCCGAAGCCGCTTACGGGAGCTCGGATATCAGCTTGGTCCACTCGGCCTCGGTCCAGGCGCGTGAGGTGCTGGTGCGCACATTGCCGAGGGAGCCGAGCGCAAGCGCGAATTTTGTGATGTGGTCGCCGAGCGGTGCTTCAGCGAGGACGAGAATGTCATGTGCGCCGGAGGTGAGATAAATGTCCTTGATCTCGACCCCGACTTTCTTGGCGAGCTCCTTCGCCGCCTGGCTGCGCTTGGGAGCATCCCTGACATTCCGAATTCCCTGGTCGGTCCAGTCGATCGTCAGTATGAAGGTCGCCATGTCGATCCTCCCTGAGGTGCACGTGCGCATTGCCTGCCGCGCGCGGCGGGCCAATCTGCTTCATGTTGAAAAATTGAGGGAGCGCCACAAAGGTTGGCGCCGCTTTTCAGACTGCGATGCCTGCCGACGGCCTGCTCGCTGCCCATTCCGGCAACCGGCGACGTCGGCCCGTCCCGTCTCGAAGGGCAGCTCGCTATACACTACGCCATGTCATGGGCCCGAAAAAGAGGGCTCTCCAGGTTGTGACCGGCAGCGCGCGACTGCCGATCGGCGTGAGGGCCCGCTATTTTCCTTCCAGCGTATTGACCGGCATCCAGTCCGGCGCCGGCGGATTCGCGGCGAGCGCTTGGGCGCGTTTTGCGAACAGAGCTGATGGCGGATCGATCTCTGCTGCCCGCTCGAATGCTTCGACTGCCTTGGCAAAGTTCCGTGCGCGCCAGCACGTCAACCCTTCCGCGTAGGCCACGGTCACTTTCTTATGCTCGGTGCTCTCGGCCCCCGTCTCCGCCAGCGGCTCGAACACCTTGATCGCTTCGCCACGGCCCAGCACCCTGATCGCATCGAGCTCGCGCCAGGCGAAGGTCTCGCCCGTCTGCGCCATCGTCGTCTCCGAGGCCATGATCGCGGTGCCGTAATATTTGTTGGCGCCTTCCAGCCGCGAGGCGACGTTCACGGTGTCGCTCATGACGGTGTAATTGAAGCGGCGCCGGGAGCCGATATTGCCGACTACGGCTTCTCCGCTGTTCAGCCCGATGCGGTGCGACAGGCCGCGGCCTGCGAAGGCTGCGTTACCGGTGTTGAGCTCGGTCAGCTTCTCGTGGCACTTCAGGGCGGCGCGGACTGCATTGCGCGCGTGATCGGGATCGTCGACCGGAGCGCCGAACATGGCGACGATGGAATCGCCGATATATTTGTCGACATAGCCGCCGTGGCCCTCGATGATGTCGGTCATGGCGGACAGGTATTCGTTCATCAGCGCCACTAGCTCGCCCGGCGTCATCTTCTCGGCGATGGAGGAGAAGCCGCTGAGGTCGGAGAAGAACATGGTGACATTGCGCATCTCGCCGCCGAGCGCCGGCATCTTGCCCGAGGCGACCATGGTGTCGATCACCTCAGGCGCGAGGTAGAACGCAAAGCTCTTGCGCAGGAACCGCTCCTCGCGGTCGGCGATGACGAAGCGGTAGCCGATCATCATCGCGACCGCGGCAAGGCCGGCCAGCGCGGGCTCCGTCAGAGGCAACGCCAAGGCTCGAACGAACAGACCCACGGCCAGCGCAGCATAAACGGCTGTGAGCGCGACGTACGTCGCTAGCGCGCTGGCTGGCGCGAGCATGCAGGCCGCGCAGGCGATGATCGCTGCGAACAGGATCGTGAGCGCGGTCCGCAGCGGAAAGCCGAGCTCCGTCACCGCATCGCGTTCCATCAGATTGCGGACTGCGGTGGCGTGCACGAAGACGCCGGCGATGTCGCTGCGCGGCGCGCTTGCGATGCGTGCCGGAGTGGGCAGGGCGCATCGCGCGGCCGGCGTCCCGTCATGTCCGCCGGAGAGGCGCATCGAGGTCAGCTTGCGGTCTTCGAAATTGAGGATCGTGCCGAGCAGAACCACCTTGCCGTCGAAGGCGCGGCGAAAGAAATCCTGGTCACCTTTCTCGACGCAGGCGCGCAGGTCGGCGAAGGAGAACGTCGGGACCTCGCGGCCCAGCCCCCGGAAATTGAGGGTCAGCGTGTTCGGCTCCGCGCTCGGAATCGCGTAGCCGCCAAGCGTCATCGCACCATCAGGTGCAAACTCAGGCTTCGCGTCCAGTGCGTGTGACGCGAGCTCGACAGCCATCGCCGGGACCGGTCTGCCTTCAACGGCAAAACTCAGCGGCATCCGCCGGATGACGTCGTCGGTGTCGGTGTGGACGTTGAGGGCGCGAATGTTGTTTCGCACCGCCACTTGCTGCGCGCGGTAGGGCACGTCAGGGTGGTGGTTGCTCAGGATCTCGCCGAGCACCAGCTTGCCGGAATCGGAGGCCTGCCGCAGCGCGATCAGGTAATCCCGGTCAAAGCCCTTCATGCGCGCGCCGAGTGGCGCCTCGCCAAACGGGATCTCCGACTGCTCGATCGAGCTGGGAAAGATCACGTCGAAGCCGACCACCTTTGCGCCGCCGTCGATGATGCTGGCGAGCACCCGGCCGATCTCGCGCGTCCAGGTCAGTGTCGGCGATCCCTTGAAGGGCGGCGTGTCGTAGGTCTCGCCGTCGATCGCCACGACGACGACCGGCGAGGCGGCGGGATCGCGGCGGTCACCGACGAGCTTGCCGCGCAGCGCCGTGAGGATGTCGAGCGACAGACCTCGCAGGGCGTGAAGCGGAGGGGAGGTGAAGACCGCACCCGAAAGGAGTGCGATCAGGATTGCTGCAACGATGTCCCGCCTGCCGATCCGCCGCATCGCGCCGTCGCGGATCGCTTATTCGAGCCGCAGCAGGCGCCCGACGATCGGCGTCGACGATGAAGTCGCGCTGGCATCGACCTGGAACGTGTAGCGCTTGGCGCCAAGGATGGCGAGATAGGTGCCGCCCGGCGTCAGCGACTTCCCGGCCTTGGCAAAATCATAGAACTTGCCGCCTTCCATGATCTCGCTCTTGAGCGGCACGCTGATCGTTGGCTCCTTGCCGTCGGTGCGCTCGATGACCAGCGTGCTGCCGCTCTTGGCCTGGACCATGGGCGAGACGCCGTAGATCGTCGGCAGCTTGGCGGGAGCGCCCTTGGTGTCGGATCGCATGGTGCGGAATGTGGTCGCCGCACTCTGGTTCGCCTGGCGTTCGGAGAGCTGCGCGGCGTTGGTGTCGCAGGGCACCTTGACCCGCTGCACGTCCCCGAGCTGCACCGTGCTCTGGTCGGAGCCGACCAGGACGACGCCTTCGCTGATCGTTTCGCGCAGGCAGGATTTGAGATAGCTGAGCGTGACGCTCGCCTTCGGCCCGAGCTTGATGATCTTGCCCGGGGCCACATAGTCCATGAATGCGATGCCATCGACCTTGCCCTGCACGTCCTCGACGATTGCGGCCGGCGTCTGCGCGACCGCGGGCACCGCGAGGCAAAATACGCCGACAATGGCGCCGATCAGGCTTCTCATGGGCTTTCTCATCCAATTCGACTGTACGCGATTGATCCCCGTCGGTCCGATCCTTAGCAGCGGCTGGCGCAGCCAAGTGTGACCGGAATCACTCTTGGTATTGGTGCACATTATATGGAACTGGTTCAAACACCGAGGGGAAGGCCCGGGTCGTGGCGAACCGGTCGGCGGAAAGGCCGGATCAGGCCGGAGAGACCTCGGGCGGTCGGTTTCCGTCCGGGCGGCTCTCGGCCGCTTCTTCCATGACAGGTGAGAGAGTGGCCTCGGATTTCTGGAACGGAGCCGTGCTCTGCCCGGCGGCGATCGCCACGACCTCGTCCCAGCGCGACAGAAAGGCCTCAACGCAGGCCGGGTCGAATTGTCGCCCCTGGTTCTCGCCCAGGTAGTTGCGCGCCACCTCGAGCGGCATCGGCTCTTTATATGGCCGCCGCGTCGTCAGGGCGTCGAAGACGTCGGCGACCGCGACCACGCGCGCGGCGATCGGAATCTCGTCTTCCTTCAGGCCGCTCGGATAGCCCGTGCCGTCCCAGCGCTCGTGATGGCCTGCGGCAATTTGCGCGCCGAGCTGGATCAGCTCGCAGGTGGAATCAGCCAGGATACGCTCGCCGATCGTCGCATGGGTGCGGATCACCGCCATCTCTTCGTCGGTCAGTCGGCCGGGCTTGAGCAGGATATTGTCGGGAATGGCGACCTTGCCGACATCGTGCAGGGGCGCGGCCAGATAGATGTCGCGGCAGAGCCGCGCCGGCAGGCCGAGCTGCTCGGCGATGATACGGCTGTATCTGGCGACCCGCAGCGTGTGCTCCCCGGTATCGTTGTCGCGGTATTCGACCGCGAGCGCGAGCCGGAGGATGATTTCCTCCTCGCGCTCCCCGAGCTTCTGGGTCGCAGCCGCGACTGCATTGGCCAGATCCGCGGCACGATCGTTCTGCTTGCGGACGGCGACGCCGAGCCGGATCAGGTTGCGCAGGCGCACCGTCATCTCGACGCTCTGTGGCTGCTTGGGCAGGAAATCGGTGGCGCCGGCTTCGAGCGCCTCCATCTTGACGTCGTCGGTCTGCCGCGAGGTGATCATCGCGATCGGGATGTCGGCGCAGCCGGGCAGGGTACGGAAGGCGCGGATGAAGCTGATGCCGTCCATATGGGGCATCTCGTAGTCGACCAGCACGAGATCGAAAGCGCGCTCGCGCGCGCAGGCGAGCGCATCGACGGGATCGAGGAAGGTGGTGGCCTCGACCAGCCCCTCAGCCTCGATATGACGTTGCAGGAAGTTGAGGACGGAGCGGCTGTCATCAACCAGAAGCGCTTGAGTCAGCATCGGCGGCCCGGGCTCTCTTCGCTGGCGTCGGCACGAGCCCGAGGCATAGCCCGGTGGAATTTAACGCCAAGCAAATGCGCCGGCCGGGCAAGGCTGCCGGGGATATGCACGCTTCGCATGAGATTTCGGCAGGCTATGCACCTTTGCGTGCGGTTGCGCGAAGTCCGCGGGAATGTGACCCGTAGTTGTACGGACCACCCCGTTAGGAGTTTCCTCATTCGATTCGCGTCAAACGTGTATCGGAATTTCAAGCAAAGGCGGGTGCAGCGATGTCGCTCAATCCCACGGAGCCGAAGTGGTCGTTGCGGTTGCCCGCCGACTGCAGCATCGCGGCCATTCGCAGCGTCTATGACCTCATTCGCGAGGCGTTCGGCCGGCAAGATCGGCTCGAAATCGACTGCTCCAGCGTCGACAAGGCCGACGTGACGTCGATCCAGCTCCTGCTGTCGACCGCCAAGACGGGGGCGGCCCAGGGGCGTCCCGTCGTCCTGACCTCGTTTTCCCAGTCTCTGCGCAACACCCTCCGCCGCGCCGGATTCGCCAGCGAGGCGATGATCGATCAGCATTTCCCGCAAAAGAAAGATGGCACCTGATGGCCACGATTCTGACCGTCGATGATTCCCCCAGCATTCGGCAGATGATCAAGGTCGTGCTCGAGCCGGCCGGTCACAGCGTGATCGAGGCCGGCGACGGTGCGCAAGGCCTCGCCAAGGCGCAGGCCGGCAAGCTCGACCTCGTGATCACCGACCTTAATATGCCTGTCATGAACGGGCTGGAGCTGATCCGGGCGCTCCGCAAGCTGCCGGGCGCCGTCGGCATGCCCATCGTGTTCCTGACCACCGAATCCAACGATGCGGTGAAGCAGGAAGCGAAGAGCGCCGGCGCCACCGGCTGGATCACCAAACCCTTCAAGCCCGAGCAGTTGCTCGCCGTCGTGGCCAAGCTGGTGCGCGCATGAGCGCGATGGACCCGACCGAGGTCTTTCGCCAGGAAGCCAGCGAGCTCTTCGAGGTCCTGGAAGGTGCTCTGCTCGATCTTGGTCAGCGTCCCGACGACCGCGAGCTGGTCGATTCCG
Organism: Bradyrhizobium neotropicale; assembly: GCF_001641695.1. Classification (GTDB taxonomy): domain Bacteria; phylum Pseudomonadota; class Alphaproteobacteria; order Rhizobiales; family Xanthobacteraceae; genus Bradyrhizobium; species Bradyrhizobium neotropicale. The sequence continues at coordinate 54,003 of NZ_LSEF01000052.1, forward strand.
CCTTTCGCGCCCTGCACACGATCAAGGGCTCCGGCGCCATGTTCGGCTTCGACAAGGTCGCCTCCTTCACCCACGAGTTCGAGACCGCGTTCGATCGCGTCCGCAAGGGGGAGATCAGGCCGACGCAGGAGCTGATCTCGGTCGCGCTCGCCGCCAAGGACTACATCCGCGCGCTGATCGAGGATCCGCAGTCGACCGATGATATCATCGGTGAAGCGATCCTCGACGACCTCAAGCGTTTCGTGTCGTCCGACCGGCTGGAGGCTCCGGCTGCAGAGGTCGCGGAAGCGCTGGCCCCGGCCGAAAGCAAGCAGGCCGGCTGGCATCTCTATCTGGAATTCGAATCCCACATCCTGCGCAACGGATCGAATCCGCTCGATCTGCTGGAAGATCTCTGCAAGCTCGGCCCCTGCTTCGTCGTGCCGATCACCGACGGCGTGCCGTTTCTCGACGAGATGGACCCGGAAGACTGCTATCTGAAGTGGGACGTCAAGCTACACGCGGCCTGCGACAAGGACGCGATCGACGACGTCTTCATGTTCGTGCAGGACGAGATGAAGCTGACGCTCTCGCCGCTGGAGCATGTCGAAGCGCCCGCTCCAGTGCCCCTGTTCCAGCTCCTCGACGAGGAGCCGATGCCGCCTCCGGTGATGGAGAAGACCGCCCCAGCGGCCGAGGTTGCTGCGGCACCGGTCGTCGACGAACCCGAGCCGAAATCCGAGATCAAGCGTGAGGCGCCGGTGCGCCGCGAGGAAGCCAAGCGCGAAGAGCGCGGCATCGCCACCGTACGTGTCCAGGCCGAGCGCCTCGACGAGCTGATGGACCGCGTCGGCGAGCTCGTGATCGCGCAGGCGCGGCTGACGCAGCTGGCCTCGGCCGGCTCTGATCTCTCGATCAAGTTGATTGCCGAGGAGATCGAGCGCCTCGCCTCCAGCCTGCGCGACACCACGATGGGCGCGCGCATGGTGCCGATCGGCTCGCTGTTCGGCCGCTTCCGCCGCCTCGTGCACGACCTGTCGCGGGATCTGTCGAAGCCGGTCGAGTTCGTCACGTCGGGCGAGGACACCGAGCTCGACAAGACCATGATCGAGTGCCTTGCCGATCCGTTGGTGCACCTGATCCGCAACGCCATCGATCACGGCATCGAGGACACCGCGACCCGTGCCGCCGCCGGCAAGACCGAGCAGGGCCGGATCGAGCTCGCCGCCGTCCATTCCGGCGCGCAGGTGCTGGTCACCGTCAAGGACAATGGCGGCGGCCTCAACACCGCCCGCATCCGCGCCAAGGCGGAAGAGCAGGGCCTGATCGCGGCCGGGGCTGCGCTCACCGACCACGAGATCCACCAGTTCCTGTTCCATCCCGGCTTCTCCACCGCACAGACCATCTCGGCGCTGTCCGGCCGCGGCGTCGGCATGGACGTGGTCAAGCGCACCATCGAGAACATGCGCGGCTCGATCGATCTGTCGACCAGGCCGGGCCAGGGCACCACCGTAACGCTGCGCCTGCCGCTGACGCTCGCGATCATCGAGGGCCTCCTGATCCGCGTCGGCGAAGGCCGCTACATCATTCCGCTGTCGGCGGTGGAGGAATGCGTCGAGCTGAAGGCCGAGGACGAACGGTCGCGCGGCCGCAACTTCCTCAACGTGCGCGGCAACCTCGTGCCGTTCCTGCGCCTGCGTGAGCTCATGACCGCATCCGGCACGCCGGACCAGCACCAGAAGACGATCATCATCTCGACCGGCGAGACCCGCGTCGGGCTGGTCGCCGACCAGATCATCGGCAACCACCAGACCGTGATCAAGTCGCTCTCCAAGCTGCATTCGGACGTCACGATCTTCTCCGGCGCGACCATCCTGGGCGATGGCACGGCGGCGCTGATCCTCGATGTCGCGCAGCTCGTTGCGCTGGCGCAGTCGAAGGTCGAAAAGCAGCACATCAGCGAGGCGGCATGATGAACCTGGGGCAGGCCGGCGAGCATCAGGCCGACGCGATGCAGGTCGTGATGATCGGTCTCGGCGAGGAGAAGTTCGCGCTCGACGCGGGCCTCGTGCGCGAGATCATCGATCCGGTGCCGGTCACCAAGGTCGCCGGTGCACGGTCGTTCGTTCCGAGCGTGATCAACGTGCGTGGCAACGTCATTCCGCTGGCGGACCTGCGCATCCGCTTCGGCATGCCGCAGACCGACACCTCCGCCGATACGCGCATCGTCGTCATCGAGATCCAGATCGACAACAAGCCGGTTCTGGTCGGCGTGACCGCCGACAAGGTCTACGAGGTCACGGAAATCTCGCAGACCGACGTGCAGCAGACGCCGCGTGTCGGGATGCACTGGAAGCCGGAGTTCATCCGCTTCATCACCAAATGGCGTGAAGAGTTCGTCATCGTTCCCAACATGGAACGCATTCTGAATTGAGATTAAGTCCCACGGGCGGGACTTGAGGTTTTTGGGAGGCTGGAAATGAGGTTTACGGTCAAGGCAAAGCTGGCCAGCGCATTCGGCCTGGTCATCATCCTGTCCATGGTCGCCGGTGGCGTCGCCTACATGAAGCTCGGCGACATGATGGCGACCGCAGACAGCATGGTCCTGCGCGCCAAGCGCATGGAAAAGGCCACCCAGATCGAGAAGGATATCCTGCTTCAGCTCCGGGCAGAGAAGAATGCCATTCTCGGGACCGAAGCCGATGCCGAACAGTTTGCCGCCGACGCTGCCAAGCGTCGCGAGCAGGCGATGAAGACCCGGGATGAGGTCTACGCTCTGGCGAGCGAAGCCGGCAAGAAGCTGCTCGACACCTTCGCCGGCGCCTACGCCAAGATGAATGCGTACCAGGAGGAAACGATCCGCCTGGCGAAGACCGACAAGGCGAAAGCGACCGAGCGCTCGATGAACGAGGGCCGCAAGGTCGTCGCGGACGCCTTGGAGTCGATGGGCGCATATGTTGAAAACACCAAGAAGCAGATGGCCGATCAGGCCGTCCAGTCGAAGGAAGAGGGGCACCAGGCGCAGTTGATGCTGGTGACGCTGCTGGGCGTGTCGCTGATGGTCGCGATCGGTGCGGCGCTGTGGATTTCGATCTCGATCAGCCGTTCACTCGGCCGCGCGGTCGGTCTTGCCGGCGCGGTGGCGAACGGGGATCTCAGCCAGACCATTCCTTCCGCCAGCAACGATGAGATCGGCGACCTCGTCAGGTCGCTGAACGTGATGGTCGAAAAACTCCGGCAGATCGTTGCGGAGGCCCTCACGGCTGCACAGAACGTCTCCGCCGGCAGCCAGGAACTCTCGGCGAGCGCCGAGCAGCTCTCGCAAGGCGCGACCGAGCAGGCTTCGTCTGCGGAAGAGGCCTCTTCTTCCATGGAAGAGATGGCCTCGAACGTGAAGCAGAACGCCGACAACGCCAACCAGACCGAGAAGATCGCGGCGCAATCGGCCAGGGATGCCGAAGCCAGCGGCGCCGCCGTAGGGCGCGCCGTCGAGGCGATGCAGACCATCGCCGAAAAGATCACGATCGTGCAGGAGATCGCGCGCCAGACCGACCTGCTCGCGCTCAACGCGGCGGTCGAGGCCGCGCGCGCCGGCGAGCACGGCAAGGGCTTTGCGGTGGTCGCTTCCGAGGTGCGCAAGCTCGCCGACCGCAGCCAGGCTGCCGCCGCCGAGATCGGCACGCTTTCGACGGAAACCGTGAAGGTCGCCCGCGAAGCCGGCGGCATGCTGTCCCAGCTCGTGCCCGACATCAAGAAGACCGCCGAACTGGTGCAGGAGATCACGGCGGCCTGCCGCGAGCAGGACGTCGGCTCGGCCCAGATCAATCAGGCGATCCAGCAGCTCGACAAGGTCGGCCAGCAGAACGCCAGCGCGTCCGAGCAGGTGTCGTCGACCTCCGAGGAACTGGCCTCGCAGGCCGAGCAGCTCCAGTCGACCATTTCGTTCTTCCGGATCGATCACGCTACGCGCAAGGACGTTGCCCCAGCCGCGCCGATCGACCGTGCCGTCGGCCAGCTCCGCGCCAAGGCAGCGCACATGGCGGCGGCCGATCGCGGCAAGAAGAAGCCTGCGCCCGCGCGCCAGCCGGCACGGGCCCTGAAGGTCGCCGGTGGCGGCGGCTTCGCCTTCGACATGGACGATCGCGAGGACGATCGCGACGCCGAGTTTCAACGCTGACCAACCGGTCCGGCCTCGTGCCGGACCGCGCTCATTCGCAAACCCTGGGACCTTTGGACTGAATCATGGCCGCAACCTCGCAATATCTGACGCTCGGGCTCGCCGGCGAGACGTTCGGCATCAGCATCCGCAACGTCCGCGAGATCCTCGACATGCGGCCGATCTCGCGCCTGCCGCACGCGCCGAACTTCCTGCTCGGCATGATCGACGTGCGCGGCAGCGGTTATCCGATCGTGGATCTCAGGACCAAGCTGGGTTTGCCGAACGCGGCGGCGACCGAAGCCACCCGCATAATCATTCTCGACGTACCGATGAAGGATCGCCTGGTCGGCGTCGGCTTCGTCGCCGACTGCGTCTTCGAGGTCACCGATATCGACGAGCAGGCCATCGAGCCCGTGCCCGAGGTGGGCGGCAAATGGCAGTCCGACTATGCGGCCGGCATCGGTCGCAAGGGCGAGAAGTTCGTCATCATCTTCGACCTCGCCAGGCTGATGGCGAATGACGAGATCCCGGAAGGACGCGATGCGGCGGCGGATGCATCCCGCGCCGCCTGAGTTTGCAAAAGTATGCGTGGTTGAGCGTACGCACCCAACCCCAATTCGAACTGAATGAGAATGCCATGAGATTCACCGTCAAAGCCAAGCTTGCGAGCGCCTTCGGCGTCGTCATCCTGCTTTCCATGATCGCCGGCGCGGTCGGCTATTTGAAACTGTCGGACATGGTCGGGACCACCGAGGTCCTGGTCAATCGTGCGGGCCGCATGGAGAAGGCCGCGGAGCTCAAGGAAGGCATCCTGTTCCTGGTGCGCGCCGAGAAGAACTCGATCCTTGCGGCGAGCGACGCGGAATACGATCAGTTCGTAGCCGACCTCGCCAAGAACCGCGAAGCGCTCACCAAGTCCAAGGATGAGATCTACGCCGCGGCGAGCGAGTCCGGCAAGAAGCTGATGGAGAATTTCTCCGTGGCGTTCGCCAAGCTGAATGCCTATCAGGACGAGACGGTCAGACTTGCCAAGACCGACAAGCCAAAGGCGCTGGATCGCTCCATGCATGACGGCCGCAAGGTCGTCGCGGACGCGGTGGAGGCGGCCGACACTTACATCAAGAACGTCAAGAAGAACATGGCCGAGCAGGCCGAGCAGTCCAAGCAGGACGGCTCCCGTGCCGAGATGCTGTTGCTGAGCCTGGTGATCGCCTCGCTGCTGATCGCCGCGATCGCAGCGACCTGGATCGCGATGAACATCAGCCGAGCGCTGGCGCAGGCCGTTGGTCTGGCCGATGCCGTTGCGATCGGCGATCTCAGCCGCAAGATCGAATCGTCCAGCAACGACGAGATCGGCGATCTCATCAAGTCGCTGAATGCGATGACGGTGAACCTGAATGCCACCGCGGCGGTCGCCAACGAGATCGCGCAGGGCAATCTCACGGTCGAAGCCAAGCCGCAGTCGGACAAGGATACGCTGGGCCTCGCGCTCGAGCGCATGGTGGAAAAGCTCCGGCAGATCGTGTCGGAGGCCCTGACCGCGGCCCAGAACGTCTCGGCCGGCAGCCAGGAGCTGTCCGCGAGCGCAGAGCAGCTCTCGCAGGGCGCGACCGAGCAGGCGTCGTCCGCCGAGGAAGCCTCATCCTCGATGGAAGAGATGGCGTCGAACGTGAAGCAGAACGCCGACAACGCCAACCAGACCGAGAAGATCGCAGCGCAATCGGCCAAGGACGCCGAGGCCAGCGGCGCCGCCGTGGGGCGCGCCGTCAATGCGATGCAGACCATCGCCGAGAAGATCACCATCGTGCAGGAAATCGCACGGCAGACCGATCTGCTCGCGCTCAACGCGGCGGTCGAGGCCGCGCGCGCCGGCGAGCACGGCAAGGGCTTTGCGGTGGTCGCCTCCGAGGTCCGCAAGCTGGCCGAGCGCAGCCAGGCGGCTGCGGCCGAGATCGGCACGCTTTCGGCCGACACCGTCAAGGTGGCGCAGGAGGCGGGCTCCATGCTCGCCAAGCTTGTTCCGGACATCAAGAAGACCGCCGAGCTCGTCGAGGAGATCACCGCGGCCTGCCGTGAGCAGGACGTCGGTTCGGCCCAGATCAACCAGGCGATCCAGCAACTCGACAAGGTCGGTCAGCAGAACGCCAGCGCGTCCGAGCAGGTGTCCTCGACTTCGGAAGAACTTGCTTCGCAAGCCGAGCAGCTCCAGTCGACGATCGCCTATTTCCGCATCGAGCACGGCGCGAAGGGCCAGGCCGCCGCGCCGATCGATCGGGCGGTCGATCAGTTGCGCGCGAAGGCGGCCACCATGGCGGCCGTCGATCGGCCGGCCAAGAGGCCCCATGCCAGGTCGGCGCGTGCCCTGAAGGCCGCCAATGGCGGTGGCGGCTTCGCCTTCGACATGAATGACGGCGAGGACGATCGCGACGCCGACTTCCAGCGTTAGTTCTTCAAGGATCGGTCCATCCTTCGCGGGTGGACCGGTCCGTGTTCAGTGATCGCGCAGACGCGTAAGGTTTCGAGATGGCCAACATGGCCCGACATTCAGCGCAGGTGGCCATCGTGGGCCAGGGCAGGCGGCCATGATGCCGGCCGTCGTGCAGGATACGGCCGTGCATCTGTCGGACCGCCACTTCCGGACCATTGCCGAGCTGATCGAAGGCCAGGTCGGCATCAAGCTGCCGCCGGGCAAGCGGCTGATGCTGGAAGGGCGGCTGCACAAGCGCGTGCGCGCGCTGAACTATTCCGACCTGAACGAGTACGTCGACAATCTCTTCGAGGCGGATCATTTCGACACCGAGCTCACCCATCTCATCGATGTGGTGACCACCAACAAGACCGACTTCTTCCGCGAGCCGCAGCACTTCACCTTCATGCGGGAAGTCGCGATCCCGGCCCTGCTCAAATTGCATGGCCGCAGGAACGCGAACCTGAAGATCTGGAGCTCGGCGAGCTCCACCGGCATGGAGGCCTATACCGCAGCGATGGTGCTGGATGACATGACGCGGAACGGATCCCGGTTTCAGTACCGCATCCTCGGGACCGATATCTCGACCGCCGTGCTGCGTCTCGCCAGGACCGCGATCTATACCCGCGACGTGCTCGCGCCGGTGCCGGAGCGGTTCGTGAAGCGCTATTTCCTGTCGTCGCGGGACAGGTCACGCGGCGAGGTGCGGGTGGTGCCGGAATTGCGACGCATGACCCATTTCATGCGGATGAACCTGATGGACGCGTCCTATCCCGTCGACAAGGACGTCGACATCATCTTCTGCCGCAACGTACTGATCTATTTCGAGCGCGAGACCCAGCGCAAGGTGATCGAGCAGTTGTGCAGCCATTTGCGGCCCGGCGGCTATCTGCTGGTCGGGCATTCGGAGTCGATGATTCACAGTGCCGTGCCTGGCCTGAAGCAGGTTCAGCCGACCATTTTCAAGGTCTAACTGGAGCGCAATCCAAAATGCCGAGGGAGAAAGTTCGCGTACTGATCGTGGACGATTCGGCGTCGGTGCGCCAAATCCTCCAGACCATCCTGAACGACGATTCCGACATCGAGGTGATGGGGACCGCCTCCGATCCGTTCGCGGCGGCGCGCCGCCTCCAGAACGAGATTCCCGACGTCATCATCCTCGATATCGAAATGCCGCGCATGGACGGCATGACCTTCCTGCGCAAGATCATGGCGCAGCGCCCCATTCCCGTGATCATCTGCTCCTCGCTGACCGAAGAGGGATCCAACGTGATGTTCGAGGCGTTCGAGGCCGGCGCCGTCGACATCGTGCCGAAGCCGAAGATCGATACGCGGCAGGCGCTGCTCGAATGCTCCACGCGGCTGCGCGAGGCCGTCAAATCGGCGGCCCGCGCGCGCGTGCGGCGGCGTTCAGAGCGGCGGATGATCGAGAAGAAGTTGACGGCCGACGCCATCATCCCGCGGCCGGTGCAGGGCCGGACGCGGCCGACGACCGAGCGCATCGTCTGCATGGGTGCCTCGACCGGCGGAACGGAAGCCTTGAACGACGTGCTGGAGTTGCTGCCGCCGACGTGCCCCGGCATTCTCATCGTCCAGCACATGCCGCCGGGCTTCACCGCGGCCTTTGCCAGACGGCTCGATAGCGTCTGCCAGATTCGGGTCAAGGAGGCGGAGGACGGCGAGCCGGTCCTGCCGGGCTGCGCCTATATCGCGCCCGGCGCCCGTCACATGCTGCTTCAGCGGATCGGCCTGCGTTACCAGATCGCGATCAAGGACGGCCCGCCGGTGTCACGGCATCGTCCGTCGGTCGACGTGCTGTTCCGCTCGGCGGCCCAGCATGCCGGCGCCAATGCGCTCGGCGTCATCATGACCGGCATGGGCGACGACGGCGCGCGGGGGATGCTGGAGATGCGCAAGCTCGGCGCTTCGACGCGCGCGCAGGATGAAGAGAGTTGCGTGGTGTTCGGCATGCCCAAGGAGGCCATCACCCACGGCGGCGTCGAGAAGGTCGTGTCGTTGCACCAGATCCCGCGCGAAATCATGCTCTGGTACCAGGCCGGCCATGCCGCGGTGGCGGGCTGAACGCGATGTCCACCGTCCCGGCCAACACGCTTCACGATACGATCGTCGCGATCGAGGATGTCTCGTCGCGCATCGAGGACGTCTTCGCCCGTGTCGGTCACCAACTTGGACGCGGCCATATCATCTTCAAGGAGCTTAACCAGGGCCTCGCGACGCTGTCCGGGGAACTGTCCGGATCCGAGATCGAGGGCGCGGCGACCGCGCTGCAGGAGATCGCCGCACGGCTGAACGAGCTGGCGCAGGCGCTGCCGGCGGAGAGCGCCTTGCTGGCGACGATCGGCGAGCGCACGACGGAGGCGTCTTCGCAGCTCAAGCCGTTGTTCAAGCACATCCAGATGATCACGATCATCGCGCGCAGCGCGCGGATCGAAGCGGCGTCGCTCGACGGCGATCGCGAAGGCTTCCTCGCCTTCACTCAGGAGGCCTACGATCTCGGCAAGGCCGTGCAGCACGCGATCGAAGGCTGCGCGCGGGATCAGCAGCGCCTGTCGGACGCAGTTGCGACCGCATCTACCCGGCAGAAGGAATTCGAGGGCCGCTACCGTGAGCAGCTGGCGTCCGGAAGTGCCGAGCTCGCCTCGGCCTATTCCGGATTGCGCGACCAGCGCAGCAAGAGCAGTCATCTCGCCGAGCTTGCGGGCACCAGCACGAGGAAGATCGCCGAGGCGGTCGGCAGCTCGATCATTTCGCTTCAGGCCGGCGACAGCACGCGTCAGCGTCTGGAGCACGTCACCCATGGTTTGCGTCTGGTTTCAGGACTGGAGCGGGCGCCGGGCCTCGTGCCCGATGCGGAAGAGTGTGGCGATGGCGCGCGCGCCGTCTGCCAGCTGCAGGCGGCCCAGCTCAGGGACACACAACGCGAGTTCGGCGGCGACATCGGCCAGATCGTTCGCGCGCTGTCGGCGATCCTGAGTGATGCGGGCGGCGTTGTCGGCCATGGCCGCGCGCTGTTCGGTGCGGAGGACGACGGCTCCTCATCGTTCCTGGTGCGCATCAAACATACGCTCGCGCAGGCCTCGACCTTGATCGCCACCTGCGAGAACGCCGGCCGCTCGGTCGACGAGGCGCTGGCGATCGTTGAGGACACGCTGGCAAAATTCCGCCAGGCGATCGCCGGGCTGGCCGAGGCCACGGTCGACATCACGCTGATCGGCATGAACGCCGGCCTCAAGGCCAGCCATCTCGGCAGCAGAGGCAGTGCCTTTGTCGTCATCGCCAACGAACTCAAGGCGACCGCCGACCAGGTCTCGGCCGGCGCATCGCGCTTGAGGCCGGTGCTCGACGGCATCGAGCGCTCGGCCAATGATCTAAAGGACCTTCGCGTGCAGGGCGATCCCGCGCAGCTCGCCAAGCTCGAGCCGCAGATCCTGCAGGCGCTGCGCGAAGTCGAGGCCGGCAATGAGCGGCTGGGCAAGCTGATGAGCCGGCTGGTCGATGAAGGTGCCGAGTTCGAAGGCCTGATGAATTCAGCGAAGGAGTTGATGAGCACGCTCGGGGAGGGCTCCGCGGCATTGCCTGCGGTTGCTTCGCGCCTCGAGACCGAGAGCGCGGGCGCGCAGCGGCCGAGGCCGCAGGGGCATGACGAGGCGATGCTCGACGATCTCTTCGCCCGCTACACGATGGAGCGCGAGCGGGACGTACATCGCGAATTCCTGCAAGGGCTTGGGCTGGCGTCGACCGCGGCGGCCGCACGGCTCGAGGCACTCGCCTCTGCAGATGACGGCATAGAATTGTTTTGATTTTGCTGCCCGCAACGTAGGGGTCAATTTGAAGTTTTGGCTTTGCGGGGCGTTAACCGTCGCGGAATAGCCGCCGGATCGGTCATTGTCGCGCCCCAGAGTTGGTCGCAAATACCAGCCGATTTCACGGCGGAAGTTTTTCATGCTGAGAGACGGCAAATATGCTGCCTGGTTCAGGACGGCGCGCGGCCAGGGCACCGGCATCGTGCATCTGACCGACGGGCGGATCTCGGGCAGTGACAGCTTCTTCACTTATGGCGGTTCGTATCTCGTCGATGAGAACCGCTTCACAGCCGTCCTGACCACGCGGCGACATACCGAAGGTCCCCCGACGGTGTTCGGGCCGGATGAGGTCGAGGTTAATCTCTCAGGCGAGTGTAAGGGCGCGATGGCGACCTGCTTCGGAACGGCCAGGGAAGCGCCCGACGTGCAGTTCGAGGCGACGTTGATCTACAGCCAGGAAGATGCACCGGTGGCCGAGGCGAGAGGCGCCGTCGTGAAGCTCAACGCAGACAAGCTGCCGAGGGGGGGCGACAGCCGGTCGCGTCCGCGCCAACCCTCCATGCCTCCCAGGACACCGGCATCCTAGCTGTGCCCATCTTAGCCTCGTGTTGACGCTGTTGGCGCGAAGGTGAGCTGATCTGCGGCGCACCAACAAAGCCTTTAGAGATGGAGGTCTAAGTCTGAGGCACAAAAAAATGGGTGGTCGAGAACATGCCTCAGATCTGGATGACATATGACGAGCTTGGAACGTTGTGTGGATGCGACGCAATGGAGGCGCGAGAGTACGCGAAGCATCTGTCGCTTGATCGCCGCAGGAGCCGCGATGGCGCGACGCGCGTCAAGCTGAACCATACACTGATGATGCAATTCTTCGCGACCGTCCGCGAGGCCGAACCCGATCTCGACGGAGCGATCGCTGCCTTGCGCGAGACGCATCGGCGGATGGCCGAGCCGTTGGCGCTCGAAGCGGCATATGAACGGCGCGGCACCGTCTAGATCGTTGTCCTGCGAACGTCGTCTCGCAACGGGCGTCCTCGACCGGGTCATCGTCGCCTTCTTTGCGATGCGCGGACCGCGGATCTCCCAGCCGGCCCGCTGTCGTCGTCACGGACGCAGCTCGTCTCGGCCGCTCTAGGACGATGGTCTAGGCAGGAAGGCCAGGATGGTCTGAGCCAGTATGATGCCAACTGTGCCGCCCGCCGCTTTTTGAAATACGTCGATGATCCGCGGATCACGGTCGGGTATGAGTGCTTGCATCACCTCGAGCCCGGCGGCAACGGCCACGACGAGTGTGCTGGCCAGCATGAAGCGTCCGGGCAGCAGGAAGGACAACAGAAATCCCAGCACGCAGTAGGCGCCGAAGCGCTCGATGACGACGATCCAATACGCTTCGGCGTGGCCCGCAAGGGCAGGCCTGCCCGCGAGCCTGGCAAGCGTGGCGTAGATGATGAGCGCAAGGCAGATGGCCACGGCTGCGATGAGATGGTTTCGACGCATCGCGGCATCATAGCCGGCCGAGGCGGACGCCGCTTCGAAACACGAGAACATCGTTAAGGTCTTTCACATCGCCTGCGGGCGAAGGCGATGGATTCTGACAAGACCAGTCAAGCCACCAGCGTAGCATCGTCGTCTGGAGTTGCGGCCGTCCTCGTCGCGCGGCGCGAGGCGATCATTTCGCTGAATTTCGAAGGGCAGGGGCGGCGACGAGGTAACCCTGACCCTCTTTCACACCGCAGAAGATCAGCGCGCGTCCCGTTAACCCTTCTTGGGGCTCTTTGACTTCAGCGTCAGGCCGAGACGCAAGGCCATGCGCTTGATCGCGTCGGGCGATCGCCCGAGCAGCTTCGCCGCCTCTTCCAGCGACGTCGAAGACTTGGCCAGCTCCATGAGCCGGCGGTCTTCCTTGAACGACCAGGGCTTGCGCGCCATAACGGAAATGATCCTCTCGCATCGACACAACGACAAAGCCGCCAAGCGAACCCTGCGCTCGACGGCTTTGCTTGGGTGGGACCAGGCCTTGGGGAAGCCCGGTGCGAGAATGGATAGGCAATTGACGAGACTTCGCAACAAACACCGCGGATTAAGCTAACCGCTCAACCTTACCGCGATGAAATCGTCGCGCAGCGCACCGTATAAGCACGGAGTTTTTGACCGGCCGAGACCGATCCGCGTGCCGATTTCCACGAATGAGAATGCTCCGCCCATCCGGGGTGCCGCGGAGCCAGCGGCCAGTCTTTGCGATCGCTGCCGCAGCGCCGGTTTCGGCCCAGATGGCTTCGCTTGAGGAAATTCAGAAGCGGCGATTGAAGACTCGCGCCTTGCGCCAACCTTCGGCCATGCGTAGCGAATGCTCCGCGTGGATTTGACGGTGGGGAGACTTGCGTCGTCGTCGCGCGTGGCAACAGCAGTCGACGCCGATCGAATCATCGCGTTGCGATCACGCAACAACTTCGATCGAGTATTGATCCAATCGCGACACATGCGTTCAGTGGTGATCTCGTCGAGCGGATCCGCGCTGCTCTCAAGGAAGCCGTCACGAGATCGTCGAATTCGCTCGGCTATGATCGCGTAGACGACACCAGCCAATCAGAAAACCAAAATGCTTCAAAGAGCGCGAGCGGCACTCCCTCTCACGAAATTCAGGGGGCGGGCTTTCGAAGGTGCGTTTTTCGGCGTTGCGCTGATTGCAATGGCGGGCTGGGTGTACTTCGTCACGCTGCTGCTGGTGCGATTGTTCCTCTGGTTCCTCGGTTGACGCGCGAGCGAACGATCACTTTGCGAGCACGATGCTGCCCAAGATTTCTCGAGCCTGACAAGAAAATCAGCGGAGCACATCATGATGTCGACACAACTCGAAGCCGAGAATGCCGCATCAGAAGGATAAGGGCGTTCCGTAACTGGAAAGAATTCCGAATGACGCTATTGCCGACCATCGTCTCGATCTTCGCCGGCTTCGTCGCAGGCTATGCGACGCGCGCGTGGCGATCTCGCCGGCGCAGGGAGCGTCACCTGGTCTATCGGCCCTTTGGTCCCGCGGTGTCCCGCCCGAATCCGTCACTGGCGCGGATGCGGCGTGCATTCTGACGAATTACAACCGACCTGCGGCAGGGTGGCGCCATGACGAGTTTGGGGAATAATGCTCCGCGGCGATATTTCATCGACGCCGGCGGGCGCCGCGTCCTGATAGGTCTGACGCCCGAGGAAACCTTCGAGTTCGAGCGGCTCGACAGCGAACAGCTCCCGGGGCAGGCGGGCAGGCCGGTCGCGCGCGACGGCGACGCTCCGTGGCAGGCGGCCGGCGAGCGGCGCTGGCTGGAACTGTATGAGAAGCATGAGGGGGCCTGGAAGGCCTGGATGGCACAAAGTCGCGCCGAACGGCCGCGAGGCTTTAACCTTTATTAACCATCGCGGACCCATTTTCCGGTCTGGCGCTTCAACCGGAAAGTGCAAGCCATGTTCCAGCTGTTCTTGCGGGCACGCACCCAGAGCTTCCTCAGAGACCGCTTCCGGGGAGAACAGGCGTTCCGCGCCCGATCTCCCGAGCGCGATGCCGAGACCGATCGGACGCGCATCGAAGCCATCATGCTGGCGATCGAGAGCGCTCTGCATGCGGCTGAGCTGGAGCAGTCGGGCCTGAACCGAAGGGTTGAAGACGTGCTGGCGCGGGCGGCCGTGACCTTCGGCAATGGCGACGATGAATATCTCGAGCGCGAGCCGCTGGACAGCCACCACCACGATCTGTTCGACAAGGAGATCCTGAACGGGCAGCGCAGGCTCAAGGAACTCACGGCCTCGATCGCCCATTTCAAATTCCTGAAGGCGGCGATGCTCAGTCGCTTTCCGGAGTATCGGCCTCCGAGCGGCAGCACCAATTGACGGCGGGCGCAGCGCCTCGGCGACTCGCTGCGAGGAAATGCGGCGCCTAGATCGCGAGCATGCTGTTACCCTGGATCGACAGCAGGGTCAGATTGCCGGTTGCATAGGCCCCGGTATCGATGTTGGCCCGATTTTCGAGCAGCTCGGCCTGGCGCACCGGCGTGTGGCCATGCACGACATATTTGCCGAAGCGCTTCTTGCTCTGGAGAAATTCGTCCCTGATCCATAGCAGGTCCGATTCACGCTGCTCGGACAGGGGGACCCCCGGACGAACCCCCGCATGAACGAAGAAGAAGTCGCCGCAGGTGAACGTCGGCCGCAACTGGCGCAGAAACGCTATGTGCTGCGGTGGCATTGCCGAGGCGAGCTCGCGCACGAGATCGGACTGCTGGTCCTTGCTGAGATCGGGTGAGGCCGAGAGCCCGTATGACATCATGGTCTGAAGTCCGCCGAATCCGAACCAGTCGCTGACGCGCGAGGGATCGTCCAGCACCGAGGTGAAATAGGCTTCGTGATTGCCCTTGAGAAAAACCGTGTTGCGACGGCGGCTGCGCCGGATCAGGAGATCGAGGGTGCGGCGGGAATCCGGTCCGCGATCGATATAGTCGCCGAGAAAGACCTCGATCGCACGATACGGCCGGCTGTTCGACATATCCGCGTCGATCACCGCGAACATCTGCTCGAGCAGATGCGCACAGCCGTGGATATCGCTGAGCGCATATATGCGGACGCCGTTTGGCAATCTCGGCCGGGGCGAGCTTTGGGTCGCAGAGGTGAGCATGAAGTCTGACTCTTTCAGAGTGCTTCGCCCGAGATGTCAATATGTTATCGGCGAAATCGGGTCACAACGAGCCGCTTTTTTCCCCACGCATGCAGGGCGAGGCTCACTTGTGCGCCAGACGGATCAGCCGTCCGCTGCGGCGAATCGCCGACCGTCGCGCTAGCCGAAGCCTCGGCTGTCGAATGACGGTGCGGCCTTGCCGCGATAAGCCGACGCGCGAACGCGGACCAGAAGCGCGCCGCAGAGATAGCCAAGCTGAAGCATCGCCGCAAAGACAACGATAATAACAACGCTGTGAGCTGAACTGTTTCCCTGCCAGGCGGAGATCACACCGAGGATCGCAGCACCGAGGACGATTGCCGGAGGCAGGATGAAGATTCGGAATCGGCCCCCCAGCAGCGATCCGATCAACAGACTGAAAACAACGACGGTACTCACGCCACCAACTCCCCGAACTGGCCCTGAGTGTTAACGGCGGCGAACTAACAACGGTTGAAGCGATAGAGTTGAACAATCATTCAAATACGCGTGTGATGATTTACAAAAATGACGCGAAAATCGGCGCGCGCTCGGTTGGATGTCAAGCGTATGACGTCGCTGTGAGAAGCTATGCACTGCGACGCTGCGTTGTAGAAAATAGATTTGATCTTTCGGTGCAGTCATAACCATGCAGCCGTCGCTGGCGCAGCGGCGCGCTCGCGCAAGGCGGCGCGATTCCGGCGAAGGCCTCAGCGCGCTGGTGCCTAGTCCGAGCTCTTCCATATGGAAGTGGGACACATCGGCCCTCAGTGCGCCCGGTCGATCAGCTAAACTTGTTGCGATCCTGAAACCGCACGCTCCAGCCTTCGTGCGTCCGAATTGGCAGCGTAACTGAGAGACGGTTCGCGCGCAGAACTCGTGAACACACCCTCAAAATACGCGATCGTGCGTGCGAGACCTTGCCGAAGCGAAACCTGCGGCGCCCACCCAAGCATCGCATTGGCGTGTGAAATTTCAGGCTGGCGTTGTCGCGGGTCGTCGTGCGGAAGCGGGCGGTGAACGATTTTCGAGTGAGAACCGGTCAATTCGATAGTCAGTTCCGCGAGCTCACGCATCGTGACTTCATGGGGATTGCCTAAATTCAAGGGGCCAGTCACGTCGTCAGATGACTGCATCAAGCGTATCAAGCCATCGATCAGATCGTCTACGTAGCAGAACGCCCGGCTCTGCAAGCCATCGCCGTAAATCGTAATGTCGTGCCCACGTAGCGCCTGAACGATGAAATTCGAGATCACGCGCCCGTCGTTGGGATGCATGCGCGGGCCATAAGTGTTGAAAATGCGCGCGACCTTAACGGCTAGCCGGTGTTGCCGTCGATAATCGAAGAACAGAGTTTCAGCGCAGCGTTTGCCTTCATCGTAGCAAGAGCGGAGCCCGATCGGGTTTACATTGCCCCAATAATCCTCAGTTTGAGGATGGACCGTGGGATCACCATAAACTTCAGAGGTTGAGGCCTGCAGGATGCTTACTTTGAGTCGCTTGGCCAGCCCGAGCATGTTGATCGCGCCGATCACGCTGGTCTTGGTCGTCTGAACCGGGTCGTGCTGATAATGCACAGGCGAGGCCGGACAGGCGAGATTGTATATCTGATCGACCTCAACGTAGAGCGGGAATGTTACATCATGGCGCAGGAGTTCGAAGCGATGATGGTCGAGAAGATGTTCGACATTACCCCGCGTGCCGGTGAAAAAATTGTCCACGCAAAGGACCTCCGCACCGTTTGCCAGCAGGCGCTCGCAGAGGTGTGAGCCAAGAAATCCAGAGCCGCCAGTCACCAAAATTCGCTGTGCCAAATTGTAAGGCATCATCTTCCTGTCAAAGACCATCTCTGCAACGAGCGCGTCTGTCTCCCAGTGATGCGATGAACATGTCAAAGTTAAGGTTTGTTCGTTCTCTCGCCGCAGCGATTGCAACCGGAACTTCAAGTGCGTCTGCATGATGGCTGTTTTTGTGCACGCGCATGAGGCCATGCGTGCAAATTCGAACAGCGAAGCTTGCTTCGGATTTTGGGTGGCTGTGCCTCGATGCGCACCACGTGGGACCGAAATGGCGGCGGGGCCTACGAGGCCTTGGACAGTCTGCGACGTTGGAATCGCAGGCCCGCGGGCGTTTGACTACGTAGCCGGATTGCAGGGTGGATTGCCACCAAGCCTTTTTCGCGAGATGCCAGCGAACGGTCTTTCGTATTCCGGCCGAGTTCGCGCTCGCTTCGAGGCCATCCCGCGGCGGCCGCTGTGGTCCGCCCATCAGTTCCGAAAGCTTCGACGCAGGCCGATTTGCAATCGGCAGTGACGCGCGAGCGAAAAGATAAGGGCTGAAGCAGATCGGGTCTTTGCGATTGCGTTTCGGTTAAATGTTTGGCCACGTGCCTTGCCGGCGGGCAAGTTCCCAGTCCGCATCGTATCCACGCTCCGCGAGCAACATTGTTTGTGGAAGCAAGGCGTTGAGGAGAACCGAACACAGCCGATTGTCATGCGCCTCACGCAGCTATCCCAGCAAACGGGCCGCCATTCGCCACATCGTCGATATCGGCTTCAGTCAAAGCCCTTGGATAAGCTCCTGTCCGAAGCACGGTTTGGGCCGTTCGGCGGCGTTGCGGGCAACCAAAAAATTCAGTCAATGATCTGCCGTCAACGCGGCGGCCGGGTGGACCTAACCAAACTCGCTCTCTGCGGCATCGACAGCTCCCGCCCCAAAAAGGCCACTGCGCCAATATTGCCTTGAGTACGATCAACGGTTGTGAGAGGTCGCGATGACAAGAGCAGAGCCGAGCGATATTTCGCTGACCTCAGCGATGCGCTCATCGCCAAAAACACACCTGCAGGCAGGAGCGAAAAGTGGCTACTAACGATCTGATATACGATGTAGGCGTAAATGACGGAGCCGACTCCGCCTATTATCTCTGGCGGGGATTCAGGGTGCTCGGCATAGAGGCGAGCCCGGTCTTGGCTGAAAGGCTAAGGGAAAAGTTCGAGCCGGAAATACGAGAAGGTCGCTACACTCTATTGGAGGTTGGAGTGGCGGATGACGATGGCACAGCTGAATTTTGGATGTCAGACGTCACTGAGTGGTCATCTTTCAGCAAGAGTGTCGCGTCGCGCGACGGGACGCCTCATCGCGCCGTGCAAATACCAACCAGAAAATTCTCGGCGATAGTTGAAGAGTTTGGAGTTCCGTTTTATTGCAAGGTGGATATTGAGGGTAATGATCGGTGCTGCGTGAGAGGTTTGACCGGGGATACCGTGCCTCCTTACTTGTCGATCGAAATGTCACACAAGGATGGTGGTTTGGATCTCGACCTGCTCGACTCGTTGGGATATCGGTACTTCAAGGTAATTAGCCAGGTGACGCGCGCTCAGCCGACTCCATCGCTGATGAGAATTGATGGCTTGCTCTCGGGTTTTCCCAAGAAGGCGTTAAGGGCAGCGATTAAGCGAACTTTGGGTGTGCGGTCTTTCCAGGGCCGAAAATTTCCTTTGGGCTCGTCCGGTCCGTTTGCCGAGGACACGCCTGGCCGGTGGCGCTCGGTTGGCGAAGTCAGACGGCTTTGGGCATTTTTGAAGGATATCGATGAAGGTGCGGGCAAAAACCGTCTCGGCGAGTGGTTTGATTTTCACGTCAAGCGGTAGTTGCTCCTCTTTCCACCGGCGCGAGGGTGCCGCGAGATCGGTGGGCACGGTTGATCGGCCGCTTACATTGTGCTCACCGGCAGCTTATCCTTGCGATTTCCAGCGAGGCCAAAGCCTGATTGTCGGGGCTCTCGTCCAAGGAGATTCGCATCTTGCGCTATCTCTTCGAGAGAGTACGCTTTCGACACCGGCCAGCGCGAGCTGCATCGCGGGGCGGACGTCGTCTCCGTCGCGCCGCAGGTATTCGATCTGCTTGACTACCTGATCCGCGACAGGGAGCGAATTCCGGAATAGGGCCGCGCACTCGACAACCACCGTCAGGACCTGCTCAACGCCGAGATCTCCAACGGACAGCGCCGTCTCAAGGAGCTGGCGGCCGAAATCGCCCACTTCAAGTTCATGAAGGCGGCGGCGCTGGGCCGCTTTCCGGACCACAAGGTTGTGATCGCCGCTGGTCACGGCGCGACGGCGCGTTCGACCCCAATATGATCCAATTTTCCGCCGACTGGCTGCTGCCGTCGTGCCTGATCGCCGCCGCAATTTCGGTAGGAATGGCGTTCGGTTCACGGAAGTTTTCGGGGCTTTGAGATTTCACCCCGAGACCGTCGGCAGTTGATGGGAAGCGGATTGTGGTCAGTTTGCTAGTTACGGGTTGCGCGGGCTTTGTCGGCTTTCACCTCGCGCGACGTCTGCTGGGCGAGGGTAAGCCAGTGATAGTAATCGACAATCTCAACGATTATTACGATCCGGCGCTCCGCTGGCGTGCTCTGAGCCAGGGCTTGCTACCCCTTGCTGCTTTATCTTGCCGTGTTTCGTTTCATTCAAGTCGGCAGCAAACGTGAGATTGCGACGTCGCCTCGACACGTCACCGCCGACTCCGACGGGGCGCCAGACCTCTCGATCACTTTCGACGAAAGTTTTCACGGATGGTGCCGCACCCGGGCGACCGCGTGGATCGCGCGGGTGCGGAAGCGGATCAAGGTTTCTGCGGTCTGGTCAGGAACGAGTCCTGTACCCAAGTGGGGCTATTCGACCCGGCTGTCACGACCTGACCGGGATCGACCCGACCGGTTTGACCGGCCAGAGACTGGCTCAGGAGCGCAAAGCTGTGGCTTGCCAGGCACGACGCTGGCGAGCCGCCCTCACGCGGATCATCCGCCACGGTCATCGCCCCCGACCCAGAGTTCGCAACGCCGCTGTTGGCGACCAGGTCTCTGATCTCGCTAAGCAGAGCAGAAGCAGACCGCTGGCTTGCAAGCCCCCCGGTCCCGGTGCTCCTGCCGGTCGTGGTCGTCCCACCATTCGCGATCGAGTCCTGATGCTGACTTAGCCACCCGGGATCTTGGCCTGTGGTGGCCGAAGAATTCGCCACCGTGGCTTTCGGCGGTGACGTCGGAGCCGGCGCGGTCGCTGGTGGGGGATCCGTCACCGTGATGGTGTGTGGCGCACCTTTTATCACCGCGCCGGAGACCGGGTCTTTTGCGATGGCGGTTAGCGTGAGTGTCGAGGCCGGATCACCCCCGCGCGTGTAGTTCGATGTCAGCGTCAACCCGCTGTCGACCTGCTCGGCGGTCAAGGTGACGTTGTTTCCGTTGAACGTCTTGCCATCGAGCTTGTCCGTGATCGTCTCGTACTGCGGCAAGCCCGTAATGCTCGCGGTCACGACATCGTTGGGATCGGTCGTTGCCACCTTGACTCCCAGATCGACCGTGCCGCCCTTCCCGTGCACCGACAGTGTGGGATCCGCGATGGTCAGGACCGGCGTGTGCGATGACGTGGTCGTTACAGGTGTAGACGCGGATGCAGATGCCGATGTGGCTGTAGGTGGGTCGCCGAAATACTTGGCCCATGCCGCAGCCTCGAGCGGCTTGTGGTCGGCGGAACTGGTGAAGCGATATTGTCCGCCGGAGTTCGAATCCCAGGCATTCACGAAGCTGACGTTGACGCCCGATTGATGCAGCGTGTCGGCGAGCCACTTTACGAAGGTCGGATTGTCGGTGAGACCCGCACCGTCGTGCGTATTGCCGGCGCCGGTCTCGGCAATTGCGAATGGCTTGCCTGCCGATTTGGCGAGATCGATCAGCTGCTGCAGCGTGGTCGCATGGCCCGCGCTGCCATCGAGTGACCATTGGTTGGAGGCCGGGTAGGTGTAGTAGTGCTGGAGGTTGACCGGATCCGTCGCCCATTGCTGGACGCTTGAATCGTAGACAGGGTGAGATGAGTTGAGGACTTGCCCGCTCTTGTCCCAGTCATACAGGTGTGTCGGCGTACCGTAGGGGAAGACATCGCCGTAGACGTCGGCGGCGATGATATCGACATACTGGTTCCCGGGGTAAGCCGTCTTGATAACGTTGCTGGCGTTGCTGTAATTCACGACACTCGGATTCCACGCCACCTTGACATCCACGCCATTGGCCTGGCCCGCGGCGTGCAAGACCGTGGAGATGTGCTGGAAGGCCTTGACCCAATCGGCGCGTGTCGCGGCGTCATTGCCGGCATAGGACGGCATGGTGTCGATGTTCATCTCCCAACCGGGTCGCCAGATCTGTGTCGTGAAGCCATTGTCGGCCCAGGCCTTGACCATGCCCTGCAGAACGGAATCGTATTTCCCGGCCGCGAAGTCCTTGTAGAACTGATCAGGGGTTCCCGAGCCTGACGCCGTCGAGGTCATCGGCAAGCCGATCACCGGTGTAACACCTTTAAGCACTGGCGACTGCGCCATCGAGGCGGCATTCCAGCTCGATTGGCCAACCCAACCCGAGACGGGCAGGCGCTGATCGCCATACTGGTCGATGAACTGCGGCTTGGATTTCATCAACGTTGAGAAGGCGCTGAAGTTTGCTTCGAAACTCGCCTCCTCGTTCGAATCAAAATAGTTCGGGTTTCCCACAAAGACGCCGAGGGGAAATGGCGTTGCGCCGGCAGTGTTCTGACTCATTGCTTGGTGTCCTTGCTGCTATTTTCTTTCAACCGCGTCTAAGCGGCGATTGCGAAATAGTAATGTCGTCTCTCGACACCCAGCCGCCGCGACTCCGCCACGTATCTGGCAGCTCAATCGCGGTGCCGATGACGCAATTGAAATGCCGACGCGGAAGGGACTTCACGATAACCTCCGGATAGCAGGACCCGCACGTCGAGGCATGACGGGGAGACCTTGCCCGACGCTTGCCTTATCAGGTGCCACCAGACTCGGTGGGCTTTGGCTGTTCTGCGGGCAGACGAATCCTTGCGGGCAAAAATTCGCAACGGGGCCTGGAAGACGACAGCCTGCGCTACGCAGGTATCGTATCGACCGACCGGGGGCTGATGGTGCTCAAGGAATGTTCTTCGTTCGGGTCATCGACGACTTCGCCGCTCACGACGGCCACGAAGCCGTGGCCATGTTTGCGATCGCAGCGCAAGAAGATCGCGCCGTAGTGCTCTGTTGAGCAGGATGCCGGTGTATATGCGATGTGCCTAATCAATTCGCGGGTTTCAAGCAGGAGGGCCGAGCGAGACTCTGCCATGGTCCGACAACCGGCGCGCGCAAGTGCTTTCGGCCTCAGCGAAGCTTCGGGTTCCCTATGGGAGCCGTGCCGCCTTCGACAGTCGCGGGGCCGATCGTATGTTTCAACAAGGCGCTAAGGACGTATCCCGCCTGAAGAGCAGCGGCGAATAGGACGGTCGACCACAGCGCCTGCGCCTGAGGCCACTTCTGAACGATCGACAACGTGGTCAGTGCGATGGAACCGAGGAACAGGAGCGGCAGCACAACAAAGAAGCGAAACCGGATTCCCAAAGCCAGTCCAATCAATGCACTACAAACTGCCGGCGTGGTCACACCCTGTTTCTCCTTTACGCCATACTTCTTAATCGCCGGCGTCTAAGATTGGTTTAAGGGCTTGAGTCAAATTGTGCTGACGTGGAGGTTGCGTGCTGGTCCAATCCACATGCGCAGAAGCAGTATCGACACATCTTTTTGCAAGGCTGCCGCGCGCATGTCTGCTGCTTGCCGAGGTGTCAAAGGCGTGATGTCAATCCGTGCAGTTGATCAATCTTCGTTGTGCGACTCGCGCTGCGCGCAAGTTCTATGCCCCTGTGAGCAATCGCGCATCACGAATTGATTGATCGTGCATCATGCTGTGATCGATCGACGCGCGTCACAACTTTGCAATGCGGAGAACGAATGAGTTTGTTGGTGCGGTGCCACAATATCGCTGCGTTTGATAAACAACTTCCCCAGCAATTCGCGCGAATTCCAACCTTGTTGGCAAGCCTTGATGCAAGACCTTTTCGCAGTGGCCGACTCTTTTCCGTTCTCATTTGATGCATGTGTTCGTTTTCGTCGTGCGGCCTACGGCCGTTGAAATGAAGAGGTTCGTGATGTCCGCAACTACGTATGGCTCCGACGGTCTCCGCGTACTGACGTCAAACCGCGGGACCTCATTGCAGAGACCGTTTCAGCTTTTCGTCATCGCCGGCGACTTCGTGCTCGTCGTGTTGAGCTACATGGCTGCGGGCCTGCTCTATCGCGAGTACATGAGTCTGCCGACCGATCCCGATAATTCACTGGGTGCCGGATTGATCGTAGGCATCGTGTTTATCATGGCCGCTTACTTTCAGGGCGTTTATGACAACCACAGATTGCTGAATACACTTTGGCAGATGCGCAAGGTCGTGGTTATCTGGCTGTTTGCGCTCACCACACTCGCGGTCGCCGCCTTCCTGCTGAAGTCCACGGCCAATCTGTCCCGCGGGACCATCATTCTGTTCACCGTCCTGGGAGCGACTGGACTCATCGCGCACCGCGTCATCTGGCGCTACTGCTTGTCGTCGGCCTTCGCCAAGGAACGGCTGATCGACCGCAAGGTCATCCTGCTCAGTCTGCGGTCGCTGGATTTCACCTCCAACCGGTTCAAGGATCTCCGCAAGCATGGCTTTGACGTCGTGTGCCACTTCGTGCTCGACGCTGCGCCGGATCTGGATGACAATGCCTGGAACCTGCAGATCGCTGATGTGATCCGGCAATCGCGCGCCGCCGACGTCGATGAATATCTCGTGGCGATCGACTGGAACGAACTGCCGATGCTCCAGAAGCTGTGTCAGCACCTGCGGATGGTTCCGCAACCGATCCGCCTGTTGCCCGATTTCCCGATCGCCGATCTGGTCTCGAGGCCCTTCCTGCCCGTCAGTGGAACCGTCGCCATCGAGATACAGCGGCCGCCGCTGACGGTGCTCGAGCGGATCCAGAAGCGCTGCCTCGACATCGGGCTTGCATCCTTTGCGCTGCTGATGCTGGCGCCGCTGATCACAGTGGCCGCGATCCTGGTCAAGCTTGATACGCCGGGGCCCATCATCTTCCGGCAGTCGCGTCGCGGCTTTAACGGCAAGCCGTTCCAGATCTGGAAGTTTCGCAGCATGACCGTGACCGAGAACGGCAGCACGATCACACAGGCCAGGAAGCAGGACTCGCGGGTGACCCGGGTCGGGCGTGTGCTGCGCAAGACCAGCATCGACGAGCTGCCGCAACTCTGGAACGTGCTCCGCGGCGAGATGTCGCTGGTCGGCCCGCGCCCGCACGCGTTGGCGCATGACAATTACTACGACCGGGTGATCAGCAAGTACGTGTACCGCCATCACATGAAGCCCGGCCTGACCGGCTGGGCCCAGGTCAATGGTTTCCGCGGCGAGACGCCGACCATCGACTTGATGGAGAAGCGCGTCGAGTACGACGTTTGGTACGTGAGCAACTGGAGCATCTGGCTCGACATCCGGATCATCCTCCGGACCGCGGCCGCGCTGATGTATCAGGAAGCCTATTGAGGCCGCGCCTTGGCTTCAGACCGCGAGCATGCTGCTGCCCTGGATCGTCATCAATGTCAGGTTGCCGGTCGCATAGGCGCCGGTATCGATATTGGCACGGTTTTCCAGCAGTTCTGGAGTGCGCACCGGCGTGTGGCCGTGAACGATGTACTTACCGAAGTTCTGCTGGCTTCGCAGAAATTCCTCGCGGATCCAGAGCAGGTCCGCTTCCTGCTGTTCGGCGAGCGGTACGCCGGGGCGCACACCAGCGTGGACGAAAAAGAAGTCTCCACAGGTGAAGGTCAGCCGCAGCTTGCTCAGAAACTCCAGGTGTTGGCGTGGCATCGCGCGCGCCAATTCCCGTACCAAGGCGTGCCGCTCCTTTTCGTCAGGGCTGGGGGATGGGGCTAGCCCATAGGACATCAGCGTGTACAGCCCACCGACGCGGAGCCACTCGGTCAGGAGCGATGGGTTGCGCAGGACGTTGCCGAGGAACACTTCGTGGTTTCCCTTCAGGAAGACCGTGTTGCCTCGATGGCTGCGGTTGATCAGGATATCGAGGGTCGATCGTGAATCCGGGCCGCGGTCGACGTAATCACCCAGGTATACCTCGATCGCATAGCGCGGGCGGCTGCGCGCGACGTCGGCGTCAATGACCCGCAGCATTTGCCTCAGCAGATGTGCGCAACCATGTATGTCGGTCATCGCATAGATTCGTACACCATCCGGCAGTTTTGGCTTGTTCTTGGACGAACGCGATCGGAGCGGAGGCGACATCTGATGGTGGGAGGTCTCGATAAAGTATTGCAACATCTTAGCTCTGAAACGGCGCTCCCGCGAGGTACGTCTCACGAATCGAAGTCCATGAGCCCGCATAGGCACGCCGAAGCACGGGCAAGATGACACCAAGACGGCGCGGCGCTGCGTCGCACAAAATTTCAGGGGGTGAAGCGAGGTGATTTCCGGTCGCGTCGCGATCCGCCTCCCGCCGGTGCGGCTCAACCGGAAATAGCTGCCCTGTCGTCGACCTTGATAGCCTCGGGGCTCGAAGAGGTTGTTCGAACAACCTCGCTTTTGGCCTCCGTCCAGCAGTCGAAACGGGGGTTAGCTCAGTATTGAAACACCAGATCAGGATTGCGCGGGTTCACATACCGGACGTAAGTCCGGTTCGGACCATAGTAGTAATGGGGTTCTTCGCTCTTTGTGCGCGGATCGAGAGTGTAGGAATAGGCCTGCTCGAGCGAGCGATGCCGAACATAAACCGCTTCCGGGCAACCGCATCTCGGACCGCAGTAGGGATTCGGCCCGCGATCGATCTGCACGACGGTTGCTGCGGAGCGGGCCTGCCGCGGATGGACCGCATAGTCGGCAGCGCACGCCGGCGTGGCGAAAATGATCAGCGTCGAGGCGAGCGCAACAAGGTCTACATAGGATCGTGACATCGCTTAGGTTCCCGTGATTGCCATCAACCTTAGACGTTCGCTTCAGTATGAACAACCAGGCGGATATTTTGGAGTGGAAAGATTGGATGAAGTGTGGCGGAGATGGATCAGTAAGTCTCGCGCGCATGCGCTGCTGGTCACCTCCGCGTTCGTGGCTTTTTTGCGCCCGATTTCAGCCACGCAGTGTTGGAGCGAACGTCGGATCGATAGATTGAACCACGTCTTGCAGAAACGCTTTGCCGCGATCCGATGCCCTCCGATAGGCGGATACGATCGCTGGTTTTAACTCCGGCCGGCGGGTCATGATCAGCCGGACGTCGCTTCGTACGAGGTCCTTGATGTCCGGGTCGGCGAGCGCATCGAAACGGCCTGCTATGTCGAGCCGCACCGGCATCAATCGCGCATCGGTTGGCGCGGTCAAATAGCCCATCTTCAACGCCTCGAACACGACGGGATCGTGCGGGTCGCGTTGAGCCTGCAGGAGCGCCAGAGCCAACCATAACTCAGGGCTGTACGGCGAGGTCGACAGAGTCTGCTTGACCCTGCCAAGCGCGTCGGTGTGCTGGGGTGATCGAACGGTCGCCGGCTTTTTTCGGCCAGACTCGATCGCCTGCAACGCAGCGATCAAGGTATGATTGTTTCTTAGTTCCGACCCGAAAGGAGAGAGCGCTGCAAGAAGGGACGGCACGTCTCCAGCCCAGGGCGAGCTTATCTTGGTTGCATCCGATGGAAATGCTGCGCGCTCCAGCGCCGTCATCTCCGCCAGGGCCGAGACCATGACATAAGATCCGACGGCCAGCGCCAATGCCATCAGAACGATGCGAATTCTGCTCACGGAAGTCATTGAAGCTTCGCTAGCGTTTAAGGCCACTGGTCCGGCCCGCAGATTGTGCAAGTCCCAGTCCGATCGTCACCGCCACGATAATCCGGACCGCGGGGCTCAAGAGGCTCGCATCGAGGAAGCTTTCGCAGAATACAAGCAGGACGCCGGCGGCTGCGGCCGACGCGAAGAAGAAATCGCGTCCCCGTCTGACGGCGCCGCGAAAGGTAAAGAAGAACAGCTGGGCGGCGAAGCCTGCCAGGATCACGAGCGCCAGTCGCCCCGACTCGATCGCGATCAAGACCGCTGAGGAAGGAGGGACTGCCACTGCCGCGGCGCCGAAGTCCTGATAGGCTCTCGATGCCAGAGCGAATGTTCCGACGCCAATTCCCAGACGCGGTGCATCGGAGAGCAGGCGTCCGGCCAGTGCCGCCGCTTCCGGGGCGAAGCTGACGAGTCCAAGTAGGCCCGAATCACCGGACTGAAGGCGCTGCACGGCGAGGGCGCCGGCGATCGCCACGAGAACCACAAACAAAATCGCCGATGGCCAGGAGCGAAATCCCAGGCGGCGGGTGGCGGCAATGAAAACGATCACGGTCAATCCCAGGCCAACTGCCGCCAATAGTGTGCCTCGTGCGAGGCTCGCCATTGCGGCGACCGCCGCGGCAATTCCGAACAGGCCGCAAAGAAGCCCAAGCCACAGCGGAACGGAGGCCAGATTCCGGATATCCTGCTGGTGTAAGTGCCGTTCGATTGCCCGGGCGACGAGCGCGGCATTGGCCACCGTGGCGAGCGCGGCTGCTGCCGGAAATGAGCTCGTGGGCGCGCTTGCGTCGGGAAGCATGCCGGCGAGCAGATCGAGCCGGCCGAGCAAGACCTCGACCGACATGAAGGTCGTTACCGCGCACAGCACGAACAAGATTGTTTCGGCCCTGTGGCGATCCTTGGCGAGGATGACGGTCGACACCACCAACGACACGTCGGCCAGATAAAGAAAGAGGCTTCGCAGCGTCGCGCCGGGATCAAGGCTGATGCGGCCCGGCAGCAATGGGTCGTTCAGTGCGATGGAAGTCGCCGACCAGATCGGATGTGCCAGCGATGAAGGCAGTGGAAAGGTTTGCAGTACCATCCAGACAACCGGAATCAGAATCGCGGGCGCAAATCGCTTCAACAACGGCGCGGTCGACGCGATTTCAGCCTCCGGTCCCCTCGCCGCAATGGCCAGCATGATTGCGGCGACAAGCGCTCCCGCATGCTGTGCGAAAGCAAGATTGGCTATTGCCAAGATCGGAGTTGCGGCCAGCAGTACGATCAGAAGGTAGGAAGCAATCAACAAAATGTGAGACTTCAAAGCAGGATTGGGATCGGGGCGGGATGGAGTTCACCGCGACAAGGGGCGGCGAGCGCCAACTATCGCATACGCGGACACACGACGCCAACGCGGTTCGCCGATCGCGCTGCTTCTCGAGCATGTGACCCGACGGGTAGACAGCATCATCACCGGTCCTTGGCACCATCGGTGGAATGCAGCATCGAGTTGCGAAGTTGTACGAGCGGGATGCTCCGCTCCTTGTTCAGCCAAGGGAACCGTGACGAGGCCGTCGCCGGCTGGGTTATCGAGCATGGCAGTTTTGCGACAAGTAATGGAGAGCCGTAGGCAATCCGCCGATCGGCACCGCTCCATGGATCGCGGTCGGCTTGGTCGCAATTTCGACCGAAAGGTCGGTCGCACCCTGCCAGTCGCTGGCCGCAAGCCTCGACGCGTCCGCAGGCAGTAATAGAGCCGCACCGCCCTGGATCACGGATGCTTCGAATTGCGCACGCTTTTCTCCTGCTAGCAGGACCACGTGCGGCCGCGTCAATCGTGACAGCGGTTCCAGAACGATAAGCACGACTTCAATGCCGTTCTTCCCGCATTGCAGGCTCAAACCTGCGAGCCGCGCATCCGATCTTGCGCTGTCGACAACATGCATCGCTGAAACGGCGTCGGCGCCGCCGTCAGGGTCTCTGCTCTTCACCAGCCGCCATCCGCCTTCAAGCTGTGTCGATTGGCTGCCGGTCTCGACCTGCCTGAATGCCTCCTCGTCGCACCGCTGACGCTGCTCGGGGCTGACGCCGAACGCGCAATTAAGCATGCCCGACCGCGGCGGTTCGGCACGGCCGGAACCACTGGCAACAATCAATAGGGCGGCGCAGAGGAGGGCTACACGCATCATAACAACGCTGACGGAACTCTCATGGAACAAGATTTTTCACGTCTTGCCCAACAACTGCATCAGAAAGATGATCCATCGCACCGCGCAACTTTGTTGAATGCGCCAGGTAGCTGGTTTCCTCAGAACGCAATCGTCGCCGACCGATCACCATGGCACTTTCTTATCATACTACGTGTCTCGCCCATCACGGGCGCAGATGAGGGCTCGCAACGAAACCGCGCGCGTGGAACAAGAACCAAAGAGTCGCTTACGCACTCGTGTTCATCGACAAATGCGGACCTGCCTGGAACTTAATCGTCGACGCGATGCAAATGAGGCGCGCCCTTGCCTAATTCATGATCGAGGGGCCGGCGATCTGTAACTGCGCTGCAACTACATCCTCATATTCTCGGCTGCGACATTCTCTCCTTATTCTGACCATCTCCTGCGGCTTCGTTTGCGCCACTTCGGGATTTGGCCAGATCTAAATTGGCCAGATCTAAATTGGCCAGATCTAAACTGGCCAGATCTAAACTGGCAAGTGATGGGGATCAGTCTTGAGACGCAGCGTTTTAGTTTGGGGAGTCTTGCTCGGCATTCTGCTGTCCTCGGCGGGGTGCGCGATCATGCCCATGTCTGGTCCGGAAGATCACGTTGTCAAAAGTGAGATAACGCGATCAGGGCCTGACTACGCACTGGTCAAGCTCACAGCGACTGTCGTCGATATCCTGAAGGAATATGGCCCCGGCGCAATCGCGGGGTCATTTCCTGATCACCGGCCGCCGCCAGGCATCAGGTTTGGCATTGGGGACACGGTGGCGGTGTCGATCTTCGAAGCCGCCGCGGGAGGCTTGTTTATCCCGGCAGAGGCCGGTGTGCGGCCAGGTAACTTCGTGGCTTTGCCGAACCAAAACGTTGACTTGAACGGGTTCATTACCGTTCCCTATGCGGGCGCGGTGAAGGCCAACGGCCGCACCCCGGCCGAGATCCAAAAGGACATCGTGAAGGCGATCGGAAATCGCGCTATCGAGCCGCAGGTGGTGGTGTCCCTGATCACGCAAAACACCTCGCTCGTCAGCGTGCTGGGCGAAGTGAAAACGCCAGCCCGTCTGACGGCGAATGCGGCCGGCGAGCGGGTCCTTGACTTGATTGCGCGCGCCGGTGGCCTGTCGGGGCCGGGCTGGGAGAGTTGGGTGACGCTCGAGCGCGCCGGCAAGCGTGCCACAGTTCCGTTTGGAGCCTTGATGTATCAGCCGGCCAACAACATTTGGGTACAT
This sequence comes from Bradyrhizobium neotropicale, assembly GCF_001641695.1. Classification (GTDB taxonomy): domain Bacteria; phylum Pseudomonadota; class Alphaproteobacteria; order Rhizobiales; family Xanthobacteraceae; genus Bradyrhizobium; species Bradyrhizobium neotropicale. Next base: position 84,272 of record NZ_LSEF01000052.1, read on the forward strand.
CCCGGCGACACCATTTATGTCTACCGCGAACCGCAAGTCTTCCTCGCTTTTGGGGCGTTCACGATAGGAGGAAGTTTTGGAGGACAGGCTCAGTTCCCGTTCGATATGTGGAAGATCAGCATGGCGCAGGCGATGGCCAAGGCTGGCGGTCTGATTGATGCGCAGGCCGAGCCCGCAGGCGTCTATGTCTATCGGCGCGAGCCGCGCGAGCTGGCGGAACGACTGGGCATCGACTGTTCGAAATATCCCGGGCCGCTAGTGCCGGTGGTCTATAACGCCGACTTCCGGGATCCGGCCGCCTTCTTCCTCGCAAGCAAGTTTGAGATGCGGGACAAGGACGTGCTGTTTGCTGCGAACGCCGCTACCGTCGACACGGCCAAGTTCCTGCAATTCGCTCGGTTGGTGATTGGCACCGCCAACGACACGATCGTCACCGCGAACAACGCGCAGATCCTGAAGATCAGCACGCGCCAGTGACTTTCCTTGGTCCAGGACGCTTGGCCGGCACCGCCGGCCCAGCCGCCCTGGCCTGAATTCACGGGAGTCGACGCAGGGTCTCGGTATGGCATGCCCGATCAAGCTGAGTACGGCCGCCGTTTTTTGGGTTTCGAACAGTTTTCGAAGTCTCGCTAATCGCGCCGCTCTCATTGACGACGGTCCAGTACGTACGGAGCCGGATTGGTCCGTTAGTCGGCGGACGGCCGCGCACCGCGCCGACGAGGCACGTTACGCCTTCACGCCCCCACCCCACGCAAACGCCTTCGGCGCTTGGTGTGGTTGAGGCGCTTGTACGTCCCCAGATCACGCGTCAGTCGACGTATCCGTATCTCTCGTAATACCGGTTGCGATAATAGCCCGCGCTGTAGATATCGTAGCGGGTCATCACCGCCATGTTCACCTTGTTGAGCACTGCGCCAAGCAAGCGCTCGCGGACGATCGGAGTCTCGCTGAGCACGCGCTCCAGGATATCGACCTTGGCCTTGGCCCATTCGATGACGAGTACGTAAGAGTCGGCCAGCGCTCCGGTGGCCCGGACGTCGATCACTGGCGCGAGCGGGCTGAGGTCGAGAACGATGCGGTCATAGTGCTCCCGCAGATGCTGGAACAGACGTTCCATTTGGGGAGAGGCCAGCACGTCGCTGGAGTTGGAAAAGCGCGAGCTCACGACGCACGGAAGGAAATGCAGATTGGTTTGTGGATCAATCCAAACTGCTTCCGTCCAATTAACCCTGCCCAGGACGACATCGATCAAGCCGGCCTTCGCCGTGGGGGCAAGCCGCGCGGTAAGGCTTGGATTGCGGATATCGCCGTCGATCAGAAGCGTGCGGGAGCCGCCTTGTGCCACGGTTTGAGCGAGTGCCTCGCTGATCGTAGATTTACCTTCATTGGGGAGCCCCGAGGTGATGCCGACGACCTTATTGGACGATCCGTAGCTGCTGAGATCGCAAGCAAGCTTGATCGAACGAAAGCCCTCGGCAAAACGCGAGAAGGGCGAATTGATCACGTATCTGCCGACGCTGTCGTTGGCGGTAAGCAGACGATCGCGATGTGGCTGCGGGAAACTGGAGCCGAGTTCGGATCGTTGCGGCAGACCCGAGGCCTGGGCGGGGGCCGGCCTTGCCGCCGGCGGTTGGGCTCTTTTCGCCCGTCTGTTGAATAGCCGCCCTGCTTTGGACAGCAGAGGATGCCCGGATAGACCCACGCTCTGCTCGCTGCCGATCGTTGGGATTGAAGCGAGACAGCTGGTGTGGAGATGCTGCTCGACCTGGGAGACGGTTCGGAACACGCGGTCCAGCATGTCGAGCAGGATGGCGACGCCCCCAGCGAGGATTGCGCCGCCGATCAGCGCCGCCAGCAGAATGAGGGTTGTCTTGGGCGATGTCTTGTTGGGAGCATTGGACGCCTGTGTGATCACACGCGCTTCAGTAATCGGAAACGATTGCTGCTGAACCGAGACCATGTACAGCTGGAGGAAGTTGTCGGAGAGTGCCCGGGCGCTCTGCGCATTGCTTTCCAGATCGCGGAGTGCGATCTGCGCCTGGTTGGTTCCGTTGGACAGTGCGATTGTGTCGTTCAGGCTCTTCTGACCGGATTCCTCGCGCGCTTTCGCGATTGCAAGGTCGCTCTTGTAAACCTCGGCCGTACGCCGCAGTTCCTCGGTGATCGAATGCCTGATTTCGCGCATCTGGTTGCGCAGATTGACGACCGCAAGGTGAGTCGGCCCGTATCGATTCGACCAGTCGGCCTGGCGCGCGGCATAATCAAGATAGGTCTGGCGCAGCTTGGTAATCACCGGATTGTTCATGGTGTCGGTCACGGTCGCCAGATCGTTTAGGATGACCTTGGAGTCGTTGTCGTCCGCATTCAGAATGGACGTGATCCGCTCAAGCTTGGCCTGCGCCTCGGCACGCTGAGCGCGGGCCTGGGTGAGCGAGCTGTTGATCTCCGCGAGCTGCTGCTCGGTGAGGAGGCGCCCGCCGGCATCGACGATGTTGTTCTTGGCCTTGAAGTCGACGACCGCGCGTTCGGCGGAGGAAGCTTGCGCCCGGAGTTCCTTCAATCGATCCTGCAGCCAAACCGCCGCCCGCCGCGACGCCTGATATTTCGATTCCAATGAATCGTTGATGTAGCCGTCGGCCACCGCATTGGCGACCCGGGCGGCCTGATCGGGAGAAAGCGCCTGATAGGAGATCTCGATGACATAGCTCAGGCCGACGCGCTTGATCGAGAGATTGCTGGCCAATTTGCCGATTGCGATTCGCATCAACGCGTCTTGGGACGGACGCTGTTCCGGAAACAGCCCGGAAAACAGGTCGGAGATGCTAGTGAGCAGTCCACCTTCGTTGCCGGTGAACTCCCGCGAATCGAGCAGGTTCAGTTGCTTGATGACGGATGTCGCGATGGTCTCCGACTTAAGGACTTCGACTTGGCTGTCGACCATGGCCGAGTCGATCGGACTGTCGCCGCCCGCTGGTGCCTGGGTCTGCAGCCCCTGCATCTTGCGGCTGTCGATCAAGAGCACGGCAGTGCCCGTATATCGCTTTGATGCCGTCAGCAAATAGACACCGGCAAGGCCCATGCAGAGGCACATCACGAAAATCATCACGGGATACTGGCGGCCAATCAGCGAGACCACGACAGAAAGCGTCTGCTCCAGCGAAGCCGATTCTTGGGTGGGAGATTCGATCTCGCGAGGGGAGGGGATTCGAGTTTGGAGCATCCGGCTCGTCTACCTGACCTGGGTTCTTGGATTGTGCCGTGTCGAAGCAAGCTGAAACCTGTCAGCCCGCACTGAACGCATCACCGGATTGAACGTGCCAAATAAATGTGTCAGCAAGAGTGCGGTGCATCATACATTTCCGGAACCGCCGAACATCGACGTGTACCGGTTCAGGACGATCTCGCGCGCTAGGTACGGCCCCGGCTAATTACCAACACGGCAATTCCCATGCCGTTCAGCAGCGATATCGCGAGCGATAAGCCAGGATATATGCAACAAAAAAATCGACAATCGAGCGGAAAGGGGTGTGCAAACTGTCGCGGCCAATGCGACCAGAACGGGCGCCCCGACCCATGATGACCAGAACTGTGACGGGAGAGCTCATTTCGGTGGCAACCTCGCGTGGCCTGTTCCCGGATTCCACAGGCAGAAACGGGAACCCCCAAGTTGCGCTTGTCCTTGATGTTCAGTGAAAAAGGTGCCGAACCAGAGATGGTCCTTCGGCAACCTGCTCGGAACCGACCACGGTCATCAATCAAAGTCTTTGATGCCGGAATCGTGTTTCCATTCGACGAGCGAACTTGCCACGTCGTATTCGAACTTGAACCCGCTGGCGACCAGCCGTTTCGGCAGGATGTTGGTGGAGAACCATAGTTTCCGGATTCGCTCGCGATTGATCCCGGTCTTGATGCCGACCTTGTGCAGCATCTCGAACGGAAGGACGGCGAGGTTCATGAACCACACCGGAATGGTCAGTGTCGGCTTCTTGTAGCCCGCGGCTTGCGAGAAAGCCGTGCAGATCTCGCTGATCGTGTAGCGGCGCTCGTAGCAGAAATTGTAGACCGACACCCCGTCGTTGCGCGTCGCCATGAAAAGCATCGACGAGACGAGATCCTTGACATAGCCGCACGACTTGATGGTGTCGGTTCGGCCAGGATAGATGAAAGCTCGTCTTTCCAGCAGCCTCGACAGCCGCGTGAAATTGCCCTGCTCGTAAAGGCCGTAAATGACGGCGGGGCGAACGATCGTGAGCCGCCTTGCCGCGTCCTCCGATTGCCACAGCCGATGGATGGCTTCGGCCGAGAGTTTGGAGCGTCCGTAGGCGCTGACAGGCGCGGGCTGCGAATCCTCGTCGAGTGGGGCCTCGCTCGGGCCGTAGATGGATATTGAGCTTGTGAATATAATGCTCCTGCTGCCGGTCTCCTTCGCAAACCGGCACACGTTCACCGCGCCGAGGACGTTGGTGTAGTAATACTCGCCTTCCGGGTGGCCAGGCGTCGTGTGGATCGCCGCCAGATTGAAAATATCGACGGACGCTCCGCGCGCGAGCTTCGGGTCGAGCGGCTCGCGGACATCGTGGTTGACGTATTCGACGCCGGCAATCTGCTTTCTCGGTTTGCCGATATCGACGGCGACGATCCGATCGTATTGTCTGGAGGCGATGAGCCTGTTCATCAGATGAGTTCCGATGAAGCCGGCGCCTCCGAAGACGATGGCCTGAGTGGGGCTCGACATGCGCTCAGGCCCCAATTCGAGTGAAGGTGCTGAATTCGGTGCGATAGCTTTCCACCTGGATCTCATGATTGACCGCACCCATTGGATCGACTGGGACGCGTGGTCCGACAAGGACTGCGGTGGGTGTTGCGCGCGCCATCAATACAACTCGCGGTATTCATAGCGGAATGAGGTCGAACCCGCAGAGATGCCGAGGATCCGTTGCAGCTTCTGATAGCCATTCAGCGCCACGGTGATACAGTCCGTGCTGCCCGCATAGCAGACCTGAACGTTGATGGACTGCCCGCACGAGTTGTTCACGGTCACGATCTGATCAATGATCTTCGGATTGATGACCTGCGGGTGCGTGGATGGATGGACCGATATGCAGGCCGTTCCGTCCGGCGCCTTATGGGCGGGGGCATATGTGCCCTTCATCGGGGGGAATGGGTTCGCGGGCATCGGCGACACTCCGGTTCCTCCATACATCGGCGCCGATGATCTTCCAAAGCCGACAATCTGGGCTTGCGCAGCTGATGCGCAGAGCAGCGCAGCGAGGACAAGGCTGCATGAAATGCTGCTGACGTGGCCGAAGCGGCCTGACGGATGATCTTTGTTCATGCTCTAGTCGCTCAGCGTTCAGTGCCGGTCTCGAGAATCTCGATGAGACCGAAACCGGAAACATGATGAAACGAGACTTTCTGGCCGCCGAACAGTATCGCGGGCTCGGGCGAGCTGACCGGCACGATCTCGACGCCTGATGCCGCCAGGGCATCTAGCGCCTGCTCGGCTTTGGGGCATGCGTAGCACAGGTGATAGATCATGGTGCCGGTTCGCTTGATCAGCTTGTCGATCGGAGAGGGACCGTCGCCCGGCCAGATCACCTCCACGTCGGGCATCGCGGGGTGATGCCACATGGCGAGGTTGACGCGCTGTATCGGGTCGAAGGCAGAGTTTCCCGCGCCATAGCCCAGTGACGCCAGGTAACGAAAGGCCTCCTCCGGGGATGCGACCGCAAGCCCGAAGTGATGGAAAGCCAGTGCAGCCAATGCTGGTGCGATGTCTTTCGCCGAGCGGTCCACGTGGTCTTACGCTTTCTTCTCGATCAGATCGGCGAACTCGCCGACATTCTTGAGACCTCCGATCTCGGTCGCGGAGAATTTCACGCCGAAGGCTTTCGAGACAGCCAGCACAAGGCGGATATGGGACAGGCTGTCCCAGCCATCGACGTCGTCGGCCGTGGTGTGCGGCGTAATAGCCAGGTCATCCTCGTCGAACACGTCCTGAAAAACAGCGGTGAGTTTGCTGTAGACCTCGGCCTTTTCCATTGCGTCATCCTTTGTCGATTGTGTTGGCGGTGCCGGCGCGTGGATAACTTGCCGGTTAGTTGCCCGGTGCGGCGGTCACCAGCTCCGAAGAGCGCAGGGTGGTGACCTTTGGTGCTGATTTGTCAGGTGTCTCCTGGCAGACGAACGAATCCAGCTTTCCCGCCAGCCTGGTCGACCAGATATCGGCCAGATGCCGCTTGGCATGCACCTCGTCCGAATAGTCGAGGTCGTTGTCGAGGTCGTCCATGCTCAGCGAACTGAAGTTCCGCCGGTCGCCGAATTCCTGCAGCAGGTCCTTCAGCGCCTGCCGGTAGCTCGGTTGATACGGGCTTGCATCGCGATGCCATGCTGGGATCGGCAGGTCGACGAGCACAATTTTCTCCCCCGAGTCCAGCAACGCCTGGATGGTCTGTTTCAAGACTTCGACCTGGGCAGCGGAAATCTCGGTCGTGCGCCCCATGGTCTCCTTCCAGTATTCCAGCGCCTTCTGCTTGTCCTCGGCCGACATCACGACGCTTTCGCGCTCGTCGTCGGTGCGTTGGGCGCTGGTGCGGCCGGTCAGCGCGAGATTAACGCCGGCTCTGGCCTGGCGCGCGACCTTCTCGAGCAGCAGGAACGGTCGGATCGCCATGACGCCCGCGTCCAGCCAATGCGCGGGCAACACCGCGACGGGGCCGTTCTGCGTACGACGGTAGAAGCCATACCGGTACCGTTCGATATCGATATCCGTCTCGCCGCGATGACGGTCGCCCTCCGCATATTTCACGTCCGAATCGACGAACATGCCGAACCAGACGCCGATGACGAAGGTGTTCAGTCGGCGCTCCTCATCGCTCTGCACCTCGTGGACCAGATTGATCACCTGCCTGACCTCGGAAATGTTGGCGCCTCCCATTGCGAGGTTGCTGACCTTGGCGCAGCCAAGGTTCGCCTGCACGAGCTTCTGCCGGAACCCGACTCCGGTGTTCGATGCTCCCACCAAAATGACCTTGCTGTCCGGGTTGGCCAGCACGCTGCGGCCGAGGAAGACGTATTTGGGAACCGTCATGTAAAGCGTTTGTTCCGCGGCCTGGAAATCCCGCGGACCGGCGCGCGATGGATCCGGAAAGACGACGAACGACGCACCGGCGAGCAGCACGTAAAGGAAAGCGAAGGACAACAAGGCCATCGCCGACTGCCGAAGGATGTATTTCAATTTCAAAACGCCTTGTAGACGAAGTCCGGAGCCTTGTGCAGCAGGGTAGCAACGGCGACGATCGCCATCATCTTGCCTGCCAGGTGCAGATTCTTTGTGATCTCGCTGCCCTGGATTGCCGACAGAGTGATCGGGATGCGGAGGCGAGCCTGGATGAGATCCAGGCTTAACGCCGCCATGCTGAACGCCGCGGCTACCACGACGAAGGTGCCCACGACGCCGGCGACGCCGAGCCGCGCCAACAGATAGGTGAATTGCGGCAGTTCGGGGACCCATAGGCAGGTCAGTGCGAGCACGAAATAGGCAATCGTGAGGCCACGCGCTACATAGATGTAGGCGGTGGACTGGGTGAGTGCGCGATAGCGCTTCTTGCCCAGGCGCTCGGTGCAGGCCACCTGCCAGAGCTTGTTGATGCTTGCGCCGGCACCCATCAGGAGGCCGTAAATCACGAAGACCGCCGTCGTGCCGTGCCAGACGCCCATCACGCCGAACGTGATGAAGAACGCCAGCACGCCGAGATACGACGTGAGCGCAGGCGAGGGGAGCCAGGTCATCAGGAGCATCACGAGCGGGTTAAAGAGATAGAGCTTGAACCACTGCGATAGCGTCATGTGCCAGCGCTGCCAGAACTCGAGGAAGCTGCGCGCCGAGAACGGCTTGTCGAAATTCTCCGGCAACTGCTGCCCGAGCAGGGTTCCGATGCCGATCACGATGTCCATGTATCCGGAAAAATTGAAATACAGATAGACCGTGTAGAGCGATGCGACCGTCGCATAGACGGCGCATAGCTTGAGTAACGGCAGGCCGGTCGGCTGTAGCAGGTGCGGACTGAGAAACGTGAAGGCGTAGTCGGCGGTCGCGGCAATGATGACAAACTTCACATAGCCGGTGGCGATCCTGGAAAACGCCGCGTAGACCACGGACTGGTCGAGCTGAACCGCCGCCTTTCCATCCATCGTGCTGAAATCCTGATAGCGCTGGATCGGACCGGAGACGAAGCACAGGAAGTTGCAGGTGAAGCGAAAAAACGCCAGCGGACCGATTCGCTCGGCCAGATCTCCCGACCGCACGTCGACCATGATGTGCAGGATCCGGAACAGGATGTACGAAAGCCCGACGGTCAGATAGGGGAACGAAAGCTGGCCGAACACTTCGAAGAACGAGAAGCGCTTGAGGAACACATAGCAGCAAAGTATCGCCACGACACCCACCGCCAGCACGAGGGTCGACTGGCGGAGGTGGAGCGCGGATATGCAGACATAGCCGAGCGCCAAAAAGGCGGCCAGCGGCAACACCTGCGTGACGTCGCTAAGGTAGCTTGCGATGAAGACGGCATTCGCGGCCCCCAGCACGAACCGTCGATAGACGACCGATTCACTGATGTGGAAGGCAATGACTGCCGCGGCAAGAAACGCAAAAAACAGGGGGGATGTCAGACTCATGTCCGTGAGCTCGAGGCTGTCCGAAGTTCTCGTTCAAGTTTGTCGGCGATCTGACCAGATCAGGCCGGCTCAAACTGCTTTTCCTCGCGCTGGACCATCATCGGCAAATCCTCCAGCTCAATGTCGGTCCGGAGTTGCCAGCGGCTGCTTCCGTCGGTCCCATCGTCGAGACGCGAGAACCCCAGCTTGCCGTAGTGTTCGCGGACCATCTCGTTCCTGTCGGTCGGAAGATAGATGCCCTCCAGGGTCGTGATGCCGGCCGTGCGCGCCCGCAATACGATCTCGGCGAGCACGGCCTGCTCGACGCATCGTCCGAGCACTCGGCAGCTCATGAGCCAGCTGTCGATCGTCCAGGTGTCGTGCCGGGTCGCGCTGCAGATGATCACGCAGATGATGCCGTTGTCGCCGAACTTGTCGATCAGCCGCGCGTGCAGCGTCATGACGCTGTCGTCGGCTTCCAGCTTCTCGATCTGGGATTCGGTGTAGCGGCGCGTCGTCAGGTTGAACTGGTTGCTCTTGTTGATGAGCTGGGTGACGCGGGCGCGCGTCGTCCGGTCGAACGGACCGAAGACGATGCGCATTTCCAGCGACCGCAGATAGGACTTCAGATCGGTTGCTTGACCCTGCAGGCTCAGCCGGCGCGCATTGGCCTGATACATTTCGGCGCGGGCACGGTCTTCCTCGGAGAAATTGATCGCCTCGAAATAGCCGGCCGCGGCAAGCGTGCGAGCGTAGCTCGCCGGATCGGTTTCGAGCTCCGGCACCGCTACCTCAGGGATTTCCTGCCGGATCAAGCCCCGTTCGACCGGATTGTCATCCAGGAAGACGAAGGAATCCAGGCCCAGCGCGAGCTCTTTTGCAATGGCGCGGATGTTGGTCGCCTTGTCGTTCCAGTTGGCTTGGAACACCGCGATATGCTCTTCCTTCAACAGCATGTCCGGGTGTTCCTTGAACGGCTTGCGCGCGATGCTGTCAGTGTTCTTGGAGCTCACCGCGAGCACAATGCCGCGCGCACGCAAAGTCAACGCGAGTTGCTGCACGGCAAGATGCGCCTCGCCGGTTGCATCGCCCTGGGCGATTTGAATGCCCTCCATGCCGTCGTCGCCGATCACACCGCCCCAGACGGTATTGTCGAGGTCAAGCACGAGAACACGGCGGCTCTTGCCGCGCATGGCGCCGATGATGCGCGCGACATGCTCGGCGTAAAGCGGAACCAGGGCATCCGCGAACGGCAGCTTCGCCAGGTTCCACTGGGCGGGCGAGTGCCAGTCGGCAAGGCCAACGGTCTCGGCGATGCCCGCCACGTCGAGCACCATGTCGGTCGATTGCAGCACCGCCTGGGAAATCTTCTGGTTGACGCGATCGACCAGATTGCGCGCCGTGCCGGCCAGCGCGCGGTCGAAGGATCCGAACAGCCCCTCGGGCGGCGCGGCGAGCGTCTGCAGGACACACAGCGCACCGCTGTTGCGCGATATGCTCGCACGGATCGAATCGAGAAGTCTAATTGCCGCGTCAACGGCCTCGGTGGCCAGTTGCTCATTTCCCGGGCAGGGCTGCAGGGACAGCCCGCGGTGATCGAGCGCAAGCAGGACCGCGTCGGGCCGCGCCTTGTTGAGCGGGGAATCCGGTTCCAGCGACTCTTGCAGGAATTGATCATAAGCGCCCGTGATACATTCGAGCGCAATACCATGACGGGCGGCCGTGGCAACCAAGACGGGAACGATTAAATCGAGCGTTCCGTTTCCGATCAGGCCGAGGCGAAAGGGCGTGAGCGGTGCAAGCGATATGCCGCTGAGTTGCAGTGATCGAATTGTCCGACCCAGCCGGGAGAGTTGCTGCTCATCGAGCGCGTGGGTCGCGAGAGCTCTGATCTTCTTTCCGACGGCGCCGCCGGAACCGTTTGCCAGTTCTTTGCAGCGGATCGAGAAATCGGAAGGAGGTTTTGGAAGCCAGGCGAGTTCTCGATACAGCTCTGCGGACACGGCCGTTCCTTTTTTTGGCAACACGGTGATTGCCCACCTTGCTTGCGTTCCCCCTCATTGTTGTTAGCCACAATCTTTATCCATAATTCGACAGTTTCATGGCGATTGAAAACGCCGCTACATCTTCGAAGTGCGATGACACAAGTTTGTCGTGGTCAAGCAGGCAGAGCGAGAGCGCGCTGCGATAATCCGTTGTCACGTCGCGCAAATACGAAATAAGAACCTGGTTTCGATTGCGCGTGAGGAACCCGAAGTGACGAATGAACTCGTTTTGTCGGTCGTAATTCCAAATCACAATTACGCCGATTATGTAGGCACTGCGGTCCAGAGCGCGCTCGACATTCGCTGGCCGAATGTCGAGGTGATCGTCGTTGATGATGGATCGACGGACAATTCGCTCGAGGTCATCGAGGCCTACGCCGACAGGATTACGATCATCAATCAGGCCAATGCCGGCCAGATGCCGTCTTGTGTCAACGGTTTCCGCCGCTGCACCGGCGACGTCGTTATATTTCTCGATTCCGATGATGCACTTCATCCGGACATCATGACTGAAATTGCGGCAGTCTGGTCCGATGCGGCCAGCAAATTCCAGTTTCAGATGCGGGTCGTCGACGCCAAGGGAAATCCGACGGGCAGCATCCTCCCGCAATATTTTGCACACCCCACCCCCGAAGACATCCGCACATGGGTGGCGACGACTGGTGTCTATCCGACGCCGCCGGGATCGGGCAGTGCCTATCCGCGGGCGGTGGTCGACCAAATCTTTGGATTTGAATCTGATTTTGTCGATCGCGCGCCCGACAGTTACTTGATTGCAGCAGCCCCTGTATTTGGCGACGTCATCACGATTCCGAAGCCGCTGGTGGATTATCGGGTTCATGGGTTGAATCATGGCGCGCACCTGCATCTGGACGACAGCCGCTTCGCGCGGGAAGTCGACCTGACCCGTCGGCGTCACAAGTTCTTCACTGAAGTGGCAAGCAGTGCCGGGATGTCGGTGGATGCCGGCGCGCTCAACAGGAATTTGCTGTTCCTGTGCCTGCGCGCCGCGTCGTACTCCCTGCGACCGGACATCCATCCGATTGCGGACGACAGCGCGATGCAGATTGCCTCCGCCACCTTCAAGGCACGGGCGTTTCCGCAGGGCTTTTCACAGGCGCAACGGACGTCGTTATTTTTGTGGATGATTTTTGCATTGTTTGGGCCGCGCGGCCTTCGCCGGTCCGTGGTGAGCTGGCGCTATGTGCCGACGGCGCGGCCGCAATGGATGAGAAGAACGCTTAGCCTGCTTCGGGTGGTGAAGAAAGCGCCAGGAACAAGTGCGGGGCGAGAGCTGGCCTAGCGCGAACATGGAGGCCTTCACTCGGCGAAATGCGGTTGCTGGACCCTGCGACGCGGCTTGAGAAATTCCGCAAGCGGGCGCTCGAACAGTCGCCATGCCGCTACGCCTATCAAGGCGGAAAGGACCAGACTGGCGGCGAAAAACGACAAAGGGTTGAAGTGTGCCTTGAACTTCCCGATCGCGGAGATGGTCAGCGTATGCGTCAGGTAGACCGAATATGAGGCGTCGCCGAGCACGGCAAGGGCAGGAACAAGAGGGACGCCCCTGTTCTTCTCAATGATGACGGCTCCGGCGACGAGTAGGAATGCCGGTATTCCCCAGACCATCGCACGTGGCGAGTCGATCTCGAATCTGACCGAAACGAAAAGCAACAGCAGACCAGCAGTCAGCGAGATGTAACCCCAGCGAAGCTGCGGCAGGCGATCTTGTTCAAATGCTCTGCCCAGCAATACCCCGGCCGGAAATTCGAGCACGATCGGGGCGGTGTAAAAAACGATCAGCGGGCTGCCGCCGGTGTAAAGACGGCCGATCAAGGTCAGGACAAGGAATACCGCGGCCAGGAAAACCAGTCGCGTGGTATTCTCCAGAACGAGTGCCATGGCAAAGACGGCATAAAAGAACATCTCGTAGTTCAGGGTCCATCCCGGCACCACCACTGGCCAGATCTCGCCGTCGCTCGGAGATCGCATCGGAACGAAGAAAAGTGAGGCGAGAGTGTGCGTGGTGCTGACAACAAGCCGTGGAAACAGGATCGGAAAGACCATCGCCGCGAACACGAAAGAAAGCGTCACGAACCAGTACATCGGAACAATTCTGACCATGCGGTTCAGGAAGAAATCTGTCGGCGCCTGCGTGCGGTAGGCGGTCACGGTCCACATGACGAACCCGCTGACGACAAAAAAGACGTCCACGCCGGCGCTGCCGATGACGAGCGTCCGTCCGTACGTGAAGCCTTGCGCATGAAACGCCACAACCCCGAAGGCCGCAAACGCTCGCAAATATTGGATGGAGAGAAGCTTTGCCAAAGGCTGTCTCCAGTAGTGACGACCACTGTCCGAATGACGCCCACAGAAGTCCGTGCCGCGTCCTTGCATGCGCGGCCTTACGTCCATCGCATTTCGGGTGAGTTCGGCGCGAAGCGCGGCGGCCAGCATCACTGGCGTCGGCTTCCCGTGGGGCTTCTCATCTTCCCAGGAGAGTTCGTTGTTCGTGTGGATGTTATGCGTTTTTTTTGCGCCGCGAGGTCCGTCATGGACCGGCGCAGCGCATCAGTAGAACGAGGAACGCGCTCGGAGACGGAGTGGGCAATCTGGCTCGCCGGACCTGAACGGCACGCAAAACCAGCGGAGGTTCAGCCCGATTGCGAGGGTAGGCGTTGAAGCGACTGACGCGCTGGGGGTCCCACCAGTGTCAGCAGCCAGACGATCAGCGCGAAGCTTGGCTTCAGCACGACCCCGATACTGATCCAGCTGAACACGAGAAAGTTGCAAATCTCCACGCGCAGCCGGCTCGAATACAGCCGTTGCAGAAGAATAGCTGCGATAAGGCCAAACCCGAGCAAGCCGTATTCATAGATCAACTTTGCCCAGGTCGGATCGTTGACCTCATAGTTCATGCGATACAGCTGGACGTCCCTCAGATAGCTGCCTGCCCCGTTGCCAAACCATGTGGTAAGGGGGCCGTTGTCGAAGCTGTGTCCGATCATTTCCATCGGTGCGACGAAGCGCGCATAAGCGCTTGTATTCGGTGTCTGAAACTCGGAGAGACGGTCGAACCACAGGTCTAGGCCCGGAATGTTCAAACTGTAGAGCAGGTACAGCGCCAGGATCAGGCCAACGAGATAGACGACGAAGAGCGGAATGCGAGCGAGTGATCTCGGCAGCAACAATCCAGCGGTGATTGCGAGCAGGCCGGAGCCGGAAAGCGAACAAAGCAGTCCAGCCGCGAGAATGCCCATAGTGCGCAGCCTCGCCCGCGACCCGAACTCGATGATGAGGGCCAGCGCCACCACGAGGGAAAGATCAGCCGACTCGCGGAGGAAAAAGCCGTTTGGCTTGATGATTCCGCCGCCTTCGCGGACGAAGGTGTAGTGCCCGGCACCACGAATGGCTTCGGGGAGGCTGAAATAGATGTTGGTCAGAAGCGACGATTTGGTGGCGTTGACCAGCACGATCTGCACGATCGCGATGCCGGCGATGACCGTTGCTGCCGAGACATAGGCGGACAGAATATATTCGTGGACACCCTCCGGTGCCCCCTTCAGCCGAATGGCGAACGGAGCATAGAGAACGAAAAGAAGCATCAACGACGTCCATGACGTCGACGTTGTCGCGGTATAGGTTCCGAAGCAGGCGAAGATCAAGGCGACCAAGAACAGCGCCAGAGACAGGAACCCGATCGAGGCGAAGCCACTCATCAACAGATACGCCGTTACGAGGGCATAGCAGATGAGATCGGTCGACGCCGGAAAGGCGCTGATATTGTAGGCAATCTGCGACAGGAACAGAACGGAGATGATCGATGCCCATATGGCACGTCTCCCCGACTTGCTGAGTTCGGTGTCAGATGACGTTAACTGCGGCCGCGTCACCCCAGCCGGTGCCGCCAGAGGAACTTGAATCTCAAAGGTCATCGCGGCTTTCGCCTGGGTGGATCGAGATCACGCTAACACACTCCGGTCATGTGCAACGGCCGATATCGGAATACAGTTTTGACGTCACGTCAGTCCCTCCGGAGCAGGATGTCACGAAGGCGCTCGGTTCCCTGCTCGAGCCCGAAGCGGCTCGACATCAGTTCGAACAGCTTGGCCTGGTTCCGGTTAAGGACGGCGAGGTCGTCGATACTGCCGATGATGACATTTGCCAAGCCTTCCATGGTGTCCGCGAGATACATGGCCGATTGCTCATCGGTAGTGGTGCCATCGACTGCCGTTCGAAGTCCGAATATGGGAAGCCTCGCGAATGCGTAATCCAACAGTTTCAGCTTGAAACCCCCACCGAGCGTCTCCGCGACCAGTCCGCCGCGCGACCTCGCAACCACGCCCGAGAGATCGGCAACCGGGCCATGGAACACCAGATTCGGTCGCTCATGGGCATAGCGGGCCTGGATGGCCTCCGGAACGTTTCCGACTACGTCGAGAGTGACGTTCTTGGATTTCAGCACGGGAAGCAACGTGCCAACGATGTGCTCGAGATTGCGCTGCTTTGCTACCCATTCGAATGAGCCGAGTAGCAGGATGGATCGCGGCCGGGTTGGCTCGATGCAATCGCTCGGCGCGATCGTTCCGAGATAGATCGGCGGCACCACGAACGTGGTCTTGCCTGACGGCGCGAAATAAGCTGCGTCGACGTCGGTGATGCAGACAATGCGGTTGGCGACCTTGACGATGCGGTGCTCCAGCCGCCGGTACTTTTCAGCATCCCAGCGCATGATCGTCCGCCGCACCGGGTTGGCGAAGTCCTTCGCGATCTCGCGCCGGATCTTTTCTTCGGCGTTATGCGCCACATAGCAGATTGAGGCTTGCTTTCGCTGCTGTAAAACCGTCGGCAAGAACGCGGCGGAGCGGGCGTGATCGAACACGATCCAGTCCCAGTGTTGATTCAAGAGTTCTGTCAGAGCAGTCCCGATCAAGGGCGGTGCGAGACTGTAGGCGTCCCTTGGCAACGATGTGAGCAGGCTCAGAATTCCGAATCGCCTTGGCCACGGCGGCTCCGGGAAGGCCGTGCGCGGCAAGCGGAGCAAGCGGTCTTCGATCGGCCCGTTCTCGCGTCGCGTGCCGACGACCGTGACGGCAGCCCGCTCGGTCCTTGAGAGCGCTGTAAGCATTCCCGCTGTATAGAGCGCATCGCCGCTAAAGAGCGGTGAGGGGACGCGGCCGGCGATCCAGAGAACCTTCTTCATCGCTCTATCTCGAAACAACGCTCAGAACGGAATGCCGAGGCCGAGCAACGGCGACTTTGGATCACGCGACGGATGGAGATTTCGCGGCGAGCAGGCGTCGCTTGACAAGGAGCCTTGCAACGTAGGTGATCCGCTTTGTGCCGCGAGCGATGGAGGCAAGCCTCTGGCGAAGCCGCTCCGTGGACTGCAAGGGGGGAGCATCGAGATTGCGCGGCTCGATGCTGCTTTCGTAGGCCGCCTGGCTGACGAGAAACGGTTGGGTCTCGGCGAAATCAATCCCGTGCCGATCGTAATAGACGAGCTTGTGGTCGAGTGGTCGGTCGGCGACCGAAAGTGCCCTGATCAGCTCAACTGCGCCCTTTCCGGTGATGGCATAGGCGGCGGATCCCAACGCAGGCTTTAGAGGAACGACGAGCTGGGCCGTTTCGCCCTTGACGAGCGAAACGCCAGATTTCGACGTATGCGCATAGTGAATGCCCTCGAATTTCACGATGTCGCACCTCTTCAGAAAGCGCGACAGATCGTGCCGATAGAATTGCGCAAAGCGTTCGTCGAACGCGGCGTCGTCCTCGAGGATGATGGCCATCGGCAAGTTCCTGCGAACGATGCGTTTCAGCGCGGCGATGTGCGAAAGGTAGCAACCGATTTCGCCTGCCTTCATCGAGCGATTGGCAGGGGTAAAGTGAAATTCGCGGCGGATCACCCGGCGGATGAGCGTCGCGCGCTTCCTGGCGTCAATCGCGGGGAGTCTTTCAAAGGGGATCCCGAGCCGCGTCAGCGTACTCGAAATGTCCTGCCATCGCGCAACGTCCCGATCAAGATTGATGACGAAGGCCGGTATGGTAGCGTCGGTTGCCACAACTTCTCTCACGTTTGATTTGTCGCTTGCTCAGAGCAAGTGGTGTTGCCGCAAATTTCGTCATTCTCCAGACAAAAATTCGGCAGTCCGACCACATCATGGCCAAGCTTGACGTGTCTTATGCGAAGCCAAACTCCCGTCTTCATCCATTTCGTCAATGTGAATGGCTGAACGTCGGGAAACTCCTAGAGTGCGAGGCTAACCTGTCCTACCGACGCAAGGCTGTCAACTTGAGCGAGCTCTGTTGATGAAGACAGGAGTCGCCGTCATCGAAATTTCACACGCGCAAAAGGCTAGCTGAATGATCCTCGCCGAGATTGGCAAACGCGTCCTCCCGATATTGATGATCCTCACTGCCATTCCGACGCCGGCGCGGTCTGCGGGATGGGAACTGGTGTTTTCTGACGAGTTCAACGGCGACAAGCTCGACCGCACCAAGTGGGCCACGCGTTATCTCTACAACAACGAGACGATGGACCATTTCAACGACGAGAACCAACGTTATCGCGACGGCCACGTCGTGGCTGACGGCGTGCTCAACCTGATTGCAAAGAAGATGCCCGGATCGGTCAGCCTGTACGAATCCGCCATGATCCGCAGTCATCGAACGTTCTACTACGGATATTATGAAGCGCGTGTGTTCCTGCCCAACGCCAAGGGCGTCTGGCCGGCGTTCTGGCTCGAGGCCGACTACGACATCGATGGCAAGACTTGGCATCCGCCGGAGATCGACATCTTCGAATTTGTCATAAATGGCGTCGAGGACAAGGCGAACTCGCTGCACTCGAATGTGGTGGCGCCCTTTAATCCGCAGCAATACACCTATGTCGATCGCTCTTTCGAGCTCAAGTTCCAGAATATGTATGGAAGCGAGGACCTCAATCAGGGTTGGCATACTGCTGGCTTCGTGTGGGCGCCCGACAAGATATCGCTGTTCTGGGATGGCAAGCTGATCTACACGCGCAATTACCAGTGGCTGCGCAGCGACGGAAAGCTCGGACCGCCCGCGCATGTCGATCTCAACTTCGCTGTCGGCGGCAGCAAATGGGCGGGCCGGCATGGCGTTGATGAGGCGGCGTTTCCGCAGACCTTCAAGATCGATTATCTCCGCGTTTGTCAGTACACAACCTCCGAGCGCGGAGGCCGGCAATGTGGTCCGAGCGAATTGACGCCGGATCCAAAGCAATTTGGTTATTCCGCGCCGCTCAACGACATGGCGAAGCCGGCGTTCCTGGGCGTCAGCAAGGTGGTGGTGGGCAAGAAGCCCAACGCGGGCGTCCTGGCGCTAACCACAAGCGACAAGCTCGATGTCGAAATTCCGCTCAAGGTCCCGGACGACTATCCATCCAACCGGACGCTTCAGCTCACCATTTACGACAAGGCAACGGGATCCATCGTGTCGTCGGCCAATGCGAAACTTCGGGTCGAGCCCGACAAGAAGCGAGCCGACGGCTCCGTTATTGTCGCGGCCTCACTGCCTGCCATTCAGAGCCCCGGAAACTACATCCTATTTGGCAGGTTGGCTGCAGAGGCGACCAACGGCAGTGGAAAGGAGACGCTGTCCAGTCCGGCGACGTGCGGCACGGATGTCGTCCAGCCGGCCAAGGCGACTGTGTGCAAGCTGTTGTACATGGAAGTGCAGGCGCAGTCGCATTGATGAAGGTGCGCGCCGGCGTCGGCGGCGCCTTCATCCGTGCAAGTCAGCTTCGGCGGCATGGCAGGTTCGCTATGCCCGCTCCGCTCCGAAGAACTCGCGTCGCAGCTTCGGCGTCATCAGCCTCAGCGAGAGCGCGGTCTTGATGAAACGCAGCGGATGGGCAAGCGTCGCCTTGTTGAAGAAGGTTGCGATCAGCCCGGACGAATTACTGTGGGCCCCCGGATGTCCGACCCGATAGATCGCGCCAAAGAAGGGGAGGGGCGATAGCGGGGTTCCCGCTGTGGCCAGTTCCTGGGCGACGGCGATGTGGCTGCCAAGCATGCGCTTCATGTAGTCGTCCGCGTCGTTTCCCTTGAGCTTCTCGAGATCGTAGAGCCGGGCGTTGATGATGTGCGACGTGCCGCAAAGCATGAAGAACTTTGAGATGGCACCGAGCAGCCGGGTGCCTTCGGTCCACATGTAGCCACGGTCGATGTACCATCCATTGTCGTCGGGATGCCTGGCGACGTGGTCGGCTAGCCTGGAACTGACAAAATCGTCATCGTCGACGATCATGAAGAAGGTGGTGTCCCGAGCTGCCAGCATTCCCGCGCGTACGCGACGTCCTTTGTCGATGCGGAAGAAATCACGGAAAACCTCGACGTCGTCTGTGGCACCGCGTTCGTGTTTCAGGTTCGGCGCAAAATCGACACGTTCGACCGAAAAGCCCTTCGGTAGGGCAGGCAGGTCTGCGCCGGCATTCGCCACAATGATGGCTTGCCAGCGGTCACCATTCTGACCCGAGATTGATGTTATGGTCTGCGCAAGCCGCGCCTTGAGGGCGTCCCAGTTCTTGGAATTTGCCGGATGGCGAACCGGTATGATGAAGGTCAACATGAGTTGTCTCGCATGGACGTCGTGGGCTTTGATGCTGCGCATCGCGCGATGGCTCCGGCAAGATAGCATGTCCTGTTGGCCCGGCAGATGCATAGCACCAAGTGACTGCTGCCGCCCGGATTGGTCATCGTGGTTGCATGAACTGTCAGCGAGAGGTTTGTGGCAAAGCTATGAAACGGGGCTCGACGTTCCCTTGCGATAGGTCGTAGTGCAGCCGTGACGATCCCTCTCTTGGAACTACCCTGCTCTCTACCGATCGGTTCAGCACGCTTTCTCCCTTCTTGATGTGAACGACAGATGACTCCTGGAATGCCGCCGGATCAAAAATCACCTACGCAGCTCTTGACCATCCAGTACTTGCGCGGTGTCGCATCCGTGATGGTGGTCCTGCACCACATCAGAAATCCGTGGCCGAATCTCTACAATCCGCTCGAGAAGTTCGACATGGGCGAGGCCGGGGTCGACATCTTCTTCATCATCAGCGGCGTGGTGATGTACGTCTCGTCGCGGGTTGAGACACCTGCGATCTTCGCCGGATTGCGGCTCATCCGGGTCGCGCCGCTGTACTGGATCCTGACACTCGCCGCGGCTAGCTTGCTTCTATTGTCTGGCGGGGCGAAGCCCGGTATCGCGCTCGTGAACGACGTGATCCTTTCTGCGCTGTTCATTCCACATCACAGCTCGATCTTTACCGGCACGATCTGGCCGGTGTTGAACCCGGGTTGGACCCTGTATTTTGAAATGTTCTTCTACCTGATCTTTGCGGTTGGCCTTTTTTTTCGTAAACCGCTGCTGATCTCGCTATGTCTGATTGCCCTGCTTGTTACGCTGGGACAGTTTGCCGCCACCGACGAATCGATCTTCCGCACGTATACGCACCCGCTGCTGATGTACACGCATCCCCTGATGCTGGAATTTGCGGCCGGCATCGTCTTGGGATGGTTGTTCCTGAGCGGGAAAGTTCCTAACGTCTGGCTGCTCCTGCCGGCTGGCTTCCTGGCGTTGTTCGCGGCGCATATCTTGCGGCTTCCGTACTTGTTTCTGCAAAACGGACTGTGCGCAGCGTTGATTATGGTCGGCGCGGTCGCCGCCGAGCGATCATTCAAGATTCCCGAGATTCGCTGGCTGCGATTTCTGGGGGATGCGAGCTATTCGATCTATCTGACGCACGCGCTGACCCTCTTCGTATTTCGCCGCCTGTTTCTTCGGCTACCGTTGGAAGGTGTGCCGCAATTTGCTTTGTTCGCGGCTCTCGCCGCAACGGCTTCGCTGCTGGTCGGATTTCTAGTCTACTTCAAAGTGGAGCGTGCGATGACGCGCTGGCTGCGTTCGCAATTCCTGACGGTCTTCGCGGTCAAGCGCGGAGGTGCAGGCCAGCGATTGCTGGAAGTCAGCTCGTCTGTCACCGTGGCCCAGCCGGCGGCTGACTAATAAGCGGACTCTTGTGCCTCCTCCCTGGGCAGACATTCACGGGGTCGGCGCCTTGCCTTCAGTCGACTGAAGCGGGGCAGGCATGCGCATGATGCAGGTGCGCACCCCGCAATCCAATGACCTTGATGTCCCGGGTTTTTCGGGACCCCATTGGGCCTCACTGCGTTAAGCAATCAGCTTTTTGAACACCAGTCCATTGCGAGATCGTTGGTACAGGAACCGACGACTCTCATAATCACCTCAGGGCCCAACGTTATCGGCTTCGCCGCAAATCTTGCGTTCGTTGGTGCGATTACTTGGTCATGCGGGACGACAGGAACATGAAGATTGCGTATCTCATCCTTGCCCACAGGCATCCGGAGCAGCTTTCTCGACTGGTCCGTCAGCTGCGGTCTCCGACTACAGAAATGTTTGTGCATATCGACGCCCAGGCGGACATCGACCCGTTCCTGCGGGTGGTCGGTTCCGATGTACAATTCATAGCAAAGCGAATTCCGATCTATTGGGGCGACTATTCGCTGATCAGCGCGGCCCTTGTGCTCATGGAGGCAGCATTGGCGGCGCCTCGTCGCTATGACTATTTGGTTCTAATCAGCGGCGCGGACTATCCGCTGCGTACGACGACCGAGATCGAGAGTTTCTTCATAGAGAATAACGGCATTCAATTCATCGATTCGGTGGCGATGCCGTCCGAGGCCGCCGCGAAACCGCTTTCTCGCCTGACGGCCTACAAGGGCCGCCCCGGGCCGCTGGGTTGGTGCAGCGGCAAAGGGCGTCGGCTGATTAGCGGACTCGGCCTGATGCAGAAGGGGCGCGACTACAGGAAGTACCTCGGCGAACTAACCCCTTACGCCGGTAACCAATGGTGGGCGCTGACGCGCGATGCTTGCATCTACGTCCAGAAATTCGTGGCCGACAATCCGAGGATCATGAAATTCTATGAGAGTACCCATGTCCCGGATGAAATGGTGTTCCAGACCATCCTGGCGAACTCACTGTTTCGTCCGAACATGCGGCGCAGTCTCACCTATTCGGATTGGAGCGGGGGCGGCGCAAATCCGTCGGAAATTGGCGAGCGTCACATCGCGATGTTTCGCGCCAATCCGCGCCTGAAGATAGATGGCATTTACGGCGCGGGTGAACTGCTGTTTTGCCGCAAGGTCATGGACACTGCGGTCTCGGATCAGCTCGCGGTCATGATCCAGCAACGGAATCCAGGTATGTGACACGCTTCCGACCCATTGCTTGCATTTGATGGCGAGGAAACCGGGCACAGCCAATATCTGCCAGTCGAGTCTGACGTCTCCGGCTACAATTTGGTCGCATTTCGGAGCTGGTTGAAGGCTGATACTTGTTCCGCACAAACGTCGAAGGGCAGGCCTGCCTCTTGCATCTACAGCTGTGACAACTTGCCAGGCATCCTCGGTTGGCTGGCAACGGATGGGGCGCGTGGTCGCGGTCGAGCGCGCGCTCCGCCGATTCCGCTCCGGGGAAGCGTCTGATGGCAATCGAGTTGCGCGCGATCGGAAGCTGTCCGCTGGGCCGTCAACTTCGCGCAAGCGAGTCTTTGCACGGTTCCATACATTCAAGGTGACCGCCCGTCATCGCGCCGGGAGCTCACGAGCTGGGAAGAAATCTGCAAATGGTAGGTACTGAACCCGGCAACCGCACACACGCCGTTCGGGCGATCCGGGGCGTGTTCTGGTCGAGCGTCAACTCGGTCATACCGTCGCTCGCCGGTTTTCTCGTTTTCCTGGTGACTTCGCGCTATCTCGGTCCGGGCGAGTTCGGTGTCGTGGCCCTTGCCGGCAGTCTGGTCGCGTTGCTTGCAGTGCTATTGCCGTCGGGTTTCGCCGAGGCGATCGTTCAGCGGTCGTCCGTTGACGACATTCATCTCGACTCGATCTTCTGGGCGGCAACGATCTGCGCGCTCGTCGCGTATGCCGTGCTTGCGATCTGCAGTGGACCGTTCAGCCGAATGCTCGGCTCGGAATGGATTGCGGTGTTGCTGCCCGTCGCCGGACTCAGGCTGTTCGCGGATGCCGCCGGTATCGTTCCGCAGGCCATCATCACGCGAAGAATGTCCTTTGAGTTGATTGCCGGCCGGACGTTGCTTGCCACAGTGGTATCGGCGGCGCTGACCGTGCTCCTTCTCGTCGCCGGTTATGGCGTTTGGGCTCTCCTCATCGCGCAACTGTCCTCATCCGTCGCCGCGGCGGTGGCCGCGATGTGGGGAGCGGGGTGGCGGCCGAAATTCCGGATCAGCCTGGATGCGCTCAAATCGCTCGCGCGTTACGGCGGGTTTTCATCGGGCACTCGCGCCATGCAGGCCCTGACGACGCAGGCGGATCCCGCGATCGTGGGACTGTACCTGGGGCCGCATCAGACGGGCGTCTATGCCTTTTCCCGGAACCTGTTCCAAATGATCCTCAATGTGCTAGCTGCGCCGATCGGCGCAGTGGCTCATCCGATGTTCTCAGCCATTCAGGAGAATGTGGATCGGGTCAGGAAAGGCTTCCTGCTTGCGACTTTTCTCTCCTCTGCGTTGTCGTTTCCAGTCTTCATCGGGTTTACGATGGTGGCGGACCTTGCGGTTCCCGTCATATTCGGATCGCGCTGGGTTGATACGGTTGCCCCGATCAGGCTGAATTGTGGCTTGGGCTTGATGGCCTGCATCGGTGTGATTCAGGGAAGCCTGATCAACAGCCGTGGTCATGCGCATTGGTGGTTCTATTATCAGCTTGCCGCCGGAATAGTCACGCTTGGGATCCTGCTGCTGATGTCGAGATTCGGCGTGACCGTGCTTCTGGCTGCCGTCCTGATCGCAACCATCGCCCGATGGCCGTTCGCGGTGATGAAGACCTCCCGACTGTTGTCGGAACCAGTGTCGGAGTACTTGCGGGTCTTCGTCGGCCCGACGGCCTCCTGCATGGTCATGGTGGCGTGCATTGCAGCCACCAGACATCTTCTTCCCGAGCTTCCGCCAACGCTTACGCTGAGCATCAGCGTTGCGGTTGGAGCAGTGTCATATCTCGGGGCGATGCTGGTCATCGCCAGGGATCAGACGCTCGATGTCGTGCGGTTGCTTTTTGGCTCGATCTCGTCCGGATCACAGGGCCGGCGTGGGGTTGCGTCGACGCCTGGTTGAGCACGTTGGTTGCACCTCGTGGCTCAATAATGCTACCCGACGACTATCTCGTCTTATGTTCCTCTGTTCTCGAACCTGACTAAGGCCAGAGCAAGTAGAAATGCATGAAGTTGCACTAACGTTGGTCCTGTGCTCTCGAAATGGAATGAGGACCGTCGGCAAATGCCTGGATCATATTCGCTCGATGGACGGCGCTTCCGCCATTGAGGTTGTGCTGGTCGACAACGGCTCGACGGATGGCACCTTCGCGGCAATGCAGGAGTTCTGCCGGGCTAACCCAAATCTGTGGCGTGCTATCCAGGAGACCAAGCCGGGCAATTCAGCGGGCCGAAATACCGGGATCATGGCGTCCTCCGGCGGAGTGATCCTGTTCATCGACGACGATTGTTATCCGGACAGGGATTTTGCGTCCGCGTGGAAGGCGGTATTCGCGCAAGATCCCGGGCTGGGCTTTGGTTCTGGGAGAATCCTGCCGTACGATGCACGGCAGTCACCGCTCGGTTGCAACACCAGTACCACGATAAAGATTCTTACGTCGTCCACCTTTATCCAGCGAGGGTTTGTCCAAGGATCCAACATGGCGTTCAGGCGCCAGTGTTTGATCGATGCCGGCATGTTCGATGCCCACTTCGGGGCCGGTACGCCGTTCGCCGGAGAGGAATGGGAAGTTGCTGTCAGGTCGTCATATGCTGGCTGGACGGGCGGATATTTCCCGCAGCCAAGCGTGGCTCACGATCATGGTCGTTTTGTCGACGAGGCATTCGTGCGCGGACATTACTATGACATCGGTGCCGGCGCCGTCTACGCCAAGCACCTTCTGACGGCGCACGCCTCGGCGACGATCGTGGAGATCGCGCGGGACATCCGCAGACAGATCAGGAAGGGTGCCGCCGTTGGGCCTCTGTTCGGAGGAGCCATGCAATATTACTCGACCATGCTGCGTCAGGCGCGATCATGAAACTCTACTACTATCGGAGCACAGCACCGAACTTCGGTGACGACCTGAACAATGTGCTCATGCCGAAGGTCTTTCCGCGCTTCTTTGATGAAGACGATCTGACCCTGTTTCTGGCGATCGGGTCGGTCCTGTTCGACCATCATCCGCAACAGGCCCTGAAAGTGGTCTTTGGGTCGGGATTTGGTCAATACACTGCGGCTCCTCGACTCGACGACCGTTGGAAGCTCTATTGCGTGCGAGGACCGCTGACTGCGCAAGCGTTGGGACTCGACGAACGCCTTGTCGCGGCGGATGCGGCAGTGCTGGTCAATCGCCACCTGAGGGATGAAGTCCCGAAACGTTTCAAGTTCAGCTACATTCCGCATTGGCAGAGCTTATTGAACGGCAACTGGCCCAAGGCATGCGAACTGGCCAATGTCGAACTGATCGATCCGCGTTGGCCGGTCGATCGCGTCCTTGAAATGATCCGGGCTTCGAACACTGTCATTACCGAAGCGATGCACGGAGCCATCGTGGCGGATGCGCTACGGGTGCCGTGGGTGCCGGTTCTTCCGTTCCACCGGTCGCATCGATTCAAATGGTCGGATTGGGCCGGCGCTCTTATGATCGATCTGAAACCCTACGCCACCTTTCCCGCGACGTTGCACGACCTCTGGGTCTCGAAGACGGGCAGGGATGGCAACTGGATGTCCAGCAAGAACGGGCTGGTTCAACTGGCCGTCGGAGCGGCCAACAACGTGCTGCCTCATATCGCCGCGCGCGGATTGCAGCGGCTGAGCGAAATGGAGCCCGTGCTCAGCTCAGATGTTGCCCTCGCAAAGGCCGTGTCGAAGCTCGAGGACGCCGCCGACCGCATCCGCCGGGATTTTCATCGTTGAACGAGACGCGCCGCGTCTCGTTCTAAGAGCGTTCAGAACTGGATGACCTTTACGCCAGCGATATACATTCTGGCGGGGAAGCCGCCAGGACCGTTCGGCTCGCCCGCCGGACCGCCGACGGCAACGTCCATCAGCATGTACCATGGCCCGGCGCCGACCCGGTTCGGCATGGCGCAATAGGGCCGGCCGTTGAGGTAATAGATAAGCTGCTGCTCGCCGATGAAGCAGCCGAAGCGGTTGAACCGGGAAAAAAGATCGACGCCTTCTTCAATCAGGCCAAGCGGCATCGCCGCGCCGCGGGCGTCGGGTCCCTTTTCGCCTTTCCAGTGAATGCTGGAGAATATGACGTCTTCCCGATACTGCGGCGCCCCGGTGATGTAGGTCTCGAGGAGATCGATCTCTGGCGGCCAGCCGGGCTTGACGGGCAACAGCCACAGCCCCGGCCAGCTGCCTGTAACTTTCATCAGCCTGACATTGAACTCGACGTAGGTGTTGAGCGTAATGCGGTTGAACAGGGTACGCGATGTTACGATCGCAGAGGAAAACCTGAACGGCGTTTCCATCCGCCACCCCGGCACCAGTTTGCCTCCTTGCCCATCCGACAGCCCATCTTGGTGGTATTCGGCCTGAATGAAGCGGCAGCCCGTTAGCGGATCTATTCCCCACACTGTTGTTTCCGGGTTTAGCGATGGGTCGGCGTAGTAGCCCAATTCCTTGTTGCCATCCAGACGGCGCCCGCTCGCAAGACGGCTTTGCCAGCATGGCGTGCCGCCAGCGACATACCCCTCGTCGTTCGCAAAATCGCGATCGAGCAGGCGGTCGGAGAAGACCACCGAGCCGTGCGAAGGAAGCGGCGGCAGCGGGACATCGTCACTGACATGGGGGGCCGCGACCGAAGGCAGGTCGCCTGGTCTTACCTCTGCGCTGGCGCGCGCAAAGCCGAAAAGCGGATGTCCGAAATCCGATATCTGGAAGATGATTGACTTGCCCGCCTCAAGCGGCCGCACAAGGCGGATCTTCACCACTTTGACCTGCTCGCCAGGCTGAAAGATGAGGAAGCCGCGGACAACGAAGAAATCGGCGTCCTTCGTCGCCTCGCCCGGCAAAACCCCAATCGTTCCGGTCCCGTTAAGCGTTTCATATTCCAGCACAATCGTGCAGGTGGTCGGCGCGTTGAGCTTGACGGGCACTTCTGCCCAGAGCTCTGCTGGTCCGACTGTCGTATCCACGACGGCGATGGTGGAGTCGCCGAATGAGAACGCGCCGTCCGCCGCAGCCGGCGTGTCCAAGACCGTCAGCGGGCCGATGGTCGTCAATGCGATTCCGACCGAGCCCTTGAGCAATGTCCTTCGCGTCGCGCGCATCATCGCCAATTCACCGGCTCTTTGTTGCCCAGAGGCGACGCCCGGACGAGAAGCCGAAGGACACGACAGACTGGAGTGCCAGCGCGACAAGGCCCACAGGGACGGCGAGGGCAAGCGCGCCAAATCTGCGCTTGGCGATCGCGTATTGGCCCGCCGTGCGCAGCTCGGTCCGGAGTGTGCGAAGTCCTTGCCAGTCGCGCCTCCGCCAGGTCGAGCTGAGCCAGCGCAGGATGAAGGTCGCGCGGGTATCGGGCCGCAGGATGTATTTGGCATAAAAACTGCCGCGGCCGCGATCATAGGAATTGAGCAATGCGGGCACGTCCGCTTCGACGCGGCCATGGTCGTGCTGCACGGTCGGTCGGGGGTCGAAGCAGGCGTCGAACCCCGCCCACAGCACCGCTGTCACCGCATCAATGTCCTCGCAGGGAAAGCGCGTGCCCGCGCCGAGTTCGGAATCGATGCCGCCAATGGCCCGCAGCGCCTCGCGCCTAAAGGCGAGGTTTGCGCCCTGCAGCGTTCCGGCCCGGACAAAGGTCCGTTTCGGATAGATACACGGTGCTTCGCTTTCCTCGATCGTGATCCTGGCGTGGTTCGGATTGTGCAGCAAAATGCGGCCTCCGATCACGCCCGCGCCGGGATGATCGGCAAACGCCGCGAGTATGGCGTCAACATAGTCTGGCGCCGGATAGCAGTCGTCATCGGTGAAGGCGACAATCCTGCCGCGCGCGCTTTCCCAGCCAATGTTTCGGGCCGCGCCCAGTCCTATTCGCTCGCCGACGACATATCTCGAGACCGTATCGTTGGCTAATTCACGCTGCAGCACGGCCGCCGTATCGTCGGTCGATGCGTTGTCCACCCAGATCACCTCATAGCGGTGATCGGGGCGCAATGCCCGTAGCGCGCCGAGTGTTCCCGACAGGCGGCTCGCACGATTGCGCGTGCAGATGACGATCGATATCTCGATCTCTCTGGTCGGATCAGCATCCACCATCAGGTCCTGCGCATGTACGAGGCTGAGAGAATGATAGCCCGTGTTCCCCACGTGGCTGCAATGGTGGCCGGGAGTGCGGTCTACAGGCTGGCATGGGTATCGTACCATCCGGGCAGCGAGCCGCGTTGACCTGTACAGAGCTTATAGACCGCCTTGAACGGCAAAGCCAAAACAGGAAGCCTGGCCAGCAGGGAGTCGTCGCCGAAATACCGATAGTCCCGAAATATCGATCGATATCGATGGATGATGCCGTCAAAGTCCAGCCACGGCCCGCCGAGATCCTCGCCAAACGGACCGGAGGCGCCGGCGTCGAAGACATGCGCGACCGTTGAGCCGTCAAGCGCCTTGGTCTCAACCCGCGATCCCGGAATTCGCTGCTGCTGCACGGCCTTGAATTTCCGGTAGCCAAGCTCGCGCAGCAGGCCGAGCTGGGCTTTAACCTCACCAAAGTCGACCTTGTCGGACTCGACAGAGATGTATTGAGGGCGGTTGTGTTGCTGCTTCAATCCCTCCAACACCAGCTGATCGGCTCCCTCGACGTCGATCTTGAGAAAATAGGGCACGCCACAGGAGCGGTAGATATCGACGACGTCGATGCGCGGCAGCACGATGCGTTCACTCCTGTGGCCCAGTTTCTCGGTTCGCGCAGCCCTGTTCTGGTCGATGGTGCTCAGGACGGAGTCCGAATTCTTGTAGAAGGTGATCGTGGGTCCTTCGGACTCCGATGCAATGGCTCCCTCGATGATCCGCAACTGCCCGCTCGCGACTTCGGTGTGAAATCGCCCCTGGCAGTGTCGCACGAGCTCCGGGTTGGCTTCGATCCCAAGAACCTTGAACCCTTTCTTGAGATAAAAGGCCGCATCCTCACCCTTGTGCAGGCCTACGTCGTAGATCAAGTCTGCAATCATTGCGAAGCTCCTACGAATTACACTGTCGAGCCTTCCAAATGATCGTAGCGGCCATCGTCTGGTCTGCCGCGCGAACGTACTCCGGTGCGGAACCTTCCGGCGGGCTGGGCCGCCCGTCAGGCGGCCGCCCTGGTATTGCTGCGAACCTGCCGTTCAATCCACTCATAGGTCTTCTCGAGACCGGAGCGGAGTGTTGCGGACGGCTTCCAGCCGAGCTTCTGGCCGATCAGCCGGTTGTCCGAGTTGCGGCCTCGCACGCCGAGCGGCCCGGGAATGTGCTTCTTGTTCATCTTCTTGCCGGCGATATCGGCTACGATATCGACAAGCTGGTTGATCGTGACCATCTCCTCCGATCCGACGTTGACCGGACCTTCAAAGTCCGAACGCGTCAGGCGGATGGTGCCTTCCAGGCACTCATCTATATAAAGGAACGAGCGCGTCTGGGTGCCATCACCCCAAATTTCGACTTCTCCATGATTGGAGGCCTGCGCAACCTTGCGGCACACCGCCGCGGGCGCCTTCTCCTTGCCGCCTTCCCAGGTGCCCTCGGGGCCGAAGATGTTATGGTAGCGCGCGACGCGGTTTCGCATTCCATAGTTGCGGTTGTAGGCGAGATATAGTCGCTCCGAAAACAGCTTCTCCCAGCCGTATTCGCTGTCGGGCGCCGCCGGATAGGCCGAATCTTCCGCACAGTTCGGATTGTCGGGATCCTTCTGGTTATGTTCCGGATACATGCAGGCCGACGACGAATAGAACATGCCACGCACGTTGCGCTTCTGGCAGGCGTCGAGCATGTTGAGATTGATGGTGGCCGAATTGTGCATCACGTCGGCATCATGCTCGCCAGTAAAGATGTAGCCGGCGCCGCCCATGTCGGCGGCAAGCTGATACACCTCGTCGAACTTCCGGTCGGTGATCTGTTTGCAGAAATTTTGGTCACGAAGATCGCCAACCACAAAATCATCGGCCTCGGTGTCCGTGAATGGCGGAAATTTCAGGTCGACGCCACGCACCCAGAAGCCTTCACGCTTCAGTCGCTTGACCAGGTGGCCGCCAATGAAACCACCCGCACCGCAGACAAGAGCTGTGGGCTTGTTCTTCGTCGCCATTAGATGTTCCTTTCCGTAGCTTTCGAACCGATTGCATAGTCAAATACCGATTCAAATCGGTCGGTTACCAATTTGATGTCGTAGTTTTCGAGCGCAAATGATCTCGCTTTGGCGGCTGCACTTGCTCTCAAGGCTTCGTCGTCGAGAAGCCGCAGGGCAGCCTTCAGGAAGGCCGCCTGATCGACGGGATCAACGACCAATCCGGCGCCATTGCGGCGAATCAGATCGGAAGAGAGATTTTCCTTGGGCGCGGCAAGCAGCACCGGACGCCCGGCGCAGAAATAGGATTGCACCTTGGAGGGCACCGAGAATATTCCTGCTTCCGGTTCGATCGTCGCAACGGCGACATCGGAGGTGGCTAGCACCATGGGAAGATCTGCAAACGGCTGCAACGGCAGCAGGACGAGATTGTCCAGCCCGAGCTCGGCCTTGGCCTGCTCGAGATGCGCGACGCCGACGCCCTGGCTGACGGTCACGACATTGGCGCGTCCCTTCACCGCCTTGGCGAGCTGTACCAGCAGGTCGGGATTGTGCTTCAGTCCAAGCGTGCCCGAATAGAGAAAGTTGAACGAGTCGTGCAGCCCGCGACGGCGCGCCCACTCGTTGTCTTTCGGATGAGGCGCGATATCGTTCAGTGCACCCCAATTCTCGATCACGAAGACGTTGTCTTTCGTGCCGGTCCACTTGCTTGCAAGCGGCGAGAAGGCATTCGTGATGACGACGATCGCGTCAGAGCTCTGAAACTGTCGTCGCTCCAGAAACCTGTAATAGGCTCCGACCATGGCACCGGGGGGCCCCAGCTTCTTGCGCAACAGCTGCGATACGGCAACGCTATAGAAATCCTGGACCCAGAACACGAACTTCGAGCCGCTCTGCTTGCACGCGTTGACGATGGCCGATTGCGCCTCTGTCGGCGTATTGCCGGAGATGACGATGTCCGGCTTGTCCGAATGCACCAGTTTCGCAACCGCCTTTCCGTAGGCGACGTCGTCGAATCTGCGGCGCACGAAGGAAGCCTTGTCGTAGGGGCGCGTTAGCTTGACGCCGGTAAACGACAGGCGATCGGGATCGGCAGGCGATCTCTCGAGCTTGCCCTTCGGGCCAAGGTCGCCGTGAAAATAGGCGTGGCTGACTTCATGTCCCCGGATCGCCAGTTCGCGGCTGAGATCGACCTGGAACGGATGACCAGCGTAGTCGTGGACGAAAATCTTCATGACAGCGCTACCCGACAACCGCACGATGACTGTGGTGGCAATGCGCGCGACGCGAGGTCGCCAGCCATGCGTCGATGGATCGGAGTTGTCTGTCGTCGGTTTGCATTATCCTCAATTTCGAACCTTGTTGATCGCCACGCGGTTTGATGTTCCCGCGGGCCACGTGTTTTAAAGAC
Source organism: Bradyrhizobium neotropicale (assembly GCF_001641695.1). Lineage (GTDB taxonomy): Bacteria > Pseudomonadota > Alphaproteobacteria > Rhizobiales > Xanthobacteraceae > Bradyrhizobium > Bradyrhizobium neotropicale. Next base: position 115,747 of record NZ_LSEF01000052.1, read on the forward strand.
GTTCTGCTCGAATATTGGACAGCAGCGGAGTGAGACATGATGGCGGCTTCTATTCGACGAGTAAGAAAATCTTGTGTCGGTGTGAATTCAAATTCGGTGCCAATTGGCGGAAGTGGCGAGCGACACCACACGATGTGCTCACAAGTCGTCGAGGCATGCGTCCTTGCCTCAAAACAGCCACGTAAGCAGTGCCTACGCGAAGGATCGCTGGTACCGCGCGTCCAGGCGTGTCCGTTACCTGTGCTGCAATGGTCTGATCGCGCGGGCAAGACAGCGTGCCCTTGGAGCAGATCCGATTTTGGGGTCCCTATGTCATCTAGGTTCATTGCTGTTGCGTTGGCCGGATGGCTGGCAGGATGTCATTGCGCCTTTGCAGATCCGATGACGCTGGATTTTTCCTGGCGTGGGGCCCAGGGGTGCGTGACACTGTTTCCAAATCCGGAGTTTCATCTTCACAACATTCCCGCCGGGGCTAAAATGTTGTTGCTAACGCTAACTCAAGGCGTCAGGGAAATGGGCGGGCAGGAACTGCCGATCCCGGAGGATGGCGTTTTGCCGGCGGGAACATTCCGAACGTTCGCTCCGTGCAGTCCTGGCGTGTACCAATGGACTGCGCAGGTTAAATCGGCGGCTGGAGAGGTGTTGTCCGAGGCGCACAAGGCGCGCTTTTATCCGACCGACGCGCTTGCGCAGGACAGGCCGTAAACCGACCCATCCGGTCGATAAGCTCCGCTTTCAATAACGACGCTCTGCAATGCGAGCATCATCGTCTCGATTGACTGTTCGTGGACGAGTCGTCCGGGTCCGTACATCATTGCATCTTGGCGGAACCCGCGATCGGATCTGCCTCAAACGTAGGCATAGCGATGTTGCGCCTTTACCAGGGAACGAGCCCAGGTTCCAGGCGAGCTGATCCAGGCGAACCTCGAATCGCAAACGTGCGACTCGTCCGCGAGCGAGCAGTGGCGTTCCCGGACTGTGCAACGGAACCTCAGGGGTGTGCGCCGAAGCGATATGCAGGTTGCTCGTTCGGTGGCTGCAAAGCCGAGCAGCGTCGCGAGTGGATAGCTCTTCGCTGGTCACGTGCTGAGATTGGAACCGAAGTCATCAGTTCGTGTTGTGGTGCGCGCGCTTGTTGCTCAATCGCGAAGAAGCCGCATTTTGAATCGATAGGCAGGTCTCCCGTCCGCGATCGCGGACTGCGACTCTGAAGAAGTTTTGTGCGTGAACAGGAGCCGGGCGATCGAATCTCGGGGCAAATTAAAAAGTGCAGTGCGCTTCCGGTTTTCGCAGGTCAGCCCGCCATGACGTGCGCGCACGAAAGCCTCTCTTGTTCGCCGGGCGCGCAGTTGCGTGAACAATTTGCAGGCGTGCCAAACCGCAACCGGGCCGGAGAGACAGCATGACCAGGACGGTATTGGTTACGGGCGGTGCGGGATATGTGGGCTCCCACTGCTGCAAGACGTTCGCCAGGGCTGGCTGGAATGTGGTGACGCTCGACAATCTCTCGCGCGGATGGCGCGAGGCGGTGCGTTGGGGGCCGCTGGTGGAATGCGATATTCGCGATCCGGTCGCGGCAGGCGGGACACTGGAAAAGTACAAGCCGGATCTCGTCGCGCATTTCGCGGCTTTGGCCTATGTCGGCGAGTCGGTTGAAAATCCTGCGATCTACTACGAGAACAACACCGCCGGCACGCTCGCGCTGCTGAATGGCATGCGTGCGACAGGGTGTCGCCATATCCTGTTTTCGAGCACGTGCGCCAGTTATGGCGTCCCCCGGCACATCCCCATCAATGAAAGCCATTCGCAGGCGCCGATCAATCCCTACGGCTGGTCGAAGATGATTATCGAGCGGATGCTGGAGGACTACGGCAGGGCTTATGGCATCGGTTCGGTATCCTTGCGCTATTTCAACGCCGCCGGTGCCGATCCGGAGGGCGAAATTGGCGAGCGACACGAGCCTGAGACCCACGCCATTCCCCTCGCGATCGAGGCCGCGCGCCGAACAGATCAGCCATTCACAATTCTGGGCACGGATTTTCCGACGCCCGATGGAAGCGCGATCAGAGACTATATCCACGTCAATGATCTGGCGCGGGCCCATCTGCTTGCAGGCGAAATGCTGATCGAGCGGGGTGGCACGCATGTGTTCAATCTGGGGACCGGCGTCGGCATCAGCGTGCTCGAATTGATCGAGGCCGTGGAGCGTGTCGCCAGGTGCAAGCCGGTCGTGCGCCGTGGCCCGCGCCGTGCGGGCGATCCCGCCAAGCTCGTCGCCTCGTTTGCGAAGGCCGAGCGAGAACTCGGCTGGCGGCCGCAGCATTCCGGTATCGACTTTATCATCAAGACCGCGCTCGAGTGGCGCGACCGTCATCCGCCCGTTTGACGCGGTAACGGGATGGCCACGCTCGCTTCCATCGCGGACCTGCCGTTAGGCGAGGGTGTCACGCACGTCGCGGGGATGCTGCCCGCGGACATTGCCGCAGTAGGATTGCGCGAGGGCATGACCGTGTTTTGGCACGGCGATCGACCAATCGGCCATGTGTTGGTGCACGAGGGACAGCAGATCGGCTCGCGCGTTGATCACATCGACGCTGACTATCTGCTGGCAATCGAGGACGAGTTACGAAGGCAGGTCGAGCCTGCTGTCTCGGCAAGCGTGGTGATCTGCACGCGGGACCGACCGGATGAGCTGGCCGCATGCCTTGCTTCGTTGCCCAGGCAAAGCCGACGACCACGTGAGGTCGTCGTAGTTGACAACGCCTCGCGGGATCAGCGCACGCGGGATGTTGCGTTGGCTGCGGGGGTCATCTACATGCGCGAAGACAGGCTCGGGCTCGATGTCGCCCGCAATACCGGCGTGCTTCGTGCCACCGGCGACATTGTGGCTTTTACCGACGACGACGTGGTGCTTCACCCGCATTGGCTGGAGCGGCTGTTGGCCGCATTCGATCAGCCACAGGTGGCTGCTGTAACAGGCCTTGTGCTTCCTGCAGAACTTGCAACCGAGGCGCAACGGCATTTCGAGACCTACTGGGGATTTGGCAAAGGCTATCGGGAGCAGGACTTCGACAGTTCATGCTTCAAGTCGCATCGAAGGAACGCTTTCCCCGCGTGGGAGATCGGCGCCGGGGCCAGCATGGCGTTCCGCCGCGAGGTGTTTGAAAAGGTCGGTCTTTTCGACGAACGTCTCGACGTCGGCCAGGCAGGCTGCTCGGGCGATTCGGAATACTGGTACCGGTTGCTCGCGAGCGGATACACCTGCCGCTACGCACCTTCCTCAGTGGCATTCCATTCCCACCGACGGACGATTGAGGGGCTCGCGAGCCAAATCTACTATTACATGCGAGGCCACGTCGCCGCGCTACTGGTGCAATATGAGCGGACCGGGCTCGCAGAAAATCCGGCTCGCGCGTATCTGTATCTTCCGAAATGGTATTCGTATCGGCTGCTCCGCAGAGCGTTTGGCCCCAAGCGCGTTGCTGATCGTTTTCTCAAGGAGGAGATCGCCGGCTGTGTGTCGGGCTTCCGCTTCTATCACGGTGAGGGGAAGCGCAAATGACGGCCACTTCTCTTACCTCGATCGTGATCCCCGCTCGGGATGCCGAGAAAACCATCCCTCGGACCCTTGAAAGCCTGCTCGCTCAGACCGACCCAGAATGGGAAGCGCTGATTGTTGACGATGGCTCTCTCGATGCGACGCCGGCCATCGTTGCCGGCTATACGGCGCGTGACGCCCGTTTCATCGCACTTCAATCCGATGGGCGGGGTGTATCGGCGGCCCGCAATGTCGGCCTGTCCAGCGCAAGCGGAGAGCGGCTTCTTTTCCTCGATAGCGACGACTGGATCGACGAGCAGTTTCTGGCGAAAATGAACGCGGCGCTGGATGAAAATCCTTCGGCGATCGCCGCTTGCTGCGATCATTGTCGCGTGATGCCTGATGGCGACCAAACGCCTCGCTATAGTAATGCCTCGGTTGCGATCAATCCGTTTGAGGCGTTTGCGCGCAGCTGTCCGGTCGCCGTCCACAGTGTCCTCGTCAAAAAAAGCGCAGTGCTGGGCGTTGGTGGCTTTGAGACTAGCCTTCGTACGTGCGAGGAATGGGACCTTTGGCAGCGGATCGCGCGAACGGGCGGCGGCTGGATTCATGTCGATGAGTTGCTGAGCTATTATCGGGCAAATGAGCATTCCCTATCCAAGGACGTCCGGCAAATGCTGGTCGACGGGAATGTTGTTATCGCTCGCGGATTTTCGACCGACGAACGGGTGAAAAATCCTGTGCCGGCGCATAAGAACGGAGCATGTGCCGCTCACGGCAGACCGCAGGCGGCAGCACATGCTTATTTTGCGCTTTGGTGCTGGGGCATAGAGTGCGGTCGCGAGAACGCGAGCCATCCTTCAAGGAATGTCCTCGCCGACATTCCGCAATCGGCGACTTCGGCGGATCAGATCGCCTTTTGCCTGCTGGATGCAATTGCGGTAGGCGCTCGAGCAACGCCGGCGAAGCTGGCAAGTCGCTGGGCACAGTTTGGCGCGCATGTGACCGAACTGATCACCGCGATCGGGCAGGCCTGGAACGATCCGGCGGAAGCCCGAAAGGTCCAGTATCGATTTGAGCGCATGCTGCTCGACTACGATGACCTTTCGGCTCCGCGCGAGCTCGCGCTGACACTCGGCCTCCGCGTCGACCTTCGGCAGCTTCCGGAATTCAGCCCGCCCAATCATGTAGACCGACTTTATATCTACGTTAGCGATGGACCGGAGGTCCTGGCCCTGGTCGACGTCGGATTGCTCGGCGCGGTGGATCTGGGTTTCTGGACGAAGCTTGTTCACGAGCATCTCGCCCATTTGCATATCCGGGTCCCGCAGGATTGGCGATCCCGGAATCTGGGCCGGCCGGCCAGGTTGATGAGACGCGTTCGGCGACTGGGGCGCAGCAATGCGGATAGTCATCGGCACCGGTTGCGGGTGTTGCGGGACAGCGTCGGGAGTAAAGCCAAGCCGCGGCCAGCTTCAAGCTTGCCGGTGTCTCGCCGCGGCGAGAGCCATGCCGTTGGAGAAAGCCAGTGCGACATTGGACGTGAGTTGTTCTGGGAACGGTTCTTTCAAAAGGAGGACCCCTGGAATTACTGCTCGCCCTATGAGCAGGAGAAGTACCGGCGCCAACTGGACTTGCTGCCGGTTGAACCGGCGGAGCGCGCTATCGAACTAGCATGTGCCGAAGGGCATTTTAGCCGGCAGTTGGCTCCCCAGGTCGGCCACCTCCTTGCATCCGATATTTCGCCAACCGCGCTCAAGCGCGCGCGTCGGCGATGCAACGGGATTCGCAATGTGGATTTTCTCAAGCTTGATCTGTCTGCCGACCGTCTCCCCGAAGCGATGGATCTGATCTGCTGCTCCGAGGTGCTTTACTACCTGGATGACGAAGCCGAATTGGCGCTCGTCGTGCAAAAGATCGCGGAAGCCTTGCGTCCCGGTGGTCATCTGATCACGGCGCACAGTTTCGTCCTGAAGGACGAAAAGTCGCGGACCGGGTTCGATTGGGAGAATTCCTACGGGGCTGAAACGATTGCTCGGGTAATGATGCAGCGTTCCGATCTTGCGCTTGAGGCATCGATACAAACCGAGCTCTATCGTGTCGATCGTTACAGGCGACCGAAGCCTGGCGAAGCCGCGCCGGATCCGCTGGTGACGACGACGCAGATACGCGCACCGATCGAACGAGAGGTCGCGCGATTTATCGTGCGAAATGGCGCCGTCAGGCGGCGATCGGAAGTTCTGCAATCGGAAAGACGACCGCACGTTCCGGTCTTGATGTACCATCGAATTGCGACCGATGGGCCGGAAGGGCTTGGACGCTATCGGGTCGATCCGGATACCTTTGCGGAGCAGATGCTGTGGTTGCGGAGAAACGGCTACCACACCATCAATTCGGAGCAGTTGGCGTGGTTCGTGGCCAACGACTACCCGTTTGAGGGCAGGCCGCTGCTGATCACCTTCGACGACGGATATGAGGATTTTGCCGAACAGGCGTGGCCGATCTTGAAAGCCAATGATCTGTCCGCGGAGGTGTTCATTGTCACGGATCTGGTTGGCGGGCAGGCCGAATGGGATAGGCCATTCGGAACGCCTGCGCCACTGATGGATGTCGACAAGATTGTCGCGCTTGCCGGCGAGGGGGCGATGTTTGGCAGTCACCTCGCGCGCCATCCCCGTAGTGACCGGCTTTCAAGCTCGGAACTTGCCGAAGAACTGCTGCGGTCCCGCGTGCAACTGGAGACGTGGCTGGGGCGGCCGACGACATCGCTTGCCGCTCCATTTGGCTGCACCGATCAGCGGTTCAGAATTCTCGCGGCGGAGTGCGGCTATAAAGCCATATTCAACACGGTCGACCGGGCTGCCGGGCTGACTGATAATTTGCTCGACTTGCCGCGCATCGAAGTGAGAGGCGATCGTAATTTGAAGGCGTTTGTGCACTGCTTGGAGCAGTATCAATGAGTACCAGTAAGTATTTGGTCAGTGTGGTCATTCCGGCTTTCAACGCCGAGGCAACGATCGACGAGACGCTTCGCAGCGTCAGATCGCAGTCGTACGAACGGCTCGAGATCATCGTGGTGGATGATGGCTCCGCCGACGGCACGCTTGCCGTCGCGGAGAGGCATGCGGAGTGCGATCCCCGTATCAATATCGTGAGGCAGGATAACGCAGGCGTTGCAGCCGCCCGCAATACCGGATGGCGGGCTGCTCGTGCGGATTTCATCGCGTTCATCGATGCCGATGATCTGTGGGCGCCCGGCAAGATCGAGCGGCAGCTCCAGGCCATGATGGACGGAGGAGAGAGGACGGGCCTCGTCTATAGCTGGTACGCCTGGATCGACGCGAAAAGCCGTGTGAGCGTCAAATCCGATCCCGTCTTTCATGCAGGCGAGGTGCTGGACTATCTGTTTGAAGGCAACTTCATCGGCAACGGAAGTTCAGCGATGGTCCGCAGGGAAGCCCTGGTCGCTGCGAACGGGTTCGAAAGCGGCCTCCGGGCATCGGGCGCACAGGGCTGCGAAGATCTTCTGCTTTATTGCCGCGTCGCCGAAACCTATCACTTCGCGGTGGTGCCTGAATACGAGATCGGCTACCGCTACCTGCCGAACAATATGTCCAGCGATATGACGCGGATGTTTCGCTCATGGATGCTGGTTGCCGACGAGATGGCCGCACGCCATCCCGATCGCATTGCCTTGCTGGACCGCGGAATCAGCAACTACGCCCGGTGGTTGCTTCGACGGGCGTTGATCGGCGGCCGATTGCGGTACTTCGCATCGGTCCTTTGGTTGCTCGCCCGGCGGAATCCCCTGTTGGCGGCCAAGGTCGCCACGCTTGGCCTGCCGCGGGATATGATCTCCGCAGGGTGGTGGATGTCGCGCGGTTTGCGACACAGAGAGTTCCGACGGCCATCGCCGTCGTTCCTGATCGGCGACCCCAGTCAATCTCAATGGTAGAAAACGCAGGCGACGTGACAAGGCCGAGAGCAGCGCGGCGCGCGGCATTGGCCGAACTGTGGCGACTTCTCAAGGTGGCTCCGCTACCGCGTTGGGCGACGCCCGTGCTGATCGTTCTCGGCCTGGCCTCGTCGCTGGCGGAAACGGTCGGGATCACGCTCGTGCTGCTCTTCTTCTATCTCGCAATGGGGCAGGTCGAGCTTACCACGTCGACCAGCGGCATCTTGGGCGATGCGCTCCGACATGCGACCGGCTGGTTTCACAGCTCGGCTGAAACCGCTCTGGTGGTGCTGCTTCTCATCATTTTGCGCGGCGCCCTAGCTTTCGCCAATACGCTGATCAGCGCGCGCGTTGGCGAGCAGATCAATGAAGTCGCGCGCAATCGCGTCCATCTGCAGTATCTGTCGACCTCATATCAGTTCTTTCAGCGCCACGACGAGGCCTATCTCATGGAGGTTCTCGGAACGGAGACATGGTTGATCTCGGCGGCTTATAGCAGCCTTACCCGCATCATCGTCAGCTCGTGTTCGATCTTTCTTTTTGTGTCGTTTCTCTTTGCGCTCTCGGTGAAGATTACGATTATGGCCATCGCTGCGTCGTTGGTCGCGTCTGCCGGGCTGCGCTACCTGTCCAGACCCATTCAGGAGCTCGGCGGCGGGGTGAAGTTGGCCCATCAGAGGCTGGGAGAGCATATGCTGATGACACTTCAGGGCATGCGCACGATCCGGGCGTATGGTCAGGAGAGGGCGCACCAGGAACGCTTTGAGTGCGGGTCAGCGGAGGCGCGCCGTGTCGCGCTGGGACTTGCGCGCCTTTCCGGGCTGGTTTCTCCGCTTACGGAAATCGGATACCTGGTGGTGCTTTGCCTCGTCATCGCGTCCGCCGACATGTGGGGAATCGGGTTTGCGACCAGTCTTACGGCGGTCGCCTTGCTCTATCGATTGCAGCCGCATGTGCGGGAGCTGGAGGCCAGTCTGTTGTATATGGCGCAAATCGAGCCACAGCTGCGCTCCATCCGTCTCATGCTGGCGACGGACGACAAGGAATACCCGAAGCCGGGGCGCCTGGCGATCAGCAGGCTGAGCGACAGCATTTCGTTTCGCAACGTGACCTTCCGCTACGACGCCGGATCCGAGCCCGCGGTTCGCGACGTGTCCTTTGACATTCCGGCGGGCAAGATCACCGCGCTCGTCGGCGCGAGCGGGGCGGGTAAGACCACGATCGTGAACCTCCTGCTTGGACTTTATTCGGCGACCGGAGGAAGCATCAGGGTTGACGGCCGTCCCCTCGAAGACCTCCGCCGCACCGATTGGCTTGGCCTGCTCGCGATTGCCGGCCAGGACGTCGACCTGGTCGAAGGCACCGTGATCGACAATGTGCGCATGTCCAAGAATGACGCCTCGGACGGCGAGATCTTGCACGCGTTGCGTGTGGCCGGCATTTCGGAGATCGTCGAAGCGTTGCCCGACAAGTACAACACCTGGATCGGGCAGCATGGCATGCGCTTTTCGGGCGGACAGCGTCAGCGCATTGGACTGGCCCGGGCGATTGTCCGCAATCCGGAGTTCCTGATCCTTGACGAGGCCATGAGCGCGCTCGATCGCTCACTGGAGGATAGCGTCAAGCACGCAATCCAGCAGCAGCTCAAAGGCCGGAGCTTGTTGCTCATTACCCATCGGCTGGAGTCTGTGCTCGACGCAGACCACGTGGTGTGCCTTGAGGCCGGCCGGGTTAGCGCGGAGGGGCCCCCAACGAAGTTGCTGGCGGACTCCAGCAGCCTTTTTTCCCGGAACCTGCGGGTGGGCGCCGTCGGAACTCGACATTGAACTTGCCGCCGCGCGGTAATCCAGCGCGGATCGAGATGTCGAAGGTCCGCAATTGCGCGCGTCGGCATCGCGCGATCATGTTCTCACCCGTTAGTCCTAGGATGAAACGAAGAGTAGGAAACGCGATTGCGAAGCCGGTGTGCATGACGAAAGTAACGCTCTGAGTAGATCTAAGCATTGCTGCTGTTCCCTTCGAGGAACTTGCGCGCAATGGACTGCACGTAGATGCGGCACTGACGACGTTCCTGAGTGAGGCGTCGCGCTTTCTTTCGCGTGCTTCAAGTTTTCCCGAATTTCATAAACCGGTGTGAACGCCTTCGTGCTGGTTGTGGTGCGAAGGAGAACTCCCGTCATGACAACAAACCAAACCTACGCGAGCATTATCGTTGGAACTTCTGGGTCTGACATTCTCTTCGGAGCCACTGGAAACGACCTTCTTACCGGCGGAGCCGGCAGCGACATCTTCGCGATTTCGAAGGGCTACGGCTCCGACACCATCAGCGACTTTCAGGCCGGCGCTGGTGGTGACGTCCTGCGTGTCCAGAACTACGGCTTCGCAACCTTCGCAACCTTCGTTGCGGCTGCCAGGCAGGTGGGGGCCGATACGGTCGTCACCCTGTCGAGCACCGAAATCCTGACGTTGCAGAACCTCACGCTCTCCTCTCTCGTCGCCTCCAACGTCGTCCTCGACAATCCGCTTCAGGGTAGCGCTCCGCCGAATACGGCGGCGCTCACCGTACAGGCTGGCGGTACGTTGATCGGCAGCGCGATGAACGACTCCCTGCAGGCGCTCGGAACCGGGGTTACCCTGATCGGGGGCGCGGGCGACGACACCTACTTCATGTACGACCACAACACGAAGGTCGTGGAACAGGCTGGCCAGGGTATCGATACTATCAACGATGGGATGATCGACGGCTACAGCCTCGTCAATGCGTCGAATGTCGAAAACCTGATTCTGGGCGGCAACTATGCATCGCCGGCGACCGGCAACGATCTCGATAACATCATCATCGGCAACTCCGGCAACAACATCATCGATGGCGGCAAGGGCAATGATGTGCTCAACGGCGGCGCCGGCATCGACACCTTTGTCATCGCCGTCGGCAACGGCAACGACGTCATCACCGATTTCAAGACCGGCGCCGGCGGAGACATCTTGCAGCTCAACGGCACCGGTTTCCACACCCTTGCCGACGTCACCGCCGCCATGAAGCAGGTCGGCACCGACACCGTCCTTACGCTCAGCAGCGGGGAAAATATTAGGCTCAACAATACCAAGGTCGGGGATTTTACCACGGCCAACGTCAATATCGTCACGCCGCGCGCCGACATGGTGCAGACCTTCAACGACGATTTCAACACGCTCTCCGCGGGCCAGGATCCGCATCTGACGTGGCGCACAAGCTATGCCTGGAGCGGCGCGACGAGTTACTCGCTCGCGGGCGAGCAGCAGGTCTACGTCGACCCGAGCTTTTCGGGACTGCCGGGAAGCCAGGCCGCCTCGGCGCCGCTTGGCCTTGATCCGTTCTCGATCCAGAACGGCCATCTCGTCATCACGGCGCAGCCGCTGCCCGCGAGCGACGCGGCTTATGTCGGCAACCACCAGTTTTCGTCGGGCATGATCTCGTCGCAGAACAGCTTCGCCCAGACCTACGGCTATTTTCAGATGACCGCCACGTTGTCCGGCACGCCCGGCGCGTGGCCTGCTTTCTGGATGCTGCCCACCAACACGCACGGTCTCGCAACGGAGCTCGACGTGCTCGAAGCCCTCGGCACACATCCTGACCAGTCTCATTGGGGTCTCCGATCCTCGACCACACCTGATCAGGGGAATTGGGCGAATACCGCCAACCTGACGGCAGGCGAGCACACTTTCGCGGTGGAATGGACACCGTACACACTGACCTATTTCGTGGATGGCGCGGAGGTGGGGCAGGTGGCCACACCCTCGGACATGAATACCGCGATGTACATGATCGCCAACCTTGCCATGGGCGGGAGCTGGGCCGGCAATGCCGCCCCCGATGCGACCGCGACAGTGTCGATCAATTCGATTGCTGCGTATCAACTGCCGGAATACTCGCTTGCGAACTATACGCTGCTCGCCAGCGGAACGCCGATCAACACGATCACCGGGACCGCGAGCGCCGACACCCTGACCGGCACGTCCGGCAATGATCTGATCGACGGAGCAGGGGGCGCCGACACCCTGAGCGGCGGCGCTGGCGACGACACCTATATCGTCTCCGATCCAAACGCCAAGGTCGTAGAGGGCTATGGCGGCGGCATCGACACGATAAAGTCATCGGTCACCTACAAGCTTCCCGACTATGTCGAGAACCTGACGCTCACGGGCTCGCCTGCGATCAACGCAACGGGCAATTCCCAGTCCAACATCATCATCGGCAACAATGCCGCCAACATCATCACCGGCGGGCTCGGCAACGACGTCATGACCGGCGGCGGCGGCGCGGATACCTTCGTCATCAATGCCGGCGACGGTTCGGACATCATCACCGACTTCACGCCAGGTTCGGCGGCGGGGCACGACGTCGTTCAGCTCAACGGCTTCGCCTTCACCTCGTTCAGTGACATCCAGGGGGCGATGACTCAGGTCGGGAACGACGTCTATCTGGCGCTGACGAACCAGGACACCCTTGTTTTCCGCAACACGACGATCGCGTCCTTTACCAGCAACGATTTCCAGCTTCCTGTTTCACTGCCGGTCGGCGGCCTGATCACATCATGGATCAACGGAAGCGCCAGCAGCCACATGGTCTACGGCACCTCGGCCAACGACAAGATTACTGCGTATAACACCGACGATACGATGGTCGGATGGACCGGTGACGACACTTACGTCGTCAACAACGCGAACCAGAAAATCATTGAGAATCCCGGCGGCGGCATCGACAGTGCCGAAGCATGGACCTCCTATACACTGCCGGACAACGTCGAAAACCTGACCCTGATGATGGGCGGGCTCACCGGCACCGGCAACCAGCTCGCGAACCGCATTGTGGGCTCGAGCGGCGACGACGTCCTCAACGGTGGCGGCGGCAACGACTGGATATCAGGAGGCGCGGGTAACGACACGTTCGTCTATACCCCTGTCAGCGGCAACGTCACGATCGCCGACTTCCACGTTCTGACCACCAACAGTTCCGAGCACGACGAGCTGCTGCTGAAGGGCTATGACGCCTCTGCCTACCTAACAAGCGTTGGCGACGTGTGGACCGTCCACTACGCGAGAGGCTCGGATACGCTCAATCTCGTCGGCGTCACCCAAATGACCTCATCGGACTTCGCGTTCGTCACGGACTGGAATACGCCGATGACCATGACGGGGCTGGCGCCGCCGACGGTTTCATTCGCCGCCGGTAGCAGTGGGGCCGCATCGGGCCTCACTGCGGCAAATCACCTGACCCTGGCCGGAAGCGCCCAAGCCGGCGTCACCGTGGAAATTTTCGACCAGGCAACCTTGATTGGAACCGCGATCGCCGATGCAACTGGCGCCTGGTCGTTTGCGACGGCAACGCTGGCCGACGGCGGCCACGTGTTCACCGCCAAGGCCGCTGATGCCGTCGGCGATCTCAGCGCCGTATCGGCGGCGTTGAGCGTGACAGTCGACACGCAGCCGCCCACGGCGCCAAATTTCATCTCGGCCACGCTTGCATCCGGGAGCATCATCACCGCTTCCGGCGCAGCAGAAGCCGGAAGCACCGTCAAATTGTACGACGGCGCGGTGCTGCTGGGCACCGTGGTAGCGGCATCCAACGGTACGTGGAGCGTCAATACCGGCGCGCTTGCCACAGGTCCGCATAAGCTCTCCGCGACCGCGACGGACGCGGTTGGCAATCAAAGCGCATCCTCCAATGTCCTCGCGGCGGTGGTCGGCGCCACGGTTGAGGCGATCGGCACGACGTCCTTCACCAAGGTTGGAACCAGCTTTTACATGTCGAATGCCGACGCTGCGGTCCTGCTGAAGTATAGCGGCGTGGCGGTCACGGCGGGGCAGTTTGGAACATGGTCGCCCGTGGCCGCGGAGGCGACCTCAAGCGGCTATGACGTGGCCTGGAAGGATTCCGTTACCGGAAATTACTCGGTTTGGGCCACTGACAGCAACGGCAACTTTGCGTCCAAAATCCTGAACAACGTGTCGGCCACCAGTTCGTCATTTGAATCGATCGAAACTGTTTTCCACCAGGACCTGAATCGCGATGGTGTGATCGGTGTGCCACCGGTCACCTCGACCACATCAAACACGACATCAACGGCGACATCGATCGAAGCGTCCGGCTCGACCAGTCTGGATAAACTCGGCAACACCTACTTGCTCGACTCGATTGGTGGCAGTCGGGGACCGTCGTTGAAGTACGCTGGTGCCGCCGTCGTTGCTGGACAGTTCGGCTCCTGGTCGCCAATCGGCGCGGAAGCGACGTCAGGAGGCTATGACGTAGCTTGGAAGGATTCGGTCTCCGGCCAGTACTCCGTCTGGAGCGCCGACAGCAACGGGAACTTCACCTCCAAGATTCTGAACAGTGTCTCCGGAGCCGACGCGTCACTCAAGTCGATTGAGACCGTCTTCCACCAGGACCTCAACGGCGACGGCGTGATCAACACACCATCCACCGTCCTCGATATTTCGGGACAGGTCGTCCTGGCCTTGGGCAATATGAGCCAGTCAGTCACGATCGAGGCCGGGGCCAAGCTCGAATTGACCGGCGCCGTTTCCGGGTCGATCACCTTCAATGCTGCAACTGGAACGCTGGTGCTCGATCATTCATCCCAGTTCGCGGGAAAGCTGATCCATCTGAGCGGCGACGGAACAACGTCCAACTCGAACCAGATCGACCTGAAGGATATTGCCTTCGGATCCGGAACGTCGGCCTCCTATTCGGGTAACACATCCGGAGGCGTGCTGACCGTGGTCGATGCTCAAAACAACGCGGCGCATCTGTCGCTGGTCGGCGACTACACTCACTCGACGTTCAATCTTTCCAGCGACGGAAGCGGCGGCACGTTGGTCATCGATCCTCCCAAGGATGGGTTTGATTTCAACTCAGCTACACCGCAGCCGATGCCGCCTGCACTGGCTCCGATGTCCGTGCGGCTGGCCGGCGACGGCTTTGCCTTCGATCACGCCAATTCATCGGCAGGCGCAACCCATCCAGGCCTTGAGACCTACAATCACCAGGTGGGTCCGGCAGTACCGCTGCACGACAGCCTCCAAACAACATTGCCACCGACTGACCATCCCCAGCTACTCCACTTTGCGACACCGGTGGATGCTCACCTTGCGGAGTTTTACAACTTCATGCTTCACCAATAGCGCTCGGAAGCGCACCTACCGCCACCGACCCCGGTAGGAAGCTGCACGTCGCCGCGAATGCACGGACGAAAAGCGGCGGCGTCTCTTTCACCGATTGGTCCGGTTGCTGTTCAGGTTGGGGTTGACCGATACAGCCGGAGGCACACCCTGGCCGATGGGATTTTGGAAGGGATGGTTGCTCGGCCGGGTTGCTACGGGACTACGCGAACCCGTCGTGACATTCTGTGAGCGGTTCTGAACACCCTGATGTTGCTGCGTGCCTTGCGCAAGTGCTGGCGTTGCCACAGCGAGCGGAGCAATCAGCAGGAGTCTGAGCGTTAGCATCGGAGATCTCCATCTGCCGAACCCGAGGCAGTCAAATGACAAGTCTGTTCATCTCAATTGGTTTCCCCAGCTTCGAGGGGCAAGGTTTCCTGCAGTCGGAGTAAACCGTGTCGATGGTTCAACAATCCGCTCTTTTGCTGCGCCGCTGACTGCACAAATCGCGATGGGATCGACTTGCGGCCCGGAACATGATCTTTCGTTCGGATCAATATCCGCTAAGATCATCGAAGCATTGACGGGGAAAGATGGCGCGCTCAATCGAGCGGTATCAGCACGGAAGGGTGTCATGTTCGCCAACTGGAAGTTTACGTGCGTGCTGGTCGTGCTTATTTGCACGCTGTTTGGCGTGTTGCCGGATCGAGCGACGGCAATTACCGCGGAACTCGCCAGAAAATGCAGTGCTTTGACTGCAAAGCAATTCCCTCCACGCGAGCCCGGAAATCCGGCCGCGGGAAGCGCCAAGGGATCGGGAAGTGATCAGCGCGCTTTTTACAGCAAGTGCGTCGCGAATGACGGCAAGATCGACAATGAGGCCAAGTCATCTGCCAAGTGATCTGACAAGTGTGATCTGACAGGTGATCTGACCAACGTGACCCTCGGAAACGCGGCTCAAACAGACAGGCCGATTGTCTGGCCCAAAAATCCCGGCCGGTTCCCTGATCTGGGCCGCTGTTTACGAAACGGTTAAAAGTGCGCGGGAACCATGGATCATCCGCATCGCGCACGCTCGTCAGCAGGCTCAGAGCTGGCGCGAATTGAGGCAAGTCGCAATGCAGGCTACTGCCACGCGACGAAATCCTCGGCTATCGCGGCCAACGATTCGGCTAAAACGCGGCTCGTGTTTCAGGCAGCGGTGGAGATGCTTCCGACTGCACACTGTCGATCACCGAGAGGTTTTCGATGAGCAGATATGTCAGCAGGCTGCCGAAATAAAGGAGCTGCATGACGACCGCGCTGATGACGAAGGCCATCACGCCAGTGGCGAAGCCATACCCAAGGCCCAGATACCATGCTGGAACCACAATCAGAGCTGTCGCTGGAATAAGCGCGTATGCACGAATAAAACGTCCCAAAAAAAGACCTGCCGCGCCGCTTGCTATCATCAGCAAGATCAAGATCCGTTACTCCTTGCGTTGGCGACTTCTCGGACCACGGACGTCACCGCATTTCCACCACACAACTGCTAGAAAGATATCACTTTCTGGCTGAGCCGGCTAGCCGATCGGTAAGCTGGCTGGCTTCGTTCGGCGGACAGCGGAGTTGTTTCCCAATACATCCTCAACCGTCTACTAACTTCATCCTGCGGACTGCAGCCACATTAGAGTGCATTTTTTGCGCGAGGCCGTGGGCGGAGGGCACGGGATCCGTTCGGTTCCATTCCTGTCCGCCATCCCGGAACGATACGCAGCGATGTGATCAGATCAGCCGGCCCACTGGGCGGACGCAGCACGCGCCGGAAGTAATCGGCGCAACCGCATCACATCGTAGGAAGCATTGACGCTTTTCAACTATGAGACGCGGTTCGGGCCAGAAGATTTATCCGCAAAGCATTTTTTGGACACAAAAATATGACGATCGAAAATTGCGGCGCTCCTTTGGTACGATGTCCGGCCTCAGCCGACGCACCTCTGCGACGGTCTGGCGCGCCAGCCGGAAGAAGCTCGTGAAGTTTCTGCCGGTGCGTTCGAACGGCGAGATGTGCCTGTCGTCGATCTCGACGAGCTCGCTGCGGTGGAGGGCCGGAACGACGTAGTGAACTTGCCTGAAAGTCGTGCGCTGGAGCGCGTGGAGCTCATTGAAGTAGGTCGCGATACCGCCACGAATGGTCTCGGCAGCATGCAATATCGTCAATGGTAACTGCGTTTCCGCCATGATCAAAGTAGATGCGTGTGTGAACGACGATGAGTCAATCGAACGCTCTGAAAAAAATTGAAGCGATCGCACGGAATGGGCCTCTGAGGGTCACTTTTTCGCCGCGAGGAGTAGACATAGAGAAGGAAGAGGTGTGGCAGGAAGTCAGCGGGCCGCTCCGCTCATCCGAAGCGGCTAAGGCGAAGAAAGTGGCGGTCCGATGTGGCGGACCGGAGTCCATCTTATCTCGCCGCTGCACCTGGCCTTGCGTTTCGAAGCTTCCCGAAACTAGTCATCGCCGAAAGCTGTCGTGACTTTGCGGATTGAGGCGTTGATCTGTTTGCGCAGGTCAGTCTCATCTACTCGCTGCTCCGAAGCCCGGCTCGATTCTCACTGGATATCGAAGTCGCGGGGTTTTGGCTCCAGGCGGATGCCGCAAATCCTGGAATGCACAAGCGACTGCTTGGCGATTGTCGCGGCCTTGTTGCATGTTTGTTTGTCGAATGGAAGCGTCAAGACATCCGACGCATCCCGTGCGTCATGGTTCCGTTCCTTTGCGATATAACGTGGCGACATCGAGACGCGTCGAACCAACGCGCGAGCGTTTTCAATTCGCATGCTGCTCCTTGCGTGCGATCGCTCGGCGCATTTGCGACCGGCGTCAGCTCGGACGATGTTGGACCGGCGAGTTCGCCGGAGCTGTGGCTCGCAACGGATGACGAGCCGGACCGTCTCGTCCGGCGGACGTTCTGCCGCTTGCGTCATCCTGTCCAGGGTTGACCGGAACGGACGATATGTTCCAAGAAAGGCCGCCTGCGTGCGGAATCCGCCTTGCCGGGACGGTCGGTCCGGGCCCTATATTCGCCGGACTTTTTGAAGGAATTGTGAGGCTTCAGGCCATGCGTGAGCGGATCGCTCTGATCACCGGCGTGACCGGCCAGGACGGTGCCTATTTCGCCGAGCACCTGTTGTCGCTCGGCGATGTCGTGCATGACATCAAGCGGCGCTCGTCGTCGTTCAACACTGCGCGCGTCGATCATCTGTATCAGGACCCGCATGTCGGCAACGTGCCGTTCCTGATGCATTACGGCGACATGGCCGACTCGACCAATCTGATCCGCCTGGTGCAGCAGATCCGGCCGACCGAGATCTACAATCTCGCCGCCCAGAGCCACGTCGCCGTCAGCTTCGAGAGCCCCGAATACAACGTCAACCGTCTCGAAAGGCTTGGATGGCGCGCGACGATCTCGCTCGAGGACGGTTTGAAGCGAGCCTATGAGGCCTACATGTCGAGCCATCCAATCGCCACCCAATAGTTCACCGACGCTGTTTCGGAAACTGCGACCCATGACCGACGACACTCACGTGATCCAAAGTGGAGGCCTCACCGCGACCATCAAGGCGCATGGCGCCGAGCTGTGCTCGCTCAGGGATGAAGACGGCGTCGAGTTCATCTGGCAGGCGGGGCCGGCCTGGCCGCGCCATGCGCCGCTGTTGTTTCCGATCGTCGGACGCCTCGCCAATGACGAGTTGCGGCACGGGGGCAAGACCTACCGTATGACCCAGCACGGCTTTGCGCGCGACCAGCGCTTTGCGTGGGCCGAGCGCGGCGAGAGCCGCTGCGCGCTGGTGCTCGATGACAGCGAGGCGACGCGTGCGTTCTATCCGTTCGCGTTCCGCCTGATCGCGACCTATGTCCTCGACGCCGCGGGTGTCGAAATCGCGCTCAGGATCATCAACACCGGCGACGAAACATTGCCGGCTTCGCTCGGCGGTCATCCGGCTTTCAACTGGCCGCTCCGCCCCGGAGTGCCCAAAGAGAGCTACGCGCTGACTTTCGCAGAGGCGGAGCCGTTTCCGATCCGGCGTCTCGACGGCGGGCTGTTGCGTGCGGCAACCGAGCACAATCCGATCAAGGGAAGAGTGCTCGATCTGTCCGAAGCGCTGTTCGCCGATGACGCAATCATCTTTGACCGGATCAACAGCACGTCGGTCCGTTATGCGGCCGGGCCGGGCGCATCTCGCGGACCATGGCTCGCGATGTCCTGGTCCGGCTTTCGCGAGCTCGGCGTCTGGTCAAAGCCGTCGGGCGCGCCGTTCCTCTGCATCGAGCCCTGGCACGGCTATGCCAGTCCTTCGGGCTTCGACGGCGAATTCAGCGACAAGCCGGGCTTGATGCACATCGCGCCGGGCGCGGAAGAGCTGCTGTCGTTCCGTATCCAGGTCGGAACGTAGCATCGCGGCCTGTGCTGAAGGTGACGGACGATGATGCGCTCAATGAGAAATGTGGGGTCGTTCACACTTGGTGCGTCGATATCGTGGTCAATATTGTTTGCGCGTCGCAATACGCCTAGTATCGCGGCAGGCTATTTCGGGGGCTCGAATATATTGTGAATGTGCGTTCACATGGCGGCGCGCCACGCGGCGAGCTGAATCTCCAGTCGGGATTGCCTGCACACGGGACACCTATCGTGGCTGATTCCGCAGTTCAGGACGTGCGCACCGCTGGCCGCGAGAGGCTGGTCGTCGTGGAGGACGATCCGGTGACGCGGACGATGCTGGTCGGCTATTTCAGCGACCACAATTTCGATGTCGTCGGCGCCGGCTCGTGCGCGGAATGCCGTCAGGCCCTGCGGGTCCGCACCGATCTCGTCTTCCTCGATGTGCAATTGCCGGACGGCGACGGTTTCGAGCTCGCCAAGGAAATCCAGGCCATCAGCAATGCCGGCATCATCTTCGTGACCCGCCGCGACACCGACGTCGATCGCATCCTCGGCCTCGAGATCGCAGGCGACCACTACGTCACCAAGCCGATCAATTTGCGCGACCTGCTCGCGCGTGCGCGCAGCGTGCTGCGGCGGCGCTCGATCGACCGCAAGGCCGCGCGCAACCACAATTCAATCGCCTTCGGCGACTGGATCATCGACCTGACGCGGCGCGAACTGCTCGGCAGCGACGGCAAGCCGGTGGCATTGACACGCGCCGAATTCGACCTGCTTGCGGCCCTCGTCGGCGCCGACGGCCGCCCGCTCAGCCGCGACTATCTGATCGAGGTGGTCAGCAACCGCCAGGCCGACGTCGACATCCGCACCGTCGACGCGCTGGTGGCGCGACTGCGCCGCAAGCTCGTCGGCAGCGGCACGCCGGTCATCGCGACCGTCACCGGCGTCGGCTACAAGCTCGCACTCAGCGAACGTCTCTAGCGCCATTCATCGCGCGATCGCGCGCCACGTTCGCCTCGCAACTATCGCGCGCGGGCGCTCTGATCCGTGGACGTCCTTTGTGGACCGGCCAGCCTGTCATCGACTGTATAGAGCGTGCATGTGGGCGACCATTTCATGCAGGCGGCAAGCGAATCGCGCTGGGCGTCGTCGGTCGTCGCGCGCCCCGAGCGCCAGCCGTAGCCGCCGTTAGGTGATACGGCGAAGGCCTTGTGCGGCATCGTGCTGGCGAGATAGCGCGCGAACTCGCTTCTCGCGGCCTCGCCGAGTTGGCTCGGGGGCGGCAGCGGATCCGGCGGGCTCAGGATGTCGCGACCGCCGAGCCCGCGTTCGTGCAGGAAGCCGTCGAGGATCGGCGTCCATTGCGGGCGCCCCACCACCGAATAGAGATAGTGGCCGTCATCAACGTAAGGCGGCGCCGCGACGAATTTCGCGTTGCCGCCGGCGGAACGAAAGCCGTCGTAGAAACGGCGCGCGAGATCGGGTCCAAAGAACAGATCGTTGGTCGCGTAGACCCAGAGCATCGGCACGCGCGAGGTCTTGCCGAACGTGGCGAAGGCCTGGACCAGCCCATCGGGATTGCAGACGTCGTTGTCGTCGCGGGAGCCGCGGCCGCCGGCGAAATTGATCGCGGCGACGAGGCCGGGCGGCGCCTGCGCGGTCAGCGCGATGGTGGCGAGCCCGCCCGCGGAATGGCCGGCCGCGATCATGCCCGTTGTCGTGACGTCGCTCCGCCGCGCCATCGCGTCGATCGCGGCGCGCAGGTCCGCGACCGCGATCGTCGCCGCCGGAAGATAGGCTGCGTTCGCGCAATTGCCGATGCTGTCGAGGCGTCCGCCCGGCGAGGTGCCGTAGCCGCGCCGCATCACGATCAGGGCGGCAAAGCCGCGCCGGGCGTATTCGAGCGCGATGCCGTAATATTTGTGGGCGGACATCGTTGCCCGGTCGTCGAAGCTGCGCGGCGAGCCGTGGCTGAGCAGGGCAAGCGGATAGCGCTTCGGTGTCGCCGGACGGACGAGGAAGGCTTCCAGCCCCCGCGGCCCGGCCTCCGCCATCGGGATGCGCAGGTCCTCGGTGTAGAATTCCGCGGCCACGGTGCGCGTCGGTGTGCCTGCGAAGGCAAGGCAGGCGATCAGCAGAAGCGAAAGTCTGTGAGATAGAGTCATGAGCGACTCGAAAGCCCCGATGGGGCGGACCATAGCACGATCCCGCGAAATGCACCGGCGCGCGACTTTGATGGATTTGCGCACCATGCCTCCCCATCGTCGTCCTGGCGAAAGCCGGGACCATACCGCGAGGTCTATCGATGTGAGGAAGTGCGAGTACCGGGTGGGAAGTCTTCGCCAAACTTCTCCCTGGGGTAATGGGTCCTGGCTTTCGCCAGGACGACAGCGGAGTTTGTGGTGCGCCTGTTGGCCCAAGGAACGGCCACCCCATCGCGCGTGTTGTGCCCTTGGCGGGCGCCCGGCCGATGCTATGGTGTCCCGCAATCTCTACACGACAGGACGAGGATATTTCCAGTGGCTGATGTTCACCCCGCGGCGGGCAAGCAGGTCTCGCCAGACGCACTCGCCAACATACCGCGGCTCGTCACCGCCTATTTCGCCAACAAGCCGGATGCCGCCGACCCCGCGCAGCGGGTGGCCTTCGGCACCTCCGGACATCGCGGCACCTCGCTGAAAAACACCTTCAACGAGGGGCACATCCTCGCGACCACACAGGCGATTTGCGACTATCGCCGCGAGAAGGGGCTCAACGGTCCGCTGTTCATCGGCATCGATACCCATGCGCTGGCCGAGCCGGCGCTCGCGAGCGCCATCGAAGT
The DNA here is from genome assembly GCF_001641695.1 of Bradyrhizobium neotropicale. Classification (GTDB taxonomy): domain Bacteria; phylum Pseudomonadota; class Alphaproteobacteria; order Rhizobiales; family Xanthobacteraceae; genus Bradyrhizobium; species Bradyrhizobium neotropicale. Next base: position 137,622 of record NZ_LSEF01000052.1, read on the forward strand.
GTTCGCCGCCAACGGCGTCGACATCATGATCGACAAGGACGGCGGCTATACGCCGACACCGGTGATCTCGCACGCAATCCTCACCTACAACAAGGGCCGCACTTCGGGTCTTGCCGACGGCGTCGTCATCACGCCCTCGCACAATCCGCCGGAGGATGGCGGCTACAAATACAATCCGCCGCATGGCGGTCCCGCCGACACCGATGTCACCGGCGTGGTCGAGAAGCGCGCCAACGTGTATCTGGCCGACGGGCTCAAGGGCGTCGCGCGCATGGACTATGCCAAGGCGCGCAGATCCGCGACCGTCCACGCCTACGACTTCATCACGCCCTACGTTGCCGATCTCGGCAGCGTCGTCGATCTCGATCTCGTCAAATCGGCCGGCATCAACATCGGCATCGATCCGCTCGGCGGCGCCGCCGTGCATTACTGGCATCCGATCATCGAACGCTACGGCCTGAAGGCCACTGTGGTGAACGAGGCGATCGATCCGACCTTCCGCTTCATGACGGTCGACTGGGACGGCAAGGTCCGCATGGACTGCTCCTCGCCCTACGCGATGGCGAGCCTGATCCGGATGCGCGACCGCTTCGACATCGCGTTCGCCAACGACACCGATGCCGATCGGCACGGCATCGTGACGCCGACCGGCGGCCTGATGAATCCGAACCACTATCTTGCGACCGCGATCGCCTATCTGTTCGCGCACCGCCCGAACTGGGGCAAGGACGCCGCGATCGGCAAGACGGTGGTGTCGAGCTCGATCATCGATCGTGTCGCGAAGAAGCTCGGCCGCAAGCTGGTCGAGACTCCCGTCGGCTTCAAATGGTTCGTCGATGGTCTCCTCAAGGGCGCCTTCGGCTTCGGCGGCGAGGAGAGTGCAGGGGCCTCGTTCCTCAGCCGCGACGGCGCGGTCTGGACCACCGACAAGGACGGCGTCATCCTCGGCCTGCTCGCCGCGGAGATCATGGCCAAGACCGGCCGCGATCCGAGCCAGCTCTTCAATGATCTCACAGCCGAACTCGGCGTGCCGCATTACGAGCGCATCGATGTCGCGGCGAACGCGGCGCAGAAGAACGTGCTGAAGTCGGTGACGCCGGAGCAGCTCGGCCTGAAAGACCTTGCCGGCGATCCCGTCCGCGCCACACTCAGCAAGGCGCCGGGCAACGGCCAGTCCTTCGGCGGCATCAAGGTCGAGACCGATTTCGGCTGGTTCGCCGCGCGTCCCTCCGGAACGGAGGATGTCTACAAGATCTACGCCGAGAGCTTTCGCAGCACGGAGCACCTGAAGCGGATTCAGCAGGAAGCCCAGGCCGGGCTCGCGAAGGTGTTCGGGGTGTAAGCGCTCTTATCCGAGGATCTGCTTCAAATTCTGTATACACTCAAAGATAAAGAGGTATTATAATAAGCATTGTTTGGCCTTGAACGATTCTTTTTCTCCGTTATTGTATACATAACGTATTCATAAGCCGGTGGGAGAGAGACCAGTGACAAAACCCTTCCCGATGAACGCCTGGTACGCGGCCGCCTGGGATGCCGAGGTGAAGCCGGCGCTGCTGGCGAGGACGATCTGCGGCAAGCATGTCGTGATGTACCGGAAGGCCGATGGCTCGGTGGCCGCACTGGAGGATGCCTGCTGGCATCGTCTGGTGCCGCTGTCCAAGGGACGGCTCGAAGGCGACACCGTCGTCTGCGGCTATCACGGCCTGAAGTACAACGCGCAGGGGCGCTGCACCTTCATGCCCTCGCAGGAAACCATCAACCCGTCGGCCTGCGTCCGCGCCTATCCCGTGGTCGAGCGACACCGCTACATCTGGCTCTGGATGGGCGATCCCGCGCTCGCCGATCCGGCACTCGTTCCCGACATGCACTGGAACCACGATCCGGCCTGGGCCGGCGACGGCAAGACCATTCACGTCAATTGCGACTATCGCCTCGTGCTCGACAATCTCATGGACCTCACCCACGAGACCTTCGTGCACGGCTCATCCATCGGCAACGAGGCCGTCGCCGAAGCGCCGTTCGACGTCACCCATGGCGAGAAGACCGTGACCGTGACGCGCTGGATGCGCGGCATCGAGGCGCCGCCGTTCTGGGCCAAGCAGCTCGGTCAGTCCGGCCTCGTCGACCGCTGGCAGATCATCCGCTTCGAGGCGCCGTGCACCATCGCGATCGACGTCGGCGTGGCGCCGACCGGCACCGGCGCGCCGGAAGGCGACCGCTCGCAGGGCGTCAACGGCTTCGTGCTCAACACCATCACCCCCGAGACCGAGAAGACCTGCCATTATTTCTGGGCCTTCGTGCGCAATTATCGCATCGGCGAGCAGCGCATCACCACCGAGATCCGCGAAGGCGTGTCCGGTATCTTCCACGAGGACGAGCTGATCCTCGAAGCGCAGCAGCGCGCGATGGACGAGAACCCGGATCGCGTCTTCTACAACCTCAACATCGACGCCGGCGCGATGTGGTCGCGCAAGCTGATCGACAAGATGGTGGCGAAGGAAAACGGGCCGCAGCACCTGCAGGCCGCGGAGTAGGGCCATGGCCGAGCGCGAGGTCGACCGCTCCGTCTCGCAGACCGTGAAGGCGCAGCTCGCGCTGCGCGATCAGATCCTGTCGGGCTCCTTGCGTCCGGGCGAGCGCATTTCCGAGCTTCAGGCGGTGGAGACGACCGGTGCCTCGCGCACGCCGGTGCGCATGGCGCTGGTGCGGCTCGAGGAGGAGGGCCTGCTGGAGGCGATCCCCTCCGGCGGCTTCATGGTGAAGGCGTTCTCCGAGCGCGACATCTCCGACTCCATCGAGCTGCGCGGCACGCTGGAAGGGCTCGCCGCGCGTTTCGCCGCCGAGCGCGGCGTCTCCGCGCGCGAGCTCGAGCC
>NZ_LSEF01000052.1:140530-157826 GCF_001641695.1 Bradyrhizobium neotropicale
GGAGTGCCTCGGGGCGATCGACGAATTGCTGCGGCAGGTGCCGATCTCGGTCGATGCGTTCTCGTCCTATGTCACGCTGAACGCGCGTTTCCACGCGCTGCTCACCGAATTGTCGCGCAGCCCGCCCTTGATAAGGCAGATCGACCGCGCCTCCGCGCTGCCGTTCGCCTCGCCCAGCGGCTTCGTGATGGCGCAATCGGCGCTGCCCGAAGCGCAGCAGATCCTGATCATCGGGCAGGAGCATCATCGCGTCGTGATCGATGCGATCGAGAACCGCGAGGGCGCGCGCGCCGAAGCCGTGATGCGCGAGCACGCGCGGCTCGCCGTGCGCAATTTGCGGCTCGCGCTGCGCAACCGGACCCATCTCGACCTCTTGCCGGCGCTTGCGCTGATCAAGACCGCAACCGATTGAGGGCAGTAGCCATGCGCTTCATCGAAACTTGGACTCCGGCCACGCTCGTCTCGACGCGTGACCTCGCGCCCGGCATCCGCGAATTCCTGATCCTGCCGGATCAATTCGACGGCGCCGCCTATCCGGTCGGCAGCCACATCAATGTCAGCGTCACCATCGACGGCCAGCCGGAGACGCGGTCCTATTCGCTGGTCGGCGAGGCCTCGTCGCGCGGCTTCCGCATCGCGGTGCGCCGCGCCGAGGATTCCCGCGGCGGCTCACGCTACATGTGGCAGCTGGCGCCGGGGGCGCGGCTCGACATCACCCAGCCCGCCTCGCTGCTCGCGGTCGATTGGGCGCGTGAAAATTACTGCCTGATCGCCGGCGGCATCGGCATCACGCCGATCGTCGGCGCGGCTCAGGCGCTGGCGCGGCGCGGCGCGAAGGTGTCGCTGCACTACGCCGTGCGGTCGCGCGGCGATGCCGCCTACCTCGACGATCTCGCCGCTGTGCTCGGCGACCGTCTGGTCGTCCACGCCGGCGACGAAGGCAAGCGGCTCGATCTCGCTGCGCTGTTTGCGTCGCTGCCGCAAGGCGCGCTCGCGCTGTTCTGCGGCCCGATGCGGATGCTGGACGCCGCGCGCCACACCTGGATCGCCGCGGGCCATCCGCTTCCCGACCTCCGCTACGAGACCTTCGGTTCCAGCGGCACGCTGCCGACCGAGACGTTCCGCGTGCGCCTGAAGGGCTCCGATGTCGAGCTCGAAATCCCCCGTGAGCGCTCGATGCTGGACGTGCTCAATGCGAGCGGCCACGAGGTGATGTACGACTGCAAGCGCGGCGAATGCGGGCTGTGTGCTGTCGACGTGGTCGAGGTCGATGGCGAGATCGACCACCGCGACGTCTTCTTCAGCGATCATCAGAAGGAGAGCAACCAGAAGATCTGCGCCTGCGTCTCGCGCGCCCGCGGCACCATCACGGTGGACACCCTGCTTCGGGCGGACGCGATCTGACGCAGGGCGCGTACTGATTAATCCGGGATTGTTTGCTCAGACTGCAATACGGGCGTAGTCTGCCGAACCAAGCCAGCCTCGAGAAGCTGCCAGCCTGAACGGGTTCTCCACTAGGCGGGGCAAGATCATGAGATTGCTCAAGCGTTTCGTGCAACGTTTGCTGATCTTTGGACTGGGGCTCTTCTGCATCTGGTTGATTGTCTTTGTCGTCTTTGAAACCGCGGACCGCAGGCTACCTTGGATTCTGGCCGTCGCTGTTACCTACGGCCTTGCCGCTTATATCGTTCTGCCGCGTGCCATTCGGATCGGCCTGAAGATCCTCCAAAGCAAGCGAGTGCCGAGTTATGCGATTACCGGCGACGGATTGCCTGGAGACCCCGTGAATGTCGTGCTCGTCGGCACGCTCCAGCAGCTTCGCGAAGCCTTCGCAGCGCTCGGCTGGTCGGAAGCCGATCGGCTCGGTCTGGCCAGCTCATGGGGAATGGTCCGAGCCTTTGTGTTCAATACTCCATACCCCACCGCGCCATTCAGCACCCTCTATCTCTTCGGGCGAGGCCAGGACATCGGTTTTCAAAGGGCGATCGATAACAGTCCGCGGAAACGCCACCACATACGGTTCTGGGCTTTGAGCCAAATGCGTGCGCAGGCGACCTGGGGAACGACTGAGTTTTGGCTCAACACCGAACGTCCGCCGGACAATGAAAGCGTTCTTTGGGTGGGAGCCGGCACCAGAGACACCGGCCTATCCCTCACCCGTCTGTCGTTTCAGATCACCCACGCCACGGATTCGGATACCGTTGCAGAGCGCGAGTATATTGTCGGCGAGTTGAGGAAGAACCGATCCATCGAAGCGGTGAAAGTCTATCAAGCCGGCGAGAATCTCCTCACCGAACGGGTCAACCACTACATTACCGATGGCGAGATCACGTTGGCGATCCTGGCAGCAAATAGCGCTTGATGCCAAGGCCGCCGTCGTTAGCCCTTAGCCACAATGCAGCGTCACGATGCGCGGTTGTGTCCCGGCGTTCCTATTCAGTTCCACGTCCGTCAGTCGCCGATCACCACCAGTATGGCCACCGCCACCCCTCATAGCGGACCCACGACGACACCAGGGGCGGGCCGTATGGATCGACCCGGTCGTCCTCAGGGCGATAACGATATCGTGGAACAACATAATAATCCCACGGAGTTGGCGTTATCACGGGCGGCGTAACGACAAGCCTCTGCCGTGGTTCACCAACGACCTGGGCCTTTCGCGCCCGGGCTTCAGCACCAGACGTCCCAAGGTTACACAGCACAAGGGCCGTTCCAACAGCACACGCGACGGTCATTTTCTTCATGCGTCGGCCTCCTTGCCAGAGAGTGCTAAAGGACTCAAAGCGACGCAAGCTAATTCGCTCTCTGCTTGCTTGAATGACCGCTCTTCGCCCTTGGCGGACTGCCTTCATCCCCACCGACATCCGATTTCGGGGCAAAAATGACATCACCTGCCCAGTGTCGGGAGGGCCATGAGATCGTACAGGCTCTGGATCAAGCCGCGTAGGTCGCGCGGCGCTTCTTCGGGTCGAGCAGCGCCAGCACCTGCTCGGCCGTCACCGGCCGGCCAATGAGATAGCCTTGCACTTCGTCGCACTGGGTCTGGCGCAGATATTCCAGCTCATCGGCGGTCTCGACCCCTTCCGCGACCACGCCGATCCGCAAGTCCCGCGCGAGGGCGATCACCGATTTGACGATCGCCGCGCAGTCCGGCTGCGCCAGCATGTCGCGGATGAAGGACTGGTCGATCTTGATGCGGCTGAACGGCAGCTTGCGCAAATAGGTCAGCGACGAGAACCCGGTGCCGAAATCGTCGAGCGCCACGGTGACGCCGAGCTGCAAGAGCGCCTTCAGGATCGAGGTCGCTGAACCATATTTCGACAGCAGCATCGACTCCGTGATCTCGATCTCGAGTCGATGTGGGGCGATCTCGGCCTCGGCGAGCGCCTGAACGATGGTCTGCAGGATTGCCGTGTTGTGAAACTGTGCCGCTGAGAAATTCACGGCGACCCTGATGTCCTCCGGCCAGTCCGCGAGCGTCGCGCAGGCGCGGTGGATGACCCATTCGCCGATCTCGTGGATCAGCCCGGTCTCTTCCGCGATCGGAATGAACTCGCTCGGCGGGACCAGTCCGCGCGAGGGATGCTGCCAGCGCAATAGCGCCTCGAAGCCGGTGATGCGGTTTTCGCCGAGATTGAGGAACGGCTGATAGACCAGAAAAAGCTCATCCCGCGCGATCGCACCCTCGAGATCCGATTGCAGCGCCTTGCGGTCGCGCGATGCCTTGTCGTCGCTGACCTCGAAGAAGCAGACCGTGCCGGGGCCGGCCTTCTTGGCGCGGTAGAGCGCGGTGTCGGCATTCTTCATGATGTCGAGCGTCGTGTTGCCGTCGCGTGGCGCCAGCACGATGCCGACGCTGGTTGCGCCGACGATCTCGCGGCCCTCGATCGTGAACGGCTCGTCGAAGGCTGCGATGAAGCGTTCGGCGATCTCGAGCGCATCTTCCGGCCGTGCCAGGTTGGCCATCACCAGCGCGAACTCGTCGCCGCCGATGCGGGCGACGTGTTCGGCCGCGCGGGTGCAGCGTTGCAGCCGGCTCGCAACCTGGACCAAGAATTCGTCGCCGGCGGGATGGCCGAACTTGTCGTTGACCTCCTTGAAACGATCGAGGTCGAGGAGAAGCACCGCGAATTCCTCGCCGGACAGGCCCAGCCTCTTGAGGGCGGCATCGAGCGTCTCGTTGAACGCGAAGCGGTTGGGCAGGTGGGTAAGAGGGTCCTGCCGGACCGTGCGTTCCGTCTCGATCTGCCGCATCACGCGCCGCGCGAACGCAAAGGAATTGACGAACACACCGCGCAACAGCACGGTTCCATAGACTGCCACCAGGACAGCGATCAGCAGATAAGCGAGATCGTTGCTGCGGCCGAGACAGATGGCAATGCCGAGGAAGAGGGGGAACGTGAATGCGATTGCCGCGATCGGGATCGTCGCGAAGGCAAGTGCACCGCCGGCCAGCATGCCCGAGCACAGGCAGGTGATGACGAGTTTTCCGCCGGTGTCGGCGTTTGCGAAGAAGGCGACCGGCACGATGCCCCAGGCGGTGCCGAGGACGAAGGCATTCCGCACCAGCCGGTGCACCGCACGGCGGGATACGAATTGCGGCTTGGTGATGCGGCGCGATGCGTGGGATTGCACGCCGAATGCGATCGCGGCGCCGGCCACGACGACGGCCCAGATCATCGCCAGCTTCCAGTCCGGCGAATGCCACAGCGCGATGGCCAGCACGGCCGCATTGCAGGCGTTGGCGAGCATGATGCCGACGGAATAGCCGAGCACGAGCGACATCTGCTCGGCGCGGATATGGCCGGCGACGGCTTCGTCGGTTGCGGGTCCGCCGAAAGCGGACAGATCGCCGGCGAACAGTCCGGCGAAATAGGAACTCAGTTGGGTCCGCATTCCAGAGCCTGCAGCAGCATTGGCCGTTTTCCCGGCTCGAGCCGGAAAATTCGCTGCAAACCTTTGACGAACTATGAATTATCCCCGCTGACCGGCATCGGTGCGATCACTTCTAAGTGCCGAAGCATTCGTATCGATAACAAATCGATACAAATGCGCGCCGCTGGCGTTACGGTGTCGCGGGAAGCAAATCGCAGATGGTCCATTAATAGCTGTGAACATGCTCGGCCTCATGGTCCGAGACGCACCGTAAGGCGGCGCTCCTAACCATGAGGGTCTAGGATTTCGCCGCGGAACAAGACCTCATCCTGAGGAGCCCGCCTACAGCGGGCGTCTCGAAGGATGGGCCGCAAGGAGGCTGCCCACCCGTTCTCTTTCAAATGCGATGACCCAGCAATCGCGGCGAGCTCAGCGCCCCAGTTGCTTGGGATCGTAATAGAACCGTTCTTCGATCAGTTCATCGCCCCGCCAGGTCTGCCACGCGATCTCCTCGAGCGTGCGCGTGACGCCTTCGGCATTGGTGAACGTGAAGATCCAGCGCGAGGCGACGTTGTCGCCCTCGATCAGGCTCGGTCCGACGCGAACGGCCTTGACCTCCTTGAAAGCGGCGAGCACGCCGCGCTCCTTCGCTGCCAGCTTGTCCCGCCCGACCACCGGCGCGGCGTTGTTTTCATAGGTGGCCGCGTCGGGCGTGTAGAATTGCTCGATCGCGCCGACGAAATCCCCGGCCTCCAGCCGCTTTGCAAAGGCTTCCACGATCTCACGGCTCGGCATGCCACACCTCACGATTAAAAACCGACTGTCAGTCGGTAAATACCGACCATCAGTCGAAAAGTCAACTGGCCGCCTGTGCCGAATTCGACTAGAGGAAATCCATGGCGAAACAGGCGGAACGGCGGGCGGCGACATCAGAGGCGATCCTGACGGCTGCACGCCGCCTGTTCGGCGCGCAGGGCTTCGCCGCCACCACCATGGACGAGATCGCCGAGGCCGCCCGCATCGCCAAGGGCGCGGTCTACCATCACTTCAAGACCAAGGAGGCCGTGTTCGAGGCCGTGTTCGATCAGGTCTCGCGCGACCTCGTCATCGAGATCGATCGCGCCGCGCGCACCGAGAAGGACGTGCTTGCAGCGATGGTCGCCGGCACCCAGCATTATTTTGCCGCGACCGCCAAGGGCCCGACCGGCCAAATCATCCTGCGTGACGGCCCGGCGGTGCTCGGCTGGGAGCGCTGGCGCGAGATCGACGCGCAGCATTTTGGCGGCAAGCTGCCGCGCGCCATCACTGCGGCCATGGAGGCCGGCCTGATTGCACGGCAGCCGNGAGCCGCTGGCGCGGCTGCTGCTCGGCGCGGTGACGGAAGCCGCGGTCGCCTGCGCCGGGCGTGCGGATATCGCAAGGGCCGGCGCGGAATATGCCCGTGCGTTCAAGTCGCTGGTCGAGGCGCTGCGCCTCCGCGAATGATTGTGCTAAGTGACGAAAACGGAAACGCCAACCAACAACAAGAACAGCAAGACATGAACGCAAATTCCTCTCTCGCGCCGTCAGATCCCGAATTCGATTACATCATCGTTGGCGCCGGCTCCGCCGGCTGCGTGCTCGCCAACCGGCTCTCCGCGAACGGCAAGCACACCGTGCTGCTGCTCGAAGCGGGGCCGAAGGACGCCAACATCTGGATCCACGTGCCGCTCGGCTACGGCAAGCTGTTCAAGGACAAGACCGTCAACTGGATGTACCAGACCGAGCCGGAGCCCGAGCTGAAGGGGCGTCAGGTGTTCCAGCCGCGCGGCAAGACGCTGGGCGGATCGAGCTCGATCAACGGCCTGCTCTACGTCCGCGGCCAGCACGAGGACTATGATCGCTGGCGTCAGCTCGGCAACACCGGCTGGGGCTATGACGACGTGCTGCCCTATTTCAAGAAGGCGGAGAACCAGAAGCGCGGCGCGAGCGAACTCCACGGCAGCGGCGGCCCGCTGCCGGTATCCGACATGATCATGACCGACCCGCTCTCGAAGGCCTTCATCGACGCCGCCGTCGAGACCGGTCTGCCTTACAACCCCGACTTCAATGGCGCCAAGCAGGAAGGCGTCGGCCTGTTCCAGACCACGACGCGAAACGGTCGCCGCGCCTCGACGGCGGTGGCCTATCTTGGCCCGGCCAGGACCCGCGGCAATCTCAAGATCGAGACCAACGCGCTCGGCCAGCGTGTCCTGTTCGAGGGCCGCCGTGCGGTCGGCGTCGAGTACCGGCAGGGCGCTGCTCTGCGCCGCGCCCGGGCGCGCACGGAGATCGTGCTGTCGAGCGGCGCCTACAACTCGCCGCAGCTGCTGCAGCTCTCCGGCGTCGGTCCCGCCGATCTCCTGCGCAAGCACGGCATCGACGTCGTGCTGGACGTGCAGGGCGTCGGCCATGATCTCCAGGACCACATGCAGGTCCGCATCGTGATGCGCTGCTCGCAGAAGATCACGCTCAATGACACTGTCAATCATCCGATCCGCCGCACGCTCGAGGGCGCGCGTTATGCGCTGTTCCGCAAGGGTTGGCTGACGATCGCGGCCGGCACCGCGGGCGCCTTCTTCAAGACCAGCCCGCGCCTTGCCTCGCCGGACATCCAGGTCCACTTCCTGCCGTTCTCGACCGACAAGATGGGCGAGAAGCTGCATGATTTTTCCGGCTTCACCGCCTCGGTGTGCCAGCTCCGTCCCGAAAGCCGCGGCAGCCTGCGCATCAGGAGCGCCGATCCGACCGTGCCGCCGGAGATCCGCATCAACTACATGTCGACCGAGACAGATCGCACGACCAACGTCGAAGGCCTGAAGATCCTCCGCAAGATCCTGGGCGCTCCGGCGCTGAAGCCGTTCGTGGTCGACGAGGTCGATCCCGGTGTGAAGGTATCCACGGATGCGGAACTGCTGGATTTCTGCCGCGAGCGCGGCAGCACCATCTATCATCCGACCTCGACCTGCCGTATGGGCAATGATGCGCTGGCGGTGGTCGACCAGCGGCTGAAGGTCAGGGGTATCGAGGGCCTTCGCGTCGTCGACGGCTCGATCATGCCGGACCTCGTGTCGGGCAACACCAATGCGCCGATCATCATGATCGCGGAAAAGGCCTCCGACATGATATTGGAGGATGCGCGCTAACCGCGCTTCCAGAAGGAGCACATGACTTGGCTACTCGGCTACGGATCGGCACACGCAAGAGCGCGATGGCGCTGGCACAGACGGAAGAGATCGCGCGCCGCCTGACCGCCGCCATGCCCGATCTCGATGTCGAGATCGTCAAGTTCGACACCACAGGCGATCTCGACCAGACCAGCAAGCTGTTGCCGCATGGCGGCAAGGGCGGCGCTTTCGTGGCGCAGATCCGTGCCGCCGTGCTCTCGGGCGAATTGCAGGCGGCGATGCATTCGCTGAAGGACATGCCGGGCAATGAGGACACGCCGGGCCTCGTGATTGGCGCCACGCTCTCGCGCGATCCGCCGAGCGATGCGCTGGTGCTGCGCGCCGGCGTCACGCTGGAAGCGCTGCGCCAGTCGCGTGGCAAGGGTTTCAAGATCGGCACCAACGCGGTGCGGCGCGCGGCCTATGCGCGGCGGCTGTTTCCGCAAGTTGAGGTGATCCACTTCCGGGGTGCCGCCGACACGCGTGTCCGCAAGCTCGACAATGGCGAGAAGCAGCGCCTGCCGGATGGCGGCGCGGTGGGACCTGCGGATGCACTGATCATGGCGCGCTCCGGCCTCGATCGCGTCGGCCTCGCGACCCGCATCGCCTACGAGTTCACGCCTGCGGAAATGCTGCCCGCGGCGGGGCAGGGCATCGTCGCGGTGGAATGCGCGGCGCAGGACTGGCAGACGCGGCGCATTCTCGCATCGATCGATGATCCGGCCGCGCATGCCTGCGCCGATGCCGAGCGCGAGGTGCTGTGGGTGCTCAACGGCCACTGCAACTCGCCGGTCGCGAGCTTCTCGACGATCGACGGCGATCAGATGTCGCTCGCCGCATCCGTGCTCGATCTCTCCGGCAACACCATCATCGAAGCCTCGCGCGTTGGCCCTGCCGACCGGCCGCGCGAGCTCGGCCGTGCGGTGGGCCTCGATCTGCTGGCGAAGGGGGCGGCGGAGATCATCGAGCGCAGCCGGCCGCGCTAAGCCTGCCTACGAAATCACAATCGGCGCGATCATACATTCGTGCTCCTGTTTTGCCCGACGTGTCAAACGCCGTCGCTACAGGCTGCAGGGCTCAAGCCATGCCCGGGCGAAATTCTTCAGTGATTTCTACTTTGCATGGGGTTGTTTTCGCGTTTTTTGTTGAGGCGCACGATCCCGCCTGGAGCCACATCGAGACATTGGTCGCTACGCGGCACACTGCGCCCTCTCCCACCTTGCGGGGTAGGGCTATCGCATATGCCCTTGTGGCGCGAAAGCGCTCGGCCTTCATGGTTCGAGACGCGCCGTAAGGCGGCGCTCCTCACCATGAGGGTCTAGGATTTCGCCGCGAAATAAGACCTCATCCTGAGGAGCCCGCCTACAGCGGGCGTCTCGAAGGATGGGCCGCAAGGAGGCTGCCTGCCAAACTCTCATATGCGATTCCCCTCCCACGCAAGGGGAAGGGAACGGATGGCGCTTCGATACGTCAGCCGCGCACGCGCTTCAGCATCTGCTCGACATGGGCGATCGGCGTTTCCGGCTGGATGCCGTGGCCGAGATTGAAGATCAGCCGTCCCTGCGCGAAGTTCGCCAGCACGGTGTCGACGGCGCGGTCGAGCGCATCGCCGCCGGTGATCAGCACCAAGGGATCGAGATTGCCCTGCACGGCGACTTTGCTCTGCACGCGCTCGCGGATGAAGGACGGCTCCGCGGTCCAGTCGATGCTGACGGCGTTGACGCCGGTTGCCTCGACATAGCCTGGCAGCTGCGCGCCGGCGCCGCGGGGAAAGCCGATGATCCTGGCGTCCGGCACCTTGGCGCGCACGCCGGCGACGATGCGCCGCGTCGGCTCGATTGACCAGCGCGCGAATTCGGCCGGCGGCAGCACGCCCGCCCAGGTGTCGAAGATCTGCAAGGCGTCGGCGCCGGCAGCGAGCTGCGCGAGCAGATATTCGATCGAATTGTCGACGAGCACGTCGATGATTTTGGAAAACGCCTCCGGATGCCGATAGGCCATCATCCGCGCCGGCGCCTGGTCCGGCGTGCCGTGGCCTGCGACCATGTAGGTTGCGACCGTCCAAGGCGCGCCGCAGAAGCCGATCAGCGCGACTTTCGGATCGAGCGCGCCGCGCACGATGCGTAAGGCTTCGAACACCGGCGCGAGCTTGGCGAAATCGGCGCGCGACGCCAGCGTGGCGACTTTGCCGGGATCATCCAGCGGCTCGAGCCGTGGACCTTCGCCGACCTCGAAGCGCACGGAGCGGCCGAGCGCGTCGGGGATCACCAGAATGTCGGAGAAGATGATCGCCGCGTCGAAGCCGAACCGTCGGATCGGCTGCAGCGTGACTTCCGCGGCGAGTTCCGGGGAAAAGCAGAGATCGAGGAAGCCGCCGGCCTTGGCGCGGACCTCGCGATATTCCGGCAGATATCGGCCGGCCTGCCGCATCATCCAGACCGGCGGGGTGGACTGGCGCTGGCTGGAGAGCACGTCGATGAAAGGTTTCGTCGGAGACTGGGGCACGAAAAGTCCTGATGGTTGCGGTTCCTGATACACCGCCGCAGGCGTCAGCGAAACAGGGGAACTGCTGCAAATGGGACGCGTTGATCAGCCAATGGAGGAGATCATGGCTGAGAGATTCAATCCGGCGCCGCATGACAAGCACGCCGAGGACCCGCACAAGGCGCTCGCCGCGGATCGCGAGACCCACGCGAAGCTCGACGCCGGGCTGGTCGACACCTTCCCCGCGTCCGATCCCGTCAGTGCCACCCAGCCGACGCCGTCGAAGGCCGACGCGGAGGCGGAAAACGGCTCGCTCTGGGACAAGGTTAAGGCCATCTTCAGCTAACGGGTCGGCACCGCCGGTTTCCGACAGGCTTGATAATACCTTGTTAGCGATCCTCGGACGCTGGCGTCCGTAGGACTACGGAAAACCCGCATATCGCTGTGAATCCCGGCGGCTATTTCAGGGTTCAATAATAGAAGCGGCAGAGTTTCCGGAACGATCGGAGAAGCCTGCCGCATGACCGTCGCTACTCACAGAGCCGGATGGAGCCGTCTGCCGTTGCGGGCGGCGGCATTCGTCGTGCTGACTTGCACGGCGATTCTCGGCGTCAGTGCCTGGCGCGAATGGACCGCCCGCGATGCCGTGCTCAGAAGCGCCGAGACCGAGATGGCGAACGTCGCCCGCTCGCTGACGCAGCACGCCGAGGACAGCCTCGATCTCCTGGATTCCGGGGTTGTCGGCGTCGTCAGCCGGCTGGAGATGGACGGCACTGATCCGGCCACGGTCGGCAAGCTGCGAAACCTCCTGGAGATACGCAAGAAGGCGATCCCGCGCATTCACAGCCTCGCCATCGTCGACGACAAGGGCAACTGGCTGACCGGCTCGGGCGCGGTCACCTCGACGCTCAGCGACGACGAATTCTTCCGTCATCACCAGTTCTCGCCGAAGCGCGAGGCCTATGTCGGCCGTCCCGTGAAGAGCCTCCTGGACGGCGAATCGGTCGTCACGCTGTCGCGCCGCTTCAACCGGCTGGACGGAAGCTTCGGCGGCGTCGTCCTGGCGACCATCAGCGCCAACTATCTCTCGCACTTCTACGAGCAGTTCGAGATCGGCCGCAACAGCTCGGTGGCACTGGTGCATGGCGACGGCATGATCATCGCGCGTAACCCGAGCAACGACAAATTCGTCGGCCGCAGCGTCGCCGACGCGCCGCTGTTCCGCGACCCGAGCCTGCAACGGCCGGGCGGGGCCTATCATTTCACGTCGCCGCTCGACGGCGCCGAGCGGGTCAGCTTCTTCAAGCGCAGCGGCCGCTACCCGCTCCTCCTGCTCGCCACCGTCGACAAGGAGGAGTTGCTCGCGCCCTGGCGCGCGGCGGCGATCTCCCGCATGCTCTACGTGCTCGCGCTGGTGATGCTGATCGCGATCATCGGCGCCGTGCTGGTGCGGCAATTGCAGCGCGGCAAACGCATGGCGGCGGCGCTTGGCGAAAAGGAAGCCCATTTCCGGCTGCTCGCGGAAGGCTCCAGCGACATGGTGACCCGCATCGGGCTCGACCAGCGGCTGCGCTATGTCTCGCCCTCATCGATCCGCGTCGTCGGCTGGCGCGCCAGTCAGCTGATCGGCACGCCCGCGCTCGCGGGCATCCATCCGGACGATCGGCCGCAGGTCCAGGCGATCGTCGATGCCATGAAGCGCGGCGAGAAGGACGAGGCGCGGGTCACCTACCGCAATGCGCACCGGCAGAACGCCGAGGTCTGGCTCGAATCGAGCATGCGGGCGACGCGCAAGGACAATGGCAATGTCGACGGCGTGGTCGCGATCTCGCGCGACATCACCGAGCAGAAGAAGCTGGAGACCAGGCTCGAGACCCTCGCGATCGAGGACAGCCTCACCGGGCTCGCCAACCGCCGCCGTTTCGACGAGCGCCTGAACGAGGAGTGGGCGCGCGCCTATCGCGACCGTTCGAGCCTTGCCTTGCTGATGATCGATGTCGATCACTTCAAGGCCTACAACGATGAATACGGCCATCCCGCGGGCGATGCCTGCCTGCGCGTGGTCGCCAAGATCCTCGCGGCCGAGATGCAGCGCGCCGGCGATCTCGCGGCGCGCTATGGCGGCGAGGAATTCGCGATGCTGCTGCCGAATACCGACGCCGCCGGCTGTGCGCGGATCGGCNGCCGGGCGATCCGCGAGGCGGGTCTCGTCCATACGTCCAATCAGGCCTCTAGCTGCGTCACCGCCTCACTTGGAGGCGCCGTCAGCCGGCCGGCGCTCGAGCGCAGTGCAGGCGGGGCGTCGCTGGTTGAGGCCGCCGATCGCGCGCTCTACAGCGCAAAGGAAGCCGGGCGCGATCGCCTGATGATATCGGGCGAGGTGATGAACCTCCTGCCCAGAGCCTCTGGTTTCTAGTCTATCCGTTCAGTAATGCGGCGGCCGCTCATTCGCGGGCCCCGGCGCATTGGCCTCGGCCTCCTGGAGCCGTTGGGCAAGCTGTGCGATCTGCCGCGTCAGCGCGTCGATCTGCTTCCATTGCACGGTGATGGTCTGGTTCAGGGTTTCGATGGTGTCGTCCTGATAGGCGAGGCGCGTTTCCAGCGTGTCGATGCGCTCGCTCAGCGTCTTGATGTCATTCGTCACGTGCCTGTCCCTTGTCCCGTTCGCGCAGGCCAAGTTCTCGCAAGCCAAGTTCTCGCAAGCCAAGTTCTCGCAAGCCAAGTTCTCGCAAGCCATGGCCGAGCGCCACCCGCTCGTCGAACACGAAGCATTCGCCGCGCCAGCGGCTCTGCGCCTCCGGCACCTCTTCCAGATATTTCAGGATGCCGCCCTTGAGGTGATAGACCTCGGTAAATCCGCGCGCGAGCAGATGCGCGCTCGCCTTCTCGCAGCGGATGCCGCCGGTGCAGAACATCGCGATCCTGCGGTGCTTGGCCGGATCGAGCTGCCGTGCCGCAAAGTCCTTGAACTGGCCGAAGCTCTTGATGCCGGGATCGACCGCGCCCTCGAACGTGCCCATCTCGACCTCGAAAGCGTTGCGGGTGTCGAGCAGCAGCGTATCGGGCGAGGCGATCAGCGCGTTCCACTCGGTGGCGTCGACATAGACGCCCACCTGGCGCGTCGGGTCGGCAGCTTCATCGCCAAGCGTGACGATCTCCTTCTTCAGCCGCACCTTGAGCCGGCCGAACGGCATCTCTTCGGCGGTCGAGAATTTCAATTCGAGATTGTCGAGCCTGCCGCCGAACATGGCTCCGTGTGCCAGTTCATGGGCGAACGCGTCGATTGCATCAGGTGCACCCGCAATCGTACCGTTGATACCCTCCCGGGCGAGCAGCACGCTGCCTTTCAGGGACAGGCGAGCGCAGAACGCGCGCAGCGGCTCGCGCAGTTCGCGATAGTCGGGCAGGGCGGCAAACTGGTAGAAGGCGGCGACCTTGCAAGCCATGTTCTGACAAGTCATGCCGCCCATTTAGCAGGCGGGCGGCGCCCGGAAAACCCGCAAGCGAGCTGTCTATTCCCGCAGCGGATGGCAGCCTTTCGCTGGTATGCCAGCCATTGCCCCGCCGGGCCTGGATGTGTCATGTAGACCCCGGTTTTTCGGACGGCGCGCGGGACGCGCGCCCGCGGCAAGAGAGCAAGAACAGGCATGAGAAACTTCCATTTCCCCGGCAGGTCCACGGTCCACGCCACCAACGCGATGGTGGCAACCTCGCATCCGCAGGCGTCGCTCGCCGCGATCGAGGTGCTGCGCGAGGGCGGCACGGCGGTGGACGCGGCGGTCGCGGGCTCGGCGGTGCTCGGCGTGATCGAGCCGCAATCGACCGGCATCGGCGGCGACTGCTATGCGCTGATCCAGCCGCGTGGCGAGGGCAACATCATCGCCTATAACGGCTCCGGCCGGGCGCCGAAGGCGGCGAATGCCGACTGGTATCTCGAGCGCAAGATCAATTCGGTGCCGCTGACCTCGGCGCACGCGGTCTCGATTCCCGGCGTGGTCGACGCCTTCGCCACCGTGCTGCGCGACCATGGCAAGTTCGGCTTCGATCGGCTGCTGCAACCCGCGATCAAGGCGGCCGAGGAGGGCTACGTCGTCGCGCCCCGTATCGCCTTCGACTGGAAGAACCAGTTCGAGAAGCTGAAGAACGGAACCAACACCGAGCGCTATCTCCTGCCGCACGGCAAGCCGCCGGTGGCCGGCGACGTCATCCGCCAGGCGGAGCTCGGCAAGACGCTGCGGGCAATCGCCAAGGACGGACGCGACGCCTTCTACAAGGGCCCGATCGCGGAGGACATGGTCGAGACGCTGCGCGGCATCGGCGGCCTGCACACGCTCGACGATTTCGCCGCGCACACCACCGACGTGACGACGCCGATCGGCACCGCGTACAAGGGCTACGACGTCTGGCAGTGCCCGCCGAACGGGCCTGGCGTCACCATGCTGCTGATGCTGAACATCCTGTCGCGATTCGATCTGACCAGGTTCGCGCCGCTCAGCGTCGAGCGCTTCCATCTCGAGGCTGAGGCCGCGCGCATCGCCTACATGAATCGCGAGATGCATATCGCCGATCCCGATCACATGAAGATCAACGTCGCCGAGATGCTCGCCAACGGCTTTGCCGACGAGTACATCAGCAAGATCCGCATGGACGGCATGCTCGACCTGCCGAACGTCGCGCCGCCGATGAATCCCTCGACCATCTACATCACAGTCGTGGACAAGGACCGCAACGTCTGCTCGTTCATCAATTCGATCGCGCATTCCTTCGGCTCGGCGATCGTCTCCAACAAGACCGGCGTTCTGTTCCAGAACCGCGCCGGCGGCTTCCGCATTCAGCCCGGTCATCCCAACTGCATCGCGGGCGGCAAGCGCCCGCTGCACACGATCATGCCGAGCCTCCTGACCAAGGGCGGCCGCTCCGTGATGCCATTCGCCGTGATGGGCGGTCAGTATCAGCCGACCGGCCAGACGCATGTGCTGACCAACATCCTCGACTATGGCTGCGACGTGCAGGAGGCGATCGATATGCCGCGCGGCCTGCACTACGAGGGCCAATATCAGCTCGAGGACAGCGTGCCGGCGGCGATCGTCGAGGGACTGAAGAAGCTCGGGCACAAGACCACGAGCGTTGTCGGCCCGCTCGGCGGCGCCCAGGCGATCTGGATCGATTGGGACAAGGGCACGCTGACGGGCGGTTCCGACCCGCGCAAGGACGGCTGCGCCCTCGGTTATTGATCAGCGAAGTTTTCCAGCAAGGCTGGAAACCCCAACCGCGTTGCGCTAGTGGTTCATCACAGTGATTTTGACGTTTTGATACCGAGCCATCCGAGGATAGGCAACTTTTCGGGTGGCAAGAGGATCTCGATGCTTCGAGCGACGCCGGGCTGGCGACGAATGAACCCGTTGCGTTCGAGGGTGAGGATCATCTGGTGGACTGACGGCGGGCTGACGCGGAAATGCCGCTGGATGTCGGCCTCGGCGGGCGGCTGTCCGAACATGTACGAGTAGGTATGGATGAAAGCGAGATAGTGTCCCTGCTTCTCGGTGAAGTGCGCGCCTGATTTTTGACTCATAGCTGGATTCGTCCCGGCCTCCGACAAGGAGGCGAAGCATGAATGTACGTTATCGGGTCGAATTGAGCCAAGCCGAGCGGGACGAACTGACGGCAATGCTCGGCGGCGGCACGCATTCCGCCCGCAAACTCAAACGGGCTCAGATTGTGCTGGCGGCCGATTCAGGCAGCTGCGACGCGGAGATTGCCCGAACCGTCCGGGTCAGCCTTTCCACCGTCGGCCGGACCAAACGCCGTTTCGTAGAAGGCAATCTGGAGCGGGCCTTGAGTGAGGAGCCGCGTCCGGGCGCGGAACGCAAGCTGACAGGCAAGGAAGAGGCCCTGCTGGTGGCGACGGCATGCGCCAAGCCGCCCGCCGGCCGCAAACGCTGGACGCTGACATTGCTGGCCGACGCGATGGTCAAGCTCACCGATCACGCCAGCCTGTCGGGCGAGACCGTGCGCCGCCGGCTGGCCGACAACGACCTCAAGCCGTGGCGCCGGGATATGTGGTGCATTCCTCATGTCGACGGCGAATACGTCGCCCGGATGGAGGATGTGCTCGATCTCTACGCCGAGGCGCCGGATCCCGAGCGGCCCCTGGTTTGCTTCGACGAGACCCCAGTCCAGCTGATCGGCGAGGTACGCCAGCCGATCCCTGCCCAACCGGGACAGCGCGAGCGCTACGATTACGAATATCGCCGCAACGGTACCGTCAATCTCTTCGTCACCTTCGATCCGCATCGCGGCTGGCGCAATGTCAAGGTTACAGACCACCGCGCCGCGGTCGACTACGCGCACTGCATGCGCGAACTCGTCGACGTCCACTATCCCAATGCCGCCTGCATCCGTGTGGTGCAGGACAATCTGTCGATTCATACGGCCGGCGCGCTATATCAGGCATTTGCGCCTGCCGAGGCCCGTCGCATCCTGCGCCGCCTCGAGTTCCACTACACCCCGAAACACGCCAGCTGGCTCAATATGGTCGAGTGCGAGATCAGCGTGCTGCAGCGCCAGTGTCTCGGCCGTCGCATCGACGATCCCAAAAGGCTTCGAAAAGAAATCGCAGCATGGCAACGGCAGCGAAACAAGGCGCGAGACCGCATCAAATGGATGTTCACAACCGACAAAGCCCGCGCCAAACTCGGTCGCGCCTATCCAGTTGCCGCCAAAGAGTCAAAACCACTGTGATGAACCACTAG
>NZ_LSEF01000053.1 GCF_001641695.1 Bradyrhizobium neotropicale
ATAGATGGGGTAATCGGCCGATCCAGCTTGTGGATAGCTGAAGATTTTAGGTGCTGCGCTTCAGGCTGATGGTGAAACGAGGTCCGTGGTGACGGCCTCAAGCATCAGAAGGAGAAGCGCAGCATGGACCATTTTGCCGGACTGGACGTATCGGTCAAGGAGACGAGTGTCTGTATTTTGGATGACACGGGCAAGATCTTGAAGGAAGTGAAGGTGGCGAGCGAGCCTCAAGCACTTCTGAAGGTTCTGGGGAATCCCGCCTACCGCTTCAAGCGGATCGGACTGGAAGCCGGACCGTTATCGCAATGGCTATTCAGCGCTCTCGCCGAAGCCGGATTACCAGTGATCTGTGTGGAGACGCGGCACATGCAGGCGGTGTTGAAGGCGCAGATCAACAAGACCGATCGCAATGACGCGCGCGGCATCGCTCAGATGATGCGGGTGGGAGTGTACCGCCCGGTGCATGTAAAGACGCTACGCAGCCAGAAACTGCGTATGCTGCTGACCCATCGTAAGCTATTGCA
Source organism: Bradyrhizobium neotropicale (assembly GCF_001641695.1). Classification (GTDB taxonomy): domain Bacteria; phylum Pseudomonadota; class Alphaproteobacteria; order Rhizobiales; family Xanthobacteraceae; genus Bradyrhizobium; species Bradyrhizobium neotropicale. The sequence continues at coordinate 525 of NZ_LSEF01000053.1, forward strand.
GTCGAAGGCCATCGCCATCGAGAACGATCTGCGCGGGACTTTGCGTAACTTCGGCCTCAAGGTGGGCATGGTCGGAACGGTGAGGTTCGAGGCCCGCATCCAGGAGCTTGTCGAGACTATTCCCGACCTGGTGGTGCTGGTGGAACCGATGCTCGTTGTGCGGCGGGCGCTGCGCGAACAGATCGTCATCCTGCACCGCCGCTTGCTGGCAATCGTGCGAGACGACGAGGTGTGCCGGCGCCTGATGACGACCCCCGGTATCGGCCCGGTGGTGGCGCTGACCTATCGCGCGACTGTCGATGTGCCAGCCCGATTCCGAAAGTCCAAGTCAGTCGGGGCAGTATTTGGGCTGACGAGCTCCAGGTATCAATCAGGCGAGATCGATTGGAGCGGTAGGATATCGCGCTGTGGCGATGAGATGATGCGGACGATGCTCTACGAAGCAGCGCAGAGCATGTTGCATTCGAAGAAATGGTCATGGCTTAAAGCCTGGGCCATGCAGATCGCCAGGCGCCGTGGAATGAAGAGGGCGATCGTCGCCCTGGCCCGCCGGCTGGCCGTCATCATGCACCGCATATGGATTGATGGCACCGAGTTCCGGTGGACCCGGGAGCCGGCCACGGCAGCAGCATGAAAGCCGTTCAGGATCAAACCCGATAAGGAGAAAAATCGAGATCCACCCAGCAGTGGAAAGATGTCCCTCGCGGGACGATGGATGAGGTGAGTTCGCGAGTCCGCTTGAACCTGCCGTTCAAACTGACGACAAGGCCGCGGTATAGATTGTTCCACCTCATCCTCGAATCCCATGATGGAAGGGCCCTGGTGCCGATTCCGAAGAGAAGCGCGAGCCCGTGAGCGACATCGACACTGCAGTGGCGGACAGTCTGAAAGTGCTTGACCTCAAACGGCCGATTAGAGAAGCGGACTCGCCTGCACACGGAACGCTGCCGCTGCAGGGTGTTTCTCGCGCTGTTCAGTATTTCCGGGCAATTGGCTTCGCTGACACGGGCTCCGGCGTCGCGGGCGAGATCGCAAAGGTGAGCCAGGCGGTCCATCCTTGCGGCCGGTTCTGCACCTCAAGGTCTCTGTAGCCCTTCAGGTTGAGATAGCCCTGATACTCTTTGGAAATCGGAAAGATGAAGCCGATTTGCGGACCGAGACCCACCGTTTGTCCTTTGAATGGGCCGAGCTTCGCGCCGGGCCCGCTGTCACCGGTCAGCTGCTGATAGTAGTAGCCGACCAGCCCAACGTGCACGTTCTTGCCGATGAATTGAGAAGCGCCCCAATCGACGTGAAAGTCGATGCCGTTCTGATACTGCAAATCCGGATTCATAAGGCTATAGGTCAAGCCTCCGACCACCGAGAACTCGTGCCCGGTTTTCGGATCGAGGTAGGTGTAGCCGACGCCGGCGTCATACGCCACAAAACCCAAGCTCAGATTGGCGAGACGATTCGGATCATAGGTGCCGCTCAGAATGTTGCCCGAAAAGTAGACCATCTCGTTGTGGACACCCTGATTCCATTTCAGAGTACCCTGGTAGATCAGGTCGGTGATTGTCGTGCGATTGTCGCTCGCGCTGCCCGAGATCGTGTTGCCCAGCGGACCGGTCAGCGTCGCGCTGATGCCAGCGTTGACATTGCCCGGTCCGGCCACGACGGTGAAGGCGGCTTGACCACCGAGCACTGGCGTTGCGGAGGTATAGGTAAAAGCTTCCGCCACGACATCGGCACGCGCATTAAGGCCAGCGACAACGGAGCCAACTGGGCGCCCGCTGACCACGAAATTCTTTCCGCCGCCCGCACTTTCCTGCTCATGGACGTAGATTGTCGTATAGGCCCATCCGGGAACACCTGGCGCAGCGGCCAGGCTGCCGAAGGCTCCGGGAAACCAGAAGCCGACGCCGCCGGCGTCGGCCCAAGCTGGGGAGGGAGTGCCCGCCAATGCGAGCGCGCATAAGCTACCAAGTGCTGCGATTTTGCGATGGCTACCCTGTCCTATAACCGCCTCCCGCCAATTGCCGGTTCGCCGCTTGCACCCGATCAGCCAACCCGGCGATGACATTCTAGTCCTTTGTCGAACGCAATGTGGTTGTGCGGCCGAGATGAAACCCCGCGAACCGGTCGGAAAAGCCGGCCGCGGAGGGCCGCGGATCAAGGAAGCCGACGACCAGCGAAACCCCATCCTTCGCACGCAGCGCGAGCGGCACGAAGGCTGCCCCGCCGCACGCGAGGCAGAGGAAATGGCGTCGGTCGATGCGTCTGCTGACCATGAAGTCCCCGGTCGGTCCGGTTGCGCCCCCGCTCCCCTGTCAGTTGCTCTGTGTCGCCTCGAAATTTCGTCGCATCTTTTCGACGATCTGGTCGATGCTGAAGCTCGATGGCCGCTGGCTTGGCGGATAGTCTTTGAACGTCGCGAGGAACTTCGCGACGAGCGAAGGTCCAACCAGAAATGGCGCAGGATTGCTCATGTACCAGTCGTAGTAACTGTTGGAGGTGATGTCGGCTCGTTCGTAAGGATCGGATCTAAGGTCGAATGCCTTTGGTAATCGCAGTTTCGTGAAGGGTTCGGCCCATATGCGCAGGGTGCCTTCCGCACGCTGCTCTTCGAACACGATCTTCCAGTTCTCGGTGCGCAGAGCAACGAGATCGCCATCGTCGTTGAAGTAGATGAACTCGCGGCGAGGGCTCTTGTCCTGCTGACCGGTGAGATACGGAAGCTGGTTGTAGCCATCGAGATGGACCTTGAAGGTCTTGCCGCCGGCGTCGTACCCCGCGAGCAGCTTGTCCTTGATGTCCGGCTGGCCGGCGGCGGCCAATAGCGTCGGCAGCCAGTCGAGGCCGCTGACGGTCTCGGTCGAGGCGGACCCCGGCTGGATCCTTCCGGGCCAGCGGATCAGGCAGGGCACGCGGAATGCGCCCTCCCAGTTGGTGTTCTTTTCACTGCGAAACGGGGTCGTGCCGGCGTCCGGCCAGGAGTTCTGGTGCGGGCCGTTATCGGTCGTGTAGAGCACGATGGTGTCGTTGGCGATGCCGAGATCGTCCAGCGCCTTGAGAATGGACCCAACCGTCGCATCGTGCTCGATCATGCCGTCGGCATATTCCGTCCGCGCCGTGAGTCCCGGCTTGTCGCGATGATCCGCGCGCACATGAGTGCGCAAATGCATCCGAGTGGAATTGAACCAGCAGAAGAACGGCGTGTTTGCCCGCGCCTGTCGCTGGATGAAATCGATCGCCGCCGCCGACGTCTCGTCGTCGATCGTTTCCATTCGCTTCTTGGTGAGCGGGCCGGTGTCCTCGATGGTCTGCTTGCCGATCCGGCCGAACCGTGGCTGCTCGGTCGGATCGTCGCGGTCGGATGCCTTGCAGCGGAGCACGCCGCGGGGACCGATCGCCGCGCGAACCGCGGGGTCCTGCGGATAGGTGAAGGATTCAGGATCTTCCTCGGCGTTCAGGTGGTAGAGATTGCCGAAGAACTCGTCGAAGCCGTGCACGGTCGGCAAAAACTGATTGCGATCGCCGAGGTGGTTCTTGCCGAACTGGGCGGTGGCGTAGCCCAGCGGCTTCAGTAGCTGCGCGATCGTCACATCGCGGTCTTGCAGACCGACCGTCGCGCCCGGTACGCCTACTTTGGAAAGGCCGGTGCGCAGCGTGCACTGGCCGGTAATGAAAGACGAGCGTCCCGCCGTGCAGCTCTGCTCGGCGTAATAATCGGTGAACATCATGCCTTCCTTGGCGATGCGATCGATGTTCGGCGTGCGATAGCCCATCAGCCCAAAGGAATAGGCGGAGATGTTGGTCTGGCCGATGTCGTCGCCGAAGATGACGAGGATGTTCGGCTTGCGGCCGGAGGAGGCGGGCGTAGCAGCCGGAGCGGGGGAAGGAGCGGCCTTCTGCGCCTGCGCCAGCGCATCAGAAGTGAGCGTTGCGGCCGCAACCAGCGTGGAGGTGCCCAGCAACAGGTTGCGGCGATCGATCGCCTGCCGGCTGGTTTCGGAAGTCTTCTTGTTTTTCGCTTCGGCGCTCATGTGACGCTCCCTACATGGTTTGGACGTTCCTCAAGACTGCTGGAGATCGGTATTGAAGGACTTCCGCACCACGCAGCGGAATCCGACATGGCTTGTTGACGTATCGATCGGCTCGGCGTGGCGCGCGGCCGGACGGTAGCGACAGCAGTAGTTCGGCGCGCAGAGATGCGAGCCGCCTTTTAGCACCTTGCGAGGGATACGGATGTTGGGTTGATGTGGATCGAAGCTGTTGGCCTCGTTGCCGCCGCGGGGATTTTGCGGAATGCAGCAGGCCTTCTGCATCTCGGCTTCGTGTCTCTCAGACCACCAGTCAGACGTCCACTCCCAGACATTGCCGATCGTATCGTGGAGACCATAGCCATTCGGCGGAAACGCCGTAACGGGCGAAGTGCGCTCGAAACCGTCCTCGCAAGTGTTCTGGGTCGGGAAATTCCCTTGCCAGGTGTTCGCCATGTGCTTGCCATCACGCACAAGCGAATTACCCCAGGCGAACTCTTCGCCGTCGAGTCCTCCGCGTGCGGCGAATTCCCATTCGGCTTCGGTCGGAAGCTCCTTGCCGGCCCATGTCGCGTAAGCGAGCGCGTCCGAGAATGAGACGTGCACGACAGGATGATCGTCGAGCCCCTTGATATTGCTTTTGGGACCGTACGGGTGCCGCCAGTTGGCGTCCTTCATGAAGCTCCACCACTGGCTCCAATCACGGAGATCGGTCACGCGCGACGGCGGCGAAAACACCAGCGAGCCGGCATAGATCATTTTCGGCAGCGCCCCGGGATAGTCCTTGGGATCCGGCACGATCTGGGCGGTCGTGACGTGGCCAGTGGCGCTGACGAACTCTTTGAACTGCCGGTTGGTCACCGGAGTGCGGTCGATCCAGAAGCCGTCCAGGCTCACGCGATGGGCGGGCGCTTCTTCCGGGTAGTGGTGATCGGAGCCCATGCGGAAGGTGCCGCCGGGAATCCAGGCCATATCCGTGTACAGTTCATCGCGCGGTGGGCGCTGATCGCACCCGATGTCGGGCCGCATCATGCTAAAGTTTCCGTTCGCGGCTGAACTTGCCCATTCGTTCCGCGCTCACGGACGGTGGTTTCGCCACGCATGATACGTGAACCAGAGGCGAGGCCGCCCTTCGAGAGGTTGCGCGGCATAGGAATGACGCGTTGACATAGATCAAAGCCTTTGCGTCGGCGCCACGGCGCAGGTCCGCTTTGCACCAATAGCCGCGCTTCGATCGAAGTCTGAATCTGGCCCTTCGCGAACGATGTCGGTCGGCTGCCTGCTTGCGGGCAAAGCGGACGTTTGCACGCCTCGGCGCTTTCAGCGACGCTCGCAATCTAGGATGAATGGTGGGCGCACATGGGATCGAACCATGGACCTCTCGCGTGTGAACCACAATCCGTAGATCCAAGGTGGCCATATACAGCCACAGTTTTGTCGAAATAATTCATTTTATTACAGTAGCTTATGGTCAAATTGAGCCTCAGTAGGCCATAAGCGGCCATACTGCATTTTGTGTGCCCCTGTTGTGCCCGCCGTAGATTTTCCCCTGGGGCACACAATGTCGGGAAGGTCTGAGAACTGGTTCTGCGCGGGGCTGATTGTCCTCTCGCGGGGCACACCTGGGGCACACAGGGGCAGGGATCATGGCAGCGCCAACCAACCAGCTGACACTCACCGATGCGGTGATCCGCAACGCCACGCTGCCGCCCGGCAAGGCGCAGCATTATCTCCACGACGACAAGCTGCCCGGCCTGGCCCTGCGCATGCGCGCCACCGGTGGCCGGACTTGGGTTTACCTCTTCAGCAAGCCGGGGGTGAGAGGCACCCAGCGCAAGACCCTCGGCCCATGGCCCAAGTATAATGAGAAGGCCGCGCGCAAGGCCGCCACCATCGCCGCAGGTGAGGTGGTCAAGGGCATGGACCCGAACGACGCGAAACGCGAGGCGAGGCGGCAACAGGCCGCCGAAAAGCAGCGCACCACACTGGGGGACCTCATTGTCGAAGATGGTCCCTATCAGACGTCCTTGACGGGACGTCAAGTCGTTAACTGGAAGCCAGCGATGTCGGCGTTGCGGCGCGGGCTGAAGGAGCACGCCGAGAGCGGCGTGGGGGACCTGACGCGGCGGCAAATCATGGCGGCAGTCGACCGGGTTTCCAAGACCGGCAAGCGTGGCGCGGCCAAGGACCTGCGCAAGCACACCCACACGTTCCTCGAATGGTGCGTTGGCGAGGGCTATGTCGACCACAATGTGCTCGCTGGCTATCGCGAGCCCAAGGAAACCCGTGCGCAAAGAGTCGGACGCCGAACGAAGGGCCGGGCACTGACCGACGAGGAAATTATCAAAGTCTGGCATGCATGCGGCAAGCTCGGGGCTTTTGGGCTCCTGACGCGCACGTGTCTACTTGGTGGCCCACGCCGCAGCGAGCCAACCATGATCGAATGGCGAAAGCACATTATGGATGACCGCATCACCTTCGATGCGGCATGGACCAAAATGGGCCTGCACCATGACGTTCCGCGCACTCATCTCGTTGACGAGGTGCTCGCGGCCGCGAAACATTTCCAGCGGGCAACCTCCGAATATGTCTTCCCGTCACCAAAAACCGGCGGCCAGATGTCCGGCTTCACCAAGATGGTCAACCGCCTGGTCAAGGAAGCGAGCGTCGCCAAGTTCACCATGCATGACTTAAGGCGCAGCTTGCGCACTATCATGTCACGCTGTGGCTACGACAACGAAATCCAGCGGTTGTGCGTAGGGCAAAAGCCGCGGGGGATCGATCAGGTCTACAATCACGACGAACAGTGGATCATCCGCAAGATGGCGTTCGAAGCGGCTCATGACTACATCGCGGAGTTGGTCGGCGCGAAACAGGTCGGCAAAGTCGTGCGCCTGCAGCGGACGAATCCGCTCGACCCTATCAAGGCCGAGCTGCTCGCCCGTCTCCGCGAGCACTATGCGGCTGGGGCAGCTTAGTGGTCTTGTCGCATTTGGCTAGATAGTCGCGTACCGCATCGACACGATAGAGCGGGCGGCCGGCGACGTAGCGCCATTTCAGCGGGTGGTTCGGATCCCGCCGCCACTGCTCCAGCGCGCCGGGCGTGCGCCGGATAACCGCGGCCGCCTCTAATGCCGTTAAATTAGTGCTGCCCGGCAGCGTATCGATATCGAACGTCGCGGGCGGCGGCACGCCACGGTTCTTGCGACGACGCTTCGTGGCACGCGGCATCTCCCTACTACCTGCCGCCCCAAATGCCTCGATCCGATTCTTTTCGTCCTTGCCGCCCATGCCTCCGCCCCGAACCATGATCGGCCTGACGCAATAAGATCGTAGGTTGCTCCAACAAGATAGAAATCAGGTGCGCAGGTACGGCTGCCGGGTAGCTGTGGCGTACAAATAGGACGAACCGGTTCGATTGGCCTGGGACGCGCCCGGGAGCGTTTTTCGCTTTCGTTCCGATCTTCGGCCTACCTGAGGGTTATAGGTTCAAATCCTATCCCCGCGTCGAGGCCGATCGCTCGCTTGGCCTTTGCCGGGATTTCGATGCCAACCGTGGGCTAGCGCCCAACGGCGGGCGAAGGGCGCTACGCCGACGATGCGATTGGCATTGTCTCGGCGACAACGCAGGCCGGTTCTTAACGCCAGCTTCATGCGGGCCGGCCAACCGAAGCGATCCCACTCCATCTTATTTGTGTTCGATGTGATCGAGTCCGCAGCTACGAACCGTTCACCGGGTTGTTTTTGCGCTCGGGCGCAGTCTCCCCTCTCAGAAAGTGTTGAATTCATTGGCTGGCGTATTGCAAGGGAGGGCAGAATGCCCGCATAAGTTGAGGCGCGGGGTATTCTAGAGATTCTTCGGTCGTTGCCTTCCGTCCGCCAGTCGTTGGCTTGCTGTCGTATTTTGCGGTAGCCGCAAGGAGCGCACGCTAGAACCGGGGCTGAATGGGCTCTTCGTACTCCGAGAGGGCGCGGCCAAAGTTGTTTCAGAGCTCAATTGCCCAGATATGGATTACTGCAAACTATTGGAATTCCGAGGAATAGGGGGCATGACCAAACAAGAAACTATCGAGGAAGGCGAAAAAGGCGACGGCGATCCGGCGCAGGCTGCCACGACCGACGCTTCTGCGGTCAATCCGGCGCCTCCGACTGTTGCTGTTGGAGCCGTTCATAGCCCCTATCGCCGTACAACCGACCTGCTGCAACGTCTTGCACCAGGAAAGATGCGTATTGGATTTTTTATTGGCGCAGGCTGTCCTCTTGCTATTCAAGTGCAAGCCGGTGGCCAAACAGTCCCGCTGATACCCGAAATCGCAGGGCTCACAAGATCCGTCAAGGCGGCCTTGGATGGTAGTGCATCTCTGAAGGATGCTGCCGTGAGGATGTGGGAGAGGGTAGTTGCACGTGGTATTGGCACCCCCACGATTGAAGACGTTCTGAGCCATATACGGACTCTGCGTTCGCTATGTGGTACGGGCAGCATAGACGGGTTCTCTGGCGAGCTTCTCGACAAACTTGACGTGGGTATCTGCGTGCAGGTCTGTGAGATCGTGAGCAAGTCACTCCCAACATCGAATACGCCGTATCACATGCTCGCGCGTTGGATCCGCTCAATCGCGCGCGACAAGCCAGTTGAAATATTTACCACCAACTATGACCTGTTGTTGGAGCAAGCTCTAGAGGAGGAGCGGCAACCATACTTTGACGGATTTGTTGGCTCTGACAGCGCGTTCTTGGATTTGGAATCTATGATTGAGGACGATCTGCCTCCGCGGTGGGCGCGACTTTGGAAGATACACGGCTCGATCAACTGGTGGATGACCAAGAAAAACAAGATTCGGCGGAGTCGCGACAAAATTGAAGGGGAGCAGCTTCTAATTTACCCCTCGCACTTGAAATACGATCAAAGCCGTCAAATGCCGTACTATGCGATGCTCGATCGCTTGAGGATTTTCTTGCGCTCGGATCAATGCGTCTTGCTCACGTGTGGTTACTCTTTCGCCGATGAGCATATCAACGCTTACATTGCTCAAGGTCTCTCTGGAAATCCAAATGCCTCTTGCCTGGCGATGATTTTCAACGACCGTGCAAACGCTCGTAAGGCTGTGGAACTAGCAAAGAGGCATCCGAACCTCACTGTCCTTGCGGCCGACGGTGGGATCGTTGGAACGATAGACAGGCCTTGGGAAAGCGTTACGAAAGATGGAAACCCAGCTTATCCCATCGCGGTTGGCAACGATCTGCCTGCATGGCGCACTAAGGCGTCTCCAGAGCAGTGCAAGTGGTTGCTTGGAGACTTTGCCGCTTTCGGCGAGTTTTTAGCACATCAACTTTCAAGCCGAGACATCGAGCAGGATCAAGCAGATGCGGTCTGATCCGACGCTCATTGGTACGGTTCAGGATGTTGCGGGCACCTCGGTGAGCGTGGCGCTTGTGACTAATACTGCGACCGGTCTGACGTTCTTCAAGGGCGAGTCTTACAGGATCGGTCAAGTCGGTAGCTTCGTGCGCATACCCTTGGGCTACACCTCACTCTTCGGGATTGTGTCTCAGGTAGGAGCCGGTGCAGCGCCAGAGAGGGACAGTGACGAGCATCCTTGGGGCAACCAATGGCTCAAGGTTCAACTGGTCGGAGAACGAGGACGTGAAGGGAGATTCGAGCGCGGGGTCTCCCAGCATCCAACAATCAACGACCCCGTCCATATCGTGACCGAGGAAGATTTGAGGGATATCTACGGCCCCGGTGATCCGGTCGACTTTGTGACGGTGGGGCATTTGGCGAGCGCAGAGTCGATCCCAGCTCTTGTCGACATCAATAAATTGATCACTCGGCACTCTGCCGTCGTAGGGACGACCGGGGCTGGCAAGTCTACTACGGTCGCAGGATTGCTTGCCGCGCTCTCCAACCACAAGCGATACCCATCCGCGCGCATAGTTGTCCTCGATATTCACGGCGAATACTCGAAAGCGCTGGAAGATCGCTCCACTGTATTTCGCATCATGCCGGATACCTCGAGAAACGAAAAGCCGCTGTGTATCCCCTTTTGGGCGTTAAGTTTCGCCGAGTTGGTGAAATTGTCGTTCGGAGATCTAGGCGAACAGCCTCTGGCTGCGGTGACTGATGCGATCGTTGCGCTCAAGAGAGAAGCCTTAAACGCTCAACCGCGAGAAGGAGTGGATGCGGAGAGAGTAACAGTAGACTCTCCGGTGCCGTTCTGCATTCACAAGCTTTGGTTCGACTTTCATCAACGGGAGCATCGCACTGTCATACCTAACCCTGGAGCCGGGGTCGATGAGGTGCAATCCGCCTATCTACTTGGCACAGATGGTAAGCCGATTCAGGTCGGTGACGCTATGAGCGTCACTGCTCCAATCTATCGGACAGTCAAAACGACAGGGCCGGCCAACGAGCGGGTCCAATGGGGGCCCGATCCGATTGGTATGCGCCAACAATTGGCCGTGCTGGCTTCAAAGCTTCGCGATCCTCAGTTGGGATTTTTGTTCAATCCAGGGGCTTGGCGTCCTGATCCGGATGGCAAGGTAGGCAAAGACCTTGATGCTTTGCTTAGGGATTGGATTGGTGGTTCCGAGCCGATCACGATTCTTGACCTGTCGGGCATTCCCTCCACCGTATTGAATGACCTTGTTGGGGCCTTGCTGCGAATCCTCTACGACGCCCTTTTCTGGGCCAGAAATTTGCCGGAGGGAGGACGCGAGCGACCTTTGCTGTTTGTGTTGGAGGAGGCACACACGTATTTGGCGCGCGAAGACAAGGCTCGTATCGGTGCGGCCGGAACAGCGGCGCGGCGGATAGCGAAAGAAGGCCGCAAGTATGGAGTTGGCGTCATGATCGTAAGTCAACGACCGTCTGAAATTGATCCAACGATCCTTTCTCAATGCGGGACGATTTTTGCGATGCGTCTCGCCAATGACACTGATAGGGGGCAGGTGTCAGGAGCGGCGGCCGATAACCTCAAAGGATTGTTTGATATGCTCCCTGTGCTTCGGACAGGTGAGGCCATCATTGTCGGTGAAGCGGTAAGTTTGCCCATCCGAACCCTGATTGATCCGCCTGAGAAGAACAGGCGTCCGGACAGCGGTGACCCACGAGTTGTCGTGCGTGGTGATCCGAACAAGGATGGTTTCGAGGGTGAAGGCGGATGGGCGATTCCTCGCCACGATGAGGACTATGCCATCGTAATGCGGCAATGGCGGCAGCAGTCACCTTACTATGTGCATAAGTCAAGTGCCGCCACCAAGCCTAAGGAAACGAAGAAGCCCGGAGCGAAATCATGAACTGGATAGAGACGCCTGAATCCTCAAACTTGACTCGCTTCGGCTACGACAAGGCGACTCATGTACTAACCGTCGAATTCAAGAACGGTGGCCGCTACAACTATTTCGATGTGCCGCAGCCAGTGTTTGAGCAGATGAAGGCCGCGCCATCAAAGGGGCAGTTTCTGGCGAAGACTATAAAGAACAACTATCGCTATGCTCGAGTCTGACTTTGGGGCGATCTCGCACGCGACCACGCGATTTGCCCGGGGTTTCCCAAGAAGAACTGGTACCCATCCATGATTTAACCTCCATGGGGCTCCTGCGGGAAGGACGTCATCAAGGGCGCTTCTTTCGGTTCACTCTGGAGCACCTCAGCCTCGGGGCCGCCAGACTGTGCGAGACAAGGCCCACAAGCCCCATCGAAATGTTGGGGAATTTAGGTTGGTTTCGGTGGAAAACTGATGCCCGCGCGAACTCTGTTCGATGGCAATGTGTAAGTCACGTAATGCCACGTCGCCTGCCTGATGCGGTCGGGCCGAATTATGGCTGTTCGGGCAGCATAGATTGAGGATGTTGAGGAGGGGCCCATGGCCTTCAAAGCGACCGCAGCTAACGCTGCTCATGAGCCCACCCTTCGCTGCCCGAATTGCAATCATGAAATTCGTCTGACAGAGTCGCTGGCTGCTCCACTCATCGAGGAAACGCGCCAACGTTTGCAAGAGCAATTGGCCAACAAAGATGCTGAGATAGTCCGCAAGACTGAAGCCTTGCGCCAGGAGCACGAACAGCTCGCGCAGGCCCGCGAGCAATTCGAAGATGATATTGCGCGACGGCTCGCCGCGGAACGCAGCCAAATATCCGCTGCGGAAGCTAAAAAGGCTCGCGAGGCAGCCGGAATTGAGCTCCAGACGAAAGCAGCGGAAGCAGATGAACTCCGTAGAGTGCTGGAGATCAACAACGCAAAACTTGCTGAAGCCCAGCAGACCCAAGCAGAGCTGATTCGCAAGGAGCGCGCGCTTGACGAGGCGAGGCGCGAACTCGATTTAACAATCGAGAAGCGGGTCCAGGCCACCGTCGACGATATTCGCGCCAAAGCGAGGCAGGAAGCCGACGATGCCAATCGGCTGCGTGTTTTGGAGAAGGACCAAACCATCGAGTCGATGACGCGCACGATTGAGGAGCTTAAACGAAAGGCCGAGCAAGGCTCACAGCAGTCGCAGGGTGAGGTTTTGGAGCTGGAGCTTGAGGAGCTTCTCCGTAACAGGTTTCCCACTGATCTCATCGAGCCAGTCGCCAAGGGCGAGATGGGGGCGGACGTTGTTCAGCAGGTCAACGGCTCAATAGGGCAGGGCGCTGGCATTATTCTTTGGGAGTCTAAGCGGACTAAGGCTTGGAGCGATGGCTGGCTAACTAAGCTGCGTGATGATCAGCGTCGCTGCAGCGCAGATATTGCACTCATCATTTCCAACGCGCTTCCCAAACACATCGAGCACTTCGATCTCATCGACGGGGTTTGGGTCGCTCATCCGAAATATGCGCTCCCGGTTGCGGTTGCGCTACGACAAACGCTAATCGAGGTGACAAGTTCGCGCCTCGTTCAACAAGGCCAGCAAACCAAGATGGAACAAGTTTACCAATATCTCACTGGTACCAAGTTCCGTCAGCGTATCGACGCCATCGTTGAAAAGTTTAACGACATGCGTGATGACCTCGATAGAGAACGCAAGTTCATGAGTCGCCAGTGGGCGAAGCGGGAAACGCAGGTTGTTGCGGTGATCGAATCCACAGTTGGAATGGTAGGCGACCTTCAGGCCATCGCTGGTAAAGCTATGCCTGAAATCCCTAGCCTTGACGTGCCGCTGATAGAAGGTCCCAACGATGAACAACGGAAAGTCTCTTAGTATCCAAACGGGACTTCCCTAACCAGCGCATGGCCAACGCCTTCGAGCACGCCGACCTCAAGCGAGCGCCAGCGCTATGACCAGGACCTTCCTTCATAGCTTCGATCCACCGACGGCGAGCCCAGTCACTGGTCCGACTGTCGACCTAGAGGTCTCGGATATCGAGGATGCCGGTATTCGGGAGGTGCTGCAGACGCCGGGCGCGGCTTATGGCGCGTGGTCCATTCTCGATGCGCTGCTGACGCCAACCGGTGCGGGAACACCCTTCACCTTCAGGGAGCCGCTTGGACACGCGCGCGAAGTCAAAGTCGCCCTCTCTGGCCTGTTTGGACGCTTCGTCGCTCGCGCCTATCTCGAACGCCACTTCAATCTCTCGATCTTCGCCCATCTCGGCAGCCGAACCATCGACTTGGATCGTCGGAGCCAGGTCAAAATCAAGCGCCTGTCCCGAGGCGACCTACCCGACTGGATCGCTTGTGCCTCCGATCTGTCCTCTCTGACGGTGGCCGAAGCCAAGGGCTGCCATGATGTCGGAGGCCCGGCGAAAGCGCTGGACCGCGCCTGGGCCCAAGCCGGACGGATCGACGTCACCGCTCGAGGCCGGAAAGTCACGGTGAAGCGCATCGCGATCGTGACGCGACGGGGAACGGCCACGCCCGGCCCAGTGGAGGCCCACCTCTCGGTCCGCGATCCCGTCGATGAAGGCGAGCCCGTCGATCCCAAAGAGAAGGATGTGCTCCTTATCGGACTTCTTCGCCTGCATATCGCCAACTTGATCAAGCCGCTCGGTCACGTCGAACTGGCGGGCGCGCTTCGCCATCTCACGCACCAACCATTTGCGCGAAGACTTCAGCGCGATCTCGAACGCGCTCGAACGCTTCTGGATGCCGTGCCGGTGAGGGAAGTGGAGAAGACAAGCACCGTGGGTGGGCTGGTCGGCGGGATTGTCACCCGTGCGGGGCCGGTAACCGACGCCCACGTCGCGCCCGCCGACCAGGAGGCGCTCGCTCGCCTCAATCTCCGGCCGGTCTTCGTCGGGATAGAACGCGATCTCGTTAGCGCAGCCATCGAGGCAGAGTCTCAAGTCGTGCGCAACCGCCTGGCCGACGCGGCGCGTCCGGATGAATTTGCGCGGCCTGACCGTGCCGGCGGCTGGATCGTCCCGCTCGGCAAGGAGCGGCGCATCACTGGCGGCGCCTAAAATTCCGGCCGCAGGACATAAGCATGGGGAACGGCCGCCATCGTGTGCGGCTAGGATTTTGGGGCACAACATGGATGCGCACAACAGCGATCTCTCGAACGAGGCGGCGGCGCTCGCCGACATCCTCAAATGGTCGGCGGACCTACCGGCCTGGCAACGCGATGCGCTGCGCCGGCTGTGCGGTCAGACCAAGTTGGAGGTCGCCGACATCACTGCCCTCGTTGCTATCTGCAAAGCCATCGGCCAGGCTGCCCCGCTCGATGCGAGCCACATCCGAGACCCGGCCGCCAGCCACGCTGTCGTCAGCCTCGGTGCGCTTCACGGCCTGTCGAATGTCAACGCCCTGGCGCCAGGCGAGCGCCTGTCCTTCGGCAAGACAGGACTTACCGTCATCTACGGCGACAATGGCGCCGGCAAATCCGGCTACGCCCGCGTCTTAAAGCAACTCTGCCGGGCGCGCTCGCCGAAGGGCGACGCAATCCTTCCCAATATCTATGCGGCTGCATCCGGCGTCCCAGCCGCTAGCGTCGACTTCTATATCGGCGGACAGAAGCGAAGCGCTTCTTGGACCCAAGGGGCCACCACGGACGCGATGCTCTCCGCCGTCAGCGTGTTCGATTCGCGTACCGCCAACGTCCATGTCGAGAATACGAACGATCTCGCCTACACGCCGCTGCCGCTTCGTATCCTTGCCGGTCTCGCGCAGGCATGCCAGGAGGTGAAGGCCAAGCTGGTTGCGGAGGCGAAGGCGCTTCAAGAGCAGACACCTGCGGTCCTGTCGAACCCCGAATGCGGGCCGGACACGCTAGTCGGCAAGCTGATCGCCGGCCTATCGGGCAAGACCGAGCCGGAATCCGTCGACAAGCTCGCGGGCCTGACCGCGGACGAAGACGCCCGGCTTCAAACACTGAGCGCCGATCTCGCCAGCGATCCTGCGCGCACTGTCCGCCAGCTCCAGGGCCAGGAAGTCCGCATCAAGGCGGTGATCGAACAGCTCGAGCGCCTCATGGCCGTCGCCACAGATGAAAGCCGGACATCGCTTAGCGACGCCCATACGCGCCTTGCAACCGCGCGCTCGGCCGCCGCCGCTGCTTCCGCCCACCTGTTTGCCGACGAGCCCCTGCCCGAAATCGGCTCGGACGTCTGGAAGGTCCTGTGGGAGGCCGCCCGGGATTATTCTCGCGCATCCGCCTATCCCGACCGACCGTTTCCGGTGACTGAAAGCGGAGCCCATTGCGTCCTCTGCCAGCAGCCGCTCAGCAAGGAAGCCTCAAAGCGGCTCAGCAGCTTCGAAGCCTTCGTGCAGGACGAGAGCAAGCGCCGTGAGCAGGAGGCCGCGGACGCCTATGACGAGAAACTGAAAATGGTGTCGTCGCAGGCCATCCTGATGAAGGATCTCACCGCGATCATCAAGCTGATACGGGATGATATCGGTCAAGAGGAACTGGCGAGAGCCGTCCGTCGCGAGATCCTACACCTGGCCTGGCGGCTGCGTTCGATCCTGCGAACGCACAGCCTCCAGGTTTTTCCGCATCTTCCGCCCGTGGTGGCCGTCTCCTTGGATCCGTTGCGCGCGGACCTCAGCAGCATAGCCACGCGCATCGAAGGTCTGCAATCGGAGGCCACTTCCCCGCAGCGCGCCGCGCTCATTACGGAGCGCGACGGCCTCACCGACCGCAAATGGCTCGGCGTGGTGAAAGCCGACGTGCTCGCCCAGATCGACCGCCTCAAGGCCATCGAAGCGACCGAGAAAGCCAGCAAGGACACGGCGACGAACAAGATCACGACCCAGAGCGCCCGCATTGCCCAAGCGCTCGTCACCAACCGCCTGCGTGGACAGTTCGCGATTGAAGCCGACAAGCTCGGCGTCGCAGGTCTCGCGATTGAGCTTCAACAGGCGAAGACCGCCGCCGGCGTGCCGTTCTTCCAGGTCCGCCTTATCAACAAGCCGAACGAACCGGTCGGCAAGGTTCTGAGCGAAGGCGAGCATCGCTGCGTCGCCCTCGCCGCTTTCCTCGCCGAGCTGTCCACCATCGATGCGCAGTCCGCGATCGTGTTCGATGATCCGGTGTCCTCCCTCGACCATTTGCATCGTGACAAGGTCGCCGCCCGCTTGGCCGAGGCCGGCAAGACCCGCCAGGTGATCGTCTTCACTCACGACATGGCGTTCCTCCTTCTCCTCG
This sequence comes from Bradyrhizobium neotropicale, assembly GCF_001641695.1. GTDB lineage: Bacteria > Pseudomonadota > Alphaproteobacteria > Rhizobiales > Xanthobacteraceae > Bradyrhizobium > Bradyrhizobium neotropicale. The sequence continues at coordinate 17,110 of NZ_LSEF01000053.1, forward strand.
ATGAAGCCTGTCGGGCGACCAACGATCGGGAGGCGACGCCGGTGGCGTACCGCCTGATCAGCCGCGGCGCCGAGAACGCTGGCTATTGCCACCAGGATCCGCCCGNCCGCCAATGTCATGCCGCTCGACAAGGTCATCGGCGGGATGAAGGCGCACCTCGCCAATGTGAAAATCCATCACGAACGCGGCGATCAGGCGAAATGGCTGCGCGAGGTTACGTCCTTCCAGGACCAGCTTCGTACCACCTGGGAACGCGCCGTCGAGGAGGTTATCGGGCCCGTGATCCGCCGCTTGTCGCGCAAGGTCGACACGACGGGCCTCATCAAGCTCACTGTCATCACGAATGGGGATTGCACCGCGATGCGCGAAGCCTTCGGGCGCTGTTCGGCGCTGCTTCACAGTCAGCCAGGAGAGATCAATCCGCGGCTGCCCGCACCTTCCGTCCTCGAAGCCGAGATCGACGCGCTGGAAAAATGGATCGCCGATATCCGAACCCGCCAGGAAAAGGCTGCATGATGATCCCGCACCCGCCGGCCTCACGTTGAAGACGACGCTACATGGTGAAATGGTCCGAACTGAAACGAGCCTCCGATGTCGCTTGAGCGATCTCAGGCCGTTGTTCTGGGGGCAAGGCGGCTGCCCTTGCCGGACTGCCAGCTTAATCGCCGGCCCTTGCTTGGCAAATCGCGCCTTTCCTGGAGCGTCATCCGGTTTCTCGCCGGTGGCAATGTCTACGATCGCCTTGGCGAGCTGGTTGGGCCCCTAGGACGTTTCGGGGTCATAAACCGGGCCCCTTTAATGCTTCGGGCGGCGAGGCCAACAAATATTTTCGGAGGAGTCCCCGAACCACATTGATCGGCAAGTTTTGAGCTTGCTCCGCCGTCACCCCGAACGCTCCGCCAACCTCTCCGAGCCTCGTGCGGGCATCGAAGTCGGACAGAGTTTCAAGTTCTCTTTCTGCCTCTTGATCCATTTCCCCAATATGACTTGTAAACATTCAACATTGCACCCCGAGATTTTGCCACCATCAAACTGACCCACTACCCTTTGAGTATCCTTCCGTGAAAGTCTGGGTTGTGGTATATACGAATCGGCTCCCGGCAGGAGCCTGCCGCCCGTCGCAGCGAAGCCGTTGAGGCGCAGTCTTGGTCAATCGTTCCTGCCATGTCATGTCGGGCTCGAGAGGTGGTTGACGGGCGACGCTTCGCTAAGGGCCGGGAGACCTGACGTGTCGAACGATTACATTCGTCCGTCCTCAATCGAGGGCATCAAGCAACTCGCCAAGCGCTTCAAGAAGTCTGATGGCATTCGGTATGCCGCCGCCTTGGACAAGGCGGCAAGGGTGGCTGGCTTCCAAAATTATAAGCATGCGCGTCGCCAGGGTGGAGATGGCTTCGCCGGTCCCCGACCGTCAACCGTGCTCTACATTTCGGTTCTCTGGCGGGATCGGACGACCAAGGTCACGGGGTGCGAGGTTCTGCCAATGCAGGTCGACGAGCCTCTCGACGCGCTGGTTAAGCCTGCGCAGTACAAAGCATCTCGTGGGCTGGGTAGGATGCGCCGCGAAGGTCCCGATCACCTTGCCGACACCTACACCGCGTCATCGCAGGAAGCTGCGCGTGAGGCCGCCTGCGAGGCGGCGAGGACCATCCAGTTTATCGAGGCGACGAGGCTTGTTCCTTCAAGAGCGAAGCGATCTTTTCCGCGTGGACAATTCCAGTATCGGATGCCGGGCTCCGACCACGATGCGGCTTGGTTCGACCCGGCTGCGAAGACCTTCATCCGCACCAATGAGCCTTACACGCGTGGCGGTGTTACCTCGGAGCAGGACGAATGGGCTGCCCGACATGGTTGGGCGGTAGCGGTTTCGCCCTGGAAAGGCATGTATCGCCCTGACGATGGGACATCGCTTTTTCTCATGGCCGATGTGTCCAAGGGATACTCGCTGGCGCCGCTGATCTCGCGACTGGCGCAGGCGCCGGCTCCGGTCGTGGCGTCTGCTTGGAATGGAGAGTCGAGGCCGATCGTGCCCGTTTTTGTCAGCCCGGGTCGGGCGGCGGAGATCGCGGCAAAAGTGCGCGAGATCAAGGCAGTCGAAAAACGGCGCGGTGCCAAAAACTCCGTTGAATATAGCATGCCTTTTTCGGGCGCGCGGCGCCGGCCGAAGTCCCGCATGCCGATTGAGGGGCATAAGTCGGTTGGGCGCCTGTTGAAGTCGGTCCTGGTCGGGACGAGGGGGCGCACCGGCGTTCACCGACGCGTCGATGCGATCCGCTGTGAGCTCCATAGTTGGGCTGAGTGTGAGTACAAGCCCGACGAGCTTTCAGATGACGTATTTTTCGACCTCTACTATCATGAGCTTCCCGAGAGTGACCCGCTCGCCGTGGCGCCGGCAAACTGGGATCGGAACATTGAAAGCCTTGACGAGGTTAAGGCGACGCTCGTCCGGTACTATCCCGAGTGCCCACCGCTGCGCCAATTGTTGAAGAAAGCCGATCTGGCGATCGCATCTCTTCGCACATGGAATGCCGCTCTGGCACATACCGTGAAGAGCCGAGAGTTCAGACAACATCCGGGATTGCGAGTGTGACGATGGGGGGCCGCCGCAACCGGTACGGGATGACCATCATCGTGGACATCGCTACTTCCGATTTGATTGGGAAGGAGTGACGGGACGTCCGCTATCCGCGCTTCTTTCCGGAGCCGGCTAAGCCGAACTTGAGGCTAGTAAGGCGAGAGTGCTTATGTGTTGTGTTGGAAAATGGACATTTTTAGGCTGTTTTCTAACACGAACATAGAGTATTGACGGTGTCATGTTGAAAAATAGTATATTTTCGGGTATATTCCAACATGATGCTAGATCGGCGCCTCACCCTGTCCGCCTACATGACTGACCTCCTGTCGTCAGGGCAGGTGGTCTTTACGCGCGATGAGGCCGCTCACGCCCTTGGCGTCACAATCCCTGGCTTCCTGAAGGCGGCCGCACGTCAGCAACAACGCAAGGCCCTGTTCAATCCGCGACATGGTTTCTATGTCGTTGTGCCACCCCAATATCTGTCCTGGGGGGCGCCGCCGCCAAACTGGTACGTCGACGACCTCATGCGGCATGAGGGACATCCCTACTACGTAGGACTCCTCAAGGCCGCAGAGCTTCACGGGGCGTCGCATCAGGCCGTGATGGAATTTCAGGTGGTCACGGATAAGCGCCTGCCGAAATTCCGCGCTGGCCGATCGATCGTAGCCTTTTTCTATCGCAAGGATATGGCTCAGCTCGCGGGGGCAATCATCGATCACAAGACAGACACGGGAAAGATGCGTGTCTCTTCGCCGGAGCTGACGGCATTCGATCTCCTGCGCTATGCTCACGCGGCCGGCAACATCGACAGTATCGCGACGGTTCTTGCCGATCTCGGCAAGAAGATTGAGCCAGGCCGTCTGGTAGCTCTCGCCCCCGCATTTGAGCGCACGGTCATTCAGCGTCTCGGTTATCTCCTCGACTATCTCAAGTTCGACGCACTGGCGGATGCCCTGCACGGCCATCTTGAGGAATCCCATCCCTTGCCGTGGATTGAGCTTGAGCTGGACAGGAAGGGGAAAGGTGACGTTTCGAAGGACGAACGCGATGCGCGCTGGCATGTGATCGTTCGGCACAAGCCGGAGATCGACGAATGATTCCGATGATGAACATCGTCGCATGGGGCAAAACCGTCCCATGGGCCGAATTGAAACAGATCGAGCAGGATCTCATCATCAGTCGTGCTCTCGTCGAGCTTTTCAACGATCCGTTCTTGCGCGGCGAGCTTCGTTTTCGCGGTGGTACTGCGCTCAACAAGCTGCATTTTCCAAAGCCCCTCCGTTACTCGGAAGACATCGACCTCACCCGAACCACAGCGGGGCCCATCGGTCCGGTGCTGGATAAGGTTCGAGCTGTTCTTGAGCCATGGCTCGGCAGGGCGAATTTTGATCAAAGCCCGGTCGCACCGAAGCTGTACTTCAATGTGAAGGCGGAGGACGAGAACGCTCCTTCCATCCGCCTGAAAGTGGAAATCAACACGCGCGAGCGAACCGCGCATGATTCTGCCCGCAGTGTTCCGTTCGCCGTCAAGAACCCCTGGTTTTCTGGCGAGACCAACATCGAAACGTTCTCAAACGAGGAGATTCTCGCGACGAAGCTTCGCGCGCTTCTACAGAGGGACAAGGGCCGGGACCTGATCGACCTCTCGCATGCGACGACCGCTTTTGGCGATCTCAATGCCGCGCGCGTCCTCGAACTCCTTCGTACCTATCTCACCGAGGCAGGCCAGAGCGTGATCTCGCGGGCACAGGCGGAAGAGAACATGTTGGCGAAGATCGAACGCAAGAATTTCATGGCGGACGTGCGACCGCTCCTTTCGGCCGAAGAGGCCGAAAAGTTCGACGATGCTGCCGCCAGAAGCACCTTTCGGATCGTGTTTCAAACGTTCATCAAGGTCATCCCCGGCAAGCAGTGGGCGCTTACGGCGGAGAAGGCCACAGCTCTCGGCATCCCCGAGCTCGCGGACGGGTAGGATGACTCAGATCGCGCCGATCCAGTTTCCGTGGGCGTCGTACTTATCGGAGCCTTGATACCCGAACGCATTCCAGACCATGTCGAAGATCGGCTTGAACGTGCACCCGAGATCCGCGTTCGCGCTTTCGACCATGACTTCAGGCAACGCGATGACGTCGTCATTGAGCGCGACATCGTTCGTCGTCCACATCCCTGAACTCACGGCCCTCAAGATGCATACTCGGGCATTACAGAAAGACAGGCCGACATAGAGCGGCATGCCCGTTTCCAGCGAGCTATGCGGGATTTTGGGTGACGAGGTGATCAGGCGGCGTGGGTTGCCGGCATTTGGATGACCTCGATGCCGTCGTTGAATCTGACACCTGCGATGACCTTCGGCAACTGATTTGTGCCTTTGAGCCGCCGCCAGGTCTTTGATGCGGCGATCACCAGTTTGAATACCATCAGCTTGGCGGTGGTCGGCGACAACGAGCCCTTGGTGCGCACCGTCCTGTGCCGCACGGTGGCGAACACGCTCTCGATGGGATTGGTCGTGCGCAAGTGATCCCAATGTTCGGCAGGAAAGTCGTAGAAGGCCAGCAGCGCGTCGCGATCCTTGATCAGACATTCGACCGCCCGGCCGTACTTGGCGCGGTATTTCTCGGCGAAGACGTCGATCGCCGCTTCGGCGGACGCCCGGCTCGGCGCCCAATAGACCTCGCGCAAATCTTTCTTCATGGTGGCCTGCACCGAGAGAGGGACCTTGTCCAGGACATTCACGGTCTTGTGCACCCAGCAGCGCTGGTGCCGGGTGCCGGGAAAGACCTCGTCAAGCGCCTTCCAGAAGCCGAGTGCGCCGTCGCCGACGGCAATTTCGGGCGCGATCTGCAATCCGCGCTGCTTGACGTCGATCAGGAGCTCGCGCCAGCTCTGCGCGCTCTCCCGCACGCCGACCTGAAAGCCGATCAGTTCCTTCCTGCCTTCTGGCGTTGCGCCGATCAGCACCAGCATGCACTCGCCGTGGTCTTCCATGCGGGCCTGCAGGAAGACGCCATCGGCCCACACGTACACATATCGCCGCGCCGACAGATCGCGCTTCTGCCAGCGCTCGTACTCGCCTTGCCACTCGGCCGTCAGCCGGGAAATCACCGCGGGCGACAGGTTCGGCGCCTCCTTGCCCAGCAAGGCCGTCAGCGCCTCCTGGAAATCGCCGGTCGAGATGCCGCGTAGATAGAGCACCGGCAACAGCGCATCCAGACTTCTGGTCCGCCGTGCCCACAACGGCAGGATCGCCGAGCTGAACCGGATCCGCTCGCCATCGCTGGCCGCCCCGCGGTCGCGAATCTTCGCCCGCGCGACCTCGACCGGGCCGATGCCGGTCTGGATCGTCCGCGCCGGGCCGTAGCCATGCCGCACGACACGGGCGCGTCCGTCGGCAAGCTTCAAGTCCTTCACCGTGGCAAGAAAGGTCTCGACTTCGACCTCGACAGCCTGCGCCAGAAGCTGCCGCGCACCAGCGCGCAGGATATTGGTCAGTGGATCATCGATCGCGTCGGGCTGACGAAGCGGGACAATGTTGCTAGTCTCGTTCATGGCGTATCGCTCTCCTTGAGAGGTTCTGGCAGGCTTCGACACCCGCCTCGATACGCCGCCTATCTCAGGCCGTCATCACCCAGCTTCCCGCATAACTC
>NZ_LSEF01000054.1 GCF_001641695.1 Bradyrhizobium neotropicale
AACCGCAACCACGGAAGCCACGGCACCCACGGAAGCCACCGCAACCTCGGAAGCCGACGAACCTGGCACCACCGCAACTTCGGATGCCGACGAACCCACCACCACCGCAACCTCGGACGCCAACAAACCCACCACCACCACCGCAGCCTCGGACGCCGACGAACCCACCACCACCGCAACCTCGGCCGCCAACAAACCCACCACCGCCGCAACCTCGGCCGCCAGCAAACCCACCACCACCGCAACCTCGGCCGCCGCCGCACCCCCCGCCACCATGGCCGCACCCGCAACCACCGCACCCGCGCGCTAGCTGCACGCCGCTGCCAAAGTTTTCTCTATCGAAGAGATGGAACGTGGCCAGACTGACGTCGGCCATTTCCTCTTCGCCAAGAAAGAAGGGCTGATTTGGCCAGGTATTGTAAGATTGCGGGATACCGGCAGCGGGCATCGTGGATGCGGATGCACTACCCGCCAGCGAAAGACCCAGTCCGGCGGCACCTAGTACCTTCACGGTGGCGGCTTTGGTTGTGCGTTTCTGCTTCGAAGCTTGCTTGACCCGTGGCATGGTCGCACCCTCCGTAAGTTCTTGTGAAAACGCTCCGCAAGAGTGCGCTCGGCGAAATCGGCGCGCAAGGGTTACCTGTGCCATAAAATGCGAAACATCTCATCGAGCTCCATTCATCTTCATGAACAGAGATCGACACATACCCGCTTTTGGTTGAGCTCAATCACGCCATCGAGCTGGCATCGGGTATCCGGACCGCAATGTGGCCGATGTTCTCGCCCGCGCGGGCGATGTGAAGGCCAGCGCGCAGCAGAAGCAGGATCTGGCCGCGTTCATCCATCTCTGCGGCGCAGGTCCCGCCACGGCCTACGCCCGCCGCCACTTTCAGATGATGGCCGGCGAACGCTGCGGCGACCACCTCGTCGCAGCCTATGTGTCCAGGGTCAACGCGATGAAGCGGCAATTCCTGCGCCTTGCGGCGGATGACGGCAATTAGCTCGCAGGGCTGCGTGGAGCGGCTCGTCCGCCGCAGCTCGACGAGCGAAGGGAGAAGCGATGCCCATCAATGCGAGCTGAGATGATGGGTTTTCGCAAGAGCTCAAGCCATCCTGCGGGCTGGAGAAAAGCAGTCAGCCTGTACCTTGGCCTCGTCTAGACATTCGCTTCCGCGAGGCCGCGCGCTTCAGCCTGCTGGCCGGCGCCTTGCGTCCGGTTGATATCCTTCAAGCACTCGTCGCTTTGATGGACTGCGAGAATGTTGATGCCGAGAGCCATGGACTGGTAGCCATTGTCCAGGAGCCAATGCTCAAGTTGCCGGTTATCCGTCTTGATCTTTTCGATCAGGAGGATCGGACGATACGTCTTGATCGTCTCCCGAGCACCCGCGAGGGCCTCCATCTCCATTCCCTCGACATCGATCTTGATGAAATCGACGCGCGGCAGATTGAGCTCGTCCAGCGTCATTTTTCGTACAAGCACGGTGTTGTCGGTATAGCTGATCGACTGACCTATGAATTCGTTACCCGGGCGCTGCCGCAATTCCAGACTGCCGAAGCTGGAAGGCGCAAAATAGTTCGGATTTGGAATTTGCATCATGCCGGATTCGGAGGAAACGGCAGCATGCACCGCCAGCGCATTGAAGCAGTTGTTGATGGCAATGTTGCCCGCCAGCGCATAATAGATCCGTTCCTGGGCTTCGATCGCGATCACCGAACCCCAGCCCGTCATCGACGAGGCCCACTCGATCGTGTGCACGCCGATATTCGCGCCACAGTCGACGGCGATCACCCCGTCACCGTGGTGCCGTCGTCGCAATGCCAGCAATTCGAGAGCGACCTTGACTTCGCCGGGATCGAAAGCCGCCGTTTCAAGGATCTGAAACCCCACGCCGTAGCCGCGGTCAGGACTAATCATGCGATAGTCGAAGCGATTGACGATCATCGTTCCATGGTTGGACGAAGCCATGACAAAGGCGAGCTTTTGCCCCGCGATAGGCATTGCGGAATCTCCTCTAGATTGGATCCCACTATTGCAATGCCGGCTTATGCGAAGCTTATCTCGACCAGGTTCGGTCTGCTGTCCGGGGTCCACCTCTCCCCAGCGATAGGGCAATCGCATATGAGAGAGAGAGAGAGAGAGAGTTTGGAATGCAGGCTCCTTGCGGCGCATCCTTCGAGACGCCCGCTTTTGGCGGGCTCCTCAGGGTGAGGTTTTGTTTTGCGGCAAAATCTTAGACCCTCATGGTGAGGAGCGCCGCCTTACGGCGCGTCGAACCATGAAGGCCGAGCACGTTCGCTCCACAAGGGCATATGCGATAGACCTCTCCCCGGCGGGGAGAGGTCGGATTGCGGCTGGCGACGCGGAGCATCGTCCAGAGCAATTCGGGTGACGGGCCGCAGCGCTCAGTGAGACCAGAACCCCTCACCCGGATCCCCGGCCGGCGGCGTCCGGTCAGCGCCGTGAGTCCCGCCTGGCCTGTGCCCTCTTGTTGGCCTGTGAAACCCGGCCAATCTTCGAGGGAGGAAGTTTGACGGTTCGACGACGGCTCGGCAGCGCGCGCATGCCCTCACGTGACGTAGGCTGGTTTTCCGGGCGCGAGAACTGCCTGGCCCGGCGCAGCGATAGCGCCCGTCGGGCGGCTTCTCCCAGCTCGCGCCGTGCTTCAAAGTTCTGGAGCCGTCTCAGCTCCTTGTTGACGCGCTTGAGGGCGCCAACAAAAACTTCCTTGCGCCGGAACGTGTTTGCTCCCGTCGCGGGCGTGCGGCGACCGCCGGGATCGGCCGAACCTTTCGCGACGCGTCGTTGGCGGTGCGCGAGTGTTCGTTCCTTGTCGCGAAGGTCGCGCAGGACGAAACGCAACTTCTCCAATGCCGCACGATCGACCTCTCCGATCGCGGGATGGTGGGAGGTCAGGACAAGCTGCTGCTCTTCGTGATTCAAGATGCTGGCCTCGAACTTACATGGCGTTGACATCCTTCTTCTCCTTCAACGAGCTGGGATCCCAGGGAGTGTCGCTATCGAGATTGACGTCTGCAGCAGCAAGCCGGCGGAAGAGCGCCCTGCGGCGGGCCATCGGAGGCCACTCGTAAAGAAAGATGTCGGATGGCTTCCAGATCGCAACCCAGCCAAAGATCAGAAAGCTTTCCTGCAGAATCCGGGAAACGGGACTTTCGTCCATTTTTCGCAACAGGAGCCAGCCGAGCACCAGGCATAACGACAGGATGGAAAGGCCAACCGCAAGCGAGAACCGCCCGTTCCTGAACAGCTCCCGCATCTCTCTGGTCATGGCCTGGCTTCTGAGGTCGAAATGATCCTTCACCGCGATGACGATGTCGCTTGCCGACGCTCGCGACAATTCGTCTGACGGCAGATGAATGACGATCGCGATGGACGCATCGATCGGCAATTCCTGCGCACGGGCTACAATGTAGTCTTCGGCTTCGAGTGCGAGTTCACTTTCCCTGAATGGCGACGGATCAAGCGTACTGAAGAGCTGCGACACCTTGCGAAGCTTTATCTCGATCCGGCCGGTCGACGTGGCCATGGCATCCATTGCCTATACTTCGCGAGGTCGGATCCGCATCTCCAATCACCGCGCGTGAGGTTCCCGAGGACAGCACAATGAGAGGCGGCGGCTGGTCTGAATGATGATCCCGGAGAACGGCGGCCGAGCGGATCAACCTTTGCAGTTCGTCGCGTTTGCCGTGTCATGGTGTCCCGACAGGCGGCCCTCCGCCATCGGGAAATGTACTGGTGGCGGCGGCGTAGTAACCGATGTGGAAATTTCTCCAGATTTCCGCTGGAACGGCGGGGCAGTCGCGTCAGGGGTGGCGCGCGGTATTCAACATTCCCACGTCAAGTCTCACGCGGGCGGATTTAGCAGCGTCAAGCAACTGAAATCACATCAAATCCTTGGTTGTGGCAGCAAGGGTGACCCGGATGAGCGACCTGCTGCGGTCTCGGCTAGGCGGTTTTCCTGCTTCGCAGCGTTTCGTGCGGGTGGCGACGATCGCCGCGTCGGTTTGACTTGCGAACATAGGTGACGAGGGCCTCGGGGTTCTCGAGCTTGATCTTCAGCGCTGCGACCAATGCGTCCTCGGCTTCGATCGTGAGCGCCTTGGCACGCGTCCCGAGCTTCAACCCGACGGTATATGACGCCATGGCAGACTCCTCAGTCCAGGCCTCCACCGTACCTCAATCGCCGTCACTTCGGAACAGCCCTGCTCAACCCATCACATATGCGATAGCTCTGCGCCGCAACGGGATGATGAGTTTCGCGAAACATGATCATGCCGCAAGGCAAAACGGGATCACGACTGTTCTTTCAGGTTCGGCGCACCCAGCTCATCGAAACGAAAGAGCTGAAAGATCCGCTGGCCGTCGAAGTCGAGCACCCTCAGATCATCGGTCTCCTGCAGGTTGCTTTCGACCGCTTGAAAGTGCCCGCCGTAGCGTGTTCTGGCCAGCGACAAGGGAACCTCGAACGCGACGAACTTGCCGATCCCCTTGTTCCTGAGCACCTCGAGGAGCTTCTGATCGTGCAGGGACTCGTGGGATGTGAGAATGAGCAGCGGACCGCTCGCCGTGAGCAGCAAAAGCGATTTCATCGGGTCCTCCTTTGCAGCAGGCGTAGCCCGGAAGAGCGGCTTGTCCGCCGTAGCTCGAAGAGCGAAGGCGGAAGCGACATCCGGGGAATGCGTCGGCGGCAAAGTCCCTGACATCGCGGAGCCCATCATCGGGCGCGCTTCGCGCAGGCCCATTGGCTCATCCTGGCCGCGCACAAGCTCTCGGCCGTCGGACCGGCGCCATCATGCCATAGTGCGCCTGTTTTGCCCGACACGTCAAACGTTATTCGGTATCGCCGAAATCAAAGATCCGCAGCGATTGCTACTTTGAATGGGGTTGTTTTCGACAATTTTGTCGGCGGGCGCCCGACCCGCCCCTACGCCGCGTCGACTTCCCCGGGTACACCACCCGGCGTCGGACCTGCAACGAGCCGGTCGAGGCTGACCAGCAGGAGATCGGCGATATGCATGAGCTGGTAGAGGGGAATGTCCGCCTCGCCCTTCTCGGCAAGTGACACGAACCCGGGCGGGACGCCGATGAGCTCCGCCAACTGGACTTCGGTGTAGCCGCGGGTCTCGCGCGCAATTCTGACGCGCGCACCGATCTCGCGCCTGTGCCGGGCCTGCTCGTCCGCGGTCATCATGACAGCCTGTTCGTCAGGGCTCGCATAACCATCGGCGAACGCGCTGCCGATCAGCCTCCCCTTGCGCCAGGCGACCCGGCAGGCCTTTCGTAAGCCGCTATCGAAGATCAGCGTAAACTGCTCCGCAACCCATAGCGAGCTGTTGAGTGCGAGGCGGACGCCGGTGCCGGATACATCGCGGATCGTACAGGGGACGCTGATGATGCTGCCGGTGCCGTTGTCGAATTCGACGATGCCGGTCCTCAACGTGTGATGTCTGGCTGCAGCGCGATGCTCGCTCATCGTTCGTATGCTCCCATGGCCTCCGGCAAGGTCGAACATACCTATCCGACGCATCCTTAAAATTCAGGCGTAACGCCCGCGCAATTTTTCCTGAACGCCTCCACCGTCTCAACCGGGACTGGAAGCCATGGTAAAGCAAACGTGGATGGGATAACGGGCCGGCCGGCCGAGGCCGCCATAATTTTTCCCTCGCGCCCGCGTTGTCTTGGACGGCGGCGAGAACTATCCTCTCGATGAATCGGACTGCCGCACTCATTCCGTTGATGCAGGACTGAATGGAGAGCGCATCGGTGCCTGAGACGCAAGATCCAAAGCCGGACGCCCCGAAGCCGGACGAGCCGCGCGCCGATGGCGGGCTGACGCGGGCCTATGAACAGATCAAGAGCGCCGAAGAAGACCTTGCCCGGCTGGACCAGTTGGTTTCCGGATTGGAACGCGGCAGCGACAGCCCGCCGCCCCGGCAGGCAGAGGCCGCCGCGGAACGCGGCGAGGCTCCCGTGGAGAAGGCGCCGGCACAGGAGAGCAAGGTCCACCACCAAGGCTTGAAGGGGGACCGGCCCATGCTGCGAGCCTTCCTTGGCCTGCTGCTGGCGATCGGCGTCCTTGGCGCCGCCTTCGCTTCGCAATATCGCGATGAGGCCAAGGCGATCATGGCGCGATGGACCCCGCCGGCCGCGAGTCCGCGCCCGGAGGTAACAGAGGTTCAGAAGCCCGCGACGCCGCCAACGGTCCTGCTGGCGGCTGCGGATGAGCCGGCGCCCGTGCCGGCGCCGCCGGTCCACAAGGAAGCGCAAAGCACGCCGCCAGCCGGCGCCACAGCGCCCGACCAGCCATCCGCCGAACTGGCACAATCGCTCAAGACCATCACCGATGCGCTTGCGAGCATCAACGAAAAGCTCGAGCAACAGAAGAGCCGCAACGAGCAGACGCTTCGCGAGCAGGCCGACGCCATTCGACAACTCAAGACGGCGCAGGAGAAAGATGCGGGGGACAATGCGCGCCTCGCCGCACAGGTCCAGGCGCTGCAGGCGCAGCTTGCTGCTTCACCCGCGAAACCCGCCGCGCAGAGCCCGGTGAAGGAGAACAATACGGCTGCACCGCGCCAGCACGTCCAGGCAGCCCCACCCCGGCGGCCGAGGCCGCCTCCGCGCGGCCCCTGGATGCCCCCGCCCTATATGGTCGACCCCTACGGCGATCCGGACTGGTGAGCGCGTAGGCGGATGCGCGTTTCGCAGCGCAGGTCCCGAAAATCGCTTCGCTGATCCGCCTCGCGCGGGCTGCTTGCATCGGCGTTCTCAGCCACTGACTTTTGGTGCTATGCTCCACCGCAGTCCGGCCCGCGGCCCCCGGCCAAAATTTGTGCAACGTTCAGGCGGGCACCGGCATGAAGGAGCGAGCGCATGACCAGCCACCTTCCACGCGTCCTGTTGGCCTGTACTGTCCCTGTGATGCTTCTGTTTGCGGTCTCTGCAGCCAACGCCGCGGACGGCTGCGGTCCCGGCTGCCACGCCACCGGCTCCGGGGCGTGCGTGGTCGATGGCTGGGGCACGGGTGCGCGCGTCTGGAACGAATGTCCGGTCACGTCTCGTGCGCGCCCGCCTTGCGGGGGGGCAGACTACGTCTGGGATGCCCGCAAACGGGCCTGCTTCCCGAGGGTGAGCGATTGGATTTCCGGCTCGTAGGATGGGTTGAGCGAAGCGATACCCATCAACTTCGCTTCGCAAGAGGTGATGGGTTTCGCAAGCGCTCAACCCATCCTACGGACTACGGCCTCACGATATCTCCTGAACTGACACGGCCGCGATCCCGTTCAGCTCGCGCTCTTGCGCCGTGGGCTCGTGCTCGGAGGAATCGCCGACCGAGACGTCCTTCATTCTGCGCTTGACCTCCTCACATGTCTTGCGGACGTCTTCCGTGAAGAGCGCGCATTCCTCGATGCGTTTGAAGATCTTCCGACCCTCTTCGCGGTAGCCCGCCGCCGTTTCGCGCATGAAGGCTATCGCATCATGGACCTGGGCTGTCAGCTCCTCGCATTTTCGCGCGGCGTCGATCAACTCCCTGCCCATGGCCTCGATTTCTTTCGCCGCGGACTCATAGTCGCGAATGACCGCCTCTGCACTGAGCGCGCCGACGCGCGTGACGCCCTCGGTGTGCTCGACGTAATCAGGCAAAGCAATCGACGCGATCGAACTTCCCGGGCGGACCGATGAGATGTCCGCCTCGAGTTGAACCAGGTTCACGCCTTCCCGTCTGCGCAATTGTTCAACACCTGCCATGTTGGTCTCCAAATATACGCCCCGGCACCCCAAAGGACGTTGAGTGTATTACGGGGAAAAGCAGCATTCTAACCACATATGCCGTTGACAGTCGCAGCTTTGCCATTTTCTCCCCACCTCCGATGCAACACGCAGGGATGATCGATGTCACAGGTACACAACCTCTCCCTGAATGCGGGAGTTTCCGCGCCAATGCCGAGGAGAAGGCCAGGGAAATGAGCCCCACATCCCTTTGTCCTCCCCAATCTCTCCACATCCCTGCCACCTCGATGACAAGGCGCAACCGCGATTCCGGCGGGAACGCAGCGAAGTCTCGCGGCTTAATTTATTGGGGAGTGTCGTTTGATGTTGAGTGCGGACGGGAACAAGCCGATGGGGAAGCCGAGCCAGCGCAAGGGCCGAAAAAAGGCCGGGCAGCAGCCCAAAGCCGGCGAGCAACAGCTTGCCAGGACTGATGAAACACGGGCAGCGGAGGCTGGCCAGGAGATCGAGCAACGGGTCGATCAAGTGATCGGTCAAGAGACCAGTCCGGAACTCAGTTCACCGGTCGCATCGACCCCAGACTCGCCCGCCCTCGCGACACAGACGATCGCGAGCGCGCCGATCGCCCCGCTGGAACTCGTTGCAGTGAGCCCCCAGGCGATCGCAAATGCCTGCGCCAACTACACCATGAAGTCGCTCGAACAGAGCTGGGCGTTGTTCGGCAAGCTCGCCTCCGCGCGGTCACCGGCCGAGGCTTTCGCGTGTCAGATGGAGTTTGCGAAGGAGGCCTGCGAAACCTTCGTCGCGGAATCGCGCAAGATTGCCGACCTGCAGGAAGAATTGGTCAAACAGCGCGTCATGCGTTTCGAGGGCTGGGTGGCGAGGGTCACCCAGACTACATTCGAGCTGCGCGCGACACGTCACTAGCGCCAGCTCGCCGGATGGGTGGAGCGACCTGTCCGCCGCAGCTCGTGGAGCGAAGGCGGACGCGATACCCATCAACTGCGCCTCGACACGGTGGTGGGTTGCGCACCAGCTCAACCCACCCTGCTCTGAAAAACAACAGCGCTCAATTGGCTGCACGTCCTTCGTTGCGGTCTGCGGCCGCCGTGCGCTTCGCCCGCGGCGTCGGGACCCTCAGTTGCTGCAGCGATGGCGCAGTGGTCGCGACCTGCGACTGCTGAACATGCGCTGCCCCGAGGATGCCGACCCGGCTGCTCAAATTCCCTGCGGGTGTGGAATGATCTTTCGCGGCCGTCCGGCGACGATCGCCTCACGCGATGGCCGGCGCAGCGTTCGAGAACCAATCACGTTCTTGAGTGAGCCCGACCCGCCTCACGGGATCTCGTAAACCGATACCTTGTCCGCGATCCCGCTCAGCGCCACGCTGCGGCGGGCTGGGTTGAGGCCGTTGGCCTCCAGCAGGGTCCGGGTCTCGGCGTTATCGACCACCGCCTCCGTCACCACGATCGAGCGCGAGGCGGCAAGGCCCTGGACGCGCGAGGCGATGTTCACGGTCTGCCCGAAATAGTCCTGCTGGCCGTTGAGGGTGACTGCAAGGCACGATCCCTCGTGAATGCCCATCTTGAGCAGCAGGCCCTGCTGCTGGCGCTGGGCACCCAACTCGCTCATGGCCTCGCGCATGCGGATCGCGGCGGCGATCGCACGGTCGGGCGTCTCGAAGGTCGCCATCACGGCATCGCCGATGGTCTTGACTACGGCGCCCTGCTCGGCCGCGATGATCTCCTGCAAGAGGCGGAAATGCTCGTTGACGAGATCGAAGGCGACGAGGTCGCCGACATGCTCATAGAGGCCGGTTGAGTCCTTCAGATCGCTGAACAGGAAGGTCAGGCTCAGGATCTTGAGCCGCTGGCCGATCGCGAGCGTGTCGGTGCGATAGAGGTCGCGGAAGGTCTGGTTGGTGAGAATCCGCTTGGCCGTAAGGCTGGGCTTGCGCCGCGTCAGGAGGTCGTCGAGCCGCTGGTTCGCGACCCACACCGCCGGCAGCACGCGGCTGTCAGTGCGGTTCTCCAAAGCAAGCCGCAGCGCGCCCGGGCGCAAGCTCACGGCCTCGACGGGGACCTCGGCTTTGTTGAAGATCAAGGAAAGGTTCTGCCGCTCGCTGGTCTCCTCGCCCTTGACCTCGAGGAACTGCGCTGTGTGCGTGACGGGATCGAACACGATCAGCGTGCCGGCGGGAACCTGCAGCGAGAGGATCGCCCGCTCGCCCGGCGGCAGGTCGACGGTTTCCAGCGTGAGCTCGCGCATGAGCCTGTCGAGATCGGCCGGAAGATCGATGGCCGAGCTCCAGAAGACCTGGCGATAATATTCGACGAGCGGCAATTCGTCGGCGTTGTGGGCCGCGATCTTGCGCACGCGCGGGCTGACGGTGAAGGTCACCTCGACCAGATTGTCGAGCGTCGTCTCATAGCCGGCGGCGCAGAACGCGCAGTGATACTGCGGGCTGTTCACCGTCTTCAGGCTCTTGTTGGCGGAGAGCACGCCGGCACAGCTCGGACACATCACGCTCCAGGTCATCTCCAAAATGCCGAGCCCCACCGCGTGCAACAGCCCGCCGATCACCTGCTCCTCGCCAAGGCCGGATTGGCTCGCGAGATGCAGCGCATTGATCTTGCTCAAGGCATGGTCCGGCGATTCCCGCACCATGCGTTCGAGCAGGTCGACGACGGGCTCGTCGGCCGATTGACGCAGGACACCGAACAAGGTTTCGATTTCGCTCATACGGTAGTTTTACCTGAAAGGGGGGCGCGCGGAAATCCGCTTCCCGTTAGGTATGCCCGGGAGGGCGACATACAACCCGTAGCAGCCGATTGCTGCGTCACGATGATGGGAGCTCGCGGGGACTGCAGCGGCCGCTTTGCCCCCGGATTTCGCTTCGCTCCATCCGGGCTATCGGCTGCCTGCCTCAGAAGTAATTGCCGCCCCGAACAACGATAATCGCGGCCGGAAGTTTTGCTTGATTTACCCGGACACGAACCTACGGTGCGGCGCGCCCTGGACGGGCGACGAGGTGAGCTATGAACGACACGATGAAATGCCCGACCTGCAATTCCGAGCACGCCTATCAGGATCGCGATCTCTGGGTCTGCCCGGAATGCGGCCATGAATGGAGTGCTGCGGCGGATGCGGCACCGGACGCCTCGCATGAGACGGGCGTGCGTGATGCCCACGGCAATCTGCTTGCCGATGGCGACAGCGTGATCGTGGTCAAGGACCTCAAGATCAAGGGGTCGTCGTCGGTCGTCAAAGGCGGCACCAAGGTCCGGAACATCCGCCTGCAGGACGCGACCGACGGGCACAACATCGCCTGCAAGATCGACGGCATCGGCGCGATGAACCTGAAATCGGAGTTCGTGAAGAAGGCGTAGCATCCTAGGATGGGTTAGCGGCCCACCCTACGGATCCACTTCACCCCTCAAGCCCCCTCCCCGAACACCATCCGCCAGCCCTTGCGCGTGTCCATGTATTCCCGCACCTCGCGGATGCGGTCGCCGGCCACGGTGAACACGAAGCAATAGTCGTTCTCGTAAGGAGCTCCGCCGGGAAGCGCGGCGCGCATGCGCTCCTCCACGATCACGACATCGCCGTCGGCGTAGATGCCGCGAAACGCGATATCGACATTCGCAAACATCCGGTGCATCTCGTGCGCGATGAAGCGCGCGATCTGCTGCGGCCCGACCATGTGGTCGGTGTGATCGAGCGCGACCGCGGTGGCGTTGCCCTTCGGCGCGATCCATTCAGCATCTTCGGTGAACAGCGCCGCGATGCGGTCCGCATCGCGGGATGAAAAGGTCTTCCAGGCGTTCAGCACGATGTCCTTCGACGCGCCGGTCATGACGAGCTCCTCGGCTTGCATTGACATGAGGCCGGCCTTCTAGGCTGTCATGCGCGTTCCCGCTCGCCACAATCGGACTCGGTCATGTGCCCCTGCTTCCCGGCAGTGAGGCTTGCGCTATCATCTGGCCATGTTGAGCTTCGAGGTCTGCAACGCCGCGCGCCTGCGCCGGGATCCCCGCTACGACGGTCGCTTCTTTACGGGGGTGAAGACCACTGGCATCTATTGCCGCCCGGTCTGCCCGGCCAAGCAGCCGCTGACGCGCAACGTTGACTATTATCCGACTGCGGCCGCAGCCGAGGCCGCCGGTTTCCGGCCCTGCCTGCGCTGCCGCCCCGAGACCGCGCCGTTCTGTCCGGCCTGGAATGGCACGCGCTCGACGGTCGCGCGGGCGGTGCGGCTGATCAATGACGGCGCTCTCGACGAGGACTCGGTGGTGGCGCTGGCGGAACGCCTCGGCATCTCCTCGCGCCATCTCGCACGGCTGTTCGAGCAGCATGTCGGCGCCAGTCCGCAACAGCTTGCGAAGACGCTCCGCGTCCAGCGCGCCAAGCGCCTTCTGAACAGCAGCGATCACAGCATGACGGAGATCGCGTTCCACGCCGGCTTCGGCAGCCTCCGCCGCTTCAACGCCGCCTTCGTCGAGCTCTATGGCCGCCCGCCGTCAAGCCTGCGGACGAGGCAAGCCCGTAGCACGCACTCATAGGGTGGGTTAGCCCTGCGGCTGCGCGAAGCGCAGTCCGCCTGCGTAACCCGCCACTTTTGTCGCCGCGCAAGACGCGGTGGGTTACACCTTCGGCTAACCCACCCTACCGCACTACGCCGGAGGCGGGACCGTTCAGAAAAACCCGGGGCTGAGGTCGAGCCCATACGTCAAGCTCAGCACGAACACGAACAGCACGGCGCCGGCGAACAGCGCGATCTGCTTGAGGAGGAATGCGCGCGGGGACGCGGTAGCGACAACTGCTTTCTGCGCAACGGACATGACGGTCTCCATTATGAATTCAAAATTGGCCGCTCAAGATGCGGCCTCGATATCAGGCGCGCGCCCCTCAAAACAAAGCGTTAAAGAGCAGGACGCTGTTATGAACGGGCGTACATGACGGGAAGCGCCCACGCGAACTTGTACGCTGTAGGATTCTCAGTCAGTGCATCAATGCGCATACGTCCGCTCCTTGGCGCGCAGCCCAGCCGCTGCTGATGTCGTAGTCGGTCGAGCGGCAGAGGTGGTTCAATTCATCCTTCGAGGCGCGGCTTGTGATGCGTTCGCATCGCAAGCCTCACGCCTCAGGATGACGGATCCAACACCAGCTTCTATTTCAACGCCGTCGCGAGCGCGGTGAGCTTGGCGACGAGGTTGATGCCGAGGGCATAGATCACCTCGATGATGGCAAGGGCGATGCCGGCGGCGATCAGGCCATACTCGATGGCGGTGGCGCCGGACTCATCGGCGATGAATTTGGCGATGACGCTTTTCACTTTCATGCTCTTCCAATTTCAGCCGGAGGTTGTCGAGATGGGAGAATTGCCAGACCGCAATCAAAGATTGAGTAAATGCGGGCCGCTTAATTTGACGCGAAACGGCCTTCTGCCACGCCAAAACAGCAAACCAAAATAAAAAGCCCGCGACGAAGTCGCGGGCTTCCTGCAGTTCGAAAGAGCCTGAACTTAGCGCGCGCGGCCTTCGGTCTGGCCCGGCACGGCGGCAGCAGTCGACACCTTCCGCGGCGTCAGAACCTTAAGCTGGTGCGGCGTGGCATTGGTCGAGGCCAGCACCTGCCCGTCGACATGGGAGCCGCCCAGCACCGCGACCTGAGCCGGCGAGATCGGCAGCCCGGCCGCCTGATAGGTCGGCAGTTCCGCGGCAAAACCGGCCGTGACGCCGGCCAGCGACAGGGCGGCGACGGCTGCAATGGTAAACGAAATTCTCTTCACACCGATTCTCCTGGGTAGTGCATGAGAACCCGAAATAGTCAGCGTTGCTGCACCGCACCAGCCAACATGTTGCATTGCAACAATGCAGATTTCGCAGATCACGTCTGGCGGAAATCCGCCGGCGGGCCCGATTACCAAAAGTTCCCGATCGTTGCCTCGCGGGCACAGGTTTGCGGAAAACGACCGCCCTACCTCAACTGCGCCATTGCGCCGCCACATCTGACCCCGAACAATCAACGTGCCGCGTGGCTAGCTGTGCAAGCAGGCTCGGATCGAGCCTTTGGAGGCTGGGATCATGAACGATCGGCGATCTCTCCTGGTGGCGGTGTCGTGCCCATCGGCCGTAGTCATGGGCTGGCTGGCGCTCTCCCTGTCCGCCCACGACCCCGCCCTCATCGAGAACAGCGGCGCCAACGCTGCCGCCGAAATCAAGGCAAAAGCTTTCGCCGCCAACATCGACCGCGCCGACGTTCCACGCGCCGCAGTGACTGACGACGCCGCCATCGCGAGCGCCGACGTTGCAGTCACCCTGCCTGCGCAGCCCAGCACAGAAACCGCGGCAGCGGAGACAGCGGCCACGCCCAATACCCCCGAGCCGGCTGTGAAGCTGGCCTCGGCCGATCCGGCGCAGATCCTGCCGGCGGAAGCGCCGCCGCCTGCAGTTGCAGACATCCCAGCTCAAGCGAGCAGCGAGGTCGCGGCAACCGAAACCCCGGCAACCGAGGCAACTGCCATCAAACTCGCCTCTGCCGACGCCAGCGAGATCGTGCCGGACGGCGCGCCGCTATCGCCGGCGGCGATCGCCAGCGCCAAGGCGCCCAGCGAGAGCAAGGCGACACCTCCCGCCGATACCGTCGCCGTCCTCGACGAATGCTTCGTCGTCGACGCCTGCATCGATCGCTATCTGTGGACGCTCTATCAGCGCACGCCCAAGGAGGATTCGATCAAGGTGGAGGAGCGCCGCGCCGTCAGCGTCAAGCGCAAGGGCAAGACCATCACCGTGATGCGGAGCTTCACAAAACTCGTCGACGAGGATTTTGCCTGGAAGGATCCGAAGGCGGCCGACCACGCCGGCATGCCGATGATGGACTACGTGATCGGCGGCATGGATCGCAGCTTCAAGCGGAAGCTGTTTCGTGCACTGCTTGCGGCGGAAGCCGCTGGCCTGTCGCCCGGCATCACCAGCGCGTTTCGCGACGACTATCGTCAGTCGATCGCCAGCGGCCTCAAGGCGGCCTCCGATCGGTCCTTTCATGGTGGCAGTTTTCGCGGCGGCTATGGTCATGGGCTCGCCGCCGACGTCGTGAGCACCAAGGGCGACAATCGCGCGCAGCGCTGGGTCTCGACCGAGGTGCTGTGGAAGTGGATCGACGCCAACGGCAAGGCGCTCGGCATCGGCCGCCCCTATCTCGACCGCGATCCGCCGCATGTCGGGCCCGTCGACGGCCAGGAATACGTCTCGCGACGCGGCACCGGCGAGCGCCACGTTGCCTCGAACGCGAAGGCGCACGCGGCGCCGAAGGCGAAGGTGAAGCACGCTGCGCGTGACCGCAGCCCGGCGAAGCCGCAGAAGTCGGCGCGGGCGGCCAAGGGACGCACGATCTGAGCCGAGCTCGGCCGCGCCTTATGCGCGCGGCCCTGACATTGGCAGCGGAACAAGCCGCATCTCGGCCGATCCCTGCTCCTGCGTACGCTGCAGCACCGCAAAGACTGTCTCGACAGCGAGGCGAACGGCCGACTCAAGGGTCACGCCCTTGGCAAGATGCGCTGCGATCAGGCCGGTCAGAAGATCGCCGGTACCGTAGGGGCGGATCGGCAGGCGCCGCGTCGCAAAGCGCGACACTTGCCCGTCCGCGCAGAGGATCGTCTCGACCTGCCCCGCTGCCGTATCGGCGAGCTCGCAGCCGGTGGCGACGACGTCGGTTCGGCCCTGCCCGGCAAGCGCCGCGCTCGCCGCGCGCAGGCCCTGTACATCTGTCGCCTTGATGCCGGAGAGCAGCTCGAGCTCGAACTGGTTGGGCGTGATGAGCGTGGCGGCCGGCAGCAGCCGGTGACGGAGCACGTCCAAAATGCCGTCGGCCACGTAGATGCGGCCGTCATCCCCGATCACGGGATCGCAGAGATAGACGAGCTTCGGATTCGACCGTCGCGCGCGCTCGGCGAAATCGGCGATCACGGCGGCGTTGGCCGGCGAGCCCAGATAGCCGGTGACGAGCACGGCGGCCTGCTCGACCAGCCCGCGCTCCTCGACGCCTTTGAGCAGGTCGGCGACGAGCTCCGCCTCGAGCACGCGCCCGCGCAGGCTCGGATAGCGCGGATGGTTCGACAGCAGCGTGGTCGGCACCGCGGCGACGTTCACGCCTTCCGCCTGCATGGGATAGACGGCTGCGCTGTTGCCGACGTGGCCGTGGACCACCTGGCTTTGGATGGAAATGACGAGCATGGAGAGGTCCGTAAGGTCAATCACGCCGTCGCGCAAGCGGTCCGGCTATCACGAGGCGTCATACCCAAGCCCCGGCCGCAGCGCCCGCATCGCCTGGGCGAGGCGCCGATGCCCGCTCTCCTCCGACCGTGCCAGCTTGTCGGCGACTGCGACATGGTCCGCATCGCTTTTGTGCTGATTGAGCTTGGCCTGCCCCTCGACCTCGTCGACGACGAGATCGATGACGCGGATCGCGGCAAGCATGCTCTCGCGCTTGTCCGGCTCCATCTGCGACAGATCCCAGGGCGACTTCGGCAGCCGCGCCTCGGACGCCGCGAGCAGCGCATCGCCATGGCCGCGGTTCTTCTCGAGCCCGCGCAGATGCGCGACGCCGGACAGATGCACCGCCTCATAGAGCCAGGTCGAGACGTTGTCGGGCGAGGCATACCAGTCGTTGGAGACATAGGCGTCGTCGCCGGCGACGATCAGCAGGAAGCGCGTGTTGCCGTCGGCCAGCCCGACCAACGGATTCTTCGCCGTCAGATGGATCTGCACGATCGCGCGGCCGTCGCGCCGATCCAGCACGAACGGCACATGCGATCCGCGCGGCCCGCGCTCGTCAGCGGCCACGATCACGCCAAAACCGCGCCTGGCCGCAAACGCCAGCGCGCGCTGCTCCTCGATGCGGAACTGGGGACGAAGAACATGCATGGCGCGGCGCTCGGCTGCTGAGTGGACCAGACGCGAAAGCTACCCCATCATCCGACCGAATCCGAAGCGATAATCGGCTGCGACCGCGGGCGTCGGGAATACTTCGATGCCGCGTCAGCTCCGCGAGACAGGCGCAGAGCACGTCGGCCATTCCGGGAATCACGGGCGGCGCCACGTCCCCTCGGGTACGCGGACTGTCGCGGGCCCGTCACTCACACGTGATATGAGCCCCTGGCATGGCCTGCCTAGCAAACGCCATGTTCCGCGTGCCAAACATACCTACCGCGCGGTATCTTTCATGCGCAGAACTCCCGAGCCGGTCATGACCTCCGCCTTCAATGCCTACGCAGCGCTCGCCCTCGCCATCATCTTCGAGGTGACGGCCTCCGCCTTCCTGCAGCAATCCGCGCAGTTCACCCGCCCGTGGCCGACGCTGGCGATGGTGCTGTTCTATGTCGCCTCGTTCTACGCGCTGTCGGTGGCGATCCGGGTCATTCCGTTGAGCATCGCCTATGCGATCTGGGGCGGCGTCGGCATCATCCTGACGGCCACGGTCTCCTTCGTCATGTTCCGCCAGATGCTGGATGCGGCGGCCTTCGTCGGCATCGGGTTGATCGTGTCCGGGGTCGTGATCATCAACCTGTTCTCGGAGACGACGGTGCACTGATGCCGGGCAGCGCCTACACCCGCACCAAGCAGCCGGAGCAAGTGCGGCGCGCCCTGCTCGACTGCGCGGCGGCCATCGCCATGGACCATGGCGTATCCGGCGTCACGGTGCAGGCGGTGGCGGCGGCAGCCGGCGTGACCAAGGGCGGCCTGTTTCATCATTTTTCGAGCAAGCAGGCGCTGATCGAGGGTCTGTTCGCCGACCTCCTGGCCCGCGTCGATGCCGAGATCGACGCGGCCATCGCAGCGGATCCGAAGCCGCGCGGCAGCTTCACGCGCGCTTACGTCAATGCGGTGTTCACCGGCAAGGCGTTCGGCTTCGATACTCCCTGGGCCGCGCTCAGCATGGTCGTCGTCACCGATCCGCCGCTGCGCCGGCTCTGGAATGACTGGATGAAGGCGCGTCTGAAGCGTCATCGCTCGACCGATGGCGCGCCCGAACTTCATGTCGTGCGCCTCGCCGCCGACGGCGCCTGGCTGTCCTACGTCACCACGGGGCAGACCCGCATGAGTGCCGACTTGCGCGCCGTGCACGGCCGGTTGCTCGCGCAGACCCATCGGCGCGCGTAGCGGCGCGCCCGAAAAGACGAAACTATCCCGTAGGGTGGGTTAGCTTTGGTGTCTCAGGAGGTTGTCCATCTGGTCTGAACCGAGGAAGCTGAGGTTGCGAAGCTTCAACGTTTCCACGGAGAGACCAGATGAACGTCCACAAGAATGCGCCTTTGACGCCCACAGGTCGAGAGGCGATGGTGCGAGGCGTGGTCGAGGACGGACTGAGCCAGGCTGCCGCGGCTGACCAGTTCAACACGACACCGAAAACGGTAGCCAAATGGGTCGAGCGGTTCCGCGCAGCAGGTGTCGAGGGATTGCGTGATCGTTCCTCCAGACCCCTTTCATCGCCAAGCCAAACCCCGCGGGCCACGTGCGAGGCCGTCGAGGCGTTGCGCCGGCAGCGCCACACCGGCAAGCAGATCGCAGCCGAGGTTGGGCTGTCACGGGCCACCGTCAGCCGCATACTCCGCCGCCTGGGATTAAGCCGGACACGCGATCTGGAGCCGGCCGAGCCGGTGCGCCGCTACGAGCGCGAGCAGCCCGGCGAGCTGATCCATATCGACATCAAGAAGCTCGGCAGGTTCGTCAGACCCGGCCACCGCATCACGCACGATCGTCAGAAGGGTGAAAGCCGCGGCGCCGGCCACGAGTTCGTCCACGTGGCGATCGACGATGCATCGCGCCTGGCCTTCTCCCAGATCCGGCGTGATCAGAAAAAGGAAAGTGCCATCGCCTTCCTCAGGGAAGCCGTCGCTTACTACCGCAGCCTCGGTATGAAGGTCACCGGCATCATGACCGACAATGGCTCTTGCTACCGTGCCAAGGCCTTCGCCAGAGCGTGCGGGAAGCTCGGCCTCAGGCACATCTTCACCAGACCATATCGGCCCCAAACAAACGGCAAGGCCGAACGCTTCATCCAGACAGCGCTGCGCGAGTGGGCTTACGCTCGCTCCTACGACACCTCAGACCAGCGCGCCAAAAACCTGCCAATCTGGCTTCAGCACTACAACTGGCATCGCCCACACGGTAGTTTGCAAGCCAAACCACCCATCAGCCGCCTCCGTCTCCCGGAGGACGACCTGTTGAGATTCCACAG
>NZ_LSEF01000055.1 GCF_001641695.1 Bradyrhizobium neotropicale
CTCCGGGAGAACACTCTCGTGAAATAGCTCTGGTCGCCAAATCCGCAGATCAGGGCAATATCCGCCAGGGGAAGCTTGGTTGTCGTCAACAAACGTTTGGCCTCATCCATCCGAAGGCGGGAGAGATACTCGTGCGGGGCGATGCCCGCGCTGCGCCTGAACGAACGAGCGAAGTGGCTCGGCGTCAGCCTGCACTCTGCCGCAACATCGGCTATCGTGAGGCGACTCGCGAGCCGCGCACGCATGATCTCCTTGGCGCGGCGCTCCTGCCAAGGCGCCAACCCGCCTTCCAGGGCGCCATCGTACGTGCGTAGACCTCCATAGGTCTGCGCGAAATGGGCAAGCAAGCTCAGCCCGATCTGGTCCACGAAAAGCTGGTTCGTCGTCCGATCTTCCTCGATTGCACTCAGCAGAAGGCTCGAGATCGTGGATAGGCAGGGGTCGCGCCGATCTCGGCTCCATCTGAGCGTTTCAACAGGCTTGGCGTCATGCTCGCGAGCAAAGTCATCCAGCGCGCGACGCGGGACATAATATTGAAGCAGATCCAATGGACCTTTTAGTTCACATTTTGCGTTCTCGCGCAGATCCGTAACGATCACGGTTCCATCGGCGGGCTGATGAAGGATACTGAACGCGGGCTCGGACGATAGCTGAGAGCTGACTGTTCGCTCCGAGTTAGCCAAGGTCAGTCTCGGTACCGCGAGATACAGTTTTCCATGGCGCCTGATTTGGGCGAGTGTGCTTGCCTCTACACCGAAGTAGTCACTTAGCCGTTTGCCAAAGAAACCGCACTCAACAGACGATTCAGCATGTTCGGTCATGAATCATCCGGCAACGGTTGATCGGCACGCGACAAGTGCAAGCAGCGCCCGCGCCGAGCGACAGGAGATGGATCTTCGTGAGCAAGCCGGGCGTATGCTTGCTGTCGGAAGCACATTGGCACCTCCGCCGCGGCTGCCTCGGACGAGGGCGTATACTCATTGAGCCAAGTGATACCGCCGGTGCGTCAGGCGGTCGCGGCCGAACGAAACGTATTTTGAACGAACGGCTCACGTTCTGGCTGTCTTTCGCAATTTCCACGATACAGCCACGACCAAATACCCCACAGTGGATGTGGCCATTTGTGCCGGACGGAGGCGACCGTCGGCACCAGACGACATCGAATTGCGCGAGAGGGGTGTCTTTGGAGCGATTGGAAACAATCTGCAGGTTTCATCCTGGCAGCGACGAAAGTGCGCCTTTGTTGCTGGCTATCCCAGGTCGGGCGGCCAGTCCCTCTGGCTTCCTAGATTTCTGCAGATCCGCCAGCACCGGCTCGGGAATTCTGGCAGTGTCGACCCCGCGCTCCACCGGCAACGGCGAAACCCTATCGAGAGATTTTGCAGATGGTCTCGCTCTGTCTATTCACAATGCAATGCATACGCACGAACTCACATTGGTGCCGATGGTCGTGGTCGGTCACGTCGAGGGAGCGGACGCTGCGCTTGCATTGATCGCTTGCCTTGCAGATGCGATAAGCGCTGCCATCATCATCAACCCGACTCGCGCTATGCGTCCGCCGGCTACAAACCTTGGTGGGATGGACGTGCTGCTGGCCACGCCAAAGGGCGCAGGATCAGCAGACGACACCGCGCTCCAGATCGAGAAATGCCTCGTGGAAGCCGGAGCTCGCGTGATTTGCGAGCGGGTGCCGCGCAGCCGAGTTGTCAGCAAGCGGGACGAACTCATGGCCCGGATTTTCCTTTCGGCCCTCTTCCGCTGATTTTGCTCCTGGGCGTAGCCTCGAACGATCTGGACTAAGAGGCTGCTTGGCGGCGCCACGCACCGGGGCTAGAACCGACTATCCGGCTGAAATGCCTGCTCAGATGCGCCTGGTCGGCGAATCCCGTGAGGAACGCTATTTCCGCGATCGGTAGCTTATCTGACACCAGCAGCTCCTTCGCCTTCTCTATGCGCGCGCTGATCAGCCATTGGTGAGGCGACAGACCGGTGGACATTCGGAAAGCCCGGCAGAAATGTGACCGCGATAGCTGAGCGATGTTCGCGAGTTCGAGCAAACCGACGTTGTCGGCAAGATGTTCTCTCAGATAGTCGGTGACCATCCGCAGGCGCCGGGGCGGCAGCCCGCCCCGGGCCGGCGTTCGGTACGCGTCGCCGGCGGCCGAGAGGCGCAGGAGCAGCGCCAGGGACAAACTGTCCCCGTACAGCCGCGGAGAGTCTCCTTCCCGACTGACCTCGGCCTCGAAGAGTTTTGCGATATGGAAAAGGGCGGGATCGTAGAACAACAGACGCGGAGCAAACGCGGACGGACTCACTTCCTCGTCCGCCAACTGTTTGAGAGCGTCATCTGCGAACGTGAAGGAGATGTGGCGCATGTAGCGCGTTTCGTTCCAGATTGCCCACGTTTCCATCCTGGCGGGCGCAAAGTTCATGTTGTGAATGGTATTTGCGGGATCCGGGCCGCGCCGACGCTTCTCGCTACGCAATTCCGGAAGGTTGCCGTCAAGGTCGAGCATGATCGACAGCCGGGCACAATCGTAACACAGCTCTGCGCAGTATGACCTGGTGCAGGCGAGTTCGGTCACGCTGGCGGTGAGCCCGTTCCAGGATCGGGAATGGAGGCTTTTCACCGTCGTGCCTTCCCGCCTCGGGACGAACGGACGCTTCCACACGGGGAAGTCTGCGTGATTCCGCAGAGCCGATGGCGCCTGGAACGGGTCATGCGGGGCGGTCATGAGCGACACAATTCTCCAGGCGAACAATGCGTTACCGGGGGGATAGTGAAGAGCATCGGCGCTCTCGACGTCCTGATCGTCAGCATTTCGGTCCGACGGTCCTGAAGCCATCAGGCGTCAAGACGACCCAACTTTGGCGCTCGAATTTGCCAGCGTATTGAAAGAATTCGATGGCTTTGGACGGATTTTGTCACGGCCACGCCTACAGGCGCGCCTGGAAGCGGCCTTCCGGAGCACCGCAGCCGGCCCCCTTGCGGATCTCTCACCCAAGGTAAGTGCTGAGCTGCAGGCCAATGAACCGTCGCCAGTCCATTAAACGCCGGTATAGTATTATTCGGCGGCAGAATGCCCTAGGGTGCCGCGACAGGCAGTTTCGTGGAAAATCTCATATGCCGGTCGAGGCCCGTCATCCCACCTACCCCGGTGGGACACTCGAATGTTCATCCGACGGGATGACCGCCAGCCTAACCTCGCGGCGCGGCGAAAAAGAGAGGGTCGTCGAGCTAACGAGCGAGCGCACCATTCTGTACGTCTCCCTGGAGGAGATTGGGGGGCGAACCCAGATCGGATCGTCTCGTCGTCCATCAAAGGTTGCACATGGAGGCGCCCACGCGAGCCTGGTGCCGGCCGGCGTTTCAGCCTGGGAGTGGTCCGAACCGATCGCGCTGCATCGCCGCCTCATGATCGAGTTCGATCATTCTTCGACGCCATCTCTCGTCAGATCAAACCTTGAGAAATCCGGCACTATCTGGATGACCCAGGATCCGGCGATCCTTCAGTGCTCCGCTCGCCTGGCGCAGGCGATCGAAGCAGGAACCCATGGAAAAAGGTTTCTATCGGCAATCGCCTTGGCGATGATTGGTCGTTTTGCGGAACTTGGGTCCGCCCTCGCAGTCGGCGGACTCTCTCGCGAGCGGTTGCGCAAGGCTCAGGATTTCCTGATCGGAAACTTATCCGCAGACGTAAAAATGTCCGAGCTTGCACAGCACGTAGGGCTCTCTGAGAGCAGCTTCGTACGTGCATTTAAGGCATCCACCGGACTCCCTCCTTACAGATGGCAGCTCAAGCTACGCATCGACAAGGCGAAATCGCTCATGCTGGATGGAGTGGTGCTTGCCGACGTGGCGGTTGCCGTGGGTTTCGCCAGCCAAAGTCATCTCACCCGAGTCTTCCGTAGCATGACGGGAGCCACGCCGGCGGAGTGGCGCCGAATGCATCGACGGGACAGCTCGGTCGTATCTGTCGGCTCGGAAGAGACCTGGGTGTCATGACGTCCCAATCCTACCTTATCGACGCGCCGAAGCATTTCCGGCTCGAAAGCCCGACCCTCGCGCTACGCAGCATCGAGAACGTCGGCAGCTTCTCGGCGGTGCGCATATCGCGCGACACGGAAGGCCTCGGGATGACCGATCCGATACCGCCGGAGGAGACTTTTGTCGTCGTCTGGCAACTGCGTGATTGTCCGAAATCAGCGCTATGGCTCGATGGAAAAGAGATCAAGAACCCGGTCCATCGCAAGGGGGCCCTCGAGTTCTACGATCTCGAATGCGACACGCAGGCATACATCGAAAGTCCTCTCGACAGTCTCCACCTCTGTATCCCGAAGCAATCGATCGCAAGAATTGCGGAGGAAGACGGGTTAGCTGCACCTCGCTCGCTATCGACCCGTCTCGGGCATAGCGTGGATGATCCCGTGATACCGATGCTTGCGAAGTTTCTGATCCCGATGCTCGAGCGCCCGAATGAGGTCGATACGCTTGGGTTGGATCAAACTGCGGTTTCTATCATGGCTTACGTCGCGGGGGCCTACGGTCCCACTCCGATAGCGGCGCGAAAGCCGGCAGGCGTCCTCGCGCCTTGGCAACTTAGGAGAGCCCAAGATTTGCTTGATGCGAGCCTTGACGGTCGTATCACCATCGCTGAGATCGCCAAGGCCTGTCACCTGCCTACCGCCTCCTTCTCGAAGTCATTCGTGCGCTCGACGGGGGTGACGCCGCGGAGATGGCTACTGATGAGGCGGGTGGACGTGGCGCAGAGGCTGCTAAGAGATAAAGTGGTATCCCTCAGCGAGGCAGCTCTGGCTTGTGGGTTTTCGGACCAGAGCCACTTCAACAGAGTCTTCCTGCAATTGGTCGGGTGCACGCCTAAAGTGTATCGGGATTCCCTTTAAGAGAGACCCTGCAACAGCGATTATCGACCGGACTGCTACCGCCGCCGTCCGTGGACCGGCAGTCGGCATTGGCTGGAGCCTGGCGTTGGCTTGCGATCTTGTTATTGCCGCAGACAATGCCAGATTTTCCGCGATCTGCCTGCGCCGCGGTCTTGCACCCGACGGCGGGGCGGCATGGCTGCTTTCCCGTCTGGTCGGAATGCAGCGGGCCAAGGAGCTTGTATTTACGACCCGCTTCGTCGGCGCGGAAGAGGCCGAGCGCCTCCAACTCGTGTCACGCGTCGTGCCCGCGGACTCGCTCGACGCGGAAGCGATGAAGTTCGCCGCCGAGCTCGCGGAGCAACCGACGTTTGCACTTGCGATGGCGAAGAAGCTCTTTGACTATGCCCTCGGTCCGAGCTTTGAAGACTTCCTTGACTACGAGCTGATGGTTCAGCCGCAGCTCAACCAGAGCGCGGATTATCGAGAGGGCTTTACATCGTTTCAAGAGAAGCGCCCGGCCCGCTTTACGGGCCGCTAGGTTGGTGGCAGCGCGCGCTGGCCTGCCTGAGGAGTCTTTGCCGGAGCCCTACCGGTAGAGCGTCGGTTGTACATGGGGAACGTCCGAATCCCCGACGCCGGTTTTGGCTTCCGTAACCCGCATCGCTCCACGCAACCGACATAGGCATGAATTGGAAGCAGAAATCGCACCTCGGATTATCAGCACACGAGTCACACAGCGAATATCAGAGATCTAGTCGGCAATCGGGGTTAGGAATTGGCTGTCGGTTATACTCATTCCGCACGCCAAACAAGCCGAGTTTGCATGTTAGATGAAGTAATATACACTTCGGAGTGCAATGAGCCGATCAGGAAGTGGACGGCTGGTCGGCAAGCCTTCGGGGTTGAGCAGTCGTGCGACAAGCGACGCAAGGTGCGTCCGTTCTGCCGGGAGTTTCATGATCAACCGCGTTTTACCTTATGAGGGACTCCTCCACGAAGTTGTCGAGCACAATGGCGTGCTTTACATCGGCGGGATCGTCCCTGAGGACACGAGCCTTGATATGGCCGGCCAAGCAAGCGATGTACTCGGCCAATTGTCGCGTTTGCTTGAGGCTCAAGGATCTGACCGGTCCCATGTCCTGCAGGTCACGATCTTCCTGACCAAGCTCAGCGAGAAGGCCGCCTTCAACGCCGCCTGGAAAGCATTCTTTACGGAGGATACGCTCCCGGCGCGCGCGGCAATCGGAGTGGCCGACCTCGGTCCCGGCGTCAAACTCGAGATGACTGCGATCGCAGCTCGCCGAACTTAAGCCTGAAAGTATGCTCGGATACAGGCCGACCTGGTTCGATCTCCGCTTCGGATCCGCGGCATCAAGCCTGCGCTGGACATATTTCGACCTCAACAGCCGGACTACCGCACGGGTGCAGGCATGCGAAGCCAAGGAAGAATACTCCGCGCGTAAGTAACCGCAGAGATCACACTTCGTGTCTTCCGGATCTGGCTCGCGATCGCACAGACAAAGCACTTTTGAAAAACTGCCTTAGCGCCGGCCCGGCTTTTATTGACGCGCGAAACGCAGCGAACGGCCAGCGCCCAGGCTTCTCCGGCTACTCCGCCAGATTGTGCTGCTGCCAGCGCAGCAGATAGGCCTGCAATCGCCAGATCAATGCGGATAGCGCAACGCCCACCAGCATCAGAACGATGACGGCGACCATCATTCCAGATGCCTCCGCTCGCGCCTCCGACTCGATGATCAGGCGCCCGATTCCTCTTTCCGCACCGATAAACTCGCCGACGATCACCCCTATCAGGGCAAAAGAGATCGCAGGTGTTAGCGAGGCGAAGACCCAAGCCATGGTCGAGGGGACAACTACCGTGCGGGTAATCTGCCACTCGCTCGCGCCGAGCAGCCGCGCCGCATTGACAAAGCCTTCGTCGATCGAGCGGGCTCCTTCGAACGTATTGAAGAACACGAGAAAGACGACCACGATCCACGACGTTACAATTTTCGAGGTATCGCCGATGCCGAAAGCAAGCACGATGATCGGCGCCAGCGCGATGCGCGGGATCGAATTCACCGCCGTGATGAACGGCTGGAAAATGGCGCTCAGCCGATCCGAGCGGCCCAGCAGGAGGCCCGCGGCAAAGCCGCTGCTGACGCCGGTGACGAAACCAAAGAACGTGTTCTTCAGCGTGACAGCGGTCGCAATCCAGAGATTATTCTCGGATCGCGCCATGCAGCGGCCGAATTCGCCATTGAACCAGCCGTTGAACACGCCGAGCTTCGACTTGAGACAGCTCAGGATCAGGAAATGCTCAAAGATGTCCGATGGCTTGGATATGAAGTAGGGATCGAGCAGGTCCGGCACCAGCCAGGGAAGGCGGTCGTGCAGATCGTACCCCCACTGCCAGATCGACAAGATGCAAAGGCAAATCAGCACCTGCCATGCCAAAGTTCTGCCGGGGCGGCGCGCTCGTCTCATGGGCTGCGACCCTTGATGAATTCTTCGCCGAGCGAGTGCCAGATCAACTGAAACAGTTCGGCATAACGCGGCGTCTCCCTGATCTTCACGGCGTTGCGCGGTCGGGCAAAATCCACCTCGAAGCTCTCCTTGATCCGGCCGGGCCGCGCGGAAAATAGAATGATACGATCTGCCAGCGTCAGGGCCTCGCCGAGATCATGGGTCACGAACAGCACGGTCTGCTGCTCGCGTTCCCAGATGCGAAGCAACACATCGTGCATGTCGATCTTGGTATGGGTGTCGAGCGCGCCGAACGGCTCGTCCATCAGCAGAACCTGCGGTTCAACCACCAGCGTTCGCATCAAAGCTGCCCGCTGACGCATGCCGCCCGACAAGGCCGAGGGATAGGCATTACCAAAATCCTGCAACCCGGCTTGCATCAAGCAAGCATCGATACGTTCCTTTCTCTCCGCCACCGGAACACCCGCCAGTTGCAAGCCGTAACCGATGTTGTCGGCAACGGTACGCCAGGGAAACAGGGTGTCGCGCTGGAACACATAGCCGACATTCGGCGTCGCTTGCCCAGGGACAACCGGCGTCCCGTCAATCAGGATCTGACCGCTGGTCGGCTTGACCAGTGTCGCGATCATGTTGAGGACGGTGCTCTTGCCCGAACCGGACGGGCCCAGCAAGGCGACGAATTCGCCGCGCCGGACACTGAAGGAAACGTCGCGCACCGCCTCGATGGCCGTACCCGCCAGCTGGAAGGTCTTGCACAATCCGCGCACGTCGATCCGCCGCGTCACGGGCGACGCAACGAACTGCGACGCGTGCATGGCCTGCACCGTCAAGCTGGATAGGCCTTGCGTGCCGCTTCGATGAAGCTGCTACTGACGACGTCGGCCATTGCCAGCGGCTTGATACCGGTCATTTCACGGAACCAGACCTTCTCGCCGCGCGCGAAGCTCGCGGCATCGATGATGCCTTCGTAGTCGGTGACCTTCTTCATGACCCCGATGTCGAGAATATTCGCGTCGCGCGACGTGCTCCCGACATAGGGCTCGATCGCATCATAGATCTCTTCGGGAGAATGCCCCTTGATCCACTGGGTTGCGCGCCACAGCGCCGTAACGAACGCCTGCATCTTCTGCGGGTCTTTGTCGATCGTCGACTGCAGGGTGAAATGAGACGTCACCGGGACCTTGCCGCCGATATACTTGGTCCAGACCGCCTCATCTGTCCCATCGAACAACAGCGCGCCCCAGCCCTGCTCGACCGAGTCCTTCAGGATCGAAGGTGAGTTGATGAGAACATCGACCTGTTTCGTTTTCAGCGTGCCCATCATGGTGTCGACATTGCCGGTGCCGATCCAGGTCACCTTGTCGTCCAGTCCCATGGTTTCCATGTAGTAGGACGCCCATACGTGGTTGGTGCCTCCCAGCGACGAGACCGAGACGATCGGCTTTCGTCCATCCGGCCGCTTCCACTTCGTCAGCGCCTCCAGTGTGGTGATGCCCTGATCGAAGAGATCCTTGCGGATGATGAAAATCGCGGCGTTGCTGCGGGTGTCGACCGGCATCAGGACGCGCGCGCTGCGGCCATGATTGCTGAGCTGCATCGGGTGGGTGATGTCGCCGATGCCGATGTCACCCTGGGACGAGGCGATGATCTCGCGCGTCTTCACGCCGCTGCCACCCTGGATCAGTTTGCAATCGAGGCCGGCGTCCTTGAAGAACCCCGCCCGGTCGGCGACGAATTGCGATTGATAGATCGGAATAGCCACCGGATAGATCACGCGGCCCGACGGGGTATCTGCCCACGCCCGCCCCGCCGCCATGGAGGCGCCGGCGACAATGGTCAGCGCGGCCCGTCTGGTGATCCGAGTTCTCATCACGCGTGCTCCCTCTCCTTGCCGGCCACTTTGTCCAGTGCGTTCAACACCGCATCGCCCATCTCCTGGGTCGAAAGTCTTTTTGCGCCGGGTTCGGCGATATCGGCCGTTCTTGCGCCGGCCGCCAGGGCCGTATCGACGGCCTTCTCCAGCAGCGTAGCATCATCGGGCCGATTGAGGGTGATGCGCAACATCATCGCGACGCTGAGAATCGAGCCAAGCGGATTGGCGATTCCCTTGCCCGCAATATCAGGAGCGCTGCCGTGGACCGGCTCATAGAGCGCCTTGCGGCGTCCCAGCCGATCGGGCGGCCCCAGCGAGACCGACGGCAGCATGCCGAGCGAGCCCGACGCCATCGCCGCGCAATCGGAGAGAATGTCTCCGAAGATATTGCAGGTTACCATGACATCGAACTGCGAGGGCGCCCGCACAATCTGCATGGCGGCGTTATCGACATAGAGGTGCGTCAGCTCCACATCGGAGAATTCCGCTGCATGCAGCGCCGCGACCTCCTCGCGCCATAGCAAGCTGGTCTCCAGCACATTGGCCTTGTCGACCGAGCAGACCCGGCCCTTGCGCGTTCGCGCCAGTTCAAATGCGGTTCGCGCCACCCGGCGGATCTGGTTGGTGGTGTATTGCTGGGTGTTGAAGCCGCGGCGCTGGCCGTCGGGCAGCATTTCGATGCCGCGCGGCTCGCCGAAATAGATGCCGCTGGTGAGCTCGCGGATGATGATGAAGTCGACGTCTTTCAGCACCTCGGTCTTGAGCGGCGCGGAGTCCGCCAGCGCCGGATTGGCGACGATGGGCCGGAGATTCGCATAGAGGTCGTATTTGCTGCGCAGTGACAGGAGGCTTCCCGCCTTGCGCGCTGCCGGAGGAACCTCCGTGGTTTCCGGGCCGCCCGTCGCACCCCAGAGAATCGCGTCGGCCTCCTCCATCGCCTCGACGGTGTCATCCGGCAGCACCTTGCCCGTCGCCAGATAGGGAATGAGGCCGTACTGCGCTTCGCGCAGAGCCACCGGAACGCCGCGCCGGGCCGAAAACCATTTGAGAATGCGGTGGGACTGGTCGGTTACCTCCGGACCGATGCCTTCACCACCGACCACAGCCACCTTGATCATGTTCGAGAGCGTGTTCATGCCGATTGTCCTGCAAAGTGAATCCACGGCCGCGCACCGCGGTCGGATGCCTGGAAGGCGCGGATCTCGTGCTCCCGCCGCAGCGTCAGCGAAATCTCGTCGAGCCCTTCGAGCAAACCCGCACGCCGGCGCGGATCAATCTCGAAGCTGTGCCTTGCCCCCGATGGCGAGGTAACCGTCTGCTCCTGCAGATCGACAGTGAGGCGCCCCGCGCCCTGGCTCGCTTCGATCTCCGCTGCAAGGCTGTCGATGGTGGCTTTGTCCAGCACCACAGGCAGGATGCCGTTCTGGAAACAGTTGGCGAAAAAGATGTCGCCGAAGCCGGAGCCGATGATGGCGCGGATACCCATCTCCTGCAGCGACCACACCGCCGCTTCGCGCGACGAGCCGCAGCCGAAATTCGGTCCGGTCACCAGGATTTCCGCCGCGCGATAAGGCTCGCGATTCAGGATGAACTCGGGATTGTCCGAACCATCAGGCAAATAGCGGAGCGATCCGAACGCCCATTTTCCAAGACTGCCCCGGACGGAATTTCCGATCATGCGGTTGATGCTGATGATCACATCCGTATCGACATTCGTGCGCATGATCGGCGCGGCAATCGCGGTCAGCTTGGTGAAGGGTTGCGCCATCTAGCGCTCCATCGTTCGAACGTCAGCGATGGCACCGGAAACCGCCGCCGCGGCGGCCATGGCCGGGCTCGCCAGATGAGTGCGGGCACGCGGCCCTTGCCGGCCGATGAAATTCCGGTTCGACGTTGACACCGAGCGCTGGCCGGGCGGCACGGTTTCGCCGTTTGCGGCTAGGCACATCGAGCATCCGGGCTCGCGCCATTCGAAGCCAGCCTCGGTAAAGATCTTGTCAAGCCCCTCGGCGACCGCATCGCGCTTGACGGTCTCCGAGCCCGGCACGACCCAGGCCCGCACGCCCGGCGCGACCTTTCGGCCACGCGCGACCTCGGCCGCGGCGCGCAGATCGCTGAGGCGGCTGTTGGTGCAGGAGCCTATGAAGACCCAATCCACCGGCGTGCCGGCGATCGGCGCGCCCGGCTTAAGGCCCATGTAGTCGAGTGCGATCTCGATCGCGCCGCGCCGCGCCGGATCGGCAATGTCTGCCGGATCCGGGATGCGGCCATCTACACCAAGGACATGTTCCGGACTGGTGCCCCAGGTGATCTGGGGGATGATCGTTCCGACATCGATCGAGACCTCGCGATCGAACTCGGCGTCGCTGTCGCTCTGAAGCGTCCGCCACGCCGTGACGGCCCGGTCCCACGTCTCGCCTTGCGGCGCATAGGGACGGCCGCGGATATACGCGAACGTCGCTTCATCCGGCGCGATCAGACCCATCTTGGCGCCGAGCTCGACCGACAGATTGCAGATGGTGAGCCGTCCTTCGATCGGCATGTCCCTGATCGCACTGCCGCCGTATTCGACCGCATAACCGGTGCCGCCGGCAGCCCCGACATGGCCGATCAACGCGAGGATGAGATCCTTCGCCGTCACACCAAATGGCAGCCGGCCGTCGAACGTGACGCGCATGGTTTTAGGCCGGCGCTGGATGATTGTCTGGGTCGCCAGTACGTGCGTGAGCTCGCTGGATCCGATGCCGAAGGCCAGAGCACCCAGGCCACCATGAGTGCAGGTATGGCTGTCACCGCAGACGATCAGGCAGCCGGGCAGGCTGAGACCGAGCTCAGGCCCGATGACATGGACGATGCCCTGCCCCGGCTGGTCGATGTCGAACAACTGGATGCCACTGGCAGATGTCTCGGTCCGCAACGCCGAGAGCAGCTCCTGCCCGGTCTTGATCGTGCCAACACGCCCGAACGCCGTTGAAATCGCATGATCTGGCGTGGCGAAGGTCAGTTCGGGATTATGGACCGGGATATTGCGGCTTTTGAGATCAATCAGGCCGCGGGAGCCGCCGAGGTCATGCAGCAAATGGCGGTCCACATGAAGAAGATCGGTATCATCGCTGATCTGGGCGATGACATGCTGGTCCCAGATTTTGGCCAGCAACGTGCGACCACACGTGTCCACGATCCGTCCTCCCATGTTCGGCATCTGATGTGCCGTCCGCGTCCACCGCAGGGGACGCATTGCTGCCGATCATGCCGACAGACAGCGATCTTGGGAGGCAGGATAGAAGTCCGCCCCGGAAATGTGCAAGTGACGGATGGGCAGCGGGCCATCGCGACCGGCGATGGCTGGCCTCTGCGGGGGCGATGCTAGCCTCTGCCCGGCACGACCGTCAGCCGGTCGGAAACGCCATCTGCGGTGAGACTCGCATCATCATGGGTCCGCAGGTGGTCCACCAATAACTTCGTGACCGGTGGTAGCGACTTGTAATCACGCACGCCCATAAGGAGTTCGCGCTGCGCCCACGACTCATCGAGCGGGACGGTGACGAGGCTGTCGACGCCATAGCGGCCCTGAACGATCTCCAGCGGCACGACGCCGACCCCCATCCTGGCATCGATGACGCGAAACAGCGCATCGAAACTGCTGACGCGGACGCGCACCTTAAGATGTTGCCCAAGAGCCGCAGCTGCAGCGACACACAGCGTCTCGATCGAACTGCCCTTCTCAAGGCTGACGAAGTCGAAATCGACCAGTTCGCGGAAGCGAACTTTGCCGCGGCCGGCCAGCGGATGGTCGCGCGTAACCAACGCGGCGAGGCTGTCGCTGCGATAGGACAGCAGCTCGAGATCCTGTCCGTCGATGTTGCCGCCAAAAATACCGATGTCGGCTCGGTTCTCCACCACCGCTCGCACGATCGCGGGGCTGAGATCTTCCTCGATGTCGATGCGGACCAACGGATGCCGTTCCAAGAACAGGCTGAGCTCGTCCGCCAAGAATTCGAGGATCGCGGACTTGTTGGCGCAGACCCGGATCAACCCGCGCTTGCCCTGCCTGTATCCCGTCAATTCGGTCTCGAGCCTGCTAAGGTTTCCCAGGATGATGCGGGCGTGCTCGAGCAGGGCAAAACCGGCAGGTGTCGGCTCGATCCCTTTCGAATGACGATGCAGCAACTCGACCTGGAAACGGTCCTCGATATCCGAGATGCGGCGGCTGACCGCGGACGCGGCGATATTCTTCTTCTCCGCCGCCTTCGCGATACTCTGCTCCTCGACGATCGCCACGAACAATTGCAGCGTCACGAGATCGATTTTAGCCGTCATCCGTCAGATCCTCGAGCGAGCCGTCACAATGGCCATTTTAGCCTTTTCAGATCGCATCCGGCTACCGACGGCCCTGCCGATAGTCTGCAGCAGAGACTGATTAAATCGATCTGGAACGAGGTCCTGAGCGAGGTCCGACCAAAATCACCGGGCGAGTGAGGAGAGGCCAAAGGTGGGCTTATGGTGCGCTTGGAGCGGGGTCGCATTTTCCGTGATTTCAACGGGTTACGAAGGTCGACAACGGGCTTAGGTGCATTTTCCGTGCGTAAGAGTGCCCCGCCCTCCCCCGAGCGTCTTGCCAGCCGGCCTCTCCGAAAGGATGGCCACATTCGCAGGCGCGATCGCGCCGGTCATGGCGGGGTGCCTGGCCAATCAGACGTATCGCCCTATCTGCGCCGACGCTCGCCCGGTGAAGATCACCTTCGGTGGGCTGCGCAAGATGGGGGCCGGGCAACCGTCACCGAGCCGCCGACACACGGAAGAAGGCGCAGGTTCGATGGTTACTCTCGGCCGTCCCGCAATTGCGCCGCCCGGCCATCTTCATCCAGTTTCCTGCGCAACACGAGAAGCGCGAAGTGGATGTGCTCCGACATCAGGCCCTCAGCGCGCTGGGCCTCACGCTTGGCTATCGCATCGAGGATCCGGTGGTGATCGTCGTGGGAACGCGCGATGACCTTGTAGTCCTCCCAGATGAACACCCGATCCGACGCCATGGGAACGTTGTGACATTGTCGGACGAAGCTGCTGACGAACGGGTTCTGGCAGGTCTGGATGATAGTCTCGTGGAAATCAACGTTCATCCGGCGATACGGGATCAGGTCATCGGGATCGAGAACGCCCTTCGACAGAATGCGATCGCCTTCGGCAACGCATTCGCGTAAGCGATCGAGCACCTCCACCGAGGCGCCCTGCCGCGCAACGATGCCGCAGGCCAGCGCCTCGAGCCGCGCGCGGACCTCGAAGGCCGCGCTGATTTCGGCCGTCGAAAACGCCCTCACCGCGTAGCCGCGGTTCGGCTCGTAGATCAGCAGACCTTCCTTCGCGAGTTGCGCCAGCGCCTCGCGCAATGGCGTGCGCGAGACGCCGAGCGCTTCCGACAGCGGAATCTGCTGCAGCCGCGACCCTGACGGTACATCGCCCGACAGAATGCGCTCACGCAGCAGTTCAGTGACATCCGATGCGCTGGTCACGGGGGCTCATCCACATCTCCACATCATGATTGGATAAAATATTGCCTGACACAATGCAATATAGTTGACATTGCTGCGTGCTTGTCCTTGGATTGTATCCAATAAAGAGATCAGGGAGTGCAAACGCGTGAACGGGAAGGAGCGGCGCGCCGCCCTCGTGACAGGGGCAAGCGGCGGGATTGGTGTGGCCATTTGCAGGGCGCTAGCCGAAGACGGCCTGCGGGTCGCGGCCCTCGATCGCAGCCAGGACGCACTCGACGGCCTGCTGCAGCAGCTCGCCGGCACCGGCCACATCTCCATCGTCGCAGACGTATCGAACGAGGCGCAGGTCAAATCAGCGTTCGATCGTGCCCAGCATGCTTTGGGCGAACTCGCCGTGATGGTAACCGGGGCCGGCATTCTGATGCTGCGC
This sequence comes from Bradyrhizobium neotropicale, assembly GCF_001641695.1. Lineage (GTDB taxonomy): Bacteria > Pseudomonadota > Alphaproteobacteria > Rhizobiales > Xanthobacteraceae > Bradyrhizobium > Bradyrhizobium neotropicale. The sequence goes on from NZ_LSEF01000055.1 coordinate 15,167, forward strand.
CCGGACGGCTCGCGCAACCTCGTCGCAGAGACGGACCTCGCCGAATGGCAGACGACGCAGGACATCAACGCGACCGGGACGTTTCTCTGTTGCAGGGAATTCGCCAATCGCCTGCCCGCCTCGGTCTCCGGCGGCCGTATCGTCACGCTGTCGTCCGTCGCGGCGCAGCTCGGCGGCTACAGGTCCAGTGCGTCCTACATCGCCAGCAAATCCGCCGTGCTGGGTCTGACCAAGGCCATGGCGCGCGAGCTTGCGCCGCGCAGCGTCACCGTGAACTCGGTGGCGCCCGGGTTGATCGACGCGCCGATGCTGCGTCTGTCGCTCGATCCCGCTGACGACGACAAGGCTTCGGCGCAGATTCCGCTGGGACGGCTCGGCACGCCCGATGATGTCGCGGCCGCCGTGCGTTTCCTGGTGTCGCCGGGCGCCTCCTACATCACCGGCGTCACCATCGACGTCAACGGCGGCTACCGGATGCAATAACGAGTTCAATAAAAAGGGGAGGAAACAAGAATGTCGAAGAGAGCACCCGGCCGGCTGAGCGCGCTGGCTGCCGCATGTTTTGCCGTCATGAGCCTGCCGGTGGCCGGCTTCGCGCAGGAGCCAGGCCTCACCGACAAGACGATCAAGATCGGCATGTTCGCGCCCCTGTCGGGACCGAACATGGCTTACGGCTTCGACGTCGCCAATGCGGCGCGCATGTACTACGACAAGATCAACAAGGAAGGCGGCATCAACGGCCGCAAGATCGAGGTCGTCCTCGAAGATGACCGCTGCAATGCCAACGATCTCGTCGCCGCAGTGAAGAAGCTCGTCGAGCGGGACCAGGTGTTCCTGCTCAATGGCGGATCGTGCTCGGCTGCGGTCGTCGCCGCGAAGGACTACGTCGTCCGCTCCAAGATTCCGCTGATCATGTTGAACGCCTCCGGTGACGGCGCGCTCTATCCGCCGACCGACTACATCTTCGGAGCCTTCTCGATCTCGCAATATGCGGTTGGCGGCGCGATCGTTGACTTCGCAGCAAAGACCCTTGGCGCCAAGAAGATCGCCTACATCAACCACGACGATGCCTATGGTGTGTGGAACCTGGAAGGATCGAAAGCCGACGCCGAAGCACACAAGGTCGATCTGCAGGTTGAATCGATCAGCCCGACCATCACCGACGTCACCGCGCCGTTCTTCAAGCTCCGCGCCGTCAATCCAGACGCGCTTGCGATCGTCACCTACGCACGTCCCGCCGCCCTACTGATCAAGAAGGCCTACGAGCTCGGCTTCAACAAGCCGATCATCCTGTCCGTCGCCGGAACCGCCAACCTGTCGCAGCTCGCGGAGAATGTCGGCAGCAAGGATGCGCTGAAGAACTTCTACGTGCAGGACGTGCTGGCCGACCTGCCCGGCGGACCGAAGATCAAATGGGTCTACGACATGTACAAGGAGGCCTATCCGGATCTTGCCGCCAAGCCGGACCACCCCCAGGCCTACATGCCGTACGGCATCCCCTCGGCGATGAGCATCGTCAACGCGCTGAAGGACGCAGGTCCGCAGCCGACGCGCGAGAAGGTGCTCGAGGCTCTGAAGAAGCAGCACTTCGACAGCGGCGTCATGGCCGGGCCTGTGGTGTTCGGTCCGCAGGAGCGCGCCGCCAACAAGTCGACCATCTTCATCAAGTTCGACGGCACCAACCAGGTGCTGCAGCCCGGCGTCTATACCAGCCGCTGGCAGTTCAAAGGCTGAACCCCCTGAGGCCGCGCGCCAGGCGCGCGGCCTCCAATGTCGCAAACCCAGCTCCCGAGCGGCTCACCGATGGATCTGCAACTCGCCCTCCTCTTCCTGCAACAGGGCGTCGCCTCCGGCCTCGTCGTCGGCAGCGTCTACGCGCTGCTCGCGCTTGCGATCGTCATCATCTTCAGGACGTCGGAGGTGCCGAACTTCGCGCAAGGCGAGATGCTGATGGCGGCGGGCTACGTGGCGCTCTATCTGTTCGTGTTCCGCGCGATGCCGGTCTGGGCGGCGATCCCCATGACCATCGTCGTCGCCTTCGCCGGGGCGGCGCTGTTCCGCCGCGTCGTCCTCACCCAAGTTGCGCATGCGAGCGGCAGCCCGGTCAACCTCGTGATCGCGACGCTCGGCCTCTCCTACGTGCTGAAGGGCCTCGTACGCCAAACCGGCTTTGGCGACACGCCGCGCTCGTTTCCGGCGCTGGTCTCGACCGATTCAATCATGATCGGACAGGCGAGCGTGACCCGACTCGATCTCGCGATCCTGGGTACCGCTGTGATTGTCATGGCAGCCTTCTTCTGGATGTTCGGCTACACCAAGCTCGGCCGCGCAATGCGCTCGGTCGGCATGAATCCCAAGGCGGCGCAGCTCGTCGGGGTCAATCTCAATCGCATCCATACGACTATCTGGGGACTGTCGGGTGCGATCTCGGCGATCGCGGCGCTCTTGATTTCACCAAAGCTGCTGATGACGGCGGACATGGGCTCTGTCGTCACGCTCGGCTTCGCAGCCGCAATCGTCGGCGGCTTCGCCAGCCTGCCCGGCGCCGTGGTCGGCGGCTTCATCATCGGCATCGTCGAGCAGCTGGTCGGGCTGTTCGTATCGTCGCGTGCCATCACGCTCGCCCCGTTCCTCGCCATCATGCTGGTGTTGATCTTGCGTCCCCAAGGCCTGTTCGGCGGCCGCGTCGTGATCAAGAAGGTCTGAGCCGCTATGCGCATCCTTGGCCTTCTCGCGGCGCTGGCGGGCTTGATCGTGCTCCCGCTGGTCTCCACGGGCTATGTCGTCTACCTCGCCAATCTGCTGCTGACCTTCACGGTGCTCTGCCTAGGCATGCACATCGTTATCGGCGAGGCCGGCCAGTTCTCGCTGGCGCAGGCGGCGTTCTTTGGCATTGGCATCTACACCAGCGGTCTCGCCAACACCGCCTTCGGCTGGCCGTTTCCGCTGTCGGTCCTCGCATCCGGTCTCGTTGCCGCACTGGTCGGGCTGTGCATCGGAACGCTCGCGCTGCGCATGCGCGACATCTATCTGGCGCTCGCCACATTCGCGTTCGGCGAGGCCATGCAATGGGTCTTCCTGAGCTGGACATCGGTGACCGGCGGACCGAACGGCTTGCGGATTCCGCCGGCAACCCTGTTTGGCCTCGAGATCGTCAGCGACAGGCAGGCCTATCCGGTCGTGCTCGCCATCACGCTGTTGATGATCTGGGCGACTGTCCTGATCGCCCGGTCACGGCTCGGACGGGCCTTCAGGGCGGTGCGCGAATCCGAGGTCGCCGCCCTTGCGATGGGCGTGCCGGTCCGCACCACCAAGCTCGTGGCCTTCGCGCTGTCTGCCTTCTTTGCGGGCGTGGCCGGCGCGATGTTTGCGATCTATTCGACCTACATTCATCCCGACAGCCTAGGCTTCCAGACCACCATCCTGGTGCTGACGATGGTGGTCGTCGGCGGGCTCGGCTCCATCTCCGGGGCGATCGGTGGGGCGATCGTCTTCGGACTGATCTCGGAGCTGCTGCGCCAGGCACCCTCCTACCAGGAGATCATCTACGGACTGATCCTCATCATCTTCATGATGTTTGCCCCGCGCGGCCTGTTCGCGTTCATCGGCGACAATTTGAAGAGGTTCGCCCGTGCGTAATCCTCTCCTCCAGGTCGAAAACGTCACGGTCCGGTTCGGCGGACTTGTCGCGGTCAACGATTTCAGCCTCGAAGTCACGCAGGGCACGATCCACGCGCTGATCGGCCCGAACGGCGCCGGGAAGTCGACGACGTTCAACTGCATTTCCCGCTTCTATCAGCCGAACTCCGGCCGGATCGTGTTCGACGGCACGGACATCACCCGTTCTCCTGCGTCCGAAATGGCCGGCTGCGGCATTGCCCGCTCCTTTCAGAACCTCGAATTGTTCAATGAGCTGACCGTTCTGGAAAACATCATGATTGGCGCGCACGTTCATTGCGGCGGCTCGCTGCGGGCCTGGCTCCAGGCAAAGCCGCCGGCCGTGATGCACCATATCGACGAAGTGATCGAACGCACCGGCCTAGCCCCCTACCGCAAGCACAAGGCGAGGAATCTCGACTTCGGCCATCAGAAATTGCTGGAGCTGGCGCGCGCGCTGGCGATCCGCCCGCGTCTGCTGCTGCTCGACGAGCCTGCCGCAGGCCTGCGCAACCGTGAGATCGCAACCCTCGACCGCCTGCTCACCGACCTCGTCAGGACAGATGGACTCACGGTGCTGATCGTCGAGCACGTCATGCAGCTCGTGATGTCGATCTCGGATCGCGTCACGGTGCTCAACTTCGGCACCAAGATCGCCGAGGGAACGCCCCAGCAGGTGCGCAACGATCCGGCGGTGATCGAAGCCTATCTCGGCAAGGAGGCCGCCCATGCCTGACCTGCTCGACGTCGAGGGCATTTCGGCCGCTTACGGACGCATCCAGGCCCTGAGCAATGTCAGCCTCAAGGTGAGCGCAGGCTCGATCGTCGCGTTGCTCGGCGGCAACGGGGCCGGCAAAACCACGACCCTCAATACCATCTCGCGGCTGGTGCCGCTGACGGCCGGCTCGATCCGCTTCGAAGGCCAGCCGCTCAACCGGCTGCAGTCCCATCACGTGGTCAAGGCCGGCATCTCCCAGGTGCCCGAAGGCCGCGAGGTCTTCCGCGACATGAGCGTGCGCGAGAACCTCGACATGGGCGCTTATGGCCGCAGCGATCCTGCGGGCGTCCGCAGCGACCTCGACCGCGTCTTCGGCTACTTCCCGGTCCTGCGCGACCGGCTGAAGCAGAAGGCCGGCACGCTGTCCGGCGGCGAGCAACAGATGTTGCTGATCGCCCGCGCCCTGATGGCGCGGCCGCGGCTGCTCCTGCTCGACGAGCCGTCGCTCGGCCTCTCGCCGGTGCTGGTGCAGAAGATCTTCGACATCATCGCCCGGCTGCACGCCGACGGGCTCAGCATCCTTCTGGTCGAACAGAACGCGGCGGTGGCGCTGGCCGCCTCGCAATATGCCTACATCCTCGAAAACGGCGAGATCGTGCTCGAAGGCGCCTCCGATGAGTTGCGCCAGAATGAAGCGATCAAGCGCACTTATCTGGGAAGCTGATCATGACCGCTCGATCAGGACGCTTCGCCGGCAGAGCCTTTCTCGTGACCGGCGCGGCACGCGGGATTGGTGAAGCCGTCGCCCGCCAGCTCGCCAGCGAGGGTGCGGACGTCGCGGCGGCGGATCTCGACACGGCGGGCCTGTCGGCGTTGCAGGCCTCGCTGCAGGCCCTGGGCGCGCGGGTGATCGTCAAAAATCTCGACACCCGCGACGCATCCGCGACCAACAGCTTTGTCGCGGATGCGGTGCAACATCTCGGCCGGCTCGACGGCGCCATTCCTTGCGCGGGTATCGCACGCACGGCAGCCGCGGAGACCATGGACGACAAGACGTTCTCCGACGTGCTCGATATCAATCTGAAGGGCGTCTTCTACACCTGCCGCGCCGTCGGCGAAGTCCTGCTCGCGCAAGGCCGCGGCGCGATCGTCACTATCGCCTCCATCACCGCCAAGGGTGGCCAGCCCGGCCGGGCGAACTACGCCGCCTCGAAATGGGGACTGGTCGGCCTCACCAAGACGCTGGCCGTGGAATGGGGCCATCGCGGCGTGCGCGTGAATGCGGTAGCGCCGAACGGTGTCGATACGCCGATGATCCGCGACGGCATTCCACCTGCCTTTCTCGATGACGTCATGCTGGATCGCACGCCGCTTGGCCGGCTGGCGCAGCCGGCGGAGATCGCCTCGGCCATCGCCTTCCTGCTCAGTGACGAGGCCTCCTACATCAACGGCGCCGTGCTCGAGGTCGACGGCGGACTCACCGCCGGTTTCCTGACCCATCGCCACGGAGCTGATTTCGCCCGCGCCGGCGCCAATCCAAAAAACATGGAGAAGAAACCATGACAGATCCCTCAGCCCAGCCGCCGCTTGCGCTCGTGACCGGCGGCGCGCGCGGCATCGGCAAGGCGATCGCCGCACGGCTCGCCCGGGATGGTTTCGAAGTTCTGGTCGTCGATCTCGATCGACCGGCGGCCGAGGCCTGCGCCGCCGAGATATCCACGGCCAGTGTGACATCGCGCGCAGCAGCAATCGATCTGCGTCAACAGGATGCGATCGCGGCGCTTATCGCCAAGGAACGGCCGCTGTCGGCCCTCGTCAACAATGCCGGCATCTTCGACGAGCGCGGATTCTTCGATCTCACGGCGGAGGATTTCCGCCGCATGTACGAGATCAACCTTGTCGCCCTCTTCAACCTGTCCCAGGCGGCTGCCGCGCGCATGCAGCCCGGGGCCAAGATCGTCAACATCGCCTCCCGCGCCTTTCTCGGCGCGCGCAACCATGCCCACTATGTGGCCTCGAAGGCAGCCGTCGTCGGCTTGACGCGCGCAAGCGCGATGGAGCTCGCCCCACGCGGCATTCTTGTCAACGCGGTCGCGCCCGGACTGATCGATACGCCGCTTCTGGCAGCGCTTACGCCCGAACGCCTGGCAGCGCAGCTCGCGCTCCAGCCGACCGGAAAGGCCGGGCGGCCGCAGGATATCGCGAACGCCGTCTCCTTCCTGGCCTCGCCCGGCATGGATTTCATCACCGGCCAGGTCCTGCTGGTCGACGGCGGCAAATCGCTTGGCGGAGGCCTGGGAATCTAGACATGTCAGCAGCTCAGGCCTCACAGCATTTCGATGAAGAGCACGACGTCGTGGTCGTCGGCTCCGGCGCCGGCGGAATGGCGGCCGCCCTCACCGCGGCACACCATGGCCTCGATGTTCTCGTCATCGAAAAGACCGACAGCATTGGCGGCAGCACTGCTGTGTCCGGCGGAGCGGTCTGGATTCCCATGAACCCGCACAGCCGCGAGGTCGGGGTCGAGGACAGCCGCGAGGCCGTGCTCGCCTATCTCCAAGCCATCCTTGGCAATCGCATGCGCCGCGACATGATCGACGCGTTCCTCGATGCTGGCCCGCGCATGGTCAGCTTCATGGAGAGCAACACCGCCCTGCGCTTCGTCCCGCGCGCCGTCTCACCCGACTACCAGTCGAATCTGGAGGGAGCATCGACCGGCGGCCGCACCATCGATCCGGCGCCGTTCGACGGCCGGGAGCTTGGTGAGAATTTCAACCTGCTCCGGAATCCGATCGCCGAGTTCCTGGTGTTCGGCGGCATGATGGTCGGACGCAAGGACATCGACAGCCTGCTCGGCATCCGCTCCTCCTGGGCCAATTTTCGCGACTCCACCAAGCTGCTGCTCCGCTACGGGCTGGATCGCCTGCGCTATCCGCGTGGCACGAGACTGCTCATGGGCAACGCGCTCGCTGGCCGCCTTTTGAAATCCGCGCTCGATCGGAAGATCCCCCTGCGCACGCGAACGGCGGCGGCCAAGCTGCTGCTGGACGGGCCACGCGTCGTCGGGCTCGAGGTCGAGCGCGACGGACTCATCTCCCGCATCGGCGCGCGACGAGGCGTTGTGCTTGCAACCGGTGGCTTCCCCGCAAACGCCGCCATGCAAGCCGACATGCTGCCGCATGCCGACCAGCACTATTCGATGGCTCCGATCGGCAACACTGGCGACGGCCTCAAGCTCGCACGCGAGGCCGGCGCATCGATCGAGACCGACAATGTCGGCAACGCGTTCTGGACCCCGGTCTCGGTCATGCGCGACCGCGACGGCCGCGATATCCGCTTCCCCCATCTGATCCTTGACCGCCAGAAGCCCGGGGTGATCGCCGTCAACCACGCCGGTCGACGCTTCGTCAATGAGGCGATCTCGTACCATGAGTTCGTCGAGGCCATGCATCGCGCTCATGAGAGCGAGCCGACGATCCCGGCTTATCTGGTCTGCGATGCCAGTTTTCTGCGCAATTATGGTCTCGGCCTGGTGCGGCCGGCCGCTCGTTCCCTGTCGCGCTTTCTCGACAGCGGCTACCTCGTTGCCGCCAACACGGTCGCCGAGCTGGCGCGCAAGCTCGGCGTCGATGCGGTCAACCTTGCCGCAAGCGTTGCCCAGATGAACCAGGCTGCCGCCAGCGGTCACGATCCTGCGTTCGGCAAAGGCAGCACGGCCTATAACCGCTATCTCGGCGATCCCGCGCACCAGCCCAACCCTTGCCTCGGACCGATCGAGACACCGCCGTTCTACGCCGTGCGGGTCTTCCCCGGCGACATCGGGACGGCTGCCGGTCTGAAGACCGACGCAAAGGCCCGCGTGCTGGACGACGAGCGCCGTCCCATTCCAGGGCTGTTCGCCTCCGGCAATGACATGAACTCGATCATGGCCGGCGCCTATCCGGGTGCCGGGATCACACTCGGCCCGGCCCTGACCTTCGGCTACATCGCCGGACTTGAACTCGCCAACGCAACACAAGATGAGGCGCAACCGTGAAGATCTACTATTCGCCGTTTTCACCGTACGTCCGCAAAGTGCTGGTCGCAGCGCACGAGCTTGGCCTTGCCGGCCGGATCGAGCAGCTTCCGAGCGCGGCTCATCCGATCAATCGCGATCAGACCATCATCGCGCACAACCCGCTTGGCCAGGTACCGACCATCTTGCTCGATGACGGGACGGCTCTCGCCGACAGCCGCGTCATCTGCGAATATCTCGACGATCTTGCCAGCGGCGAAAAATTGTTTCCGAAGGTGCCGGCGCAGCGCTGGCGTGCCTTGGCCGATCAGAGCACCGCCGACGGCATTCTTGCCGCCGCACTTCTCTCGCGCTACGAGCTCGCGGTGCGTCCTCCCGAAAAGCTCTGGCAGCCCTGGCTCGACGGTCAGCTGGACAAGGTCGAAACCTCCATTGCCGCGATCGAGAAGGCTGCTCCTGCGTTCGGCGAGCGCGTCGATATCGGCACAATCAGCTTCGCCTGCGCTTTCGGCTATCTCGACCTGCGCTTTCCCGATTTCGGCTGGCGGTCGCGCCATCCGCAATGCGCCGCATGGTTCGCTGGCTTCGAGGCGCGGCCGTCGATGCAGGCAACGCGCCACCCGGTCGGCTGAGCCAGCGGTTACATGGTCACCGTCGGATCCTCGGCCGTGAACTTCAACCTCAACGCCGTCGGCGCCTGCCCTGCTGCGAAGCCCGTGCGCAGATTGGCTCATGGTTTTTTCAGCTGATCACGTCAAACGAGATGATAGTGGTTCCAATTCACGTCTGCATTCGGGGTGGTCGCGATGTGAGCTAGATCGTGCTCTACATGGGCCTCTCCCATTCCAGCACCTGCCCCGGGCGCGTGAGGGCTGCTCCCAGCCCCAGACGGATCACCATGGAAATGCAACAGATCCTGCCACTGGATGCCTGCGATGCTCGTATGCTCGACATTGGCAAACTGAAATCCGTCGCTTCCAGGCGTGCTAGTGTTCGGCGTGACAGGCGGATCGTAGACGATCACGCCGGTGCCGCCGTCGGTGGTGAAGCTGAAGTTCTGCGCGACATAGGTGCCGTTGAAGTGAAGCGTCGCGGTGCTCGCCCCGTCACTGAGTGTTAGCGTATTGCTGGCGGCGTCGAACGACTCCGTGAACGATCCGGAATTGTAGTTGATGTCCTTCACATCAATCTGATCCGAACCTGCCAAGGTGCCATCGCCGGTGAACCCGTTGATCAAGCCGGCAAAGCCGGCACCATGGTCGATGATGACAGACCCGGTCGAGCCCTGGAAGGTCAGGTTGGTGGTCGATGCGACAGTCGAGCCGAACTCGAGCTGAGCACCGGTGTCGACGACGACGCTGCCGGTGCCAGTGACCGCGCCGTTGATGTGAAGCGTGCCGGCGGTCACCGTGACGTTGCCGTCATCGACGAGATTGGCGTTGATGGTGCCGGCACCGCTCAGCGACGCGGAGCTGCCGACATGGACGGCACCGGCGACGGTGGTGGCGCCGGGCCCGATGTCGATCGCGCCACCATGCGTGACGGTCAGGGTCGCCGAGCTCGAAGAAGACCCCAGGCCCAAGCCCTGCGTGGTGACGACCGAACCCGCGCCATCCACGGTCAGCGATCCCGTGCTGCCGGCCTGGTTGGCGAGCTCGATGAAGTTCGACGTGAGAGTGCCGCCGTTCTCAACGCTGGCGATGGCCGCGCCGGCGTCACCGATCGTCAGGTTGTAGGTGGTCAGGCTCGCGGCATTGATGTCGAGCGTATCGGTGACGCCCGCATCGAAGTGGACGCCGACCCCCATGTGAGTGGCGTTCACCACCGCATGGTCGGCGATCGTTAGCGAGGCGGTGCCATCCACACCGACGCTGATATCCTGGTTTGTGCCGGAGGTGAAATTGGCCGTCGTGCCAGCACCGGTGATGGTGACTGTTCCGTGGCTGCCCGCCGCAACAGCGATGTTGAGGAGCGTGGATGTCAGCGCAGCACCGGCAGCGATCGTCATATTGCCGGTGGCAGTGTTGCCCACTGCCATACCGATCGAGGTACTGGCAATCGCCGAACTCGCACCCGACGCAGTGATAGTCCCCTCGTCATCGAGGAAGCCGGTGAACCAGGTCGCGCCGGCGTTGTTGTTGAACGTGCCTGTGAAGCCGCCGGTCGAGTTGGTATAGACGTTGCCGTCGATCTGCCCATTGTTGTTGATGGTGACGGTAGAGCCGCCGGTCTCGGTGATGGCCGGCATCGAGCCCGCTGTCGTCGCTGATCCGATGGTGCCGGAGTTGGTGATCGTCACCGTGCCGGTGGCGTTCTCCGCGACGTTGATCGCGGATCTATTGGCCGCACCGACAACCGTCCCGGTGTTGATGATGGTGACCGAGCCGGTCGCCCCGGCACTTGCCTGTTGGGCGTTGATGCCGGAGTTCGCGGTGGCGGTGATCTGGCCGTCATTCTCGATGGTGATGGAGCCACCATGGTTGGTGCTCGAGAAGATGCCGGTTCCCCCGGTCAGGAAGCCGCCGTTGGTGACACTGACATTGCCGCCATCAAGCGCGTTGGCGTTGATGCCATTGGCCTGGTTGCCGCTGGTCGCGCCCGTGATCGATGAAATCGCACCGGTGGTGACCGTCACATTGCCGGCGCCGTAATTGTAGGCGTTGATGCCGGA
>NZ_LSEF01000056.1 GCF_001641695.1 Bradyrhizobium neotropicale
CTTCAATATTATGTCCCGCGTCGCGCGCTGGATGACTTTGCTCGCGAGCATGACGCCAAGCCTGTTGAAACGCTCAGATGGAGCCGAGATCGGCGCGACCCCTGCCTATCCACGATCTCGAGCCTTCTGCTGAGTGCAATCGAGGAAGATCGGACGACGAACCAGCTTTTCGTGGACCAGATCGGGCTGAGCTTGCTTGCCCATTTCGCGCAGACCTATGGAGGTCTACGCACGTACGATGGCGCCCTGGAAGGCGGGTTGGCGCCTTGGCAGGAGCGCCGCGCCAAGGAGATCATGCGTGCGCGGCTCGCGAGTCGCCTCACGATAGCCGATGTTGCGGCAGAGTGCAGGCTGACGCCGAGCCACTTCGCTCGTTCGTTCAGGCGCAGCGCGGGCATCGCCCCGCACGAGTATCTCTCCCGCCTTCGGATGGATGAGGCCAAACGTTTGTTGACGACAACCAAGCTTCCCCTGGCGGATATTGCCCTGATCTGCGGATTTGGCGACCAGAGCTATTTCACGAGAGTGTTCTCCCGGAGTGTCGGCGCCAGTCCCGGCGCTTGGCGACGGGCGCGTTCAGAGCAATGAGGGACTCAGCGGCTTATGTGGGGCACATCATCGCGGGCGCACAAACGGCTCAGGTCATCGATGCGCCCGTCGATCTCGTTTCGCTATTGTTTGACGTTAGTTCGCGACTGCAGCCGTCTTTCGGACGAGCACACTGTCGGCTTGCCGTATGATCTCAAGTGAACCTGCCTGGCGAGGGGTCGAGAGAACCACGCTCTGGCCCGGCGCAAGAACGGACACTACGCGGATCGGCGTTCCTGTCTCGCCCTGCGCGAGGGTGGTAACAACACGGAAGCCTTCGCGCTCGACGGTGTAGTAGGTGATGCCGGATACCTCTCCGAGGTCGATGCTTTTGGCCTGAATCGGCCGCAGGCCTTCGGCATGAGCGGCCCCCAGAGAGGCCAAGGTGAGCGCGGCGGCGAAAAGCGTGCTGCGGATTGACATAGAATATCTCCTTTGGTTGAGCGGCGGGCCTGTGCCCGTCGCTCCCTTGCCACAGGAGATGGTGCGGATATGATCATCGATCAAACCGATGGGATCAATGATGAGCATTGATGTCGTCAATTTAGGTCGCATCGACCTGAACCTGCTCGTTCACCTCGATGCGTTGCTCTCGGAACGCAGCGTCACGCGCGCTGCGGCCCGCGTCGGCATTGGACAGTCGGCGATGAGTCACAATCTCGCGCGCCTGCGGGATCTGTTCAGTGACGAGCTTCTGACGCGAGGGCCGGAGGGCCTACGCCTCACCCCCCGGGCGGTGACGTTGGTTGAGCCGGTGCGGACCACGCTGGCACAGATCCAGACGTTGGTGTCGCGAGACGACGCATTTGATCCGGCAACGGCGGAGCGAACCTTCAGGTTCGGACTGCCAGACAGTATGGAGATCCTGATCGTGCCTGCGCTCCTCGCGCGCCTGCGCGAAGTCGCTCCTGGCGTCCATCTGCGGCTCTACAATATCGACTCGTCACGGCTTTTGGACGATCTCGACGCCGACGAACTGGACCTCGCCATTGGCTATGACGTCTTCCCGCACGGACAGGCCCACCATAAGCGGCGCCTGCTGTTTAATGAGACGTATCTGTGTATGTTCAATGCCGAAAGGACGGGGATCGCGGCCCCGATCTCGCTCGACAACTATGTGCTGCTGCCTCATGTCCTCACCAGCCTGAGGCCCGGGCGCAACGTGCGCGGCGTGGTGGACGACGCTCTGCAAAAGCTCGGCTTGCGTCGCACGGTCGTCCTGACCACGCCGCGTTTCCTCACGGTCCCCTCGCTGGTGGCGCGCGCACCCGTCGTCGTGACCATGCACGCGCGACTTGCCCGCCTGTTCGCCACCGAACTCGGGCTCAGCCTCAGCCCGCCTCCGGTGGAGTTGCCGGAGGTGGCCGCTTCATTGCTCTGGCATGCTTCCTACGATCACGATCCCGCTCACGCATGGTTACGGCGGATCGTGGTCCGGATGGTCGCAGAACTTTGAGCTGGATCGCGCACGCGCCATCCGCGGGCCTGACAGCCCTTTCTACGCCCGTGATACTTTCGACGCAGCGACGAAGTGGGTAACCTTCGGTTCGGCCTTGGCGTCGAATTGACGGATGGCATCCTGAACCGTCCGATCAGCGTTGGTGACGCGCTGATGTTGCCGCAGATGCTCGAGCCATGAGGCGACCAGGAATGTTTCAAGAAAACGTCCTTCTTCCGCCGCGTCTTCAAAGATGTCCCAAGCATATGCTCCGTCTCGGCGGCGCTGTTCACCCAGGCCCCGCAACGCCGTCAAGAAAGCGTCGCGCTTTTGAGGAGCGATGTGATACTCGACGGTGACGAGCACCGGTCCTCGATCGGCCTCTGCCTCGATCGTCAGAACGGGAACGGGCCAATGCATCGAAGGAGTGAGGTCGACTCCTGCGCCGGTCTGCAGCTTCCACCGCCAGCTCAATGCGATTCCGATCAAAGCGCCGGCTGCCGCAATGAAGTGGGCCGTCCTCAAATCGAACGTTGAAGCGATCTGACCCCACGTGGCGCTGCCCGCGGTCATGGCGCCGAAGAACACCGTAACGAACATGGCGAGTCCACGACCGCGCACCCAATCCGGTAACGAAACCTGAGCGGAGACGTTCAGTGTTGCAAGTACGGCGATCCAAGAAAGACCAGCGATCGCACAGGCAACCAGCGCGAGGCGGGGCTCGCTCGCGACGCCGAGCAGGAGCAGACTCGCCGCTGTGCCGAAGGTGCCTACCGCAACGAGTACATCGGGCCCGAACGCCATCTTCATCCAAGGCAGCGCGAATGCGCCACAGACCGCGCCAACTCCGATTGCGCCGAGCAGGATCCCGTACAATTCCGGTCCGCCGGCAATCTGGTTGCGAGCGAGGAGAGGAAGGAGTGCCCAATAGGCGCTCGCGAAGAAGAAGAACCCGGCAGCTCTTATCAATGTCGAGCGCAAATGTGGATTGTGCCGCGCATGACGAAATCCGATCACCAGAGCGCTGGTGAGACGCTCTGCCGGCAGCGCATGGCCGGCTGAAGATTGCGGTCGCCACCAGAGCAGGGCTCCGATGACAGCAAAATTGCTGAGCGCGTTTAGCCAAAACGGGGCCGCAATGCCCAGCACGCCGATCATGACGCCAGCGAGTGCTGGCCCGATAGCCCTGCTGATGTTAATTCCGACGCCGTTGCTCGCCACGGCTGCAGGCAGATTCTGCCTTGGCACAAGGTCAGGTACGATCGACTGCCATGCCGGGGCTGTGAAAGCGCTGCCGACCCCAAGCAGGAACGTGAACAGCAACAGGATCAAAGGATTGATGACGTCGAGCCAGACGAGCAGAGCGCTCGCTGCCGCAACCAATGTGAGCACAACTTCCGCTACGATCAGAAATCGGCGTCTATCGACTATATCCGCCAGAGCGCCCGCGGGGAGCGCGAACAGAAACATTGGAAGGCTGGTCGCGACCTGGACCAGCGAGACGGTACGCGGATCAGCATCGAGGCTCGTCATCAGCCAGCCGGACGCCGCATTGTACATCCACGTGCCGACATTCGCGACGACAGTCGCGAGCCACACTACGGTGAATGTGCGATAGCGAAATGCACTCCAAGGCGACGGATTCTGCAGGCTTGTCGTCTGCTCTTGCTGCTCATCGCTCGGGAAAACTGCCATGCTCTCGGGCTCCTGCCGGATTTCAAGTGCCCGAGCTGGGATCGGGTAAACTCATCAGTCGTGGCAAGGTTGTTTCATTCGAACCTGAATGAGGGAACAACTTCACCGATAAAAGATCCATCGAAAGGGACCGCACGGAAAACACACTCCGGAATCAATTAGAAATTCCGGTATGGAATGCTCTCTTGGTGCCGTTTCGAGCCTCTACGCTTCACTAACTCCGGTGAGATAGATTGCAGCTTTTGGCGGCGATTTGTACGGTTGCGTCGTCGCGTTAGCGTCAGGTGGTCCGAATTCCCATTCCGTCCTTTATTGTCGGGCGAAAATCCAAGACAAACGGAGGCGGCCTCCCAATTGTACTCCAGACACTGAACTTGAATGCGTTGGGCTATGCGAGAAGGTTCTGACCAGAGAGGAGCGAGCGCGACAATGATGCTTGCGCCAGATGCTGATGGCCGATCTCGAGGCGCATGGGCGCTGTTGAGATGCCTCGTTCTACATTGCGACCGTTCATTACCTCTGTCTGCCGCGCGCCGTCGCCTCGATGATCGTTGATCGGGTTGCCACGTGCGTTCGAGAGGTCTTCACCATATAACCACCGTCATCAGAGAGGCGCGCCGCGGCAGGCACTTCTATGCGAACGTACTGGGACTCAAGATCGTCAAGAAGACGGTCTGTTACGACGATCCGGGTAGCTATCATCTCTACTACGGTGACGACATCGGCGCGCCGGGGACGGTGATCAGCACTCTCGCTTGGAGGTGCGTTCCGCCCGGAATGGCAGGGGTGGGCGAGGTTGTACAGACGTCTTTCCGGATTGCGGCCGGCGCAGTCGACTGGTGGTCGGAACGGCTAACGGCCGCTGCCGTGTCCTGCCGATTGGACCATTCGCCCTTCGGAGAAAAGGTTCTTCGCTTTGCCGATCCGGACGGGACCGCGCTCGCACTGGTGTGCGCGGAGCAAAACGACCGTGATAAGGCTTGGCATCCCGTGGGTGTCGAAGAGGAACACGCGATTTGTGGTCTGCACGGCGTGACTTTGAGCGTTCGCGAAGCGGATTCGACGATCAAGATACTTCAGGACGTGCTGGATTTCAGATGCGTCGCTGAGTTGGGTAGTTGGATGCGTTTTGTGGCGCACGACGGACCGGGTGGCACGCTGGACCTGCAAGTGGTCGGACCATCGTCCCGAGGTCACCTCGGAGGCGGCACTATCCGCCATGTAGCATTCCGTGCCGCCAACGCCGATGATCAAGCGGCCATGGTCGAGAAACTCAGAGCCGACCACGGAATAGCCGTCAGCGAACCTGTCGCGCGAACCTATCTGACTGCCGTCGGTTTTCGTGCGCCATGCGGGGTTCTGTTCGAGATCGCGACCGACTGCCCCGGGTTCGCGGTCGACGAGCCGCTCGATCGATTGGGCAAGGAGTTGAAGTTCCCGAGCTTTCTCGACGCGCGCCGATTGGAGTTGCAGAGCATCCTCCCACCTTTAGACTCAGACTAGGCTGCCGCTCCGAACGTTTTTCCCGGATCCAGGACTGTCGGAAGTCTGCTGGCCATGAACTCGATGAAGGCCGTAGTCTTGGGCGACGAGGGGCCAGCCGGCCAGAGCGCCGAGACGGTTCGTTCGTTCCTGGTCTCCGCCTCGAGCAGCACGCTCAACTCGCCGGAATCTATATGCCGGAATGCCCAGAACTCAGGCACACAGGTGATGCCGGCCCCACCGAGCGCGGCCGCAATAAGCATTTCGTTATGGTCAGCGACGAGCCGGTTCACCAGTTGGTCGCTGCGACGAACGAAATCAGGGCCTAGCGGCCAAGGGTAGAGTTTGCATGTCGTTGCGTTCATATTCCTCAGGCAGGCGTGACGAGCGAGATCGTCGAGGGATTTGGGTGCAGATCTTTGCGACAGATATGAAGGGGAGGCGACCAGCAGGAGTCTGAAGGAGCCGAGCCGCCTTGCTCGAAGCCGCGAGTCTTCAAGTTGGCCGATACGGATAACGGCATCGAAGCCTTCCTCGATCAGGTCGACTTTCCTGTTCGTATAGCTGAGCTCAAGGTCGACGTCCGGGAAGCGGTTCATGAATTCGAAAAATGCAGCACTCCAATCCGGGCTCACCAGCGGCACGCTCACTCGCAATCTGCCACGGGGACTCTCACGAGCAAGCGCAATATCCGCTTCCGCGGCGGCGATCTCTTTCATGATTGCGCGGCAATGAATGAGGAATCGCTCGCCTTCGGCCGTCAAGCTGAGGCTGCGGGTACTGCGATGAAATAATCGGACCCCAAGCTGCTCCTCGAGCCGCGTGATCGTTTTACCTACCGCCGATGCTGTCTGCCGTAGCACCTTTCCTGCCGCGACATAGCTCCCCGAATCGACCACCTGTATGAAGACTGAGATGCCAGATATCTTGTCCATTGCGGAAAATCTGTCCGTGAATAACGTCCCAACATGGCGGTTTCCGCTGTTGCCCTTGATGGTTACCATACTTTGGGGGCGAATGGTTTGGAGCAGAGCCTTCGATGATTGGTGGCGGCGATTCTACCGTTCTTGGCTTCTTCGGCAGTCGCTTGAGTGAACACCTGGGCATGGAAGCCGATCTACTTCTGGAGACGAGGCGTCACGGGAAGCTGGCGCTCGCGGCAACGAGGCTGACATGTTCTCGCTTTGTCTTCGCTCGAACTCCGCCGATGCCGTCTGAGCCGGCCTTTAGCATCTTTCATCAGCTCGGCGAGCTTGAGCGACATTCATGCTGGCTTGCCGGGCGACCAAAATTCTCCGGCTCGTTCAGCGCGGGGACCGTGAGCGTTACGGACCTCCTTGACAGTCCGCAATGGGAATACAGGGGGCCCGTCGAAGCCCTTCAATATTATGTCCCGCGTCGCGCGCTGGATGACTTTGCTCGCGAGCATGACGCCAAGCCTGTTGAAACGCTCAGATGGAGCCGAGATCGGCGCGACCCCTGCCTATCCACGATCTCGAGCCTTCTGCTGAGTGCAATCGAGGAAGATCGGACGACGAACCAGCTTTTCGTGGACCAGATCGGGCTGAGCTTGCTTGCCCATTTCGCGCAGACCTATGGAGGTCTACGCACGTACGATGGCGCCCTGGAAGGCGGGTTGGCGCCTTGGCAGGAGCGCCGCGCCAAGGAGATCATGCGTGCGCGGCTCGCGAGTCGCCTCACGATAGCCGATGTTGCGGCAGAGTGCAGGCTGACGCCGAGCCACTTCGCTCGTTCGTTCAGGCGCAGCGCGGGCATCGCCCCGCACGAGTATCTCTCCCGCCTTCGGATGGATGAGGCCAAACGTTTGTTGACGACAACCAAGCTTCCCCTGGCGGATATTGCCCTGATCTGCGGATTTGGCGACCAGAGCTATTTCACGAGAGTGTTCTCCCGGAG
>NZ_LSEF01000057.1 GCF_001641695.1 Bradyrhizobium neotropicale
GGGCGGATTCAACCGCTCGTCGCAACACTCCGTGTATCGCTCACTCGGAGCAATTCGTCGAGGGTTTCTGCCGGTGTTTTCCAGCCGAGGGTTTTGCGGGGCCTTGTGTTGAGTGCAAGAGCCACGGCCTCCAGATCATCGGCATCGTGCATGCTGAGATCCGTCCCCTTTGGAAAGTACTGGCGCAGCAACCCATTCGTGTTCTCGTTGGTGCCGCGCTGCCACGGGCTGTGAGGGTCGCAAAAGTAGACCTGCACGCCTGCATCGATCTTCAGACGCGCGTGCTGAGCCAGCTCAGCTCCTTGATCCCAGGTTAGAGACCGCCGCAGTCGCTCGGGCATGGTGAAGATTGCGCGGGTGATGGCGTCTCGCACCGCCTCAGCGCCATGTCCGGCGAGTGCAGGTCCATTCTTCACGCGAGCATCCTGTTCCTGACCGGTCATGCGCGGCAAATGCAGCAGAATGGTAAAACGGCTCGTGCGCTCCACCAAAGTGCCGATCGCGGAACTACCGAGGCCCATGATGAGGTCACCTTCCCAGTGACCCGGCACAGCTCGATCGGCAGCTTCCGCCGGACGTTGACTGATCATGATCTCGGAAGGAATGAAGCTTCTGCCTTTGCGGGCGCGCGCCCTCGGCATCCGCAAGGCCCGCCCAGTGCGCAAGCAGGCCGTCAGTTCACGGCGCAAAGCTCCTCGACCCTGCACATAAAGGGCCTGATAAATTGCCTCGTGACTGATGCGCATCGTCTCATCCTCGGGAAAGTCGAGCCGAAGTCGCCGAGAAATCTGTTCCGGGCTCCATGCCGTCGCCCAGCGTCGGTTTTGCCGATGCACCGCCCGGCGGCCCTTCCACACGACCTTCGGGCCAACGAGGAGCGCCCCGTCTGGCTTAGCGATCATACCGGCAAGCCTGTCCTGCACATAATCCCGCAGGGTCGGGTTGATTGCCAACTTCGCAAACTTGGGCCGTCGGGCGGACTGATCAGCATGCCATTGTGCCGTGGTCGCCCGGTACTCTGGAGCGCCATGGCGGCGCGCCACATTGCGACGGAGCTCACGGGAGATCGTGCATGGAGGCCGGCCGAGCTGACGAGCGATGGCTCGCACCCCATGCCCCTGCGCGCGCAAGATGGCAATCTCCTCACGTTCGGCGAACGACAGGTAGCGCTCCGACCGAGGTTTGGACGATCGCGACAAATGTGTTGGCGGCATACCGCCCGCCCTCCGGAACCAGCGTACTCCGACCGACGGCGACACCCCGGCCTCAACCGCAGCATCCCCGCTCGATCGCCCCAAGGCAATCGCAGTCCAGAACGGTCTATAATCTTCTCGTAGGACCTCTCGGGGACGATCTGTCCGCACACGCTTCTCCATCGCAACCTCTTTTGCTCGAGTGTTGCGACGAGCGGTTGAATCCGCCCTGGATGCCCCGGTCAAGTGTTCAGCCCGGGGACATGACCGACGGGTGTTCGCGGCGGCGCTTTGCTTCGCTTGATCGTGCGCTTACGCCGCTTCTTCCTTCTGCTGCGCGTCGTAGCGGCGCTGGGCGGCGAGCACGTCTTTCAGATTCTGCTCGGCCCAATCGCGCAAGGGATCGACTGCCGCGGCCAGCGTCAGGCCGAGCTGGGTGATCGAATACTCCACCGTCACCGGCACGGTTGCTATGGCGTGGCGCTTGATCAGTCCGTCGCGTTCGAGTGACTTGAGAACCTGGCTGAGCATCTTCTGCGAAATGCCTTCAATCGTCCGACGCAACTGATTGAAGCGCATCGGCTCCTCGCGCAGCAGCAACAGGATCAGCACCGCCCATTTGTCGCCGACGCGATCGAGGATCTGGCGTGTCGGGCAGTTGGCTGCATAGACGTCGGGTTTCATCTCCGCTCCTCGCGCTCTGGTCCGGTTACTGTCGCCGGTTACTCCTGCGTAATCAGGTAAGCACAAAGTGCTCTCTTAACACCAGCATTCTTTGCGATATCTAGTCTCCGTCAGTTACCACAGAAGCAAAGGAGCCTTCCATGAAAATTGCTGTTGCCGGCGCCTCGGGCCGGGCCGGGTCGGAGATCACCAAGGAACTGTCCCGCCGCGGTCATAGCGTGACCGCCATTGCCCGGAACCCCGAGAAGATTGCTGCGCTGCCGAACGTCACGCCCACCAAGGGAGACGTGCTCGATCAGGCCGGCCTGACCAAGCTCTTCGCCGGGCATGACGTCGCGGTAAGTTCCGTGCACTTCCTGGCCAGCGATCCCTACAAGCTGATCGGCGCAGCCAAGGCGTCCGGGGTCGGTCGTTATCTCGTCGTCGGCGGCGCCGGCAGCCTCGAAGTTGCTCCTGGCGTGAAGCTGGTCACAACCCCCGGTTTTCCGGCCCAATACAAGGCCGAGGCCGAGGCAGGTTCGGTGTTCCTCGACCTGCTGCGGCAAGAGAAGGGCCTCAACTGGACCTTCATCTCGCCCTCCGCACTGTTCATTGAAGGGGAACGCACGGGCAAGTTCCGGCTCGGGACCGATCAGCTTCTCGCAGATGCGAACGGGAAAAGCTGGATCACCTTCGCCGACTACGCCATCGCGCTCGCCGATGAGATCGAGCGTCCGGCTCATCTGAAACGGCGTTTCACGGTCGGTTACTGAGCCCCGCGGCCGCCCCCGGGCTCTTCCGGATAAACGTTCCTGTGCAAGGGCTTGGGGGCGGTAACTGCATGCTCAGGGAAATATTGTCTGTCACAGGAGGCCGCTATATAAGGCCCGGCTCAACGGACCCGTTTCGTTGCGAGTCGTTGCTTAAAAAGATAGGCCGCCCTTGGAAAAGTTGAAAAACTACCGACCGACCGAAAAAGAGCCTTTCATGAACGACCGGCAGAAGGAGTACTTCCGTTTGAAGCTCCTCGCCTGGAAGGATGAGATCCTCAAAGAGTCCAAGCTCACCCTGCAGGCTCTGCAGGAGGAGAACGTGAACCACCCCGATCTTGCCGATCGGGCATCGTCCGAAACCGACCGCGCCATCGAACTCCGCGCCCGCGACCGCCAGCGCAAGTTGATCGCCAAGATCGACGCCGCGCTCCAGCGCATCGAGGACAACACCTATGGCTATTGCGAGGAAACCGGCGAGCCGATCTCGTTGAAGCGGCTCGAGGCCCGGCCCATCGCGACGCTCTCGGTGGAGGCGCAGGAGCGCCACGAGAAACGCGAGAAGGTCTATCGCGACGAATAAAAGATGAGCCGCCGCGTGCGGCTCTTTTTTTGACACGAACGCGCAGCTTCGCGCCGTGACTGGTCTTTTGCCTGCAGGTCGAAGCCGAACGTTCCAGTGCCGGGTCGCGATCGCGAAAAATGAATCGTGATCAATGGCCTAGACTCAACTCCTGCGAACTCACGTGAGTTCACATGAGAAACAGCCTTCACTTCAGGTGCGGGAGGTTTTGCGAGTCGGGTCAATGAGTTCGACTCGGCGGTTGAGGCGGCTGTTCTGCGGCTTCACACATCGCCGCAAATCACGCCTCCGGCGTCGCCTGCGAGACCGCGAGGCGCGCGCCCCCATAAACCCTGGACCAGCTCAACAATTCCTTAAACGCCGGCAACAGGCCGTAGGCCGCCTCCGTCAGCTCGTATTCGACCCGTAGCGGTTTCTCCGCGAAGGCGGTGCGTGACACCAGGCCATCCTGCTCCAATTCGCGCAATTGCGTGGTCAGCATGTGCTGAGTGATGCCGGCGATCGAGCGCCGCAACGCGCCAAAGCGCATGGTTCCGTTCATCAGCGAAAACAGGATCTCGAACTTCCACTTGCCTCCGAGCGCATGGATCGCGTGCTTGAACTCGGCAAGCTGCGCCGGGTCAGGGCTGCAGTCGCAATCGCCGTCGCAAGGCGCCGCAGTCAGGTTTTCCATACCGGTCTCGAATTTCATTCTACTTGTTCCCAAGGAGATAGTGACCAGATGCGGCCGGTAGCAGGGCTTGGCGGACATGAATTTGCCGGCCCGGACGACCGAGGGATTTGCGACATGAGCACTGTACTGGTCACGGGCGGGTCTGGTTTCGTCGGCATCCATGCCGTCCTGCAATTGCTGGCAGCCGGCCATGCGGTGCGGACCACCGTCCGCCGGCCGGATCGGAAGGCTGATGTAGCAGCGATGCTGCGCGAGGGCGGGGCGGCTTCGCCCGAAAGCCTGTCGTTCTTTACGGCCGATCTCACCAAAGATGACGGTTGGCGCGAAGCGGTCGAGGGGTGCGATTACGTGCTGCACGTCGCCTCACCTTTGTCGACCAGCGTGCCGAAGGACGAGAACGAGATGATCATTCCGGCCCGCGACGGCACGCTCCGGGTGCTGCGCGCCGCGCGCGACTCCGGCGTCAGACGCGTCGTCATCACCTCGTCGCTGGGCGCGATCGGCTACGGTCATCCGCCGCGCGAAAAGCCGTTCGACGAGACCGACTGGACCAATCTCGATGACGCCGATGTGCAGCCTTACGTGAAGTCCAAGACGCTGGCCGAGCGGGCGGCCTGGGATTTCGTCGCGCGCGAGGGCGGCGGGCTGGAACTGTCGGTCGTCAACCCCACCGGCATTTTCGGCCCCGTGCTGGGGCCGGACTTCTCCGGCTCGATCGAGATCATCAAGTCGTTGCTCGACGGCGCCATGCCGGCGGTGCCGCGGATCTATTTCGGGCTGGTCGACGTGCGCGACGTGGTCGACCTACACCTGCGCGCCATGACCGCGCCGGAGGCCAAGGGCGAGCGCTTCATTGCGGTCTCCGGCGAGACGCTGTCGGTTCTCGACATCGCCAGGGTGTTACGCCGGGAACTCGGGCCGCGGGCGCGCCGGGTTCCACGCCTGCAGGCCCCGGACTGGGTGGTGCGCCTGGCCGCGCGCCGTGTTCCCCTGCTGCGCGCCGTCGTGCCCATGCTCGGCAAGGTCCGCAAATCTACCAGCGCCAAGGCGAGGCGGCTGCTTGGCTGGCAGCCGCGCTCCAATGAGGAGGCGATCCTCAGCACGGCTGAGAGCCTGATCCGGCTCGGCCTGGTCAAGGCCTGAGGCCTGGCACCACCTGCGCTTGTCAGGCCGGGGCGGGGATGCTGAAGTGCGTCGCACAGTAGGGTAGCGTGGGAGGGCGGCGCCGATGGATAGAATTCTCGAAGCCGCAAAGGCGATCGCGCAGGCGCGCCGCAACCATGCACCACTCAAGGCGCTGGAGGTTCCACCGGCCGACGAGGCTGAGGGTTATCAGGTCCAGCGCGCGCTGCATGATCTCCTGCTCAAGCAGGTCGGCCCGCTCGTCGGCTACAAGATCGGCTGCACCAGCCAGGTGATGCAGGAGTATATCGGCATCCCGCACCCCTGCGGCGGCGGCGTGTTCGAGAAGGTCGTGCACGACAGCGGCGTGAAGCTTGCCGCGTCCGACTATGTCCGCGTCGGGGTCGAATGCGAGATCGCGGTGCGGCTGAAGCGCGACCTTGCGCCCGGCGAGGCGCCTTTCACGGCCGAATGGGTCGGCGAGGCGGTCGAGGCCTATCACCCCGCGATCGAGATCGTCGACGACCGCTACGTGGAGTGGGAGAGCATGGGCGCGCCGACGCTGATCGCGGACGATTTCTTCGCCGCCGGCTGTGTGCTGGGACCGTCGGTCGAACGCACGTCCATGGCGGACCTGAAAGCGGTCAAGGGCCGCGCCATCGTCAATGGCAAGGAGGTCAGCCGCGGCACCGGCGCCGACGTGCTCGGCCATCCCCACAACGCGCTCGCCTGGCTCGCCAATCACCTCGCCGCCGAAGGCAAGGGGCTGCATGCCGGCCAGCTCGTGCTGACAGGCAGTCTGGTCAAGACGCTGTGGCTGAAACCCGGCGACAAGGTGCGGATGGAGCTGGAGGGGCTGGGCGTGGTGGAGGCAGAGTTCAGCTAAGGGGCCGACATCTCCGCGGCACCCATCGCGCTTCAGGGGCGTGGCTTCGACGTCGATACCAAGAGCTGGCCCTGTGATCCTCGCGGCTCTGATCCCGGGGCCTCCCTTTCCCGTGCGCCGATCGCGATGCGCCGCTCGTAATGGCGGGCCAAATCCATGAGGCGCTTCTTGATGAGGGGATCGGCCGTCTCGGCAAGCTCCCGGACGGTCCTGAGACGCTCCCGGCAGAATTCTTCGTCCATCGCAGACACTCGGCTAAACAATGCTGAGCTTACGCCGGCGTGTTCAAGTTCCGTGTGAAGGAGCTCACTAAATCCCGGAAGGTTTCTATTGCCGGAATTCGTCGAGCGCTCGACATCGCTGCCTTCGCAAAATACATGCGGCCCTCGCCAGGGGAGCTAGCGAGGGCCGCGTAGTACATCGTCGTTCGCGCCTAGGTTCGCGAACACGATGTGGGAGCTCGGGAGAGGTTAGAAGGGCAGCAGCACGTCCATGACTTGCTGGCCGTAGCGTGGCTGCTGCACGTCCATGATCTGGCCGCGGCCGCCATAGGCGATGCGGGCTTGCGCGATCTTGCTGGAGTCGATGGTGTTGTCGCTCTGGATGTCTTCGGGGCGGACGATGCCGGCGACCACGAGCTCGCGGATCTCGTAGTTGACGCGGATCTCCTGCTTGCCCTCGACCACGAGATTGCCGTTCGGCAGCACCTGGGTGACGACCGCGGCGACGTTGGTCTGTAACGCCTCCTGGCGATTGACCGAGCCCTTGCCGTCGCTGGAGGCGGTGGCGTCGGCGGTGAGGATGCGGCCGGGCAGGATCTTCAGTGGCTGCGTGACCGTCTTAGCGCCGATGAAGTCGGTGATGCCCGAGTCTTCCTTGTTGGTGCGGCTGCGCTGGGTCTCGTTGGCGATGTTGGCCTTGTCGGTGATGTTCACGGTCACGGTCAGGAGGTCGCCGACCTGGTGCGCGCGCTGGTCCTTGAAGAAGGCGCGGCTGCCGTTCCGCCACAGCGAGTTCGGATTATAGGAGACCACTTCCGGCTTCGGCATCGGCATCTGCACCGGCTTGTAGCCGGGCTGCGTGGTCGGGTTGTCGATCGCCGACAGTTTTGGTTGCTCGCCGATCTGCGACAGCCGATCGATCGAGGAGCAGCCGCTTGCAAGCGCACAAATTGCCAGCAGCAGGCCGGAGATCGCGATGCGACGGAGACGGGCAGCGGAACTGAAAGCGGACATGACTTACTCTGACTTGGCTGGAGCGCGCGAGACTTGAACTTGCGGAATCTGGGCTTGTGCGATTTGGGCCGGGGAGGCAGGCGTCTGGATCAGGCTCTGGGCGAGGGCTGCGGCCGCGGGTGTCTCGCGCTGGAGCGACGAGGTCTGCTCCACCGCCGGCGCCATCGGCGCGGACTGGCTCGCGCCCTGCACCGTGACCTGGCCGCGGCCGGTCACGACGCCGGTCAGCGTGCGCTTGGATTGCAGGTTGAGCACGCTGACGGTGTCGCCCTCGGCGCCGCTCTCGATCGCCTTGCCGCGCGTGGTGAGGTAGAGGCCGGGCACCTGGTAGATGATGGTGATGTTCTGATCGCGCTGCACGAAGTCGGGCTTGACGATGTCGGCGACGCGGATCGGTGTGCCGGCCCGCATCGGACGGCGCAGCTGCATGCCGACGGTGCGGTCGCGCGAGGCGGGCTCCCCGATGACCTCCGCCTTCGGCCGGCGCTCCAGCGCGAGGTCGGAGGCCTTGAGCAGCTCGGCGCGCTCGATGTCGCGTGTGAGCACGGCGACCTCGACGGTCTCGATCGCGGTTCCGGTGAAGCGCAGCTTGGTCGGGGCCGGATTGTTGTCGTTGGCGATCTCGAAGCTGAGGTCGAAGCGGCCGCTGCGCGCATCGTAGCGGGTCGCGACCGGCTGGAGCGCGCCGGTGTTGGAGGCATCGAGCCGCAGCTCGGAGACGCCGCGGTCGAAGGTCACGGTGATGTTGGCGGCATCGCCGAGGCCGAAGCGGCGCTCCAGCGCCGAGGCGACTGCAAGCTCGAGGTCCTTGTTGGCGAAGGTGCGGGCGAGCCTGGTGACCGAGACCTCCTTGATGTCGCCGGTCATCACGCCGATCACCTGTTTTGCGCGCAGCACCGCGAGGACTTGCGCAACCGGCAGCGCGCCGGTGGTGCCGAGGTCGGGCGAGCGGTAGACCGGGATCAGCGCGGCCGAGCCGGCGTTGTCGATGAGATCGCCGACCCGCACCACGTCGGAGGTAACGGTGACGCTCGCGCGCAGCGTCGGCGCCGCGATGCCGTCGTCGGCGGCCTGCGCCGGCAGCGCCAGCGCGGCGAGGATGGAGATGGTGGCAAGCGTCGTGCGGAGCATCGTCATCACCTCAGCGGAACAGTGCCGTGGTCGATTGCATCATCTGGTCGGCGGCGCTGATCACCTTGGCGTTCATCTCGTAGGCGCGTTGGGCGGCGATCAGGTCGCTCATCTCCGAGACGACGTCGACATTGGCCTGCTCGAGGCTGCCTTGCGTGATGTTGCCGTATCCCTCGGCGGTCGCGGTGCCGTCCTGCGGCGGACCGGAGGAGGGCGTCTCGGTGAACTGATTGTTGCCGACCGGCTGCAGGCCGGCCTTGTTGATGAAGCGGGTGAGGCCGATCTGGCCGAGGATGGTCGAGCTCGACGAGCCCGGCAGCGTCACCGAGACCTGGCCCTGCACGTTGACGGTGAGACCCGAGGCGTTGTTCGGGATCGTGATCGTCGGCTGCACCGGGTTGCCCTGCGCGGTGACGATGCGGCCCTGGTTGTCCATCTGGAAGGTGCCGTCGCGGGTGTACTGGTAGGTGCCGTCGGGCATCAGGATCTTGAAGAAGCCTTCGCCCGAGATCGCGAGGTCGAGGTCGTTGCCGGTCTGCGACAGCGTGCCTTGCGTCATGCTGCGCGGCGTGCCGACGGTCTTGACGCCGCCGCCGATGTCGACGCCGACCGGCAGGATGGTGCCCTGGTCGGACGACTGCGCGCCGACGCGGCGGACGTGCTCGTAGATCAGGTCCTGGAACGAGGCGGTCTGCTTCTTGAAGCCGGTGGTGCGCAGGTTGGCGATGTTGTTGGAGATCACCTGAACGTTGAGTTCCTGTGCCGCCATTCCGGTCGCTGCGGTGTGAAGCGCCTGCATGTCAGTTCTCCCCTAATCAGGCCGGAACGTCGGCGAGCTTCTCGATCGCCGATTTGTGGAGGTCGCTCTGCTGCTGCAGCAGGTTGGCGATGGCGGTGTAGCTGCGCATCACCTCGACCATCCGGCTCATCTCGCCGACCGCGTTGACGTTCGACTTCTCGATGTAGCCCTGCTGCACGGTGGATTTGGTGTCGGCCTGCTGGGTGGCGGAGCCGGCGCCATAGAGATTGGCGCCGAGCTTGGTCAGCTTGGCCGGATCGTCGAACGACACCATGCGGATCTTGCCGCGGATCGAATCGGTCTTTGCCGTACCCTCGAGCACGGTGACGGTGCCGTCCGGGGCGACGTTGATGTCGTGGTCGGTCGGCTGGAAGGTGATCGGGCCGCCGGTGCCGAGCACGAGGTTGCCGTCGGAGGTGACGAGCTGGCCGGTGTTGTTGAGGGAGAACTTGCCGTCGCGGGTGTAGCTCTCGCCGCCATTGGTCTGCACGGCGAAATAGGCGTTGCCGTTGATCGCCATGTCGAGCGGGTTGTTGGTCGCCTCCATCGGCCCCTGGCCGATGTCGCGGAAGGTGCCGCGGTCCTGCACATAGGAGACCCGGCGGTCGGACCCGAGGAAATTGTCTTCATGCGCGTTCGAGTTGAGGAACTCCTCGAACAGCGAATGATCGGCCTTGAAGCCGTTGGTATTGGCATTGGCGACGTTGTTGGCGATGACATCCATCTGCCGTTCCAACGTCATCTGCCGTGACAGGCCGATCAGAAGCGCGTTCTGCATCGGATGGTTCTCCCCTGATTGAGGCCTGCCTCGTCGCTCTCCCAAGCGCCTTGGCGGACCCCTTGAACGAGACCATCAGGCTCTCCCAAACCGTCGGGTCTCGGCCCTTTCTCAGCGAAAGCCGTGCCAACTCAGAAAATCGCTTGATTACAATGGTTTGTGAATTTTTCGCCGGCGCCGGGAGGCGGCAGAAAGGTTCTGTTGACCATGTTTGCCCGGCAGATTTTTCCTAGCGACGGGCCGATCGAAAGGTTCCGTTAACCATTATTACCGTAGCGTTTGCACGTAAGAGGAGCGCATTGCGCTGGGGCATTTGTATCGCGTCACTGTCTGCCAGGGGGCTTCGCTCTTACGACCCGTTAAGATGAGCGAGCCCGGCGACCATGGCAGAGAACGAAGCGGAAGGCGGCGCAGCCGCTGAGGGCGCGGAAGCCGCTGCCCCGAAGAACAAGCTCAAGCTGATCATCATGGCCGTCGGTCTGCTCGCTGTCCTCGGCGGCGGTGCCGCGACCTGGTTCTTCTTCTTCCGCCACGGGGACGACGAGCATCATGCCGAGGCGGCGCCTCCGCCGAAGCCGCCGGCCTTCGTCGATGTGCCCGACATGATGGTCAACCTCGCCGGCGCACCCGGCGAGCGCGTGCAATATCTGCGGCTGAAGATCGTGCTGGAGCTGAAGGAAGAGAAGCAGATCGAGGCGATCAAGCCGACGATGCCGCGCGTCACCGACATCTTCCAGACCTATGTCCGGGAACTGCGCCCCTCCGACCTCAACGGCTCCGCCGGCATCTTCCGTCTCAAGGAGGAGTTGACCAAGCGCGTCAACGCAGCGGTCGCGCCGATTCAGGTCAGCGCGGTGCTGTTCAAGGAAGTCGTGGTACAGTGAGGCTGATGGGCTAGCGCCATGGCGGGCAACGATCAAGTCGACCAGGATGCCATAGCCGCCCAATGGGAGGCCTCGCTTGATTCCGAGGATCCCGCGGAGGCCGCGAAGGCTGCTGCCGAGAACGAACTATCCGAGACCATGGCCCTGCAATGGGCGGCCATGGTCGAGGACGGCAGCCGCGATCTCGGCACCGGCAAGAACAGCGGCGAACGCGTGCTGTCGCAGGAGGAGATCGACAATCTCCTCGGCTTCGCGGTCGGCGACGTCACGCTGGACGACCATTCCGGCATCCGCGCCATCATCGATTCGGCGATGGTCTCCTACGAGCGTCTGCCGATGCTCGAAATCGTCTTCGACCGCCTGGTGCGGTTGCTGACGACGTCCTTGCGCAATTTCACCTCGGACAACGTCGAAGTCTCGCTCGACCGCATCACCTCGGTGCGCTTCGGCGACTACATGAACTCGATCCCGCTGCCGGCCGTGCTCTCGGTGTTCAAGGCCGAGGAGTGGGAAAACTTCGGCATGGCGGTGGTCGACTCCAACCTGATCTATTCGATGATCGACGTGCTGCTCGGCGGCCGTCGCGGTACGAGCCAGCTCCGCATCGAGGGCAGGCCCTACACCACGATCGAGACCGAGCTGGTCAAGCGCCTGGTCGAGGTGGTGCTGACCGACGCCGAGCAGGCGTTCCGGCCGCTGTCGCCGGTGACCTTCACGATCGATCGGCTCGAGACCAATCCGCGCTTTGCCGCGATCAGCCGGCCCGCCAACGCCGCGATCTTGGTGCGCCTGCGCATCGACATGGAAGATCGCGGCGGCAATATCGAGCTGTTGCTGCCCTACGCGACCATCGAGCCGATCCGGGGCGTCCTGCTCCAGATGTTCATGGGCGAAAAGTTCGGCCGCGACACGATCTGGGAAGGCCATTTCGCCACCGAGATTGCGCAGGCCGAGATCGCCGTCGATGCCGTGCTCTATGAGGCCGACATTCCGCTCAAGCAGCTGATGCGGCTGAAGGTCGGCGACACGCTGCCGCTCGAAATGCGCGCAGACGCCAACGTGAGCGTGCGCTGCGGCAACGTCATGCTCACCGAGGGGCGGATGGGGCGGGTCGGCGACCGGGTCGCGATCCGCGTGACGAAACCCCTGCGCAAGCCAGGTACGACACTTGCGATGTTCGAGAAGGTGGACGAACAGAACAAGATGATGGAGGCCCCATGAACCACTCCCTGGGAATGGCGATCGAGACGCTGGTGGCTATCCTGCTGATGCTGACGATCGGCTACTGCATCCTGCTGAACAAGCGGCTGACGCGGCTGAAGGCGGATGAGCATTCGCTGAAGGCCGTTATCGCCGAGCTGATCACTGCGACCGAGATCGCCGAGCGTGCGATCGGCGGGCTGAAGCTCGCGGTGCGCGACGTCAACGAGAATCTCGGCAGCCAGCTCGCCGCCGCGACCCAGATGTCCGACCAGCTCTACAAGCAGCTCGGCGAGGCCGACAACGTGGTGCGCCGCCTCTCCAAGATCGCGATCGCCGCGCGCCCCGTGACCAATCCGGAAACGATCGCCGCGCCGGTGGCCAAGCCGTCCTCGGCGAAGGCGGTGGCGGCGGCGGCCGAAGCGTTCTCCGAGCGCAGGAAGTCCAATGGTCTGGCCGCATAAAGTGCAGGAATGAAGTCCTTTCGTAATATCCGCGTCATTCCCGTCGTCCTGATTGCGGTCGCAGGTCTCGCCACGCTGAAGGTGGCCGGCCTCGTGATCAACGGCGGCTATGTGTTCGATTACCAGCCGAAACCGACCAAGAAGTCCTGGGCGCAGGAGAATCTGAATTTCCCGACCGGGCGCGAGGATCCTGACATCACGGGATCGACGCATGGGGCGCCGAAAGAGGCCCCCAAGCCCGCCGCGCCCGAGACCAGGCCCGAGGGCGCGGTGATCAAGCCGGAGGAGGCCCAGCCGCAGGTCTCGGCCTCCGAGCGGGCGATCCTCGAACGGTTGCAGACGCGCCGCCAGGAGATCGAGGCCCGTCAGCGCGAGATCGATATCCGCGAGAGCCTGCTGAAGTCGGCCGAAAAGCGCATCGAATCCAAGGTCGAGGAGATGAAGGCGGTGGAATCCCGCATCTCCGCGACCGCGGCCGAGCAGAAGGCCGCCGAGGCCCAGCGCATGAAAGGCCTCGTCACCATGTATGAGGGCATGAAGCCGAAGGATGCCGCGCGGGTCTTCGATCGGCTCGAGATGAGCGTGCTGATCGAGATCGCCTCGCAGATCGCCCCGCGAAAGATGTCGGACATCATGGGACTGATGTCGCCGGAAGCCGCCGAGCGGCTGACGGTCGAGATGGCGCGCCGTGCCAACGGCGGCGGGGATCAGGCCGCTTCCGCGGCCGATCTCCCCAAGATCGATGGCAAGCCGACGCAAAAGCCGAACTGACGTCGCGCGTCTACTTCGCCGGCCGCGGCTGACCGCTCTGTGCGGCAAGCCTCGCAGTCGTCAAGTTGAGCAACGTCTTGCCGGGAAGCGCCGTCTTCAATTTTTGCCTGGCAACCGCCGCCTTCGTGACTCGGGTCACGAGATTGAGCGTGCTGTGGCAATCGGCGCATTCGTAGAGCTTCATGGCATATCCGCGAGACACTGGAACAATGGCCACCAGTGCTCTCGCCCTGCTGCACACAATGCAGTTGGCTTCTCCGCGCATCGATCGACCCCCCAAGCTGACCAATCCGAATTTGCGTCGCGGCGACATCGTCAATGCAGTCTGAGTCGCTCATTGTCCGCAACGAATCCGGGGTTGTGCGGGCGCGCGCAGCAACCGCATGAATTTGCCGTGCGCAGCAATTCACGCTGCGGCTGCGGTGATCGCGAGCTTCATCTTGTAGGGATGCGATGAGTTGACGCGTGCAATTGTGAGCTGGAATACACTTGCCTTGAACGGAATATCTTAGGGTGAAGTATCCGCAATCAGCGTCGCGGGAGGGAGCAATGAACCAGTGCTCGTCCGCAGCGGAACGCGCGATCGAGGCCGTCAACCGTCTGCTTATCGTCACATTGACGTACGCCTGGACAGCCACGCTGACCCATCAGCACATCATGCTGCCCTTGGAGGAAGCCGAAGGCGAGCTTTCGTCGCAGGAGCATTCCGCCGCGGCGGATCTCGTCCGCAGACCGAATTAGAGAATATTTCGCACCTTTGCCGCGGATTGCAATCACCCCGCGATGTCATGACGACCGGGCGGCCCATCCGGCCGGTGTCCGGGCGCGCGACGGCAGAGTGTTAACAACCCCTTAAGCGCCGGTTCCGCAGATTCGATGCGCCAACGCTTGAGCTCACAGCCGGGCGTCGCAACGCTGCGCCAAGTCACTGCCAAGTCAATTCGTCAAGACAGCATTAACAAGTCCTTAATTGGCAAAACCTACAGTCGATGGCACGGGCCGGCGCCATTGCCGGCAAGGACTGTCGAACCCGGAAGAAATGCCGCCAATGGCGCAGAAGGCCGCCGCTGGATTTGTGTCGCGAGCCCGCGCCCTGGCGCGAGCCTTGCCGCGTCATGTCCGCAAGGCATCCATGCTGGCGGCCTGTCTCCTGATCGGCACCGGCGCGGCCCGAGCGGCCGATCCGATCCGGGGTGAGGCGACCTTTTCGGCCGCGGGCGGCTTTGCCCGTCTCGTGATCAAGCTCGGTGAAGATGTTCCTTCCGAGGTGACGACCGCCGGCTCGATCCTCATCATCCGCTTCGACCGGCCGGTCGACGTTCCCGTCGACCGCGTCCCGGAAGGCGCGCCTGACTACGTCAACTCCGCCCGCCGCGATCCCGACGGCGGAGCGATCCGGCTGTCGCTGGCGCGGCGCGTCACCGTCAACACCATGAATGCGGGCGAACGGACCTTCATCGACCTCCTGCCGGAGGGCTGGAAAGGAGCGCCGCCGCCTTTGCCGATGGACGTGGTCAAGGAGCTGGCCGAGCGCGCGCGGGTCGCCGAGCGTGCGCTGCGCGCCCAGCGGGCCGCGGCCGAGACCAAGAAGCGTCCGCCGATCCGCGTGCGCGCCTCGGTGCAGCCGACCTTCGTACGCTTCGTGTTCGAGATGCCCGACGGCGTCGGCGTCTCCTCGGTGCTCAACGAGCAGAAGCTCACGCTCGCCTTCAACGCCAACCTCAATTTCGACCTGGCCGATGCGGTCGTCGCCGCGCCGCCGAACGTCGCCTCGATCAAGCAGAAGGCCGACATCGACCAGACCACCGTCGACATCGTGCTGATTGGCGATGCCGACGTCCACTCGTTCCGCGACGAGAAGAACTACGTCGTCGACGTCGCCTTCCAGGCGGACAAGGGCAAGGCCGCTGCGACGCCCGAGGCGGTGATCGCGCAGGCCAAGCCTGTCGCTGCGCATGGAGCGCATCCTGCCGCCGAAAAGCCCGCGGCTGAGAAGCCGAAGGAGACCCATCGCGAGATCACGCCGCCGACGTCAGAGGCGATCGCGCGCGAGGCCAGGATCGAGATCAAGCCGGACAGCAAGCCGGAAGTCGTACCCGCCGTGCCAGCTGTCGAAGCGCCGCCCGCTGCGGAGGCGCCCAAGCCTGTGGCGCCCACCGCCGAAGTTGCTGCACCGGCAGTTCCCTATACCCCGGCAACTCCAGCGGTTGTCGAGACGCCCAAGGAGTCGGTGAACGAGGCCGCGAAGGAGCCGGTCAAGGAGAGCGCCAAGGAGCCCGTCAAGGCCGCGCCTGCCGAGGCTCCGGCAGCGCCGCAGGCAGCCGCGGCCAGCGTCGACGTTCGGCGCGACAGCGACGGTCTGCGCGTCACGTTTCCGCTTCAGGTCTCGTCTCCCGCGGCGGCGTTCCGTCGCGGCGACACTGTGTGGCTGGTGTTCGATTCCCCGAAGCCGATTGACGTCGAGGCGATCCGTGCCAAGGGCGGTGCGATGATCGGCGAGGTCGGCCGCCTTCCGCTCGACCAGGGACAGGCGGTCCGCATCCGTCTCACCCGTCCGCTGGTCTACTCGCTGACGAGCGAGGAGGTTGGCAAGGAGACCAACTGGCTCTTGACGCTCGCCGACAAGATCCAGGCGACGCCGCTGCCGCTGATGATCTCGCGCAACATCACCGATCCGGCGCTTGCCAACATCGCGATCCCTTTCGCTGGCCCCGGCCATCTGCACAAGCTCGCCGATCCCGACGCCGGCGACACGCTCTACGTCGTCACCGCGCAGCGCCCGATCCGCGGCTTCATCAAGCGCCAGGATCTCGTCGATCTCTCGCTCTTGGAGTCCGCGCACGGCATCGCCATCCGGCCGAATTCCGACGAGGTCGGCGTCGAGGTCGGGTCCGACAAGGTTATCCTCGGCAAGAAGGGCGGCCTGACGCTGTCGCCGGTCGACATCTCCGCCGAGCGCGCGCCGACCGCAGTGCGGCCGATCTTCAGTCCGGAAGGCTGGCGCAAGGGCCAGTCCGAGAACTTCATCGCGCGTCAGAACGATCTGGTCACGGCAATCTCGGCCGTCGAACCGGCACAGCGCTCGCTGCCGCGGCTCGATCTCGCGCAGTTCTACATGTCGCGCGGCATGTATCACGAGGCCAAGGCCATCACCGACGTCATGCTGAGCGATCCCCTGAACAAGGAGGAGAGCGGCGCGCTGATCATGCATGCGATCGCGAGCATCCTGATCGGCCGTCCGGCGCAGGGCCTGAAGGATCTCGCCAATCCCGTGATCGGCAACAGCCACGATTCGCAGCTCTGGAAGGCGCTCGCGTTCGCGCGCCAGGGCAAATGGGCGGATGCGCGCGAGAAGTTCAAGAACGTCGAATTCGCCATCGCCTCGCTGCCGCTCGACATCCAGCGCATCGTGACGATGGATGCGATGCGCGCCGCGCTCGAGGTGAAGGACTATGCCGGCGCCTCCAAGCGCCGCAGCGAGATCGAGGTGGTCGGCGTACCGCCCGAGGCGGCGCCCGGCTTTGCCGTGCTGCGCGGCCGGCTCGCCGAGGCGCTCGGCCACGACAAGGACGCGCTCGACGACTACAAATTCGCGGTTGCCTCGGATGACCGGCAGGCTGCGGCCGAGGCCAAGCAGCTCGAGATCGCGCTCCGGCAGAAGCGCGACGAGATCACCAAGGACGACGCGCTGCGCGAGCTCGAGATCCTGGCGATGACCTGGCGGGGCGATTCGATCGAGGTGAAGACGCTCCAGATGCTGGCGAAGATGTATGCCGAGATGGGGCGCTATCGGGATGCGCTTGCCGCCGCGCGCATCGCAACCAAGCTGCAGCCGAACGCGGAGGCTTCGCGCCAGGCGCAGGACCTCGCCTCGGAACTCTTCACGCAGATATTCCTCGGGCCGAAGGGTGACGAGCTGCCGCCGATCGAGGCGCTCGGCATGTTCTACGAGTTCCGCGAGCTGACGCCGATCGGCCGGCGCGGGGACGAATTGATCCGCCGCCTTGCCGACCGTCTGGCCTCGATCGATCTGCTCGACCAGGCCGCAGAGCTCCTGCAATACCAGGTCGATCATCGCCTCGAAGGCGCGGCGCGCGCCCAGGTCGCCGCGCGCCTCGCCATGGTCTATCTCGCCAATCGCAAGCCGGACATGGCGATCTCGGCGCTTCGCGCCAGCCGCATCAGCGATCTCTCCGGCGAGCTGCGCCAGCAGCGCCTGCTGCTGGAGGCGCGCGCGCAGAGCGACGTCGGCCGCCACGATCTCGCGCTCGACATCGTCTCCAACGTCACCGGGCGCGAGGTGATCCGGCTCCGCTCCGACATCTTCTGGGCGGCGCGGCGCTGGCGCGAGTCCGCCGAGCAGATCGAGCTCTACTACGGTGACCGCTTCCGCGACTTCAAGCCGCTCAATGCCGTCGAGAAGAGCGACGTGATCCGCGCCGCGGTGGGCTACGCGCTCGCCGACGACACGATTGGCCTCGCACGCTTTCGCGAGAAATACGCGCCCTTGATGAGCGAGAGCGCCGACCGGCTCGCCTTCGACATCGCGAGCAAGCCGGCTGCAGCCTCCAGCGCCGAATTCGCCGAGATCGCCAAGCTCGCCGCCAGCGTCGATACCCTCGACGGCTTCCTGCGCGAGATGAAGCAGCGGTTCCCCGACGCCACCGCGCGTGCGCCGGCGGCGCCGCAGGCCAAGGACGAGACCGAGCACACCGGCTCGCTGCCGACGATTCCGGTCGTGCGCCAGATCAAGATGACGCGGTAGGATCCCCGCTACCTTCGGCCTCTCGACAGGTGCCCATCGAAGCGGCAACCTGTGGGCGTTCATGCCGGGAGAGAGTTGAAATGAGCAAGCCTGCCAAGACCGAAGCCGAACTCATCGCGATGGCGCGGGCGGAATTGAAGGTCCATGCCGACTGTCCGGACGGCATGACCATCTCGATCATCCGCGACGGCGACAGCTGGGAGTTCCGTGCAGCCGCCGATCAGACCACGGTCGACAGGCCAGGCTTTCCCGAATGCGTCGCCATGCTGGTGCAGATCGGCGATCACCTCAGCAGGCAATATGACTTGCAGGGGTAGGGAACCGGGAGTTCGGCTCCGCGCATGGCGCGGCCGAGCCGTTGCAACGCCCTCCGTCATTGCGAGCGCAGCGAAGCAATCCAGGTTCTCTCCGCGGCGGCAGTCTGGATTGCTTCGTCGCAAGTGCTCCTCGCAATGACGGGGAGAAGTCGGAGGTTTTCGTTGGCTGTGGAGAGGATGCGCGTTTGCGATCGCGATGATGATGGACGGGAGGCGCTTCGCCGGTCCGTCACCCCCCGTAGCTCTGCACCAGGCTTCCTGCCACCAGCGACCAGCCGTCGACCAGCACGAAGAAGATCAGCTTGAACGGCAGCGAGATCGTTGCCGGCGGCAGCATCATCATGCCCATCGACATCAGGACGGAGGCGACGACGAGGTCGATGATCAGGAAGGGGAGGAACAGGAGGAAGCCGATCTCGAAGGCGCGCTTCAGCTCGGAGATCATGAAGGCCGGGACGAGGATGCGCAGCGCGAGTTCGTCAGGTGTGGCCGGCGGCGGCTCGCCGGAGAGGTCGAGGAACAGCTTCAGATCCTTCTCCCGTACGTTCTTCTGCATGAAGCCGCGCAAGGGGACCGAGGCGCGCTGCAGCGCGTCCTCGACGCTGATCTGGTTGGCGACGAGCGGGCGGATGCCCTCGTCATAGGATTTTTGCAAAACGGGCCCCATCACGAAGAAGGTGAGGAACATCGCGAGCGCAAGGATCACCGAGTTCGGTGGCGCGGTCGCCGTGCCCATCGCGGTGCGCAGCAGCGATAGCACGACCACGATTCGCGTGAACGACGTCATCATGATCAGGATCGACGGCGCGATCGACAGCACCGTGAGCAGCGCGATGAGCTGGATCGCGCGCTCGGTGACGCCGCCGCCACCCTGACCACCACCACCGAGATTGATGCTGATGTCCTGCGCATGCGCAGGCATCGCGAGCGATGCCGCGCCGATCAGGACAGAAAGACAAAGAACTCTACGCGGAAGGGTCGGCAGCCTCACGAAGACGGCTTCGGACGGCCGAGCAGCGAGGCCATCTCGTCTTCGAGGTTTTCAAAGCTGGTCTTTTCCTGAGCTGGCTTCGCGGGCGGGGCCGGTGGTGCCGGCGGCTCGCTGCGTGCCGCGCGCGGAGCAGGCGGGGCGGCCGGCGGCTCGGGCGCAACGGGAGGGGCGCTGTCACCGGCCGGGCGGCGCAGGGCGGCCTCGAGCCGCTGTGCCATCTCGGCGAGATTCTGCTCGGCGCTCGAGGGGGCGGGAGCAGCCGGCGGCGGCGCGGGCGGAGCCTGCGGGGCAGGCGGAGGCGGCGGCGCAGCGGCGCGCACCGGCGGCACCTTCGCCGGCTCGCTCTGGCGCGGCGGGCGCGGCATCAGCGGCGGCTCGCTGCGTGCAACGCGCGGCGGCATGGGCTCGGGACGCACCTCGCGCTCGGGGCGCGGTGCGACCGGCTCGGGAAAGCCGGCGAGCGGATCGTTGCGGCGCTCGCCCAGCACAGGGGCAGGTCGGCGCACTTCGTCTGCGAAGGAGGGGCGCGCGGGCCGCGGCGGCGGTTCCGGCATCGGCGGCTCGGGATGATCGAGCAACTCGGGCCGCGGTACTTCGTCGGCCCAGGCGCTGGTGTCCGGCATCGGGGCAAGCCGCGGCGGCTCGGCCGCGTTCGCGCGTTGCGGAAGCTGGTCGCGGCTCGGGGCGGCGCGCACGATATTCGGCTCCACGACGATGTCGGTGGGGCCGCCGATCATCAGGAGATGCTCGACATTGTCGCGCCGGACCAGCACGAGGCGGCGGCGGCCGTCGACCGCGGCCGCATCGATCACGGCAAGCCGGGGCATCCTGCCACGCTGGGTGTTTGCGCCGAGCCGGCTGGAGGCGAATCGCCGAACCAGCCACGCGGCGACGCCGATCAGCGCCAGAACGACGATAAACGCGACGATGAAGGTTATCGGGCTACCTTGCATACTTGTCCCCGGCAAATGGCGCTTTTCGCGTGCCACCCATGGTCAGTTCCGCCGACCACCGGCGTCCGATTGCCCCAAAACTGCGATCTCTTAACATCCCACGGCAAGCTTTGCCGTCCCCAACTCTTAATAACCCATGAATCGCCCGATCCAAAACGACTTCTTGGGCTCGGCGCAGGCCGCCAAGCGGTTGGGTTAATGCGGCTTTTGGGAGGCGTAGAATTACGGGAACACAATGCATGGCCCTCCCTGGGATATGCGGCCTGCATCGCTTTAACCACCCGTTAACCATACACGCGGCAAATTCTGCCTAGCTTCGGACACAGATCCGGATGGCGGAAGGAGCCGCAACGATGTCCATCAACGACCTCCCGGTGCTCTCGGCGCTTCGGACCAAGATGCAATGGCACCAGGAACGCCAACGCGTCCTGTCCGAAAACGTCTCCAATTCCGATACGCCCAATTTCAGGCCCCGCGACCTGGTCGAGCCGAAACTCGACAAGACCGGCGCCGTCACCGGGTCGATGGGCCCCCTTGCGCTCGCCCGCACCAGTGCCTCCCACATGACGCCGACCGGCGCGCCATCGGGCTTCGACCAGAACAGGAATGCGGGCTTCGAGACTCGCCCAGCGGG
Organism: Bradyrhizobium neotropicale; assembly: GCF_001641695.1. GTDB lineage: Bacteria > Pseudomonadota > Alphaproteobacteria > Rhizobiales > Xanthobacteraceae > Bradyrhizobium > Bradyrhizobium neotropicale. The sequence continues at coordinate 20,813 of NZ_LSEF01000057.1, forward strand.
CAACGCCGTCAACCTCGAGGAAGAGATGATGAAGGCGGCCAGCAACCAGATGGACTACGCGGCGGCGACCTCGCTCTATTCGAAGAGCCTGCATCTGCTCAAGACCGCGATCGGCAAGGGTTAGGGCCGAAGGGGGCAGATCATGGCGAATGACAGCAGCGACTTTGCCCGCTCGATGGCGATTGCGACCTCCGGCCTGCGCGCTCAGGCCGGGCGCATGCGGGTGATCTCGGAAAACATCGCCAACGCAGATTCGACCTCGCCGTCTGCCGGCGGCGATCCGTACCGGCGCAAGGTGCCGACTTTCTCCTCCGCGCTCGACCGCACGCTCGACGCGCAGGTCGTGACTCTCGGCAAGATCCGGCCGGACCAGTCCAACTTCCGCGTCAAGTACGAGCCGAACAATCCGGCGGCGGACGCGAGCGGCAACGTCAAATATCCCAACGTGAACTCGGTGGTCGAAATGACCGACATGCGCGACGCGCAGCGGTCCTACGAGGCCAATCTCAACATCATCAGTGCGACGCGCAGGATGATCCAGCGCACGCTCGACATCCTCAAGACCTGAACAGGACATCTGAGCCATGGCTTCACCGACAATCGCCGCAAATGCCTATGCGAATCTTGCGCGGGTGCTGGAAAACAGCGGCGCCGGCAAGGGCAGCGAAGCGAGCGGGCAATCCTTTGCTTCGCTCCTCAAGGATGCTGTCGGCAGCGTCATGGAATCGGGCCGCAAGTCCGACGCGCAGACGGTGGCGATGGCCGCCGGCAAGGCCAACGTGATGGATGTCGTCACCGCGGTCGCGGACACCGACGTTGCGGTGTCCACGCTGGTCTCGGTCCGCGACCGCGTGATCGCGGCGTATGAAGACATCATGAAGATGCCGATTTGATTTTCGGCGCTCGCCCCAATCGTCATTGCGAGCGCAGCGAAGCAATCCAGAATCTTTCCGCGGCGGCAGTCTGGATTGCTTCGCTTCGCTCGCATGACGGGGTAGGGCGTTTCTCCCCGGTCACAATCGCGGGGAGGCGAGGAATGAGCAGAGGAGGCTTGCAATGACCGGACCTGAGACCCTCGACGTCGCGCGCGACGCCATCTGGACGATCGTGATCGTGTCGTCGCCGCTGATGGTGGTCGGCCTCGTGGTCGGCGTGATCGTGTCGCTGTTCCAGGCCCTGACGCAGATCCAGGAGCAGACGCTGATCTACGTGCCGAAGATCCTGGCGATCTTCGCCACGCTGCTATTGGCGCTGCCGTTCATGGCCGATTCGCTCCACGCCCACATGCTGCGGATCTCGTCGCGAATCATCGGCGGCTGAGGCAAGATGCGTAAACCATGCGCATCGACGTCTCGCTGCTGCCGGCGCTCGCCGCGGCCTTCATGCTCGCCTTCGCCCGGGTCGGCGCGATGGTGATGCTGCTGCCGGGCCTGGGTGAGACCAACATTCCGACGCGGGTGAAGCTGTCGATCGCGCTGCTGCTCACGCTGATCATCCTGCCCCTGCATCGCAACGCCTACCATGTCGACATGGGCTCGCTCGCGCCGCTTCTGGTCATGATGCTGCATGAGATCGTGATCGGCATCGTGCTGGGAGCAACCGCGCGCGTGACGCTCGCGGCCCTGCAAGTCGCAGGCTCGGTGATCGCGCAGCAGATGGGGCTCGGCTTCGTCACCTCGGTCGATCCGACCCAGGGGCAGCAGGGCGTGCTGGTCGGCAATTTCCTCACCATGCTGGGCGTGACGCTGCTGTTCGCCACCGACAGCCATCACCTCGTGATCGCCGCGCTGAACGACAGCTACACGATTTTCTCGCCGGGCGAGACGGTATCGAGCGGCGACGTCGCTTCGCTGGCGACGCGCGCCTTCGCCGCCGCGTTCCGCCTCGGCTTGCAACTCTCCGGGCCGTTCCTGGTGTTCGGGCTCGTCTTCAACATCGGGCTCGGCGTGCTGGCGCGGCTGATGCCCCAGATGCAGGTCTATTTCGTCGGCATGCCGCTCTCGATCTTCGCCGGCTTCCTGGTGCTCGGCGTGGTGATCGCGGCGATGATGGGCACGTTCCTCGACTACTTCATCGGTGTCATGCACCAGATGATGCCGCTCAAGTAGGAGGGATCGTCTATGGCGGAAGACAACGATCCCGACAGTCAAACAGAAGACCCGACGCAAAAGCGTCTCGACGAGGCGCTCGAGCGCGGCGACGTTGCCAAAAGCCAGGAGATCAACACCTGGTTCGTGATCGCGGGCGGCACGCTCGTGGTCTCGACCTTCTCGGGCTCGATCGGCGGCGGCCTGGTGATGCCGATGCGCAACCTGCTCGCCAATTCCTGGATGATCAAGACCGACGGCAGGAGCCTGCTCGCCTTGATGCAGCAACTCGAATTCGTGGTGCTCGCGGCAATCGGCGTGCCATTGCTGATGCTGGCGCTCGCGGCGATTGCCGGCAACATGCTCCAGCATCGCCTGGTCTGGTCGGCCGAATCCCTGAAACCCAAGTTCAGCAAGCTCTCGCCCGCCGCCGGCTTCAAGCGCATCTTCGGCAAGCAGGCCGCGGCGAACTTCCTAAAAGGTATCGGCAAGCTGATCGCGCTCGGCACCGTCATGACCATGATCCTGTGGCCGGAGCGGCATCGCATGGAGGCAATGGTCAAGCTCGATCCGGCCGCCATGCTGGGCGCGACCACCAGCATGACCATCCACCTGCTCGGCGCGGTGGTCGCGGCGCTCGCCATCGTCGCGATCGCGGACTATTTCTTCCAATATCGAAGCTGGTTCCAGCGGCAGAAGATGTCGCTCCAGGAGATCAAGGAGGAGTTCAAGCAGTCCGAAGGCGACCCGCACATCAAGGGCAAGATCAGGCAGCTCCGGCAGCAGCGCGCCAAGAAGCGCATGATGGCTGCGGTTCCAAAGGCCTCGGTGATCATCACCAACCCGACCCACTATTCGGTGGCGCTGTCCTACGAGCGCGGCATGTCGGCGCCGATCTGCGTCGCCAAGGGCGTCGACAATCTCGCCTTCAAGATCCGGGAGATCGCGCGCGAGCACGACATTCCGATCGTCGAGAACGTGCCGCTGGCCCGCGCGCTCTACGCCACAGTCGAAATCGACCAGGAAATCCCCACTGAGCACTACCATGCGGTCGCCGAAGTCATCGGCTACGTGATGCGGCTGAAGCGCGGATTTGGCGCCGGACGGGGATAAAATCCCCGAAAAGCACCGGAAATGGCTGTAATCTGGGAATCAGCGTACCTTTCACCCTTGCTGCCCTTGCGCCCGCGGGTCCGATTCAGGCAGGGAAGACCCCGCGTGCCCCGTGGCGCGTTCGTAATCTGCCGACAGGCTGCGCCCGCTTGAGATGACCGCCGAGACCGACCACGACCTGACACGCGAGCCCGCTGCGGCGCATGAGCCGTCGCCGCGCTCGGGCAGCATCGCGCTTGTGCTGCTGGTGGCCGCCGGGCTCGTCGCGGTTGCCGTCGGCCTGATGACGCTCGGGCGCGCGCAGGCGCAGCCCTACATCCTTGGCATCCTCGCGGTGCTGGCGATGGTCGGGCTGTTCAACCTGTTCGCCTTCGCCGCCGGCATCATCCGCTTCGCCGACCGCAATCTCGATGATCCCATCATCGCCCGCATATCCGATCACGCCTTCGACGGGCTCGCGGTCACCGACTCTCGCGGCCATGTGGTCTACTCCAACGCCGCCTATCTGACGCTGACCGGCGCCTCCGGCCCGCAGGACGTGCGCCCCGTCGAGCGCGTCTTCATCGGTAACCCCGACGTCTCTGAAGCCGTGTTCCGCCTGCTGAAAGCTGCGCGTGAAGGCAAGCGACAGCAGGAGGAGGTGCGCATCTCCGGCCATGACGGCAGCCAGGGCCGCTGGCTGCGCATGCGCGTGCGTCCGCTCGGCACCGGAAAGCGCGAGGCGAAATACGCAGTGTGGTCGATCGCCGACATCACGCGCGACCGCGAACGCCAGGAGGACGTGTTCCAGGAGCTCCAGCACGCGATCGAATATCTCGACCACGCGCCCTGCGGTTTCTTCTCGGTCAATCCGGCTGGCGAGCTGGCTTACGTCAACGCGACGCTGGCGAACTGGCTCGATTACGATCTCGCCGAGATCGGCTCCGGCGGCTTGAAGCTCACCGACATCGTCTCCGGCGATGGCGCCTCGCTGCTCACCTCGATCGTGGCGGTGCCGGGCGAGGTGAAGACCGAAGTCTTCGACATTGACCTTCGCATGCGCACGGGCCGGACGATGCCGGTCCGGCTCTACCACAAGCTCGCTTTCGGCGCCGACGGCGCTCCGGGGCCCTCGCGTACGCTTGTCATCAGCCGCGCCCGCGACGAGCGCAGCGATCCCGACCGCGCCGCCGAAGTGCGCTTCATGCGCTTCTTCGATCATACGCCGATGGCGATCGCCACCGTCGACCGCGGCGGCAATGTCGTCCGGGCGAACGCGCGCTACGCCAAGCTGGCGCAGGGTCTCGGTCTCGACAGCGCCAGCAAGTCGATCTTCCGCGCGATCAATTCGCGCGACCGGCATTTGCTGATCGCGGCGATCAACCAGGCCGCCGAAGGCCAGGCCGACATCGCGCCGGTCGAGGTGGCGCTGGAAGGATCGAAGGAGCGCTGGGGCCAGTTCTTCGTCACCCCGGTCGATGCAGCCGAGAACGACGCCGAAGCCGCGATCGTGCACATGCTCGAGACCACCGAGCGGCGCGCGCTGGAAAACCAGATCAATCAGTCGCAGAAGATGGAGACGGTCGGCCAGCTCGCCGGCGGCATCGCCCACGACTTCAACAACGTGCTCTCCGCCATCATGATGGCGAACGATTTCCTGCTGAACGCGCACAAGCCGACCGATCCGTCGTTCCAGGACATCATGCAGATCAAGCAGAACGCCACGCGCGCCGCCACCCTGGTGCGGCAACTGCTGGCGTTCTCGCGCCGCCAGACGCTGCGGCCGCAGGTGCTCGACCTCGGCGATGCGCTCTCGGATCTCACCATGCTGCTGCGCCGGCTGATCGGTGAGAAGGTGAAGCTCGATCTGATCCACGGCCGCGACCTCTGGCCGGTCAAGGTCGACGTCTCCCAGTTCGAGCAGGTCATCGTCAATCTCGCGGTGAATGCGCGCGACGCGATGCCCGAGGGCGGCAAGCTCATCATCCGCACCGCCAACGTCTCTGCCGAGGACGCAGGCAAGCTCGCCTACAAGGGAATGCCGGCGGCGGAGTATGTGCGGATCGAGGTTGCCGACACCGGCACCGGCATTCCCGCCGATATCCGCGACAAGATTTTCGAGCCGTTCTTCTCCACCAAGGAAGTGGGCAAGGGCACCGGCCTCGGGCTCTCCACCGTTTACGGCATCGTCAAGCAGACCGGCGGCTTCATCTATGTCGATTCCGAGCCGGGGCAGGGCACCTCGTTCCACATCTTCCTGCCGCGCCATCATGCCGAGCCCGACGCGCAGGTCGAGCAGCCGGCCGCCGCGACCGGTGCAGCCAACGGTGCAGCGAAGGAAGCTGCGCCCGTGGAAGCCAAGCCGCGCACCGATCTCACCGGGCAGGGCACCATCCTCTTGGTCGAGGACGAAGAGGGCCTGCGCGCACTGAACGCGCGCGGCCTGCGCTCGCGCGGCTACACCGTGGTCGAGGCCGAGAACGGCGTCGAGGCGATGGAGATGCTGGAGGAGCAGGGCGGCGCCATCGATCTCGTCGTCTCGGACGTCGTGATGCCGGAGATGGACGGCCCGACCTTGCTCAAGGCGATGCGGGAAAAGAATCCCGAGATCAAGTTCATCTTCGTCTCGGGCTACGCCGAAGACGCCTTTGAGAAGAGCCTGCCCGAAGGCCAGCAGTTCGACTTCCTGCCAAAACCGTTCACGCTGAGCCAGCTCGTGGAAGCGGTGAAGGAGACGATGACGAAATCGGGGTGATGCATCTCCGTTGAGGGATGCGAGCGCAGCGAGCCGGATTCCGTTGGAAAGGCGCCGGTAACCCGCGACCACGGTTCCACCCGTCCCCCCTCCAAACCCCGGGAAATGCGTGCTTTTGCGCCATCCCCGCGACTGAGGGCCGCAGCCGGGGGTTCCAAAAGCAGCTTCACTTTTATAGAAGGCTGACCATCTTAGGAGCACGTCCCCATGCCGGGGATTTGGGAAACGCACATGAATTTCTCGCAACGTAGCCGCAGTTTCGTGAAGACGATTGCCGTCGTGCTGGCGCTCGCGCTGCCGACCGCGCTCGCGATCTCATCCGCCGACGCCCGCGTCGGCGGCGGCTTCTCGTCGGGTTCGCGCGGCTCGCGAACCTATACGGCGCCACCGTCGACCTCGACGGCGCCGGGCTCGACGTCGCAGTTCAACCGCACCTACACCCAGCCGGGCGCAGGCATGAATTCGGCCGCATCCGCGCCCGCGCGCGGCGGCCTGTTCGGCCGCGGCGGCGGCTTCCTGGGCGGCCTCGCCGCCGGCTTCCTCGGCGCAGGCCTGCTCGGCATGCTGTTCGGTGGCGGCCTGTTCGGTGGCCTCGGCGGCCTCTCGTCGATCCTCGGCCTGATCCTCCAGATCGTGCTGGTGGTGTTCGTGGTGCGGCTGGCGATGTCGTGGTGGCAGCGCCGCAACGCGCCGCCGCAAGCCGCCTATGCCGGCGCTGACGTCGGCCCCGGACCGCAGCCGAACTACCGCAGCGGCCTCGGCGGCTTCGGCTTCGGCGCCAACAATGCGCCGCTCGAGATCCAGCCGGCCGACTATGAAGCGTTCGAGCGCCTGCTCGGCGATATCCAGACCGGCTGGTCGAACGAGGACGTGGCCAAGCTGCACACGCTCGCGACGCCGGAGATGGTCTCCTATTTCGAGAAGGACCTCGCGGAGAACCGCGCGCGCAATGCCGTGAACAAGGTGACCAACGTCAAGCTGCTGCAGGGCGATCTCGCCGAAGCCTGGCGCGAGGGTGCGACCGACTATGCAACCGTGGCGATGCGCTTCGCGCTGACCGACAAGACGGTCGACCGCAACACCGGCGCGATCGTTGCCGGCAGCGAGCAGCCGACCGAGGTCACCGAAGTCTGGACCTTCGCTCGTCGCCCGGGCGGTGCTTGGGAATTGTCGGCGATCCAGCAGACGAACTGATCGCGGGCGGATCGAACATCAAGGGCGTCGTGCTTCGGCACGGCGCTCTTTTTTGTTGGGCGGACAGCTCTGTCCTCCCGTCATTGCGAGCGCAGCGAAGCAATCCAGAATCCCACCGCGGAAAGACTCTGGATTGCTTCGCTGCGCTCTTAATGACGTGTTGTGAGGTCGTTCCGCACCCGCTCTGACGGAACCCTCCGCCCCGTGCTACATTGGTTCCGTCGCACCCACGCTCACGGACCTCATCCATGAAATACGAGCTCTACTACTGGCCCGAGATACAGGGCCGCGGCGAATATGTGCGGCTGGCACTGGAGGAGGCGGGCGCCGCTTATGTCGACGTGGCGCGGGGCCCGCGCGGCAGCGGCGCCATGATGAAGATGATGAATGGTGATGGTGACACGCCGCCCTTCGCGCCGCCGTTCCTCAAGGCCGGCAAGCTCGTGATCGGGCAGACCGCCAACATCCTGCTCTATCTCGGCGCCCGCCATGGGCTCGCGCCGAAGACGGAAGGCGGCAAGCTCTGGGTCCATCAGCTTCAGCTCACGATCACCGATTTCGTGCTCGAAATCCACGATACCCATCATCCCCTCGGCCCTTCGCTCTACTATGAGGACCAGAAGTCGCCGGCGAAGAAGCGCACCGCCGAATTCTGGAACGAGCGCGTGCCGAAATATCTCGGCTATTTCGAGCAGCTTCTCGAGGACAATGGCGGGACCTATGTCACCGGCCGCAGGCTCACCTACGTCGATCTCTCGCTGTTCCAGATCGTCGATGGGCTGCGCTACGCATTTCCAAGACGCATGAAGGCCTTCGAGAAGGAGATTCCAGGCCTCGTCGCCCTGCACGATCGCGTCGCGGCGCGGCCGAACATCAAGGCCTATCTCGCAAGCGACCGCCGCATTCCCTTCAACGAGCAGGGCATCTTCCGCCGCTACAAGGAGCTGGACCAGTAGCCGGTCCGGACGGAGACTGGCGGCAGCCACCGTTCCGGACCGGCCGTTTCGGGCGAGATCAAACGCCCGAAGACATCAGGGCTTCCGCCCGGTGATCAAGGCTCCGGATGAGATCGATGCTCTCGATGACCACCGCATCGATCGGGCCGTGGCGCGCAGGAAGATCAGCAAAGTCGGGCGCGCAGGCTTGGCGTCGCGCAAGGTGAGGAGCGTGTCGGGCGGTGCCCGAACGGCATCTTCACATGCGGGCGCTTCGCTGCCGCCAACGGGGAAAAGGCAACGCTCGTCGGGGCAGGGTGGCTTGCAGAACATCATCGTCTCTCCCGTTTGCCAAGTCGGACCGAAGTCGTGGCAGGCGCGCCGTGTGTAGCCAAATCAGATTGCGGCGGCGTCGGCTGATCGGAGGAGGGGATGCGCTTTTTGGGGAGACGTTGCCTCCTGCACGAAGGAGCGATGCGTCACCAGATGCCGGGCACGAGGCGGTAGCGCACCCGCGCGGCATAATCGCTGTAGCCCGGCAAGCCTTCTCTCAATGTGCGTTCCTCGATGCGGATGCGGATCGCAAACAGGACGAGGAAGATGGGGGCGAGCGCAAGGCCCCACCACGAGCCCACGAGCAGCGGCATGCCGGTGAAGAACAGGATCAAGCCGCTGTACATGGGATGACGGACACGGGCGTACGGTCCCGTCGAGATCACGCGCTGGGCGCGCTCCGCTTGCAGCTTCACCACGGGCGCGGCGAACGAGTTCTCGCGGAACACCCACAGCGTGAACAGCGTCGATGCCAGGTACAGCACGAAGCCGAGCGCCTGCAGGGCGAGGGGCATGTCGGAGGTGTGGTGTCGCCGCTCGAGCCCCATCGCGATCAGCCAGATCAGCATCACCAGAATGAACACGGCCATGAAGGCCTTGTCGGCGGACGGCTGGTCTTTCTGGATGACCGGGCGAAGGCGTTCGGCAAGCAGCGCCGGATCGAGCCGGTACAGCCACCAGCCGGAGAGCGGGCCGAGTATGGCGGAGGCGATCAGCAGCGCCCAGGCACCGGGCCAGTGCATCGTGCCGGCAGACGCGAACAACAGCGCGCCCATCGCGACGACGAAGATCGTGTTCTGCAACAGCAGCCGTGCGATCATGGTCGATCTGGTTCCATTCCACGCCGGCACACTGCTAGCATTTCTTTCCGACAAACGTGCGGCCGACGCCACAAGGCTGACTTCAGATCTTGATGGGTGGTGAAAAGGCCGCCACGAGCCGAACAAGGTCCGCCTGTCGTTTGGTTCCGGTCTTCGTGAAGATTCTGGCGAGATGTGTCTTGATCGTCGTTTCGGCGATGCCCATGCTTCTGGCCACGTCAGGAACCCCGCCGATCTCGACAATGGACAGGAACACGCGCAGCTCGGCCGGCGTCAGCTTGAAGAGCTTCCGGATGAGGTCGGGCGCGACGATTGTATCGAGCGCTGCCTTGCTGACGAACAGGACGGCGCAGGCCTCATAGCCGGCCGCGAACATTTGCCGGCGCCCAGCGGTCAGCGGCAGAAGGTGCCCGACATAACGGGAGCCGTCGCGGGCCATCAGATGCAGCGAAATGCTCGCGCTCGTCATCGCTCGGTCGCCGAGAACCGTGCCCGCCAGCGCCTGCCGCAGCACACGATCGGCATTCAGGTCGGACGTAACGAGCCGGCCATGAACCGAACGAAGGACGTCGGCCTCGTCCAGAATGTCTCGCGCGCTCGCATTGGAGTGCACGATATTGCCGTCGGCATCGAGCAGCAGGACGGCGGTTTGCAGGGCGTCGAGCGTACGGGCCGATGTCGCCTCCAATGCGTTCTGCTGCTGCAGCTTCTGTCTGACGAGCACGGCCCGTTGCACGTGCGGCGTGAGGTGGGAGATCACCTGATACATCCTGCGATCGACAGCACTGCCGGCCTTCATGATCGAGAGGCGGGATATTCCCTCGGCAGACTTGTGGAGCATGATATTGGCGGCGTCCTCGAGGCCCTGCGGCCGCGCCCATTCATTGTAGAACCTGGTCGTCCGGAATTCGTCGACATCGATCCAGTCCCTGATCGTCTGGATCTGACCGACCGGCGCGTGGAGCACGCCGCGCGACGGATCGAATGGCTCGTAGGTTTCGATGTAGGACTGAACATGGGCGGGCTCGACACCGACGGCATGCGAGATCATGGCCTCGCCGGCGGCCCCGATCCAGACCAGACCGCCGCTCTGGCCGCCCGCCAGGTCGACAATGCTGCCAAGGGTCGTCGTCCATCGGGAATCGTCGAGCGATGCGTCGTAGATGTCCGCCACCAGCGAGAGCAGCTTCTCATTCAGTTCCATTGGCTTGTCCCACAGACGCATGGATGGGCTCGTTCGGCCTCACACATGAGCACGTCGGACGCGGAAATTTGATGAGCCGGATCACATTTGAAGACACTACGCGGCGCGGTGGGCGGTTTACGAGCGCATCGCGCGCGAAGGGGAGAGTGCGGCGGTGGGCGTCGTGAAGGGTCTAGCGTATCGCAACCGGCGGTGTTGCAGCACTTGCGGGCCGCTGAGGGAGGCCGGCCTGGTGCTGGAGCGCCGGGAGGGGCGAGCAGGGCGGAAGTGGCGAGGAACAGGCTGAAGGCCAATGGGGCGTCCCAGCGGACGCGGCGACGATCGTGCGCCAAAGGCCCGATCAACCGGATCGGGCGCTTCACCTCGAAATGGACGGATCAGGCGAGCTGATCGATCCGCGTGCCCTGACCCGGCGGCAGCGGCGCGGGCGGCGGTGGTTGGTAGGTCGGATCGTTGTCCTTGGTCTTGCTCTGATCGTCCTGCTGCTTGGTCGTGTCGTAGCTCGGCACCACGATCGCGATCGGCGGCGGCGCAACGCTGGAAACACTCATCCACAGATCCTCACAGATTGAAACAGTCGACAGTGACCTGCGAGAGGCGAAACTTCCGTCAAGGCGATCGTTAAAATGCGATGGATCTGGTGCGGGTGACGGCTGGCTTTCGCGTCCGTCTTGGCGTCATTTCAGGGAACGACCATCCTCCCCGTTTAGGCGGCGTCACGACACGTGTGTCGCCGTGCGTATGGCAAGAGTGGTGCGCGCCGACCTACTCGTCCTTCGGCCGCGTGATCGCGATCGCGGCTTCCGTTTTCGTGCGCGTGCATTCCATGTTGAGGCGCTTGTAGCGCATCACCACCTTGTCGCCGCGCAACAGGCCCATGCGCTTCAGGCAGCGCGAGGCGCCGGTCGCAGTGTCGTCCTTGGGCAGGGTGAAGATGATCGCGGACGCGGAGGCGACCAGATCATAGAACTGCGGCGTCGGCTTTCGCTCGCCCTTGGCATAGAGCTCGTTGGCGTAGTTCTGCCCCTGGGCGCGGCAGCCGAGCGACAGCTCCTTCGCCGCCGGATGGGTGAGATAAATGATGTTGGCGGCCTTGAAGTTGACCTTCAGCTTGTCGATGCCGCTGGCGAGCTGCTTGGCGATGTCGTCGCACTGGTCCGCACGCGCGGGCGCGGCGAGGGCGACAAGACCGGTGATGGCGACGGCAACGAGAATTGCGCCGCGAAATTTCAAATTCAATGTCATGATGAAAAGCCCCTTCGGGTGTGTATTCAATCGTTGGCGCACGCAGAGTGCAAGGGGGCGGCCGGCGCCCGCCTGTGGCGGGACACCGCCCGAAAATGGCCCCCAAGGGGGACCGAATCGGGATGCCCAGGCCGCGCCAGAGCGCCTTCCCTTTATGGCAAAAATGCTTAGAACGCTTCTATGCTAGCGGCCCGCGCGAGGGCTCCAAAACCCGAGATCGACCCCATGAACGCTCCCACCGCCTTTCCCGACCCGTCCAAGCCTGTCCCGCCCTACAAGCACACGCCGCTGTTCCCACTGGGGAAGGACGAGACGCCCTACAAGAAGGTCACGAGCGAGGGTGTCCGGGTCGAGAAGGTCCTCGGGAAGGACATGCTGGTGGTGTCGCGCGAGGCGTTGCGGGCGCTGTCGGAGGCCGCCTTCGGCGAGATCAACCATTATCTGCGCCCCGGCCATCTCAAGCAGCTTCGCTCGATCCTGGAGGACGGCGAGGCCAGCCCGAACGACAAGTTCGTCGCGCTCGACTTCCTGAAGAACGCCAACATCGCCGCTGGCGGCGTGCTGCCGATGTGCCAGGACACCGGCACCGCGATCATCATGGGCAAGAAGGGCTGCAACGTCATCACCGATGGCGACGACGAGGCGGCGCTGTCCGAGGGCGCGCGCGATGCATATCTCCGCCGCAACCTGCGCTACTCGCAGGTCGCTCCCTTGTCGATGTATGAGGAGAAGAACACCGCCAACAACATGCCGGCGCAGTGCGAGATCTACGCCGAGGGCCAAGGGGACTTAGCCACCGCCTACAAGTTCATGTTCATGGCGAAGGGCGGCGGAAGCGCCAACAAGAGCTTCCTGTTCCAGGCCACGCCCTCGGTGCTGACCAAGGACCGGCTGCTCGCCTTCCTGAAGGAAAAGATCCTTACCCTCGGCACCGCGGCGTGCCCGCCCTATCACCTTGCCATCGTGATCGGCGGCACTTCGGCCGAGCTGTGCATGAAGACGGTGAAGCTCGCCTCCGCCCGCTATCTCGACGCGCTGCCGACCCACGGCTCGCCTGATGGCAATGCCTTCCGCGACGTCGAGATGGAGAAGGAAATCCACAAGATGACGCAAAGCCTGGGCGTGGGCGCGCAGTTCGGTGGCAAATATTTCTGCCACGACGTGCGTGTCATCCGTATGCCGCGTCACGGCGCCTCGCTGCCGATCGGGCTTGGCGTGTCCTGCTCGGCCGACCGCCAGGTGCTCGGCAAGATCACCAAGGACGGCGTCTATCTGGAAGAGCTCGAGCACAATCCGGCGCAATATCTGCCGCAGGTCGAGCAGTCGCTCGGCGGCGAGGTCGTCAAGATCGATCTCAACCAGCCGATGAAGGACATACTGGCGACGTTTGCGAAGCATCCGATCAAGACGCGGGTCTCGATGACCGGTACCATGATCGTCGCGCGCGACTCCGCGCACGCCAAGCTGCGCGAGCGGCTGGAGAAGGGCGAGCCGCTGCCGGACTATTTCAAGAACCACCCGGTCTACTACGCCGGCCCCGCCAAGACGCCCGAGGGCTACGCCTCCGGCGCGTTCGGTCCGACCACCGCGGGTCGCATGGATTCTTTCGTCGACCAGTTCCAGGCCGCCGGCGGCTCGATGGTGATGGTGGCCAAGGGCAACCGCGCCCCGGCCGTGCGCGAGGCCTGCAAGAAGTATGGTGGCTTCTATCTCGGCTCGATCGGCGGCGCGGCGGCGAACCTCGCCGAGCACTGCATCAAGAAGGTTGAGGTGCTCGAATATCCCGAGCTCGGCATGGAAGCGATCTGGCGCATCGAGGTCGTCGACTTCCCCGCCTTCATCATCATCGACGACAAGGGCAACGACTTCTTCAAGGAGTTGAACCTGGGCTAGCTTTTCACCTCGCCCCGCTTGCGGGGAGAGGTCGGATTGCTCTCGTCGATGCGGAGCATCGTCGCAAGCAATCCGGGTGAGGGGGACTCTCCGCGAGTCCATCTCTTACCGTGATTGTGGAAGCAGCCCCTCACCCCAACCCTCTCCCCGTAAGAACGGGGAGAGGGGGGAGTAGAGCCCTAGTGGTTCATCACAGTGGTTTTGACTCTTTGGCGGCAACTGGATAGGCGCGACCGAGTTTGGCGCGGGCTTTGTCGGTTGTGAACATCCATTTGATGCGGTCTCGCGCCTTGTTTCGCTGCCGTTGCCATGCTGCGATTTCTTTTCGAAGCCTTTTGGGATCGTCGATGCGACGGCCGAGACACTGGCGCTGCAGCACGCTGATCTCGCACTCGACCATATTGAGCCAGCTGGCGTGTTTCGGGGTGTAGTGGAACTCGAGGCGGCGCAGGATGCGACGGGCCTCGGCAGGCGCAAATGCCTGATATAGCGCGCCGGCCGTATGAATCGACAGATTGTCCTGCACCACACGGATGCAGGCGGCATTGGGATAGTGGACGTCGACGAGTTCGCGCATGCAGTGCGCGTAGTCGACCGCGGCGCGGTGGTCTGTAACCTTGACATTGCGCCAGCCGCGATGCGGATCGAAGGTGACGAAGAGATTGACGGTACCGTTGCGGCGATATTCGTAATCGTAGCGCTCGCGCTGTCCCGGTTGGGCAGGGATCGGCTGGCGTACCTCGCCGATCAGCTGGACTGGGGTCTCGTCGAAGCAAACCAGGGGCCGCTCGGGATCCGGCGCCTCGGCGTAGAGATCGAGCACATCCTCCATCCGGGCGACGTATTCGCCGTCGACATGAGGAATGCACCACATATCCCGGCGCCACGGCTTGAGGTCGTTGTCGGCCAGCCGGCGGCGCACGGTCTCGCCCGACAGGCTGGCGTGATCGGTGAGCTTGACCATCGCGTCGGCCAGCAATGTCAGCGTCCAGCGTTTGCGGCCGGCGGGCGGCTTGGCGCATGCCGTCGCCACCAGCAGGGCCTCTTCCTTGCCTGTCAGCTTGCGTTCCGCGCCCGGACGCGGCTCCTCACTCAAGGCCCGCTCCAGATTGCCTTCTACGAAACGGCGTTTGGTCCGGCCGACGGTGGAAAGGCTGACCCGGACGGTTCGGGCAATCTCCGCGTCGCAGCTGCCTGAATCGGCCGCCAGCACAATCTGAGCCCGTTTGAGTTTGCGGGCGGAATGCGTGCCGCCGCCGAGCATTGCCGTCAGTTCGTCCCGCTCGGCTTGGCTCAATTCGACCCGATAACGTACATTCATGCTTCGCCTCCTTGTCGGAGGCCGGGACGAATCCAGCTATGAGTCAAAAATCAGGCGCGCACTTCACCGAGAAGCAGGGACACTATCTCGCTTTCATCCATACCTACTCGTACATGTTCGGACAGCCGCCCGCCGAGGCCGACATCCAGCGGCATTTCCGCGTCAGCCCGCCGTCAGTCCACCAGATGATCCTCACCCTCGAACGCAACGGGTTCATTCGTCGCCAGCCCGGCGTCGCTCGAAGCATCGAGATCCTCTTGCCACCCGAAAAGTTGCCTATCCTCGGATGGCTCGGTATCAAAACGTCAAAATCACTGTGATGAACCACTAG
>NZ_LSEF01000058.1:0-44192 GCF_001641695.1 Bradyrhizobium neotropicale
GGGCGGATTCAACCGCTCGTCGCAACACTCCGTGTATCGCTCACTCGGAGCAATTCGTCGAGGGTTTCTGCCGGTGTTTTCCAGCCGAGGGTTTTGCGGGGCCTTGTGTTGAGTGCAAGAGCCACGGCCTCCAGATCATCGGCATCGTGCATGCTGAGATCCGTCCCCTTTGGAAAGTACTGGCGCAGCAACCCATTCGTGTTCTCGTTGGTGCCGCGCTGCCACGGGCTGTGAGGGTCGCAAAAGTAGACCTGCACGCCTGCATCGATCTTCAGACGCGCGTGCTGAGCCAGCTCAGCTCCTTGATCCCAGGTTAGAGACCGCCGCAGTCGCTCGGGCATGGTGAAGATTGCGCGGGTGATGGCGTCTCGCACCGCCTCAGCGCCATGTCCGGCGAGTGCAGGTCCATTCTTCACGCGAGCATCCTGTTCCTGACCGGTCATGCGCGGCAAATGCAGCAGAATGGTAAAACGGCTCGTGCGCTCCACCAAAGTGCCGATCGCGGAACTACCGAGGCCCATGATGAGGTCACCTTCCCAGTGACCCGGCACAGCTCGATCGGCAGCTTCCGCCGGACGTTGACTGATCATGATCTCGGAAGGAATGAAGCTTCTGCCTTTGCGGGCGCGCGCCCTCGGCATCCGCAAGGCCCGCCCAGTGCGCAAGCAGGCCGTCAGTTCACGGCGCAAAGCTCCTCGACCCTGCACATAAAGGGCCTGATAAATTGCCTCGTGACTGATGCGCATCGTCTCATCCTCGGGAAAGTCGAGCCGAAGTCGCCGAGAAATCTGTTCCGGGCTCCATGCCGTCGCCCAGCGTCGGTTTTGCCGATGCACCGCCCGGCGGCCCTTCCACACGACCTTCGGGCCAACGAGGAGCGCCCCGTCTGGCTTAGCGATCATACCGGCAAGCCTGTCCTGCACATAATCCCGCAGGGTCGGGTTGATTGCCAACTTCGCAAACTTGGGCCGTCGGGCGGACTGATCAGCATGCCATTGTGCCGTGGTCGCCCGGTACTCTGGAGCGCCATGGCGGCGCGCCACATTGCGACGGAGCTCACGGGAGATCGTGCATGGAGGCCGGCCGAGCTGACGAGCGATGGCTCGCACCCCATGCCCCTGCGCGCGCAAGATGGCAATCTCCTCACGTTCGGCGAACGACAGGTAGCGCTCCGACCGAGGTTTGGACGATCGCGACAAATGTGTTGGCGGCATACCGCCCGCCCTCCGGAACCAGCGTACTCCGACCGACGGCGACACCCCGGCCTCAACCGCAGCATCCCCGCTCGATCGCCCCAAGGCAATCGCAGTCCAGAACGGTCTATAATCTTCTCGTAGGACCTCTCGGGGACGATCTGTCCGCACACGCTTCTCCATCGCAACCTCTTTTGCTCGAGTGTTGCGACGAGCGGTTGAATCCGCCCAGTACGCCGCGGCCGAGCATGGGACGTCGGGCGTCTCTGGAATACTCGGATGCCCCGGTCAAGCCGGGGCATGACAGTTGAGAATGTGGAAGCGGCATCGCGTGTCGTGCCACCGAGGCACGCTTCACACGAATAACGGATTCCTCACGCCACCGACGCCTTCACCTTGACCGGATGCACCGCGCGGAACGCGATCGCGATCCTGTTCCAGGCATTGATGGCACCGATCAGCATGGTGAGGTTCACTGTCTCTTCGCCGGAGAATTGCGCGTGGACCTGCTCATAGACGTCGTCGGGGGCGTGCGTCTCCGAGATCAGCGTCACCGACTCGGTCCAGGCCAGCGCCGCGCGCTCGCGATCGGTATAGAGCGGGGATTCACGCCAGGCATTGAGCAGATAGATGCGCTGCTCGGTCTCGCCGCGCTTGCGCGCGTCCTCGGTGTGCATGTTGATGCAAAAGGCGCAACCGTTGATCTGCGACGCGCGGATCTTGACGAGCTCGATCAGCGACTTCTCCAGTCCCGTCGACTGGATATGCTCTTCCAGTGCCATCAGGGCTTTGATCGTGTCGGGGGCGGCCTGGTAGTAGTTCATGCGGGGCTTCATGGTCGTTCTCCTTGCTTTTCGAGCTTCATGTCAGTGGGCTTCCCCGGTCGAGACATGGCCGGGCTTCTTCAGGAAGAGGGCGGCGATCAGGGCCACAATAAGAGCCATGCCGAGCAGATAGAAGGTGTCGCTGAAGGCGAGAATATAGGCCTGCTTTTGCACGATATGGCCGATTGCGACATAGGCGCGATGTGAGGCGTCGGCGCGGTCGAGGACGCCGTGATTGACGAAATATTGCGTGAGCTGCTCCAGTCGCGTGCGGGTCGCCTGCTCGAACACCGAGACCGACTGCATCAGCACGTTGGAGTGATACTGCTCGCGCTTGGTCAGGAGCGTTTGCAGCAGCGCGATGCCGATGGCGCCGCCGAGGTTGCGCATCATGTTGAAGAGGCCCGATGCGGAGCCGGCATTCTCCGGCTCGATCCCGGCGGTGGCGACGGCCGAGAGGGGCGCGAACACGAAGGCCTGTCCGACGGCACGAACGACGTTGGGCCAGAACAGCTGATCGGTGGCGTAGTCATTAGTCATATAGATGTTCATGAAATTGGAGACCGCGAACAGCGCGAAGCCGATGCCGATGATGATCCGGGCATCGAACTTCTGCATCAGCCGCGGCACGAGCGGGATCAGCAACAGCTGCGGCAACCCGGTCCAGGCCAGAACCATGCCGATCTGTTCGGCGTTGTAGCCCTGGATGCGGGACAGATAGACCGGCATGATGAACACCGAGCCGTACAGCGCGATGCCGAGCAGGAAGTTGGCGAGGATGCCGAAACCGAAATTGCGGCGAACCAGCAGACGCAGGTTCAATAGCGGCTTCTTCGCAGTCACTTCGATCACCAGGAAGGCGGTCAGCGCAATCGCGGCGATGATGAACAGTTTGACGATGATAGGCGAGCCGAACCAGTCGTCCTTGTTGCCTTCTTCCAGCACGGTCTGCAGCGCAGAGAGGCCGATCGCCATGGTGATGATGCCCGGCCAGTCGCCCTCGCGCAGCAGTGAGAGCTTCATCGGCTTGGCTTCCAGCGAGAACCACAGCATCGCGATCATCAGCGTGCCGGGCACCAGGTTGACGTAGAAGATGTACTGCCAGCCCCAGTTCTCGGTGAGATAACCACCGATGGTCGGGCCGATCGCGGGTGCGAATGTCGCAGAGACCGCAAACAGCGCAAGTCCGATCGGCTGCTTCGCCTTTGGCAGGAGCGTGATGATCAGTGTGAACGCCATCGGGATCAGCACGCCGCCGCTAAAGCCCTGCACGGCGCGTAGAACGATCATCTGCGGCAGGTCCTGCGCCAGCGCGCAGGCCGCCGAGAACACCAGAAATAAGGTTGCGTTGGTGAGCAGATAGATGCGGATCGAGAACACCTGCGCCAGCCAGCCGGACAGCGGGATCACCACGATCTCGGCGATCAGATAGGACGTCGAGATCCAGCCGCCGTCGTCGATGCCGGCGCCGATCGCGCCCTGGATGTCGGCGAGCGAGGCGTTGACGATCTGGATGTTCAAGACGGCCATGAAGGCGCCGAGCGTCGCGCCGACCACCGCGATCCAGGTTTTTGCGGAGACCGCCGGCGCAGGGGGTGCGGTTGGTGCGGGAATGTTGGCGGCGGATGCGGCGTTGAGGGCTGGTTGGAGCGTGCTCATGGAAGCCTCGTCTCAGGTCCGAGACAGGATGCATTAGGCGGATGGTTTCGATAATCGAGGAAGTCCTGGAAGGATCATCCGGCGGGACTGGATAATCCCACCGAAAGATAGACTTCAGCTTCCGTTCGGATGCGCAGGGTCGTCGGCGAGCCGCTTGGCCGTGTCGCGCTCGGCCAGGACGGTTGCCTTGGTGTCGACGGTCGGCACCGCCGACATGCCGGGCCTGAGCAGGCCGGTCAGGCGGTGGTCATCGAGCACGATCTTCACCGGCACGCGCTGCACGATCTTGGTGAAATTGCCGGTGGCGTTGTCGGGCGGCAGCAGCGCGAATTCGAGCCCGCTCGCCGGCGACAGGCTGTCGACATGGCCGCGCAGGGGCTGGTTGCGGAAGCTGTCGATGTACAGCTCGACCGGCTGGCCGGCGCGGACATGCGTGAGCTGCGTCTCCTTGAAATTGGCGACCACATAAACCGCATCGAGCGGCACCACCGCCATCAATTGCGTGCCGGCCTGCACGTACTGGCCGACGCGCAGCGAACGGGCGCCGACCGTGCCGTCGACCGGCGCGGTGATCTTGGTATAGGACAGGTTCAGCGATGCCTGCTGTGCGACCGCGCGGGCGCGGTCGAGCTGCGCAGCGGCCTGTGCGCGCTGCGTCGTGAGCACGTCGACCTTTCGCTGCGCAGCCAAGAGGCCTGATTTCGCGTGCTGCATTTGCGCGTTGCTGGCGCGCAGCGCCGCATCGGTCTGCTGCGCACGCTGGATCGTGCCGGAGCCCGTCTTCATCAGGTCGTCGTAGCGGGCGCGCTCTTCCTGCGCGAATTTCAGGTTGGCCTCGGCGGCGGAAACGTCGGCGGTGCTCTGCTCGATGATCGGCTGCTGCAATTCGAGCTGGGCATCGATGTTGCGCACGGAGGCTTCGGCCGCAGCGACGTCGGCGCGGGCCTGCTCGAGCGCGGTCTTGAAGTCGCGGTCGTCGATCTTGGCCAGCACCTGGCCGGCTTTGACCTTCTCGTTGTCGCCGACCAGGACCTGGGCGATGTAGCCCGAGACCTTCGGCGCGATGATCGTGGAATCGGCCTTCACATAGGCGTCATCGGTCGATTCCAGGTAGCGGCCGGTCGTCAGGTAGCTGTAGCCGAAGTCGCCGGCTACAGCGATGCCGAGCGCCAGCGCCAAGCCGAGGGCTGCCCGCTTGATTGCCGTCCGCGATGGGCGAAGATTGGTTTTCTCTTTTGTTTCAGTGACATAAGAGGTGTTCGACATGGCATTCTCCGGGGCCGCCAGACGCCCCGTTCCAAGGGGGCGCTGCTTTCGGCGGTAAAGATGCGCTGTCCCGGCGCGTGTGATAATCCATGAAGAAATGGAAGCATTATCCAGCAAGAGCGGATAATCGGAGCCTCACGAGATGGACCGCTTCACCAGCCTCACGGCCTTTGTCCGGGTAGTCGAGAACGGCGGCTTTTCCGCTGCCGCCCGCCGGCTCAACATGTCGACGACGATGGTGAGCAACCACATTCAGGCGCTGGAGGATCGGCTCGGGGTGCGGCTGCTCAACCGCACGACGCGCAAGGTGAGCCTCACCGAAATCGGCAAGGCCTATTACGACCGCTCCACACAGATCCTCGCCGACCTCGAGCAGGCCGACGACGTCGCCAGCGAATTGCAGTCAGTGCCGCGTGGCACGCTGCGCATCCACTCCGCCACGCATATGGTGCCGTTCGTCGCTCCGGTGGTGGCAAAGCTGCTTTCCACCTATCCGGAGATCAAGGTGGATCTGCGCATGGGCGAGGCCGAGGTCGATCTCATCGAGGAAGGCTACGACGTTGCGCTGCGCATGATCTCGCCGCCGGATTCAAGTCTGATCGTCCGGAGTCTTGCCACCTGGCGCCACGTGCTGTGCTGCTCGCACGACTACATCGAGAGGCACGGCCGCGTGCAGAAGCTCGAGGAGCTCACGGCGCATAATTGCGGCCGTCATTTGAACTATCCCTTCGGCGACGACTGGCGTTTCCTCGATCGCAAGGGAATGCCGGCATCGGTGCGCATCTCCGGCAGCTTCGTCACCAACAGCGGGGAGGCGTTGCGGAAAGTGGCGCTGGAAGGCGCCGCCGTGTGCCTGATGGCCGGATTTCTCATTCGCGACGATCTCGAAGCCGGACACCTGGTGCGCCTGTTGCCCGAATACCGGACGGTCGAGATGTCGATGAACGCCGTCTATCCGCACCGGCATCATCTGTCCGCGAAGGTCCGGACTTTCATCGATATGCTCGTGCAGCACAGTGCGGAGCAACAGAAGCTGATCAATCCCTATTCCTGATGCGCGGCGGCTCTCTCGACAGGAAGAGCATGTCCCGGTGAAAGAGATCGGCGGAGCCGCGGCGGCGCGTGTCCTCGTGTTTGAGAACGAAGGCGCTCGTCAGGCCGCCTTGGCGGACGCAGGGCGGGCCAGCAAGAACGCGACCTTGGCCTTCACCTGCACGATAGCGGCGTCCTTCACCGGGCCGTAGCCGCGGATTTCCATCGGCGCCCTGGCGATCGCGATCATGTCGGGCAGGCCCGTCGCATCGAGCCGGGCGAGCATCGTCTCGACGAGGCCTTGGTACCAGGAGATCAGCTCGCGCTCCGCGTGCCGTTCGGCAGTGTAGCCGAACGGATCGAACGGCGTGCCACGCAAGACCTTCAGCCGCGCCAGCATGGCCAGCGGAACCTGGATCCACTGACCGAAGGCGCGCTTGCGCGGCCGGCCGCGCGCGTCGCGCTTTGAGGCGAGGAAGGGCGGCGCAAGGTGGTATCTGATGCTGAAATCGCCATCGAACTCGCGCCTCAGCGTATCGATAAAGCCGGTCTGCATGTGCAGGCGCGCCACCTCGTACTCGTCCTTGTAGGCCATCAGCTTGAACAGAGAGCGCGAGACTGCGTCGGTCAGAGCCTCGCTGCCAAGTCTCGACTCGGCGCTCCGCACCTTCGCGATCGTCTCGCGATAGCGCGTGGCATAGGCTGCATCCTGGTAGGCGGTCAGGAATTCTGCACGACGGTCGATCATCTGATCGAGCGTCTCGGCGGCGAGGGCGCCCTCGGACTTGGGGAGGAACACCGGATCGGCGGCGGCGATTCGGCCCCAGGCGAAGGCCTGCTTGTTGCGCTCGACCGCGACACCGTTGAGCTCGATCGCGCGGAGCAGCGCCTGCAGCGACAGCGGCACCAGGCCGCGCTGCCAGGCGAAGCCCAGCATGATGATGTTGGCATAGATGGCATCGCCGAGCAGGCTTTCAGCCAGCGCATTGGCGTTGATCTCATCGAGATTGCCCTCACCAATGACCCGGCCGATCGCGCGCAGGCGGGCAGGGGAGGCGAGATTGGCGTCGCGAAAGCGCACGACATCACCGGTCGGCATCTCCGCGGTGTTGATGGCGGCGCGCGTGCCACGGTGATAGGTGCCGGACGCCTTGGGTGCGGAACTCACCACGAGATCGCAGCCGATCAGCGCATCTGCTGCACCCTGATCGATGCGGACCTGATGCAGTGCCTCCGGGCTCGCCGCCAGGCGGATGTAGCTCAGCACAGGACCGAATTTCTGCGCAAAGCCGGTAAAATCCAGCACCGAGACACCGCGGCGTTCGAGATGCGCGGCCATGCCGATCAGCGCGCCGACGGTGATCACGCCGGTGCCGCCGACGCCGGTGACCAGCAGGTCGTACGGGCGTTCGAGCGTTGCGGGTGCGGGGAGAGGCAGCGTCGCTGCGCGACCGATCGCGTCGATATTGCTCGCGGTCTTCGCCCGGCGCGTGGCGCCCTCGACGGTGACAAAGCTCGGGCAGAAGCCGTTGAGGCAGGAGAAATCCTTGTTGCAGGCGGAGAGGTTGATCTGGCGCTTGCGACCGAACGGCGTCTCCTTCGGCTCGACGCTGAGGCAATTGGATTCGGCCGAGCAGTCGCCGCAACCCTCGCAGACGAGATCGTTGATATAGGCAAAGCGCTTCGGATCGGGCATCTGCCCGCGCTTGCGCCGCCGCCGCTTCTCGGTGGCGCAGGTCTGCTGATAGATCAGCACGGAGACGCCGGGGATCTCGCGCAGCTCGCGCTGCACGGCATCCATCCCCTCGCGCGGATGGATGGTGACGCCGATGGGCAGGTCGGCAGGCGAGAAATGCGTAGGATCGTCCGACACCAGCGCGATGCGCGCAACCCCTTCGGCGCGAACGCTGTGGGCGATCGCGTGCACGCTGATGGGGCCATCGACCGGCTGGCCTCCGGTCATGGCGACCGCATCGTTGAACAGGATCTTGTAGGTGATGTTGGTGCCTGCCGCGATCGCCTGCCGGATCGCCATCGAGCCGGAGTGATAATAGGTGCCTTCGCCGAGGTTCTGGAAGATGTGCCTGTGGCCGGTGAATCTCGACGAGGCTGCCCAGTTCACGCCTTCGCCGCCCATCTGGATCAGCGAGGAGGTCTCGCGATCCATCCAGCTCGCCATGAAATGACAGCCGATGCCGGCCAGCGCCTTCGATCCTTCCGGCACTTTTGTCGACGTGTTGTGCGGACAGCCCGAGCAGAAGTACGGCGTCCGCGTTGCGCCGGCGACGTTGATCGTGCGCTCCGCCTCGGGCGACAGTGCGGCCGAGCGTGCGGCGAGATTGAGGCCCGGAAACATCGGATCGAGCCGGCGCGCCAGCACGTCAGCGAGCGCGCGCGGCGACAATTCGCCGATCCAGGAGATCAGCCGCGCCCCTCGCTCGTCATGCTTGCCGACCATGCGCTCGGGCTTGGCGCCGGGATAGTCGTAGAAATATTCCTTGAACTGGCTCTCGATGATGCCGCGCTTCTCTTCGACCACCAAGATCTCGCGCTTGCCCTTCACGAATTCCATCGCGTCGTGCAGCGCGAGCGGCCAGACCATGCCGACCTTGTAGACGTCGATGCCGACGCTGCGGCAGGCGGCTTCATCGAGGCCGATCAGCCGCAGCGCCTCCATTAGGTCGAGATGCGCCTTGCCCGTTGTGACGATGCCGTAGGTCGCGTGCGGAATGTCGTAGATGTGACGATCGATCGGATTGGCTTTTGCGAAGGCATAGACCGCGTGTTTCTTCGCTTCCAGCCGCTCCTCGATCTGCGGGCCCGGCAGATCGGGCCAGCGGTAGTGCAGCCCGCCCGGCGGCGGCACGAAGTCAGGCCTGCGGAAGATTCGCGGCGGGCGGAGCGCGACGGAGGCACCGGATTCCACGATCTCCGAGATCGCCTTGAAGCCGACCCACATGCCGGAGAAGCGGCTTAGCGCGTAGCCATACTCGCCAAACTCCAGATACTCAGCGACGCTGGCCGGATGCAGCGTCGGCATGAACCAGCTCATGAAGGCGACGTCGGACTGGTGCGGCATCGAAGAGGAGACGCAGCCATGGTCGTCGCCGGCGACCACCAGCACGCCGCCATGCGGCGAGGAGCCATAGGCGTTGCCATGCTTCAGCGCGTCGCCGGAGCGGTCGACGCCGGGGCCCTTGCCGTACCAGAGCCCGAACACACCATCGACCTCGCGGTCGGCTTGGGTCTCGACCTGCTGCGAGCCGAGCACCGCGGTCGCCGCAAGGTCTTCGTTCACTGCGGGGAGGAATTCGATGCGGTCGCGCTTGAGCTGCTCCTTGATGCGCCAGAGTTCGAGATCGACGCCGCCGAGCGGCGAGCCGCGATAGCCGGAGATGAAGCCGGCGGTGTTGAGCCCGGCCGCGCGATCGCGCTTCGCCTGGTCGAGCGCGATGCGGACGATGGCCTGTGTACCCGTCAGGAAGACGCGGCCGTTTTCGCGGTCGTAGCGGTCGGAGAGTTCGTAGGTGTCGAGTGACGGAATGGCGTCCATGGCGGACCTCGCGCGGTATCCCCTGCCGGATCAGCGAAGGTTAGGCCTGGGCGGCTGGTAGGTCTTACCTATTTGCCCGATGGCAAGGCAGTTATCGGTAAGATTTTGCGAGATTTAGCTATGTATGGTAGAATATCTCAAATCGAAGGACTTCCATGATCGAAGACCAGGACGCACGGATTCTCGCCCATCTCCAGAAGGACGGCCGCGCCACCAACCAGCAGCTCGCGGAGGAGGTCGGCATGTCGACCTCGGCCTGCTGGCGCCGGGTGCGTGCGCTCGAGGAGAGCGGCGTCATCCAGGGCTATGCGGCGCTGGTCGCGCGCGAGCGGGCGGGCTTTGCGATGTCCGCCATCCTCCATGTCTCGCTGGAGCGGCACGACGCAAAATTCGTCGACGAGTTCGTCGCGCGGGTGACGAAGCGGCGCGAGGTGCTGGAGTGCTTTGCGACCACGGGGGACGCCGACTATCACCTGCGCGTCGTGGTGCAGGACATGGCGGCCTACAACAGATTTCTCGACGAGTTCATGTTCCGCATTCCCGGCATCCGCTACGTCCGCAGCAACGTGGTGCTGAAGGAGATCAAGACCGGCGTGGCGCTGCCGTTTTGATTTCGCGGCCTTTGCAAGTCTGTCCCCTCACCCTGAGGAGGCCGCGCAGCGGCCGTCTCGAAGGGCGAGGCCACCAGCGGGGCCTTCATCCCTTCGAGACGCGCGCCTTGCGCGCTCCTCAGAGTCTCACTCAAAAAGCGTTCGGCAGTCGTAGGGTGGGCAAAGGCGTTCTTACGCCGTGCCCACCATCTCTCCAGGAGTGAGAAATTGGTGGGCACGCTTCGCTTTGCCCACCCTACGGCGCTGACTCGCGGGGCTTACTGCCCCTCACGCACGAAACGATTGCGCAGGGTGCCGATGCCGGTGATGTCGATCTCCACGACATCACCGTGCTTGATGTCCGGCGAGGCACCATCCGTGCCCATCCAGATCACGTCGCCCGGCCATAGCGTGAAGTATTTCGTCAGCTCGACCAGGAACGGCACCACGCCGAAGATCATGTCGTTGGTGTGGAAGCGGTTGGTCTCCTTGCCGTTGACTCGGACGACCGTCTCCATCTTCTCGAGATCGGCCTCCGTCTCGATCCATGGGCCCATCGGCTTGAACGTGTCGGCATTCTTCGACCGCCACAGGCCACGATCGGCCTTCTGCCAGCTGCGCTCGCTGACGTCGTTGCCGATGGTGTAGCCGAACACGCAATCCATCGCGGTCTGCTCGGTGAGATGCTCCACCTTCTTGCCGATGACGACGACGAGCTCGCCCTCATAGTGAATCTTCTCGGTCGCAAACGACGGGATCACCACGTCCTCGTCATGCGCGATCAACGCGTTCTGGGCGCGATAGCCGATCTCGGGTCTATCAGGGACGGCCGGAATCTCGCCGCGCTTGTCCGCGGCTTCCTTGAGATGCTTCAGATAGTTTAACCCGACGCAATAGAAGGTGCGCGGCACCAGCGGCAGCTCGATCTTCACCTGCGACAGCGGATGCGTGCGCGCGGTGCGCTGCCAATCGCTGAGCGGATCGTCGTCGACCGCGATCACCTGGTCGCCTTCAACGATCCCCCAGGAGGTCTTGCCTGAGGCCTTGAATTTCAGCCAGCGCATGTTCTGTCCTCGTTCTCATTCCGCCGCATCGCGCGGCTGCGCTTTCCAGGCGCCCGCGGCCGGCCGCTTCAGCCCCAGATTTTCGCGCAGCGTCTTGCCGCGGTAATCCTTCTGGAACAACCCGCGCCGCTGCAGTTCCGGCACGACGTGGCGCACGAAATCGGCGTAGGAGCCGGGCACGTAGGTCGCGGCGATGACGAACCCGTCGCAGCCGCGCTCGACGAACATCTCTTCGAGCTTGTCCGCGATCTCCTTGGGGCCTCCGACCATCGCATCCTGCACCTGGCCGCGGCCGGAGAAGGTGACGAAGTCGCGCGCGCTCGGATTGCTCTTGCCCGACGTCTTCAGCACGCCGTCGCGAATGCCCAGAATACCCTGCATGCTCTTCAACTCTTCGGTCGTCAGCGGCTCGTCGAGGCCCTTGGACGCAAAGTCGTAGTTGAGCGCTTCCGCGAGCAGCGACAGCGCGTCGATCTGGAGCGGCAGCTTGTTGATCAGGGCCATCCTGTCCTCGGCTTCAGTCTTGGTCGCGGCGCAGACCGGCGTCGTCAAATTGCAGAGGAACATCTGGTCGGGATCGCGGCCGGCCTTGGCGGCTTCGTTGCGCACGCTCGCGTAGCCTTCCTTGGCTGCGCTGAGATTGCGCCCGGCGGTGAAGATCACTTCGCCCCAGCGGCCGGCAAAGCGCTGGCCGCGGCCCGACGCGCCGGCCTGGATGATGACGGGATGGCCCTGATCCGAGCGCGGTACGGTGAACGGTCCGCGCGACTTGAAGAACTCGCCCTTGTGATCGAGCCGTTTCACCTTGGCCGGATCGGCAAAGCGGCCACTCGTCTTGTCTATGATGAGGGCGCCGTCCTCCCAGGTGTCCCAATGACCGAGCACGACCTCCATGAATTCGTCGGCGCGATCGTAGCGGGAGTCGTGCTCGGGATGGGAGTCCTTGCCCATGTTGAGCGCCTCGCCGTCGTTCAACGAGGTGACGACGTTCCAGCCGGCACGCCCGCCTGACATCAGGTCGAGCGTTGCGAAACGGCGGGCGACGTCGAACGGCTCGTAATAGGTGGTCGAGCAGGTCGCGCCAAGTCCGAGCTTGTCGGTGACCATGCCCATCGTCGTCAGCACGATCAGCGGGTCCATCTTCACGCAGCGGATGCCATATTCGACGGTGTGGGCGTGATCGTTGCCGTAGCGGTCCGGCATAGCCAGGCGGTCGTCGAAGAACGCCATATGGAACTTGCCGGTCTCGAGAATTCTGGCGATCTCCTGATAGTAGTCCGCCGACATCGAATCGTCGCGCGAGTCCGGGTGCCGCCAGGAGCTCGGCAAATTTGTGCAGTTCTGTGCCTGGAGGAAGCCGACCAGTACCATCTGCCGCGTCATGCTGCTCTCCAAAAAATCCCGTCAGGCCAGATCGAGCTCTTTGTCAATCTTGTAGTCACGCGCCAGCGCGCGCAGCTTCTCCCAGGTCGCATCCTCGATCTCGATGCCGTCGCGCAGCCGCTGCTGCTCGCGCATATGCTCGATCTCGCCGGGATAGAACACGCCCTTGCTTCCTTCGGACGGCGGTGTCGATTTCAGATAGCGCGCGAAATCGGCGACCTCGCGCTTGAAGTCCTTGAGTGGCCGGAACGCCGCGACGTTGAACACCGCCATGAAGCAGCCGTCATTGTGCCGGCCGGTCGGCTCCACGCCGAAGCCGAGACCCGTGAGCAGGCCGCAGAGCACCTCGACCATGGCCGCAAGGCCGCTGCCCTTATAGCCCTCGGTGCCGCCGAGCGGCAGCAACGCGCCGCCCTTGCGGTACTGCGAGGGGTCGGTGGTGTGCCGTCCCTCCGCGTCGATGATCCATCCCGTCGGAATCTCCTCGCCGCGGGCCACAGCGAGCTGGATCTTCCCGGCGGCCACTGCAGAGGTCGCCATGTCCAGATAGAACGGCGCCTCGAGATCGGAGGGCACCGCGATCGAGATCGGGTTGGTGCCGAGCCGCGCCTCCCGGCCGCCGAACGGCGCCACATGTTTCGGCGAGCGGCCGGAGTCCGCCGTCGCAATTCCGATCATGCCCTCGCGCATCGCCATCATCGGATAGGCGGCGAGCCGGCCGACATGGCTCTGCCGGAACACGGTGCAGGCCGCGACATTGGCCGTCTTCGCCTTCTCGATCGTCAGCGCCATCGCCTTGGCGTTGACGTGGAAGCCAAAACCCCAATTCCCGTCGATCACGGTCGTGGTCGGCGATTCCTGGACGATGGTCCATTTCGCGCCGGGGACAATGTGCCCGGCCTTGATGCGATCGATGTAGGTGGGAACCGCGATCACGCCGTGCGAATCGTGCCCGGCGAGATTGGCCTTGACGCAACCGACGGCGACCGCGTCGGCTTCCTCGACGGATGCCCCGGCGGCGCGGAGCAGCGCGGCGCTGATGCGCGTGAGGCGCTCGGCCTTGACGATCGGCATGGCGTTCCCTCGATGCCCGCCCGTTGGCGAGCGTTGGTTGTTGGGGGCCATCGTCTCAAAGCGCAGGCGCGATATCAATCTCCCGTAAACCAAATCAGGGCTGCAAATTGGTAAAGGAGCTGTGCGCGGATGCCGCCCAATGGCGTGAGAGGCCGCGTCCACCGTAGTTTTGCGAATGGTTTTGCGCCGCTCGTTCGCAGCTCGTTCACTTTGATTGCGGGTTTGCAAGGAGCAATAACGACCACTTAGGCGGTCGTTGCCGATAAAGTCCCGGGAAAAACGGCAGGAATGCCCGGGAGTTGAGACCTTGCAGACGACCCTCGCGCGCACATTTGCAGCGTTGAGTGCCATCAACGAAGCCATCCTCTACGCGAAATCGCCGGACGAGCTGTACCAGAAGGTCTGCGACGCCGGGTTTTCGAGCGGGGATTTTATGGCCGTCTCGGTGTTCCTGGTCGAGCCGGACAGCCCGCGGCTGCGCTATGCGGCCGGCTGCGGTGAGGACGTTGCGCGGCTGAGATCGATCGAGATCACGATTGAAGCCGGCACGCCCCAGGGGTCCGGCGTTGGCGGCGAGGCGTTCCGCAGCCAGAAGCTGTGCATCAGCAATGATTTTCTGAACGATCCGCGCTCGATGGCATGGCGCGAAGGTGCGGTGAAGGCCCGCGTCGGCGCGGCGGCGGCGCTGCCGCTGCTCTGCAACGGCAAGAGCGTCGGCGTGCTGTTCGTCACCCGCCATGAGGCCGGCTCGCTGAGCGACGAGATGGTGTCGCTGTTCGAGCGCATGTCGGCCAACATTTCCTATGCGCTGGACAATTTCGCGCGCGAGACCGCGCGGCAGGGCGGCGAGCGGGCGGCGCGGCGGCTCAACCGCATGTTCGGCGCTCTCAGCGCGACCAACGAGGCCATCCTGCGCGCCAAGACCGAACAGGAGCTGTACCAGCTCGTGTGCGATGCTTCCGTGCATGGTGGCAAGTCGCTGGCGACGTTCGTTCTGCTCAAGGAGCAGGGTTCGCACTGGTTGAAGCCGGTTGCCGGCACCGGCCAAAATCTGCACCTCGTTGCCCAGACAAAGTATTCCGTCGATCCCGACAATCCCTATGGCCGCGGCATCTCCGGCAATGTCTTCCGGACGCAGAAGCCTTGCGTCGAGGAGGACCTCGCCATCCGCACCAAGGGAACGCCGTGGGAGCAGGCCAACATCAACACGGGCGTCGCGGCCTGTGTGGCGGCTCCGCTGATCAAGCATGGCGAAAGTGTCGGCGTCATCCTGTTCTTCATCAGCCGGTCGTGGGCCAAGGACGAGGAGATCGTCGCCCTGTTGCTGCGCATCGCGGAGAACGTCTGCTTTGCGATCGAGAATTTCGACCGCGAGGCGGAGAAGGCCAGGATCGCCGACGAGGAGGACCGCCTCGCGCGCATGTACGCCGCGCTCAGCGCCACCAACGAGGCGATCCTGCGCGCCAAGACGCGCGAGGAGCTGTTCGAGGTGGCGTGCCAGGCCGCCGTGCTCGGCGACGTGTTCGCCTCGGCGACGATTGGCATCATGGATGAAAAACAAGAGCTCGTTCGCGTCGTCGCCGTGAAGGGGCGGCTCCAGGAGCGCATGGTCGGACGTACCTGCGCTGTTTCCGCCGATCATCCCGAAGCGCAGGGAATCATCGGGACCTCGCTGCGGACCCGCCGGCCCAGCGTCATGAACGACTATTTGAACGCCCCGGGATCGGCGCACTGGCGCACGAAGGCGATCGAGGATGGAACGCGGGCGGCTGCCAGCTTCCCGCTGCTGCGGGCCGGCCGGAAGCCGATCGGCATTCTGCTGTTCCTCGCACCGGAAGAGAATACGTTCACGCCCGATCTGGTCGAGCTGCTCGGACGCCTGGCCGAAAACGTCTCCTTCGCCCTCGACAATTTCGACCGCGCCGAGGAGAAGGCCCGCACCGAGGCGCAGAAGGAGCGACTGACGCGCATGTTCGCGGCGCTGTGCGCGACCAACGAGGCGATCATGCGGGCGGAGTCCCGCGCCGAGCTGTTCGATCTCGTCTGCCTCGCCGCATCGAACGGCGCCAAGTTCACCTCGACGACCATTGCACTGGCCAAGGCCGACAGCGACCAGCTCGAGATCGTCGCGAGCGCCGGGCCGTCTTCCGAGACCACGCGCAACGTCCGCCTCTCGGTCGACCCCGAGCGTCCCGAGGGCCGCGGCATGAGCGGCACGGCGTTCCGCACCCGCCAGCCCTGCATCAGCAACGATTATCTCAACGACCAGCGCGTGAGCGCCTTCCATGCGATCGTCCGCGGCGACGGCGCGCGCTCTGGCGCGGCGTTCCCGCTCATCGCCCACGACCAGCCGGTCGGCGTCATGATCTACATGTCGACCGAGCCGGACACCTTTACGGGCGAGTTCGTCGAACTGCTGCAGCGCCTGGCCGACAACGTCTCCTTCGCGATGGAGAATTTCGACCGCGCCGACGAGAAGAACAAGGCCGACGAGCGGATCGAATACCTGGCCTCGCATGACAGCCTGACCAACCTGCCGAACCGCGAGACCTTCAATGGCCTCTTACGCGCGGCGATCGACACGGCGCAGCGTCATGACCATCGATTCGCGCTGCTGTTCATCGACATGGACCGGTTCAAGGTCATCAACGATTCCCTTGGTCATGAGGCCGGCGACCTGCTCCTGCTCGAAGTCGCTGACCGCTTGCGCAACGCGCTGCGGGCGAGCGACGTGGTGGCGCGGCTCGGCGGCGACGAATTCGTCGTGATCCTCGATCAATGCGGGGACATCGACGATGTCCAGCGCATCGCGACCGAATTGTTGGCGGTGCTCGGCAAGCCCATGGAGCTCGCCGGCCACGAGTGCCACACCACCGCCTCGATCGGCATCGCGATGTATCCGGCGAACGGCGCCGATGCGCAGACGCTGACCAAGAACGCCGACATGGCTATGTATCTCGCCAAGGAGGACGGCAAGAACGGCTATCGCTTCTTCTCCAAGGAGGTGAAGACGCAGTCGATCGAGCGTCTGTCGCTCGAAAGCGCGTTGCGCCGCGCACTGGAACGCAACCAGTTCTCGCTGAACTACCAGCCCAAGGTGGACATGGAGACCAGCCAGATCACCGGCGTCGAGGCGCTGTTGCGCTGGAACCATCCGGATCTCGGCAGCGTGTCGCCGGCGCAGTTCATCCCGCTCGCCGAGGAGACCGGGCTGATCGTGCCGATCGGCCGCTGGGTGCTGAAGGAGGCCTGCGTACAGGCGATGGCCTGGCAGCGTCGTGGCCTCTTGCCGCTGTCGATGGCAGTCAACCTGTCGCCGCGCCAGTTCGCCGACGAGCACCTATTGCAGGACGTCGACGAGGCGCTCGCAGCCAGCGGCATGTCGCCGGTGCTGCTCCAACTCGAGGTCACCGAGAGCATGATGATGCGCAATGTCGGGCGCGCGCTGAAGGTGCTCGACGCCATCCAGAGCCGCGGCATTCGTCTGGCGATCGACGACTTCGGCACCGGCTACTCGTCGATGTCGCTGATGAAGCACTTCCCGATCGACACCATCAAGATCGACCGTTCCTTCGTGCGCGACCTGCCGCAGGATTCGGAGGATCAGGCGATCGCGCAGGCGATCATCAGCATGGGCAAGGCGCTCGGCATGACGGTGGTCGCCGAAGGCGTCGAAAATGCCGAGCAGGAGGCGTTCCTGCGCACTCATGGCTGCGACGAGATGCAGGGCTATCTCATCTCCAAGCCGCTTCCGGCACGTCAGATGGCCGAGCTGCTGCGGCCGATGGTGCTGCCTGTCGCGCCGCCGCTTCTGCCGGAGCTCGATGCCGCAGCCGGCATGAGCGCAGAGTCACGGCTGAAACGCGCTGTCGTCTGACGGCTGCGGATGCAGATCGCGCACGTCGTGATCGCCGCCTTCGGCCATGCTGGGAAAGTCATGCGCCAGCGGCAGCGACGTCTGTTCGGCGAACAGTGCGAGCAATTGGCGCGCGCCGTCGGCGAAGCTCGCCCCTTCGCCGAGGCCGAGTTCGCAGCACCACGCTCGGCACATCGGCTCATGATCGTCGAACACCGCCATGGCCGGGCCCCACCACCAGGCGGGCGCCGGCGAGCGCTGGTCCGCGGGCACGGCGTGCCAGCGGGCAAACTCGTCCATCACGCGCTCGAACTCCAGGCGGGCGGCCTGATGCATTCGCCTTATGCTCCTCGGCTTCCGCGCTGAAAGCTGGCCGATGCGCGGAAATCGGTCGTGGCCTTGACGTTCGGAAAAATCGGCTCGCGCATTTGGCGCAGCCACGCAGGGCCGGCATCATCGCCGGCGATGCTGACAAACTGGACGCCGGGACATGCGCCGACGTCGACAGGATTTGCCGATCTTACCCGTTCATGCCCAAGGCGAGCAAGATATGGGCGCGCGGGGTGCCTAACGCGACCTTAGCGGATGCGCCTTCTGGTGCCAGGCCCAGGCGGTCCGGATCACGGACGGCAGGTCGGAGTGGCGCGGCACGAAGTTCAGCACTTTTCGCGCGGCGGAGGGGTCAGCGACCAGATAGGTGGGATCGCCGGCGCGGCGCGGCTTGACGGTGTGAGGCACCTCGCGCCCGGTCTCCTGCCTGATGGCGGTCAGGATTTCGCGCACCGAGAAACCGGAGCCGGTGCCGAGATTGAAGCTGGCGCCGGCATGTCCTTCCTCGAGGAGCTTCAGTGCCGCGACATGCGCCGCGGCAAGGTCGGTGACATGGATGTAGTCGCGGATCGCGGTGCCGTCCGGCGTGTCGTAGTCGTCGCCGAACACCGCGAAGTCGACGTGACCCTGCAGGGCCATCATCGCGCGGGGAATGAGATGCGTCTCGTTGTCACGGAGCTCGCCGATGCCGCCGGCAGGATCGGCGCCGCTGGCGTTGAAATAGCGCAGGCAGAACGCGCCAAAGCCGTAGGCAGAGCGATAATCGGCGAGCATGCGCTCGATCATCAACTTCGAAGCACCGTAGGGATTGATCGGGTTGCACGGGAAACTCTCCGGCAGCGCCTTGGAGTCGGCGTTGCCGTAGACCGCGCCGGTCGAGGAGAACACGATGCGCTGGCAGCCCGCGTTGCGCATCGCCTGCAACAGCGACAACGTGCCCTGCACGTTGTTGATGTAGTATTTCTGCGGGTCGGTCATGGATTCGCCGACCAGGCTCGCCGCCGCAAAATGCATCACCGCCGTGATCTTGTGCTCGGTAAACGCGCGCGCGAGCGTTGTTCCGTCGAGCAAATCGCCGGTGACCAGCGGGCCGCTGACGAAATTGCGATGTCCTGTCGAAAGATTGTCATAAACCACCGGCTCGTAGCCGGCGGCGGCCAACGCGCGGCATGCATGCGAGCCAATATAGCCCGCACCTCCTGTGACGAGGACAGTCGGTCGGTCGGTCATGTCGTTACTCTAGTCTCTTTCAGCGATTGAAGCGCCGGTTGCGGCTGAAGAGAAGATAGAGCGCGCGGGGGTTGGTGGTCAAATAGCGCCAGAGCAAACGGCGCGGCTCGAGCCAGGTTCGCCAGGCCCATTCAAGTCCGATCTTCTGCATCCATTGCGGTGCGCGTGACCGGCTACCTGACAAAAAGTTGAACAGGCCGCCGGATGTCTTAATCACGCCAACATTGGTCAGCAGCGGCGTGAATTCCTCGACGAACGCCTGCTCGTTAGGTACGCCGAGCGCGACCCACAGATAGTCGGGCGCGAGGGCGTTGATCTCCTCGACTTTCGCGCGCAGCGCGTCGCCGCGCAGATAGCCGTGGCTGTGTCCGACGATCTTGAGATTGGGATACAGCTTCTGGACATTCTCGACCGCAGCGGCGTTCTCGGCTTCGCTTGCGCCAAACATGTAGAAGGTGCGGCCCACCGCCTCGGCCTTGCGTGCGACAATATGGAACAGGTCCGTGGTCGCGACGCGCTCCGGCAGCGGGAACCAGGATTGCAGCTTCGAGGCCGCAACCAGCGGCTGGCCGTCGGCGTTGATGAGGTCGGCGGCGCGGAACAGGCGCTCGGTCTGCGGCTCGGTCGAGCAACGCGCCAGCACCTCGCCATTGGCCGACGTCAGGAACAGCGGGCGGCCGATGCGATGGCGTGGATCGGTTGCCTCGATCATGAAATCGGCGGTTGCCTCGAGATCGAGCGCGGCCATGCGAAGGCCGCCGACGGTGATCCGTGGCACATCGGCGGTCGCTTCCCGCCCGTCCAGATTGACGCGACGCTCAAGCATACTGCCTGCCTCGCTGGCGTGTTTGAGTTTCAGGGGCGAGCTCGCTCAGCACGACGCCCACGAGCTTGCGCTCGGCGCTGCCGAGCGCGGTCAGGATCTCTTCCATGCTGTCGTTGATGTCGAGGCTGGTCGGCAGCACCGCAACCACCGCGTCAATGCCGTCGAGCAGCTTGCGGCCGGCGGCGGAGCGCGGCGTCGCCGGACCATCGAGGATGACGAGATCATAGCCGCCGGTGGAGCGCGCCTGCGCGACCGCCTTGCGGATGGCCTCGGTCGTCTTGCCGGCGTCGCTCTCGGCAACCGGCAGCACCGAGATGCCGTTGA
Organism: Bradyrhizobium neotropicale; assembly: GCF_001641695.1. Taxonomy (GTDB): domain Bacteria; phylum Pseudomonadota; class Alphaproteobacteria; order Rhizobiales; family Xanthobacteraceae; genus Bradyrhizobium; species Bradyrhizobium neotropicale. The sequence continues at coordinate 20,205 of NZ_LSEF01000058.1, forward strand.
CGGTCTTGATCTCGCGCGCGCCCTTGCTGCCGATCGAGAGCCAGCCGAGCTTGCTCGGTTCGCTCTTGCCGGACCGGTTGAGCTTGTTCGACAGATTGTGGGCCTGATGGTCGGCGTCGATCATCAGCACGCGGTTGCCATCGCGCGCGGCCGCCAGCGCGAAGTTCAGCGCGGTGACGCTGCGCTCGGTGGTTTCGCCGGTGCCGACCATCGCGACGACAGGCATCGCCTTGCCGCCGGTACGCCGTGCCACCGCGGTACGCATGTCGCGCAGCGCATTCAACAGCGTCGTCAGCGGAAATCCCGGCCGCAGCGTCGGCCAGCCGAGCCGGGTGAGATCGGTGCCGGCTCCGGCCGCGAGGATGGCGCCGAGCGTGCGGATGACGTCGGCCTCCTGGAGACGCGCGATCAGGGGCTTTTCGACCAGGATGAGGGGCTTTTCGTCCGGAACGAGCGGCGGCGCTTGTGGCACGGCTTCTATCGGATGGGACAGCATCGTCTCGGACACAATCGGCGTCTTCGTCGGGGGCACGCTGGCGGTCTCAGGCTGAAGCGTCCGTTCGCGACGCTTCGGCTCGGGCGTGCGTTCGCGGCGTGCCGGGCGGGGAGCGATTGCGCCGGAGAAGATATGTTCGGCGACGACAAACCAGAAGGCGGCGAGAAGTGCGCCGAAGGTGAAGCCGATCATGGCGAACAGGCTCATTGCGGGCGGGAACGAGCGCCGCTGCGGCATCGTGGCTTCGCCGATGACGCGGGCTGCCGACGTGTTCAGGCTCTCCTGCTCCTCGGTTTCGCGCGAGCGCTTGAGGAAGGATTGATAGACGTCGCGGCTTGCATCGGCCTCGCGTTCCAGCTCGCGCAGCCGCACGGCGGCCTGGCTGAGCTGGACGCTCTGCCGCTTCTGCGCTTCCAGCGCGCGGTTGAGCGAAGCCTCGTAGTCGCGGGCGCGCGTGAGATCGTTCTTGGCCGACTGGGCGAAGCGGTCGATCTCCTCGTTGATGGTGCGCTTGAGATCCTCGACCTGCTTCTCGGTCTGGCGCAGTGCCGGATGCCGTGGCCCGAGCTCGCCGGCCTGCTCTGCATATTTCTTGCGGGCGTCGGCATATTGCGCGCGCAGGTTTGCGATGGTCGGCGATTGCAGGGCTTCGGGGATCGCGCCGGCGTCGGCCGCGGTGCGCCGGGTCGCCTCGATCTGGTCGAAGCGCGCCTGCGCATCGAGTGTCGCCGCGCGCGCTGCGGCCACGCGCTGGTTGCTTGCGGAAAGCTGCTGGTCGCTGATCAGCGTGTCCTGGGTGCCGACGAAATTGTTCTGGGCCTTGTACGTGGCAAGCGCGGTCTCGGCGTTGCGCAGCCGCTCGCGCAGCTCCTTCAGGCGGCCGGACAGATCGTTGGTGGCGCGCCGCGCCGCCGAGGCCTGCGAGTTGCGCGACTCCGTCAGATACGCGCTGGTCAGCGTGTTGGCGAGCATCGCCGCCTTGGCGGGATCGGTCGACCAGACCTCGATGTCGACGATGAAGCTCTTCTCGGTCTTGCGGATCGTGATGTGCTTGTTCAGCGCGTCCAGCGCCGCAAGCTGCACCTCCTTCTGCTCCGCGGCGGAGGGCGCACGGGCCTGGAGACCGATCAGGCCAAGCAGCGACGACATCAGGGTCTTGCCGTCGCCGCCGCCGAATTCCGGATCCTTGTCGAGATTGGCCTGCTGGATGACCTTCAGCAGCACGCTGTTGGACGTGATCAGGCGGGCCTGGCTCTCCACCACCATGGACATGCCGGACACGTCCTGCGCGCGCGGCGTGAGTTCGCGGTCGACGAGCTGGAGCTCGCGCGGATCGACATAGAGCTGGGCGGTGGCGGTGTAGCGCGGCGCCAGGCTCTTGCCGACCGTCACCGCAAGCGTCGCGCCGAGCAGTGCGGCACCGACAATCGCAATCTTGCGTCGCCAGAGCAGGTTGACGAGCTCCAGCACGTTGAAGCCGGTCTGGGGGCGCGGCTGCGCGGCCTCCGGCCCGGCCCGGTTTATCGGCTGGCTATAGTCAAGCATGATCCCCAGCTTTCATTCCAAGTGCCGCGGGCTGAGGGGTTACTCTTCGGGTCACGCCACGCACCAGGGATATAGGCGCCCAATCAACGCAACAGGAAAAATTAACCATACTCATTGAGGGACTATTCACTGAAATGGCAAACAAAGCGTTTAAGCGCTGGCCACTCTTCGACGCGTCGTCGTGACGCCGCCGATGCGCAAGCTCCTCGGAGATTAACGGTTCGTTACTGGACGTGCCGGCGAGCAGCGCCGCGTCAAGGCACAATGCCGTGTGCCCGGCCAATGTCCGCGCGCTCGCCATGGTCGTCAGCGCTTCCGCAGCATGACGTGATAGTCGCCGCGACGGACGTCGGTGCCGCGCGGAAGCACGGCATTGAGCACGGCCGCGCCGACGTCGACGAGGGCGGCGAACAGCGGCTTGCGCTGGCGCATCTCGGGATAGCGAGGGCTCTCGACCTCGCGGCGGTAGACCATATCGAGGCCGTGAGTCACCGCAAACGCCTCGAGCTTCGACAGCGTCACCAGCGGATGGAAGAAGGTCGGGAACGGCGGCTCGCCCGGTTCGCCCGCATTCCTGATACCGCGGACGTGGCGGTAGAACCAGACGTGGAACCAGTGCGGCGAATATTTGGTGACGACGCCCGACAGCGAGCGCGGATTGGGCGCGCCGATCAGCATCATTCCGCCGCGCTTGAGCGCGTCGCGGAAGTTCAGGAGCGCAGCCTCGACGTTCGGCAGATGCTCGATCACGTTGTAGCAGATCACGAGATCGAAGCTCTCCGGCGGAAAGCGATAGGTCTGCACGTCGCCGAGGATCGCCTCCTGCGCGTAGGTGTTGTTGCGGACCTGGTCCTCGTCGATGTCGACGACGGTCACGTGGCTGCGGCTGAGCACGTCCAGCGGCAGAAAGCTGCACGAGCCGCCGCCGGCTTCGTAAGTGGCGAGCCGGCCTTGCGGCAGCTCCCGGCGCAGGACCGCGTGGATGGCGAGCAGGCTGTCGCGGGCTTCACCGGCAACCATGTCGAGCAGCGCCCGGGTGTGCGCGAGGACTGCGGGCGCGTCAGTCCCGATGGCTGTCGCGAAATCGATCGTGGCTGGCTTGTTCATGTTTTTTGACCGCGCTTGTTCGACTCAAATTACAAGAAATATGTCACGTGCCCGAAGAGCAAATCTGATGCTGCGCCGTCTCACCGGTTGCGGTGCTTTCGGTCGGGTTAATGCGCAGGCCCGTTAACTACGGCATCGTTCGCATTGTCTTGTCTCTGTGCCGGTGGACCGCAAATTGCAGTAACACGCGCGCAAGGAGCCGCGGGAGAAACGCGCAAAAGCGGTTAAGCGCCTGGTGATGCGCCTGCATCGGCGAGAGATCGGCAGCGTGGCGACGTTTCGTGGTCGGGGCGCTCGCTCATTTTGGGACGCATCTGTCCCCGAAGTGCTGTGCCGGTGCGGGACGACGTGGATGCATGCGATTGACGCAGGGCTTTTTCAATAAATCTCGGACATCTAGGACGTCATGACTCTGATCCCGACAGACCTGTCCGCCAGCCGTATCCCGGACGTCGTGCGCGATCCCAACCGGGAGATCGCGGCGAGCTCGCGCGTCCTCGACCTGTCGGTCGGCATCGTCGTCTGCGTTCCCTGCTTCCGCCGCCCGCAGCATTTGCGGCTGACGCTGGAGTCGCTCGTCCGCCAGCGCACGCCGCGCGCCTTCGCCGTCGTCATGGTCGAGAACGACGCCTCGAAGCGCGAGAGCGCGCCGGTCGCCGCGGAGTTTCTTGCCGCCGGCAAGCTCCAGGGCATCTGCCTCGTCGAGAAGCGGCAGGGCAATTGCCAGGCGATCAACGCCGCGTTCGAGACGGCCCGGACATTGTTCCCCGCCGCCACCCGTTTCCTGATGATCGACGATGACGAGATCGCCTCTCCCGACTGGCTCGAGCTGATGGTTCGGACCTGTGAGGCGACCGGCGCAGACGTGGTCGGCGGGCCGGTGCTGCCGGTCTTCGACGACGACCGCAAGCCGTGGCTCTCGCGTCATCCCGTATTTTGTCCCGCCTATGACTACAGCGGCGCGGTGCCGCTGATCTATGGCTGCGGCAATTGTCTCATCACGCGCGCCGCATTCGACCGCTTTGGCAGTCCCGCTTTCGATCTGCGCTTCAATTTCCTCGGCGGCGGCGACACCGACTTCTTCGTGCGGTGCCGCGATGCCGGCATGACGTTCCACTGGACGGCGGAGGCCGTCATCACCGAGACCGTGCCGCGCAGCCGGACCAGCCTCGGCTGGATCGTGCGGCGCGGCCTACGCATCGGCGCGATCAACTATCGTGTGCAGTACAAGGCTGCGCAGAGCGCGGCCGTGCGGGTGCGTGTGTTCGCGCTGATGCTCGGACGGCTGCCGTTGTCGCTGTTTCGCGCGGCGCGTCTGTTGACGACCTCGAAGGCCGTCGTCGCGATGCATCCCGTGATGGTCGCATTCGGCGCGGCGCTTGCTGCTTTCGGTGTCGAGCCGAAGCCCTATGAAGCCTCGAAGATCGTGTCCTGACCCGGCGGCGACGGACTAGATACCAAAATAGGCCAGGACGATCCTGATCGCGGACCGCGGCATCGCTTTGAGCGACCGCCGGCCAACCATCCCGAGATAGGCGAGGGTCTCGCGATACCTGCCGAAGCGGATCGCTTGCATCGCCGAATAGGTGACGAGATGAATCTCGGCGGCCTGACGCAGCCGGGCTGCGGCGCTTTCGGGGAGCCTCGCCAGGATCAATCCGTCGTCGAACACGCGCGCGACCGCCGGGAAGAAGTCCTGCGGCGTCCGCACTGCCGCGTTCATGGTGTTGGCGGTATGCAAACGATAGTCGAGCAGAAGTCTGGGCACGAACTCGAACTCGCCGATGGCGGCAAGACGGCACCAGCAGTGCCAGTCCTCGCAATATCGTAGCGAAACGTCGAAGCCGCCGACGGCGCGGAAAGCCTCAGTGCGCGTGAGCACGATGCCGCCATTGACGATGAAGTTGCCGCTCGCGAGCCGCTCCAGCACGTCGCCGGACGGCTTGCGTCGTCCTTTCAGCAGCTCGCGCCGGCCGATCTGGCGTCCCTCGCTATCGATCGTGTTGTAGTCGCCGTAGACGAGAACCGCGCGGGGGGCGCCGCGCGCTGCCGCGAGCAGCGTCGCAACCGCGCCGGGGCGCAGGCGGTCATCGGCATCGAGGAACACCAGCCAATCGCCCGTCGCATTTTGTGCGCCGAAATTGCGCGCGGCTGATACGCCGGAGGAAACGTTCGTCGTCAGCCGCAATCGTGGATCGCGGATGGAGCGGACGATTGCAATCGTGTCGTCAGTCGAACCATCGTCCACGACGATGATTTCAGCGACGCCGCCTTGCGTCAGCGCACTGTCGATGGCTTCGCGGATATAGGCTGCGCCGTTCTTGACGGGAATGACGACGGAGACCGGCCCGGCCGGAGAGGGCGCGCGGACGCTGGTCGACGGCAGCGCGGCGGTCGGCAAGTCGACAATGGCTTCGGCGGTGTTCACGCGGCGGCTCGTCTTTAAGAGTCTGTTAACCGGGCCGTATCTCGAAGCCGGCAATGCCAGCGATCGCAGCCTCAGGCGCGCGGCATGATAGCCGCATAACTGTCAAATCGTCGTTGAGACGGCCGGCACGCCATCGGTTTCGTCAATTAGCGTTAAGCTCGTGGCGTTAAGTCTGTCGCGGATTCTTGATAGGTGCGACCCCCGGCCTCATGCGAGATAGCGAGCTCGGTAGCGGTGGATGAACCCAGTGCGCGCGAAGACATTCGAACACGATTCTGATGAGTTGGTCCTCAACCTTTTCTACGAGGACAAGGACGACCGCTGGTTTCCCGGCGACCGGCACCTGCGGCGTATGGCGCGCAAGATGCTGTTCGGCGAGCCGCGGATGAGTGGGCAGCTTCGCGTCTTCCTCAATCTCTGTGCGGGGCTGGACCGGCTCGGCATCCGCTACCGCGTCAACGACTATCGCTACATCGCGCAGCATCCCGACGAGCTCGCCTGCATCATCGGCCGCACGTTCCTGCTCGACAAATTCGCCTGGAAGAATCCGATCCTGCTCGGGGTTGCCGCTCACAATCATCCGCTCGACGATCCCGACCTGTTCACGCGCCTGCCGGTGAAGAAGGTCGTGGTGCCGGGCCCGTGGTACGCCGACATGTACCGACCGTATTGGCCCGACACGGAAGCCTGGCCGATCGGCATCGATACCGATCGGTGGGCGCCGTCGCGCGCCGCCGACAAGTCCGTCGACGTGCTGATCTACGACAAGGTCCACTGGGATCGCGAGCGCTACGCGCCGGAACTCATCGAGCCCGTTCGCGCCCGGCTCGTCAGCGAGGGCCGCTCGTTCACGGAGCTGCGCTACGGCAGCTACAAGGAAGAGGACTTTCAGGCAGCGCTGGCGCGTTCGCGCGCGATGATCTTTCTCTGCCAGAACGAGAGTCAGGGCATCGCCTATCAGCAGGCCCTGTCCTGTGGCGTGCCGGTCTTCGCCTGGGATCCCGGTGGGCCGTGGCGGGATCCCGATTATTTTCCGCATCGGGTCACGTTCGCGCCGGTATCGTCGGTTCCCTACTGGGATGAGCGCTGCGGCATGAAGTTCGTCGACCGCGCCGGCTTCGAGGCGGGCTGGGCGGACTTCTGGGCCGGGTGCATGAAAGACTCGTTCGATCCGCGCGGCTATGTCTTGGACAATCTCACGCTGGAGCAGCGGGCGCGGCAATATTACGACATCGCGCGGAGCGTGGCGCGGCAGCATGCGGTGTCCGCCAGCTCCAGCACGCTGGTTGACGGATGGTTAACGGGAGTGGGTTAAACCCAGGACCTCCCCACGCGTGCCATATCGGCCTTGAGGCATGGATCGCAGCGCCGCAGACATGATTGAGGTCGAGGCCCGTTCGCTGGGCCACGGCTTGCGCACCCTGCTGGCGAAGCTCGACGTCGTGAACGCGGCGCGCTGCCTCGTCGCCGTCGTAGCCCTGCTGCTCATCCTGGTGACGCTCGATCCATTTCCGGATCTACGCAACCCAGATGTCGCCAACGTCGTCGGCGGGCGGTTGGCATTGACCTACATCTCCTTCGGATTGCTGGCCGCGGTGGCGGTGCTGCTCTGTGCCGCGAGTGACGCGCCCTCGTTGAAGACCCTGGTGACGCCGCTGCACCTTTGCCTCGTCGGCTGGATGCTGATCAACGTGGTCTTCTCCGAAAGCCGCGGAGTGTCCATGCAGCGGTTCGCGCTGGCGGCCAGCGTGACCTCGCTTGCGGTGTTGCTGCCGCTCCTGCCGCGGACGCAGCGAAGCTTCAACATGTGCCTCGGCGGTGCCGCCCTCGTGCTGCTTGTCGTGTGCTATCTCGGCGTCTTTCTCGCACCCCAATACTCGATCCACACTGCGCTCGACATCACCGAGCCGCAGCTCGCCGGCGACTGGCGCGGGAGCTTTGGGCACAAGAATGTCGCTTCGCCCGTGATGACCATCCTGGTCTATCTCGGCATCTATCTCTGCGCCGTTCGGTCGTTCGTGATGGGGCCAGCGATCGCGATCCTTGCCGGCGTCTTCCTGATCTTTACCGGCGGCAAGACGTCGACGGTACTCTGCCTCTCCATCTATGCGATGGCCTCCCTGGTCTACGTCACGCGGAGCCTGTGGTTGAAGCGGATCATCTGTATCGTGCCCTTGATCGTGATGAACCTGCTGACGGTTGGCAGCGCCATGAGTCCGGCTCTCGGGACCATCACGCGGCAGCTTCCGGTCGATCCGACCTTCACCGGCCGCTCCGACATCTGGGAGTTCGCGCTCGCAGCCGTCGCCGAAAAGCCGGTCATCGGCCACGGCTATGCGGCGTTCTGGGACGACGTGACCGACCGGCAGACAGCCCAGGGCGCCGAATGGGCCGTGACCGCGGCGCACAGCCACAACAGCTATCTCGACCTCGCCGTCACGATTGGCCTGCCGGGGCTGTTGCTCGTTGTCCTCATCTTCGTGCTGACGCCGCTCGGCAATTTCCAGGAGGCCCGGACCCACAATCGCAGCGGGGCGCTCGCCAAGCTGTTTCTGACCGTCTGGCTGTTCGGGCTTTACTATGGGACGACCGAGACTTTCCTGCTCGAACGGCAGAATCCGATCTGGTTCTTGTTTGTCGTCGCCGTGGCCGGGCTGCACTTCCTCGCCAGGTTCCAGTGCGTCGAGACCGTGGAGCCCGGTCGGGAATGACAGCCTGTCGCAGGCTCACTTTTCATATCGGGACATGGCCTACCGGCTTCGCGCTGCGACGGTATCACTTAACGATAAGCAGCGACGTCACTTGTGGTCTGCGGCAAAACATCATCTATCTGGAAACATTCAGTAACAATATGTCCCGCGGATGACGTTTCTCAGCGTCGAGCAATTAGATGGTCGGGTGTCCAGCACGGCGAGAATCGCAGTCGATTTCGTGCGTGACTGGTCGCAGGCCACATTGCGCCTGAGCGCAGGGCACCGCACCGCCTTCCAGCATGGCTACTGGCTTGGCGCCTGGTACGAGGCGTTTCATGACCTCGCGCCGCTGATCGCCGTGATCTCCGATGCTGCCACCGGCAGGGACATCGCGGTGGTGCCGATGGTCTGCCGCACCGGAGGCGGCATCCGTATCGTCGAGTTCGCCGATCTCGGCGTGTCCGACAACAATGCGCCGATCCTGTCGCTTGACGCCCCGTTGGATCCGGCCGGTGCACGCGCCGTGGGCGAGGCGCTGGTCAAGGGCTTGCGCGCCCTGCCGGAGCGCTTCGATCTCCTGCGCCTCAAGAAGATGCCGGCCTCTGTCGGCGGCAAGCGCAACCCGCTGGTGACGCTGGGCCGCGTCGGATCCTGCTCGCTCAACGGCAATCTCGTGCTGGCGGGTGACGACTATGCGGACTACCAGGCCTCGATCAAGCGCATGCAGATGCCGCGCTGCTGGCGCGTCTTCAGTCGCCATGCCGGTGCGCGTTTCGAGATCGCCACTAATCTCGATCGCGCGTGCGAGCTGCTGGATGTGATGGATGTCCAACAGCAGGACCGCATGAATCAGCTCGGCTCGAGGTTCGTCCTGAACGACGACGCCCACGCGCGTTTCTACCGCGATGTGGCGCGGCGGGGCGTTGCGGAGGGTTACGCGGTCGTCTCGGCGCTCGTCTGCGACGAGGGCATCGTGGCGACCACGCTGGGCGTCAGATATGGCGCGACCTACGTCCTGCTGCGCATCAGCCATGCCGGAAAGAACTGGGCGAACTGCTCGCCCGGGCTGCTCGTGACCGAGCGCACGATGGAAGCCCTGCATGCGCAGGGCGTGCGCCGCTTCGATCTCAGCATCGGCAATCACGACTACAAGCGCCGCTTCGGCGCGGTGCCGGTGCCGCTCACAGATGTCAGCGTCGCGCTATCGTGGCGCGGTTGGCCCTATGTCCTGCGCGACCACACCGCGCAGGGCCTGCGGCGCCATCCCAGGCTGGCGGCTTTTGCGGCGCGGGCGATGGGCAGGTCCTATCCCTGAAGCGCATGAAGCTCGGGATGGCGCAAAACTTCCAGTTGTCGCGAGCGCTGTGCTATCGTCACCCTCGTTCCCCGGAGGCGACATGGAAGATCGTTCGGCAAAATATCGCGCATTCTATGCGCAGTTGATCTGCGCCGCGGCGAGGACCGCGGATCCCCGTATCGAGCAGGCCTTTCGGACCGTCAGGCGCGAGCCTTTCGTCGGGCCCGGGCCGTGGTCGATCTCCTTCGGCGGTCACACCTATGTCGTGACGCCCGATGACGATCCCGCCTTCATCTATCAGAACACGCTGCTGGCGCTCGACAGCGCGCGTGGCCTCAATATCGGGATGCCCGGTGCGCATGCCTATTGGCTCAGCGGCTGCGCCGTGAGGGAAGGCGAGACCGTGCTCCAGATCGGCGCGGGCAGCGGCTACTACACCGCAATCCTCGCGCACCTCGTGGGACCTTGCGGCCGCGTTCATGCCTATGAGATCGACCAACGTCTCGCGGCGCTCGCGCGCGAAAATCTGAAAGACATTGCTCAAGTCGAGCTGCGTGAGCGCTCGGGTATCGCGTCGGATCTGCCGAGCGCTGACGTGATCTATGTCTGCGCAGGCGCAGCGCAGCCGGCCACGGAATGGCTCGAGACGCTGCGGCCCGGCGGGCGGCTGGTGTTTCCATTGGCGCCCGAAGGCGTGCACGGTGGCATGTTGATGATCACGCGCCCGGGCGAGGGCACGATCTGGCCCGCGAAATTCCTCGGCCGTGCCCAGTTCATCGGCTGCGCGGGATTGCAGGATGCGGATGCCGGCCGGCGATTGGCCGAAGCGTTCGCAAAAGGATGGGAGAGCGTGAAGTCGTTGCGGAGAGAAGGCGCGCCCGACGAGACGTGCTGGTTTGCCGGTGAGGGCTGGTGGCTTTCGACGGCGCCGGCGCCTGTGCTTACGGATCCAATCCGGCCTCACGCTGACATCACGCAGGCCTAGCTGGTCGTGCCTTACGATTTGGTGCATCCCGCGCAATGCAGCCGGCCGCGGGAGGCGCGGAACAGGCTTCGGCAATACCAGCGCCGCGCCAGCGCCTGGGCAGGCCGACGGATCTTTTGCGCGATCAAGAGAATTTCAAAAGCCATTCAGTGTCGCCCCGGCCCAATAGATGGGGCGGCATCTCCGCAAGGAGAATGCCGCCCGCATCGCATCAGCCATGCAGTTGATCTTGAGACCGAGGCTCAGCCATGAAGCTTTTTGGCGGTCTCCGCGATCTGGCGCCCCTGATACCGGGCGCCGGCGAGCTCGTTGGCGCTGGGCTGCCGGCTGCCGTCGCCGCCGGTGATCGTGGTCGCGCCGTAGGGCGCGCCGCCCGTGACCTCGTCGAGCTTCATCTGGCCTGCAAAACCGTAGTTCATGCCGACCACCACCATGCCGAAATGCAGCAGGTTGGTGATGATCGAGAACAGCGTCGTCTCCTGGCCGCCATGCTGGGTCGCGCTCGCGGTGAAGGCGCCGCCGACCTTGCCGTGCAGCGCGCCCTTGGCCCAGAGCCCGCCGGCCTGGTCGAGGAAGTTCGCCATCTGCGAGGACATCCGGCCGAAGCGGGTGCCGGTGCCGACAATGATCGCGTCGTAATTCGCGAGGTCCTCGATCTTGGCGACCGGCGCCGCCTGGTCGAGCTTGTAGTAGGAGGCCTTGGCCACTTCGGCCGGCACGAGCTCGGGCACGCGCTTGATGTCGACGGTTACGCCGGCCTCACGAGCGCCTTCGGCAACCGCATTGGCCATCGCTTCGATGTGGCCATAGGCGGAATAATACAGGACGAGAACTTTGGTCATGATGGTCTCCGTTGTGTAGATCTGATGGGGTTAGTAGTTGGGGACGTCATGCCCGGGCATAGCCGTCCGAAGGACGGCGTCGCTTCCGCTCGCCTATGTCCCGGGCATCCACGTACTTGCTTTCTTGCGGAGGGCGTGGATGGCCGGGACAAGCCCGGCCATGACGGCGATCGTCGTTACGCCGCGTCGACGAGCACGAGCTCTGAATCTTCCAGCGCCGTGATCTTCAGCCTGTCCTCGTCGCGGATCGCGGCGCCGTCGCGGGCATTGACGCGCACGCCGTTGATCTCGACTGAGCCTGCGGCCGGCACGAGATAGAGGTGACGCGCCTTCTGCGGCTCGTATTCCACGCTCTCGCCGGCTCTCAGCGTGGTCGCGAGCACCCGCGCATCGGCGCGGATCGGCAACGCGTCCGTATCGGCCTCGAACCCGCTCGCGATGGTAACGAGCTTGTCCGAGCGGTTGGCCTTCGGAAACGGTTTTGAACCCCAGGTCGGCTGACCGCCGCGCGTCGTCGGCTCGATCCAGATCTGGAAGATCCGGGTGCTGGTCGGCTCCAGATTGTATTCGGAGTGGCGGATGCCGCTGCCGGCGCTCATCACCTGCACGTCGCCCGCTTCGGTCCGGCCCTCGTTGCCGAGGCTGTCCTGATGGGTGATCGCGCCCTCGCGCACATAGGTGATGATTTCCATGTTGGCGTGGGGATGGGCGGGAAAGCCGGTGTTCGGCGCGATCTCGTCGTCATTCCACACCCGCAAGGCGCCGTGACCCATGTTGTTCGGGTCATAGTGGCTTGCGAAGGAGAAGTGATGCTTGGCCTTGAGCCAGCCGTGGTCGGCGCCGCCGAGCTTTGCGAAAGGTCTGAGTTCGATCATTTGCGTAGTTCCTGTTTGAACCATTGACGTCGCAATCAGGCGCCGAAGCCGCCGTCGACATTGAGCACGGTGCCGGTGACGAAGGAGGCTTCCGGGCTCGCGAGGAACACGACGCCGGCGGCGACTTCCTCGGGGCGGCCGAAGCGCTGCAGCGCGTGCTGCTTGCGCTGCGTCTCGGCGAATTCCCCGCCGTCCTTCGGATTCATGTCGGTGTCGATCGAGCCGGGCTGCACCACGTTCACGGTGATGCCGCGCGGGCCGAGGTCGCGTGCCGCTCCCTTGGTGTAGCCGACGACGGCCGCCTTGGTGGCGACGTAGTCGGCAAGCCCCGGGAACGAGGCGCGGTCGGCGAGCATCGAGCCGACAGTGACGATGCGACCGCCTTCGCCCATCAATTGCGAGGCGGCGCGGATCGCCGCGATCACGCCGTGCACGTTGATGGCATCCTGGCGGGCGAGGGCTTCAATGTCGGCATTGGCGTCGTCGATCGCGCCGCCGGCGGCGACGCCGGCATTGTTGACGAGAATGTCGAGGTGGCCGAACTCCTTGGCCACGTCATTGACGAGCTTGGTGACGTCCTTGGCCGAGGCCTGGTCGGCCTTGAAGGCGCGGGCCTTGACGCCCCTGGCCTTCAGATCGGCAACGACGGCTTCCGCCTTTTCAGGGGAGGCGACATAGCTGATGGCGACGTCTGCGCCTTGATCGGCGAGTGCGCGGGCGGATGCCGCGCCGATGCCGCGCGAACCGCCGGTGACGAGGGCAACCTTGCCTGAGAGCTTCTTGGTCATTGGATTTCTCCAGTCCACGAATTTGCGATGGCTATTGGATATGCCTCCGCCTGTGGTATAGAAATAGAAACTGTTGAAATGCATTGTTTCCTATAATTTACTGATCGGATCGCTCCCATGGCAAAACTCCCCGATTTCGAGGCGCTCGCGATCTTCGCAAAAGTCGTGGAATTACGGTCGTTTGCGGCTTCCGCGAACGAGCTTGCGATGTCCAAGGCAACCGTCTCCAAGGCGGTCACGCGGCTGGAGGAGCGGCTCGGCGCACGGCTGTTCAACCGCACCTCGCGCCGGCTCGCGCTGACCGACGCCGGGCACAAGCTCGCCGAACGCGCGACGCGCCTGCTTGCTGATGGCGAGGCGGCCGAGAACGAGGCGCTGGCGCAGTCGGTGGCGCCGCGCGGGCTGGTCCGGCTCGCCGTGCCCATGACATTCGGGATCAAGGCGGTGGCGCCGCTGCTGCCGGAGTTCTTCCAGACCTATCCGGAAGTCTCGGTCGACCTGCACCTCAGCGATGCGACCGTCGACCTGATCGGCGAGGGGTTCGACATGGCGGTGCGGATCGCGCGGCTGCCGGATTCCTCGCTGATCGCGCGGCGCCTCTTCACCATGCCGCGCTTTACGGTGGCCGCGCCGTCTTATCTCAAGCGTCACGGCCGTCCGACGCATCCGATGCATCTCGCCGAGCACAAATGCTTCAGCTACGCCTATCTGTCGACGCCCAATGTCTGGCACTACACTAACGCGGCCGGCGAGCAGGCCAGCGTGCGTCCGGGCGGGCAGCTCCGCGTCAACAATGGCGAAGCCGTGATGCCGGCGCTGATCGCCGGCCTCGGCATCGCAGAGCTTCCCGAATTCATCGTCGGCGACGCCATCTCCTCCGGCGAGGTTGAAGTGATCCTGGAGGACTGGAAGCAGGCTGAAGGCGCCGTGCATCTGGTAACGCCGCCCGGCGGGCCGCGCCCCGCGCGCGTCGAGGCGCTCGGCGACTTTCTCGCGGCAAAACTGCCGGGCACCTGCAAGCGCCGGCCGAGGAAAGCGGTGAAGTCGTCGTAATTCCTGCTCGGTGGGCACGGCGCTTTGCGCCTTTGCCCGCTCTACGGGATCGAGCTAGTCTGCCCCTGAACGAAAAACAAAATCATATTGGGGGGCTGCCGATGAACCGCCGTGACCTGCTGCGTGCCGCCGCAGCATTGCCGCTCGCAGAGACCGTGATCTCGCGTCCGGCGCTCGCGCAAGTCTATCCGGCGCGCAACATCACCATGATCGTGCCGTTTCCGGCCGGCGGCCAGGCCGATCTTGCGGCGCGCCCGGTGGCGATGGCGCTGGAGCGGATCCTCGGCAAGGCGGTGATCGTCGACAATCGCGCCGGAGGCGGCGGCGGATCGGTCGGCAATGCCGCAGCCGCGCGGGCCGAGCCCGACGGCTACACCCTGCTGATGACACTGTCCTCGCTCGCGGTGCTGCCGGAGGCCGACCGGCTGTTCGACCGTCCGGTCGCCTATGAAGTCTCGCAATTTATGCCGATCGCGCGCGTGCTCGCCGATCCGACGCTGCTCGCGGTGCCGGCCTCGGCACCGTGGAAGACTGCACAGGACTTCGTCGAGGATGCGAAGAAGCGCCCCGGCCAGATCACCTATGGCTCGTCGGGACCCTACGGCACGCTGCACGTAGCGATGGAGATGTTCGCGAGCAGCGCCGGCATCAAGCTGCTGCACGTGCCGTTTCGCGGCGCCGGACCCGCGCTGACCGCGATCCTCGGCGGCACCGTCCAGGCGATCGCGGCAGCACCCGGCACGCTGAAGCCGCAGGTCGACGACGGCAAGCTGCGCGTGCTCGGCAATTGCGGCGCGCAACGCATCGCGAGCTTCCCCGATGTGCCGACCTTCCAGGAACTCGGCTACAAGGACGTCGAGATGTACATCTGGGCCGGCCTGTTCGCGCAAGCCGCGCTGCCGGCGCCGATCGCGATCCGCCTGCGCGAGGCGATGGCGCAGGTGATGACGAGCCCGGACGTGCTCAGATCGTTCGAGGCCTCGGGCAGTCTCGTCGCCTATCAGGATGCGCCGGCCTTCTCGCAGTTCGTGGCAATCGACAGCGCGCGTCTGATCGCAGCGGTGAAGAAGATCGGCAAGGTGGAATAGGTTCCAAACGCCCTTTCACATTTTGTTGTTGGTCCAGAACCCGGCCGCGCCTCATTGATTGAAGACTGTTTGAGGCAATCGGGAAGGATCGGGACATGCGAACAGAGCGGATAGCGCTGGGTGTTGCGCTCGCAATTGGTGGCATCGTCGCGCAGGGCGCAGCATTCGCCCAAGAATATCGCGGCACCATGGAACAGCAGATGGCGTGCACGCCGGATGTGTGGCGTTTGTGCAGCGACCAGATTCCGGACAGGAACCGCATCGTGGCCTGCCTGCAGCAGAACACGCCGCAGCTCTCGAGTGCGTGCCGGGCGGTGTTCGAATCCAACAACCGGGCCCAGCCGCAGCCGCCGGTGCCGCGCAATCGCGTTGCGCCGCCGCCGCGCTACAACAACGCGCCGCCTCCGCCGCCCTATTACGACGAGGATTATTAGACTCGTTTAGGGCCGGTGCTCGCAGACATCGACCCATTCGGCCGCGACCAGCTCGGCCATGCGGTCGGGCGTGATGCGTACCGCGCTATGGGTCGAGCCAGCGGCCGGCACCACCACGTCGAACGCTTTCAGCGAGACATCGCAATAGATCGGCAGCGGCGCCTTCAATCCGAACGGGCAGACGCCCCCGACCTCATGGCCGGTGATGTGGGCAACCTCTTCCAGCCCCAGCATCTTCGGCTTGCCGCCGAACTGCGCCTTGACCTTCTTGTTGTCCATGCGCGACGTGCCGGCGGCGACGATCAGGATCACGCGCTCGCCGATCCGCAAGGACAGCGTCTTGGCAATTCGCCCGGGCTCGACGCCATAGGCTTCTGCGGCCAGCGCCACGGTTGCGGAGCTGATCGGGGACTCGATGACTGAAATGTCGGGGGCTTTCTCGGCGAAGAAGGCGCGAACGGATTGAAGGCTCATTCCTGACTGCTCATTCCGAACTTATGGGCGGGCGGCGATCCCCGGCAGCTCGGATAGCGCGCGGACACGGTGATCCGGCGCAAACCCAAGTTCGTCCATCTGGGTCCGGATCGCCTTGAACATGGTGAGCGGTGCCACGAGTTCGTTCTCGACGCAAGCGAGCGCCATGGCTTCGGGCGTCACCCGCTCGATCCAGGCGACGTTCAGCCCGAACGCCTTCGCGCCCGATACGTCCCACGGATTGGATGAGACGAACAGCACTTCGTTCGGCTCGGTGCCGAGCGCTTCGCCGATCAGCTCATAGGCCTGCGGGCTCGGCTTGAAGACCTTCTTCGCATCGACGCTGATGGTGGCGTCGAGCAGCTGGTCGAGCTTGGTGTTGCGCACCAGCGCATTCAGCATGTCCGGGCTGCCGTTGGAAAGGATCGCGAGCTTGCGCGGCTTCAGCGCCGCGAGCGCGCTTGTTGCGTCCGGATAGAGGTCGAGATGCAGGTACTTCTCGATAACACGCTCGAACGCCTCGGTGTCATAGTCGAGCCCGAGCACGCGCAGCGTATAGGCAAGCGAGTCGCGCGTGACTGTGGCGAAATCCCGGTAGCGCCGCATCAGCGAGCGCAACCAGGTGTATTCGAGCTGCTTGATCCGCCAGACCTGCGTGATGATCTCGCCGTAGCCCGGAAAGGCATCCTCGGTGATCTCCGCGACCGACTGGACGTCGTAGAGCGTTCCGTAGGCGTCGAAGACGACGGCTCTGATCGTCACGTTGACCTCTCGGCTAGATCCCCAACAGCTTGCGCGCGTTGGCCTTGAGCACCTTCGGCCGGATCTCGTCGCGGATGTCGATCTTGGCAAAGTCCGACAGCCAGCGGTCCGGCGTGATCACCGGCCAGTCCGAACCGAACAGCATCTTATCCTGAAGGATCGAGTTGATATAGCGCACCAGGATCGGCGGAAAATATTTCGGCGACCAGCCGGACAGGTCGATATAGACGTTCGGCTTGTGGGTCGCGACCGACAGAGCTTCCTCCTGCCAGGGGAAGGAGGGGTGGGCGAGGATGATCTTGAGGTCGGGGAAATCCGCCGCGACGTCGTCCATGTACATCGGGTTGGAATATTTCAGCCGCATCCCCATGCCGCCGGGCATGCCCGAGCCGACGCCGGTCTGGCCGGTGTGGAACAGCGCGATCGCGCCGCCATTGTTGATCTCTTCATAGAGCGGATAGGCCATGCGGTCGTTGGCGTAGAAACCCTGCATGGTCGGATGGAATTTGAAGCCGCGGACGCCGTATTCCTCGATCAGCTTGCGCGCCTCGCGCGCCCCGAGCTTGCCCTTGTGCGGGTCGATCGAGACGAAGGGGATGAGGACATCGAGATGGTCGGAGGCGACCTCCAGCATCTCGTAATTGTTGTAGCGGCGGAAGCCGGTCTCGCGCTCGGCGTCGACCGGGAAGATCACGGCGGCGATGTTCTTGGAGCGGTAGTAGGCCGCGGTTTCCGGCACGGTCGGCGGATGCTTGTTCGGCGACTTGAAATACTCCGCCATCTGCGCCTGGAAGTCGTCATAGCCGTCGTCGGGATGGCAGCCACAGGGCTCCTCGGCATGGGTGTGGATGTCGATTGCGACGACGTCGTCGATGTTGGGCAGCTTCAATTTCGGCATTGGTTTCTTTCCTCCCGAACCGGCAAATTGATTATATGATATAACGAATTTGACAAGGGGCGGTAGCGCTTGAGGCAGCACCCGCCGGCCAGCCATTTTCCCCGCGTGGCGATGAGCCCGTTTCAGCCCTATCTGGGGTTAATCGGCTCGGAATTAAGCCTGTCGCATTGACATTCGGTCCCGCCATGGCTTAGAAACCGCCCCGTCCCGGGCGGTCGGTCCGCCGGCGGGAAAAATGTCATTTTGCCACATTCGCGCGTGCCGAAACGGTAGTGCCGAACACGGCCTTTCGAACGTTCAGGATTCTGCCATGAAGGTCCGTAACTCGCTGAAATCGCTGCGCGGTCGCCACCGCGCCAACCGCCTGGTCCGCCGCAAGGGCCGGGTCTACGTGATCAACAAGGTGCAGCGTCGCTTCAAGGCGCGCCAGGGCTGATTTTCGCCCCGGCCGCGCGTTCTGCGCGCGCCCCCAAGACCACGGTCTCACACGACTTTGACGCCGTCCTTGCTTTGCAAGGACGGCTTTGCGCGTTTAGACTTTCACCATGGCAGTGAGATTCTCGTTCGAACGCATCCTGTGTCTGGCCGTCGTTCTGGCCGGAACCGCTTTGGCCCCGGCCGTTGCGCAGGACGACCCGGCCGCCCCGCCCGCCAAGCAGCAGAAGAAGCTGCCCGAGGCGCCGGCGAAGCTTCCCAAGGTCGACCGCGGCAAGAATCTCGATTTCCTATTCGGGGCGCTGAAAGCCGCCCCCGACGATGCCAGCGCCAAGCATGTCGAGGCGCGGATCTGGGCGATCTGGCTGCAGACCCCGAGCGACACCGCGGCGCTGCTGATGGCACGCGCCAAGGCGGCCGTGGATGCACAGAAGGTCGACGTGGCGATCAAGCTGCTGGATGCCGTCATCAAGCTCAGGCCCGATTATATTGAGGCCTGGAACCGGCGCGCCACGCTGTACTACATGCAGAACGACTATGGCCGTTCGCTCGCCGACATCCAACAGGTGCTGATCCGCGAACCCCGCCATTTCGGCGCGCTCGCGGGCCTCGGCATGATCATGCAGGAGGTCGGCGACGAGAAGCGCGCGCTCGATGCCTACCGCAAGGCGCTCGCGATCAACCCGCACCTCGAGAAGGTCCCCGAGCAGGTCAAGGCGCTGACCGAAAAGGTCGAAGGCCGCGACATCTAGCCGACAAATCGAGCCGTTCTCGAGCGATCGCGGCGCGCGGAAATTAACTACGATCCAAGGGTATGTTTCGGCGGGGGTGTTGTTGCCGCCGCCGCGGACGTACGTCCATGGCAGGAGCAAAAGCCATGAAGCGTTTCATCCTCGCAGGTGCGTTGCTGCTGGCGTTGGGCACCGCCAGTCTGGCCGATGGTTTGTTCTGGGTGGTCGGCAACCACGCCACCGGCAAATGCGACATTGTGACCAGTAACCCGGTCATCATTGGCGACATCTGGTTCGGGGACGGTCCCTACAAGTCCAAGGCCGACGCCAAGCTCGCGCGTTCGACCATTCGCGCCTGTCCCGCGGTCGCCCCCGACGACGAAAAGGACGAGGACAGCGCGAACTAGACCGGTTGCGGCCTAGTGCAGGACGCTGGTGCCGCGCTCGGCGAGGCCGCGGTCGGCGGCTGCGGCATAGAGCTTCGCGAGCTCAGTTTCGAGATGCTCGTTGATCAGGAGCAGGGCCCGCACCGCGCCGCGCAGGTCGCCGTTGCAGCTCGCGACGATCTCGTCGATCGCGGTGTCGTTGGATCTGAAGCTCATCGAAAATCCTCCGGTTCAAACCATGACAATCCTACCGGTCTTTCCCGCGTTCCCATGGATTGCGAGGAGGATCGGCGCCCACCCGCCTCTAGTGGCCGAACCGACCGTGGCGATTATATGGAAGCCGCCATGACGGCCGCATGAAGCTGGCCCGAGGCTTGTGTACCGTCGTGGAAGATCGTTGATTTTGCTGAGTTTTCCCAAATGACAATTGTGCACATATCCACAGGCCCGGTCTTTCTGTGGTGGTGACCAGCCGCCCAGAGCGAAACTGCCGCCTCCAACACCCGTAGCTGCCATGTGCCCAGAATTGTCCGGATTGTCTTCATGGTCGTGATCTTAGTCGTGGCGGCGCTGATCATGCTGGCGCTCGCCACGCAGGCCGGGGTCCTCGCCCTGCAGCGCGCCTTTCCACCACAGGGGCCGATGGTCGAGGTCGACGGTGCGACGCTTCACGTCGTCGATGTCGGCCGGCGCGATGCCGGCCTGCCGATCGTGATGCTGCACGGCGCAAGCTCCAATCTCGAAGCGATGCGCCGGCCGCTCGGCGATCTCCTGGCGAAGCACCACCGCGTCATCCTGATCGACCGTCCCGGCCACGGCTGGAGCACGCGGGCGAGACGGCGGGATTCGACGCCACAGATCCAGGCGCGGATGATCGATGAGGCGCTGGCCAAACTCGGCATCGCGCGCGCGATCTTCGTCGTGCATTCATGGAGCGGGGCTCTCGGCGCACGCCTTGCGCTCGATCATCCGCAGCGCGTTGCCGGCCTCGTCATGCTGGCGCCGGTGACCCATCCCTGGCGCGGCGGCGTCGGCCGCTACAACGAGCTCATCGCGACGCCCGTGATCGGTCCGCTGCTCGCCTACACCATCACGCTGCCGCTCGGCTACGTCCTGGCCGAATCCGGTGCACGCAACGTCTTCCTGCCGCAGGTGATGCCGGACGGTTTCGTAAGGGATTCCGCGACGCCGCTGCTGCTGCGCCCGCGCGAATTTATCGCCAATGCCTTTGATCTCGTGACGCTGAAGGCGTCGGTGGCCGCGCAAGCTCCGCGCTATGGCGAGATCTCGGCGCCGGTCGTCATCATCGCGGGCGAGCCCGACAAGACCGTGTCGACCAATATCCATGCGCGTCCGTTTGCCGCGATGGTGCCGAATGCGAAGCTGATCGTGCTGCCCGATCTCGGGCATATGGTGCAGAACGCGGTGCCGGATCTCGTCAAGACCGAGATCGAGGCGATGAGCGACGCAATCACCTCGGTGCAGGCGGCCGCCGATTAGCGGCCGCCTCGCGAGTTGCGTTACTGCTTGATCTTGCCGTCCTTGTCGAACTGCGAGACATAGGCCCAGAGATTGTTGATCTCCGTCTCGTTCTTGATGCCGGCGAACGCCATCTTGGTGCCCGGGATCTTGGCCTTCGGGTCCTTGATGTATTCCTTGAACGTCGCCTCGTTCCAGGTGATGCCCGAATTCTTGTTCGCGTCCGAGTAATTGTAGTCGGGCGCGGTGCCGGAATGACGTCCGTCCAGACCATTGAGCTCCGGTCCGACCTTGTTCTTGGCGCCTTCGCCGATCGCGTGGCAGGCCAGGCATTTGTTGAACGAGGTCTTGCCGGCGGCGGCATCCTGCGCCATCGCGGCGGACGCCGTCGCGGTCACGGTGAGGATCATCAGTGCGCCAAAAGTCAGTTTTTTCATCGGATGCTCTTCGTCTCTTCCCGGGGGTCAGATTGAGGATCGTGGTTTTGGCAGGTCCGGTGCAAGCGGACAAGCCGCGAAAGTTTGACAGGTTTCGCGATAGCAAACTTGCCCCAGAGAGAACTTGCGCTGCAACAAAGCAATGCGACCTTCGGATGGGCCTACCCAAACCACCGCGGACGTGCTTGATTCGTCGTGACAAATTGATCGTTCGGCGCAGAGCCGGAAGGGACGTCCAATGGCCATCATGATGCCGGCAGCCGACCAGGCTGTGCTGGCGCGGCGCGCGGAGATCGTCGCCGCGCTGCGCGCAATCGTCCCCGGCGAGGGCGTGATCGACAGCGCTCCCGAAATGCGGGCCTATGAATCCGACGGGCTGACCGCCTATCGGCAGCCGCCGATGGTGGTGGTGCTGCCGGATACCACCGAGCAGGTCTCACAGGTCCTGAAATATTGTGCCGCTCACGGCATCAAGGTGGTGCCGCGCGGCTCCGGCACCTCGCTGTCCGGCGGCGCGCTGCCGCTCGAGGACGGCGTGCTGCTTGGCCTCGGCAAGTTCAAGCGCATCCGCGAGATCGATTTCGACAACCGCGTCGTCGTCACCGAGCCCGGCGTCACCAACCTCGCGATCAGCCAGGCGGTCGCGCATGCCGGCTTCTACTACGCGCCGGATCCGTCATCGCAGATCGCCTGCTCGATCGGCGGCAATGTCGCGGAAAATTCCGGCGGCGTGCACTGCCTGAAATACGGCATGACCACCAACAACGTGCTCGGCTGCGAGATCGTGCTGATGAGCGGCGAGATCCTGCGCATCGGCGGCAAGTCGGCGGAGAATTCCGGCTACGACCTGATGGGCGTCATCACCGGCTCCGAAGGCCTGCTCGGTGTCATCACCGAGATCACGGTGCGCATCCTGCAAAAGCCGGAGACGGCGCGCGCGCTGATGGTCGGTTTCGCGCAAGTCGAGGCAGCCGGCGAATGCGTGGCGCGCATCATCGGTGCCGGCATCATTCCCGGCGGCATGGAGATGATGGACAAGCCCGCGATCCACGCCGCGGAGGCCTTCGTCCATGCCGGCTATCCCCTCGATGTCGAGGCGCTGCTCATCATCGAGCTCGACGGCCCGTCGATCGAGGTCGACGAGCTGATCAGCCGCGTCGAGGCAATCGCCAATGGTTGCGGCTCGACCACTTGCCAGATCTCGACCTCGGAGGCCGAGCGCAACCTGTTCTGGGCGGGCCGCAAGGCCGCATTCCCGGCCGTGGGCCGAATCTCGCCCGACTATCTCTGCATGGACGGCACCATCCCGCGCGGCGCGCTGCCGAAGGCGCTGGCACGGATCCGGGAGCTGTCGGAAAAATACCAGCTCGGCTGCGCCAACGTGTTCCACGCCGGCGACGGCAATCTGCATCCCCTGATCCTCTACGATGCCAACAAGCCCGGCGAGATCGAGCGCGCCGAGGCCTTCGGCGCCGACATCCTGCGCGCCTGCGTCGAGTTCGGCGGCGTGCTCACCGGCGAGCACGGCGTCGGCATCGAGAAGCGCGATCTGATGGGCGACATGTTCACCGAGATCGACCTCAACCAGCAGCAGCGCCTGAAATGCGCCTTCGATGCGCAGGGCCTGCTCAATCCCGGCAAGGTGTTTCCGACCCTGCATCGCTGCGCCGAGCTCGGCCGCATGCATGTCCATGCCGGCAAGCTGGCGTTTCCGGATCTCCCGCGGTTCTAGGGGATCGTGCGGAGGGAAGAGCAAGCTCCTCCCTCCAAGGCCACTTAAAGCAGCCCGTATTGAGTCCGCTCGCGCTTGGCCAGCAGCGGCAGCGCCTTGCCGGCGATGTAGGTCTTGAAGTGCGCGCTCTCTTGGTGGGCCTTGAAGGCCGCCTCGTCGCGGAACAGTTCGTAGAACAGGAACTGGGCCGGATTATCCTTGGCGCGGCTGATCAGGAACAGTTTCACGCCGGGCTCGCTTTGCGCTTCCGGGAGGAAGCCGCGCAGGATCTCGGCGACCCGGTCGGCCTCGTCGGCCTTCGCTTCCCATTGCGCCACGACCAGAAGGCCGCCGCCGTTGATTGCCTCGTTGATCATTGCCGGCTGGCTCATGATGGAACTCCTCTCGCATCGTCCCCGGCGCCCGATGCGCAGGGACAGTTCGACAGATAGCGAAGTCTGTGCGTCAATGATTCGACGTCGATCGAAGTGCGAATGTCGCGTGGCGACCGGTCCGGCGGGAAGGCAGTCCAGATCCTCATGGTGAGGAGACCGCCAACGGGTCCGCGCGAAGCGCGGCCCGATGACAGGCTCCGCGGTCGTCTCGAACCATGAGGGTCCGGCTGGGCCTTCATCCTTCGAGACGCTTGCTCCGCAAGCCCCTCAGGACGAGGTCGGGACCGGACGCCAGCCGCAGCGCTCCGAGGCACCGTCGTCATGCGTCGAATTGATTTCCGCCGCGAATTTCGCTACCCGCTTCAGCGTGGATACGCTCAAGGTCAGAGACGCCAAAGACGTCGAAGAGGTCGTGCGCGCGGCGATTGCCAATGAGCAGCCGCTCGAGATCATCGGTCATGGCACCAAGCGCGGGATCGGCCACGCGATGGCCACCAACGCCGTGCTCGACGTCTCCGCACTCAGCGCGGTGACCTCGTACGAGCCCAACGAGCTCATTGTCACCCTGCAGGCCGGCGCGCCGCTTGCGGACGTGCTGTCGCTGATCGATTCCAAGAACCAGCAATTCGCCTTCGAGCCGATGAACACG
>NZ_LSEF01000058.1:44248-108903 GCF_001641695.1 Bradyrhizobium neotropicale
CGGGCCTCGCCGGCCCGCGGCGCATCCGTGCGGGCGGGGCGCGCGACCATCTGCTCGGGGCGCACGCCGTCTCCGGCTTCGGCGACAGCTTCAAGACCGGTGGCAAGGTGGTGAAGAATGTCACCGGCTACGATCTCTGCAAGCTGCTTAGCGGCTCCTGGGGCACGCTGTCGGTGATGACGGAGGTCACGCTCAAGGTCATGCCGAAGCCTGAGGCCGAGCGGACGCTGCTGCTCCGCGGACTCGACGATGCCGCCGCCAACAAGGCCATGACCGCGGCGCTCGGCTCGCCCTATGACGTCTCCGGCGCAGCGCATCTGCCGAAATCGGCGTTCCGCGCCAGGACGGACGGCCTTGGCGACATCGCAGGCCAGGGCGAGGCGTTGACGGTGCTGCGGCTCGAGGGCATCAAGGCCTCCGCGGTTCACCGTGCGGGCTCGCTGCGCGAGTTGCTGGCGCCGTTTGGGACCGCGACGCTCATCGAGGATGCGGCGTCCGCGACGCTATGGGCCACGATCCGCGACGCCCTGCCGTTCGCGGCGGGCGGCGCGCTCGGTGCCTGGCCGGTCTGGCGAATCGTCTGCCCGCCGGCCGCGGGGGGAGCGCTCGGCGCGCAATTGGGCCGCGAGACCGGGGGCGACGTGATCTACGATTGGGGTGGCGGGCTGATCTGGGCCGCGCTGCCGCCGAAGGGCGATGCGCATGCGTCGACCGTGCGACAGCGCGTCGATGCCTTCGGCGGGCATGCCACGCTGATCCGGGCGGCTGAGGACGTCAGGCGCAATGTCGACGTGTTCCATCCGCAGGCCGTTGGGATCGCGGCGCTGAGCGAGCGGGTCCGCGCCAGCTTCGATCCGAAGATCATCCTCAACCGTGGACGGCTGACGCGGGGGGCTGCGGCATGAAGACCGAATTCTCACTCGCGCAGCTCGCCGACCCCGACATCGCGGAAGCCGACAAGATCCTGCGCGCCTGCGTCCATTGCGGGTTCTGCACCGCGACCTGTCCGACCTATGTGCTGCTCGGCGACGAGCTCGATAGCCCGCGCGGCCGCATCTACCTGATCAAGGAGATGCTGGAGAAGGACCAGGCGCCGACGGCGGATGTGGTCAAGCACATCGACCGCTGCCTGTCGTGCCTTGCCTGCATGACGACCTGCCCCTCAGGGGTGCACTACATGCACCTCGTCGACCAGGCCCGGGTCAGGATCGAGCAGCGCTACCAGAGGCCGCTCGCCGAGCGGCTGTTGCGCGCGGTGCTCGCCTTCGTCCTGCCGGACCCGCAGCGCTTCCGCGCCAGCATGTGGCTGGCCCGGCTGGCGCGCCCCCTCACCGTGCTCCTGCCGACCCCGCGGCCGTCGCCGACGCCCGGCCTGATCCAGCGGATCAAGGCGATGCTGGCGCTGGCCCCACACCGCCTGCCATCACCGGGACCTGCCCCGGGCAGCGTGTTCGCGCCCCTCGGCAAGAAGCGAGGCCGGGTCGCGCTGCTCCAGGGCTGCGCGCAACAGGTGCTGGCGCCGCGCATCAACCAGGCCGCCATCAATCTCCTGACCCGGCACGGCATCGAGGTCGTCCTGGTCAAGGACGAACAATGCTGCGGCGCATTGACCCATCACCTCGGCCGCGACGACGACGCGCTCGCCCGTGCCCGCGCCAATGTCAGGGCATGGCGTGCGGAAGCGGCGAGGGAGGGGCTCGACGCCATCCTGGTGACCACGTCCGGTTGCGGCACCGTGGTCAAGGACTACGGCTATCTCCTGCGCGAGGATCGCGACTTCGCAGCCGATGCGGCACAGGTCTCAGCGCTGGCCAAGGACATCACCGAGTACGTCGCCGGTCTTGGCCTCGCGCCAACGATGCGAGGCGACAACATCGTCGTCGCCTATCACTCCGCTTGTTCATTGCAGCACGGGCAGAAAATCACTGGGCTTCCGAAAGAATTGCTTTCCAAGAATGGATTCGTGGTGAAAGATGTCCCGGAGAGCCATTTGTGTTGCGGTTCGGCGGGGACCTACAACATTCTCCAGCCCGACCTTGCGGGCAGGTTGCGCGATCGCAAGGTCGCCAACATCGCGAGCGTCAAGCCGGACATGATTGCCGCGGGCAATATCGGCTGCATGGTGCAGATTGCCAGCGGCACGTCAGTTCCGGTCGTACACACGATTGAGCTTCTCGATTGGGCGACGGGCGGTTCGCGGCCGGCATTGAACTAGTCGAGCGGCGCTGCGTCCCGAGGTGACGACTGAAGACGCCCGATGAACCATTGTTAGGCGGCAACAGGAGGACCACGATGGCGAAGGCGAAGAAGAAGAAAAGCAAGAAGGCCAAAAAGGCGAAGAAGGTTGTAGCGGCGAAGAAGACCGCGAAGAAGAAAGCAGCAAAGAAGTCCGCGAAGAAAGCGGCCAAGACGTCAGCCAGGAAATCGGCCAAGAAATCGGCCAAGAAATCGGCAAAGAAGGCCGCACCGAAGACGGCAGCCAAGAAGGCCGCGAAGAAGGCCGCCCCCAAGAAGCGCGCGAAGGCGAAGGCTGCTCCGGCTCCGAAGGCGCCGGCACCGATGGAGGCTCCGGCTCCCGAGCCCGCACCGGAAACAAGCTGGGCGATGCCCTCCGCGGATTCGACGCCGGCCGAAGGTCACGGCTAGGCTCTCCCGTATCCTCCGGAACGACCTGAAGACGGGAGGCCGCAGCCGGGATGCTGCGGCCTTTTCGCATCGCCGGGACCGGCGCCGAATCATGCTGCCGTTTGATTCGTGGCCCGAAGTCCCCACAGCATGGCCGTCTCCGTAGCACCACGGGTGCCGGACACACGGGGAATGCAAAAGCTGTGTTCGGGATGCAACACACGGCGACAACCTTTCGTGGAAAGGCTTGAACGCCTAAAAAGTCAGCAGATGCCGTCGATTTTTGCTTCCGGCTTAACTGCCCCCGCTCCAGATTGCGACCGTTGTTTTTCAGTCAGGTATCGCTCGCCCTTGGGGGGCTCCAGATCCGACTGTGGGTTCAGACTGGTATGGGGATCGAAATGAAGAAAGTGACTTTGTTGGCAACGGCGCTGGCAATGGTGACGGGTTCGGCACTGGCGGCAGATCTGCCGGTGAAGGCTGTGAAGGCGCCGCCGCCGCCCGCCTTTGACCCGTGGGACGTCGCCTTCGGCGGCGGCATCATGAGCGACTACATCTTCCGCGGCATCACGCAGTCGAACCACAAGCCGTCGGTCACGGCCTATTTCGAGCCGCGCTACAACGTCACCAAGGACCTCCAGCTCTACGTGGGCGTGTCCGGTGAGAGCATCTCCTTTCCGAACCGCGCCGCGGCCGAGATCGATGTCTATGGCGGTATCCGCCCGACCTTCGGTGCCTTCGCCTTCGATATCGGCGTCTGGGGCTACCTGTATCCGGGCGGAAGCTGCTTCTTCGGCGGCAACGGCGTCGACTTCGCGGGCAACTTCCAGGGCGCCGATTGCGCCTCGCAGGCCCTGATCAACGGCAACGTGATCAAGAAGGACCTGAGCTTCTTCGAAGTCTACGGCAAGATGACCTACACGGTGAACGACAACTGGGCGTTCGGCGTGAACGAGTACTATACGCCGAGCTACCTGAACTCCGGTGCCTGGGGTAACTATACGTCGATAACCGGCAAGTACATCGCGCCCAGCACGATCTTCGGTTCGAGCGGCGTCGGCATGTATGTGTCCGGCGAATTCGGCCGTCAGTGGCTGGGTACGTCCGACAGCTTCTACGGCACGCAGACCTTCCCGAACGGCATCAAATATGCCGACTACAACACCTGGAACATCGGTATCGGCTTCACCTACAAGGTCTTCACGCTGGACCTGCGTTACTCCGACACTGATCTGTCCAAGGGTAACTGCAACGCCTTCACCAGCGACTTTGCTGCCCGCGGCAACATCGCTGTGAACCAGGGTACCTCCCTCACTCCGATCAATCCGTCCGGCGTCGGCTCCAACTGGTGCGGCGCGGCCGGTATTGCCAAGCTGTCGTTCGACCTGACGGCGATGACCAACCTGAAGTAAGTTTCTCCCGAGACTGACTGAAAAGGGCGGCAGGATAACCTGCCGCCCTTTTTGCTTTTTGGGCCGCGAAGGTCTTTCGTGGAGGCGCCGGATTGATAGCCGTCGTCATGCCCGGGCATCCACGTCCCTCGTGCCACTGGGCAAGACGTCATGGCCGGGACGAGCCAGGCCATGACCGCTACGGAGGACAGCGCGAGCGGTCTCAGCGTGCCGCGCTTGGCTCTGCGTCGACCGGCTCGGCGCTGTTGCCGAGAATGTGGAGCTCGCCACTCTCAGACATCGCCACCTTGCGTGTGTGGAAGACGTCGAGCGTCGAGCGGTGCCCGATCGAGACGATGGTGGCATCCGGCAGCTTGTCCGTCAGCAGCCGGTACAGTCGGTTCTCGGAGGGCTCGTCGAGCGAGGCGGTGGCCTCGTCGAGGAACAGATAGTCCGGCGTATGCAGCAGCGCGCGGGCGAGCCCCAGGCGCTGCTGCTCGCCCAGCGACAGCGTCCGGTTCCAGTGCCCTTCCTCGTCGAGCCGATCGGCCAGCCGCGGCATGCCGACGGCCGTCAGCGCCTCCCTGATCTTGTCGGCCGCGATCGTGCCGTGCTCGGCGGGGTAGATCACGGCGTCGCCGAGCGGCCCTACCGGGAAATACGGCCGCTGCGGCAGCATCATCAGCCTGGCCTTTTCGGGAATGGCGATCGTGCCGGTACCGAACGGCCAGATGCCGGCGATGGCGCGGAACAGCGTCGATTTGCCGGAGCCCGACGGTCCGGTCACCAGCACCCGCTCCGACGGCTGGATCGTGAAGCTATCGGCCGCGACCAGGGGCGCGCCGTTCGGCAGCTTCACCAGCAGCTGCTTGAGTGCGATGGCCTTGCCTGCGCCGGCTGGCGCGACGCCGATGGTCGGCTCGTGCGCGCCGATATGGGCCGCCGAGCTGACCGACATCTCGAAGCCGTCGAGACGGGCGACCACCGCGCGCCATTCGGCGAGCGAGCGATAGGCCGTGACGAAGAAGGACAGCGCATCCTGCACGCTGCCGAATGCCGAGCCGGTCTGCATCATGTCGCCAAGCTGGATCCTCTTGGCGAAGAAGGCGGGCGCCACCATCACATAGGGAAAGACCACCGCCGCCTGCTGATAGCTCGCCGTGAACGCGGTGAGACGCTTGGTCCGGCTCATGATCGCGTACCAGTTGGCGATCACGAATCCGAAGCGGTGCAACAGGCGCCCTCGCTCGGCGCCTTCACCCTTCAGGAGCGCGATCTGTTCGGAATTTTCGCGCACCCGGACCAGGTTGAAGCGGAAATCGGCTTCAAAGCGCTGCTGCTCGAAATTCAGGTTGACCAGCGGGACACCGATCCAGTGCGTCAAGGCCGTGCCCAGGATCGCGTAAGCCAGCGCACACCAGACCAGGAAACCGGGGATGGTGAGATCGGTGCCGTAAATGTGCAGGGGCGCCTTGTCGGACAGGCCCCACAGGATGACGATGAACGAGGCCAGCGTCACGATGGCCGACAGCAGACCGAGGCCAATGGTCAGCGTTTGCTCGACGAACGTCTTGACGTCCTCGGTGATGCGCTGGTCCGGGTTGTCGGCGGCGTCGCCCCTGAGCTGCATACGGTAGTGCGTGGCGTCCTCAAGCCATTCGCCGAGATAGTGCCGCGTCAGCCATTGCCGCCAGCGGATCTGCAGCCATTGGTTCAAATAGAGCTTGTAGACGGCCAGTGCGACGTAGGTGAAGGCGAGGCCAAGGAAGATCCAGATCTCCCGGACGAACTCGTCCAGATCATAGGCCTGGAGTGCACTGTAGAACCGGTTCTGCCACTGATTGACGAGGACGTTGATCGCGACCAGCGCCAGCTCGATCGCGACGACGGCGACGAGCAGGCCGCGGCCAGCCCATTTGTCCTCCGATCGGAAATAGGGGATGGCGATTCGCCAAACGGTCGCGAGCGTGGCGCGGATGTTCTTCACAGAGCGGGTCTCCTGCGGGGGTGTGCGCAACTGCCTGTAGCAACGGCGGAAATAAGCGCGCTTAGACTAAAGTCGCAAGTTGTGCAATTTGCGTTGTCCGGGTCGGCGACCCTAGCATGGGCATTAACGGCGCGGGGTGGGGGCCTTTCCGACTTCGCGAGCTTGTGAGCGGATGGGAACCGCCGCGTATCGCAGGGGAATTCGCTACAGGCTCGGGGGTTATCGCTACCAGCGTCAAGCAGGCCGGCTGTCCACGCTGGCTGTCCTGCGGCACGAATGCGTGGGGGAGGAAGACATGTGGAATCAAATCTATAACCCGCTGAACAACGCGGCGCTGTCGACCATCGCGGCGGCCATTCCGGTCGTCTCGCTCTTGATCATGATCGCGAGCGGGCGCGTGAAAGCGCACATCGCGGCCGTGATCGCCGTGATCATCACCAATCTGATCACGATCTTCATCTTCACCATGCCGGCGGGCATGTCGATCCGCGCCTCGGTGCTCGGCATCGTCACGGGCTTCTTCCCGATCGGCTGGATCGTTCTCAACGTCATCTTCCTCTACCAGGTCACGGTGAGCACCGGGCGTTTTGAACTACTCAAGCGCGCCATCGGCGGCGTCACCGAGGACAGGCGCCTGCAGCTCTTGCTGGTCGCGTTCTCGTTCGGCGCGTTCTTCGAAGGCGCCTCGGGCTTCGGCACGCCGGTCGCGATCACCGGTGCGGTGCTGATCGGCCTCGGCTTCTCGCCGCTCGCCGCATCAGGCCTGTCGCTGATCGCCAACACCGCGCCGGTGGCTTATGGCGCACTCGGCACGCCGATCCAGGGCCTTGCGTCCGTCACCGGGCTCGATCCCTACATCCTCGGCGCGATGGTCGGCCGGCAATTGCCGTTCTTCTCCCTGATCGTGCCGTTCTGGGTGGTCTGGGCGTTCGCGGGCTGGCGCGGCATGAGGGACGTCTGGCCGGCGATCCTCGTCACCGGCGTGTCGTTCGCGGTCCCGCAATTCGTGATCTCCAACTTCATCAATCCCTGGATCGTCGACATCGGGGCGTCGTTGATCTCGATGGGCGCGCTCATCCTGTTCCTGAAGGTGTGGCAGCCGAAGCAGCTCTGGTTGTCGCCCGAGCTGCGCGGCCACGACGAGTCGGCCGCGCAAATGGAAAAGGCCACGCCGCTCGACAAGACGCCGCTCACCCAGTCCGAGTTGTGGAGC
Source organism: Bradyrhizobium neotropicale (assembly GCF_001641695.1). GTDB lineage: Bacteria > Pseudomonadota > Alphaproteobacteria > Rhizobiales > Xanthobacteraceae > Bradyrhizobium > Bradyrhizobium neotropicale. The sequence continues at coordinate 51,465 of NZ_LSEF01000058.1, forward strand.
GCGCTCTTGCCGTGGATCATCGTCTGTATCGTGATGCTGATCTGGGGCAACGGTGCGTTCAAGACCTGGGCGAACTCGATCTTCACCTGGAACTACGCCGTTCCCGACCTGCACCAGATGATCAACAAGATGCCGCCGGTGGCCGCCAAGCCGACGGCGGAAGGCGCGGTGTTCTCGTTCACCTATCTGTCGTTCACCGGCACCGGCATGCTGATCGCGGCGATCATCTCCGGCGTCCTGATGGGGGTTGGGCCGGGGCGCCTGCTGGTGGAGTATGGTCGTACGATCCGGCTGTGCGCGATCTCGCTGATCACGATCTCGGCGATGCTCGCGATCGGCACGCTCACCCGCCTCTCCGGTGTCGACGCGACGCTCGGTCTCGCCTTCGCGGCGACCGGCGTGCTCTATCCCTTCTTCGGCACGCTGCTCGGCTGGTTGGGCGTGGCGCTGACGGGATCGGATACCGCCTCGAACATCCTGTTCGGCAACCTGCAGAGGATCACCTCCGAGCAGATCGGCCTGTCGCCGGTGCTGATGGCGGCGGCGAACTCCTCCGGCGGCGTGATGGGCAAGATGATCGATGCGCAGTCGATCGTGGTCGCCTCGACCGCGACGCGGTGGTACGGGCATGAGGGCACGATCCTGCGCTTCGTGTTCTGGCATTCGATCGTGCTGGCCTGCTTGGTCGGCGTGCTCGTGACGTTGCAGGCCTATGTCTGGCCGTTCACGGCGCTGGTGCTGAAGTAGCCTCGCGCGTCCTGCTGTAACGAATCCCCGCGGGTTAAGTCCCGCGGGGATTTTTGCGCCCGCGGTGCACGAACCTTCTCAATATTGCCGCCGTCTTATAGAAGGTGCGCCGGGTCAGGACGGTTCGAGAGGTGTCATGGGTTCACTCAATATGGGTTCGCTCAAGCAGGTGATGTGTGCGGCGGTCGCGGTGCTGCTGATGTCGGGAGTTGCTTCTGCCGAGGAGGGCTTCCCGTTCGGCACCGAGATGACGCTCGAGGCGTTGCCGCAGCCCGGCTCGAAGCGGATTCCGAACATCGAGATCGGCGACAATGGCGAGGTCGTGCTGGAGCTCTGGTGCAAGGGCGGCAAGGGTCAGTTCTCGGTTGCCGGCAACACCGTGATCTTCGTCCCCGGCCAGATCCAGGACCGCTCCTGCCCGCCCGCCAAGGCGCAGGCCGATGACGACCTCGTGGCGGCGCTCGCCGGCACCGAGACCTGGAAGCGCCAGGGCGACGTGCTCACGCTGATCGGCCCGAAGCCGCTGCGTTTCCGCATGAACGGGAATTGAGCTTCGCTGCAGCCGGCGCCCCATAGTCTTTGGACGGTTACGGCGTCGCAATCAATCCATTGGCGGTGGCGACGATCCAGCGATTGCCCCAGCGCACGATGGAGTCTATTCGCCCAAGTCCGGGAATAGTGTCGCCGCGCGCGGCCATCCGCATTCCCTCAGGGCCTTCGAGAACAGCAGTTCCGTCCCGAACGTCGACAACCATCCACCCGGGGATGGTTGTCGGCCTCGTTTCAGGTGCCGGCGCCAGGGGCTGCCTCATTGCCATCGCTGGCGCGGATGGGCTCGTATGTGCTTGCGAGGCCGTCGACGGGCGCGCGCTCGAGGTGGTGGAAGTCTTGGGAATGCTTCCTACGAAAGCGGGTGCGGTTTGCTCGGAGGAAGAGGCCGTTTTTCGAGCGCCTTCAATCTTGCCCCCGGATCTTGTTTCAGAAGCTCGCAATGAGGGCACTGCTTTCTGGGCAATCGGGCTGACGCCAAACATGCTCGCGAACGCAGGCCAATTCAGGCCCCCGGCCCATCCCAGTCCAAAGCTTGCCACAAGTGCGATCGTGAACAGCAGAAAGGTGCGCGCTCGAACACCATAGGGGTCTCGTAGGACCAGCACTTCTTCGCGATCGTGGCTTAAGAGATCCCACAGGCTGGCTGGCTGCCTCGGCAATTGGCCGCCAACCACATTCCCGGGCCGGATGTTTCCAAGGGTACTCAGCTCGTGGTCTTGCATGATGCGACCCACGTTCGGCTAACCGATGATGGCCGCTTAGACTGAATCGAATCTTAACAATCCGGCGAACGGCTGCGGCGGCTCAGCCTATTTCCACAGCGACTTGTCGGCATCCCAGCGCTGGCCCTTCAGCTCCTTGACGAGCGCCTCGACCGAGCCGTTGTCGTCGGGCTGGTCGCCCTCCTCGTCGGTCGCCGCCTCGTCCGACAGATTGAGCTTCGCGCCGGTGCTCTCGTCGGCGGTCGTGGTCGAGGGGCTGCCGATCCAGAGCATGAGCTTGTCGGTTGAGCCCGGCTTGTCCGCGGAGACGAGGCCGGCGACCTCGATCGTGTCGGTGAGCTCGAGCGCGGGGAAATCCTGGTTCGGCCGTTTGAAGACGAGCTTGAGCTTGCCGGTGGTCGGGCTGAAGCTCTGCGAGACCGGCTTCGCTGCGAGCGTCCTGCTCAGGACGTTCGAGACGGCGGTGGCGAGCTTGTCGCGGTTGATCTTGTCGCCGTCGCGCCAGTCGGCGGCAGGGAAGCGGATGGTGCGATCCATTTCGGTCATTCCTGCGGTCCAGCCTGCGGCGGTGACGCCCGGCATCGCCTTGAGCTTGGCGAGCAGCGCGGGTGCGCGCTCCGGATCGACCGACATGTTGATGGTCTGCTCGCCGGCGCGGAGCGCGTCGCAGCCGACCGAGAGGCTCGCCAGCGTCACCTCGACGTCCTGGCCCTTCAGGCTCTTCAGGACGTCGGTCGCCGCATCGAGCTTGACCTTGACCGCGATCGCTTCCGGCGAGACCTCGGTGAAATCCTTCGGCTGCGGCGTGATGCCGTCGTCGGAGGTCTGGTTGTCCAGAAATTCCTTCTCGCTGAGGTCGGAATTGTCGGGGGAGGTGACCTCGGTCACGACCTGGCCGATCGAGATCTGGCCGCGGAATTCAAAGGTGTCGCCGGTCGGCTTGCGCAGCAGCTTGACAGTGACCGGCGCCTTCTCGCCGACGCTCTGCGTCGTGCCGGTCAGCGTCTGGCCCGCGACCTGGAGGTTGGCGACGAAGCGGTCCTTGCGGTCGGAATTCTTCGCGACGGGATAGCAGACGTCGAGCACGGCCGCGGTGACCGTCTTGCCCTGCCGCGTCTCCTTGAGGATCACGTCGGCATTGCCGTCCATCAGCCCGTCGATCGAGGTGAAATAGCGCGTCTCCACGCCGCCAGGTGCCGTGGCCTTCGGCGACAGCTTCATCTGGGCGGATGCGACTTCAGGCGAAATGGCAAGCAAAGCCGCCAGGAGAACAGTCGGGCAGACCAGAGGCGCGCGCATCGATGAAATCCTCGAGCAATCGAATCGGCGCGCCACCGTAGTGGGTTTTGGCCGTCGGTTGAATTGGAAAGCGAGAGGTATCATCGGCAAAAAAGAAGGCCGCCCGGAGGCGGCCTTCGCACGATCGTAATGGAAGGAACAGGCCTTAGAAGCCGCCCATGCCGCCGCCGGGCGGCATCGCCGGGGGCGCGTCCTTCTTCGGCATTTCGGCGACCATGGCTTCGGTCGTCACCAAGAGGCCTGCCACCGACGAGGCGTCCTGGAGCGCGGTGCGAACCACCTTGGCCGGATCGATGATGCCCTTCTCGACCATGTCGACATAGTCCTCGTTCTGGGCGTCGAAGCCGAAGGTCTCGGACTTGTTCTCCAGGATCTTGCCGACGACGACCGAGCCTTCGAGGCCGGCGTTCTCGGAGATCTGGCGGACCGGAGCTTCCAGCGCCTTCAACACGATGTTGATGCCGGCCTGAACGTCGGCATTGTCGTTGGAGAGGCGGCCGACCGCCTTCTTGGCACGGAGCAGCGCGACGCCGCCGCCGGGGACGATGCCTTCCTGCACCGCGGCGCGGGTGGCGTTGAGCGCGTCCTCGACGCGGTCCTTCTTCTCCTTGACCTCGATCTCGGTCGCGCCGCCGACGCGGATCACCGCGACGCCGCCGGCGAGCTTGGCGAGACGCTCCTGCAGCTTCTCACGGTCGTAGTCCGAGGTGGTCTCCTCGATCTGCGCCTTGATCTGGCCGACGCGGGCCTCGATGTCGGGCTTCTTGCCGGCGCCCTTGACGATCGTGGTGTTCTCCTTGTCGATCACGACCTTGCCGGCGCGGCCGAGCATCTTCACCGTGACGTTCTCGAGCTTCATGCCGAGATCTTCCGAGATGAGCTGGCCGCCGGTGAGGATCGCGATGTCCTCGAGCATGGCCTTGCGGCGATCGCCGAAGCCCGGCGCCTTGACGGCGGCGACCTTGAGGCCACCGCGTAGGCGGTTGACGACCAGCGTCGCCAGCGCCTCACCCTCGACGTCCTCGGCGATGATGACGAGCGGCTTGCCCGACTGCACAACGGCTTCCAGCACCGGCAGCATGGCCTGCAGGCCGGACAGCTTCTTCTCGTGCAGCAGGATGTAGGCGTCCTCGAGCTCGGCGGTCATCTTCTCGGCGTTGGTGACGAAGTAGGGCGACAGATAGCCGCGGTCGAACTTCATGCCCTCGACGATGTCGACTTCGGTGTCGAGCGACTTGTTTTCCTCGACCGTGATGACGCCCTCGTTGCCGACCTTCTGCATCGCCTGGGCGATCATCTTGCCGATGGCGGAATCGCCGTTGGCCGAGATGGTGCCGACCTGGGCGACCTCGGAAGAGGAGGCGACCGGCTTGGCGCGCTTCTCGATGTCCTTGATCACGGCCGCCACCGCGGTGTCGATACCGCGCTTGAGGTCCATCGGGTTCATGCCGGCGGCAACCGCCTTGGCGCCTTCGCGCACGATGGCCTGGGCCAGCACGGTCGCGGTGGTGGTACCGTCGCCGGCGAGGTCGTTGGTCTTGGAAGCGACCTCGCGCACCATCTGGGCGCCCATGTTCTCGAACTTGTCCTCGAGCTCGATCTCCTTGGCGACGGTGACGCCGTCCTTGGTGATGCGGGGCGCGCCGAACGACTTCTCGATGACGACGTTGCGGCCCTTCGGGCCGAGCGTCACCTTGACGGCGTTGGCGAGAACGTCGACGCCGCGCAGCATGCGTTCGCGCGCGTCTCCGGAAAATTTGACGTCTTTGGCAGCCATTTTCTAACTCCTGAAAAACTTGGATCGATGGGGCGCCGCATTTTCCCTCGTCATTGCCGGGCCTGGCCGGCAATTCATCATCATACGAAGAACGATGGATGCCCGGGTTGGGCCCGGGCATGACGATGGAGCATTCAGCGGCGGTTCAGGCTGATGGCCTTAGGCCAGCACGCCCATGATGTCCGACTCCTTCATGATCAGGAGCTCTTCGTTGTCGATCTTGACTTCGGTGCCCGACCACTTGCCGAACAGCACGCGGTCGCCGACCTTGAGGTCGATCGGGATCAGCTTGCCGGTCTCGTCGCGGCCGCCCGGGCCGACGGCGACGACTTCACCCTGGGACGGCTTTTCCTTGGCAGTGTCCGGAATGATGATGCCGCCCTTGGTCTTTTCCTCGGCGTCGATACGTTTGACCACGACACGGTCATGCAGCGGACGAAATTTGGACTTAGCCATGACGTTTCCCTTTGGAGGCTCGCTTGTCGAAAACAGCGGAAGTGGGTGAGGGCGGAGCTTCCATCCAACCTCTCCGAGGGTCGAATGGTGCGCTTAGCAATCGGTCTTTCCGAGTGCTAATAGTGCGCCCGGAAATATGGCTTGGCCGCGATCCTGTCAAGCAAAGGTGGTTAAGCGATTGGTGAGGCGGATATAGGATGGTGTTTTCGGAAACTCGTTCGGGGTGTTGGCGTATAAAAGGACGTCATTGCTCCGGCAGCGGTTTTGCGCTTGGCTGCGGGAGGGGTGTGGCCAAGGTCTTGTTCGGGGGAATGCCATGATCAGTTCAGCTCAGGCGCGGACGGCTGCCAATCTGGCCGCCGCCTCATTGTTGGCGCTGCTGCTTGGCGCCTGCGGCGGCGGTATGAGCCTGCCGTCCTTCTCCTCGTCCCAGCCGGCACCCGAGGCCGAGCCCGGCACCGGGCCGGAAATGCCGGCGAGCATCCGCGCCGACGAGATCGTCGGCCGCTGGGGCCTCGCCTCGTTCCAGAACCCGGCCGACCGTGCCCGCACCGAAGCCGCCGCGCGTGCACAGTGCAAGAATCCTTATGTGATCGGCGCCGGTTCCTCCGGCGGCGTGATCATGCATCTGGCCGACCAGGCGACCCCGCAGGAACTGCGGCTCAAGGGCTCGCCGAGCGGCAAGAATTATATCGGACCGTCCGGTCCGACCCCCGGCGAACAGGATCGCGAGATCGTCTCCTTCGACGGCCGCGTCCTGATCACCCGCTTCATCGACAAGGACGCCGCCACCCGTTACGGCAACATGGTCTACGTCCGCTGCGCGCCGAAGGCGTGACCACTCGTCGTTGCGAGGTTCGCTCGCAACGACAAAAAAACGCCGGCGAGAGCCGGCGTTTTTTATTTTCGCTATCTCCGTCCGCTCAGTCGAACAGCGCGTCGATGTCGTCCTGCGAGGCATGGCCGACGTCGCCGGTGAGTTTCGGACCGTTGAGCAGCTTGGCGTCCTCGTCGCGGGTGTCGATGATCGGCGGCGCATGCGCCTTGATCGCGTCGACGCCGCCCCAGATGTCCATCATCGCATTGATGTGCTGCTCGATGAACTTCATCGTGGTCATGACCTTGTTGATGCGCTGGCCGGTCAGGTCCTGGAAGTTGCAGGCCTCGAAGATCGAGATGACGCGTTCCTGGATATCGTCGGCGAGCCGCTTCTGCTGGTCGATCGAGTCCACCTTGGACAGCGCGGATGCGGCCTGGTCGATCGATTCGGCGGCTTCAAGGATCTGCTGGGTCGCCTGCTCGGTGCCGCCGACGACCGCGCCGAGCTCGCCATTGACCTTTGCCATCTCCTCGCCGTTGAAGCTCTTGCCGTGCAGCACCGCGATCTCGCGCTTGGTGCGGCTGATGGCGTCGTGAATGAGGTCGAGCTCGACCTTGAGCTTCTCGCACTGCTCGATCTGGGCGCGATAGGTTTCCAGCATCGCGCGCGCATCGGCAACTTCCTGCGCCATGACGGTTTCGCTCGGCGGCAGCGCGGCGTGGGCTGCGTGACTGCTGCGGGCCATCTGTGCACGGATCGCGCGCAGCTCGGCCATGATCTCGCTATGCATCGGAAGGGCCTCGTCGATTACTTCAGGAATTGGCATCTCGCCGACGACAGCTTCCTCGACGCGAAAACGTTTGCGGTGAACAGCCATTAGGATACTCCCCCCACCTCACTCACGCGTCTTTGTAGGCAGAAGCGATTTAACACGAAGTTCACAGCGGGAACTGTGATGCGGCCGCGGGCGACGGCGCGCAAAGGAGCGATTAACCATGCGAATTCGCCGTTCACCGAAAATAAACGCTGATCGCCAAATTGCACCCGTGCTGACAGCGTGGTGAATCGAAACGCCTGATACGTTTACCAAACCGATTTGCTTTTGAGCTTTATTGACCACGTCGGGAAGCGCGGATCAGCCAGGCGCTCTCCACGACGAATGCGATCTAGACGAAACAGTACAGAGTACGTCGATGTTCAAGAGAATGTCTGTCGCGCTGCTCGGCAGCGCTTGCACCTTCATGGCCGGCGCTGACAGCGCGAGCGCCTTCGACAATACCGTGCCGAACGATCCGCCCGCGGTGCTCTACGCGCCGCAGGTCCCGCCGGCACCGGTGCGCGTCGCCTCCAACTCGAACATGAATTCGAACATGGGCGGCGGCTTCATCGAGTTCTTGTTCGGCGATGCCCCCGGGCGCGGCCGGACCTATTATCCGCAGCAACAGCAGCCGATGTATCAGCAGCAGCCGGCCTATTACGACCAGCGCCGTATGCCGCCGATGGGCGGTGACCCGCAGATGCAGGGCGCGGTTCAACAGGAGGGGATCGACCCGCGGCAGCGTCCGTTCGATCCGAAATTCGAGAAACAACTCGTTGACTATAGCGGCAAGGAAAGTGCCGGCACCATCGTGGTCGATTCTTCGAACAAGTTCCTCTATCTCGTCGAAGGCAACGGCAGGGCGCTGCGCTACGGCATCGGCGTCGGACGCGAGGGCTTTACCTGGACCGGCGTGAAGTCGATCACGGCCAAGCGCGAATGGCCGGACTGGACACCGCCGGCCGAGATGATCGCCCGCCGTCCCGACCTGCCGCGGCACATGGAGGGCGGTCCTGAAAACCCGCTTGGCGCGCGCGCGATGTATCTGGGCTCGACGCTCTACCGCATCCACGGCTCCAACGAGCCCTGGACCATCGGCACCAACGTCTCCTCGGGCTGCATCCGCATGCGCAACGAGGACGTCATCGACCTCTATGGCCGCGTCAATGTCGGTACCAAGGTCGTGGTGATGTGAGGCCAAGCGCTCGCTGCTTACCCTCTCCCCTTGTTGTGGGAGAGGGTGGTTTCGCGGAACGCGAAGCCGGGTGAGGGGGTCTCTCCGCGAGTAAACCGCATCCGCATGCGCGGAGAAAACCCCTCATCCGGCGCTTTGCGCCACCTTCGCCCACAAAGGGAGAAGGGAAGAGTTCTGGGCATTAAACGAGAACGGCCGCCTTATCGGCGGCCGTTTTGTTTGACGCAGGAAGAGTAGCATTACGCGTAATCGCTGCCGCCATCGTCGTCGCCGCCGAAATCGCTGTCGTCGGCCATGTCCGTGTTGTCGTCGTCGTGATCGTCGTCGTAGTTCTGATCGTTGTCATTGCGATCGTCGTTCGACGCCTGGTCGACGAAGCCCTGTCGGGAATCGTCGCTGCGGTTCGAGCCGATATCGTTGAGGCCGGCATCGCGCGCGAGCGAGCCGCCGGACTGGTCGCTGCCGCCCCACGGGCTGCCGCCGCCGCGGTCCCCGGCGATGCTGGTATCGCCAAAGGCCTGCTGATGCGGTCCGCCCATCATGTTGCGGATGCTTGAGAGCAGCAGCGAGCCGCCGACGACACCTGCGGCCGCGGCCGCGGCCGTGCCGAGGAAGGAGCCGCCGCCACCGCCGACCGGCGGGGCGCCATAGCCCTGGCCCTGACCATAAGCCTGTCCGTAGGGCGGCTGGCCGTAACCCGGCTGCGTTTGCTGCATCGCCTGGCCGGTGTTCCACACCGGCCGCGAGTCACGCGGCGGCACGTTCGGAACCGAGCCGCGCGAGGGGCTCGCGCCGAACAGCGACTCGCGCATGGAGTCCAGGAAGCCGCCGGACTGCGCCTGCTCCGGCGCGTGGGCCGCCTCCAGCTCCTGGATGCGGGCATGGGCGCGCTTCAGCGCCTCGTCCTGCAACAGCACGGTCTGCACCAGCGCATAGATCGCGCCGGGCGCCTTGCGCAGGCCATCGGAGATCGCGGCGATCGCATCGGGATCGCGCGGTGCATTCTCGAGTTTCGAAAGCCGATCGAAAAGCTCGTCGACGAGCTGGCGTTCCTGCGGCGTCATGGTCAGTCTCCTTTGCGCGAAACATGCGCGTCGAAGATGTAGGGTTCCAATGTGGCCCCAACAGTGGCCTGCGGATTAAATTTCGGTATGCGACAAGCTGCCCGGCAGCCTGCCTTCGGCCGTTTCATGCCAATGTCACGTTGCTTGACCCAAGCAGGCGCGGGAACGCGTCGCTGGCGAGATAGGCATGCTCGCGCTCGCGCACATCCGTCATCGGGTCGAGGCCGGTGAGGACATCGTCGACGAAGCCGGGGTGGCACATGATGAGGCCGCCATCCGGCAGGCCCTGGATGAATTGCTGCATCAGCGCGCCGAAATCGGCGGCCCGCGTGAAGTCATAGGCGCCGGCAAAGGCGGGATTGAAGCCGAGGCCGGCACGGCGGGCGCGCTGGCGGAATTGCGCGCTGAGGACATCGAGCACCAGCGCCTTGGGCGAAGCCAGCCGTTGCGCCAGCGGCAGGTCGCGGCCGCCCTGGCGCACCCACGCCTTTGGCGCGACCTCGCTGACCGCATCGACAAAGCCGTCGCGCACCTGCGGAAAGAGCTGCACATGCTGATGGCCGTCGACGAAATCCGGCGCACGGCCGAAGGCTTCCGCGAAGGCCGCGAGCTGCGCCTTCACCTCATTGCGAAAGAATTCGCGGTCGAGCCGCCGGGTAAGGCCTGCGCGCAGCAGTTTCGGAAATCCTAAGAACATGTCGCCGTCGAGCGGACGGAAATGCATGGTGAGCGGCCGGAACGGCGCCGACAGCGTCACGTGCAGTCCGATCGCGCAACGCGGGCTGTTCTTGGCTGCGGCGTTCAGCGCGTCGATCTCGCCGTGGTCGATCGCGGGACCGACCATCATCACCGAAGTGGCGTTGAGGCGGCCGCGTTCGATCAAATCGCGGATGGCGCGGTTGACGCCGGGGCTGATGCCGTAGTCGTCGGCACAGAGCCAGATCCGCCGCGGCGTCGCGGCCTCGCTCATTCGGCCGCCGTCCTCTTCGAGGCGTCGTCGGCCGTGTCGGTCTCGAAGCGCTTCTCGCTGTGCTCGGCAACGAAGTAGATCGGGCGCGCCTTCAGCTCGGACAGGATCTTACCGATATATTCGCCGACAATGCCGATCATGATGAGCTGCACGCCGCCGATCGTCATCAGGCCGACCACGAGCGAGGGATAGCCGGGCACCTGCTTGCCGGTGGTCCAGACCTCCCAGAGGATCGAGAGGCCGAACAGGAACGCGCCGCCTGCCAGGATCACGCCGAGCAGGCTGGCAAAGCGCAGCGGCGCCACCGAGAACGAAGTCAGGCCCTCGATCGACAGGCCGAGCAGGCGTGCGGCGTTGAACGTGGTCACGCCATGGGTGCGCGGCGCCGGCTCGTAGTCGACGCGGATCTGGCGGAAACCGATCCAGCTTGCGAGCCCCTTGAAGAAGCGGTTGCGCTCCGGCAACTGCCTGAGTGCTGCCACCGCACGCGGTGACAGCAGGCGGAAGTCGCCGGCGTCCTCGGGGATCTTCTGGCGCGCGCCCCAGTTGATCAGCGCGTAGAAGCCGTGCACGGCGAGCCGCCGCAGGAAGGTCTCGTTGTCGCGATGCGCCTTGGCGGTATAGACGACGTCGTAGCCGTCTTCGATCCAGTGCCGCACGAGCTGCTCGACCAGGGCCGGCGGATGCTGGCCGTCGCCGTCCATGAACATCACGGCGCCGCGGCGGGCATGATCGAGGCCGGCCATCAGCGCCGCCTCCTTGCCGAAATTGCGCGACAGCGAGACCACCTGGACATCGAGCGCGTCGGCGGGCAGTGCGCGGGCGATCGACAGCGTCGCATCCGCGCTGCCGTCGTCGACATAGACGACCTCGCAAGACAGGCGGTAGCGCTGCCGCAGGGTCCTGGCGAGCTCGCAGATCCGCTCGTGCAGGATCGAAAGTCCCGCGGCCTCATTGTAGACGGGGACGACAATCGACAGCCCCTTCGCCGCGGCGTTGGCCACGGTGGTCGTCAGGGTGGAAACGTCAGAGCCCAGCGTCATCGATCAAGGTTCCACAGACCTTCAATTGTTCCAAACAGCATATGGTAGCTGCCGCTTGCTGTCGCTACGCTGAATGAACCCCGGGTCTCACCGCCGCAGGAATGTCTCGAGCTTGGCGAACAGCGGGTTCTCCCGGTCGAACACGTAATCGAGCGAACCGACCGACACCGTCTCGGCGCCATGGTCGCGCAGGAAGCTCGCGAGCGCATAGAGCTGGCCCGGCGGGCAGTGCAACGTGAGCATGCCCGACGAGGTCGGCCCGCCGAACGGGGTTTCGACGCCGAACCGGCTGTGAGCTTCGCCGAGCAGGGCGGCGTCGCACTGGCGGAATCGGGTGCGGACCTCGCGGTATTTGGTGGCCCGCGCCCGCGCCGCGATGTGATCCAGGATGACGCGCGCGGTCTCCCGGGCCTGCGGCGACCAGTCGGCGTCCCTGGAGGCGACCAGATTGGCCTGGCTACGCAGCATCACGCCGTCGTCGAGCACCCTCAATCCGTTGGCGGCGAGCGTCGCGCCGGTCGTGGTGATGTCGACGATCAGCTCGGCGGCGCCGGCCGCCGGCGCACCTTCGGTCGCACCGGCGCTTTCGACGATGCGGTAGTCGACGATGCCGTGGCTCGAGAAGAAGGCGCGGGTGAGGTTGATGAACTTGGTCGCGACCCGCATCCGCATGTGATGCTGCTCGCGGAAGCCGGTGGTGACGTCGTCGAGGTCGGCCATGGTGCGGACGTCGATCCAGGCCTGCGGCACGGCGACGACAACGTCGGCGTAGCCGAAGCCGAGCCCCTCGATCAGGGACACGCGCGTGTCGGCGTCCGCGATGTTCTCGCGCACCAGATCTTCGCCGGTGACGCCGAGATGCGCGAAGCCGCGGGCCAGTTGCGAGGCGATCTCGCTCGCCGAGAGATAGGCGACCTCGACATTGTCGAGGCCTGCGATCGTGCCGCGATAGTCGCGGGCGCCGCCGGCCTTCGACAGCTTGAGGCCTGCACGGGCGAAAAAGGCCTCGGTGTTTTCCTGAAGGCGGCCCTTGGAGGGAACGGCCAGGACGAATGGCGCGCTCATGACTTGAGCTCCTTGCGGCCGATCCGGGTCAGCGCATCCACCCAGACCGAGAAGCCGACGGCGGGGATCGGCGCGACCGATCCGAGCTGGGTCATCAGCCCGTCATAGCGGCCGCCGGCGACCAGCGGCTCGGCGCCGTTGCCCCTGTGATGCAGTTCGAATTCGAAGCCGGTGTAGTAATCGAGCCCGCGCCCGAACGCGGTCGAGAAGCGCGTCTGCTTCACGTCGATGCCGCGTGCCGCCATGAAGCCGATCCGGCTTTCGAACTGGTCGATCGCGGCCGTGATGTCGAGCTTTGCTTCAGTGGTGAGTGCGCGCAGCTCGGCAATGGCGTCGTCGGGATTGCCCGAGATTGCCAGGAAGCGCTTCAGCACGGCGAGCGCCTCGCGCGGCAGCGCGCCGCCCTTCAGCGTCGATTGCTCGAGGAAGCGGTCGGCGATCTCGGCCGTGGTGCGGCCGCCGACATTTGTGGTGCCGGCGATCGACATCAGGTCGGTGACGAAGGCAAGCGCCGCCTTGCGGTCGGAGCCGGCGAGCGCGGCGAGCACGCCCTCATATTCGCTGCGGGTCGCGGTGGTGGCGTGCGCGAGGCGCTCCAGGTCCTGCTCGAGGCTGATCTTGCGGTTGAAGTCCTTGACCAGGCGGCGGCGCCAGACCGGGTAGAGGTCGAGCGCATCGAGCAGCGCGTTGAACAGCGCCACGTCGCCGGTGCGGATTTCGACGTCGCTCACGCCGAAGGCCGCGGTCGCCTCCAGCGCCAGCGCCAGCATCTCGGCATCGGCCGCGGCGCGGTCCTGGCGGCCAAAGGACTCGATGCCGGCCTGAAGGAATTCGCTGGGCTGGCCGCTGCGGTAACGAAATACCGGACCGAGATAGCTGAAGCCGGCCGGCTGGCCGGCGCGGCCGGAGGAGAGATAGTCGCGCGCCACCGGGATGGTCAGGTCCGGACGCAGGCAGAGCTCCTCCCCGGTCAGGTCCGTCGTGAGGTACAGGCTCTTGCGGATGTCCTCTCCGGAGAGGTCCAGGAACGGTTCGGCCGGTTGCAATATGGCGGGCTCGGCCCTGAGGTAGCCGGCCTGCGCGAACGACAGGAGCAGCGTATCCGCCCAGGCGGAGCCGGCAGCGTTCGGGATGGCAGTCGCGGTCATCTCAGGTCCCATCGTCCCGGTGGACCCGGGCGGAAAAGGGGGAAGGGGCGTTGGCGCAGCCCCTTAGCATGGCCGGGTGGCGGTTTCGACCTCCAAAGGATCAATCGCTTAACGGTTCGGCCAATGCACATGGCTGGCGGGGATTCGACCGGCCCGCTTGCGGCCGCGAAACAGGTGCGCTCCCTCTCCCGCTTGCGGGGGAGGGTTGGGGTGGGGGTGCTTCCGCGTCGGGATTGCCTGAGGCTTACAGAGCGTGCCCGCGGAAACCAATTAGACCGATCCGCCGCCCCAATCGCCCAGCACCGCCTGGACCAGCGCCAGAGCCGCGACCGCGGCCGTGTCGGCGCGCAGGATCCGGGGGCCGAGCGCCAGCCGCAGGATTTTAGGCTGCCGCAACAGCAGCGCCCGCTCTTCCTCGGCGAAGCCGCCTTCGGGACCGATCAGCACGTCGGTGCCGTGCCCTGCCTCGCGCGCGTCCTGAAGGCCGCGAATCGGGTTCTCGACGTCGGCTGCCTCGTCGCAGAACACCAGCAGGCGGCTTGATTCGCGCTGGCTTAGAAAGCGCTCGAGCGCCACCGGTTCGGCCACGGAGGCAAGGCTCAGGATGCCGCATTGCTCGGCCGCCTCGATCACATTGGCGCGCATGCGCTCGCTGTTGACGCGCGAGGCCTGGGTGAACCGGGTCAGCACCGGCTGCAGGGTGGCGGCGCCCATCTCCACGGCCTTCTGGACCGTGTAATCCAGCCGGGCGTGCTTCAGCGGCGCGAAGACATAGGCGAGGTCGGGCAGGGTGTCCTGCGGGCGGGTCTGCTGCAGGATCACCAGGCTGTCGGGGCGTTTCCGGCCCTCGATCGCGGCCTGCCACTCGCCGTCACGCCCGTTGAACGCCAGGACGGAGGCGCCGGCGCCGAGCCTGAGCACATTTCCGAGATAATTGCTCTGGTCGCGGTCGAGCGCGACCCTGGCGTCCTGCGCAAGGGGGGCGTCGACAAACAGGCGGGGGGCGCGAAAATCGTGGGAGGGCATTGCTCAAGGTCCGATTTGCTGCCGTTCTTAACCGAAAGCAGCACTTTCGGGGGTAATTATTGCCCCCACGGTGCGTCCCGGCGCCGCGCTCTTGCCCAATTCGACGGGTTGTTAAGCGGCGGCGGGAATCGTAAAAACGCGAACACGCTGGTTGCGCTTCAATTAGGAAGACGCCGAACCCCGTAGCTCCCGCCGGAGAGACAGCCTTCATGATCCGTCGTTTGATGGTTCCGATCACTGCCGCCACGGTCATCATGGGCGGCGCAGGAGCTTATGCGCAAGGCGCCTTCCCGGCGCCGCTGCCCGGTCAGGCCGCGACTTCCGATTCCGCCTTTCCGCCGGTTAACGGTTCGGCTCCGGTCGCCTCCGTGGGCACGGCGCCGCAATCGTCCTTTCCCGCGAATGGCGCGGCCCCCCTCGGCGGTGGTGGTGGCGCGTTCAGCGCGGCGCCGCCGACGCAGAGCGGCCCCGGTGAGGAATGCATGAAGGCCTTCATCCCCTTGCGTGAGGAGGCCGAGAAGCGCGGCAAGTTGATCAAGGCCGCGAGCGACCGTCACGCTCCGCCGGACGAGGCCTGCAAGCTGATCGGCAACTTCAGCCAGGCTGAGGTCAAGATGATCAAGTACATCGAGAGCCACGCCGCCAAATGCGGAATCCCGCCGCAGATCGGCGATCAGATGAAGGCCGGGCACAAGAATACCGAAAACATGCAGAAGAAGGTCTGCATGGTGGCGCAGCAGATGCAGCAGGGTGGTCCGCGCGGACCGGCCGGCCCCTCGCTGAGCGAGGTGCTCGGCTCCTCGGCTTCGGTGCCGGAGGCCAATGCCGGCAAGAAGGGCGGCAGCACCTTCGACACGCTCAACGGCAACGTTCTGACCCGATGAGCCACGTGCCGCCGATTTGAAGTTCCTACAGTGCTTGCTGCGAATTCCTTCTAGGAACTTCAAATCGATAAGCGGCACGTGAGCTGTGATTTCTAGCTAGTGCCCTTATAGTTTTCGAAGTTCGTACCGGAATGCATAGCGATGGAATACGAACTTCGAAAACCGGGCACTAGCGCCTCCGCCCGCGTTGCCGATTCCACCGGCAACTGGGTGGATACGGTCGCGCCGCAATGGGCGCGGCCTTACCTGCGGCTGTCCCGCTTCGATCGTCCGATTGGCTCCTGGCTTCTGTTGATGCCGTGCTGGTGGTCGGCAGCGCTCGCCGCCGGCATGGCGCACGACATCGGCAGCCTGCCGCTCATCATCGTCCTGTTCTTCATCGGCGCCTTCGTGATGCGTGGCGCCGGCTGCACCTGGAACGACATCACCGACCGCGACCTCGATGCCAGGGTCGAGCGTACGCGTTCGCGGCCGCTGCCCTCTGGGCAGGTGAGCGTGACGCAGGCGCTGATCTTCCTGGTCGCGCAGGCCCTGATCGGGCTCGTCGTGCTGCTGCAGTTCAACCGCTTCGCGATTTTGACCGGGATCGCCTCGCTCGTGATCGTCGCGATCTATCCCTTCATGAAGCGCATCACCTGGTGGCCGCAGATCGTGCTCGGCCTCGCCTTCTCCTGGGGCGCCCTGATGGGATTTGCCGTCACCTTCGCCCGCATCGATGTGACCGCGCTCGTGCTCTATGCCGGCGCGATCGCCTGGGTAATCGGCTATGACACCATCTACGCGCACCAGGACACCGAGGACGATGCGCTGATCGGCATCAAGTCGACCGCGCGCCTGTTCGGCGCGCACACGCATCAGGCGCTCATCATGTTCTACGGGCTCGCGGTGATGCTGATCGGCATCGCGCTGGCATCTGGCGATGCGCGCTGGCCGGCCTGGCTCGGGCTGTTGGCCTTCGCCCTGCATCTGGTCTGGCAGATCATGCGGCTCAGGATCAACGATCCTGCGCTCTGTTTGCGGCTATTCAAATCGAACCGCGATGCGGGGCTGCTATTGTTTGCGGGATTGCTCGCGGACGCGGTGATGCGGGCAGCGTAGAACTCGTAGGGTGGGTTAGCGAAGCTTAACCCACCACTGTCTGCTTCTGCGGACACAAAAGAGGTGGGTTACGCCTTCGGCTAACCCACCCTACAAATCCTTGCTCAGTTCCTTGCGATGATCTCGCGCTCGTCGCGATGAATGGAAAGCTCGCGCGCAATGCCGGCGCGGCGGCGCATCAGGAATTTCGGACGGCGGGCGCGGATGGCGTTGCATCGGCGGCGCCGCGGCGCGGGCTCGCGCGTGCCTTCGTCGAGCTGCGGCAGCGCGAAGATCTCGCTCCAGGTCGCCCAGGCTTCGAGGATCTCGTCGCCATCGGCGCTGACGAGCAGCGGAATGGAAAGCGAGGGATCGCGGTGGACCAGGACGAGCGTCTGCGCCGCGTCATCGCCGCGCAATGCGATGCCGGTGAAATCACTGACGCGGACGTTGACCGCCATCTGCATGCCGCGGATCGCACGGCGCAGCACGACGCGTTCGCGATGAAGCTCGATCTGTCTGGTGTGGCCGTCGGCGCGCGGATCGTGCGCGTCGAAGCGGACCGGAAGGGAAAGAGGGTCGAGCCGCAATGCGCGGCTCGACCCGGCGGGAGCGACCCCGCATGTTGCTGTTTGACGCCTCACGGCTTTAGTCTCCCCGCCGGGATTATGTTCCCGGTCGATGCGAGGACCTTAGCGCGGGAAGCTTCGGAAACCGCTTAAAAAGGCTGGTTAACCCCCCGTCACTGCCGCTCATGATTGACAAGACCTTGGCGCGCATGATTGACGGGACGTTGCCGCGCTGCCGCGAATCTGAGCTTTCGGCGGGCCGAAAATGCTTGAAGTCCGCTCCAATCGGGCACATCTGGTGGGTTCGGCCCCTCGGCCTTCGAACCCGCCCCCAACAGGATTTCGTTCGTGAACTCTTCACCATCCGCAAGCTCGACGCTTTCGCCCAAGGATTCCTCCAAGTCTGGCCGCGACCTGTTCGATCAGTCTCAGCTGTCGGATCTCGCGCAGCGGCTGGTGGATGCGGCGAAGCGCGCCGGCGCGGACGCCGCCGATGCGGTCGCGGTGCGCGGCATCTCGCAGGGCGTCGAGGTGCGTGACGGCCGCGTCGAGGAATCCGAGCGTTCCGAGGGCGACGATGTCGGGCTGCGCGTGCTGGTCGGCCAGCGCCAGGCGGTGGTGTCGACCAACGACGTCAGCGGCGATGCCGTCGCCAAGCTCGCTGAGCGTGCGGTGGCGATGGCGCGCGTTGCGCCAGTCGACAAATATGTCGGGCTCGCCGATCCCGCGCTGCTTGCGCGCGACTTCCCCGATCTCGACCTGCTCGATTCCAACGTGCCGGCGACCACCGAGCTCGAGCGGCGTGCGCTCGAAGCGGAAGCGGCCGCGATCGCCGTGAAGGGCGTGACCAAGTCCGGCGGCGCGTCGGCTTCCGCCGGTATCGGCGGCATGGTGCTCGTCACCAGCACCGGCTTCCATGGCTCTTATCTGCGCTCGAGCCAGGGCATCTCCGCGACCGCGATCTCCGGCGAAGGCACCGGCATGGAGCGCGACTATGATTTCACCTCGGCGCCGCATGCCTCGGATCTCCTGTCGCCCGAATATGTCGGCCGTTCGGCCGGCGAGCGTACGGTGAAGCGCTCCAATCCGCGCAAGGTCGAGACCTGCAAGGTGCCGGTCGTGTTCGATCCGCGCGTGGCGGGCTCGCTGGTCGGCCATGTCGTCGGCGCCATCAACGGCGCCTCGATCGCGCGCAAGACGAGCTTTTTGAAGGACAAGCTCGGTCAGCAACTCTTCGCCAGGAACATCCGCATCATCGACGATCCGCTGCGCAAGCGCGGCCTGCGCTCGCAGACCTTCGATGCGGAAGGCGTCGCCGTGAAGAGGCAGGCGCTGGTCGACGAGGGCGTGCTGACGACCTGGCTTTTGGATTGCGCGACCGCGCGCGAGCTGGGCCTTGCGACCACCGGCCATGCCCATCGCGGCGTGTCGTCCTCGCCCTCGCCGGGGCCGTACAATCTGCATCTCGAGGCCGGCACGCCGACGCCGGCCGAGCTGATCTCCGACATCAAGCAGGGTTTCTACGTCACCGACCTGATCGGCTCGGGCGTCAATGGCGTCACCGGCGATTACAGCCGCGGCGCCTCCGGCTTCTGGATCGAGAACGGCGAAATCACCTATCCCGTGAGCGAGGTCACGATCGCAGGGCACCTGTTCGAGATCTTCAAGTCGATGCAGCCCGCCAGCGACCTCGAGTTCCGCTACGGCATCAATGCGCCGACGGTGCGCATCGAGGGTTTGACGCTTGGCGGACGCTGACGCGAACTCCCTGGACGAGACCATTCTGGCCCGCGACGCGGCGCTGCTGAAAGACACGGTGCGGGAAGCAGGCGCGCTCGCGCTGTCGATGTTCGGCACCGAGCTGAAGAAGTGGATCAAGGGCGCGTCCTCGCCGGTCTCCGAAGCCGACATCGCCGTCAACGATCTCCTCGAAGCGCGCTTGCGCGGCGCGACGCCCGATTATGGCTGGTTGTCGGAGGAAAGCGCCGATGACCAGGCGCGGCTGTCGCGGCGCCTGGTCTGGGTCGTCGATCCCATCGACGGCACGCGCAACTATCTGGGCGGCCACGACGACTGGTGCGTCAGCGTAGCGCTGGTCGAGGGGGCCTCGCCCGTGCTCGCTGCGGTGTTCGCGCCGACCAGCGACGAGTTCTTTTTCGCCGCGCGCGGGCAGGACACGACCCTCAACGACAGGCGCGTGCGGGCGAGGCTAGGGGCCGAGCTCGACTTCTCCCGCGTGGCCGGCCCGAAACCGCTGGTCGAGCGGCTCAAGCCATCACCGGGCGAGATCAAGCTGCATCCGCGAATCGGTTCGCTGGCGCTTCGGCTGTGCCGGGTCGCCCACGGCGCGCTGGATGCGGCTTTTGCGGGGGGCAATAGCCATGATTGGGATCTTGCGGCTGCGGATTTGATCGTGCAGGAAGCGGATGGTAGGATGAGCGACCTCTCCGGAGAACCCCTCCTCTATAACCGCCGGGAAGTGGCGCACGGGGTGCTGGTGGCAGCGGGCCTGGATCGTCATGCGAGCATCGTCGCGCATTTTCGAAACCGCCCCTTGCCCTGAAGCGCGTCGGCTGTGCTTGTCGAATACTGCTTGCCGGGCAGTCCGTTAGGAAGAGAATCCATGTCAGATAGTGCCCCGCAACAACTGCTGCATCTCGTCATCGGCGGCGAGCTCGTCGATCTCGAGCACAACACGTTCAAGAATCTCGACGACGTCGAGATCGTCGGCCTCTATCCGAACTATGCGACCGCTCACGCCGCCTGGCGGGCCAAGGCGCAGAGCACGGTCGACAATGCGCAGATGCGCTATTTCATCGTCCATCTCCACCGGCTGCTCGACCCGAATCAAGAATCGAAGCCGGCACGTTGAAGAGACTGCTTCGCAATACGCTGCGGAGCAGCTGGTTTCAGCGTGCCGTCGGGATCCTGGCGGCCGAATATCTGCGGCTGGTCTGGCGGACCAACAAGTTCACGTTCGATCCGCCTGACGTCTACGCTCGCGTCGAGCCGCAGATCCCTGCGATCTTCGCCTTCTGGCACGGCCAGCATTTCCTCACCCCGTTCATCAAGAACAAGGACTGGTACAAGGCCAGGGTGCTGATCTCCCGGCACCGCGACGGCGAGTTCAATGCCATCGCCGCCGAGCGGCTCGGCATCGGCACGATCCGCGGTTCCGGCGATCATGGCGGGGCTTTCCACCGCAAAGGTGGGGTCGGCGCCTTCAAGGAGATGGTGCGCACGCTTCAGGACGGTTGTAATGTCGCGCTGACCGCCGATGTCCCGAAGCGCTCGCGCGTGGCCGGACTCGGCATCATCATGCTCGCACGGGAATCGGGGCGGCCGATCATGCCTTTCGCGATGGCGACCAGTCGCTTCATCCGGCTGAAGAACTGGGACCGCACCACCATCAATTTGCCATTCGGACGGGGCGCCCTGGTCGGCATCAAGGAAATCCACGTCCCTCCGGACGCCGACGCGGCCACCATGGAAGCGCTGCGGCAGGATCTGGAGGACACCTTGAACGAAGCGACCCGTCGCGCCTATGCGCAACTCGGCCGCCCGGGACCCCAAGATGCCTAAGTCGCTGCCTAGTTCGCTGCCGATGACGCTGCGGATGTACAGGCGCCTGGCTTCCGGCCTGGTGCCACTTGCGCCTGCGCTGATCAAGCGGCGGCTGAAGCAGGGCAAGGAAGACCCCGCGCGCGTCGGCGAGCGGCGCGGCCTGTCCCGGGACGTGCGGCCGCACGGGCCGCTGGTCTGGATCCATGGCGCGAGCGTCGGCGAGGTGCTGGCTGCGGCGGCGCTGATCGAACGGCTGCGCGATCTCAACCTGCGCATCCTGCTCACCTCAGGCACCGTGACCTCGGCCGCCGTCGTGGCCAAGCGTTTCCCGCCCGACGTCATCCATCAATACGTGCCGTACGATTCCCCGCGCTACGTCGCGCGCTTCCTCGATCACTGGAAGCCATCGCTGGCGCTGTTCATCGAATCCGATTTGTGGCCGAACCTGATCCTGGCCGGCGCGGCGCGCCGCTTGCCGATGGTGCTGATCAACGGGCGGATGTCGCACCGCTCCTTCCCGCGCTGGCGGCGGATGCACGGCACCATCTCGGCGCTCTTGTCGCGCTTCGACATCTGCCTGGCGCAATCGAAGATCGACGCCGAGCGTTTTGCCACGCTTGGCGGCCGCGACGTCGTCATCACCGGCAATCTCAAGCTCGACGTGCCGGCGCCGCCCGCAGATCCCGCCAAGCTCGAGCGCCTGATGGCGATGACGCGGGGCCGTCCGATCATCGTCGCGGCCTCGACCCATCCGGGCGAGGACGAGATGCTGGTGGCGGCGCATCGCAGCCTCGTCGGCTTCTTTCCGCAGCTCCTGACCGTGATCGTGCCGCGCCATCCGGATCGCGGCTCCTCGATCGCCGGCCTGATCACGGCCTCGGGCCTGACGCCGGCCCTGCGCTCGCGCGAGGAGCTGCCGACGGCCACGACCGACATCTACGTCGCCGACACCATGGGGGAGCTCGGCCTGTTCTACCGCCTCTCGCCGATCGTGTTCATGGGCGGGTCGCTGATCCCCCATGGCGGGCAGAACCCGATCGAGGCGATCAAGCTCGGCGCTGCGATCGTCCATGGTCCGCACGTCTTCAACTTCACCGACGTCTATGCGGCGCTCGACGGAAGCGGCGGGACGCGGCAGGCGGAGTCGCAGGAAGCTCTGGTGAAGCAGCTCGGCCAGCTGCTGGCCGATCCAGCCGTGCGCGACAGAATGCAGCGCGCCGGCACCGGCGTGGTCGAGGAACTCGGCGGTGCGCTCGATCGCACCATGGCGGCGCTCGAGCCGTATCTGCTGCAATTGCGGATCGAGATGGGAGCCGCCAATGCGTGAGCCGGCCTTCTGGTACCGGCCACGTTCCCCGAAGTCGCATCTTCTCCAGCCATTGGGCGCGCTCTACGGCGCGATCACCGCGCGGCGCATGGCGCGCAAGGGCTTCGACGCCGGCATCCCCGTGATCTGCGTCGGCAACTACCATGTCGGCGGCGCCGGCAAGACGCCGACCGTGCTCGCGCTGACCAAGCTGTTGCGCGAGCTCGGCGAGACACCGGTCGTGCTCAGCCGCGGCTATGGCGGACGCCTGAAGGGCCCCGTCATGGTCGATCGCGAGCGGCACACCGCGGCCGATGTCGGCGACGAGCCCCTGATGATGGTGCGCGACGTGCCGGTCGCGGTCGCGCGCGACCGCCTCGACGGCGTGGCGCTCGCCAGGTCGCAAGGCGCGACCGTCATCCTGATGGATGACGGCTTTCAGAATCCGCACATCACCAAGGATGCTTCGCTGATCGTGATCGACAGCGAGCGCGGCCTCGGCAACGGCAAGGTGTTCCCCGCCGGCCCTCTCCGCGCGCCGCTGAAGGGGCAGCTCGCGCGCACCGACGCGCTGGTGCTGATCGGCGATGGCCATGCCGCCGACGATGTCGCGGCGGAGATCGTCGCGCGGGACAGGCCGGTGCTGCGCGCGCGGCTGAAGCCGGATGCTGCGTCCGTCGCGCAGCTCTTCGGCAGGCAGGTCCTGGCCTTCGCCGGCATCGGCGATCCCGGGCGCTTCTTCCGCACCCTGCAGGCCAGCGGCATCGACGTCGCGCGCACGCGTCCCTTCGCCGATCACCACATGTTCTCGCAGGCCGAGATCGCCGCGCTTGTCGCCGACGCCAGGCGCGAGCAGCTCACGCTTGTGACCACGGAAAAAGATCTTGCCCGCTTGCGTGGCAGCGAGGGCGTGCCTGATGACATGGTGCCGTTCGCGGTCCAGCTCGAGTTCGACGACCGCGCAGCGCTCAGCCGCCTGATCAGCGACCATCTCTACAAGGCGCGCGAGCGACGGTTCGCACGCCGCTGAGATTCACCAAGCGATTAATGTGATGTGGTCCTGGTCCCGGGCCAAAGCGTTCCGTCGGCCTGACAGCTCGAGAATGTCGGCGAGACCGTCTCGTCCATCTGCGTCCGCTGGGGCTGCCGCGAGCGCTTGTTGTTGATTGCGTGCAGCAGCCTCGCGACGGCGATCATCATCAGGATTCCAGCAAGACTGAGCAGGATCTGCATCGCGAGCCCCGCCGAGATGTCGAGCAGCGTAAGGTGGCCGGCGAGCGCCAGAAGGACGCCGAGACAATAGATCGGCAGCGAATTCTCGCCACAGCACCTCGCGCAGCGCAGCACCGGCGACGATAGCCCTCGCCAATCCTGGGGAATGAGCCGTAACGCCACAACTGCAAGAGCCAGGAAATGCAGCAGCCGCAACGGACTGAGATTGGATTTGTCCAATGGAAATACCAGGTCCGTCAATGCCTGCGGGACCAGTGGCTTGATGCCCCAACTCAGTGCAAGGACCAGGCTGAAAACCAGATAGAGAATGGCAAGAACAAGCGCTGGGCGCGACATCACCCACGGCCGGAATTTCTCTCCCTCGATGACGCACCAAGCGCCCAGCACGATCAGAAGCTGCCAGGCCAGCGGATTGAAGAACCAGACGCTGTTGGGCCAGGCTGGAACGCTCCAGCCGAAGACGTGCACGAGCGCATAAAGCGCCAGCGAAAGGCCCAGCGTCACGTTTGGTGCTCGCAGCAGCAGCCACAACAGCGGCGCGAACAACACGTGAAAGATCACGAAAACCGGCAGGACGTCGGTGTTGACAGGGCGATATTGGAGGATTGCGGCGTGCGCAAGGCTCGCCCCCGGCTGCTCGAACAGAATTCGCGTATTGCTATCGTCGGCAAGATCATCGCTGCCCGTGAGGTAGACGAGGACGGCGCAAGCGAGCGTGAGCAGCAGAAACGCGGCGTAGATGTCCCATCCCCGCCGCAGCGAACGGCCGATCATGCCGCTCCAGCCGTCGCGCTGACGTGTCCTGCCGTAGGCCAGCGCACAGGTCACGCCCGAGATGAACATGAATATCTCGGCGGCATCGCAGAAGCCGTAATTGCGCGGTGTCAGCCAGCTTCCGATGTTGTTGGGCACATGGTCAAGGAATATCCACCACAGCGCGATCCCCCGACAGGCATCGATGCGCAGGTCGCGGCCGGCCCCGCGGAACTCCGGCGGAGTTTCGCCGATCAATCGCTTCGAGGTGTGAGTTCTATCAAGCATCTGTTGACCTGCACGGCGTGCGCGCATGCCCTCATCGGAGGTAGGTCGATGAGACGTGCGGATGCTCGGGGACTTGCGCGGGCCGAGCGGGTCTCCGACCAGGCGATGCGGTTGCGCGCCCCAGCTACCTGATGGTCCGGGGTTCTTTCGTCGCCCAGCCGCTGTGCTGATCGCCGGAGTCGGAAGTATCACCGTCCTCCCACGGCTCTTGCAGCGTGTCGTCGCTGGCAACCGGTATGGAGAGCTGCTTTCGCATTTCGGCGAGGCGGGCGCGGCAGTACTCACGGTAAAGCATGTCGACTATGGTGGACATGATCGAACCCTCGCTTGATCAACAGCGTTGACATCCCGCGTGATAGATTTCGAGCATTCCAGCCGGCGGTAAAAACGAACGGTGCCGGAAAGCAATTTTTGTCCGACAAACTCTGATGACGATGTGGCGGCCAAGGAACGCCACGAAATCGGTATCAGGGGACATCCAGTGCTGCAAAACGTTTGCGTCGCGGACCGTTGAGTTCGATCAATCGCGAACGACGTCGTAAAGATGGATTTGCGCTTGCACCCTGCCAGGGACGTTCAAATCGGATCCGATGGCAGCAATTTGAAATAGAGCCATCACGCTTGTCTCCCCTTAAAGGAGATTTTCTGCACCGCGACTCTCGCAATCCGTGTAGGCGTAATTTTCTGGCCGCTACGTGAGCCAGTTCACAACAGTATTGCTCACAGGTGAATGAGACTAGCAGGCAAGTGATGTAACTTCTTGGAGTTCTGCGCACCTTTGCGAAGACGGCGTGGTGCGCGAATTGCAAAATACGGATACCGACAGCGGCCTGTCGTAGCATTTCAACCCGATGTTTTTGTCAAGGCTGGAGGTCCCCCATGTCTACGGACGCAGCCGATTTCGTATCGCATCGATTCTCGTCGCGCGAGCTTCCGGAGCGCTTGCGACTTCCGCTCTGGCGCGAGAGCTTTGTGCGAGGGATAGTTCACGTCGATATCGAGCCGATATCGAACGTTCCGTTTCAGGCCGACGCAACGCTGCAAGCGATCCCGGGTCTGCGCACGCTCGCACTGAAAGGCTCGTCCATGCGCTTCAGGCGCCTGCAGGCGAGCATTGCTGATGGTGATGACTCGATCGGTCTCATCGTCGGCTCACCCGGCAGAAGTCAGCTCTCGCAGCGCGGCCGGGACATTGGGCTTTGCGCCGGCGACGCAATCGGAATTCTGCATTCGGAGCCCGTCACCGTCACCTATGTTGACGGATTACTGTTCGGTCTGGCCGTGCCGCGCGACGCGCTTGCACAGCGCGTGACGGACATTGAAGGCCTCGCCATGCGGCTGATTTCCTGCCGAACCGAAGCGCTTCGTCTCCTGATGGCTTATCTGAAGTCGGCATTCAAGGAGGGGGCTCTGGCCGCCCCCAAGCTGCGTGATGCGGTCATGGTTCACATCCATGATCTCGTGGCGCTCGCAGTCAGCGAGTGCGCGCCCCTGGGCGAGAGCGATGCGAGCGCGGTCGTGGCCGCGCGCCACAGCGCCGTACTCGACTACATCGCGGCACACTTTCAGGACCCAGGACTTAGCGTCGAGACGGTCGCCCGTTGCCAAGGCATCTCACCTCGCTATCTGCAGCGCCTGATGGCGTCATCAGGGTCATCGTTCACCGGGCACGTGAACGAGTTGCGTCTCCAACTTGCTCTCAAGCTGCTAACCGAGGCGCGCGTCAGCGCGCAGCTGATTTCCGACATCGCCCTGGAGGTCGGCTTCTCGGATGTTTCGCATTTCAATCGCTTGTTCCGAGCTCGCTTCGGCGATTCGCCGCGTGGGGTTCGCTGCGCCGGCAGGGATCCCGGCCAGGCCGCGTGCCCCTGATCGGCGCGTGCACGAGATGGCATATGTTTTCGGAGCTCGCACATGACCACGGGCATCGTCGCTGGCGACGATAGGGCTGGTTGTTCTCGCAAGTGAAGGAAGCTGCGGTCTCGTTGCCCGCCACAATCTGCGCGGCGGGTGCGCCAACTCATCGCGCGCAGCGCGCAGCGGGGGCGCGCGCGGTCATGTCGCGTAGCCTGCCTCCCCCTTTGTAATCCATTTCACACAGCAGCGAAGCGCGGTCCGATATGATTTCCCGAGGGCTGGCCCCCAGAACGGGAGGCCGAAATGCCAACGTCATCTCACCTCTTGCGATGGTCGACCGAGATGCTGCCGGAGCGCGCGCGGTCCTCCACGTTCCGTGAGGAGTTTGCGCGGCTGAACCTCGCCTTGGACGTGATAGATCACAGCGGCGGCCGCCCGCGTATCGACGTCACCCATCTGCAGCTCGGCGCGATTGGCGTTTGTCGCCTTGTCGCCACGCCGGTGGAGTTTATCCGTCACCAACACCACCTCAAGGATAGCCGTGACCAATTCGGACTGAACATCGTCGAGGCTGGACCGGTCCAGTTTGCAAATGCCGGCGAGGACCATGTCCATGATGCCGGCTCCGCTTGTTTGGTCGACCGGGGAAGGCCGCTGCGAGTATTTGGGCCGCGTGGCGGCAACGTCAGATTCGTGACCGTGCAGGCTGCGGCCCTTAGGTCTCTGGTTGCGCACCCGGAGGATCTATCCGGTCGGCCGGTGCGTTCCGGACCGGCGCTTAGACTCCTCGACCGCTACCTGCGGTCGCTCGCCTCCTTCAAGGAGCCTCCGTCATCAAAACTGGCCTCCACCGTCGGCGCACATCTCCTCGATCTCGTGGCCGCGACGCTCGGGCCGACCGCCGAAGCTGCAAACATCGTTGCGGAGCGTGGTGTGAAGGCAGCCAAGTTGCAGGCGATCCTGGCGGAGGTCGCACAACGCTTCAGCGATCCCAATTTCGATCTGAACAATGTCGCCGGGGCGCTCGGTATGTCGCGGCGATACGTGCAAAATTTGCTCGAGGGGACCGGAAAGTCATTCACCGAGCACCTTGCAGGACGTCGACTAGAGCGTGCCTTCGCGATGTTGACTGACCCGCAGCATCTGCATTTGACCATCCTCGATATCGCGTTTGCGGTCGGCTTTGGTGATGTTTCTCATTTCAATCGCATGTTCCGCCGGCACTTCGGCGAGACGCCATCAGGCGTGCGCGCCGCATCGACCATGCGGGAGCTGAAGTGATCCTGCGACCCCACCGGATTTGGTGGGGCACTGCGGCACCGGCTCAGCGCCACATCGACAGTCAAGGGATGGGCCCTGGCTTTCGCCAGGGCGATGCAGGAGGGGCTTCGCCAGCGTGACGACGATCATTCACCCGACATTCATCGCCAGACTCCTATCGAGTTAAGTTCGATCAGGAGAGTTCCATGAAACTGCCGTCCGCGACCGTTGTTGCCAGCCTTGTGTGTCTGATTGTTGCGTCCGCCTTTGCCCAGACGCCTTCACCGCCTGCAGCCGCACCCGCCGCGCCGACCGCGACGGTGCCGGTTCCCGCGACCAAGCGCGTGACCTGTCTCAGCTCGACGCAGAACCTGAAGGGGCAGGACAAGCGGGACCAAATGCAGCTCTGCATGGCCCAGGCACGGCTCGACTGCCTGAAGCAGGCGATCGATCAGAAGATCGTCGGCGAGCCCCGGAAGACTTTCGTCAAAAGCTGTGTGGGTATGGATGGCGCGGAGCAACAATAGGCGGGCGGCCGCGTCCTTACGGCTGCGGCTTCAGCGCGCCGGGAAAATGCCGCTGCAACACTGCGGCTGGAGTGGCGTAGGCCTCCTGCAGGTCCACGCTCCAGTATTTCAGCTCGTCGAGCGGAATCCTCGTGTCCGTCACGACGCAGCGCACATAGGTCCCCGGCGAGATCACGCGGAAGTCGCCGTCGAGATATTGTACCTGCGCCTCGCCATGGCCCGAGGGGCCGAACTTGTTCAGCACGGTCGAAAGTCTCCGTGGAAGGCCCATTCAGGGCGTGATGTGATGAATCCGATTACCATAAATAGGGTGGCTTGTCCGCCCGTTAAACCCACCGACTTGTGATGTTTTGCCGCCGTTCACGCATGATAGTGCTCGCGCGAAGGATCGCTGGTCCCGGTCACTCACGGCAGTCTCCGATGCGCCTTCCGTCAATCGCCCTGTTCCTGGCGCTTCTGCTGTCGCCCGCCCATGCGGCGACCGCGCCTGCGACCGCGTCCACGCCTGCGCCGCAGCAGGTTGATATTCCGCTAGCGGGTGGGGTCCTGCATGCGCAGCTCTACAAGCCAGATGGGGCAGGGCCGTTTCCGACGGTGATTGCACTGCATGGCTGCGGGGGGCTCGGCGGCCATTCCGACCCGGTCGCGCCGCGCTATCGCGACTGGGCCCTGCAATTCCTCAAGACAGGTAACGCGGTGCTGCTGCCCGACAGCTACGGCTCGCGCGAAGTCGGGCCGCAATGCCGGGTCAAGGAAGGGCACGTCAAGGCGCGGCGCGAGCGCGTCGCCGATATCGTGGCCTCGCGCGCCTGGCTGATGAAGCAGACCTGGGTGGCGCGCGATCGGGTCAGCCTGATCGGCTGGGCGAACGGCGCCAGCGCGCTGCTCTGGGCGGTGCGCCCGCAGAATGCGGCACGCGACGCCGGGCCCGATTTTCGCGCCGCCGTCGCCTTCTACCCGGACTGCCGGATTTCCGCAGGCCTCGGCTGGAGCACGCGCGTGCCGACGCTGCTCCTGATCGGCGGCAACGATGACGTGTCGTCGCCGCCGGCCTGCCGCCAGATGATCGACGGCGCGCATGGCCGCAGCGCGCTTGCGCGCATCGTGGTCTATCCCGGCGCCTATCACGATTTCGACCGCGCCAATTTGCCGGTGCACGCGCTCGCCGGCAGCACCGACGCTGCAACGCCGGACCGTGGCCATCTCGGCACCGACACGGAAGCGCGCGCGGAGGCGCAGAAGGAAGTCGCGGAGTGGCTGGCGCGGTAGTCCGAAGCGGGGCCGCCCGAGGAACAATGTGAGGCGGACAGCCCCGCATCGACCACCGCCCTGCACGGAACAAGATGGCCGACCGGGAATCTACGGATGGAACGGCTGCCGGTTTCAGCGCAAACAGTGCCGCCATAGTTCGACCATGATGTCGATTAAACGCCAATCACATGCGCCACCGCGTCCTGCTCTTCTCCTCTGCACTGGTCATCTTCACCGTCGCGATCTTCCTCTTCGAGGCCCGCGCCGGCGCACCGCAGCTTGCGCCGGAACATTGCGGCTTCTGGACCACGATCGACGCGGGATTGTCCTGCCGCTGAAGCGCCACCGTCACCCCGCGCAATGGCGAAGCCATTGTCCCTGGAGGTGGCCGCGACCGCGGCCCTCGAAGGGCGACGGCCCGGCCGCATCCCGGCCGTTCATCCTTCGAGGCTCGCTTCGCGAGCGCCTCAGGATGACGGGGCCGGCTGTTCAACTTTGTCGGCCGAACAGCCGCTACCGCATCTGGCTTAGAGTCCGTCGAGCGTCAGATCGTCGGCAAAGGGACGGCGGTCGCCATTTGGCATGCTCAGCCGATCGTAGTATTCGACGCAAGAGCGCACGCGCCCCGCTTCGCTGAAATCCAGGATCACAACGGCTCGGGCTTTGAACGCCCTGTCAGTCGGCTCTACTCGATGGTCCGGAGGTCCAAGAGCCTCACCGCTAAAGGTGCCTTGCCCAAGATATTGGATGACTGCGGTTCGTCCATCGACGAGAATCCTTTCAACGTCGGCCCGAAAATCGGGAACGGCGGCATGCCACTTCTCATGATGGATACTGACGAACTTTGTGCCCCTCCGGGCGATCCCAAAGGCAGGATCGATATAAACCCCGTCTTCCTCGAAAAGCGCCGCGAAGGCGGCCGCATCCTTCTGCAAGAGAAGGTCCATCCAGGTCCTGGCAATTTGCTTAACGCTATTTGCATCCATCATTTTCCTCCGTGCAACCCGGCTCAGCATGCTGTTCACTAAGCGCGCCCCGTCCGGCCTGAAGCACGCCTGCCCGCCGCGACGAGCCCCGAGCTATTTCGTCACAACGCGCACCGGCAATGAGCTGAGCGCGCGCAATCCGCTGCTGTCGCGGTAAACCGGCTCACCCGTGATCTCGATTGATGCGACGCGCGCGGCCAGTGCGGCCAGCACGGCTTCGCCTTCCAGCCGCGCGACCATCTGGCCGACGCAGCCGTGGATGCCGGTTCCGAACCCGATATGTCCCGCGACGCGCCGGGTGACGTCGAACTGGTCGGCTCGCTCCCACCGCGTGTCGTCGCGATTCGCCGAAGCAATCAGCAGCAACACCTTCTCGTGCTTGCCGATCGGAACGCCCGCGATCTCGGTTTCGTGCGGCGTGGTCCGGAACACGTAAGGTGCGGCGGAATCGTAGCGCAGCGTCTCGTCGAATGCTGCGCGCGCGAGCGACGGATTGGCGGCCAGGATGGCCCACTGCTCAGGATGACGGGCAAGACTATAGAGCGCCATGCCGGTGGCACTGATAGTCGTGTCCAGTCCGGCCGAGAGAAACGACCGGACGAGCAGCGGCGCCTCTTCCTGGGTGATTTCTCCGGAGTCGGCCGCTTCATAGACCTGCGCGCCGAAACTGCCGGGAGCCAAAGCGTCCCGCTGGCACTTCGCGGTGACCCAAGGCAGCACCTTGGGCGCGTGCGCCATCAGGCTTCGGAAATAATCGTTCTCCGGTCCCATGCCGGCAAACACCATCGCGCCGTAGGTCAAAAAGTTTTCGCGGCCCTCATTGTCGATACCGAGCGCGTCCGGGAACACCGTCACCGGAAACACTTCGGCGAGGTCGCGGATCGCGTCGAACGATTTCCTTTCGACAAGTTCGTCGGCGAGTTCGACCGCCTTGGCCTTGAAGGCATCCTCGAGCTTCCGCATCGCGCCCGGCGACATGATCCGCGCCAGCACTTTACGCGTGCGTGTATGCAGCGGCGGATCGGCCTCAAGCACGATGCTCGGCGGACGCCACGGCTTTTCCTTGAAGTAATTGGCGATGCCGGCGCCGCCGGCATTACTGAAGTTTACATGGTCGGCGAAGATCGCCTTGATCTCGGCAAACCGAGGCACGGCGAAGATGCCGTATTTCTCGAGGCGGATGACCGGGCCCGCGGCGCGAAGCGCGGCATAGGCGGGATAGGGATCGATGCGGGTGTCCCAGTCGAACGGATCGAAATCACTGCAGGCATAGCCGAGCGCCAATCTCGCCATTGCTCCCTCCCATTGTTGTCTTGCAGAATTAATTGACCATAGTCATTTATTTGGATGGTGGCAAGCTGCGAATGAAGGGACGCTTCTTTGCTTGTGATTCCAGCGATGTAGCTGCATGGAGAGACCAGCGGAGATCTTGCAATGTCGATCAAACGGTCAGGAAAGCCCGAGGGGACGCGCCGGTTTCAGCGGCGCGCGCGTCAGGAGGCCGACAAGCAGGCTTTGCAGGCTCGCATTCTTGAAACCGCGCGCAGGGAATTCGCGAGGGGCAGCCTCGAAACAGTTTCGATCCAGAAGATCGCCGACGCACTCGGCTATTCGAAGGGGACGGTGCTCAAATATTTCCCGACCAAGATCCTGCTGCTGCTGGCGGTCAAGGAACGCAACCTCGAGGAAATGGCCGATCGGCTCGAACGGGTGCGCGCGCGACATTCCGGCGGTGAGACCCGGCTGCGGCGCGTCATGGAGACCTATATCGACTATTGGATCGACAACCCCGATCACTTCCGATCGCTCTATTCGATGGCCGGGACGGTCGAGGACCGACGCTTTCCCGACGGCGTCTATTTCGGGGAGACCGAGATCTCCCGGCGGGGATACGGGATTTTTGTGACTTCAATCGGGGAGTATCTTTCCGAACTAGGTGTGGAGACGACGCCCATGCTGGCGCAGCGCCTGGCAACGGCCCTGCTGTCGGCGGCGCATGGCGTAATTTCATTACCGTTGGGAACGCCGACGATGAAATGGCCGGACATTCGCGGTAACGGACGATTGGTGCTCGGCAATCTCATTGACGCTTGGTCAGCGAAGATTGAAGCGGCGCGGCGAACAGAGACTTGGCCGAAAATCTCCATTAGTAACTTTCTTTAGATCGGCGACGCGCGCGATCTCTCGGTCCTGGCTTTCGCCAGGACGACGGTGAGTATGCGGCGCGCATCCCACATACTCGGTGTCATCGCCCGACGTGATCGGGCGATCGAGGGTTCCAGAGACGGCGACGTGATACGGAGAAGCCGCGGCGTACTGGATTCCCCGCTTTGGCGGGGAACGACAGAGAGCCTCGCTTACCTCTAGAACAAGCTGCCCTGATCCACCGGCTTGCGCTTCGGTGCGGGCTTGGCCTCGCGCGATGCAGGCTTCGGCTGCGCTGGCGCACGCTCCGTAACCGGTTCAGGGCGATCGGCATCGGCCGTCGCGCCCACGCGTCCATCGCCGAACTCGATCTCGAGCCTTGAATTCGGTCCGACCGCGTCGGCGGAGTGCAGGGGATGGCCGGCCTCGTCGCGCACGAGAGCAAAGCCGCGCGCGAGCACACTGCGATAGGACAGCGCGGAGAGCAGCTTGCCGCTGTTCTCGACGCGAGCATCGAGCCGTTGCAGCAGCGTCGCCAGCGCGCGGCCGGCGCGCTCGGCAAGACGATGCGTGCGCTCGCGCTGGCGGGCGATTGCGTTGCGCTGGGCCTGCGCGTTGGAGAGGCGCGAGGCGCGCAGCCGCACGTCAAGTCCGGCGAAGCGGTCGCGCCGCTGCCGCAGCAGGGAACGCGCGGACAGGCCGAGCCGCTCGCCGCACACGGTGAGCCGATGGTCGGCCTGCGCGATCTGGCCGTGCAGCACCCGCAGCGTCAGTTTCGCGCTGGCGGCGGTGAACCTGCGGAAATGCGCATGTGTGTTGGCCTTGAGGCCGCGGGGCAGGGCGGCACCCGCGGAGTCGAGGCGTTGGCGCGGAATCGCGAGGAGATCGCCTGCGGCCGGCAGCGCGCGTGCGGCGGCGCGCAGCTCGTTGCGGCGGCTTTCCTGGCTGCGCTGCCAATAGGCGCGGGTGCGGCGGGCGAGGTCGGCGACCTCGACGAAGAGATCGCTGCGCACGGGCACGGCCATTTCGGCCGCGGCCGTTGGCGTCGGCGCGCGCTTGTCGGCGGCGAAATCGATCAGGGTGATATCGGTCTCATGCCCGACCGCCGAGATCAGCGGGATCATGCTCTCGGCCGCGGCGCGGACCACGATCTCCTCGTTGAACGACCAGAGATCCTCCAGCGAGCCGCCGCCGCGCGCCACGATCAGCACGTCGGGCCGCGGAATCTTGCCGCCCTCGGGCAGCGCGTTGAAGCCGCGGATCGCGGCCGCGACCTGCTCGGCCGAGCCTTCGCCCTGCACCTTGACCGGCCAGACCAGCACGCGGCGGGGAAAGCGGTCTTCGAGCCGGTGCAGGATGTCGCGGATGACCGCGCCGGTCGGCGAGGTCACGACGCCGATCACCTCCGGCAGCCACGGCAGGAGCTGCTTTCGCGCCTCGTCGAACAGGCCCTCGGCGGCGAGCTTCTTCTTGCGCTCCTCCATCAGCGCCATCAGCGCGCCGATGCCGGCCGGCTCCAGCGCCTCGATCACGATCTGGTACTTCGAGGAGCCCGGATAGGTGGTGAGCTTGCCGGTGGCGATGACCTCGAGCCCTTCCTGGGGCTTGAAGCGCATCCGGCTGTGGACGCCCTTCCAGATCACCGCCTCGATCTTGGCGCTCTCGTCCTTGAGCGCGAAATAGCAGTGCCCGGAGGAATGGGCGCCACGGAAGCCGGAGATCTCGCCGCGGACCCGGACATGGCCATAGGCATCCTCGACCGTCCGCTTCAGGGACAGCGAGAGCTCGGAGACGGTGAATTCGGGCGCGTTGAGCAGTTGTTCCGCAGGCGGCATCGGCAAACGATTCGGCATTTTGGGGTCGGACTCGACGTTAAGGATTTTCGCCGCGCGGCGCCAATCCTGGGATTGATCGCAAGAGTACTCTGTACTATAGAGTTATCTATTGATGGCGAAATCATCGGAGTTGGGGCTATGGCGATCCGGCTGCTACGCGGTGTCTTGAACCTGCTGAAATGGGGGCTCTGTGCGGTCGGCGCAGTGGCGCTGCTGCTGACGGCACTGATCGCGACGCCGCTGCAGCGGCCCGCCGAGATGCGCTCGGTCTCGGACTCCGCCAAGGGTATCGATTGGTCCACGCTGCCGGCGCTGGAGCGCTTTCAGGCGCGCGATGGCACCTGGCTGGGCTTTCGGCACTACGCTGCGAAGGGGGCGGCGAGCGGACGCGGCGCCATCTTCATCCACGGCTCCTCGGCTTCCTCCGCCACGGTCAATCACGCGCTGACCGCGGCGCTCGCGATGCGCGGCGTCGAGACCTGGGCGCTCGACATCCGTGGCCACGGCGCCTCGGGCACGCGCGGCGACATCGGCTATGTCGGTCAGCTCGAGGACGATCTCATCGATTTCGTCGCGCATGTCCGCAAGAGCGCGCCCGATCTGCCGCTGATCCTGATCGGTCATTCCGCCGGCGCCGGCTTCTCGCTGCGCGTCGCGGCCACCCCGATCATGCAGGATCTGTTCGTCCGCACCGTGCTGATCGCGCCCTATCTCGGCTACGACGCGCCGACCAACAGGCCGCATGCCGGCGGCTGGGCCAACGCCGACCTTCCGCGCCTGTTCGCGCTCGCCGCGCTACGCAAGCTCGGCATCGACTGCTGCGCGCAGCTTCCGGTGCTCGCCTTCGCAGTCCCGCCGAATTCCGAGCGGATCCTGGTCCCGACCTATTCCGACCGCCTGATGCGCAACTTCGCGACGCGCGGCTATCGTCTCGATCTTCCGGCGGTGACGCATCCGATGACGATCTTCGCCGGCGCCGAAGACGAGATAATGATCTCGGACAAGTACGCCGAGGCCGTGCAGGCGGTGAAGCCACAGGTCGACGTCAAGGTGCTCGACGGCATCAACCACATGGGGATGGTCACCAATCCGAAGGCGGTCTCGACGATCGCCGAGGACGTGGCAACGCGGGAGAGCGGGCAATCATGATCGACAGCAAGGAGGCCGCCGAGGCGCTCGCCGACGTCCACGACATCGTCCAGCGCGTGCGGCAATCGCAGCTCTATGAACTGGCAAGTCTTGCTGCCCTGTGGTGGGGAGGGCTGGTATTTGCCGGCAATCTCGCGACCTGGCTCTGGCCGGTCCAGGCCGGCTACACGTGGGTTGCCGTGAACATTCTGGGCGTCTGTGGTCTGGTCGCGCTCCGTCTCTTCAATCCGCCGCGCACCCATGGCTCGGCCTTCGACGTCAGGCTCCCCCTGGTGTTCTTGTTGTTCTTTGCATTCGGCTACGTCTGCACCAGTGTTCTCGGTCATTTCGGTCCGCGCCAGCTTGGTGCGTTCTGGCCGATCTATTTCATGTTGTTCTACACCCTTGCAGGCCTCTGGTTCGGCACTGCGTTCGTGGCGATCGGTCTCGGCATCACCGCGCTGACGCTGTTCGGCTATTTCTACATCGGTGAGGGGTTTCCTCTCTGGATGGCTTTCGTCAATGGCGGTGGCCTGATCCTGGGTGGCCTCTGGATGCGACGAAACTGATGGCCGAGCTCGACGACATCATCCACCAGCCGCTGCGACTGAAGATCATGGCGGCGCTGAACGCGCTGCCGACGGCCACGGGTTTGGAATTCTCCCGGCTGAAGAAGCTGACCGGCGCGACCGACGGCAATCTCGGGGCGCATATCGAGACTTTGGCCAAGGCCGGCTACGTCTCGGTGGAGAAAGCCTTCGTCGGCAAGAAGCCGCAAACGACAGTCATCGCCACCGCAGCCGGCCGCGGCGCCTTCGCGCGGCATGTTGCGACGTTGCAGGAGATCATTGCGGGGAAACAGGTCTAGCCGTCATCGTCATTCCGGGGGCGTCCCCCTCTCGCCGTCATTCCGGGGCGCGACGAAGTCGCGAGCCCGGAAGCCATCGCACCACCAACACTGCGGCCTGATGGATTCCGGGCTCGCGCCCAAGAGGGCGCGCCCCGGAATGACGGGGAGTTCGGGGCAAGCCCCTTGAGACCAGCGCCGATTCGTGCGACCGACGCGTCCAGCAAACCCCTAATCCTGAGCCTTCGATGCACATTCTCCTGCTCGGTTCCGGCGGCCGCGAACATGCGCTGGCGTGGAAAATCGCCGCCTCTCCCCTGGTGACCAAATTCTGGTGCGCGCCCGGCAATGCGGGCATCGCGCGGGAGGCGGAATGCGTGGCGCTGGATGTCGCCGACCATGCCGCCGTGATCGACTTCTGCAAGACAAACGCCGTCGAGCTCGTGGTGGTTGGCCCGGAGACGCCGCTTGCGGCCGGCATTATCGATGACCTCACCGCCGCCGGCATCAAGGCGTTCGGACCGAGCAAGGCGGCCGCCCAGCTCGAAAGCTCCAAGGGCTTCACCAAGGCGCTGTGCACCGAATTTGGTATTCCGACCGGCGCCTACAAGCGCTTCACGAAAGCCGCCGACGCGCTTGCCTACGTCCAGAGCCAGGGCGCCCCGATCGTGGTGAAGGCGGACGGCCTTGCCGCCGGCAAGGGAGTCGTCGTCGCCAAGACCGTGCGCGAGGCGGAGGACGCTATTGCCATGATGTTCGAGGGCGCCTTTGGCGAGGCCGGCGCCGAGGTCGTGATCGAGGAATTCCTGCCGGGCCGCGAGATCAGCTTCTTCGCACTCTGCGACGGCGAGACCGCGATTCCGCTCGCCTCGGCCCAGGACCACAAGCGTGTGTTCGATCACGACGTCGGCCCCAACACCGGCGGCATGGGCGCCTATTCGCCGACGCCGCTGGTCACGCCCGCGATCCATGACGCGATCATGGCGAAGATCATTTTGCCGACGGTTGCCGGCATGAAGAAGCGCGGCACGCCGTTCCGCGGCGTGCTCTATGCCGGGATCATGCTGACCTCGCAGGGGCCAAAACTGTTCGAGTTCAACGTCCGCTTCGGTGATCCCGAGTGCCAGGTGCTGATGCTGCGCATGATGTCGGACATCGTGCCGGCGTTCATCGCCGCCTGCGACGGGGAGTTGAAGCATTTTGATCTGCGCTGGTACCCGGAATCCGCGCTCACCGTGGTGATGGCCGCGAAGGGTTATCCCGGCGACTACCAGAAGGGCACGCGCATCGAAGGGCTCGACGAGGCCGCCAAGGTCGACACCGTCGAGATCTTCCATGCCGGCACCGTCGCGAAGGACGGTGCGATCCTCGCCAATGGCGGCCGCGTGCTCAATGTCTGCGCGCTCGGCAAGACCGTGACGGAAGCGCAGAGCCGCGCTTATCAGGCCGTCGACCGCATCAACTGGCCGGAAGGCTTCTGCCGCCGCGACATCGGCTGGCAGGCGGTGGAAGCGGAGAAGGCCAAGAGCTGACAGCCGTTTTTCCCGCCGGCGCGCAATCGGAGCATCCTTGCCGGCAACTGCCATGCTACTTTGCATGGGGTTGTTTTTGAGATTTTGGCTGGGGGCACCATGGGCTCTCCACCGGGTGCCACGGGAACAACCGGATAAGGATGCAAAAGATGTCCGATCTCGCCGACCTCTATCCCGGCTTCGCCTCCGAATGGATCAATACGTCTTTTGGCCGGGTCTTCGCGCGTGTCGGCGGCAAGGGGCCGCCGCTTTTGCTCCTGCATGGCTTCTCCGAGACGCATGTGATGTGGCACCGCGTGGCGCCCGAGCTTGCGGATGCCTTCACGCTGATCATCGCCGACCTGCCGGGCTATGGCTGGTCCGACATGCCCGAGAGCGACGCACTGCATATCCCCTACAGCAAGCGCGCGATGGCGAAGGCCATGGTGCAGGCGATGGAGCAGCTCGGCCACGTGCACTTCGCGCTCGCCGGCCACGACCGCGGCGGCCGGGTCTCCTACCGGCTCGCGCTCGATCATCCCGGCCGGCTGTCGCGGCTTGCCGTGCTCGATATCCTACCGACCTATAATTACTGGGAGCGGATGAACCGGCAGTACGCGCTGAAGATCTATCACTGGACTTTCCTTGCGCAGCCCTATCCGTTGCCGGAGACGCTGATCTCGGGCAATGGCGAGTTCTTCCTGCGTTTCAAGGTGGCGAGCCAGACCAAGTCGAAGACGCTTGACGCCATCGACAAGCGCGCGCTCGAGCACTACATCGCGCCGTTCCGCGACCCCGCGCGCGTGCACGCGATGTGCGAGGACTACCGCGCCGGCGCCTATTTCGACTACGACCTCGACAAGGCCGATTTCGAGGCCGGCAAGAAGATCACGGTCCCGATGCTCGCGCTCTGGGGCAATGCCGGCGTCGCGCAGGCCGCGGCCACGCCGCTCGACACCTGGAAGCAATGGGCCACGAACGTGGACGGCATGCCGGTGGATTCCGGGCACTTCCTCACGGAGGAGAATCCGAGCGTCACTGCGGAGGCGCTGCGCGACTTCTTCTCGGCTTGATCCCCATCGTCATTGCGAGCGCAGCGAAGCAATCCAGACTGTCCCCGCGGAAAGACTCTGGATTGCTTCGCTGCGCTCGCAATGACGGGGAGGGCGCCTACCGCCGCTCCCGAAAGAACTCCCTGAGCAGCCGCGCCGCCTCGCTCTCGCCGACCGCGGAATAGACCTCCGGCACGTGGTGGCAGGTGGGCGAGGCGAAGAAGCGTACGCCGGACTCGACCGCGCCGCCCTTGGGGTCGGCGGCCCCGTAATAGAGCCGCCTGACCCTTGCAAAGGAGATCGCGCCCGCACACATGGTGCAGGGCTCCAGCGTCACGTAGAGATCGCAGTCCACCAGCCGCTCGCTGCCGATCTTTTGGGCGGCCTCGCGCAGTGCGATGATCTCGGCATGGGCCGTGGGGTCGTGGTCGGTCAGCGTCCGGTTGGCCGCGGTGGCGATGACCTCGTAATTGCGGACCACCACGCATCCAATCGGAACTTCGCCCGATTTTCCGGCATTTTCGGCCGTCTTGAGCGCCAAATCCATGAAAGAAGGGGCTTTCATGCCTCGTATCATCGCCAGAAACCTGCTACTAGCTCCGCCTTCAGCAAGAGTGGATACCGGTTTTGCCTGAGCATGCGGCTCGGAATGAGCGCGCACAATGCCCTTTTGACCATCCCTAAGTGAGACGCTTCATGCCCCGCGACAGCGACAAACACAACGATTCCCCGCGCGGCCGGCGTGATCGAGGCGGGCCCAAGGGGTCATTCAAGGGCCGCAGCGGCAAGCCGAGGGGACCTGAGAAGAAGTTCGCCAAGCGCGGCTTTGCCGGCAAGGGCGACCGCGACGAGCGCCCCTCCCGCGGCGACCGCGACAGCCGTCCGTTCCGCCGCCGTGAGGAGGGCGACGCCCCGCGCCGCGACTTCAGCGACCGGCCGCGCTTCAAGCGCGACGACCGCGGTGGCGAGGATCGCGGCGAGCGCAGCTTCAAGCCGCGTGGCGACCGCCCGTTCAAGCCGCGCGGAGATCGCCCGAAATTCGACCGTGACGAGCGCGCGCCGCGTGGCGAGCGCTCCGAGCGGCGCTTCGAGGACCGCAAGTTTTCGCGTGGCGGCTCGGATCGGCCCCGCAAGGATTTTGGCCGCGATCGTGATTTCGAGGGGAAAGAGCGAAAGCGCGACTTCGGTGATCGCAAGCGCGATTTCGAGGGCGGGGATCGCAAGCGCAGCTTCGGCGACCGTCCGCGCGATCGGGACGACCGCCCTCGCAAGAATTTTGGCAAACCTTTCGGCAAGGACTTTGGCGGCCGCGACCGCGGCGAGGAGAAGCCCTGGCGTCAGCGCGACGACCGCCGGGAAGGCGGGCGCAGCGAGGATCGTCCGCGCTTCCCCCGGCGGCGCGACGAGGGCGGTGAGGATCGCCCGCGTTTCTCGCGTTCGCGCGAGGAGCGCTTTGGCGAGGACCGTCCGAGGTTCGGTCGTTCGCGCGAGGATCGCGGCGAGGGCCGTTCCGACTGGCACGAGCATCCGCGCAGCGAGGGCCGCTTCCGCGACCGTCCGCGCCGCGACAACGAGGACGACAGCCAGATCTTCACCAGGCGCCCGGCCTTTGGCGGCCGCGGCGCCTATCGCGAGCGCGATCGTGATTTCGAGGGCCGTCCTCATCGCGACGAGGCGCCGAAGCCGAAGAAGGCCGGCGAGCGCATCGC
Organism: Bradyrhizobium neotropicale; assembly: GCF_001641695.1. GTDB lineage: Bacteria > Pseudomonadota > Alphaproteobacteria > Rhizobiales > Xanthobacteraceae > Bradyrhizobium > Bradyrhizobium neotropicale. The sequence continues at coordinate 91,948 of NZ_LSEF01000058.1, forward strand.
CAAGGTGCTGGCGCGCGCGGGTCTCGCTTCGCGCCGCGACGCCGAGGAGATGGTCACGCAAGGGCGTGTCACCGTCAACGGCCGGGTGATCAATTCGCCGGCGCTGGACGTCACCCAGAACGACGTCGTCGCCGTCGACGGCAAGCCGTTGCCGCCGCGCGAGCGCACGCGGCTGTTCCTCTATCACAAGCCGCGCGGGCTGATGACGACGCATGACGATCCCGAGGGACGTCCGACCGTGTTCGACAATCTGCCCGAAGGCCTGCCGCGTCTGATCTCGGTCGGCCGGCTCGACTTCAACACTGAAGGCCTGCTGCTGCTCACCAATGATGGCGGGCTCGCGCGCACGCTCGAACTGCCGGATACCGGCTGGCTGCGCCGCTACCGCGTCCGCGCTCATGGCGACGTCACCCAGGCGCAGCTCGACGAGCTCAAGAACGGCATCGAGGTCGAGGGCGTCAAATATGGTCCGATCGAGGCGACGCTGGAGCGCGACCAGGGCGCCAATGTCTGGCTGGTGTTCGCGATCCGCGAAGGCAAGAACCGCGAGGTGCGCAACGTCTGCGCCCATCTCGGGCTCGAGGTGAACCGGCTGATCCGCGTGTCCTACGGCCCGTTCCAACTCGGCGAGATTCCCGAAGGCCAGGTCGACGAGATCAAGTCGCGCGTGCTGCGCGAGCAGCTCGGCGACAAGGTGATCGAGAAGTCGGGCGCGCAGTTCGACGTGCCCTCGAAATCTGCTTCGCGCGACGACGATGCCCCGCGCGAGAAGAAGCCGGTGAGCAAGAGGGCGGTGATCAGCGACCGCAAGGGCCGTCGCGTGCTGGTGCAGCGCACCGGCAGCGAGGAGGCGCGCGAGCGCAACGAGCTCGAGGCCTCAGGCTATGGCCCGCCGCGCCGTCCCAAGCGCGGCTATCACGGCAAGCGCGATTTGAAGCCGCGGGAGGACTAGTTGCGCGTCGTCGGCGGTCGATTGAAGGGGCGCAATCTCGCCTCACCGTCCTCGCGCGACATCCGCCCGACTGCGGATCGCCTGCGCGAGTCCGTGTTCAACATTCTCGTGCACGCCTATGACGATCCGATCCAGGATGCGCGCGTGCTCGATCTCTTCGCCGGCACCGGCGCGCTCGGCATCGAGGCGGTCTCGCGCGGCGCGAAATTCACGCTGTTCGTCGACAACGGCGCCGAGGCCCGCGCGTTGCTCCGCAACAATGTCGAGGCGCTCGGCCTTGGCGGTGTGACCAAGGTCTATCGCCGCGATGCGACCGATCTCGGCCCCGCGCATCCGGTCGAGCCGTTCTCGCTGGTGTTTCTCGATCCGCCCTATGGCAAAGGTTTTGCCGAGCAGGCGCTCGCCTCGTTGCGCGACGGCGGCTGGCTTACGCCGGGTGCGCTGCTGGTGGTCGAGGAGGCGAAGGCCGCGCTATTCGCGGCGCCTGAAGGCTACGAGGAGTTGGAGCGGCGCGCTTATGATGACACGGAGTTCGTGTTTCTGAGAGCTTCGTAGAGATCGTAGGGTGGGCAAAGCGAAGCGTGCCCACCACGTCGTGAGATGGTGGGCACGGCGCTGCGCGCCTTTGCCCACCCTACGAGTTCGAACTTACCTTCGCCCGAACAGCTTCTCCACATCCGCAAGCTTCAGCTCGACATAGGTCGGCCGGCCGTGATTGCACTGGCCGGAGTTCGGCGTCTCCTCCATCTCGCGCAGCAGTGCGTTCATCTCCTCCGGCTTGAGCCGGCGGCCGGCACGTACCGAACCATGGCAGGCCATGGTGGCAGCGACGTGCATCAGGCGGCGCTCCAGCGGCAGCGCCTCGTCCCATTCGGCCATGTGCTCGGCGAGGTCGCGCAACAAGCCGCCCGCATTGGTCTTGCCGAGCAGCGACGGCGTCTCGCGCACAGCGACCGCGCCGGGGCCGAAGGATTCGATCGCGAGCCCGAAGGACGCAAGCTCGTCGCCGCGTGCGAGCAATCGCTCGACCGTGCCCTCATCCATCTCGACGATCTCGGGGATCAGGAGGATCTGCCGCTGCACGCCGTTGGCTGCCAATGACGCCTTCAGCCGCTCATAGACGATGCGCTCGTGTGCGGCATGCTGGTCGACGATGACGAGGCCGTCGCGCGTCTGCGAGACGATGTAGTTTTCGTGGATCTGCGTGCGGGCTGCCCCGAGTGGGCGATCGACGAGGTCGCCGATCGGCTGCGTCTCGATCCGCACATCTGCGCTCGGTGCGCCGACATCAAAGGCGGCCTGCGCGCGCTCCGCGAAAACGGGCGCGGCGGCGCCGTCGAACGACGGCTGCGGCGCCGTAGGCGCCGACGGCGACTGCCGCCAGTCCCAGCTCGCCGGGCGTGGCGCGAAAGCAGGGCGGAACGAGGACAACGCGCTGCCGCCGCTGTTGGCGGCCGTGCGCCGACCCTCGCGCGCCAAGCCCTCCTTCAATCCATGCACGATCAGGGCGCGCACGAGGCCGGCGTTGCGGAACCGCACCTCGGTCTTGGCCGGATGCACGTTGGCGTCGACCTCGCGCGGGTCGAGCGTGACGAACAGCGCCACCACGGGATGGCGGTCGCGCGGCAGATAGTCGGAATAGGCCGCGCGCACCGCGCCGAGGATCAGCTTGTCGCGCACCGGGCGGCCGTTGACGAACAGATACTGCCCGAGTGCGTTGGCTTTCGTCAGCGCAGGGGCGGCGGCATAGCCGGCGACCACGACGCCCTCGCGTTCGGCGTGAACCTCGATGGCGTGGCTGCGGAACTCCGCCCCCAAAATATCGCCGAGCCGCGTCAGGCGGCCGGCGGCGCCGGGCAGCGCCGCGGCCCAGGTGACTGGTGCGCGCTCCTCGCCTGCCAGCGTGAAGGCGATATCCGGCCGCGCCATCGCCAGGCGCCGCACCACCTCGCGGATGGCTTCGGCCTCGGTGCGGTCGGTCTTCAGAAACTTCAGCCGCGCCGGTGTCGCGTAGAAGAGGTCGTTGACCTCGACGCGGGTGCCGTGCGCCAGCGCCGCCGGCATGATCTCGGACTTGTCGCCGCCCTCGACCGACAGCGCCCAGGCATGCGGCTCGCTCGCATGCCGCGTCGTGATCGAGAGCCGCGCGACCGAGCCGATCGAGGGCAGTGCCTCGCCACGGAACCCGAGCGTGCGGATCTGCAGCAGGTCCTCGTCGTCGAGCTTGGAGGTGGCATGGCGCTCGACCGCAAGCGACAGGTCCTTCGCGGTCATGCCGCCGCCGTCGTCGGTGATGCCGATCCGCCGCCGCCCGCCGCCATCGGTGAACACGTCGATCCTGCTCGCACCGGCATCGATCGCGTTCTCGACGAGCTCCTTGACCACGCTCGCCGGGCGCTCGACCACCTCGCCGGCGGCGATGCGGTTGACGACTTGCTCTGGAAGCTGGCGGACGGGCATGGGCTTAGGTCTGGGGATTCGCTGGTCGCGTTATCTTAAGCCGTGTTGCGTCAAAAGCATGTGTTGAGCAACCCCATCGTGACAGGCTGGGGAAGGGGAAGGTCTATCACATTGAAGACATTGGACGTTCGCGCGCCGGTGACGGGTGCCAATCTCCTGCCGCAGTCCTGATTGTGAGGCGTGGGGCAGGGGTGTAGCATCGTGAAAAAATGGCAACAGGACGGGAGGACGCCATGTGCCATCTCTTCGCGCATCAGCCCCAACGCGACTACGAGTCCCAGACCCGCTCATTGCGGATCGACGGGCATTGCACCTCGATCCGCCTGGAAATGGCGTTTTGGGACACACTGGAGGAGATCGCGGCCAAGGAGAGCATGAGCCTCGGCAAGTTCCTGACGACGCTCTACAACGAGGTCCTCGACCATCACGGCGAGGTCAACAATTTCGCCTCGCTGCTGCGCTGCTCCTGCCTGATCTACCGCTCCAGGAGCATGGCGCCGGTGCAGGACTTCAAGAGGGCGGTTACGCCCATTCTCGATGCGGCTGAATAGCCATCCATCATCAGGTGCGCGCTTCCCCTAAAGCAAAAGCGGCTCTGTCCGAAAGGACAGAGCCGCTTCGCTATAGGTTCACTCAGCGTCATTCCGGGGCGCGACGAAGTCGCGAGCTATGATGCGCAATTGCGCATCTGAGAATCCATTTACCCACATACTCTGCGGCCTGATGGATTCCGGGCTCCCTCGCTCCGCTCCGGCCCCGGAATGACGGAATGGATTGTCGGAGTCACAACACTAGATCTCCTTCTTCTGCATCGCGCCGGCGATGTAGTCGGCCTGCCGGATGGCGAGCGCGACGATGGTCAGCGTCGGATTGCAGGCCGCGCCGCTGGTGAACTGGCTGCCGTCCGAGACGAACAGATTCTTGATGTCGTGGGTCTGCCCGAACTTGTTGACGACGCCATCCTTCGCCTTCTCGCTCATCCGGTTGGTGCCGAGATTGTGAGTGCTCGGATAGGGCGGCGTCGGATAGGTCACGGTGGCGCCGACAGCGTCGTAGACCGCGGCACCCTGCTTGTAGGCGTGGGCGCGCATCGCGACATCGTTGGGATGATCGTCGAAATGCACGCTCGCGACCGACATTCCGTGCTTGTCCTTCACGGTCGGATCGAGCGTGATGCGGTTGGTTTCCTGCGGCATGTCCTCGCCGACCAGCCACATGCCGGCCATCCGCGGATAGCCGTCGAGCGCTGAGGTGAACGGACGTCCCCAGGCGCCGGGATTGAGGAACGCGGCCATGAACGGCAGGCCGATCGACAGCGTCTCCATCTCGTAGCCGCCGACGAAGCCGCGCTTCGGATTGTTGGCCGCCTCGTCGCGGATGATGCCGGCCATGGTCGTGCCGCGATACATGTGCACCGACTTTTCGAACACCGCGTAGACGCTGCCCGTCATGTGGCGCATGTAGTTGCGGCCGACCTGGCCGCTGGAGTTGGCGAGGCCGTCGGGGAACATGGTCGAGGCGCTGTTGAGCAGCAGCCGCGGGCTCTCGATCGAATTGCCGGCGACCGCAACGATGCGCGCCTTCTGGCGCTGCGTCGCGCCGCTCTCGTCGGCATAGACGACGCCGGTGACCTTGCCGCTGGCGTCGTGCTCGATCTTGATCACCATGCTGTTGGGCCGGACCTCGAGATTGCCGGTCGCCTCGCCCTTCGGGATCTCGGTATAGAGCGTCGACCATTTCGCGCCGGATTTGCAGCCCTGGAAGCAGAAGCCGATCTGCTGGCAGGAGCCGCGTCCATCGCGTGGCTGGCTGTTGATCGCCATGTTGCCGGTGTGCACGGTCTTGTAGCCGAGCTTCTTCGCGCCGGCTTCGAGCACCTTGAAATTATTGTTGCCGGGAAGTCCGGGAATGCCGTTGGTGCGGGTCACGCCCATCTTGTTCTCGGCTTTGGCGTACCATGGCTCCATCTCCGCGAGCGTGACCGGCCAGTCCAGCAGGTTGGCGCCGGGAATGTTGCCGTAGGTGCTTTTCACCTTGAACTCGTGCTCGTCGAAGCGCAGCGAGGCGCCGGCCCAATGCACCGTCGAGCCGCCGACCGCCTTGACGATCCAGGCGGGAAGATTCGGGAAGTCCTTGGCGACGCGCCATGTTCCCGACGTGGTGCGCGTGTCCGACCAGGCGAGCTGGGAAAAGCTGTCCCACTCGTCGTTGATGAAGTCCTGGTTCTCGATGCGAGGACCTGCTTCGAGAATGACGACCTTGACGCCCTTCTGCGCGAGCTCGTTGCCCAGCGTGCCGCCACCGGCTCCGGAGCCGACGATCACCACAACGCCACTGTCGTTCAGATCGAATTTTGCCATATGCGTTCTCCTGAACCGTTGGGGTGCGACCTAAGCCTTCGGCAGCCAGTCGATGTCGGCAAAGCCGCGGTTGATGTAGCCGCCGTGCTCGGCGGAGGAGCCCTCGTAACCGAACTTCGGCCAGACCTCTTTCTGATTGTAGAGCGATACGATGAGGTCGCCGCGCACCTTCTGGAAGAAGTCGCTCTGCTCGATCTCTTTCAGCAGCACCACGCGGTCGGCCTCCCAGGGCACTTCGGCATAGGGCAGCTTGTGACGGTCGCGCGCATTCTGGTCGAGCCGGGCGATGCCGTCGCTGATCAGCGATTTGACGGCGGGATCCTTGGCCGCCTTGCCGTCCCACGGCTTGATCGCGACGATGTAGTAGCTGTCACCGAGAACATCGTGCGGATAGATGTCGCGTGCGACCTTCAGCAGCGTCTTCATCGTCGCGGGTTCCAATGCGCTCGCATCGTCGGCCCAGGCGCTCTCGATGCTGACGCCGACGCTGGTCGCTGCGGCCACGACCGGCACGGCCGTCGCCGCGCCCTTGAGAAAGACGCGGCGGCTATGCTTGCTTCGACGGTCGACTTCTCTCATGGTGTTCCTCCGTAGTTCTTGTGATTTTGATTAATTGAAACGTCCGCCCCGCTGGATCACCTCGATCTTGTAGCCATCGGGATCACTGACGAAGAAGAAGCGCGCCAGCGTCTTGCCATCGTGCTTGAAGTCGCGCAGCGGTCCCGGCGCGAGCTTCTCGCGCTCGAAGCGCGCGTGCTCGGCATCGAGATCCTCGACCACCACGGCGAGATGGCCGTAGCCGTCACCCAGGCCGTACGGTTCCTTGCGATCGAAATTGACCGTCAGTTCCACCTCGAAAGGTGAGGACGGGTGACGCAGGTAGATCAAGGCAAAGTCCGCGAACTTCAGGTGATCTGTGACCTCGAGGCCGAAGGCGCGCCTGTAGAAGTCGAGCGATCGCGCCTCATCGAATACACGGATCATGGAATGGACCGGTTTCGCCATTCAGTTCTGCTCCTTCAGGTAAGCGATGATGGCGGCGCGCGTCTCCGGCTTGGCCTGCCGGTAGGCCATGACCACGCCGGGAATGACGGCTTGCGGATTGGTCAACCAGGCATCGAGCCTGGCCTCGTCCCAGATGAACTCCGCTTTCGCGAGGCTCTCCGAATAGCGGAAGCCTTCGACCTTGCCGGCCGGCCGTCCCACGACCTTGACCAGCGGCGGGCCCTGCCGCATCGGCGCTGACGTATCCATCGTGTGGCACACCGCGCATTGCTGCTTGAACAGCGTCGCGCCATCCGGCGGCTTTGCGGCCGGCAAAGGCATTTGCGCGTCGGCAACCCGCACCACCAGCACCACTGCGGTGCACAATCCCAGCACGACTGCGCGCATCACCAAGAGCCCGCTCATCCACATCAACGTCAGCGCGCGCAAACTCTAGGCGGCGTCAGAGATGCGGTGGTAGTAGCGGGCTATTTCGCTGCAAGCGGTGGTGCTCGCGGCGTGCGTGTGTTCCGCGCTGCCGCATATGAGGAGCACAATTCCGCGAAAGCGCCCCGAAATCCCTAAACGATGACCACACGACGCGGATTGCATGACGACCGCGCCGTTCGAGTTCTTTACGCGATGACATGGTCCGGTGCAGCCGAGCGGCGTGGGAAACAGCCGAACCGTTCATCGCGAAAAAATCCAGGAGAAATGGATGAAGTTGGTCAAGACCTCTGTGATCGCATGCGCTGTCTCGGCTCTCATTGCGACGCCCGTTCTCGCACAAGGCACGTCATCCGGCGCCAAGACAGGCGGCACCGTGCAAAGCAAACCCATGCAGGGCGGCACGGCCGGCAGTGGGGATGAGGATCTCAGCACCGAGCAGGGGGCTCCGGGCGAGAAGATGGGCATGAAGTCGACCAAAGGGACGAAGGGCGCGGTCGGCACCACGGGCAGCGCGGCGCCCAGGGGGACGGTCAACGATCCCGCTTCGGGCGGTTCCGCGAGCGGCAAGCGCTACTAGAAACCTTCCCGTTCCGATGGAAGCGGAACGGGGGCTCTAGATTCTTGGTTTGACGCGTTTTCTTTACGCGAACCGGTATCCACTTCGCTCGAAAACGCTCTAACGCCGAGATTCGAAACGGCAAACCTCCAGTCGTTCCGCGACTGGAGGTTTTTTTCGCTCAGTCGTCGAAGCGTCCGCCGCGCCCAGCCTTGACGTCGCTGCGGCGCTTCTTGCCGTCGAGCCGGCGCTGCTTGGAGGCGAAGGTCGGCCGGGTGGCGCGCCGCGGCGTCGGGCGGACCATGGCCTCGCTCAGGATCGCGACGAGGCGGTCGATCGCGTCCTGCCGGTTGCGCTCCTGGGTGCGGAAGCGTTGCGCATGGATGACGATGACGCCGTCCTTGGTCATGCGCTGGCCGGCGATGCGGGCAAGGCGCAGGCCGGCGTCCTCCGGCAGGGTCAGCCTGCTCGTGTCGAAGCGTAGTTGCGCCGAGGTCGCGACCTTGTTGACGTTCTGTCCGCCCGGGCCCGAGGCGCGGACGAAGCTGATCTCGATGTCGTCCTCGTCGATGGCAAGATCGCGGGATATCCGCAGCATGGTGGCACCATTCGTGATGCCCGGACATATCGCGGACGTCTACGTTCGGCAATGGCGCATAAGCGGACGAAAAAATGGCCGGGGCGAGCCCGGCCATTTCAGACAACGTAAGGAAGTCAGTTCGACTTCGTCACCGGGGCCGCTGCGGGCTGCGCCGCGGCCTGCGGTGCGCGGCCGACGACCACGGTCAGGAGTCCCTCGCCCCACAGGCGCTTGGCGGCCGCCTTGGCATCATCCAGCGTCACTGCGTCGACGATGGCGTTGCGCTTCTCGATATAGTCGATCGGCAGCTTGTCCTGCTGATACTGCAGCAGCGCCTGGGCCAGCTTGGAGGAGGTGTCGAGCGCCAGCATCTGCGAGCCCTTGAGGTAGGACTTGGCCTCGTCGAGCTCCTTCTGCGTCGGGCCCTCCTCGGCGATGCGGCGCACCTCCTTCTCGATGGCGTCGATGGTCTCGCCGGCGCGGTCGGCGCGCGTGCCGGTATTGCCGATGAACAGCGCCGAATGCTCCATCCAGAGCAGCGATTCGTACACCGAATAGGCGAGGCCCCGCTTCTCGCGGACTTCGTGATAGAGCCGGGACGACAATCCGCCGCCGCCGAGAATGTGGTTGACGACGTAGGCCGCCATGAAGTTCGGATCGTTGCGCTTGAAGCCCGGGCCGCCGAAGGTGATCACGGTCTGCGGCACGTCGAGCGGCACGAAGGCGCGCTGCGGCGGCTTGGCGGCTACAATGTCGGGGACCGGCGTGAGGTTGGCCTTGGCGGGCAGGCTGCCGAAGGTGTGGTCGAGCAGCTTGCCGAGGGTGGTCGGATCGACGTCGCCGACGACCGCGACCTTCAGCGTGTCCTTGGCAAGCACGCGGCCGACGTAATCCTTCAAGTCGGCGACCGTGATGGTCGGCACGCTGTCCAGCGTGCCGTTGCTCTGCCGCCCATAGGGATGATCGCCATAGGCGATCTCCAGGAATTTGCGGCTCGCCAGCGAGGACGGATTGGTGGTCTCACGGCGCAGCCCCGCGAGGACCTGGGAGCGGATCCGCTCGACGTCGACCGTGTCGAAATGCGGCGAGGTCAATGCCATCCGCAACAGGTCGAAGGCTTCGTCCCTGTTGTCGCGCAGCATGCGCAGGCTGCCGCGGAAGGTGTCGCGGCTGGCGCTGAAGCTGAGCTCGATGGCGCGGCGGTCCAGCCGTTCATGGAAGGTCTTGGAATCGAGGTCGCCGGAGCCCTCGTCGAGGAGATCGCCGACCAGGTTGGCGACGCCCGGCTTGTCCTTGGGATCCTGGGCCGAGCCGCCAGCAAACGAATATTCCATGGCGATCAGCGGCACCGTCGCGTCCTGGACGAACCAGGCCTCGATGCCGCCCGGCGAGACCAGGTGCTGGATCTTTGCGGCGGCTTCCGACGGCGTGACCGCGGCGAGCGCCAGCGCAGCGCCGGTGACGAAGGACAGTGCGATGTGTCGGGCGCGAAGGAAGGGATGGGTCACGAACGCTTCTCCTCGCGTTTGGCGGTAGCGGTGTCCTTGATCAGATAGCCGGTGACCGAGCGCTTCTTCTCGAGCCATTTTTGTGCGGCTGCCTGGACCTGTTCGGCGGTGACGGCGCGGATGCGATCCGGCCAGCTCCGGATGTCCTCGATCGACAGGCCCGTGGTCAGCGCGCCGCCATACCAGCGCGCCAGCACCGCCTGATTGTCCTGGGCGTAGATCGCTTCGGCGATGAGCTGGGTCTTGACCCGCTCCAGATCCTCGGCGCGGATCGGATTCTGCACGATGCCGGCGAGGACGCCATCGACCACCTGCTCGACCTCGGCGAAGCTGACGCCGGGTTTCGGCGAGGCCGAGATCGAGAACTGCGTCGGATCGAGCGAGATGCTCGAATAGCTGGCGCTGGCGGAGACCGCGAGCGGCCGATCGACGACGAGCGCGCGGTAGAGATAGGAGTTGCTGCCGCTGCCCATCAACTGCGCGAGCACGTCGAGGGCCGCGCTCTCGCCGGCCGCGGCCGTCGTCGCCGAAGGCACCAGATAGAAGCGCCGCAGGCTGGGCTGCTCGACGCGGGGGTCGGCGAGCGTGACGGTGCGCGGGGCGGCCGGGTCCGGCTCCTGCGGACGGATGCGCCGCGCCGGGATGGCGGACCGGGCCGGAATGGACCCGAAATTGCGCTCGACCAGCGGGCGGACATCGGCGAGTTCGACGTCGCCGGCGATCACCAGGATTGCGTTGTTCGGCGCATAGAAGCGGCGGTAGAAGGCGAGTGCATCCTCGCGATCGAGCTTCTCGATCTCCTGGTGCCAGCCGATCACGGGCCGGCCATAGGGATGATTGAGATAGAGCGCCGCCATGATCTGCTCGTTCAGCCGCGCATCGGGATTGTTGGCCACGCGCATATTGTACTCTTCGAGCACGACGTCACGCTCGGGCAGCACGTTCTCGTCCTTGAGGATGAGGCCGGTCATGCGGTCGGCCTCGAACTCCATCATGGTCGGGAGCTGCTCGCGCGGCACGCGCTGGTAATAGTTGGTGTAGTCGACCGAGGTCGACGCGTTCTCGTTGCCACCGACGCGCAGCACGGTCTGGGAGAATTCGCCGACCGGATGCTTCTGCGTGCCCTTGAACATCAGGTGCTCGAGGAAGTGAGCCAGGCCGGACTTGCCCGGCGTCTCGTCGGCCGAGCCGACCTTGTACCAGATCATCTCCGTGACCACGGGCGTGCGGTGGTCCGGGATCACCACGACCTGAAGGCCGTTGCTGAGCGTGAAGCTCGCGGGCGGTGCGGATGTGACCGTGCTCTGGGCGAGCGCACTGCCGTCTGAGAAAGCAGAGGTCGAGAGCAGCGCGGCGAGAAGGCAGGCAATCGATCGGTATGAGGGCATCACGATCCTTGTGAATGCCCGGATCCTGACGTCCGGGCGTGAAAGCACGGCATGCTACACCGCGCGGCTTTGAGCTTCGGCTCACGAAGCAGAGAACGCCGTCAAGTTGAACTTAAAAATAGGTCATCTGCCGCGTCCGGCCTACACCGGACGATTGCGGCGGTTCCGCGCGACCAGGCGCGCGACAGGCAAGGAGCTTATTGCTCCTTCTCCTTGCCGGACATGATGTCGTAATACATCTTTCGCGACTTGTCCGGCCCAGTGCCGTAGGCGTAGTTCGGTGAGGGCGTCTGATATCCCGGCGGCGGCTCAGTCAGCGACTGGCGAGCAGGCTCCGACGTGAATTTCGTCTCCTCGGAGGTGTTGCCCTTGAACATGTTCCAGAGGCCGCCGGTGTAGCCGAGCTGGGCTGGACTCAGCGACGGGTTGCCGTTGGTGCCCGGCTGAATCGGATCGTTGTTCTCGCGGGCGGGCGCAGCCGTCTTGGCGGCATTCATCTCGGCCGGCGTCAGCGGCCGGGCCGCTTCCCAGTTTTCCTTCGCCTTGTTCGCCTTCTGCCGGGCGGCGATGGCTTCCTTGCGGCGCTTGACGTCAGGATCCTTCGGCCAGTTCGGCGCGGCCTTGGCCTCGGTCGCGGCGGGCGGCGGCAAGTCGAGCTTGGGCGGCACGACGAGCGGCGAGCGCTCACGATAGTCGATACCGGGCTTCTCCATGCTCTTGGCGCCGATACCGGACATCAGGTTGTCGATGAGCTTCTCTTCGAAGGTCATGTCGTCGTCATCATTGTCGTCGCCGGCGCGGACCGCGCCAGTCGACATGACGAGGCCGATGCCCAGCGCGACCGCGGACAATTTCAGCACCCGCCAGAGCCCCCGCTGGGGATCTCGAACCATCGAACCGCTGGTTTCGGAGCTGCGCATTACTGTACCTGTTCCATATTGTGGCAGATCGCCGCGTCATGCGCGGTCGACCCTCGCAAGCAAGGTTCCACCCAACGGCCCGTATCGGCCGGGATCAGGGCGCTTTTGCGGCGGGTACTCCCAGGAAGGAATCATACAATAGGGCTGCCACCCCAGCAACGATGGCCACGTCCGCAAGGTTGAAAACGTACCAATTATAGGTAGTTCCGCCGATTTCGACGTGGAGCAGGGCGAAATCGACCACCGCGCCGTAGGCCAGGCGGTCGATGCCGTTGCCGATGGCGCCGCCGATGATCAGCCCCAGCGCGATCGTAGCGAGCCGGGTGTGCGACCGGGCCATCCAGACCGCCAGCGCGACCACCGCGACGGCCTTCACCACCATCAGCGCGATCTGCGCCGCCTGGCCGTCGTTCTGCAGCCAGCCGAAGCTGATCCCGATATTCCAGGCCAGCACCAGATCGAAGAACGGCGTCACCCTCACCGCGCCGCGATGAGCGAGGTCGAACACGTTCAGCAGCCAGAGCTTTGAGGCCTGGTCGGCGATCAGGGTCGCGACCGCCGCGAGTACGCCGGCATGGAAGGGCCTCAAACGCTGACTCCCAGCGCCTTCCATTCCCGCAGCGCCTTGGCGTCGCGCGGGGTGACGTCGGGATATTCGGGGTCTTCGCCGACCGTCGGTGAGATCTTCCAGGAGCGGGCGCATTTGGTGCCGACCGCCTTCTCCACCACGACCGCGACGCCGGGAACGGCATCGAGACGGAATGCGCTCGCGGGCGCCTCGCCCTCGCGCACCTCATAGCTCGAGGTGATGCAGACCTCGGCAAGATCCGTGTCGAACAGCGTCATCATCATGTCCCGGTCGGCGATGTAGATCACCGGCGAGGCCTCCAGCGACGAGCCGATGGTCTTGGCGGCGCGCGCGAGCTCCAATGCGCCGGTGACGACGCGGCGGACGTTGCGGATCGTCTCCCATTTTGCGGCGAGCTTGTCGTCGCGGAGCTTTTCCAGACCTTCCGGGAACATTGTGAGATGCACCGAGGGCTCGGCATCGGGCCTGTACATCCGCCAGGCTTCCTCCGCGGTGAAGCTCAGGATCGGCGCCAGCCATTTCAGGATCGCGTTGCAGAGCAGGTCGATCGTGGTCAGCGCCGCCTTGCGCGTCAGCGAGGACGGCGGATCGCAGTAGAGCGTGTCCTTGCGGATGTCGAAATAGAACGCGGAGAGCTCGCTGTTCAGGAAGGCGGACAGGATCGCTACCACCGTCTTGTAGTCGAATTCCTGGTAGGCCTTGCGGATCGCGCCGGCGCGCGCCGCCAGCTCGTGCAGCATCAGCCGCTCGAGTTCGGGCATCTCGGCGGGCGCGACCGCGTCGGCCGGCTTGTAGTGATGCAGCGTGCCGAGCATCCAGCGCACGGTGTTGCGCAGCTTGCGGTAGGTCTCGACCGTGTTCTTCAGGATCTCGGGGCCGATGCGCTGGTCGTCGGTGTAGTCGCAGGACGCGACCCAGAGTCGCAAAATGTCGGCGCCGGATTCCTTGATGACGGCCTGCGGCTCGATGGTGTTGCCGAGCGACTTCGACATCTTGCGGCCGTCCTCGGCCTGGGTGAAGCCGTGCGTCAGCACGATGTCGTAGGGCGCGCGTCCCCGCGTGCCGCAGCTTTCCAAGAGTGACGAGTGGAACCAGCCGCGGTGCTGGTCCGAGCCCTCAAGGTACATCACCGTGTCCTTGCCGCCGTCGACCTTGCGCTTGATGCCGGCAAGGCCGGGGAATTGCACGGGGTCCTCGAGCACGAAGGCGTGCGTCGAGCCGGAATCGAACCAGACGTCGAGGATGTCGTCGACCTTCTGCCAGTCTTCGTTGGCGCGCGGGCCGAGGAAGCGCTCCCGTGCGCCCTGCGCGTACCAGGCGTCGGCGCCTTCCTTCTCGAAGGCTTCGCCGATGCGGGCGTTGACGGCCTCGTCCTGGAGGATCTCGGCGGAGCCGTCACCCTTCTCGCGCACGAACACGGCGATCGGCACGCCCCAGGCGCGCTGGCGCGAGATTACCCAGTCGGGGCGCGCCTCGATCATGCCGTTGATGCGGTTCTCGCCAGATGGCGGCACCCATTGCGTGACCGAGATCGCATGTAGCGCGCGGGCGCGCAGAGTGTCGCCGGACTTGGTCTTGCCGTTCGCGGCAATGTCCTTGTCCATCGCGATGAACCATTGCGGCGTGTTGCGGAAGATCACCGGCTTCTTGGAGCGCCAGGAGTGCGGATATTGATGCTTCAGCCGTCCGCGTGCGAGCAGCATGCCCCTGTCGACCAGCGCCTTGATCACGGCGTCGTTGGCGTCGCCCTTCTCGCCCTTGTCGTTGATGACGCGCCTTCCGGCAAAGCCGGGCGCGTGATCGGTATAGGCGCCGTTCTCGTCGACGGTGTAGGGGATCGCGCTGTTGATGCCACGCGCGTCCAGCTCACGCGTGTTCGCCATCCAGGCATCGAAGTCCTCGCGGCCATGGCTGGGTGCGGTGTGCACGAAGCCGGTGCCGGTGTCGTCGGTGACGTGGTCGCCGGAGAGCAGCGGCACCGTGAACTCGTAGCCGCCGCCGAGCCCCTTCAGCGGATGGGCACACTCGATCGCGTCCATGGTGTCGCCGGGGATGTCGCGGACCTTCTCATAGGCGGTCACGCGGGCCTGCTTGAACACCTCTTCGGCGAGCGCGTCGGCGAGGATCAGGAGATCGCCGGTCTTGGCCCAATTGTCGCTAGGGGCATCCGTCACCTTGTAGAGGCCGTAGGCGATCTTCGGCGAGAACGAGATGGCGCGGTTGCCCGGCAGCGTCCAGGGCGTGGTGGTCCAGATTACGACGCTGGCGGTCGCAAGCGCGCCGTGCGCGGGCGAGGTGACCGGGAATTTCACCCAGACCATGTCGGACGTGTAGTCCTCGTACTCGACCTCGGCTTCCGCCAGCGCGGTCTTCTCGACCACGCTCCACATCACCGGCTTGGAGCCACGATAGAGCGTGCCGTTGGCAGCGAACTTCATCAGCTCGCGCGCGATCTGCGCTTCCGCCGGATAGGTCATGGTGGCGTAGGGATGGGCCCAGTCGCCGATCACGCCGAGACGCTTGAATTCCTCGCGCTGCACGTTGAGCCAGTGCGTCGCATAGGCGCGGCATTCCTTCCGGAAGTCGATCATGGCGGCACTGTCGCGGAAGTCGGGCTTCTGCTTGCCCTTCTTGCGATAGTGTTCCTCCTCGACCTTCCATTCGATCGGCAGGCCGTGGCAGTCCCAGCCCGGAACGTAGTTGGAATCGAAGCCGAGCATCTGCTGGCTCTTGGTGACGAGATCCTTGAGGATCTTGTTGAGCGCCGTGCCGATATGGATGTTGCCGTTGGCATAGGGCGGGCCGTCATGCAGCACGAACTTGTCGCGGCCCTTCGCGCTCTCGCGCAGCTTCTCGTAGAGGCCGATCTCGTACCAGCGCTTGAGGATCTCCGGCTCGCGCTGCGGCAGGCCCGCGCGCATCGGGAATTCCGTCTGGGGCAGGAACAGCGTCTTGGAATAGTCTTTGGCGTCGGACTTTTGCGGCTTTTCGGACATGAGGATGACTGGCTCGGAAGGGCGCGGAAACGGATGGCGACTGGAATCGCGGGGTGAAACGACAAAATCCCGGTCTTGCGCCGAGCCGAATGGCTCAGGCGGAAGCCGGGCCGCTAATCCCTATGATGCGCCGCGCAAACATGGGCTCTCCATAGCAGCAGGGCCGGGGAAGCGCAAAGGGGGCGGGGAACGGGGCCGTTTCCCCCCTCAATCGATCGTTCCCAGCCTCGGAAACGCGTCCGGGGCGGCGGCCAGCACGGCGCGGGCGCGGGCGGAGTCGTCATCCATCTGGCGGATCAGGGTTTCGATACTGTCGAACTTCAGCTCTTCGCGAATAAAGCCGATGAAGGCGCAGTCCAGCACCTGTCCGTACAGGTCGCCCTTGAAGTCGAACAGGAAGATTTCCAGCAGCGGCGCGCCATTGTCGAAGGTCGGGCGGCGGCCGAAGCTCGCCACCCCGTCCAGGCGCTCGGTGCCGCGGCCGACCCGCACCGCGTAGATGCCGTGCTTCAGGCCGCAATTGGCATCCAGACGGATGTTGGCAGTGGGATAGCCGAGGTCTCGGCCGCGCTTTTCGCCATGGACGACCTCGCCGGTCACGAACCAGGGAGCACCGAGCATGGCGGTGGCCTCGTCGAGCTGCCCTTCCGCGAGCGCGATCCGGATGGCGCTGGAGGAGACCGGCCGCTCGTCGATATCGACATGCGCCTGCACGTCGACCTCGATGCCGAGCCGGGGTGCCTCGTTGACGAGCAGGCTGGGCGAGCCGACCCGGCCCTTGCCGAAATGGAAGTCGTAGCCGACGGCGATGCCGCTGACGCCGAGGCGGTCGATCAGGTCATGGTGAATGAAATCTTGCGCGCTGGTCCCGGCACGGGCCTTGTCGAAGGTCATGACCACGGCGCCGGCAAGCCCGGTGCCGGCCAAGAGCCGCAGCTTCGCCGGCTCGTCGGTCAGGCGGAATTGCGGGGTGTTGGGGCTGAAAAACCGGCGCGGGTGCGGCTCGAAGGTCAATGCCAGTGCCGGACGACCGTGCGCCCGGCCCATTTCCAGGGCCGCTGCAATCACCGCCCGGTGGCCGAGATGGACCCCGTCGAAATTGCCCATGGCGACCACGGAGCCCCGCGGGATCGCGGAAGCCGGTGTGGTGTCGCGGATAACGGTAAAATGCGGGACCATCAGGGGAATTCTCAAGCCGGCGGGACCGGCCGGG
>NZ_LSEF01000058.1:108917-114637 GCF_001641695.1 Bradyrhizobium neotropicale
CCCGCCGGACGAAGTCAAGCGGGGGATACGGCCGCCTTGGAGACGATTTCAGTCCTTCGCCGGCCTCCGCAGTTAACGCGCTGTTTAACGCCTTGGTGCTAGTCCTTGAACCGTGGAACTGCGGGACCTCAGGTCCGGCAGGTCCGATGGCAGTAATCCTGGGTATGCGTTGGGGGAGTCGAGATGGCGGTTGATTTGTCGATGCCGGTTCTGGTGGTGGATGACTACAGCACCATGATCCGTATCATCCGGAATCTGCTGAAGCAGCTTGGCTTCGACAATATCGATGATGCCAGCGACGGTTCGGCGGCGCTGAACAAGATGCGCGGCAAGAAATACGGGCTCGTGATCTCCGACTGGAACATGGAGCCGATGACGGGCTACGACCTGCTGCGCGAAGTGCGCGCGGATCCGAACCTTGCGACCACGCCCTTCATCATGATCACGGCCGAATCCAAGACCGAGAACGTGATCGCGGCCAAGAAGGCCGGCGTGAACAATTACATCGTCAAGCCGTTCAACGCGGCGACGCTGAAGACCAAGATCGAGGCGGTCTTCCCGGACATGGCGAGCGCGTAAGGCGCCCAATCGTCATCAGAGATATCTGAATGCCCGGGCTGGTCCCGGGCATTTGCGTTTCTCGACTGTCATTCGGGGGCGATGTGAAGCATCGAACCCGGATGACGACGAGAGGCTAAATTAGAGCGTCACCACTTCAGTTCGCGGATCAGCGCCTTCGGCGGGTGGCCGAACAGCTCCATCACGGAAGCCGGGTCGAGCTGGTCGAGGCCCTCGAACTCCTCGGAATGGATGCCGCGGGTGACGAACAGGCAGTCGATGCCGAACTCGCGCGCCCCGGTGAGGTCGGTGCGGACGGAATCGCCGATCGCCAGCACCTTCTTCCGGTCGATTTGGTGGCCCTGGCGCTCGCCGGCGAGCGCCATCGCGCGCTCGTAGATGGGCCGGTGCGGCTTGCCGTAGAAGATCACCTCGCCGCCAAGCTCGCGATAGAGCTCGGCGATCGCGCCGGCGCAGTAGATCAGCCGGTCGCCACGTTCGACCACGATATCGGGGTTGGCGCAGACCAGCGTCAGCTTGCGCTCGCGCGCCTTCAGCATCATGCCGCGATAGTCTTCCGCAGTCTCGGTCTCGTCGTCATAGAGGCCGGTGCAGACGATGTAGTCGGCCTCCTCCAGCGGCGCGGTCACCGCATTGAGGCCGCGGTAGATCGAGTTGTCGCGCTCGGGGCCGAGCCAGAACATCTTGCGGCCGGGATGGTCGGCGACATAGAGCCTTGTCAGATCGCCCGAGGAGACGATCGCGTCATAGGTCTCGTCGGCGACGCCGAGCTTGCGCAATTGCCGTTGCACGGAGTCGGCGGGGCGCGGTGCGTTGGTGATCAGGATCACCGTACCGCCATGGCTGCGATAAGTGTGCAGCGCCTCGCAGGCTTCTGGGAAGGATTCCAGGCCGTTATGGACCACGCCCCAGATATCGCTCAGCACGACCTCCACACCGCCCACGAGTTCACGCAGGCTTTCGGCGAAATGCAGCGTGGTCATGATGCGCGCGACCGATCAGATGCGGCGCGCGAGCGCCGCGTTGCCGGTGATGCGTTGTGACGGAGATGTGCCAGACGTCGCGGCCGGGCTGGGAGTACCGGTGCCATTGGATCCCTGAATGTCCTGCGCCTGGTTCGGCGAGGCCCCGGCGGTAGCAGATGCCCCCTCCGGCCGCAATGGCCGGGGTGGCGCGAACAGGAAGCCCTGGCCGAACCGCACGTCGTAATCGAGCAGGTCGACCACCGCGCGCTCGCCCTCGATCCGCTCGGCGATCAGATCGATGCCGAAACGGCCGAGCAGGTCGGACAGATCCGAGGGATGAATGTCCGAAGCCGAGGCCTGCCTCGGATCGAGCAGGAGGGCGGCCGGGACCTTGATGAAGCGTACGCCGCGGTCGGCGAGCTCGCGCGGCTCGATCCGCAAGTCCGTGACATGGTCGATCGAGAAGCGGAAACCGCGCTGGGCGAGCGCCGCGAGGTTCTCGGTCTCGGCCGGGCCGAGATTGCGGAACGTCGACTGCTTGAACTCCAGCACCAGCGAGGGCGCCAGCGCCCGATTGGCTTCGAGGAAGTCGAGGCACTGGGCGAAGGTGGTGGAGTTGCCGAGCGTGGACGCCGCGACGTTGCAGAACACGCCGACATCCTTGTTGCGCACCAGCAGGCGGCGCAGCACCTGCACGCAGCGCAGCATCACCATGTTGTCGATGCGCCCGATCAGCCCCGAGGCTTCGGCGATGCTGATGAACTCCTCGGCCGCGATCAGCTGATCGCGCTCGTCGCGCACCCGCGTCACCGCCTCGTAGAAGCGGACCTTGCGTTGCGGCAGCGTCACCATCGGCTGGAGGAAGAGGTCGATGCGGTTTTCGTCGATCGCGTTCCGCAGCGTCGCCAGGAGCTGGGTCTGGGTTCGTCCGGCGGTGCTCTGGACGGCGGGGGCAGGGCGCGGCGCAGCGGGGGGCGTCGACGTCGCGGCTGGCAACGGGGGAGCGGTCGGCTTCTCCTCGAACGTTGCGAGCAGTTCGAGCGGTGCCTCCGGTTCCGGCCTTGCAACCGGGTCGGCCGCAGCCGGAGTGGCGGTGGTCAGCAGGTCTTCATGGGCCGACACTGTCGCGGCGAGCTGCTTGACCAGTCCGCCGAGCTCGTTGATCTCGCCGACCACGGACTGGATCCGGTCGGAGTTGGTCGAGTTCGCCGAAGCGACGCGCCCCTCGACGGCCGCAAGCCGGCGTCCGAACTCGGCCACCTGGCGGGCAAGGTCCGCGGTGCCGCGCGACAGGTCGGCGATCTGGCCGCCGACGTCGCTGCGGTCGCGCAACCGCATCGACACCGCATTGTAGAGGATCAGGAATGTGAGCGCGGTCAGCGCCACGATGGCGGATTCGGTTCCGCTGATGCCGGCGACCGAATACAGCACAAGCCCGAGCGAGGCCGCGACCAGAACCATGCAGATGGCGATGAAGATCGTCGAAATGCGAATCATGCCGCGCGTTACGCCTCAAGAGCTGACTGCCTGACCGGGAAAACACGGGTCGCCATTCGAACCCGTCACGCCTCATGCTCCCCCAAGCGAAGCGAGCTTAACATCATTGTTGATTCGAGGGGATAGCAGCCTGTTCGCGGCCTAGGTCAGGCCGGCGCGGCGAAAGCCTTCCAGGTAGCGCTCGCGGTCGGGGGCGAGCTTGATCGGCATGAACTCGGCGATCCAGGCGAGCGAGACATTCGGCTGGGCGCGGCGGAGTTCCTGGAGCGCCGCACGGGCGAGCTCGGCGTGTCCGGCCATGCCGGCGGCGGAGGTCAGCACCCGGTGCGCGCCGACGAAGTCGCTGCGCTGGCGCAAGGACTCCTGCGCCAGCCGGATCGCCTCCTCGTAGTCGGCGCCGAGAAAGCGGGCATAGGCGGCGATGCCGAAATAGACCGGTGCATAGGGGTCGCGCGGGCTGAGGCGGATGGCCCGGCGCGCGGCGGCGTCGGCATCCTGCCAGCGGCCGCAATAGCTGAGCACGAGGCCATAATAGCCCTGCGCCAGCGCGAAGTTCGGATTGAGCCGCAGCGCGGTCTCGAATTCGGCGAGCGCGTCGTCGAACCGCCGCGCGAACAGATGGACGTGACCGAGCGCGTTGTGGGCCCAGGCATCCTCGTCGTCGATGTGGATGGCGGCGCGCGCCGCGCGTTCGGCGACCGGCATTGCTGCCGCCATCTCCATCCAGCCCATATGGGCCGTGAACATGTAGCTGGTGCCGAGCAGCCCGAGCGCCTTGCCGTAGTTCGGGTCGAGGGCGATGGCCTTTTCGAGCAGGGCTTGGGCTACGACATGATCCTGTCGCGTCACGCGCCAGTAATGCGACAGCGCGCGCATCAACAGGTCCCAGGCATCCATGCTGTCGGGCGGCTTGCGCTGGGCGCGAAAGCTTTCCGCGGCATAGAGCTGCGGCTCGATCGCGGCGACGATGGCCTCCGTGATCTCGTCCTGCACGGCGAAGACGTCGGCAAGCTCGCGATCGTAGCGTTCGGCCCAGAGATGGCTGCCGGTTGCGACGTCGTTGAGCTGCGCCGTGATGCGGACACGGCCGCCGCCCTTGCGGACGCTGCCTTCGACGACGTAGCGCACGCCGAGCTCCTCTGCGACCTGCCGCAGGTGAACGGTCCGGCCCTTGTAGATGAAGGAGGAGTTGCGCGCGATGACGAAGAACCAGCGCAGCTTCGACAGCGCGGTGATGATGTCCTCGCTGATGCCGTCGGAGAAATAATCCTGCTCGGCCTCGCCGCTCATGTTGGTGAAGGGCAGCACCGCGATCGCAGGGCGATCGGGCAGCGGCAGGCCGGCCGGCGCGGCCTCGACCGGCTGGACCTTGATGTCGGGACTGCCGGCGACGGCGGCCTCTCGCACCTCGCCGACGAAGCGCACGCCCTTGCGCGCGATGGTGCGGATCAGCCGCTGCTCCTCGCCGGAATCATCGACCGCGCGCCGCACCGCGTTGATCCGGCTCGTCAGCGTGGAATCGGAGACGACGCGGCCGTTCCAGATCGCATCGAGCAGATTGTCCCGCGTCACCACACGGTCGCGGTTGCGGACCAGATAGATCAGGAGATCGAACACCTGGGGCTCGAGCGCGACAAGCGTTCCTGCCCGCCGCAATTCGCGGCGCGCGGGATCAAGCACGAAGTCCTCGAACTTGAATGCCACGTTTCGCCCCGGCTCCCGCTCGGAAATCAAGCGGCTCTCAGGGTAAAATAACGGGGCTCTCAAGGCCAGTCGGCGACATGCGCCCTATCGTCCCGGCACTCTCAACCGCAGGAGATTGCCATGTCGACAGCCGCAGCGCTCAGCAACAAGATCGACGCCCAACCGGACCTTGCCGCCATCAAGCAGCGTCAGCACGGGGCCTGGTCGTCCGGCGATTATGCCGTGGTCGGCACCACCTTGCAGATCGTCGGCGAGCAGCTCTGCGAAGCGCTCGACCTGCGCGCCGGCAGCAAGGTGCTGGACGTTGCCGCCGGTAACGGCAATGCCACGCTGGCCGCGGCACGGCGCTGGTGCGAGGTCACATCCACCGATTACGTGCCGGCGCTGCTCAAGCGCGGGCGCGAGCGGGCCGCCGCGGAGCATCTGATGATCGAATTTCGCGAGGCGGACGCCGAAGCGCTGCCTTTCGCCGATGCGAGCTACGATGTCGTGCTCTCGACCTTCGGCGTCATGTTCACGCCGGATCAGGACAAGGCGGCCTCCGAGCTCGCGCGCGTCTGCAGATCCGGCGGCAAGATCGGGCTCGCGAACTGGACGCCGCAGGGTTTCATCGGTCAGCTCTTCAAGACGATCGGCAAGCATTTGCCGCCGCCGGCGGGCGTGAAGTCGCCGGCCCTGTGGGGCACCCCGGCGCGCCTCGAGGAGATGTTCGGCAGCCAGGCCTCCGAGATCGCCGCCGAGCCCAGGATGTTCGTGTTCCGCTACCGTTCGCCCGAGCACTGGCTCGAGGTGTTCAAGTCGTTCTATGGCCCGATGCTGAAAGCCTTCGCCGCACTCGACGACGCCGGCCAGGCGGCGCTGCGCCGCGATCTCCTCGCCCTGCTCGGCGAGTTCAATCATGCCGATGACGGCACGGTGGTCGTGCACAGCGAATATCTGGAGGCGGTGATCAGCAAGCGTTGAACCGAGCGGCGG
>NZ_LSEF01000058.1:114711-221623 GCF_001641695.1 Bradyrhizobium neotropicale
CGTATCGGCCGAGACCGCTTCGCGGCTGCCGAGCGGCTTGGGCCGCCCTTCGGTCGTATCCCGCAGCGTCTGCCGTTCGATCTCCGAGTTCAGCTCGGCCCCGAACATGAGGACGATGGCAGACACCCACATCCACATCATCAAGCCGATCGCAGCGCCGAGCGAGCCGTAGGTCGCATTGTAGTTGGCGAATTCCGAGAGATACCAGGACAGCAGCGCCGAGCCGGCGATCCAGAGCACCGCGGCCGTCACCGCGCCGATGCTCAGCCATTGCCATTGCGGCGAGTCGCGGCTGGGGGCGAAGCGGTAGAGGACGGCCAGCGCGATCAGCAGGATGACGAACAAGAGCGGCCATCGGGCGAGCGCAATGATCAGCTTGCTCTCGGGGGCGAGGCCGAGATGATTGAGCGCGAGCGGGAAGGCGACCACGGTGCCGACCATCAGCAGCAGCGCCGCGATGCCGCCGATCGTGAAGGCCAGTGACACCAGGTTGAGCCGGATGAAGCTGCGCTTCTCCCGCTCCTCATAGGCGACGTTGAGAGCGTCGAAGATGGATTTGACGCCGGCATTGGCGCTCCAGATCGCAAGCACGAGGCCGAACAGGAAGGTGGCGCCGAGCGCCGTGTTGCCCTTCGACACCACGCGCCCGACCTGGTCCTCGACGATCTGGAACGCGCCCTCGGGCAGCATCATCGCGAGCTTCTGCAGATTGGCGCTGATCGTCGCGGGATCGGCGAACAGGCCGTAGGATGAGACGAGCGCAGTTACGGCGGGAAAGATCGCAAGCAACCCGAAGAAGACGACGCCTCCCGCCGTCGCGAGCAGCCGGTCGTCACCAATGCGCTGATAGCTGCGCCAGACAATATCCTTCCACCCAGCCCAGGGGATCGCGAACGGGCTTTTCGATCGGCGGCCACGGCCGGGCTGCGCGGCCGCGCGGGCTGCGTTCGTCTCGGGCGAACTTGCCTCTTTGTTGCGGCGATCCTGCACAGGCTCCGATTGCATGAAGCCGGACGCCTGGAGGTAGCGTTCCGCGGTCAGGACCAGCACGGTGGTGGCCGCGACCAGAAGCCAGCTATCGAACTGCTCGGAGCGCCGCGCCTGCATCATGTGTCCGATCGGTGGCTGTGGCGCCTCCGGCGCGCCGCCGTCACACCCAACAGCCCGACGGCTGCGAGCATCAAGCCCAGTTGCACCGGCCGGTTGCTGCGAAGGGGCGAGGCTCTGCCGCCATGATCCTTGTCTTGGCCCCTTTCGCCCGGCGCGAGCGGCACCAGAGGTATCGTGGTCGCGACCTCCTTGACGGCTTCCTTCACCGTTCCACGCCGGATCCGGGGCGTCGCGATCGCCACGCGCAGGCGGCTGGCGAGAGGCACGACGGATTTTGCGGGACGACGCATCATGACCATGGCCACGACGGCACAGATTGCTGCGACCGCCAGCAGGACCGCGCCGACCGCGCCGAAGGCCCAGAACTGCCCGTAAGCGAGGTCGATCCAGCGGAACAGCGCCATCAGACCGACGAAGCAGGCCGCGACAACGAGCAGGCCTGCGACCGCGAACAATCCCACGGCGATCGCGTAGGAGGTTATCCTGCCGGTGGTCTGGTTGGCGCGGTCGCGCAGATAGGACTGTGTGGCGCGCTTGAGGTGGTTGGCCTTGAGCGTCAACCCCGCGCGCAGCAATTCGCCCGATGGCGCAAGCATACGGACATCCTCCGGCAGCCGAGACGTTTCGTTCGGGGATGAACGTGGCGGTGATTGACTTGTTCCGACGGGACGCGGGCCTGTTGCCGCGATCAGCCGAGGTCGGCGGCGGAGATCCAGAACACCTCGCCCTCGGACTCCTCGGTATCGAGCCAGAGCAGTGGCAGTTCCGGGAAGGCTTCGTCGAGCAAGTCGCGGCCGCGCCCGATCTCGCAGAGCAGGCCGCCCTCCCGCGCCAAATGTTTTGGCGCATCGCGCAGGATGCGACGCACCACGTCGAGCCCGTCGGAGCCGCCGTCGAAGGCGAGTTTCGGCTCGGCCCGGCATTCCGGCGGCAGCGCGGCCATGCCATCGGCGTCGACATAGGGCGGATTGGAGATGATCAGGTCGTAGCTGCTGTCGCCAAGCGGCGCAAACAGATCGCCGCGATGGAGCGTGATGCGGTGATCGAGCCCGTGCTCTCCGACATTGCGCGCGGCAACCTCGAGCGCGCCTTTGGAGATGTCGACGGCATCGATCGCGGCGTTCGGGAAATGATGCGCGGCGAGGATCGCGAGGCATCCCGAGCCGGTGCAGAGATCGAGCACCCGTCCGACGGCCAGGGGATCGTCGAGAAGCGAGCCGGCTTCGCCGTCGCTGCCGAAATGCGACTCAAGGAGTTCGCCGATGAAGGAGCGCGGAACGATCACGCGTTCATCGACATAGAAGGGCAGGCCGCGCATGTAGATCTTGTTGACGAGATAGGCGGCCGGCTTGCGGGTGGTGACGCGCTTATGGATGAGATCGAGGATGACCTTGCCTTCCGCCTTGGTGACGCTGGCATTGGCAAAGGCCTCGAACTGGTCGGGATGGAGATGAAGCGCCTCGCAGACCAGGAAGGCGGCCTCCGCCACGGGATCGGTGGTGCCGTGCGCGAAGGCGAGCCTGGCTTCGACGAAGCGGCTCACCGCATAGCGGACGAAATCGATCAGCGTCACGAGCTCGCCCGCTCCGACCTTCGCGAGTTTCGGCGCGGCGCGGCCGCGCGGTGACTTCTTGGATGCTCTTGCCATCAGGATTTGGTCCAGCGTGCGGCGGCCTCGTCGTCACGGGCATGGGCCTCGACCCAGCCGGTGCCGGCGGCGCTCTCTTCCTTCTTCCAGAACGGAGCACTGGTCTTGAGGTAGTCCATCAGGAACTCGGCCGCCTCGAACGCCGCCTGGCGGTGTTGCGAGGCGGTCACCACCAGCACGATGTTTTCGCCGGGCGTGATCCGGCCGACGCGATGGATGATCGTGACGCCGTCCAGCGGCCAGCGCGAGGTCGCCTCGTCGACATGGCGCCCGATCTCTTCCTCCGCCATGCCAGGATAATGCTCGAGCGTGAGCGCGGAAATCCTGGCGCTGTCCTCGTCGCCGCGGCAGATGCCGGAGAAGCTCACGACCGCGCCGATGTCGGTACGGCCCTTCGTCAGGCCCGCGATCTCGTGGGCGACGTCGAAATCAGTCTCTTGGATGCGGATGGTGACGGGGCCGGTCATGGGCCTAGCCGCCGGTCATCGGCGGAAAGAACGCGATCTCGCGAGCGCCCGCGATCGCGGCGTCGGGCCTCACATGGGCGTGGTCGATCGCGGCGCGGATCACCTTCGGCTTCTCGAAGGCATAGGCATAGGCCTCGCTCCGGCCGGACAGCCAGGCGATCAGCTCCTCCACGGTGCGCACGCTCGCAGGCGGCTCGACGGTTTCCTCGGCCGTGCCGATGCGCTCGCGCACCCAGGCGAAGTATTTCAGCTTCATCCCTCATCCTCCTTGATGAGGTGATGGATGCCGGCTCGGAAGTAATCGTAACCGGTGTAGATCGTGAAGATCGCCGAGATCCACAGCAGCAACAGGCCGATCTGCGTAACCACCGGCACCACCTGGTCGCCGGCTTCACCCGCGAGCAGGAAGCCGATGGCGACGAGCTGGATCGTGGTCTTCCACTTGGCGAGCTTGGTCACGGGCACGCTGACCCGCAGCGCCGCCAGATATTCGCGCAGGCCCGAGACCAGGATCTCGCGGCACAGGATGACGATGGCGGCCCACAGCGACCAGCCATGGATGATGCCGTCGGCAGCCAGCATCAACAGGCACGAGGAGACCAGGAGCTTGTCGGCGATCGGGTCGAGCATCCGCCCGAACGCCGATTGCTGATTCCAGATGCGCGCGTAATAGCCGTCGAGGTAGTCGGTCACGCCCGCCGCGATGAAGATGGCGACCGCCACCCAGCGCAGCCAGAGCGGCTGGTCCATGATCGACTGGGCATAGATGCACCCGACCACGACCGGGACCGCAGCGATCCGGGCGTAGGTCAAAATATTCGGGAGGGACAGCGAGCTCTTGGTGGCCCCTCGTGTCGTGGCGATGTTCATCCGTTCTACCAATACCGCTGTGGCATGAAGGTCAACCGTCCCGCTCCTCAAATGGGGTGCGGACACGACGACCATATGACCACGGTCCCCTTTAATTCACCCCGGCTGGGGATGGAAATACTCGAAAATCCTGCGGGCGCTCTCGGCGCTCACCCCCGGAACCTTGCCAAGATCGGCGATCGAGGCCCGCTCGATCTCCTTCAGGGTTCCGAAATGATGCAACAAGGCCCGTTTGCGTGACGGGCCGATGCCCGGGATTTCCTGCAAACCGGCCTCGCGGATGTCCTTCTTGCGCAGCTTGCGGTGCGAGCCGATGACGAAACGGTGGGCCTCGTCCCGCAGGCGCTGGATGAAATAGAGCACGGGATCGCGCGGCTCGAGCTTGATCGCCTCGCGGTCCGGCATGAACAGGGTCTCGCGGCCGGCATCCCGGTCCGGCCCCTTGGCGACCGACATCAGCGAGACCTGGGTGAGGCCGAGGCCCTCGAATATCTCCCGGACGGCGTTGAGCTGGCCGCGGCCGCCGTCGATGATGACGAGGTCCGGCCATTGCGGGAAATCGTCGTCCTTCGCCTTGGCCGCACCCTCTTCCGGCGGGCTGAGCAGACGCTTGAACCGGCGCTGCAGCACCTCGCGCATCATGGCGTAGTCGTCGCCGGGCGTGAGGCCTTCGGACTTGATGTTGAACTTGCGGTACTGGTTCTTCACGAAGCCGTCGGGGCCGGCGACGATCATCGCGCCGACCGCATTGGTGCCCTGGATGTGGCTGTTGTCGTAGACCTCGATGCGCTTCGGGGGATGCGGCAGGCTCAGGGTCCCGGCCATCGCCTCGAGCAGGCGGCTTTGTGTTGCGGTATCGGCGAGCTTGCGTCCCAGCGCCTCGCGCGCATTGGTCAGCGCGTGGGTGACGAGCTCCTTCTTCTCGCCGCGCTTGGGCGCGGTGACCTCGACCTTGTGGCCGGCCTTGATCGACAGCGCATTGCCAAGCAGCTCGCTCTCCTCGATCTCGTGCGAGAGCAGGATGACCTTCGGCGGGGGCTTGTCGTCGTAGAACTGCGCCAGGAAGGAGCCGAGCACCTCCTCCGGGGTGAAGGTCTTCTCTGCACGCGGAAAATAGGCGCGGTTGCCCCAGTTCTGCCCGGTGCGGAAGAAGAACACCTCGACGCAGGAGAAGCCGCCCTCCTGGTGGATGGCGAACACGTCGGCTTCCTCCACGGTACGCGGATTGATGCCCTGCTGCGACTGGATTGCCGAGAGCGCGGCGAGGCGGTCGCGGTAGAGCGCGGCGCGCTCGAATTCGAGCTCGCCGGAGGCCTTCTCCATCTCGGCGGCGAGCTCCTGCTTCACCGCATGGCTCTTGCCGGAGAGGAAGTCGGTCGCCTCGCGCACCAGCGTCGTATAGCCCGTAAAATCGATCTCGCGCGTGCAGGGACCGGCGCAGCGGCGGATCTGGTAGAGCAGGCAGGGCCGGGTGCGGCTCTCGAAGAACGAATCGGTGCAGGAGCGGATCAGGAAGGCGCGCTGCAAGGCCGTGATGGTGCGGTTGACGGCGCCGGCGGAGGCGAACGGCCCGAAGTACCGCCCGGGGCGGGTCTGCGCGCCCCGATGCTTCAGGATCTGCGGCGCCCAATGGTCGCCGGTGATCAGGATGTAGGGAAACGACTTGTCGTCGCGAAGCTGCACGTTGAAGCGCGGCCTGAGCTGCTTGATGAGATTGGCCTCGAGCAGCAGCGCTTCCGTCTCGGTCGTGGTCGAGACGATCTCGACCGTGACCGTGGCCGCGATCATGCGCAGGATGCGGGCCGGCTGCGGCGCGCCCACGCGCGCGTAGTTCGACAGGCGCTTTTTGACGTTCTTGGCCTTGCCGACATAGAGCACGTCGGCATTCGCATTCAGCATGCGATAGACGCCGGGCGAGGTGGGGGCGAGCCGGACCGCGCGCTCGATCGCCTCATGGCCCGTCGCCAGCGGGCCTTCGCCGACCGCGCCGCTCTCTTCCAGGATGTCCGGCAGCCGCGCCTCGTCGTCGTCCTCGCCGCTTGCGGCGGCGGGGTCGACGTCCGGGGGCGCCAGATCCTCGGGCGGCGCATCCAGCGCCGCGCCGCGCCGGGCCTTGCGCGCGCGCGCAGTGTCCGGGTTGTCGGTGGAATCGTGATCCATGGGGCAAATTTAAGCGCTGGGAGCGCCGATTTGAAGTTCCGCACCTGCGACACGCACAGAGGGCGGGCGCAGTTCCCGGTAACGCTTCCTTAAGTCTGTTAAGAGCGCGGTAACCGGCCTTAACAACCCTTTAACTTAAAACTCTCGATAAATCCTACGCGAAAAGGTCTTGGTTCCGTAACCATTCGGCAGGGCGCAGCGCGGCGGCGCTCGTCTCGCACGGTTGCGGCAGTTGCGTTGGAGAGTGTGATGAAGAGGCTCGTTGTGGGCGCAGCCGCGTTGGTTGCAGCCGGCTGGACAGCTTCGGCAAAGGCCGCCGATCTCAATTACGGGCAGGGTGCGCCCTATACCGTCAATCAGCCGCTCAATGCCTATAGCTGGGCCGGCCCCTATCTCGGCGGCAACATCGGCTATGAGTGGGGCTCGGTGACCAGCAATCCCGCCAACCCCTCCGGCTTCGTCGGCGGCGTGCAGGCGGGCTACAATTTCCAGAACGGTCCGTGGGTGTTCGGCATCGAGGGCGACATCCAGGCGACCGGCGCGGACGACACCTTTGCGCCGTGGAAGTTCTCCAATCCCTGGTTCGGTACCGTGCGCGGCCGCGCCGGCTATTCCTTCAGCAACGTGCTGTTCTACGGCACCGCCGGTCTCGCCTTCGGTGAGCTGAAAGGACAGACGTTCGGCTTTACGGAGTCGCACACCACCGCCGGCTGGACCGCGGGTGTCGGCGCCGAGGTCGGGCTCGCGCCGAACTGGAGCGCCAAGCTCGAATACCTCTACATCGATCTGTCGACGAGTCAGTTCGCAATTACAGGCGTGTCAAACGGCTATACCGCCAGCGTCGTGCGCGCGGGCGTGAACTATCACTTCTGATAGCTGAAGAAGAAAATACCGGACATTACCCTCCCGGCCGCTTGCGGCCGGGATTTTTTTGCGTCGGGCTCGCTAGGAGAGGATCACCAAATTGACCGCCTTTGGTCCCTTCCCCTTCTTGTCCGGTTCGACTTCGAACGTGATGCGCTGTCCTTCGGCAAGATCCTTCAAACCGGCTCGCTCCACAGCAGTGATGTGAACGAAGACATCGCGACCGCCGTCGTCCGGCTTGATGAAGCCGTAGCCGCGCTCGCCGTTGAAGAATTTAACCGTCCCCGTCATGGCCATCGGGAAACTCCTCCCCCGCATTGCTCCTCCGTCATGACGCAGACTCACGTCATGACATGACCGGACATTACTGAGCCCGGGAGCTGGCCATCCTTGGGCGGACACTTCTGTCCGGTCGGATCTTTCTTAGGCCTTCACTCCGCCGCAACCATTCGCGGAAGCGGAACGTAAAGCCAGTCACGAACACAGCATAATACGGTTCTCTGCATATTGACTACCATTCATGCATATTTTTCCCAAGGATGCCGGAGCTTTACGGCTTCGGCACCTCGAGGCGGAAGCGCGCGGCGCCGCCTTGGCCGAGCGGCTTCTCCAGCTCGGGTAAAATCGTCCTGAGCTCGCTTTGCAGCGTGTAGGGAGGATTGACGATCAGGAGCCCGGTAGTGGCGAGTGTGCCGTCGACTTGCGGCGCGACGCTGAATTCGAGCCGCAGGCATTTTCCACTCGGCTTCGCTGCGGCCGCGGCCTGCGCGACGAGCCGCGCCAGTGCGTCGGTGGCACGCCGGCTCTTGGCCGGATACCAGATTACATAGATACCGGTCGGCCATTTCGCGAAGGCTGCCGAGAAGGCTTCGCCCAGCCGTTCGAACTCGTCCTTTGCCTCGAAGGGCGGATCGATCAGCACGAGCCCGCGCCGCTCCTTCGGTGGCACGAAGGCGGGCAGCGCCACCCAGCCGTCGAGATCGACCACGCGGGCCTGTTCGTCGCGCCGCAGCACATCGATCAGCGCCTTGCGCGGCTTCGGCTCGAGCTCGCAGGCGACGAGGCGATCCTGCGGGCGTAACAGGCCGCGCGCGATCAGCGGCGAGCCCGGATAGGCCTTGAGCTCGCCCTTTGGATTGAAGGCGCGGACGATGTCGAGATAGGGCTTCGTCAGCGCCGCGGTCTCGTTCGAAAGCCGCGCCTGCAGCAGCCGCGCGATTCCCGTCAGCCATTCGCCGCCGCGGCGCGCTTCGTCGCTTTCGAGATCGTAGAGGCCGGCGCCCGCATGGGTGTCGATGACGCGGAACGCGCCCGGCTTCTCCTGCAGATAAGTGAGGATGCGCGCCAGCACGATGTGCTTGATGACATCGGCAAAGTTGCCGGCGTGAAAGGCGTGGCGGTAGTTCATGGGGCAGGGGCTACGTTGTCTTGCGCGATCCCCAACCACTTGTCATTGCGAGCGCAGCGAAGCAATCCAGAATCTATCCGCGGCGGTGGTCTGGATTGCTTCGCTGCGCTCGCAATGACGGATCTCGCGGCCCTAACCGCCCCGGATCGGCGGCATCGTCACCTGGTCGCGGCGGCAGGCGCGGCGCTCGATCTCCTCGCAGGCGCGGAATTGCAGGTCCTTGCTGAGGCAGATGCGGACCTCGGACAGTCGCGTCCGGTTGCAGGTGACCGAGATCGCCGCATTGCTCAGGCCCGGATTGGCCTTGATGAAGGCTTCCTCGATCTCGGCCGGCGCCACGGTCTTGGCCTGCGACAGGTCGAGAAACTCGGCCGGAATCTTGATCGCCGCGCGCGCTTTCCGGATTGTCTCGAAATAATTGCGGTCGCTGAGCCCGGAGCAGGTGCCGTGCTTGTCCCACTCGTTGAAGATCAGGCCGGGCGCCGGCATCAGGTCGAGCATCGAGGAGACGATGCTGCGGTTGAGTCGCGGCGCCGGCCGCTGGCAGTATTCCGGAAAGCCGCTCTCATATTGCGGCCAGAGCCCGTGCACCACGAAGGAATAGGGCCGGCCGTCGCACTGTATCTGGGAGCGCCCGCCGCCGCGGCCGCGCTCCGCGGCCTCTTCACAGAAGGACGGCGACCACGACAGCGACAATACGTAAAAATCGAATTCGCCGGGTGCGTTCTGCCGCCTGTCTTGTGCCATCGCAGCGCCGGCGAGCGACATCAGCCCGGCGGCCAGCGTGAGCGAGATCATCAGGCGGGAAAACGACTGCAATCTGGAATGAAACATGACGACGCCCCCTCAACTAGACTGTGCGAGGAAGCCTAGCAGGCGACAAGAACATTTCAAGAACAAAATTCGTGGGGCGGCCCGTATCGGGGGCGCCGCCCAGCCCGAATCAGGGCTTTGCCGCGCGGCAGGACGGATTGTAGGCCCAGTTGCGGTCGAGCCCGACCACGCACCATTCGACGCCCTGGCCGAAGCCGGCGAAGCCGCCGTCCTCGATGATCGAGAAATGCACCGTGCGCGCCTTGCCGTCGGTCAGCATGGCCTGGCCCGTGCAGTAGCGGCGCGGAATGTTGTCGGACTGCCAGGGACGGAATGCGATCTCGTGGACACCGGCGAAACCGGTGATCTTCAGCGGCGAATTCCAGAAGGAGCTTTCCTTCTCCCAGAACTGGGTGGCGATCGTGGGCAGCGCCTTGTCGCAATCGGCGACGCGGCCGTCATAGCGCGGCCCGTCCAGCCAGAAGTTCAGCTCCAGCGGATTGGCGGCCCGGGCCTCGCCGAGCGACAGCGCCCCGAACAGGAGGCCAAGCCCCGCGGCAAGGCGGAGCGATTTCAGGGAGGTCGAGAGGGCGCGCATGGGCAATCCAATAGGCATGGAGGGTCGGACGGTGCCGCGAAGGCCGGAGGAGGTCAAGTGCAGCACGGCAACACTTGTCGACGAGTTGACAATAACGGCGCAGCAGACGGGACTTCCGTTCTTTTCAGCGTCGTCCAGGCACCGTAAACTGGCCCCAGCCAAATGGAGTGACGGGAATGCGAATCATTGCGGCCGCGGGCCTTTTTGCCAGCCTGGTTATCTCGGGAATGCTGGCGAGCCAGCCGGCGCGCGCCGACATCCTGCCGGTGCCCCCGTTCAAGGGCAACGACACCGGTGGCATCATCGCCTATTCGATGGCGACCCAGGTCGATGCGCGGCAGGTCGCGGTCGATCACTGCGCACGGTACGGCAAGGTGGTCAAATTCCTCGCCGTGCAGGCCTATGAGGGCGGCTACATCTCGTTTTCCTGCCGCTGGGTGCCCTATGGCCCGGCCGAGCAGCCGATCCGCACGCTCTATTGAGGCGTCTTTCGTAAGGCCACGATACTGCCGGGAGCTTCTCGCATGACGCGCAAACTTGCTTTGCTCGGTTCGGCCGTTTGCCTCGCCTTGTCGGCCGGCGCTGCCCGTGCCGACGATCTGCCGACGCGCAAGGCCGGCCTGTGGGAGATGAAGATGGTCAGGACCGGCTCGCCGATGCCGGAGATGACCATGCAGCACTGCACCGACGAGACCGTCGACAAGGAGATGAGCAACAACGTCTCCCCGATGGCCAAGCAGATTTGCTCCAAGCAGGACATCAAGAAGACGGCGACCGGCTATGTCAGCGATTCCGAGTGCAGCGTCGCCGGCGTGACCACGACCTCGCATGCCGAGATCACCGGCGATTTCAATTCGGCCTACACGGTGAAGAGCACCTCGCACGCGCAAGGTGGTGTCGCCGGCGCGGCAGGGCGCGATGCCACCACGATGATCGAAGCCAAGTGGCTCGGGGCCTGCAAGCCGGATCAGAAGCCCGGCGACATCGTGATGCCCGGCGGCTTCAAGATAAACACGCGCGACGCCGACAAGCTGAAGAACCTGCTGCCGAAATAGGTGGCGCGCGTCATGGTGGGCCCTGGCCAGCTGGCGGACGTCAAGGCGATGGCATTCGATGTGCAGGGCACCTGCGTCGATTTCTACGAGCCGATCCTGCGGGCTGGCGCCGCTATCAACAGCGAGAAGCGATTGGAGATCGACTGGGCTGCCTTTTCGGCAGAATGGCGTGAGCTGTACCGCGCCGCGATGGACGCGGTGATCGCAGGCCGCAGGAGCTGGTTGCGGGTTGACCGCATCTACCGGGAGGCGCTGGACGATCTCGTCGAGACGCACGGCTTGTCCGATCGTCTGGATGGGGCCGAGCGTGACGAACTGAACAATGTCTGGACGCGGCTTGACGCCTGGCCGGATGCGATCGAGGGGCTGACTCGGCTTCGCCGACATTGTCTGACGTCGACGTTGTCGAACGCAGGCATGGCCAGCGTGATCGCCCTGGTGAAAAATGCCGGCCTGCCGTTCGATGCCGTGCTGACGGCGGAACTGGCCAAGAGTTACAAACCTGCGCCGGCGGTCTATCAACTCGCCGTCGACTACCTTGGCTATCGCCCAGATCAGATTCTGATGGTTGCTTGCCACAAGTACGATTTGAAGGCGGCTCGCGCATTCGGCATGAAGACAGCGTTCGTGCCTCGTCCTCTGGAGTTCGGACCCGACGCGGCGCCCGACATCTCGCCCGAGAGCTGGTTCGACATCTATGCGACCAGCTTCATCGACCTCGCGGACAAGCTGCAAGCCGCGGCTTAGACCGGAATCCTTACGCTCGCCCGCAGGCCACCCATCGGGCTGTCGCCGAGCGTGATGTCACCGCCATGGGAGCGCGCGATGTCGCGGGCGATGGCAAGCCCCAGGCCCGTGCCGCCTTCGTCCTGGTTGCGGGCGTTGTCCAGGCGGAGGAACGGCTTGAACACCTCTTCGCGCAGATGGACGGGGATGCCCGGTCCGTCGTCGTCGACCGTGACGGTCAAATAACGGTGATCGCGCTGGCCGGCGATGGCGATGGTCTTTCCATACCGCGCGGCATTGGTGACGAGGTTGGCGAGGCAGCGCTTGAACGAGGCTGGCTTCACGGTCACCACGGGCAGGCCGTGGAAGGTCACGGTCGCGATGTGGCCGTGACGTTCGGCGTCGCTGCGCAGCTCTTCGAGCGCCTGTGCCATGTCGGTCGGCTGCGCCTGCTCGCCGGAATCGCCGCGGGCGAAGGCGAGGTAATCCTCCAGCATCATGGACATCTCGTCGACGTCCTTGCGCATGCCCTCGAGCTCCGGGCTGTCGCCGATCAGCGCCAGCTCGAGCTTGAAGCGGGTCAGGATGGTGCGCAGATCGTGGCTGACGCCGGCCAGCATCGCGGTGCGCTGCTCCATCGCGCGCTCGATGCGCGATTTCATCTCGAGGAAGGCGACAGCCGCGCGCCGTACCTCGCGCGCGCCTCTAGGCCTGAAGTTCGGCGCCTCGCGGCCTTTGCCAAAACTTTCCGCGGCGTCTGCAAGGCGCAGGATCGGCTTGATCTGGTTGCGTAGGAACAGCACCGCCACGATCAAGAGGATCGAGGACGTGCCGACCATCCAGAACAGGAAGATCTCCGAGTTCGACGCGTAGGCGGCGCTGCGCTGCGCGAACACGCGCATCACGGCGTCATCGAGCTGGATGCGAATCTCGACGAGGTTGGAGCGGCCGACCGTGTCGATCCAGAACGAACGTCCGATCTGGCGGCCGAGCTGCACCGACAGCGTCTGGTCGAGCAGCGAGAAGAACGGCTTTGGTCCGGGCGGCGGCATGTCGCCGGCGGGCAGGAAATCCACGACGAGCCCAAGGCGCTGCTGGGCGATGCGGCGGATCTGGTCGCGGTCCTTGTCCTGCGGATAGCCCTTGTAGATGTCGATCAGCGCGGCGATGTCCTGCACCACCGCGGCCGACAGCCGGCGCGTCACCGTGTTCCAGTGCCGCTCCATGAACACGAAGGCAACGACCGATTGCAGCACCACCATCGGCACGATCATGATCAGCAGCGCGCGGGCATAGAGGCCGGTCGGCATCCAGCCCTTGAACGCGTTGCCCATCCAGCCATTGGCAGCGGAGACGCGCCCGGCGGCGCTCTTCAGCAGCGTCAGGCCGGTATCGATCGTGCTCATCGGTCGCGCTTCACTGCTTCTGACTTACGGCGCGGCCACCAGCCNTAGCCGATGCCGCGCACCGCCTGGAGGAACAGCGGATTGGCGGGGTCGTTCTCGATCTTGCGCCGCAGGCGGTTGATCTGCACGTCGACGGCGCGCTCGTTCACGCTGCCGTTTCCGGTGAGTGCGCTGCGCGGCACGGTTTCGCCCGGTGTCTCCGAGAGGATACGCAGCATCTCGCGCTCGCGGTCGGTCAGGTGAATGACCTCCTCGCCCTGGCGCAATTCGCCGCGATCGAGGTGGAAGATGTAAGGCCCGAAGGCGATCTTCTCCACCGTTGCGGCCTGCGGCGGCGGCGCGGCACGCTTGAGGATGTTGATGATGCGCAGCGCGAGCTCGCGCGGCTCAAACGGTTTTGCAACGTAATCGTCGGCGCCGATCTGGAGGCCTTCGATGCGGGCTTCCGCTTCGTGCCGCGCCGTCAGCATCACGATCGGCACCGACGAGGACTGGCGGATGAAGCGGGCGAGGTCGAAGCCGGTCTCGCCGGGCATCATCACGTCGAGGATCAAGAGGTCGAAATGCAGTCCCAGGAGCTTTGAGCGAGCGTCACTCGCGCTCGCGGCAGTGGTGACGCGATAGCCCTCGCTGGCGAGAAAGCGCGACAACAGATCGCGGATGCGGCGGTCGTCGTCGACCAGCAGCAGATGTGGCGCATCGTCGGCCGGACGCGCCGGCGGACGTGTGAGAGTGGCGGTGAGCGGCACGTTCACTCCTTTGCGTCGGGGTTACCCGAGGCGAAGATCGTCTCGAGCACCTTGTCCGGATCGTCGCGGTCGATCATCGCGCGCAGGAAGCGCTTGATCGTCTCGGCATCCTGCGGCGCCATCTCGGCGAGCGCCTTGGTGATGCGGGTGGTCTGGAGACCGGCGAGCTTCTGCACCAGCGCCTCGCCCTTCGGCGTCGCGTAGAGCAGGCGCTGGCGACGGTCGTTGTCGCCGGTCTTCTGCACGATGTATCCCTCGTCCAGGAGCTGCTTGAGCACCCGGCCGAGCGATTGCTTGGTGATGCGCAGGACATCCAGGAGGTCGGCGACCTTCAGGCCGGGGTAGCGGTAGACGAAGTGCATGACCCGGTGATGCGCCCGGCCGAAGCCGAAAGCCTCCAGCTCCTGGTCGGGGTCGCCGACGAAATCGCGATAGGCGAAGAACAGGAGCTCGATGATATCCCAGCGCAAATTGCCTCCATCGGACGCGGCCGACCTTGGCTCGGCGGCATCATGAGGGGAAGTCGCGAAATTTATGTCAGGCATATTGACGTATCTTGGGTTCAATGTTACAAAACGATCAGCCGGCACGAAATTTTACATCGCTTCGCGTCGGGTGGGCATCGTCCAAGTCGGCCGGGGATAGCCAGACAGGCTGCGACGGCCGGATCAGATCTACCGTGCGTTTGTCGAGCGGCATTTCGACAAAACATACTGGACTTCCGCGTTCCGCAAAAGCATGTCCTCCGCGGCATGCTGGCCACGGAAACCGGCCGTAACAAGGCTGGCGGGGGTCCGCTTCAAATCCAATCGAGCCAGCCGGGCCCGAAACAGGCAGGCCGGCGCCAGGACGGCGCCGATACCGACGGCGGGAGGCAAGGAAAATGAGCATGAAATTCGACATCCAGCCCGCAGCAAACCCGACCTCCGAGAAGGAGCGCGTGGCCAAGCTCGCGGATCCCGGCTTCGGGCGGGTTTTCACCGATCACATGGCGATCGTCCGCTACAACCAGGCCAAGGGCGGCTGGCATGATGCGCACGTCGAGGCGCGCAGCAATTTCCAGCTCGATCCCGCCGGTGCCGTCCTGCACTACGCGCAGGAGATATTTGAAGGCCTCAAGGCCTACAGGCGCGACGACGGCGGCGTGAACCTGTTCCGCCCCGACGCCAATGCGCGGCGCTTCAAGGCCTCGGCCGAGCGCATGGCGATGGCGCCGCTGCCTGAAGACGTCTTCATCGAAGCGGTCGAGCAGGTCGTGCGCATCGACCGTGCCTGGATCCCGGGCGGCGAGGGCAGCCTTTACTTGCGTCCCTTCATGATCGCGAGCGAGACCTTCCTCGGCGTGAAGCCGTCCTCCGAATACATCTTCGCCGTGATCGCCTCGCCGGTCGGCTCCTATTTCAAGGGCGGCCCTGCGCCGGTGTCGATCTGGGTGTCGGAGAATTACACGCGTGCCGCGGTCGGCGGCACCGGCGCGGTCAAATGCGGCGGCAACTACGCCGCGAGCCTGCGCGCGCAGGCCGAGGCCATCACGCATGGCTGCGATCAGGTCGTCTTCCTCGACGCGGTCGAGCGCCGCTACATCGAGGAGCTCGGCGGCATGAACGTGTTCTTCGTGTTCGACGACGGCTCGCTCTCGACGCCGCCGCTCGGCACGATCCTGCCGGGCATCACCCGCGACTCGATCATCGCGCTCGCCAGGGATGCCGGCAAGACCGTGCGCGAGGAGCCCTACGCGATCGACCAGTGGCGCAAGGATGCCGCCAGCGGCAGGCTCAAGGAAGCATTTGCCTGCGGCACGGCGGCGGTGATCTCGCCGATCGGCAAGGTGCGCTCGGTGAGCGGCGACTTCGAGATCAGTGGCGGCGCGGCCGGTCCCGTGGCCATGGGGCTGCGCAAGCAACTCGTCGACATCCAGTACGGACGGACCAACGATCCGCACAACTGGATCAAGACGGTGGTCTGAACCGGCGGCGGCATCACGCCGCCGCTCCTGACGAAGTTTCCTGATTGAAGCACGGACGGCACGCGTCTCGCCGGGACGCGTGCGCGGACGCGTGCGCGAAAAATTCAACAGCACCGGGAGAGAGCCATGGGAGTTTCATTCGACAATATCGACGGCGTCATCTGGTTCGACGGCAAGCTCGTGCCGTGGAAGGAGGCCAATGTCCATGTGCTGACCCATGGCCTGCACTATGCGAGCTGCGTGTTCGAGGGTGAGCGCGCCTATGGCGGCAAAGTGTTCAGGAGCACCGCGCATTCCGAGCGGCTCAAGGCGTCGGCCAACATCCTCGATTTCGAGATCCCCTGGTCGATCGCGGAGATCGATGCCGCAAAACAGCTCGTGATCGACAGCAACGGCCTGCCGAATGCCTATCTGCGTCCGATCGCCTGGCGCGGCTCGGAGATGATGGGCGTTTCGGCGCCGAACAACACCATCCATCTGGCGATCGCGGCCTGGACCTGGCCGAGCTATTTCGATCCCGCTGCGCGGCTGAAGGGCATCCGCATCGATCTTGCGGAATATCGCCGGCCCGATCCGCGCACGATCCCCGCGCTCGCCAAGGCGAGCGGCCTCTACATGATCTGCACCATCTCCAGCACAAGGCCGAACGGAAGGGCTATGCCGATGCGATGATGCTGGACTGGGAGGGCAGGGTGGCCGAATGCACCGGCGCCAACATCTTCTTCGTGCGCGACGGCAAGCTGCAAACCCCGATCGCCGACTGCTTCCTGCCCGGGATCACGCGCGCGACCGTGATCGAGCTGGCGCAGCGTCGCGGCATCGAGGTGGTCGAGCGCCGTATCATGCCGGAGGAGCTCGACGGCTTCACCGAGTGCTTCATCACGGGCTCGGCGGCCGAAGTGACGCCAGTCGCCGAGATTGCGCAATGGAAGTTCACGCCTGGCGCGATCTCCGAGCAGTTGATGCGCGACTACGCAGCGGAAGTGCGGCCGAAGGGCAAGCAGGCGGCGGCGTAAGGCGTAAGGGAAGAGCAGCTTGCTTGTGGCTTCCAGCGCCATGAACTCCCCCGCGCGCCCGCGCGACAAAGCCGAAAGACATCATGGCATCCGGACCTCGATCATGGCCTCCACGCTCCCTCAACCCCTGAAATGGGTCCTTCTCGCCGCCGTCACGGGTGTCACGGTCTTCGGCATCCTGACCATCGGGCCCAGGGCCGAAGTCGTGGCGCAGGAACGCTCGCCCGTCGTCGACGTGCGCACGGCCGATGCGCAGATGAACGCGGCGATCGCGCGGGCGCGGGATACGTTGCCGACATTCTGGGCCTCCTATGACGCGCCGAAGCCGATCGAGACCGGACATTCCCTGAAAGTGCGCTTTCCGACCCGCAAGGGCGCCGAGCACATCTGGATGGCCGAAGTGAAGAAGCTGCCGAACGGGACCTATTCGGGCGTCTTTGCCAACGAACCGCGCGATCTGCCCGGCAAGCGGGCAGGCGACCTGGTTGAGTTCGCGCAAACCGACATCTCGGACTGGATGTTCATGCTCAACGGCAAGATCGTCGGCGGCGAAACCATCAAGCCGTTGCTGAAGTCGATGCCCAGGGCGGATGCCGACGCCCTGCGTGCGCGGATGGAGCAGCCGTAGTTCTCTTTCTCTCTCCCCGCAGTGGGGCGAGGTTAGACTAGGCGTTTGCCGGCCGGCTGGTAGCTCGATGTAGGCTTTGTAAGTCAACGTGTATGTTGTAAGTCAGCATTGGCTTACAAAGCTTACAACGAGCGACATGTCCGAAAAACCCAAAAAACCTCAAAAACTTAAGGCGCGCCTGCCGCGCGGGCTCGAGGATCGCGATCCCGCCGCGATCAAGGCGGCGCGCCAGATGGTCGAGAAGATCCGCGCCGTCTACGAGCTCTACGGGTTCGAGCCCGTGGAGACGCCGGCGATGGAATATACCGACGCGCTCGGCAAGTTCCTGCCCGACCAGGATCGCCCGAACGAGGGCGTGTTCTCGTTCCAGGACGATGACGAGCAGTGGATTTCGCTCCGCTACGATTTGACCGCGCCGCTCGCGCGCTACGTCGCCGAGAATTTCGACACGCTGCCAAAGCCCTATCGCAGCTACCGCGCCGGCTATGTCTTCCGCAACGAAAAGCCCGGCCCCGGCCGCTTCCGCCAGTTCATGCAGTTCGATGCGGATACGGTGGGCTCGGCCACGCCGGCTGCGGACGCCGAGATCTGCATGATGGCCGCCGACACGATGGAAGCGCTCGGGATTGCGCGCGGCTCCTATGTGGTGAAGGTGAACAACCGCAAGGTGCTCGATGGCGTGCGCGATGCGCTCGGCATCGCCGATGACGGCCAGTGGCTCACTGTCATGCGCGCGATCGACAAGCTCGACCGGCTCGGCCTTGACGGTGTCCGGCAGTTGCTCGGCGCGGGTCGCAAGGATGAGTCCGGAGACTTCACCAAGGGGGCAGGGTTGAAGGAGGACGACATCGCGCTCGTCGTCTCCGCGATCGAACAGAACAAAGACACTCCGATCGATCCGCGCCTCAGTGCGAGCGCGATCGGGCAACAGGGCCGCGACGAGCTCGATCAGATCAGCAAGCTCGTGAAGGCCGCAGGTTATGGCGAGGATCGCATCAAGATCGATCCCTCCGTCGTGCGCGGTCTCGAATACTACACGGGCCCCGTCTACGAGGTTGAACTCCTGCTCGACACCAAGGACGAGAAGGGCCGCCCGGTGCGCTTCGGCTCGGTCGGCGGCGGTGGTCGCTATGATGGCCTGGTCTCGCGCTTCCGCGGCGAGCCGGTGCCGGCGACCGGTTTCTCGATTGGCGTCTCGCGCCTTCAGGCGGCGCTGACGCTGCTCGGCAAGCTCGACACCCGGCCCGAATTCGGGCCCGTCGTCGTCACCGTGTTCGATCGCGATCGTGTCGCCGACTATCAGAAGATGGTCGCCACGCTGCGAGGTGCAGGCATCCGCGCCGAGCTCTATCTCGGCAATCCCAAGAACATGGGCAACCAGCTCAAATATGCCGACCGCCGTAACGCACCCTGCGTCATCATCCAGGGTTCGGACGAGAAGGCGCGCGGCGAGGTGCAGATCAAGGACCTGATCGAGGGCGCGAAAGCGGCCGCCGCCATTGCCTCCAACCAGGAATGGCGCGAGAGCCGCCCGGCGCAGTTCTCATGCAGCGAAGCCGACCTCGTCGCCAGGGTGCAAGAAGTGCTGGCGCGCCATGACGTAAGCTGGGGCTAGCCATACGCTCCAGTCGTCATGCCCGGGCTTGTCCCGGGCACCCACGTCCTGTTTGATGCGCAGCGACGATGAAGGGCCGGGGTGAGCTCGGCCATCGCCAAAGCAGCAGGGAGAAGACGATGCCTGAGATCACCATCAGCATGGCCGAAGGCCGCACCGACGAACAGAAGGCCGGCATGATGCGCGACATCACGCAAGCGCTGGTGAAGAATCTCGGCGTCGATGCCGAAGCCGTCGTCATCCAGATCAACGAAGCCCCGCTTCGCCACAAGATGAAGGGCGGCAAGACCTTCGTCGAGCGCGCGGCCGCGGCGAAGAAATAGTTTTGGCTGGCGCGGCATCAGCATGGACGCACGCGATTTCATCAAGATCGGCATGAGCGCCGAGCGTACGCTGGTGGTCCCAGCGGAGCGCACGG
Organism: Bradyrhizobium neotropicale; assembly: GCF_001641695.1. GTDB lineage: Bacteria > Pseudomonadota > Alphaproteobacteria > Rhizobiales > Xanthobacteraceae > Bradyrhizobium > Bradyrhizobium neotropicale. The sequence continues at coordinate 134,229 of NZ_LSEF01000058.1, forward strand.
TCGGGCATTTCGTGCCGGGCATGCCGATGGTCTACGCGACGCCGATGATGATCCTGGAGATGGAGATGACCTCGGGCGATGCGATCCGCTCTGCGCTTCAGCCGGGCTGGGTTACGGTCGGCACCGAGGTCGACATCCGACACCTGGCAGCCGCGCTCGTCGGTGCGACGGTGCGAACCACTGCAAAGGTGATCGCAGTGGAGCGCCGCGTCATCCGGTTCGAGGTCGAGGCGTTCGAGGGCGCGCGCAAGCTCGGTGAGGGCCGCCACGCCCGCGGTCTCGTCAATGTCGAGCTGTTCAACAAGCGGCTGGGTGCGACGTAACCAAGTGCACCGACACCGTAGGGTGGGCAGAGGCGCGAAGCGCCGTGCCCACCATCTCTCCGAGATCGCCGCTGAAGTGGTGGGCACGCTTCGCTTTGCCCACCCTACGGCACTCACCGTGAGGGTCTAGCTACTTGGCCAGTTCCTTCGAGCGCCTCGTCGCCGCGGCGATCGCGCGGATCATCAGATCGCGCAGGCCGGGCAGGCCCATCAGCACTTCGAGCGCAGCAGCGGTGGTGCCGCCGGGCGAAGTCACGTTCTGGCGCAGCGTGCTTGCGGCAAGGTCCGAGCGACGCAGCAATTCGCCGGCACCAGAGACCGTCTCGCGTGCGAGTGTCGTTGCGAGCGCCTCGGGCAGCCCGGCTTCCACGCCAGCACGCGCGAGCTCTTCGGCAAGCAGGAACACATAGGCCGGGCCCGAGCCGGACACGGCGGTTACCGCATCCATCAGGCCTTCATCGTCCACCCATTCCACCGAGCCTGTGGCGCGCAGCAGCGCATCCGCCACGGCGCGCTGCTGCGCGCTGACATTGTTCGCTGCGACCGCCACGGTAATGCCGCGGCCGATCGCGGCCGGCGTGTTCGGCATCGCGCGCACCACGGCGCCGCCGCAGACCTCCTGCAGCGAGGCGATCGTGGTTCCCGCCATGATCGACACGACCGAGGTCTTGTCCGACACGAATGGCTTCATCCTGGCGCCGGCCTCGCGGAACATCTGCGGCTTCACCGCGACGACCAGCGTCTCGACCGCGCCGGCTGCCTTCACGTCGGGATTGAGTGCAACGCCTTTTGCGGCGAGCGCACTGATCTCTGGCGAGAGCTGCGGATCGATCACCGCGACACGGCGCGGATCGAGCCCGCCCGCCAGCCACCCGGTCAGCATCGCGCCGCCCATCTTGCCGGCGCCGGCCAGGAGGATGGTGCCGGTGATGTTCTTGAGAGTGCTGTTATCGGCCACTGCGGTCACCACAAACAAAGCTGTCGTCCCGGCGAAGGCCGGGACCCCCGCGCGAGCGCTTGCGCTCGTCGCGTACCACGACTGGTTCTAGTGGATGGAAGGCAGAGCAACAAGCATCGTCAAATACGGCGAATTCACGCGGTATGGGTCCCGGCCTTCGCCGGGACGACGATGAGGAGGGATTTCTGCCTCCCTCACGGCGTTGGGGAGGGCGGCGTGCTTACGCCTCTCCCGCCGTATCGAACATCGCCGCATCCATCGCTTCGGTCGTGGACTTGCCCGCCCACACCACGAACTGGAACGCCGGGAAATAGCGCTCGCAGGCGTGGATGGCGCCGGCGAGCATGGCCTCGCATTGCGCGGTCGAGGCGGTCAGGCCGCCCGGCAGCACCAGCGCTTGGCGGTGCATGATCATGCCGGTGTTGGTCCACAGATCGAAATGTCCGATCCACAATTGCTCGTTGACGGCGGCGACGAGCCGCTGGACCTCCGGCCGGCGCGCGACCGGGATCTTCATGTCGAACGCGCAGGCCAGATGCAGCGCTTCGATGTCGCCCATCCAGGTGAAGGAGAGCTGATAGTCCGTCCACTGTCCCTTGGAGACGATGGTGAGCTCGTCCTCGCCGGAACGTTCGAACGGCCAGTTGTTGCTGGCGGCAATGTCCTCGACCACCGCGAGCGGATGGTTTCGGGAATCGATGGTACCTTCGAGCAGGGACATGCCGTCTCGACCTCTTGCCTTCTTGTTGTCTTTGATACGCACGCGGTTGGCCGGCGCACACTCCCTCAACATCGCTGCGACGATCCCTCGGAGTCGCTCTCGCGATCCCCTTGGGCGCGGGCCTGTCGCGGATCAAGTGATGTGATTTGCGGAATCTGCGCAACCGGGTCCCGAGTCCGTCCACAAGTCAGGACTCACTCGTCCACAGCTCATCTCTTCGCCATAATTCTTAACGTAGAGAACAAACCGGAATCGGATTCCCGAAAGCGTGCCACTCGCTAATTCCGTCCCGCGAGGGCCGGACCGCCAAGAGGACCTCCAAGTCGGCATGGGACCATGCGGTTTCCCCATACGGAACGTGCTTGCCGGAGCCGCTCGCCGGCGTCATATTTCCGTTCAGGTCGCTCATTCCGGGCGGCCGATGTTCTCAGGGCGGGGTGAAAGTCCCCACCGGCGGTAAGGACCGAAAGGCCCAAGCCCGCGAGCGCCTTCCAAGAGGGATTTTTCCCGAAGGAAGGGTCAGCAGATTCGGTGCGACTCCGAAGCCGACGGTCAAAGTCCGGATGAAAGAGAACGGTCGGAGGCAGACGCATCGCAGGATGCGGCTGTTTGTCGTTCCGTGTGCCCTGATTCTGGTCCTTGAGAAGGAAAGCCATGAATCAGATGTTGCAAGACCCGCAAGTCGAAACCTCTCAGCAAACCCAAATGCCGCCGCCGGTTCCGCAGGATCCGCCGCCGGCGATCGAGCATCCGCGCTTCGCCAAGCCGCAGCGGGTCGCCTTCGTGCAGGCCTGCTGGCACCACGACGTGGTCGAGGAGGCCCGCATCGCCTTCTTGAAGGAGGCCGAGGCACGCCACCTCAATCATGTCGACGTGTTCGAGGTGCCCGGTTCGTTCGAGATCCCGCTGCATGCGCAGATCCTTGCCAAGACGCGGCGCTACACCGCGATCGTTGCGGCCGGGCTCGTCGTCGACGGCGGCATCTACCGCCACGAGTTCGTCGCCGACACCGTGATCAAAGCGTTGATGGACGTGCAACTCCGCACCGAAGTCCCGGTGTTCTCGGCGGTGCTGACGCCGCAGCAATTCCACGAGACCGAGGTGCACTACGACTTCTTCCGCAGGCACTTCGCGATCAAGGGCGTCGAAGTCGCGGAAGCCTGCGCCAACACGCTGCACGGGCTCGAGCGCCTGCGCGGCCAGGTCGCGGCGGGGATTGTGGGCTAGGTTGCAAAGACTCTTACCGCTCATCCTGAGGAGCGCGTCATCGAAGGATGAAGGCCACGATCGAGCCTCATGGTTCTCCAGGTGATGCGAAGCATTCCGGGAGACGGCGCTTGCGCGCCTCTTCACCATGAGGCTCTTGCAGTGCGCCTGGGGGCCGGCCTCACACGGCGCTGATTGTCAATCCCGCCGCCGTCCCTATAAAGTCGGCGGCGGGAGGAGGACGTTCCGTGGAGACGGGGCGGCCGACAAGATCATGTTCGAAGGACACGATCCCTATCTCGTCGCGCTCTCTGTGGCGATCGCGAGCCTGGGTGGCTATACCGGCTTTGCGCTCGCGGCCCGCATCCGCAGCACGCCCGGCGTCAGTAACCGCATGCTGCTCGCGGGCGCGGCGGCGTTTCTGGCGGTCGGGATCTGGACCATGCATTTCGTCGGCATGCTGGCCGCACCGCTGCCGCCCGACACCGTCTATCTCGTCCTGCCCACCATCATCTCGTTCCTGATCTGCGCGCTGGTGGTTGGCATCTCCCTGTTCTTCGTCTCGATCGGCGAGCCGTCACTGAAGCGGGTGGCCTCGTCAGCCGTGTTGCTCGGCGTCGGTATCGCCAGCATGCATTATGTTGGCATCCACGGCCTCGCCGGGTCCTTCGGCATCGCGCACGACCCCTCGATGGTGCTGCTGTCGATCCTGGTCGCGGTCGTCACCGCCTATGGCGGCCTGCGCGCCTTCCTGGCGCAGCAGGAAGGTGTCCGTCTGATCGTGAGCTCGATCGCCTTTGGCGTTGCGGTGTCCGGCATGCATTACACCGCGATGCTCGGCATGCATTTCGAGCCGCTCACGGGCTCGGCGCATCACCATCTCGGCGGCAGCCTTGCCGCGTCGCAGCAAGTCTTGTCGATCGTCGTTGCCGTGCTGTGCTTCGTGATCGCGGCCGGCTTCCTGTTGTCGCTGGTGCCGGACCCGCGGCGGCAGGCGCAGGTGTCGGTCGCCGCCGATCCGGTCGCGCCGCTGGCTATGCGAACCACCGTGGAGCCGGTCGCGCTGGCCGCCACATCGCCGCGGCCGGTGGCGCCGCTCGGTGGCCTCGGTCAGCCACCTCGTGCGCCGGCGCCGCGGCTGCCGGTCGAAGGCGCCGACGGCACCCATTTCATCGAGACGGCCCATGTGCGCAGCGTTCGGGCGGATGCGCATTATACGCGCGTCCATGACGGCACCCGCGAGCGGATGTGCCCCTGGTCGATCTCCGAAGCCGAGGCGCAGCTCGATCCCTCGCTGTTCCTGCGGGTGCACCGCAGCCATATCGTCGCGATCTCCCACGTCGCGCACGTCCGCAAGGAAGGCGACGGTGCCGTGCTCGAGCTCGACGGTCCGTCGCCGCACCGCGTACCGGTGAGCCGGGCCAAGATCGCCGAGGTGAAGGCGCGGCTGGGGCTGGTCAATCGGCGCCACGCGTAAAGCTCTCTCACTCCCTCTCCCCGCCCTCTATCTCTCTCCCCGCTCTTACGGGGAGAGGTGAAGAGCCAGCCATACGTCGCCGACCCTGACGCAATTCGTGCGTCCCCATCCGCAATTCGTGCAAAAACCCCGCCTTTGTGCCCGAATGATTGCGCCGAGCCCCGCCGGGAGGGACCGTCCCGCCAACGTCCGCGCTTTGAGCGCCAAGGACGAGTGGGAGGAGACGATGATCCCGGGATCATTCAGCTATCACCGGCCGGCGAGTGTCGCCGATGCCGTCAAACTCTTGTCCGACCTCGGCGAGGATGCTCGGCCACTGGCCGGCGGGCACAGCCTTGTGCCGATGATGAAGCTTCGGCTCGCGACCCCCGCCCATCTCGTCGACCTGCACGGCATCGCCGGCCTGAAGGGCATCCGCCGCGACGGCAACAATCTCGTCATCGGTGCGATGACCACCCAGCACGATCTTCTGGCCTCCGATGAGGTCGGCAAGTCGGTGCCGATCCTGAATGAGGCGGCCCTGCTGATCGCCGATCCGCAGGTGCGCTACCGCGGCACGATCGGCGGCAACGTCGCCAATGGCGATCCCGGCAACGACATGCCGGCGCTGATGATGACGCTGGGCGCGACCTATCGCCTCGAAGGCCCCGGCGGCGCCCGCGAAGTGGCGGCCGCCGAGTTCTACCAGGGCGCCTATTTCACCGCGCTCGAGCCGGGCGAGATCCTGACTTCAATCTCGGTCCCCGTGCCTCCGGCCGGCCACGGCTACGCCTACGAAAAGCTCAAGCGCAAGGTCGGCGATTACGCCACCGCGGCCGCGGCCGTCGTGCTGACGATGGCAGGCGACAAGGTGGCGACCTGCACGATCGGGCTCACCAATGTCCACGAGACGCCGTTGCTCGCCGCCGACGCCGCCAACGCCGTGATCGGCACGAGCCTCGACGCCACGTCGCTGAAGAACGCGGCGGCGGCAGCGGAAGCGATCATGTCACCGGCCGCGGATGCCCGCGGGCCGGTCGAATACCGCAAGCATGTCGGCGGCATCATGGTGACGCGCGCGCTGCAACGCGCTGCCGCCAACACGAAATGACGGGAGGGGATCGATGGCAAAAACACATGTGACCATGAAGGTGAACGGCGCCGAGGTCGAAGGCCTCGTCGAACCGCGCACGCTGCTGGTGCATTTCATCCGCGAAAACTTGCAGATGACCGGCACCCATATCGGCTGTGAGACCACCCATTGCGGCGCCTGCACTGTCGACATCGACGGCATGTCAGTGAAGTCCTGCACGATGTTCGCCGTCCAGGCCAACGGCTCCGACATCACCACCATCGAAGGCATGGCCAACGCCGACGGCACGCTGTCGGCCCTGCAGGAAGGCTTCCGCATGATGCACGGCCTGCAATGCGGCTTCTGCACGCCCGGCATGATCATGCGCGCGCACCGGCTGCTGAAGGAGAATCCGTCGCCGAGCGAGCAGGAGATCCGGATGGGCATCTCCGGCAATATCTGCCGCTGCACCGGCTACCAGAACATCGTCAAAGCAATCCAGTACGCCGCCGCCAAGATCAACGGCGTGGAATTCCGGGAGGCCGCAGAATGAATGACATGACTCCCACGCGGGAACAACGCACCGCCGCGCTCGAGGGCATGGGCTGCAAGCGCAAGCGCGTCGAGGACATCCGCTTCACGCAAGGCAAGGGTAACTATGTCGACGACGTCAAGCTGCCGGGCATGCTGCACGGCGACTTCGTCCGCTCGCCGCATCCGCATGCGCGGGTCAAGAAGATCGACGACAGCGAAGCGTTGAAAGTCCCCGGCGTGCTCGCGGTCATCACCGCCGAGACGCTGAAGACCGTCAACCTCGCCTGGATGCCGACACTCGCCGGCGACGTGCAGATGGTTTTGGCCGACGGCAAGGTACTGTTCCAGAACCAGGAAGTGGCCTTCGTCGTCGCGACCGACCGCTACGCCGCTGATGACGGCATCAACAAGGTGGTGGTCGAATACGAGCCGCTGCCGCCGCTGATCGATCCGTTCAAGTCGATGGACGCCGATGCGCCGGTGCTGCGCGAGGACCTCGCCGGCAAGACGTCGGGCGCGCACGGCCCCCGCAAGCACCACAACCACATCTTCGAGTGGACCGTCGGCGACAAGGAGCTGACCGACGCCGCCTTCAAGAAGGCGGAGGTGACGATCAAGGAGATGATCTCCTATCACCGCACCCATCCGTCGCCGCTCGAGACCTGCCAGTGCGTCTGCTCCTTCGACAAGATCAAGGGTGAGCTGACGATCTACGGCACGTTCCAGGCGCCGCATGTGATCCGCACCGTGGTGTCGCTGATCGCAAAGTTGCCGGAGCAGAAGATTCATGTCATCGCGCCCGACATCGGCGGCGGCTTCGGCAACAAGGTCGGCGCCTATCCCGGCTATATCTGTGCGGCCGTGGCTTCGATCGTCACCGGCAAGCCGGTGAAATGGGTCGAGGACCGCATCGAGAACCTCACTGCGACCTCGTTCGCGCGCGATTACCACATGACGACGGAGATCGCGGCGACCAAGGACGGCAAGGTCACAGGGCTTCGCGTCCACGTGCTCGCCGATCACGGCGCGTTCGACGCCTGTGCCGACCCGTCGAAATGGCCGGCCGGCTTCTTCAACATCGTCACCGGCTCCTACGACTTCCCGACCGCGCATCTGGCGGTGGACGGCGTCTACACCAACAAGGCGCCGGGCGGCGTCGCCTACCGTTGCTCGTTCCGTGTCACGGAGGCGGCCTATTGCATCGAGCGCGCCATGGATATTCTGGCACAGAAGCTCAACATGGATCCGGCCGAGCTGCGGCTGAAGAACTTCATCAAGTCGGAGCAGTTCCCGTATCATTCGGCGCTGGGCTGGGAATACGATTCCGGCGACTATCACACCGCCATGCGCAAGATGATGGAGACGACCGGCTACGCCGCGCTCCGGAAAGAGCAGGCCGAAAAGCGCGCGGCGTTCGCGCGCGGCGAGACCCGCGAGATCATGGGGCTCGGGGTCTCCTTCTTCACCGAGATCGTCGGCGCCGGACCGTCGAAGAACTGCGACATCCTCGGCATCGCGATGTTCGATTCCTGCGAGATCCGCATGCATCCGACCGGTGCGGGCATCGCTCGCATGGGCACCAAGAGCCAGGGCCAGGGCCACGAGACCACCTGGGCCCAGATCATCGCGACCGAGATCGGCATTCCCGCCGACAACATCCAGGTCGAGGAGGGCAACACCGACACCGCGCCCTACGGGCTCGGCACCTACGGCTCGCGCTCGACGCCGGTTGCTGGTGCCGCAATCGCGATGGCGGCGCGAAAGATCAAGGCCAAGGCGCAGATGATCGCAGCCTACAAGCTCGAGGTCCACGAGGACGATCTCGAATGGGACATCGACGGCTTCCGCGTGAAGGGGCTGCCCGAGAAGTTCATGTCGATGAAGGATATCTGCTGGGCGGCGTACAACTCCGTGCCGCCGGGCATGGAGCCGGGGCTGGAAGCGGTCAGCTACTACGATCCGCCCAACATGACCTATCCGTTTGGCGCCTATCTCTGCGTGATGGACATCGATGTCGATACCGGCGTGTACAAGGTCCGGCGCTTCTACGCGCTCGACGATTGCGGCACCCGCATCAACCCGATGATCATCGAGGGGCAGGTGCATGGCGGCCTGACCGAAGCCTTCGCCATCGCGATGGGCCAGGAGATCCGCTACGACGAGACCGGCAACGTCGTCACCGGCTCGTTCATGGATTTCTTCATGCCGACCGCGGTCGAGACCCCGCATTGGGAGACCGACTTTACTGTCACCCCGTCGCCGCATCACCCGATCGGCGCCAAGGGCGTCGGCGAGAGCCCGAATGTCGGCGGCGTGCCGGCCTTCTCCAACGCCGTCAACGACGCGTTCTCGTTCTTGGGGTCCACGCACATCCAGATGCCGCACGACTACTGGCGCAACTGGAAGGCGGCAAAGGAGCTGGGAGCGGTGGCGTAGCGCGATTGGCGAAGGCCGGGCCGTCATCCTTCGAGACGCGGCGCAAGCGCCGCTCCTCAGGATGAGGTTTGGACTCTCATGGTGAGGAGCGCGTCTTCGCGCGTCTCGAACCATGAGGTCACAGAAAGAACGGCATTGGTTCGAGAAACGATGAAGAACCGCGACGAGATCACCCGCGCCTTGGCCGCATCGGGCTACATCGCCGATAAGGATCTGGCGACGGCGATCTCGTTGATGCGGCTGCTGCGGCGCCCGCTGCTCCTGGAGGGCGAGGCGGGCGTCGGCAAGACAGAGGTGGCGAAGGCGCTCGCCAAGGTGCATGCGACCGAGCTGATCCGCCTGCAATGCTATGAGGGCCTCGACCAATCCTCCGCGATCTACGAATGGAATTACCAGCGTCAATTGCTGGCGATCCAGGCCCATCGCGGCACCGACAGCATCGAGGACCAGATCTTCTCGGAAAAATACCTGCTGGAGCGTCCGCTGCTCGCCGCGATCCGGCGGGCGCAGGCGCCGGTGCTGCTGATCGACGAGATCGACCGCGCCGACGACGAATTCGAGGCGTTCCTGCTGGAGTTGCTCTCCGACTTCCAGGTCTCGATTCCCGAGCTCGGCACCATTGCCGCGATCACAATCCCGCATGTGGTGCTGACCTCGAACGGCACGCGCGAGCTCTCCGACGCGCTGCGCCGGCGCTGCCTCTATCACTACGTCGATTACCCCGATGTCGACCGCGAGGCCCGCATCATCCTGGCACGGATCGCCGGTGCGAGCCCGTCGCTGTCACTCCAGATCGCGCGCATGGTCGAGGGCGTGCGCAAGGAAGAGCTGCGCAAGGTCCCGGGCGTGGCGGAGACGCTTGACTGGGCGGCAGCCCTGGTCGGCCTCGACATCCGCGATCTTCATGATGCGCCCGAGACCGTGCACGAGACCCTGGTCTGTCTTTTGAAGACGCAGGAGGATCGCGCCCGCGTCACGCCGGAGGTCACGCAGCGCCTTTTGGGGAGGGTTGCATGAGCTGCTGCGGCTCCAGCCCCGGGTACGATGATCTCAACCAGGTCTCCCGCCTCGTCTCGGCAAGGCTTGCGGCTTTCCTGCGCACCCTGCGCGATGCCGGCTTCCGGATCGGGCTTGCCGAAGGGCAGGATGCCGCGACGCTCATGTCATCAGGCTATGCGGCGCGACCGGGCCTGCTGCGCGCGGCGTTCAAGCATTTGTTCTCGGCGCGCAAGTCCGACTGGGACAAGTTCGACGGGCTGTTCGATGCGTTCTGGCTCGGCAAGCGCGTGCGCTCGCGTTCCCGCACCATTGGGTCTGTCCCCGGCGCCCACAACCCGTCGCTGAAGAGCTTGCAGGACAAGATAGCGGAGCAGGGGGGCGGACAGCCCGTCACCGACCAGCTTCCGTCCTCGGACGATGCGCCGGAAGGCCGCTCCGGCGAAGGCCGCATGGAAGGCGCTTCGCGTGCGGAAAATCTCGCCGAGGTCGATTTCAGAAAACTCAGCGATCCCGACCAGCTCGCGCAGGCCAACGAAGCGGCGGCGCAGCTCGCGAGGGTGATGCGCGCGCGCCTGACCCGGCGCGATCTGGCTCGCCGGCGCGGCTATCGGCTCGACCTCAGGCGCACCATCCACCGCAACATCAGCCATGGCGGCGTGCCGATCAGCCTCGTGAAACGCCAGCGCAAGGACAAGCCGCTGCGGCTCATTGTTCTTCTCGATGCGTCGGGCTCGATGAGCATGTACACCTCCGTGTTCCTGCGCTTCATCCATGGCGTGCTCGACGAATTCCGCGAGGCCGAGGCGTTCCTGTTCCACACGCGGCTCGCCTATGTGTCCGATGCGCTGAAGGAGAAAGATGCGGGACGTGCGCTCGATCGGCTCTCGATCATGGCGCAGGGCGCTGGCGGCGGCACGCGGATCGGCGAGAGCCTGCAGACCTTCAACCGCTGGCATGCCGCGCGCGTGATCCATTCGCGCAGTTGCGTGATGATCGTCTCCGACGGCTATGAGACCGGCGATGCCGATCTGCTCGGGCGGGAAATGGCCGCGCTGTCGCGGCGCTGCCGGCGTATCGTCTGGCTCAATCCGATGATGGCCTGGGAGGGCTATGCGCCCGAGGCGAGGGGCATCAAGGCCGCGCTGCCGCATGTCGATCTCTATGCTCCCGCCAACACGCTGCAAAGCCTGCGCGCGCTCGAACCCTATCTCGCAAAGCTCTAGAGGAGGCACCGATGACCGCTCATGTCGAAGTGCTGGATCTGGTGGCCCAGATGAAGGCCGCAGAGCGCGCCTTCGTCCTCGCGACCGTGGTGCGTACCGTTTCGGTCACCGCGGCGAAAGCCGGCGCGAAGGCGATCATCGCAGCCGACGGCACCATCGTCGCCGGCTGGATCGGCGGCGGCTGCGCCCGCGGCGCCGTGCTGAAGGCGGCGCGTGAGGCGCTTGCGGACGGCGAGCCGCGCATGGTCTCGGTGCAGCCGGAGAATTTGCTCGCCGAGCTGGGGGTAAGGGCGGGCGACAGCCGCGATGGCATCCGCTTCGCCAGCAACATGTGCCCGAGCAAGGGCACCATGGACATCTTCGTCGAGCCGGTGCTGCCTCACCCTTCGCTCGTCATTTTCGGCGCGAGCCCGGTGGCGCTGTCGCTCGCGGCGCAGGCGCGCACGCTTGGCTACCACGTCACGCTCGCCGCGCCCTCAGCCGATCTCACCGTTCCGCCGGACGCCGACACACTCATCGACGGCTACCAGCTCGGGGAGCTCGGCGAAGCAAAGCGCTTCATCGTGGTCTCGACGCAGGGCAAGGGTGATGAAGCCGCCTTGCGGGCCGCGATCGCGACGAAGGCCGACTATCACGCCTTCGTCGGCAGCCGCCGCAAGATGGCCTCGCTTCGCGCCAGGCTCATTGCGGAAGGCGCGAATGCTGGTGCGATCGATTCCGTGAAGGCGCCGGCCGGGCTCGATCTCGGCGCCATCACGCCGGAGGAGATCGCGATGTCGATCCTCGCCGAGATCACCCGGGAACGCCGGCGCGGCCAGCGCGCCGCCAATCAGGCAGCAACGAAAGAGTGAGAGCCGATCATGCAGATGAACGACAGCCAGCGTATCCCCGCCCCACGCGAGCAGGTCTGGGCGGCACTGAATGACCCCGCCGTGCTGAAGCAGTGCATTCCCGGCTGTCAGGTGTTAGAGGTGACCGGTCCGAACGAGATGACCGCCACGGTGGTGTTCAAGGTCGGCCCGGTGAAGGCGACGTTCGGCGGCAAGGTAACCCTGTCCGACCTCGATCCGCCCAACCGCTATCGCATCTCGGGCGAGGGCTCCGGCGGCGTCGCCGGCTTTGCCAAGGGCGGGGCGGTCGTGCGGCTGGAATCGGAAAGCGCCGACGTCACGGTGCTGCACTACGAGGTCGATGCGCAGATCGGCGGCAAGCTCGCCCAGCTCGGCGCGCGGCTGATCAACTCGACCGCAACGAAGCTTGCCGGCGAATTCTTCGCGTCGTTTGCCGAGGTGGTGGGTGCGAAGGCCGAGGTGAGCTAGTCTAGGAGATCGTAGGGTAGGCAAAGCGAAGCGTGCCCACCGCTATCATCGAAAACAGAAAAGGTGGGCACGGCGGGTCGCGCCTTTGCCCACCCTACGATTCTACGAGGTCAGCGTGCTCAGTCGAACAGGCTCGACACCGACTCTTCCGCTGCGGTGCGCGCGATCGCGTCGGAGATCAGGCTGGCGATCGGCAGCGTGCGGATGTTCGGCGCCTTGGTCACCGCGTCCGTCGGCAGGATCGAGTCGGTGATGACCAGCTCTTTCAGCTTCGAGGAGGAGATGCGGGCGGCCGCGCCGCCGGACAGCACGCCGTGCGTGATGTAGGCGTAGACGTCCTTGGCGCCCTTGGCGATCAGCGCGTCGGCCGCGTTCACCAGCGTGCCACCGGAATCGACGATGTCGTCGACGAGGATGCAGGTGTAGCCGGCAACGTCGCCGATCACGTTCATGACCTCGGACTCGCCGGGACGTTCGCGCCGCTTGTCGACGATCGCGAGCGGGGTGTTGATGCGCTTGGCGAGCCCGCGCGCACGCGCCACGCCGCCGACGTCAGGGGAGATCACCATCACCTTGGAGAGGTCGAACTTCTCCTTGATGTCGCGCACCATCAGCGGCGCCGCGTAGAGATTGTCGGTCGGGATGTCGAAGAAACCCTGGATCTGGCCGGCATGCAGGTCGAGCGTCATGACGCGGTCGACGCCGGCCTGCGTGATCAAATTGGCGACGAGCTTTGCCGAAATCGGCGTGCGCGAACCCGATTTGCGGTCCTGCCGGGCGTAGCCGAAATAGGGCAGCACCGCGGTGATGCGGCGCGCCGACGACCGGCGCAGCGCGTCGGTGATGATCAGGAGCTCCATCAGATGGTCGTTCGCCGGGAACGAGGTCGACTGGATGATGAAGGCGTCCGAGCCGCGGACGTTCTCCTGGATCTCGACGAAGATCTCCATGTCGGCGAAGCGCCGCACCACCGCTTTGGTCAGCGGCAGGTCCAGCCCCTGCGCAATGGCCTGGGCGAGAGCCGGATTGGAGTTGCCGGCGACAAGCTTGATTGAGCCGTTTTTGGCCGACATGGACGCTTCCTCCCGCGCTTTGCTGGATACGACGTTCAACATCTGGGAATACCCACTGGAAGCACGGTTACGACGGGCGAGGAAATATCAGGCCCAAGGCCGAACTGGCAACCCGGGATGCTACGTTTTCCAAGCGAAAATCCTGAGTCCGGTCAACAGTTTGGGCGGGACTTGGGGCCGTGGTTTAGCCGTGGTTATCACTCGGCGTAGCCGAGTGCGGCGGCGGGCATCTCCGGCGCTGTGGCGCCCGGCAGCACGCTCGCCACGGCAGGCCCCCTCAGCCCCGGGGCGGCCCCGGGCGCATCCGGCGACGTCCCATTGATCATGTTGGAAAGTCCGCTGAATCCGGCCTGGGCGATCTTCCGAAGCACCAGATCGTCGGCGGCCGACCAGGGATCGCGCCCACCCTTGGCCGAGGCCGGTTCCTCACCGGACAGCCGCAGCGCCCGCTGCTGGTTGGCGTCGTAGACGTCCCAGACCCAGGCGATCACGGTCTTGCCGCGGACGACCTGGGCGGAGAGGTAGCTGCGCACGCGATAGGCTGCCGTCCCCTCGCGGGAGACGACGGCCAGGCTGCGCAGCTTGGATTCGCTGTCGAGCACGCCGACCATGCGGTCGAACACCTGCGGCGGCGGCCCGTCGATGGATTCGAAGGCGACCGTCGCCCCGCTGCCGGCACTCGGCGCCGCCATCGCATAGGAGTTGCTCGGCGCGCCGCCGCCGGCGCAGCCGCCGAGGGCGCAAGCGATCGCGATCGATGCGGCCGTGATTGCGGCGCGGACGATTGTCCCGGTTTCGCGCAGACAGGTTGACGCTTCCCTCATTGCGCCTTGCGATACCTTTAAAATGTCTTAACGTCTAGGGCAGGCGCGACACATGGCTTAACAGATAAGGTCAGTGCGCATGGGGGTGGTACCATGGGGGCGGTACGATGAGGGGCTTGGCGCTCGGCGTGATCGTCGCGTGCTTTGGCATGGGGCCAGCTGCCGCTGAGGAGAGTGCGGCGCAGGTCATTCAATCCTTCGGACTGGTCGGGACGTGGTCGGTCGATTGCAAGCGGGATCCAAATCAGGTTTGCACGAACAACGGTTGCGGCGCGCGGATGACATACATTGTGCCGTCCGCCGGACCGCCAACGATTAGAAACGTGATAGGAACGTTTTCACCCGGGCAGGTGAGAACATTCGTCAGCACGATTCATTCGGCCACGCGCATCGCGGACGACAAGATCAAGATCGTGTCGGTCCAGGACCCTCCACCTAGCACCACGCTCGTGTGGTGGCGTCAGCCTGGTGAGGTTTGGGAGATCGTTCTGCTCAAGGTCGGCGACAAATATCGAACCTTTTCCGCGCATCGCGATGACTGGAAGAAGATTTCGGAAGACGGTGGTTTTGACGTCCGGCCCCCTCCACCGCCCCCGCCCGCCACGCAGTACGATGTACTGCCGACCCGATGGTTGCGAGGGAAGGAAACGCTGCTGTTAGAGAAATGCAGCGACTGATGCATTTAAAGGGGCGACGGCGATTGGCCTAACTCAATTGCTCTTAGATGCCCTTACCCCTCCAGCGCGATCGCGTGGATGTGACGGCCGTAGTCCGGCTCCTTGCGATGCACCGAGCGGCGGTAGCTGAAGAAGCGCTCGTCGGCATAGGTGTCGAGACCGAGATCGTCGATCATCAGAACGCCGGCGCCCTCGAGCCGCTTCCGGATGAAGCCGGCGAGATCGAACATCGCGTGGCCGTCGCGCACCGACGGGATGAAGAACATTGTGTTCTCCGCATCCGCCTCGATGAAGCGCGCCACGAACTCGTTGCCGACTTCATAGCTTTCCTGGCGGATCAGCGGGCCGATCGCGGCGATGATGCTGCCGCGCGCGGCGCCGAGCTGCTCCATTGCAGAAATCGTTGCCTCCAGCACGCCGGTCAGCGCGCCCTTCCAGCCGGCATGGGCGCCGCCGATGACGCGCGCATGGGGGTCGACGAACAGCACCGGCCCGCAATCGGCCGTGGAGACGCCGAGCGCGATGCCGGGTGTTCTGGTGACCAGCGCATCGCCCTTGGGCCGCGGCCCGCTCGGCCATGGGGTTTCGGCGACGAGGACGTCGGGCGAATGGATCTGGTGCAGGCTGAGGAAGCGCTCCGGTGCGACGCCGACATGCTCGGCCATGCGGCGGCGGTTCTCCGCGACATGGGCCGGATCGTCATTGGAGCCTAGCCCGCCATTGAGCGCGGCGTAGATGCCGCTAGAGACGCCGCCCTCGCGGGTGAAGAAGGCGTGGCGCAGGCCGGGCACCGCCGACAGCAGCGACGAAGCGATGGTCATGAGGCCCCTCCAGCCTGTTCGAGATCGCTGAGGCCTGCGATGCCGGTCAGCCGCGGCTCGGAGATGCCGAGCACCTTGAACATCGATCCCATGCCGCTGCGTCCGGTGTCGGTCAGGCGCTTGTGCGCCAGTGAAATGTCGGAGGCGACGTCCGGCGTCGCTTTCTGCATCAAGGCGGCTGCGCGGGTATCGATGCCGACGCGCTTGAGGAAATCGCCCTGCGTCACCGGGCCGTGCACGCGGGCGCCGACGTCCTCGGCGGCGCGCGCCAGCGCCTGGAAGTCGACATGGGCGGTGACGTCGGCCTGGCCCGGCGCCTTCAAGGGATCGGTGAAGCTGTGGCGCGCGATCGCCTGGAAGGTGTCACCGGCGTCGCTGCGCAAGTGCCCGTAATCGATGATCAGGGCCGCACCGTCCTGCTCGCGCACGCGCGTCGCAAGCTTCATGATCTCGGTGTCGGGGCGCCATTCGAACACCGCGCCGACCGGCGCCGCGCGCACCAAGGGCGGTAGCAGCACGTCGAAGCGCGGGGTCGGCTCAGCCGCCGCGCCGAACTCGAGCCTGCCGTTGCCGTCGATCTCGACCACGCGCTCATGCCAGCCGTTCTCGTGCCGGACCATCTGGTGGATCGGCAGCACGTCGAAATATTCGTTGGCGAGGATGATGCTCGGGCCCTCGGGCACGTCGTCGATGCTGTCGTGCCAGGTAATGTTGCGCACGCTGGACAGCGTCGCCATCTGCCGCTCGCGCAGCACCGGGTTGACCTCGACCATGTGGATATGAAGCGACTGGTACAGCGGCGGCAGCACCCGCAGAGCGCGCAGCGCATCCGCCATCATGGTGCCGCGTCCGGGGCCGAGCTCGATCAGCCGCAGCAACTGCGGCGAGCCCATCTGCTTCCATACCGATGCGCTCCACAGGCCGAGCAACTCGCCGAACATCTGGCTGACCTCGGGTGCGGTGGTGAAGTCGCCCTCGCGGCCGAGCGGATCGCGCGACACGTAATAGCCGTAGCGCGGATGCATCAGGCACAGTTCCATGTAGCGCCAGACCGGCATCGGGCCAGACGATTTGATCAGTGCCTTGATCTCGTTCAACAACGGCGAGTCGGTCACAGCCTGCTTTCTTGAAATGAATTAACGAACGGCCTCTGCAGGCCTCGGCGCCCCGCGCCGCACTGCCCATACAATAAGTATGCCGCCGACAATAAGCATCGGGATCGACAACAGCATGCCCATGGTTAATCCGCCCCACAGGAAGCCGAGCTGGGCATCCGGCTCGCGGAAATGCTCGCCGATGATCCGGGTCAGGCCGTAGATCAGGATGAAGCTGCCGAGGATCAGTCCCGGCCGTTTCAAGGCGCCGAGCCGGATCATCACTGCGAGTACGATGAAGAGCAGGATGCCTTCCATGCCCGCCTCATAGAGTTGGCTCGGATGGCGCGGCACATCACCGCCGGTCGGAAAGATCATCGCCCAAGGCAGGCTTGGGGCGGCGGGACGGCCCCACAGCTCGCCATTGATGAAGTTCGTCAGCCGCACCAGGAAAATGCCGATCGGCGCTACGCCGCAGGTGATGTCACCGAGCGACAGGATCGAGACGCCATTCTTGCGTGCGAACCACATCACCGCCACGACGCAACCGAGGAAACCGCCGTGGAAGGACATGCCGCCTTCCCACAATCTGAAGATCGCAGCCGGATGCTCGATGAAGAAAGGCAGGTTGTAGAACAACACGTAACCGGTGCGGCCACCGAGAATGATGCCGAGCGTCACCCACAATATGAAATCATCGATCTGCGACAGGCTGATCGGCGATCCGCCGGCCCATAGCCTCTCGTTCTTGATCAGTGCGCGCGCATAGAGCCAGCCGAGCACGATCCCGCCGATATAGCCGAGGGCATACCAGCGGATCGCAAACGGCCCGATTGCGACCGCGACCGGATTGAACGACGGAAAATCGATGAGCAGGAGGGGCATCAGGCCTTCTGTATCTAGACGAGATTGCGGCGATAGAGTGCCAGCAGCCGCTCCCAGTGCCGCTCGGCCGCGTCGCGGTCATAGACCGGACGCTTGGGGAAGGCGAAGCCGTGATGGGTGCCGGGATAGATCTCCACCTCCGCTTTCGCGCCGCTCATGCCCTGCTTCACCTTCTCGATGATCTCGGCCGGCGCGTAGATGTCGGTCTCGGCGCAGGCGAAATAGAGTTCGGCCTTGGTCTTGCCGGCAGCAAGATGCGGGCTGTCGTCCTGGTCCGTCGCAAGCTGCGTGCCGTAGATCGAGGCAGCCGCCTTGACGCGATCGGGAAAATGGGTGGCGGCGTTGACGGCGTAGCGGCCGCTCATGCAGTAGCCGACGGTCCCGATCAGCTTGGTGTTCGCGGCCGCCTGGCCCTCGGCGTAGGCGAGCAGGGCTTTGGTGTCTTCCATGATCATGGGGATGCTGAGCGAGCCCATGAACTGGAACATGCGCTTGCGTTCCGGCGCATTCGGGTCGGCCGGCAGGGGCCCAAGCTCCATCACGCCGGAGCGGTAGTAGAGATTCGGCAGCATCACGTAATAGCCCGATGTCGCGAGCCGGCGCGCCATGTCGCGCAGCTCCTCGCGGATCGCCGGCGCATCCATGTAGAACAGGATGATCGGGAACGGCCCGCCGCGCTCGGGATGGCTGATGAAGGTTGCGGTGTGGCCGTCCTTGGTGGGAATTGCGATCTGCTGCTCGATCATCTCTTTGCGCCTTGTGATTCTTCTTATGCAGGGACGTTGAATACGATTGCAAGGAAACCGGGGCATGACAAGGATAGCCCCAGCCTCGCAAAGACCCTTGAACCGCCCTGTCGGGATTGCCATTGTCTTTGCAGCTGTTCGCGCAAAGTTTATCGGAGACCGCCATGACCCAGACCACCAACCGCTTTTTCGACGAGATTGGCCGTCTGATGAACGACGCCGCCGGTGCCGCCCAGGGCGTCAAGCGCGAGTTCGACACGGTGATGCGCACCCAAGCCGAAAAATTCCTGCGCGACATGGATCTCGTCAAGCGCGAGGAGTTCGAGGCGGTCAAGGACATGGCGCGCCTCGCCCGCGAGGAGAACGAGGCGCTGAAGGCGCGCATCGCCGCGCTGGAGGCCAAGCTGGGCGGCTAGGGTGCGCTTACCCTCCCCTGGAGGGGGAGGGTCGATGTGCATGCAGCGAAGCGGAATACGCAGCGGGGTGGGGTGATCTCTCCCCGCGGGCACCGCCTAAATGGATGGACTGTCACCCCACCCCGGCGCTACGCGCCGACCCACGAGCGAGCTACGCTCGTCTCGGACCCCTCCAGGGGAGGGTGGCAGCCCATTCTCCTTGTCATTTCCGCATCTTCCGGGTAAAAGCCCGCCACGTCCGCGGCCCCCGCACCCCTGGAGGCTTGCTGCGGACAGCACCATGGGCCGCCTTGCGGCCCATTAACTTTTGCAAAAACAAGGACTTAACGTTATGGCGACCGTCAAGGAATTGAAGGCGACCGCACGTCCGAAGAGCGGCAAGGGGGCCGCCCGGGCTGAGCGTCGCGCCGGGAGAGTGCCCGGAGTGATCTATGGTAACAACCAGCCCCCGCTCCCGATCTCGGTTGACGATCGCGAACTGCGCCAGCGCATCCTCGCCGGCCGGTTCCTGACCACCCTTGTCGACATCGACCTCGACGGCAAGAAGCACCGCGTGATTCCGCGCGACTTCCACCTCGACCCGGTCAAGGACTTCCCGATCCATGTCGACTTCATGCGGCTCGGCGAAGGCGCCACCATCCGCATCAGCGTGCCCCTGCACGTGGTGAAGGCGGAAGGCTCGCCCGGCGTGAAGCGCGGCGGCACCGTCAACATCGTTGCCCACGCGATCGACCTCGAATGCGGTGTCGAGAACATCCCGCAGTACATCGAGGCCGACGTCGGCACGCTCGAGATCGGTCATTCGCTCCATCTGTCGGACATCAAGCTGCCGACCGGCGTGAAGGCGCTGACGCGCGAGGAGGCGACCCTCGTCACCATCGTGCCGCCGTCGGGCTACGCCGAAGAGCAGAAGGCTGCGGCTGCGGCTGCGGCCGGTGGTGCGGCTCCGGCTGCGGGCGCGGCTGCTCCGGCGGCTGGCGCGGCTGCCCCGGCTGCGGGTGCTGCGGCTCCGGCAGCGGCTGCCAAGGCTCCCGCCGGCGGCGACAAGAAGAAGTAATCTCTCAAAGCTGGCGCGCGGTCCTGATCGCGCGCCAAGCGAGGGGCGCGCCGCGTCATGCGACTCTTTGTTGGGCTCGGCAATCCCGGCGCACGATACGCACGCAACCGGCACAATATCGGCTTCATGGCCGTCGACGAGATCGCGCGGCGTCATGGTTTCTCGCCATGGCGCCGTCGCTTTCAGGGCGAGACCTCGGAAGGCGCGCTCGGCACTGAGCGCGTCATCCTGCTCAAGCCCACGACCTACATGAACGAGTCCGGTCGCAGCGTTCAGGAAGCGGCAAGCTTCTTCAAGATTGCGCCGGGCGACGTCACCGTGTTCCAGGACGAGCTCGAACTGCCGCCGGGCAAGGTGCGGGTGAAGATCGGCGGCGGCATCGCCGGCCACAACGGCCTGCGCTCGATCTCCGCCCATATCGGCAACGAGTACCGCCGGGTGCGGCTCGGCATCGGTCATCCCGGCGTCAAGGAATTGGTGCACGGCCACGTGCTGTCGGACTTTTCCAAGGCCGACGGCGAATGGGTGGCGACGCTCTGCGATGCGGTTGCCGAGAATGCCGCGCTGCTCGCCAAGGGTACGGATGCGACGTTCGCCAACAGGGTGCATCTCGCCATGCAGGCGAAGGGGTTTTTGACCAAGGACGACAACGGCAAGGAGTAGGGTGGGTGCGCCGATCACGTTCGCCGAAGCTGCAACAAGCGAAGGCAGAAGGCGTAACCCACCATGCAACGGCGGAAAAAGTGGTGGGTTACGCTACGCCAACCCACCCTACGATTGCACTGCGCTAGAGGACACGATGGGATTCAAATGCGGGATTGTCGGGTTGCCCAATGTCGGCAAATCGACCTTGTTCAATGCGCTGACCGAGACGGCTGCGGCGCAGGCTGCGAACTATCCGTTCTGCACGATCGAGCCGAATGTCGGCGAGGTCGCCGTGCCGGATCCGCGGCTGGATAAGCTGACGGCGATCGCCAAGTCGGCGCAGATCATCCCGACCCGGTTGACCTTCGTCGACATCGCCGGCCTCGTGCGCGGCGCCTCCAAGGGTGAAGGCCTCGGCAACCAGTTCCTGGCCAACATCCGCGAGGTCGATGCGATCGTGCATGTCGTGCGCTGCTTCGAGGACTCCGACATCACCCATGTCGAGGGCAAGATCGCTCCGCTCGCCGACATCGAGACCATCGAGACCGAGCTGATGCTCGCCGACCTCGACAGCCTCGAGAAGCGCGTCGACAATCTCACCAAGAAGGCCAAGGGCAACGACAAGGACGCCAAGGAGCAGCTCGACCTCGTCAACCGCACGCTGGTGCTGCTGCGCGACGGCCAGCCGGCGCGCCTCGTCGAGCGCAAGGCGGAGGAGGAGCGCGCCTTCTCGATGCTCGGCCTGTTGTCGTCAAAGCCCGTGCTCTATGTCTGCAACGTCGAGGAAGGCTCCGCTGCGACCGGCAACGCCTTCTCCAAGGCAGTCGAGGAACAGGCCGCAAAAGAAGGCGCGGTTGCCGTCGTCATCTCCGCCAAGATCGAATCCGAAATCGCGACGCTGTCGCGTGAGGAGCGGGTCGATTTCCTGGAGACGCTGGGCCTGGAAGAGGCCGGCCTCGATCGCCTGATCCGCGCCGGCTACACGCTGCTCGACCTCATCACCTATTTCACGGTGGGGCCGAAGGAGGCGCGCGCCTGGACTATCCACCGCGGCACCAAGGCGCCCGCGGCGGCCGGCGTGATCCATACCGATTTCGAGAAAGGCTTCATCCGCGCCGAGACCATCGCCTATGACGATTATGTCGCGCTGGGTGGCGAAGCCGGCGCCCGCGATGCCGGCAAGCTGCGCCTCGAAGGCAAGGACTACACCGTCGCCGACGGCGACGTGATGCACTTCCGGTTCAATACGTAAGTTCTTGCGGGATTCGTAGGGTGGGTTAGCGAAGCGTAACCCACCATTTCTCCCGCGGCGAAGAAAGTGGTGGGTTACGCCTTCGGCTAACCCACCCTACGGTGCTACGCACGCCCCGGAATGACGAGCTATTTCATCCCACCGCCCTGGTCGCGGATGGCGCCGAGGTGCTCGTTGATGCGGAAGACGATCAGGATCAACTCGGCGGCGATGCGCGAGAACACGACGCCGACGACGACGCTCGCGATCGACGACAGCAGCACCAGGAAGCCGCCGAACGGGCTGATCGCCATCGTGGCAAGGCCCGAGAAGATGCCGGAGAGGCCGAACAGGCAGATCAGCGCGATCACCAGCCAATAGAAGGTCTTGATGATCGTCGGCGTGATGAACCTGTCCCACTGAAACAGATCGTTGAATGAGAACATTGCTCTCCCCGGGCAAATCGGGCCTCGGCCCTTCGGATGATCCGACTCAGACCAGTACCGCCGTGTCGAATGTAGCACGAGCCATGCGGGCCGGCGGGTTGAGATTGCCGCAAAGTGCGGCCACAATCTGTCAATTCCGCAAAGCTTTCCCAAGATGACCCTGACCTTCGAAGATTTCCCGCCCGGCCGGTTCGGCACATTCGGCCCGCGCCATGTCACCCGCGACGAGATTCTGGCTTTTGCCGCCGAGTTCGATCCGCAGCCGATGCACCTGGACGAGGAGGCCGCGGCGAGAAGCATGCTGCGCGGACTGTCCGGCTCCGGCTGGCACCTCTGCTCGCTGATGATGCGGATGATGGCCGACGGCTTCATCACCCGCGCCGCCTCGCTCGGCTCGCCCGGCGTCGACGAGGTACGCTGGCTGTCGCCCTTGCGGCCCGGCGATGACCTCACGCTCGATGTCGATGTCGTGGAAGCGCGCACCTCGAAGAGCCGGCCCTCACTCGGCATCGTCAAGTTCAAATGCACCGCGCGCAACGCCAAGGGCGAGGCGCTGTGCGAGATGACCTCGCCGATCCTGATCAAGCGGCGCGAGGGGGCGGTCTGATGTGGTTCTTCGAGGAGATCGCGATCGGCCATCGCCGCGAGATCGGCGCCTATACGTTCACGGCTGAGTCCATCAAGACGTTCGCGGCGAAATTCGATCCGCAGCGTTTTCACCTCGACGAGGAGGAAGGCAAGAACTCGCTGTTCGGCGGGCTTGCAGCATCCGGCTGGCATGTCGGCTCCGCCTGCATGAGCCTGCTCGTTGCCGACGGCCAGCGGCTGGCGAAAGAGGCGGCCGCGCGCGGCGAGGAGGTCGCGGTGTGGGGGCCGTCGCCGGGCTTCCGCGACCTGCGCTGGATCAAGCCGGTGCTGGCCGGCGACACCATCACCTACGCCAGTGTCATCGTCGACAAGCGTGCATCCGGATCGCGCCCCGGCTGGGGTATCCTGACGGCCCGCACCACCGGCACCAACCAGCGCGGCGAGGAGGTCTACTCCATCACCGCCACCGCCTTCGTCCCGATGCGCGGGAAGGTCGATTAGACTAGTTCCAATCTGAACGCCGGAAATGAGTGGCTGACTGTTGCCCGCGCGCTATGGACGCGATTCAGGCCGGCTGCCATAAGCCTTCCCGAAGACGGGGCCGCCGGCGAAGCAGTTGGCGGAACCACCGAGTTGCTAACCAATTATGAACCTGTCGCGGTCTATTTGAACGAATAGGCAAAGGACAGGGGACGAGAGACCATGGCAGACCGCGGCGCACTCAAGCTGGTCGGATTTATCTTCGCTACCGCGACGCTGGCAGTGATGCTGGTCGCCGGCATGGTGGTGAAGGGCTATGCCGACGGTGGCTACACCCTGGAAGCCTCGACGGTCGAGGCGAGCCACTAAGCCTTCGTTAACGCTGTTCCGCCCAATTCGGCGCCTGCCGCTCAGCGGCTATACACGAACGCCAGCACCGTAATCGCGACGGCGAGCAATCCGACAAAGCGCAACATGATCGTGCCGAACTGGGTCGGCGCAGGCCGCAGCGGGATCGGGTCCGTGGTGTCGGGCCGAATGCTTTCCATGTGACTAGTCCCCTGACCCGGCCGCAAAGGCTACGGGCGCTTGGCATTGGTCGCGGGGAAGGTGCGGAAAGTTCAAAGGGGATACGGCTGCAAATGCGCGCCCGTGTCCCGGACGCGCTGCAGCGCCATAGCGCTGCTGCGCAGAGCCGGGACCCATCACGACGCGCGTTCGTCTCCCGGCATGGGCCCCGGCTCTGCGGTGCGTCACTGCGTGCCGCACCGCGTCCGGGGCACGGGAGCTGCCCCCAAAAATCAAAACCGCCGCGTCCCCTCGGGAGCGCGGCGGCCATGACGTGTGATGCGGACGATCAGCTGTTGCGCAGGCCGTCGGCGGTGCGCTTCCACTGGGCGACGTTGTCGGAGATCATGCGGGTCGACTTCATCGCGGCCTGGCTGAGCTGGGCGTAGCCGGAGATCTCGCGCTGGACGCGCTGGCCCTCGGCATGCAGGAGATCGCGCAGGCTCTCGAGCTCGGAGATCAGGTTCTCGATCTCGGCGAGCGAGGTGCCGGCGACGCGCTGGATCAGCGAGTTGACATTGTTCACGGTGGCTTCCGCGTTGGGATCGAGCGCGGCTTCGCTGCCGGCGGCCGGCCGGCGCAGATAGGCGATGTCGTTGCGCACGAAATCGCGGATGCCGGCCTCGACTTCCGTGACGGCGGCGAGGTTGGTGTCGACCGTCTCGGTCTCGGTGGATTCGATCTTTTCCGGGCGAGTGGCGTTCATCGTTGTTCCCCTGTTCGCGTTGAGCGCAGCGCGAGTGTCCCCCGCACGACGACGTCTGTGGGCTGCTGCATCAGGGCGTCCGATTTTGACCGCAACTGGGCCGAGATGCGGCAAGGGCGGACCATTCGGGGGCTTTGCCGTGGCGTATGGTTAGCAATGTCTGAAGGTTTGGTGCGGCCAGGTGAATGCGCGGCTCGGCCGGAGGTCGACTCCCGGAGAGGCGAAGAGCATTCACCAGCTCTTCTTGAAGCCTGCGGTCAGGCTCTTGTTGATCGCGCCCTGGGAGGTCTCGCCGACCGAGCCGGAGACGGTGACGTTGTCGAACAGCTTTTGCTCGGCGCCGAACTTGCGCAGCCATTTGTCGTCGGTGGTCGACAGCGTCTGGCCGGCGGTGATGCTGGTGCCGGTGTCGGTGATCGTGACCTTGGCGGACTGGTCGGTCTCGTAATTGCGGGTGGTGCGCCCGGCGATGCCGGGGAGGGCCGTCGTGCCCTGCTGGTTCACGCTGTAGCCGTTCTGGAGCGTCAGCGAATAGTCGCTCGAGAGCGGCACCGACTTGGTCAGCGAGGCGCCGAGCTTGCTCTGCTCGGAGCCGGGATCGACGCGGGCTTCCACCGCGGTCTTGTCCCAGATCGAGCCCGCGCCCGGTGCGGTCGCAGCCGCCCAGGCGCTGCCGGAGGATTGCGGCAGGTTGCCGCCATTGGCGGCCTTCTGCGCCAAGAGCTCGGACATCGTGGTCGGCTCGCTCGCCACCGTCATGTCGGCGCCGATCCGCGTGTCCCAGAACGAAGACACCGACTGCTTGACCTTGACTGCCGAGGAGCCGTTTGCGTTCAGGTTCGACGACCAGTCGAGCCCGTCCTTGGCCGCCGCCTGCGCCCGCTTCTTCGCGGCGATGATGTCGTTCAGCGTGCCGGCGTCGACCGCGAGCTGGCTCCAGTCGAGCTTGTCGACGTCGATGCCCTTGAGCACATCGGGGTCGTTGACATCAGGCGTCGCCGCGGCCTCGGTCTCGTCGTCCGGCTCCGCGGCCGCCGGCGGAATGATCTGTGCCGAGGCCGTCAGCACCGAGCCAAAAATGAACGCGGCCGCCAGCACTGGCAGCCTCCAGCCAAAACCTGTCGAGAATTCCATATTCCTGCCCGCGAGCCCCGGCGCATACTTCCACCAGCAATATAGAGCGGCTTTCCGCGAAGACCATGCGCCATTCAGTCCCGCGTCCAACATGAGGTTGTATCGTTGCAAAATTGTGGCGGCTGAGGTCAGGCCGCAAACCAACGGGCCGCGCGAAAAGCGCGCGCCCGACGACTGCTCTCACGCGACGGCATCCGGCGGGGCTGGAGGCCAGGACATCGCGCGAAGCGCCCATCGGTCCCGAAAAGCGGGGCCCGTTGGTGTCCCCCTCACCCCACGCCGGTCATCTTGGGAAGATGAATGGCGCGGCCGAGTGCCTGCTCCACGAGGTCGAAGGTGTCGATCAGCACGCGCATGTTGACGAGGCGGCCCGCCCTGAACTGGGCGAACTGCGCCACCCGCAGCGAGAGCGGCTTGTCGGAATCGAGCGCGGTCAGCGAATAGCGCAGCATGGAGGCCGCGGAATCCACACCCAGCATGATGTTCTCGCGGTCGAAGCGGCGGACATGGAAGTTGTCGGCGAGCTGGCGGATGACGTCGAGCACCGCCTGCTTGCCCTGGCGTGCGCCGAGGAACGGAAACATGTCGATCGGGCCATAGAGCGCCCAGTCGACGTCCTCGTCGATCAGGGCCTCGATATCCTCGAAATGCCGGTCGTTGATCGCGCGATGCAACGCGCGCGAGAAACGCCAGAGGCTGTGCTCTGTCATTTTGGGGAGTCCTGAAACTGGCTTGCAAGAAAACGGAAAACGACCCCATGCACAGCAATGTGCCGCGGGGCTGCTCAACTCATTCGTGTACGAACAAATACGGAATTTCGGCCAAAACGCAATTCACGTTTTCGCAATGCACAATTGAGATCGCTTTGTGAGATTTGCAATAGAACCCCGTAATTCTACTTGTCGCGCCGCCGCACCGGCTCCGGCTCTCGCGATCGTGTGGGCCCCGCGGGGAGCGGGGAGGGAGGATCAACGGCTCACTCCGCCCTCTCGCCTAGGATCAGGGGGCCGATCTCGCGCTCGAGCACCTGCTGCACCAGATCGTAGGAATCGATGATCTCGCGGATCTCGGTCACCAGCCCGTTGCGCAAGCTGTAGAACACGGCCATGTCGAACTGCACGATGCGGCCGTTGCTGCGCTTCTTGAAGTAGGCGTGCATGTAGGTCGCGACCGCGTCGGCCTCGGCGACGACGTGCGGCGTCTTGTAGCGAACTTCCGAATAGCGCGACCAGACGGTCTGCCAGAGCGCACGCAATTCGGTCTTGCCGTGGCGCGGCACCATGTGCGGCAGCACGTCAATCGGCGCGTGGGTGAGGAAGTCGACGTCGTCGGTGCAGCACGCAAGCGCCGCGTCGAGATCGCCGCGCGCGAAACTGTCGAGCAGATGGAGCACGCGCTGCCTGCTCAAGGATTCAACCGTCATGCTGCGCCCGCCTTCATCGGCCGTCGATCGCAAACGCTATCGCGCGACCTGCTCGCCCATCAATCCGCAAAACCACAGGAGTGATTGCAGACCTTATGACGCGCAGACGCAATGCCAGGTTCATGGGATGCAATTAAGGGTTGTGAGCACGGTTGTGTGCACGAATTCGGGCAGACGCGTTGTCCCGCGATGGCGTCTTGCGCTGAGCGTTGGCGCTGCTTGCCGTGTCTCTCACTCCCTCTCCCCGTCCTTACGGGGAGAGGGTGGGGTGAGGGGCTGCGTCCGCGAGTTCGATTTCATTGGCATGCACGGCTCTAGAACGAGTCGGACAGACTTCCGATTTTGCTAGCATATCGCCTCGCCCCTCACCCGGATCGCACTGGACGATGCTTCGCATCGCCAGCCGCGATCCGACCTCTCCCGCCAAAGAGCGGGGAGAGGTTTGAGGCAGCACACGGAACTCGGCGACACCTGCGCTCGTTGAGACACCGACACCGAAATCCGGAGACAGCCATGAAATCCCCGCTTGTCGCCTGCGCTGCCGCGCTTCTGATGCTCACCGCCACGTCCGCGGCCAACGCCAAGGGCTGCATCAAGGGCGCCGTCGTCGGTGGCGTTGCCGGCCATTATGCCGGCCATCACGGCATGCTGGGCGCCGCCGCCGGCTGCCTCTACGGCCGCCATCACGCCAAGCAGCAGGAGAGGCAGCAGCAACAGAGCAACCAGACCAACGGGCAGGGCAAGCTGTAAGGCCGCGGAAGCCACGCCGCACATTCCCTCGTCATTCCGGGGCGCGTGCCAGCGCGAGCCCGGAATCCATGACCCCGGCGATCGGCCGGTTCGTGCGCATCTTCCCGCACGCGCCGCATCGTGATAGCGAGACGCCGCGGCAACGGCCCGCGCTTCCCAACCGATGGAGGGCGTCATGCGCAAACAACGCGATCTCGAAAACCTCCCCAGCTTTCAGCATCACGCGTAAGCGGCGGAATTCTTTCCCCTCGGAAACACACGTCAAGCGGGGCACGCGCGTCGTCCATGGCGACGTCGAGCTGACCGAAAGGCTCGGCCGCAACGACCTCTGCCCCTGCGGCTCCGGACGCAGGTTTCAAAGCCTGCTGCATGACGTCCGGGGCCTATGACGGCTCCAACCGCAGCTACTACTTTCAGGGACTAGCCGCTTGAGATGCGGCAACCTCACGTCATTCCGGGGCGCCGCGAAGCGGCGAGCCCGGAATCCATCACGTCGAAGGACCTGGTGGCTTAGACAGCTATCCGTCAATCTGGCTGATGTGAGCGCAGGAACTCCTTCGCCGCATCCCGCGTCGAAAAGCGACCAAGCTCCTGGTAGTCGGGATCGTCCTCCGCCTCCTCAGGCGAGCGCAGTACAACGAATTTTCCGGCTTCCTCTACGATGAGCTCCGTCAAATCTTCGCTGTTGAACGGCGACATGTTGCGGAAGCCGCAATGCGGACATTCGTCGTCGCAAGTGCACGACCATTCATCGGTCCACATCCTCCTGCAACGATCGCAGCGATAGAAGTTCAGGAACCAGGCCATGACGAACCTCACGATCTCAAGCGATAGTTGCCGCGAGACAGGAACTCGATGAACCCTCGATCGCGCAAATACTGGAGCTGCTGGCGAATCTTCGGCCTGACGTTCTGATTGCCGGGATAAAGTTCGCCGAGCTGCCGTTCGAAGCCGTAGACCTCTTCGAGCGTGAATTCGCGCTTGCCTAGCGACTCCACGCATTTCATCACGTCAAGCAGCCAGCCGCGGGCCTCCAGTGACTGGCTTCGGAGGAAGAGCGTCTTCTGCCATTCCTCAAGAACCAGCTCCTTTGGCCGGATCACGCCGTTCTGAACAATGTGGATTTTGCCGGCTTCAGGCACCTTGCTCAGTAGAATGTTCGATCCGACCCAGCCGGCGCGTCGCGCCGTCGCCGCGAGGGGCTTTCGCTGCTGAATGATTTCAGGAACGAAGAAGTGCTTTGGTACTATGAAGAGATTTACGACCGCCAGTGAGGTGCGGTCGTAGTTCATTAGCAGGAGGTTCGGATTGTTACTGGCAGCGAGCCGTTCGCACTTTGTTTTGTAGGCCCCGTCTGACACGCTCGGGCCGAACTTTCCCCGCTGGCTCTTGAGCTCGAATTCTTCTTTGCAAGATGCGCAGAGAAAGTCAGCAACGGGGCTGTTGTTGGGGAATTGCGGCATCTTAGCGCTGCCGCAGTGCGGACAATAGGCCCACGCCTTAACCCAGGCCTCGGTCCACGCACGGGCACTTTGTGAACCGCTGGTGTACGAGGACTGGGTTTCTTCGAAGCCGAGTTTCATAAGGCAAACCTAACGGAACCCGGTGGGATTGCTAGCGCCAGCCTACCTCTTCTTCCACCCACCCCTTCGCCCCGGCGCGCCACCCGTCGACTTCGGCGCGGGTCCGAACTCCGGGCCGGACTGCCGCGAATCCGTCGGCTGGATGATCCGGCTCTCGCCGCCGAACGGTTTTGACGGCAGCGCGCGGTTGGCGCGGTAGGGCAGCGATTCCGGGCCGTGCATTTCGTCGAGATGCGGCTTGTGCACCTTCGAGCCGCCACCGCCGCCGCCGCTGGCCTTGAGCGCGGAGCTCACGGTCTTTTTCTTCATCGCGCTGACTGGCAAGTTGGCGGCGTCGCCGTATTTCCTGGTGCCGGCATAGGCGCCGGCCTTGCTCTGAACGGTGCGCTGTTTGGCCGTGGGGTCGTCGACGACCGCGAGCTCGGTCGCGCGCAGGCGCTTGACCTCGTCGCGCAGGCGGGCGGCTTCCTCGAAGTTCAGGTCGGCGGCGGCCTCGCGCATCCGCGTTTCGAGGTCGGCGAGAACGGCCTCGAAGTTGTGGCCGATCGAGATCACGTCGTCGGTCATGTCGTGGCCGCCGACTTCCACCAGCACGTGGTCGCGCTCGTAGACTGAGTTGAGAATGTCGCCGATCTGCTTCTTCACGCTCTCCGGCGTAATCCCGTTGGCGTTGTTGTACTCGACCTGCTTCTCGCGGCGGCGGTTGGTTTCGGCGATGGCGCGCTCCATCGAGCCGGTCATGCTGTCGGCATAGAGGATCACCTTGCCGTCGACGTTGCGCGCGGCACGGCCGATGGTCTGGATCAGCGAAGTCTCGCTGCGCAGAAAACCTTCCTTGTCGGCATCGAGGATCGCGACCAGCGCGCATTCGGGAATGTCGAGGCCTTCGCGGAGCAGGTTGATGCCGACCAGCGCGTCGAAGGCGCCAAGGCGCAAATCGCGGATGATCTCTATGCGCTCGATGGTGTCGATGTCCGAATGCATGTAGCGGACGCGAATGCCCTGCTCGTGCAGATATTCGGTGAGGTCCTCCGCCATGCGCTTGGTCAGCACGGTGATCAGCGAGCGATAACCGGCCTGCGCGGTGGCACGCACCTCGCCGACGAGATCGTCGACCTGGGTGCGGGCGGGGCGGATGTCGACGGGCGGATCGATCAGGCCCGTGGGGCGGATCACCTGCTCGACGAACACGCCGCCGCTCTCGTTCAGCTCCCAGCCACTGGGCGTCGCCGACACTGCGACCGTCTGCGGCCGCATCATGTCCCACTCCTCGAAGCGGAGCGGGCGATTGTCCATGCACGACGGCAAACGGAAGCCGTATTCGGCGAGCGTCGCCTTGCGGCGGAAGTCGCCGCGGAACATGGCGCCGATCTGCGGAATGGTGACGTGGCTTTCGTCGGCGAAGATCAGCGCGTTGTCGGGCACGTATTCGAACAGCGTCGGCGGCGGTTCGCCGGGGCGACGTCCCGTCAGATACCGCGAATAGTTCTCGATGCCGGCGCAGCTTCCCGTTGCCTCCATCATCTCGAGGTCGAACATGGTGCGCTGCTCCAGCCGTTGCGCTTCCAGCAGGCGCCCCTGGTCGTGGAGCTGGTCGAGCCGCTGCTTCAGCTCGAACTTGATCGACTTGATCGCCTGCACCAGCGTCGGGCGCGGCGTCACATAGTGCGAGTTGGCGTAGATCTTGATGAATTCGAGCTCGTCCTGCTTGTGGCCGGTGAGCGGGTCGAACTCCTCGATATTCTCGACGGTGTCGCCGAACAGATTCACGCGCCAGGCGCGGTCCTCATAGTGCGCCGGGAAGATGTCGATGACATCGCCGCGCACCCGGAAGGTGCCGCGGGTGAAATCGGCCTGCGTGCGCTTGTATTGGAGGGCGACGAGGTCGGCGATGAGCTGGCGCTGGTCGATGCGCTCGCCCTTCTTCAGCGCAAACGTCATCGCGGTGTAGGTCTCGACCGAACCGATACCGTAGATGCAGGACACCGACGCGACGATGATGACGTCGTCGCGCTCGAGCAGCGCGCGCGTCGCCGAGTGGCGCATGCGGTCGATCTGCTCGTTGATGGATGAATCCTTCTCGATATAGGTGTCGGTGCGCGGGACGTAGGCTTCCGGCTGGTAATAGTCGTAATAGGAGACGAAGTATTCGACCGCGTTGTCGGGGAAGAAGCTCTTGAACTCGCCATAGAGCTGGGCGGCAAGCGTCTTGTTCGGCGCCAGGATCAGTGCGGGGCGCTGCGTCGCCTCGATCACCTTGGCCATGGTGTAGGTCTTGCCCGAGCCGGTGACGCCGAGCAGAACCTGCGAGCGGTCGTTGCGCTCGATGCCCTCGACGAGCTCGGTGATCGCCGTCGGCTGGTCGCCCTTGGGCTGGTATTCCGATTTGATCTCGAAACGCACGCCGCCTTCGGACTTTTCCGGGCGGGGTGGGCGGTGCGGCGTCCACACTTTCATGGAGCCGTCGTCCTTGCGGAACTCGGGACGGCCGTCGCGGATCAGCGCCTCCAGCGCGTCCGCGGTCGCCTTCACGCCGAGCGCCTCGGTCTTCGAGCGCGGCGGCCGCGCCAGGGCCTCGGCATCGTCCTCCTCTGTCGGCAGACCGAGCTGCTTCGCAAGTTCCGGATCGAGGAACGGGATTGTCGCGGCGGTGCCGTAATTCGCCTGTGGCGCCTCGTCCAATCCTGCCGGGCGGTCGCTCAAACGGTCATTTGGAAAATCCTTCGGCGTCGAGGCCCGCGCGCGGTGTGCGGCGGCCTCGCCGCCGGCGCGGCGGTCGCGCGAATTGTCCGGCGGCGGCTGCAGGCCGGTGCCCGATCCAAGCCCGGCATCGCCGCGATTGATCGCGGGATTGAGCAGCTCGGCCAGCGCCGGTGCGATCGGCTGCACATCGGGCCGATGCGCTTTGGATTTGGGGGATTTGACGGGTTTTTCGGAGGATGCAGGTTTCTTCGCCATGGCCGGAATATGGGACGAGTCCGCCCGGCAGAAAAGGGCGAATGCCTTGTCCGGCTCAGCCTGCTGACAGCAGGTTGGCAGCAGGCGCAGACCTCACGCCGCGGGCAGCGGCCCGTCGTCGTCCTCGTGCAGGTTGCGCGGCTGGAGGATGTCGAGATGGATCCCGCCACAACCGGTGCAGCGCATGGTCCAGTATTCGCATCCGGCGCGGCCGCCGATCACGCGGAGCACCGCGAGATCGCCGTCGCATTCCGGGCAATTCGACAGCACGGACCGTGCGTAGGATCGGGCCAGCGGCTGTGTCTCTTCGATTTCGATGGACGACATGACCGGTTCCTTGCTTTCCGCCGCGCTGGTCCTGCTTGCTTACTCGTCGTCGATGTCGGCGCGGCGGCGGAAGCGGTCGATGTGGTTCTTGGCGTCGGCGATCGCGGCGTCGGAATCGGGCCAGGCGAAGCCGACCTCCATCGCCGGAAAGAGTACGCCATCGATGGCGAGAGGGCTGAAGTCGGCGCGCCGGATCCGGGCGTGCCACAGTCCCTTGCCAGCCTCGAAGGATTCGATGTCAAAGCCGTCGTAAAGGGTCGTCATTGTGGTCCCCACGTCTTGTTGAAGGGTCAGAGGACCACATTTCCGGATGTGTGCATGTGAAACGGTTCACATGGCGCCGGCTTTTTCGCCCAGAGGACCGGATGTAGGCCTTCAGTTCCGCGCTGCGGTGCGGCCGATCCGCCTGGCCGGACGAGCCGTAGGCTCGGCCGCCGCGCGCATGATCCAGCGGCGGAACGCGGCGAAGTCGCGCTGCTCAGTCTGAAAGCTGCGATACACCAGGTACCAGCGCATGCCCTTGGGCACCGTGAGGTCGAACGGCGCCACCAGCCGGCCCGCGGCGAGATCGTCGTCGATATAGGGTCGGATGCCCATGGCGATGCCGAGCCCGTCGGCGGCAGCCTGCAGCGACTGGCCGTAGAATTCGAATTCGGGACCGCGCGCGTTGATGCGGGTAACGGCCGCAGCCTTCAGCCAGATCGGCCAGTCCTCCGGCGAATGCGCGACGCGGATCAGGCTCGGTCCCTTCAGGTCGGCCGGCCGTCTCAGGCTGGCGGCGAGGCGGGGCACGCAGACCGGCGTGAGGTCGCCGGCGAACAGCGGCTCGGCGACGAGGCCGGGCCAGTCGCCGGTGCCGAGCTTGATGCCGCAGCTCCAGTCTTCGCCGAACGGCACCGCCGCGCCGCCGGTGGTGAAGCGCACCTCGATGTCGGGCTCCTCGCTGCGAAACTCCGACAGCCGCGGGATCAGCCAGCGCATCGCAAAAGTATGCCCGACGCCGATGGTGAGCACGCGGACGCTGGAGGATGCCGTCACCTGCGCGGTGAGGCTTGCGAGCGCATCGAAGATCGGCGTCAGCCCGCTCTGATAGGCCCGCCCGGCCTGGGTCAGCACGAGGCGGTTGGCCTTGCGTTCGAACAGCGCGACGCCGAGGCGCTTTTCCAGAAGATGGACCATGCGGCTGACGGCCGCCGCCGACACGTTGAGCTCGATGCCTGCGGAGGCAAAGCTGCCGGTCCGCGCCGCCGCCTCGAATGCCTTGATGCCGTTGAGAAAGAGCAGCCGCCGCAAATGTCGTACCCTCAGGAAAGCTGATGCCAGGCCAAGATAACTCAGTTTGCGCGAGCACGACAAGCGAGGCACAAGAATGAGTGTAATTCCAAGTTGATTTGCCGATCAGGGAAGCCGCCTCTTCGCCTCTCCCCGCCTGCGGGGAGAGGCCGGAATTGAGCGAAGCGCAAATTCCGGGCGAGGGGGAGCCTCCGCGAGTCCAACTGCTCGCGTCTTTGCGGACGCAGCCCCTCACCCCAACCCTCTCCCCGTAAGAACGGGGAGAGGGAGAATGGGCAGCTTGCGTCCCTGACGTGCCACCACAGGAGACCTCTTCGTGACGCCCATCATGATCGCTGCCCTCGGATTGCTGATGGTCGCCACCGCCTTCCTGTCGGGGTTGTTCGGCATGGCGGGCGGGCTGATCCTGATCGGCGTGCTGCTGGCCCTGATGCCGCTGCCGACCGCGATGGTGCTGCATGCGATCACGCAGATGGCCTCGAACGGCTGGCGCGCCGTGCTGTGGCGCGCACATATCCGCTGGCGGCCGGTGTTCGTCTATCTGATCGGCTGCGCGCTGGCCCTGGCGCTGTGGTCGATCACGCGCTACGTGCCGGACAAGCCGGTCGCGCTGCTCTTGCTCGGCGTCACGCCGTTCATGGCGCGGATGATGCCCGCGGGCATCAAGCCGAATCCGGACAGCATCTGGCAGGGGACGTTCTACGGCTCGATCTGCATGGGCCTGATGCTGATGACCGGCGTTTCGGGGCCGCTGATGGACACGTTCTTCCTCGGCGGCAAGTTCGGTCGGCGCGAGATCGTGGCGACGAAAGCGACCTGCCAGGTCGCGAGCCATTTCACCAAGCTGCTCTATTTCGGCGGCATCATCGATCAGGCCGCCACGCTCGATCCGGTGCTGGCCGGGGTTGCGATCGCAGCCTCCATGCTCGGCACCAGCCTTGCGCGCCGGCTGCTCGAAGCGATGACCGATCAGCAATACCGGGTCTGGGCGACGCGGCTGATCACCACCATCGCCTGCTACTACATCGCCTATGGAAGCTGGCTCCTGCTCCGCACGCCGGTGCTGGCGGCCTTCGACAAGGGAGGTTTGCAATGAGCGAGACGGCCGATCCCCTGGTGCTCGATTTCGTCGAATGGATCGCGCGCGAGCCGCGCGCCTATGCCGAGGTGGTCTCGACCTGGAAGACGTCATGCCCACGCCTCACCATCTGGGAGGACGCCGCCGACCGCGGCTACGTCGCGCGCGAGACCTTGCCCGGCATGGGCTTGATCATTGCGGTGACCGAGGACGGCGAGAAGCTGCTGCGCGCCAACGGGCGGTGATGTCTTCGCCTCTCCGCATTTGCATGTGAGGCAAGGCAATCACGCGGCCGTCATCAGCGGAACCATTGACTTGGGCAGGGCTTGGCGCGAACTTCATGCAATCGCATCTTTCTGCGATCGCCTCCCTCCAGCCCGGGACATCCAGCCATGATCGACCTGCATTACTGGACCACGCCGAACGGCCACAAGATCACGATGTTTCTCGAAGAGACCGGGCTGAGCTACAAGGTCATCCCGGTCAACATCGGCAAGGGCGAGCAGTTCAAGCCGGAGTTCTTGGCGGTCGCGCCCAACAATCGCATTCCCGCCATCGTCGATCACGCGCCGAAGGGCGGCACGAAGCCGCTGTCGATCTTCGAGTCCGGCGCCATCCTGCTTTATCTCGCCGAGAAGACCGGCAGGTTTCTCCCGACCGACCTTTACGCGCGCTACGACGTGATCCAGTGGACCTTCTGGCAGATGGGCGGCCTCGGCCCGATGGCCGGCCAGAACCACCATTTCCGCAACTACGCGCAGGACAAGATCCCGTATGCGATCGACCGTTACGTCAACGAGACCAACCGTCTCTACGGCGTGCTCAACAAGCGCCTCGCCGATCGCGAATTCGTTGCCGGCGACTATTCCATCGCCGACATGGCGTCCTATCCCTGGGTGGTCGGCTATGCGAACCAGGGCCAGAACATCGACGACTTCCCGCATCTGAAGCGCTGGCTCGAAACCATCCGCGCGCGCCCCGCCACCGAGCGCGCCTACGCGCTCGCCGAGGAGGTCAATCCGAACTTCGGCAAGCCCGCCATCCGCACCGAGGAGGAACGCAAGATCCTGTTCGGGCAGACCGCGTCGGTGGTGCGGTAGGACGACGACTGTCTCCTCACATCGTCATTGCGAGCGCCAGCGAAGCAATCCAGAATGTTTCCGCGGCGATAGTCTGGATTGCTTCGTCGCCAGAGCTCCTCGCAATGACGGAGCAAGTGGAGGCGCTCCATGTCACTCAAGCTCTTCGAACTCGTCGGCACCGACGCCGGTCGCCCCTTCAGCCCGTTCTGCTGGCGCACGCGGATGGCGCTGGCGCACAAGGGGTTGTCGGCGGAATCGCTGCCGTGGCGTTTCACCGAGAAAAGCGCGATCGCACCGCATGGCTCGGAGAAGGTCCCGGTGCTGCTGCATCACGACAGGCCGGTGGTCGATTCCTGGACGATCGCGAATTATCTCGAAGACAATTTTCCAGACCGCCCGTCGCTGTTCGGCGGCGAGGGCGGCCGCGCCATGGCGCGCATGCTCAATGCCTGGGGTGACATCGCCATCGTCGGCGGCATCTTTCCGCTGATCATCGCCGACATCCCGAAGAACTTGGCCGAGGTCGACGCCGCCTATTTCCGCAAGTCGCGCGAGGCGCGCTTCGGCGGCAAGGCGCTCGAAGACATCATGGCGAGCCGCGACACCGGCGTGGTCGCGTTCCGCAAGTCGCTGGAGGTGATGCGCCAGACGTTCAAGACGCAACCCTTTCTCGGCGGCAGTGCGCCGAACTATGCCGATTACATCGTCTTCGGCGGCTTCCAATGGGCGCGCGTCGTCAGCCCGTTCAAGCTGCTCGAAGCGGATGATCCTGTCCATGCGTGGCGCGAGAAGCTGCTCGACGCGTTCGACGGCATGGCGCGCAAGTCGCCGGGACATGCGGTGTAGTTGTCACCCACGCTCTCCCCCAATGTCGTCCCGGCGCAGGCCGCAATAATATCGTTGAGAGAGCGTACACTCCCTCCTCAACGTCGTCCTGGCTTTTGCCAGGACGACGTTGAGGACTATTTCGCCGCCGCCTTCCGCAAACACTCCCGGCACAAGCAATCATCGCCCTCGACCGGCATCGGCAGCCGCGCGACCTCCTCCGCGCACCAGCAGGTGCCCGAGAGGTCGCAGCCGAACTCGGTGCCGCAGCGGGAACAGGCGAGGCGTCGCGGCGGCTGCAACGGAAAGTCTTTCGGATTTGTCATGATTTACGCCGAAGCTTCGCCGTCATTTTCATGTCGGGTTCATCTCCCGCCGCGATATATTAAACCTCGCGCATACGCCCGGGAAGCGTCTGGCAAGGGGCAGAGGACACATCGATGGCCCGCGATTCGCAAGCCGCCCTCGTTGCGCTCAACCGGTTCGGTTTCGGGGCGCGCGGCGGGGCCTCCGGCGATCTCATCAACGCGGCTTCCGATCCGCGCGGATTCGTGAAGGCGGAACTCGGCCGTCCCAACGGCGTGCTGCTGGAGGCGCCGGGCCTGCAATCGACGCCGCAACTCGGTCAGGCCGTGTTCGCCTATCAGGACCAGGTGAAGCAGGCGCGCGAGGCCGCGAAGGCCGCCGCGCCCGCCGAAGCGCTGCCCGCCCAGGCGCCCGCCGATCCGAAGCCCGACACCAAATTGCGTCGCAATCTCTCGCTGAACAGTGCGGCGACCGAGATCGCCGGCCAGATGGCCGAGGCGAAGCCGGCGGACAATGCGGCGAAGCCCGACACGATGCAGCCGAACCCGGCCGCGCCACCCGCCGCAAAGCCCGCGCCGCAGCCGCTCAACGTCATCCAGAAGACTTTCCGTGCCGAAGCGCTGGCGCGGTTGCAGCGCGCGACGCTGGTCGAGTGCGGCTTCACCGAGCGGCTGGTCGTGTTCTGGTCCAACCATCTCTGCATCTCCGCCAGCAAGGGCGAGTTGGCGCGGATGTGGGCCGGCGCGTTCGAGCGCGAGGCGATCCGCCCGCACGTGCTCGGGCGTTTCGCCGACATGCTGAAGGCGGTCGAGCAGCACCCGGCGATGCTGTTCTTTCTCGACAACCAGCAATCGCTCGGACCGGATTCGCGTGCCGGCCAGAACCGCAAGCGCGGGCTGAACGAGAATCTCGCGCGCGAGATCATGGAGCTGCATACGCTCGGCGTCGGCGGAGGCTATACGCAGGAGGACGTCACCTCGCTCGCGCGCATCATCACCGGCTGGACTTTTGCCGGCCGGCAGGGACAGCTGGGAACACCAGGCTCGTTCGTGTTCAACACCAATGCGCACCAGCCCGGGCCGCAGCTGCTGCTCGGCAAGACCTATGAGGCGACCGGCCTTGCGCAGGGCGAGGCGGCGCTCGCCGACATCGCGCGCCATCCCTCGACCGCGAACTTCATCGCCACCAAATTCGCCCGACACTTCGTCGCCGACGATCCGCCGCCCGCGCTGGTGGCGCGATTACGCGACGTCTTCGTCAGGACCGACGGCGATCTCAAGGCGCTTGCGACCGCGCTGGTCGATTCCGACGAAGCCTGGAAGGCGCCGCTGACGAAGATGCGCAGTCCATACGATTTCCTGATTGCGAGCGGCCGGCTGCTCGCGCGCGTGCCGGAGGACCCCGGTCTATATCTCAACAGCCTCAACCTGCTCGGCCAGCCGCTGTGGTCGCCTGCGGGGCCAAATGGCTTCCCGGACACCAGCGCCGCCTGGGCGGCGCCCGAAGGCATGAAGCTGCGGCTCGACATCGCCGCGCAGATGGGCGCGCGGCTCGGCAACAACATCGACCCGCTTGACCTCCTGGAGTTCGCCGCCGCGGACGCGGCCTCCATCGAAACGCGGCGAACCATCGAGCGGGCGGAGTCGCGCCAACAGGCGCTCGCACTGCTGTTGATGTCGCCGGAAATGCAGAGGAGATGATGTGATGGATTGCACCGAGAACCGGCTCCTCACCTCGCGTCGCGGCCTCCTCCTCGGCGGCGCCTCCTTCGCGGCCTGGGCTTACTTGCCGAAATTCGCGCGCGCGGCGGACGGGCGCGATCCCCGCCTGGTCGTCGTAATCCTGCGCGGCGCGCTCGACGGGCTCTCGACCGTCGCGCCGGTCGGTGATCCCGATTACGCCGGCCTGCACGGATCGATCGCGCTCGCGGCGGATGGTGCGCATCCCGCGATCATGCTCGATACCTTCTTCGCCCTGCATCCGGCGATGCCGGAATTCGCCCGCATGTATCGCGACAAGCACGCCGCGGTGATCCATGCTGTCGCAACACCCTATCGCGACCGCTCGCATTTCGACGGCCAGGACGTGCTCGAAAGCGGCTATGCCGGCCCGGGCCGCGTGCAGTCCGGCTGGCTCAACCGCGCGCTGGAAGCGCTGCCACGCGGTGAGCGAGTGTCCAGCGCGCTCGCGGTCGGCCCCACCACGCCGCTGGTGCTGCGCGGCGCGGCGCCGACCGTCGGCTGGGCGCCGGTCGCGCTGCCGCAGGCCGACGACGACACCGCGATGCGGCTCGTCGATCTCTATCGCCATCGCGATCCCGTACTGGCATCGGCGCTGTCGCAAGGCCTACAGCTCGAAAAGGCCGCGAGCGGCGATGACATGAAGCCGAAGCCCGGCAATGCGGCCATGCAGATGCGGCAGGTGGCGCGCGGCGCCGCCAAGCTGATGGCCGCCGACGACGGTCCGCGGATCGCGGCACTCGCCTTCGACGGCTGGGACACGCACGCGAACGAAGGCGGTCCGGTCGGTCGTCTCGCATTCCTGCTCGGCGGCCTCGATGGTGCGCTTGCCGAATTCGAGAGCGGCCTCGGCGAGCGCTGGCGCGACACCGTCGTCCTCGTCGCAACCGAGTTCGGCCGCACCGCGCGCATCAACGGCACGGACGGCACCGACCACGGCACCGGCACCATCGCGCTGCTCGCCGGCGGCGCCGTGAAAGGCGGCCGCGTGATCTCCGACTGGCCCGGCCTCAAGCTTGCCAACCTCTACGAAGGCCGCGACCTCAAGCCCACCACCGATTTGCGTTCGGTGATCAAGGGCGCGCTGCAAGGCCAGTTCGGCCTGTCCGATCGCGTGCTGGCCGAGACGGTGTTTCCGGATAGCGCCGCAGCGCGGCCGATGAAGGGGTTGGTTGTTTGATTTAAACCTCTCCCCGCTCTTCAGCGGGGAGAGGTCGGATCGCGCAGCGATCCGGGTGAGGGGCAAGGCAATGCCCGGCCAAGATGAGAAGTCCATCCGACTCGCACGACGACTGCGCATCGATCAAACCGATGCGGAGACAGTCCTCTGGAATCGTATCCGCAACCGGCGAATCGACGGGAACAAGTTCGTAGGGCAAGAGCCGATCATCGGCTACATATGCGATTTCGTCTGCCGGGAGAACGCCTCGTCATCGAAGTCGATGGCGGCTAGCACAATGAATCGACCGCGGATGCGATCCGAGATGAACGTCTGAGAGAAAAGGGGTACAAGGTACTCCGCTTCTGGAACAATGACGTGCTTCGAAATATCGCGGGCGTTCTCGCCACAATCCAGACGGGGCTCGCGGAGACGGCCCCTCACCCCACCCTCTCCCCGTAAGGACGGGGAGAGGGAGTGAGAGAGCGGCGGTCTCCTCACGATCGTGTACCTCCACAGGAGTTATCAGGAATGTACATCGCCATGAATCGCTTCCGCGTCGCTAAGGGATCGGAGGCCGCTTTCGAGCAGGTCTGGCTCACGCGCGACACGCACCTGGACAAGGTGCCGGGCTTCATCGAGTTTCATCTGCTGAGGGGACCCGAGCTCGAGGACCATACGCTCTATGCCTCCCACACCGTGTGGGCGAACCACGCGGCGTTCGAGGCCTGGACCAAGTCGGAGGCGTTTCGCGCGGCGCATCACAAGGCCGGCGACAACAAGCCGCTCTATCTCGGCCATCCGCAGTTCGAAGGTTTTGAGGTGATGCAGACGGTCGGACGCGGCGCGAAATAGCGCCTCGCTGTTTGTTGTTTGAGCATGATCTCCGCGCAAACGCGTTCCGCGTTTGTCGCGAGGGAAAACCGCTGCATGCTCAAACCGTGGTGATCTGATCGATCTCGGCAAGATCATCCGCGCTGAGCTGCCAGGCGATCGCCTTCACGTTCTCCTCGATCTGCTCGACGCGGGTGGCGCCTGCGATCACGCTCGACACCTGCGGGCGCGCCGCGAGCCAGGAGAAGGCGAGCTCGAGCATGGAGTGGCCGCGCGCCTTGGCAAAGGCCTGGAGCTTTTCGACCATGTTTTCGTTGCGCGGCGTGACGTAGCGGTCGCGCAGCGCCGGCGCCTTTGCAAAGCGCGTGTCGGCGGGCGCAGCGGTGCCGCGCTGGTATTTTCCGGTGAGCAGGCCGCTTGCCAGCGGGAAGAACGGCAGCAGGCCCAGTTTGTATGCCTGCGCGGCCGGCAACAAATCCGTCTCGATGTCGCGCACCACCAGGCTGTATTCGTCCTGGCAGGAGACGAAGCGGTTGACGTTCATCGCGCGCGCGGTGAACTCGGCCTCCGCGATGCGCCAGGCCGGGAAGTTGGAATTGCCGATATAGCGGACCTTGCCCTGGCGGATCAGATCGTCGAGCGCGCGCAGCGTCTCTTCCATCGGTGTCAGCGGGTCGTAGTCGTGCTGCTGGTAGAGATCGATGTAGTCGGTCTTGAGCCGCGTCAGGCTGGCCTCGACGGCGTTCATGATGTAGCGGCGCGAGGCGCCCTGCTTGGTGCCGTCGGTCGCCATCGGCTTGGAATATTTGGTGGCAAGCACGATGTCCTTGCGGCGATCGCCGAGCACGGTGCCGAGCACGGTCTCCGATCCCCCCATGCCCGCATAGATGTCGGCGGTGTCGAACAGCGTAATGCCGAGATCGAGCGCGCGATGGATCACCTTGCGCGAGGTCTCCAGATCCGTGCGCTGGCCAAAATTGTTGCAGCCGAGCCCGACCGCAGAGACGCGCGGGCCGGAGGCGCCGAGATTGCGAATTTCCATGGGAGATCCTGATCAAGGGGAAGCAGCAATGGCATTGTGACCCGCCGAGCACCGCGCCGGCAAATGCGCTGCCCGCGCTGCGGCCATGCTGACAAGAAAATTGCAGGCAAAAAAATGCGGCCCCTGTCAGACGCGGCGACTGACGGGGACCGCTTGGGGCGCTTGATCGGTGACGGGGGGCCGGATCAGACGCAGCCGCAACCTAGCGCTCTACTGTTACGTGCGGGTGACAGGCAAAGTTATCCACAGGGGCGTGCGCCCCCCGGGATCAGAACAGCTTGCGGTAGACGATGAAGCCGGAGCGCTCCGCGACCTTGTCATAGAGGCTCTGTGCCGTGAGGTTGGTCTCGTGCGTCTGCCAATAGACGCGCGGCGAGCCTGCGAGCTTCGCCCGCTCGTAGACGCCGTAGATCAGCGCCGAGGCGACGCCCTTGCCGCGCGAGGCTTCGAGCGTGAACAGGTCCTGCAGATAGCAGGACGGCTCGATCGCGGTGGTGCTGCGGTGGAACAGGTAATGCGTCAGCCCGAGCAGCCGGCCCTCGCTCTCGGCGACCAGCGCGTGCACCGGCTCGTAGGCATCGAAGAAGCGCTGCCACGTCATGTGCGTGATCTCGGCTGCGAGCGCGGTCGGGCCGGAGCGGCCGTAGAAGGCATTGTAGCCGTCCCACAGCGGCAGCCACTGATCGTAATCCTGCCGCGTGACGGAGCGAATGGTGAGCGACATGTCGAAATCCCGCGATGCAAAGGAGGAGAGGCGCGAGGCCTCCGTGACGCGTCCTTCATACGTGATGATGGCCGCGCCGATCAATCCGCGCTCGCGCTACTCCGCAACGCGTAAATAGCGGATCAGGTTGCGGTTCGATGGATCGCGCAGCGAGCGGTAGTAGTCGGCCTGTGCCGGCGTATCGGTGTGGCGCACGAGGTCGGTCACCGGCGTGTAGCTCAGCATGCGTCCGCCGTCGGGCAGCGCGGTACAGACGAAGCGCAGCACCTCGCCATTCCGCAAGTTGATGTTGATCGGGGTGGCGTCGCCGATCCGCACCATCTCCATGCGTTGTGCGATGAAGGCGCTCAACTCGTCCTCCGGCAGCTCGAACGCGCCGGTGTCGCGGCCGTGATACATCAGCGCGATGAAGGGCGGCTTGCCGTCGGCCTTGGCGTCGGGCAGCGCAAAATAGTCGCGGAACGCGCGGTTGATGAACTCGGCGCGGGTCTCGGCATCGAGCAGCACGATGCCGATATCGACCTGGTCGAGCGCCGCCGACAGACGTGCGGCGATGGCGTGGTTGCGGCGCTCGGCGGCGAACGTCTCGAGCAGGCGCTCGCGCATGAGCCCGGTGATGGCGGCGGTGCCGGCAGTCGTTGCCGCCAGCAGGCCGAGCCGGACCAGATCGATCAAGGTGATTCCGGGAATGGCGCGGTGATTGAAGAAGAACAGCACAGCACCGATCACCGCGATCGCCGCGCTGGTTGCGGCGGAGCCGAAGCCCGACAGCGATCCGGCAAGGGCCACGATGCAGACGAACAGC
Organism: Bradyrhizobium neotropicale; assembly: GCF_001641695.1. Lineage (GTDB taxonomy): Bacteria > Pseudomonadota > Alphaproteobacteria > Rhizobiales > Xanthobacteraceae > Bradyrhizobium > Bradyrhizobium neotropicale. Next base: position 177,794 of record NZ_LSEF01000058.1, read on the forward strand.
GGCGCGGGCGAGGGGACGGCGACCGATCGATCGAGCAGGATCGCCAGCAGCGCAACCGCTGCCGTCAGCACCGGACCGGAGATCGCACGGCAGCCGAACCGCATGGCCCTGTCTCGCTCCTCCCTGAACGAGGAAGGGCGTCAGACTGACCGATTGTTGTGGAAAGGCGATGTGTTTCGTGCATCGCGCTTAAGGGGGAGCTGCGCGGAAGCGCAAAGCTTTCGGATGATTTTAGGCCAAATGTGCGTGCATCAGCTGCCGTTGCAGCGTGGGCGCGTTCAGCGTCGAGGTGCCGGTGTTCTTGCGCGTGCCGGCAAAAATCAAGAGCGACGCCGCGACCAGGATGGCCGCGGTCAGGGTAATTGCAACGAGTATCACCGGTGACTTCATCGAAGCCCTGTCGCGTTGCCGATCGGCGGGTCGTCACAGGGCGCCGTGAAGGCTGGTCCAGGATGAGACGGGGATCAGACCGGAAGACCCATCGCCATGGTCGCCTTGGTCGACAGCACCGTCAGGGTGACGATCAGGCAGAGCGAAAGCGCCGCGATCGCGAGCGAGGCCGCGACGGCGTTGGTCAACCGGGAAGAGGCGGCGATGACGGGTCGGCCCTGAAAGCCTGCCGTGCCGGACGCCCGAATCATGGTCTAAATCCTTCAGCGTGCGAGCGAATCACCCGCGACGCCGAACAATTTCACAGTTTCAACCGGCAACATTGGGGCGGCTATCGCGCTGATCGTGGCGGGATTGCGGCAAGGAATACCGTTATGCCCGCTATTTCCCCGATATGCCCGCTATTCCCCTCGATCCCAGCCGGGGCCCTCAGGCGCCGGCCGCAATGCTGGCGGGATCGTCGATGTCGGCCGGCCGCCAGTCCATCGTGACGAAGCCGGGCGTTTCCTCGACCCGTTGCAGCCAGTCCCGGATCGCCGGGAAGGTCGAGAGGTCGAAGTCGCACCGCTCGGCGACGTGGGTGTAGCCGTAGAGCGCGATGTCGGCGACCGTGAGCTGGCGCGCGGCAAAATAGGCGTTGGTCTTGAGGTGATTTTCCATCACCTGGAGCGCGCCATAGCCGCGCTCCATCCAGTCCTCCAGCGCGTGGGTCTGGAGGTCGCGACCGCCCTTGACCAGCGACAGCCAGAAATAGGCCGCGCCGAGGTTCGGCTCGAGCGCGTGCTGCTCGAAGAACATCCATTGCAGCGCCTCGGCGCGATCGATGCGGTTCTCCGGCGCGAGCGGCGTGCCGACGGCGACGTACCAGAGGATGGCGTTGGATTCGGCAAGGTAGCGGTCGTCGCCGACCTCGAGCAGCGGCACTTGCCCGGACGGATTCTTCGACAGAAAGTCCGGCGTGCGGCTCTCGCCGCGCAGAATGTCCACCTCGATCGCTTCGTAGGGCACGTTCAGCAGCGCCAGCGCAAGGCGGACCTTGTAGCTGTTGCCGGAGCGTTGCATCGAATAGAGCTTGTACATTCTAGAGGATTCGATTCCGAGGACGTGAAGGCGCGGCGCTTGTTGCCCCGCAACGCGGCTAAACAATGATGCCGTTGCGAATCCGCCGCAAGGCCTGATCAATAGAAAAACTCGAAAACCCTACCGCACTGCAACGCTGCGGAAAATCATTTCCGCAGCATGATGCAAATCGGATCACGCTTGCGTCAACGTGTAAGCGCTTGCCTCCGCGCGATCGTGTAGGAGCGGTGAATGAGCGTGATCGCATCAGGTGCTGTCGATCGAGCGCGGGCTCGCGGCGTCAGCCTGACGTCAGTCTCATGGCGGTCCCTTGGCCTTTTGGAAGCGCTAAATTGCTCCGAGGACAGTGCTTGCCGGATATGAGGGATTCAGGCGGCAAAGTTGCGAAATATTGCGTTCCGCCGTGCTCAGAACGCCCCATATTCGTAAACTTTTTCAAGATCGGGCCGAAGTTTCTTGCGGTGCAGCGGCGCCCGTTTTAGGGTGTCGTATTCCCACAATCAGAGTCGTGAGACCTCAAGGGTTCACGACGCTCGCCAGGAGATGATGATGTCCTTCCTTGCCGCTGCGCTCGACCGTGTGAAGCCGTCCGCGACCATCGCGGTCACGGATAAAGCACGCGCGCTGAAAGCGGCGGGCCGCAACGTCATCGGCCTCGGCGCCGGCGAGCCCGACTTCGACACGCCCGCCAACATCAAGCTCGCGGCGATCCACGCCATCGAAGCCGGCAAGACCAAATACACCGCGGTCGACGGCATCCCCGAGCTGAAGGAAGCGATCATCGCGAAATTCCAGCGCGAGAACGGCATCAGCTACAAGCCGAACCAGGTGATCGTCGGCACCGGCGGCAAGCAGGTGCTCTACAATGCGCTGATGGCGACCATCAATCCGGGCGACGAGGTGATCATCCCCGCGCCGTACTGGGTCAGCTATCCCGAGATGGTGGCGCTCGCCGGCGGCGAGCCGGTGTCGGTGGTCTGCACCGCCGCGACCGGCTTCAAGCTCCAGGCCGAGGCGCTCGAGCGCGCGATCACGCCGAAGACCAAATGGGTCATCCTGTGCTCGCCGTCGAACCCGACCGGCGCTGCCTATACCAAGGCCGAGCTGAAGGCGCTCACCGACGTGCTGGTGCGGCATCCGCATGTCTGGGTGATGACCGACGACATGTACGAGCACCTCGTCTATGACGACTTCCAGTTCACGACCGTCGCTCAGGTCGAGCCGAGCCTCTACGACCGCACGCTCACCGTGAACGGCGTGTCCAAGGCCTATTGCATGACCGGCTGGCGCATCGGCTATGCCGGTGGTCCGGCGCAGCTCATCAAGGCGATGGCGACGATCCAGTCGCAGTCGACCTCGAACCCGTGCTCGATCGCGCAGTGGGCGTCGGTGGAGGCGCTGAACGGTCCGCAGGACTTCATCCCCGCCAACAACAAGGTGTTCAAGGAGCGCCGCGACCTCGTGGTCTCCATGCTCAACCAGGCAAACGGCATTGAATGCCCGCGGCCGGAAGGCGCGTTCTACGTCTACCCGTCCTGCGCCGGCACCATCGGCAAGAAAGCGCCGTCGGGCAATTTGATCTCCAACGACGAGCAGTTCGTCACGGAGTTGCTGGAGACCGAGGGCGTCGCTGTCGTGCAGGGTTCGGCCTTCGGCCTCGGCCCGGCCTTCCGCATCTCCTATGCGACCAAGACTTCGGACCTCGAAGACGCCTGCAAGCGCATCCAGCGCTTCTGCGGCAATCTGCGCTAAGCTCGCAGTAACGATCTGACATGAAAGGGCCCGCATCCTGCGGGCCCTTTTGCTTTTACATTCTTTAACGCCCGCGCGATCTGGTACCACCGGAACGATTGTGGCATAGAACCTCGCGCGGCTTTGTGCCGCGCCCTCCATGCTTGCATCACCTCATCGCCGGAGACATTTCATGCGCCGCTCAATCTTCCTCGCCGGACTCGCTGTCGCGAGCCTCGTTGCCTCCGTCGCCGGCGCCAGCGCGCAGCAGCGGATGGTGCGAGTCGGCGTGCTCGAATGCCGCGGCGGCGCCAGCGTCGGCTTCGTGGTGGGATCGGTGACCAATCTCGGCTGCGTCCTGCGCGCCGACGGCGTACCTGACGATCGTTATGTCGCGACCATCCGTAAAGTCGGCCTCGACATCGGCATCACCCAGGAGACCGCGCTGGCCTGGGGCGTGTTCGCGCCGGTCGACCGTCTCGGCCCCGGCGATCTCTCCGGCAATTACGCGGGCGCGCAAGGCAGCGCGTCGGTCGGGGTCGGCTTAGGAGGCAATGTGCTCATTGGCGGCTCCAACAATTCGATCGCCCTTCAACCGCTTAGCGTGCAGGGCCAGGTCGGACTCAATGTCGCAGCCGGTCTGGAGAGCCTGGAACTGCGTCCGGGTCGCTAAGACTTGGTCAATTGTAGTTGAGACAGCGCCAGCAGAAGTTCATCTCTCCCGAAGGGAGAGGTGGAACACCCTGGGGCAATAGGTCGTACCTGATTCATCAGGCGCTAAGACTTGATCTGACTGACGACGCACCGCAGCGACGTTTGATGCTTGCCAAACCCGGATGACGGGCAGAGCATCAACGTTTGCCGACCCAATCACGGGCCGAGCTCCACACAAGGGAGGCGGTGAATGGGACAAGACGTCAGAAGTCCCCGAGGTCCACGGTGCATTGCACTGGTGGGCCCTTTCCAAAGCGGTAAAACCACTCTTCTTGAAGCGATACTGGCGCGAACGGGCGCAATCCCGCGCGCCGGCAGCGTCGACGCCGGAACTTCCGTCGGCGACGCCAGTGCCGAGGCCCGTCTTCACAAGATGACCGTCGGCCTTACTGCTGCCACCACGAGTTTCATGGGCGACAGCTACACCTTCCTCGATTGTCCCGGTTCCGTTGAGTTTGCCCACGACATGCGCGCCGCGCTGCCCGCGATCGACGCCGCGGTCGTGGTTTGCGAGGCCGACGAGAAGAAGCTGCCGCAGCTTCAGATCATCCTGCGCGAGCTGGAGGAGCTGAAGATTCCGCGTTTCCTGTTTCTCAACAAGATCGACCGTGCCAACAAGCGCATCCGCGAGACCCTCGCGACGCTCCAGCCCGCCTCCCGCGTGCCGCTGGTACTGCGCCAGATTCCGATCTGGAAGGACGAGCTGATCGAAGGCTTCGTCGATCTCGCGCTGGAGCGCGCGTTCGTCTATCGCGAGCACAAGGCGTCCGAGGTGGTCGCGCTCGAGGGCGGCGATCTCGATCGCGAGAAGGAAGCCCGCTTCTCGATGCTGGAGAAGCTCGCCGATCACGACGACGCGCTGATGGAGCAACTGCTCGAGGATATCCAGCCGCCGCGCGATGCGGTGTTCGACGACCTTGCCCGCGAATTGCGCGAAGGCCTGATCTGTCCCGTGCTGCTGGGCGCCGCCGCGCGCGAGAACGGCGTGCTGCGCCTGATGAAGGCGCTGCGCCACGAGGCGCCCGGCATCGCCGAGACCGCCAAGCGTCTCGGTGCGTCGGACACCAAGGACGCGCTCGGCTACGTCTTCAAGACGCTGCACTCCCAGCACGGTGGCAAGCTGTCGCTGACGCGGCTGATCGCCGGCCATCTCGATGACGGAGCCACGCTGCAATCCTCCTCAGGTGGCGCGAGCCGCATCTCCGGCATTCTCGCCGTCAATGGCGCCTACGACACCAAGCGCCCGTCGGCGGAAGCCGGCGACACGGTGGCGCTCGGCAAGCTCGATCCGGTCAAGACCGGCGACATGGTCTCGAGCGGAAAGACCCAGCCGACGGGGCTGGTCACCGCGGAGCCGACGCCGCCGGTGCTCGGAATGTCGATTGCGGCGACCGATCGCAAGGACGACGTCAAGCTCGGCCAGGCGCTGGCGCGGCTGCACGAGGAGGATCCCTCGCTCGTCATCGTGATGAACGCCCAGACCCACGACACGGTGCTGTGGGGGCAGGGCGAGATGCATCTGCGCGTCGAGGTCGAGCGGCTGCGCGACCGCTTCGGCGTCAACGTGAAATCGCATCCGCCCGCGATCGGCTATCAGGAGACCATCCGCAAGCCGATTACCCAGCGCGGCCGGCACAAGAAGCAGTCCGGCGGCCATGGGCAGTTCGGCGACGTCGTGCTCGACATCAGGCCGCTGCCGCGCGGCGACGGCTTCAAATTCGCCGAGAAGGTGGTCGGCGGCGCCGTGCCGCGCAACTACATCCCGGCGGTGGAAGAGGGCGTCGTCGACGGGCTCGCGCGCGGGCCGCTCGGCTTCCCCGTCACCGACGTGCAGGTGACGCTGACCGACGGCTCCTATCACAGCGTCGATTCCTCCGACCTGGCTTTCCGCACGGCGGCGCGGGTCGGGCTCAACGAAGGCCTGCCGCAATGCCAGCCGGTGTTGCTGGAGCCGATCCACGTCGTCGAGATCGTCTGCCCGACCGACGCCACCGCCAAGATCAACGCGATCCTGTCGGCGCGACGCGGGCAGATCCTCGGCTTCGACACCCGCGACGGTTGGAGCGGCTGGGATTGTGTGCGCGCCATGATGCCTGAAGCCGAGATCGGCGAGCTGATCGTGGAGCTGCGCTCGGCCACCGCCGGCGCCGGCAGCTTCACCCGTCAGTTCGACCACATGGCCGAGGTGACCGGGCGCGCCGCCGACCAGATCATCGCCGCGCATCAGCACGCGGCGTAATCCGTCAGGGACGCACGGTTCTCTCACTCCCTCTCCCCGTCCTTACGGGGAGAGGGAGGGGTGAGGGGCTGCCTCCACGAGTTCGGTCTGAATCGTAGATAGAATGCTCTCGATGGCCTCACGAGTCGGATGGACATTCGATCGTGGCAGCGAAGTGCCATGCCCCTCACCCGGATCGCACCGGACGATGCTTCGCATCGCCAGGCGCGATCCGACCTCTCGTTAAGATGCATCTCTCCTTCAAATACCCCGCTGACCAATTCATCGACGCCACCAAACGGTCGCTTGCGTTTCGCTCCGGATGATGTATTTTACATCATTGTATAGGCGCGAAATATCAATTATAATATTTCACACGTGAGGCCAAGGTGATCACGTCATTTCAAATGCGGGCAGCCCGCGCGCTGCTCGGCATTGACCAGAAAACCCTGGCCGAGCTCGCCGGCGTTTCGCTGCCGACCATCCAGCGGATGGAGGCCAGCACCGGCAACGTGCGTGGCGTGGTCGAGACCTTGATCAAGGTGGTCGAGGCGTTCGAGCGGGCCGGCGTCGAACTGATCGGCGAACATGCGCGCAGCGACAGCGGTGGGCGCGGCGTTCGCCTCAAGGAGTCGGGGCCGCCGCGCCGGGTGGGAGCATGATCAGAAAGACGGTCATGCTCGGAAATGAAATGAGCTAAATGCACCGTCGCGCCGGAGCACGCGGCCGCACGATGCAGCGGAGCGTTGTGGGGCATGAGCATTACCAGCGAGCGCGCAGGCGGACTGCGGCAGTTTCGTCAGCCGACCTTTACCGAACTGTACCTGCCGAAGCTCGTCACCGTCTGGCGTGAGGGCTATGGCCTTGCGGATTTCCGCGCCGATCTGTTCGCGGGCCTCACGGTGGCGATCGTGGCGCTGCCGCTGTCGATGGCGATCGCGATTGCCTCGGGCGTGACGCCCGACCGCGGCCTCTACACCGCGGTCGTCGGCGGCTTCATCGTCTCGCTGCTCGGCGGCAGCCGGTTCCAGATCGGCGGACCGGCCGGCGCATTCATCGTGCTGGTCGCGGTGACCGCGGAGCGGCACGGCGTCGACGGCGTGATCCTCGCCACCATGATGGCGGGACTGTTCCTGATCGCCGCGGGTCTGCTGCGGGTCGGCACCTATATCAAGTTCATTCCCTATCCGGTGACGGTCGGCTTCACGGCCGGCATTGCCGTCATCATCTTTGCAAGCCAGCTCCGCGACCTCGGCGGGATCACGCTCTCGGCCAAGGAGCCCAGCGAGTTCGTCCCGAAGCTCGCCGCGCTCGCCGGGGGTCTGCACACCGTCAATCCGTCCGCCGTCGCCATCGCTGCGGTCAGCATTCTCGTCATCGCCGTGCTGCGGCGCTGGCGGCCGTCCTGGCCGGGCATCTTGATTGCGGTCGTCCTTGCGGCGGTGCTGAGCGCTGCGTTGTCGCTGCCGGTCGAAACCATCGGCACGCGTTTCGGCGGGATACCGCGCGAATTGCCATCGCCCGCGCTTCCGGCTTTCTCGCTCGAGAAGGCGAAGGCGGTGCTGCCGGATGCGATCGCCTTCGCGCTGCTCGCCGCGATCGAGTCGCTGCTGTCGGCCGTGGTCGCCGACGGCATGACCGGACGCCGCCACCGCTCCAATTGCGAGCTGGTCGCACAAGGCGTCGCCAATATCGGCTCGGCGCTGTTCGGCGGCGTCTGCGTCACCGGCCTGATCGCGCGCACCGCCACCAATATCCGCGCCGGCGGGAGGAGCCCGCTCGCGGGCATGCTGCATTCCATCTTCCTGATGCTGTTCATGCTGATCGGGGCGCCGCTCGCCAGCTACATCCCATTGGCCGCGCTCGCCGCGGTGCTGGTGGTGGTGGCCTGGACCATGGCGGAGAAGCAGGAGTTCGCAATCCTGCTTCGCTCCTCGTGGGGTGACGCCGTCGTGCTGCTCGCGACCTTCCTGCTCACGGTCTTTCGCGATCTCACCGAAGGCATTTTGGTCGGCTTCGCGCTCGGTGCGGTGCTGTTCATCCACCGCATGGCCGAGATGACCGGGATCGAGGAGCGCTCCCCACTGGTGCTCGCCGACCGTCCCGACGACGGCAATGGCGAGCGCGTGCCGTATGATTCCGCCCTCGCGGTCGATCGCGACGTACTGGTCTATCGCATCAGGGGCGCGTTCTTCTTCGGGGCAGCATCGGCGATCGGCAACGTGCTCGACGGCGTCGCCGACGCGCGCAAGGGCATCGTCGTCGATTTCGCTGCGGTCCCGTTCCTGGACTCCACCGCGGCGAACGTGCTGGGGCGTGTCGCCGCCAAGGCTCACCGCCAGGGCATCAGGCTGTTCGTCACCGGTGCCTCGCCAACGGTCCGCCGCGCGCTGCTCACCCATGGCGTGTTGCCGCCGCGCGCGCGTTACCGCGAGACGATCGAGCGCGCGATCGCCGACATCAAGGGCGCCTCGGCTCCTGCCGCGTCCGATGATGCCGTCCCCGCCTAGCGCCGCGTCCTTCTCAAGCCGGCGAATCTGATCGACACTGCCTCCGACCCATTACGGCGATGGGCGCCGCCCTGCGACGCGCGCGTGCTTGACAGGGCAGGCTGGACGCGAAATGGATCGCCACGAGACCAAAGGGAGGGACCATGCAGGTCTGCGGCTTGAGAGGACGATCGTGACCAAGGCGCCAGCGGCTTGCCTGATCGGATGGCCGGCGGCGCATTCGCGCTCGCCGCTGATCCATCATTACTGGCTGCGCACGCTCGGCATCGCCGGCGGTTATATCATCGAGGCCGTCCCGCCCGAGGATCTGCGCGATTTCGTGCTGCGGCTGTCGCTACGCGGATTCGTCGGCGCCAACGTCACCATCCCGCACAAGGAGGACGTGCTGGCGCTGTCCACGCCCGATGCGCGCGCCAAAGCCGTCGGCGCGGCCAACACGCTGTGGTTCGAGGGCGGCGAACTGCATTCGACCAACACCGATGTCGAGGGCTTCATCAACAATCTCGACGCCAGCGCGCCCGGTTGGGATAAGGCCGAGGAGGCCTTGGTGCTCGGCTCCGGCGGTTCCTCGCGCGCGGTCGTGTTCGGCCTGCTCGAACGCGGCGTCAGCCGTATCCACCTCGCCAATCGCACCATTGCGCGGGCCGAGGCGCTGGCGACGCAGTTCGGGCCGAACGTGCATCCGATTCCCTGGGACGGGATCAACGATGTCCTGCCGCGGGCAAAATTGCTGGTGAACACGACCTCGCTCGGCATGCACGGCCAGCCTTCACTCGATGTTGATGTGTCACGTCTGCCGCAGACCGCCGTGGTCGCCGACCTCGTCTACGTTCCGCTGATCACGCCGCTGCTCGCGGGGGCGCAGGCACGCGGACTGAAGACTGCCGACGGGCTCGGCATGCTGCTGCATCAGGCCGTGCGCGGCTTCGAATTGTGGTTTGGCCAAAGGCCGCAGGTGACGGCGGAACTGCGCGCGCTGGTCGAGGCCGATCTCACAAAATCTTGAGAGAATAGCGGGCGATCTCCGGAGTTCTGTCCTCGTGGGGACAATCGGAGATCGTTCATGACTGTTCAACGTGTAACTCTTGCGCGCCCGCTTCTCGCTGTCGCGATGGTGGCCTTCTCAACTTTCTACGCGATCGCGCAAAAGGCGCCGGTGCCGACGCGCGTGCGCGGCACGATCGAAAGCGTCAATGGCGACGTGATGGACGTCAAGTCGCGCAGCGGCGAAGACGTCAAGCTCCGCATCGCATCCGACGTGAACGTGTCCGGCATCACCAAGATCGCGCTGTCCGACATCAAGGTCGGCTCCTTCGTTGGCGCGACCACCGTGCCGGGGCCGGACGGCGGTCAGAACGCCGTGGAAGTGCATGTGTTTCCGGAGAGCATGCGCGGCACCGGCGAAGGCTCGCGCCCCTACGACCTGAAGCCGAACTCCAGCATGACCAATGCGACGGTGGCCGAGAGCGTGGTCGGCAATGACGGCCATACGCTGCTCGTGAAATACAAGGACGGTGAGAAGAAGGTGTTCGTCGCCGACAACACGCCGGTCGTGACCTTCGTCCCCGGTGACAAAGCCGAACTGAAGGCCGGCGCCAAGATCGTTGCTTTCATGAAGCAGTTGCCGGACGGCTCGTTCGAGACCAACCGCGTCAGCGTCGGCCGCGATGGCCTGACACCGCCGATGTGATCGCGAGGCGGCGGAATAGCGGTGGTCTTGCGGGGTTGCCGTGATGGACCACCGCAACGTCCAGGAGAGACAAGGCCATGCCGAAGTTGACCAACCTGCTGCCACGCCTCGTCGTGGCCGCGTTCGCCGCCTTTATTCTCGCTTCAACCGCCACGGCGCAACAGCCGCCGTCGGTACGCATCCGCGGGACCATCGAGAGCGTCGACGGCAAGACGCTCGACATCAAGACGCGCGAAGGCAATGACGTGAAGGTGAACATGACCGACAACGTCGCCGTCTTCGCCGTCGTCAAGACCTCGCTGTCGGAGATCAAGGAAGGCTCCTACATCGGCGTCACCGGAATGCCGGAGCCCGACGGCACGCAGCGGGCGATCGCGGTGCACATCTTCCCCGAGAACCAGCGCGGTGCGGCCGAAGGCTTCCGTCCCTGGGATGCGCGCGCCAACTCCACCATGACGAATGCGACGGTGACGCAGACGGTGCAAGGCACCGAGGGGCAGAACATCCTGGTCAAGTACAAGGACGGCGAGAAGAAAGTGGTGGTGCCGCCGGACACGCCGATCGTCACCTTCGTCGCCAGCGACAAGTCCGAGATCAAGCCGGGCGCCAAGCTCATCATCTTCGGTGCGGCGAAGAAGGAGGACGGCTCGCTGGAGGCCAACCGCGTGAATGTCGGCCGGGATGGGATCACGCCGCCGATGTGAGCGCGGGTGCTTCGTCAGTGAGGGACGCGCCACCGTCTCACTCCCTCTCCCCGTTCTTACGGGGAGAGGTTAAGACACGCTCACTTGTCTGGGACGACGGCCCTTATTGCTGCTGCAACTCGCCCGACGCCTCACACCGCAATGATATGATCGTCGATCTCGTCAACCTTGTTGACGCCGCACAGGCCCATGGTCGTGAGCAGCTCCTTCTGGATGATGTCGATCGCCTTGGCGACGCCGGCCTGGCCGCCGGCACCGAGGCCATAGGCGTAGGCGCGGCCGATCATGCAGGATTTTGCGCCGAGCGCGAGCGCGCGCATCACGTCCTGGCCGGAGCGGATGCCGCCGTCGAACATGATCTCCATCTTCGAGCCTACGGCATCGACGATTTCGGGCAGCACCTCGATCGAGGAGGGCGCGCCGTCGAGCTGCCGGCCGCCATGGTTGGACACGACCAGTGCCTGCGCGCCGGTCTTGGCGGCTTCCTCGGCGTCCTCGACGTCGAGGATGCCCTTGATGATGAGCTTGCCCGGCCAGATGCTGCGGACCCACTCGACGTCCTTCCAGTTCAACGACGTGTCGAACTGCGACGCCGTCCATTCGGCGAGGCGATTGAGGTCCTCGGTATTCTTCACGTGGCCGGCGATGTTGCCGAAGGTGCGGCGCTTGCCGCGCAGCACGCCGGAGACCCAGGCCGGCTTGCTGGCGAAATCCAGGAGCTTCGACAGCGACCATTCCGGGGGTACCGTCATGCCGTTCTTGATGTCGGCGTGGCGCTGGCCGATCACCTGGAGGTCGACGGTCAGGACCAGCGCGCTGCACTTTGCCGCGATCGCGCGCTGGATCAGATCCTTGATGAAGCCGCGGTCCTTCATCACGTAGAGCTGGAACCAGAACGGCTTCTCGACATTGGCGGCGATGTCCTCGATCGAGCAGATCGACATCGTCGATTGCGTGAACGGGATGCCGGCGGCCTGCGCGGCGCGGCAGGCGTGAATTTCGCCATCGCCATGCTGCATGCCCAACAGGCCCACCGGCGCGAGGATCAGCGGCATGGTCGACGGCTCGCCGAGAATCGTGGTCGAGGTGTCGCGCCTGGAGACGTCCACCAGGATGCGCTGGCGGAACTTGATCGCCTGCAAATCCTCGCGATTGGCGCGCAGCGTTTCCTCGGCATAGGAGCCGCGGTCGCAATAGTCGAAGAACGCCTTCGGCACGCGGCGCTTATGCAGCGCGCGAAGATCGTCGATACAGGTGATGTGCTTCATGAACGTTCCCCCGGCCCGTCTTGCGTCAGAAGATTTAGGGGTCATCTAGCATGGTTGGATGCACAGCCAAATCGTTTGCCAAATCGTTTTGTGAGGAGGGCGCCATGAGCAGGCCCCGCGGTGAACCGACGCCAGAAGAGATCAAGGAGAAGCACCGCCTCGAACAAGCGCTGGAAGAGGGTCTGGAAGAGACCTTCCCGGGCTCGGATCCCGTCAATGTCACCCAGCCGCCGCCGAGCCGGGACGATGGCCACGTCAAGCGCACGGACTAGCGGGCGGGTTCCATTCGGCCTCCGCATCTCAGCGGGAATTTCAATGTTAACAAATGGTTATCGGAGTACCGGCGCGTCCGGTTCCGTAACGATTAATCACATTTTTTGAAGCCAATTTAGCCCTGATGGCTTTATAAGGCAGAAAGCAGATCAGGGATGCGGAGCCCGTCCGGGCACCGATGGTTGTAGCGGGGATCCCTGATTGTTGCGTGGGGGATCATATGAGCCGCAAATATTTCGGGACGGACGGGATTCGGGGCCGCGCGAACGGATTGATCACGCCGGAGATCGCGCTCAAGGTCGGTCAGGCTGCCGGACTTGCTTTTCAGCGCGGCGAGCATCGCCATCGCGTTGTGATCGGCAAGGACACCCGCCTGTCCGGCTACATGATCGAATACGCGATGGTCGCGGGCTTCACCTCCGTCGGCATGGACGTGCTGCTGGTCGGTCCGATGCCGACGCCGGCGGTGGCGATGTTGACCAAGTCGATGCGCGCCGATCTCGGCGTGATGATCTCGGCCTCGCACAATCTGTTCGAGGACAACGGCATCAAGCTGTTCGGGCCGCAGGGCTTCAAGCTCTCCGACGACGTCGAGAAGCAGATCGAGCAGCTGCTCGACGAATCCCTCGACAAGAGGCTCGCACAAAGTGCGAGCTTGGGCCGCGCCCGCCGCATCGACGGCGTGCATGACCGCTACATCGAATTCGCCAAGCGCACGCTGCCGCGCGACCTGTCGCTCGACGGCCTGCGCGTCGTCGTCGATTGCGCCAACGGCGCTGCCTACAAGGTCGTGCCGGAAGCGCTGTGGGAGCTCGGTGCCGACGTCGTGCCGATCGGCGTCGAGCCGGACGGCTTCAACATCAACAAGGAATGCGGCTCGACCTCACCGGAAGCGCTGGCCAGGAAGGTGCGCGAGATGCGCGCCGATATCGGCATTGCGCTGGACGGCGACGCCGACCGCGTCATCCTGGTCGACGAACGCGGCCATCTCGTCGACGGCGACCAGCTCCTCGCGGTGATCGCGCAGAGCTGGAAGGAGGACGGACGGCTGTCGCGGCCCGGCATCGTCGCGACCGTGATGTCCAATCTCGGGCTCGAGCGCTTCCTGAAAGGCCACGGGCTCGATCTCGTGCGCACGCCTGTCGGCGACCGCTACGTGCTCGAGCAGATGCTGAGCGGCGGCTACAATCTCGGCGGCGAGCAGTCCGGTCATATCATCCTGTCCGACTACGCCACCACCGGTGACGGCTTCGTCGCGGCATTGCAGGTGCTGGCGGTGGTGCAGAGGCTGCGCCGGCCCGTCTCCGAGGTTTGCCACCGCTTCGATCCGCTGCCGCAGATCCTCAAGAACGTCCGCTACAAGAGTGGCAAGCCGCTCGACGATTCCGACGTCAAATCGGCGATCTCCGACGGCGAGAAGCGGCTCAACGGCCACGGCCGTCTCCTGATCCGCTCCTCCGGCACCGAGCCGGTGATCCGCGTGATGGGCGAGGGCGAGGACCGCGTCCTGGTCGAGGATGTCGTCGACACCATCGTCTCCGCGCTCGGGCAGGCGGCGGCTTAAGCGCATCCCAGCCATCGGCGATTGGCGGTGGTTACGCCGCCGGAGGCATCGTAACTAGCGAGTGCGGCGGTTCGCCGCGCCCGCCGGGATGCCTCCCTTGAACAAGCCTGTCGTCGTCTCCGAGGAAACGCTGACCGAGCCCGTTGCCGTGGCCGGATTGGCGTCTGCTGTCCCCAAGCCGAGCGCGGGGCCGGCCTATGTCGTGCTCGCCGGCATCAGCTTCTCGCACTTCCTCAACGACACCATGCAGTCGCTGATCGCCTCGGTGTACCCGATCCTGAAGGACACCTACGCGCTCGACTTCACGCAGATCGGCATGATCACGCTGGCCTTCCAGTTCACGGCCTCGCTGCTTCAGCCGGTGGTCGGGCACTACACCGACAAGAGGGCGCAGCCCTATTCGCTCGCGATCGGCATGGCCTCGACCTTCTTCGGACTGCTGCTGCTCAGCGCCGCGCACCGATATCTCGTCATCCTCGTTGCGGCTGCGCTGGTCGGCCTCGGCTCCGCGGTGTTCCACCCGGAGTCCGCGCGCATCGCGCGGCTCGCCTCCGGCGGCCGCTACGGCTTCGCGCAATCGGTATTCCAGCTCGGCGGCAGTTTTGGCACCTCGATGGGACCGGTGCTGGCGGCGCTGATCGTGGTGCCGTTCGGGCAGGGCAGCATCGCCTGGTTCTCCTCGATCGCGTTCCTCGCGATTCTCATCCTCTGGCGCATCGGCCGCTGGTACGCGCCGCAGATCACCACGAAGAAGGTGGCCCCGGTGCACACCCAGCCCGGCGGGCCGAGCTCGCGCCGCGTTGCGGTCGCGCTTCTCGTGCTGGTGGCGCTCTTGTTCTCCAAGCAGCTCTACGTATCGAGCCTGTCGAGCTATTACATCTTCTATCTGATCGACCGCTTCGGCGTGTCGACGCAGGCGGCGCAGATCTATCTCTTCATCTTCCTCGCGGCGAACGCGGTCGGCGCTTTCTTCGGCGGACCGCTGGGCGATCGCTTCGGCCGCAAGATCGTGATCTGGATCTCGATCGTCGGCGCACTGCCGTTCACGCTGGCGCTGCCCCATGCAGGTCTCGCCGGCAGCGCGGTGCTCTCGGTGATCATCGGCCTCATCATCTCCTCGACGACCTCGTCGATTATCGTGTTCGCGCAGGAACTGGTGCCGCACCGCTTCGGCATGATCTCCGGCGTGTTCTTCGGCGTCGCCTTCGGCATCGGTGGCTTGGGGGCGGCCGTGCTCGGCAGGCTCGCCGATCACACCTCGATCGAGTTCGTCTACCAGGTCTGCGCCTACCTGCCGGCCATCGGGCTGCTCGCGGTGTTCCTGCCGAAACTGCCGCAGCACGCGCGCTGACGCCCTCTCTCGCTGCGCTCTGCTTTCATACATTGTTAGCAATTGGGCGCCGCATTTCTGCAACGCTCACGCAGCACGCGCGTGTGCAGTGAGGAAAAATCAACCTTAAAAATTAGGGTTAAGTGGCGCTTAAGCATTTAGTGCCATCGTCCGGCTGTGAGTTTCCAGAACGTGAGGCCTGCGTATTTTGCCTCACCGGCCAAAAGGACGAAGCCAATGCGTAGCGTTAAGTCTTTGCTTGCCGCGGGTGCGGCAAGCCTGATCTCGTCGGTGGCGTTTGCCGCCGACATGCCGATCGCGGCACCTCCCATGTACGCGCCGGCTCCGCCCGCCGACTTCGGCGGCTGGTATCTGCGCGGCGACATCGGCTTCAGCAATCAGAGCGTCAAGAACATCCGCAAGTCGGACCCGACCGCCTATTCCCAGATCAGCACGCTCAACGAGACGACTGATTTCGATACGGCCGGAATCTTCGATGTCGGTGTCGGTTACCGCTTCAACAACTGGTTCCGGACAGACGTCACGGCTCAGTATCGGGGCAAGTCCAACTTCAAAGGCTCCGATGTCTTCACGGCCTCCGCCTACGGCGTCGCCTATAACGGCATCGACAACTACAACGCCAGCAAGTCGGAATTGCTGTTTCTGGCAAACGCCTATGTCGACCTGGGAACGTGGTGGTGTGTAACTCCGTTCATCGGTGCAGGCATCGGTGCATCGCGTGTCAATATTTCCGGCTTCACTGACACTGGTGCCGTCAATCCCCTCGTGACGGCCGGTCCCGTCGTCAACAACGGCACCTTCCCGAGCTTTGCGACCGCCGCCAGCGGATCGAAATGGAATTTCGCTTGGGCGGCGCACGCCGGTCTGGCTTACAAGGTCAACCCGAGCCTGACACTCGAACTGGCTTACAGCTACGTCGATCTCGGCAGCGGGACCACGGGCGTGATCTCAGACTTCACGGGCTTCTCGCGAGGCAATACCTTCAAGTTCAATGACATCACATCGCACGACCTCAAGCTCGGCGTACGCTGGGATCTGAGCAGCCCGCCGGTCTACGCGCCGCCGCCGCTCGTCACCAAGGGCTGATCGGCAGCTCGATCACTTTAAGGTTTCCTAACGGCGCGGGATCATCCCGCGCCGTTTCGCTTTGCGTATTTTTCATTGCTGGGCGGCAATTAATGCCGCCGCGCAACCATTGGTTAAGGTTAACGAGCGATGATCACCATCGAAAGTTCGAGTTCGATGGAGCGTTGCAATGCGTAGGCTTTGGTTGATGGCGGCGATGTTGGCGACTGCGTCCGCTGCGCACGCGGCCGATATGCCGGATCTGCCCATCCTGCGCGGCAGCTTCACCGACGGCCTGTCGAAGGCCTCCCATAACTGGGACGGCTTCTATGTCGGTGGCCAGTTCGGCTTCGCCACGACCGACATCGATTTCAGCCACGCCCCGAAGTCGATGACCGACTTCATGCTTCGCAACAGCGTGCTTCAGGCGCCGGTCGGCGGATGGTCGCTGCTGCCGAAGAACCACGTGCAGTCGACTGGGTTCGGCGCCTATGTGGGCAAGAACTGGCAGATCTATGATGCGGTGATGGGCGTCGAAGCCAATTACAGCTACATGAACAATATATCGAGCACGGCGAGCGACTCCATGGGGCGAATACTCCCCGGCGAAACGGCTCCCACAGGCCATACCTACACCTACGACACCAGGCTTGGTGGCGGTGCTTCGCTGAAGCTCAAGGATTATGCGACTTTCCGCGGCCGGGTCGGCTGGGACGGCGGCGACTTCATGCCGTATGGTTTCGCCGGGTTGGCGATCGGGCGCGCTGAAGTCTCGCGATTTGCGACCGTAACCTGGCAGAAATACGACGACTTCGACGAGGCCGTGATCAGCGGCGGCGTGGTCACGACGGTTCATCGCCATCTGCCCGCCGGTTCAGACACACTGTCCAGCGCCGAGCAGCGCTCCAACGCCTTCATGTACGGATGGACTGCAGGCATCGGCATCGAATACGCGATCTGCGGCAACTTCCTCATTCGCGGGGAATGGGAGCATGTCGGCTTCTCGAACGTGAAGGACATTACAGTCGGCCTGAACAACTTCCGCGTCGGTGCCGGCTACCAGTTCTAGACGCGCCGATGCAGCCGGTTGACAGGGCGGCGGCGTCCTGATGCTCTGTCGCTCCCACGCGGGGCGGCAGCGATGAATATCCACGGCGACAGCAATTCCGGAAATTGTCTCAAGGTGAAGTGGGTCTGTGACAGGCTCGCGCTGCCCTATCGCTGGATCGAGATCGACACCCGCAAGGGCGAGACGCGCACGCCGCAGTTCCTGAAGCTGAACGGCGCTGGCCAGGTGCCGGCGATCGAATTCGACGATGGCCGCACGCTGGCGCAGTCCAACGCCATCATCCGCTATCTCGCCCGTGACAGCGCGCTCGTTCCGCGCGATGCGTTCGCTGCAGCCAAGATGGATGAATGGCTGTTCTGGGAGCAGTACAGCCACGAGCCCTATATCGCGGTGTGCCGCTTCCAGCTCGTCTATCTCGGCAAGGCTGCCTCCGAGCTCGATCCGGAGAAGGTCAAGCGCGGCTATGCGGCGCTCGACCGCATGGACCAGCATCTTGCCGCGAGCCGCTTCTTCGTTGGGGATGCGATTTCGCTCGCCGACGTCGCACTGCTCGCCTATACGCGCCTCGCGCATGAAGGCGGCTTCGATCTTACCCGCTTTGCTGCCGTTCGCCGCTGGATCGGCGAGGCCGAGGCCGGTCTCGGTCTTCCGGCGGCGCGCTGATTTGAAGGTTCACATATGACTACGAAGTCCGTCTCCATCCGTCGCGCGCGCCGCGACGACGTTGCCGCGATCGTGGCGATGCTCGCCGACGATCATCTCGGCCGAGCGCGCGAGCGGCTGGAGGATCCATTGCCCGCGCCCTATTACGAGGCGTTCGAGCGGGTCGATCGCGATCCAAAACTCCAGCTCGTGGTCGCGGAGAGCGAGGGCAGGGTGGTCGGCTGCCTGCAGCTCGCGATCCTGCCTGGCCTGAGCTCACAAGGCGGCACGCGCGGTCTGCTCGAGGATGTTCGCGTTGCTTCCGATTGTCGCAGCCGCGGCATCGGCGAGCAGTTGGTGCAATGGGCGGTGGCGGAGGCGAAGGCGAAAGGCTGCAATCTGGTCGAACTGCTGACGCATGCGAGCCGTGTCGATGCGCAACGCTTCTACAAGCGGCTCGGATTCACGGCGAGTCATGTGGGCATGACTGTCCGCTTTTGAACCAGCTCGGCGTCGCCGTTGCGTCGCCTGCAAAATCGGATTGCGCATCCGTTCATATTGAGAGCTGATTAACTACCGAGCCGTCGTTCACGTTTGCTCCGGAACGAACGGTGCTAGGTAGCGTCTGACACCGGGCTCGGTAAGTTCGGGGATTTCGATGACAAGCTATTCTCTGATCAAGGTCGGCAACGACTACGTCGTGCAGGCCGGCGACAAATGCATTTTGAAAGTGAGCAGCCGACGCCGGGCCGCGCAGTTGATCAGCGAGGCGACGGATTTGCTCAATGCGCTGGCCGCAGTCGAATCACCGGAAGCTGCACCGGAATCGCCATCACTCCGCCGTGAGGCGCCCGAACTTCCTTGACGATTCTACCCGTTTCCCGTATGAGCCGCGGCGGGACACCTCCCCCCAACGGGAGGCTTACTATCTGGAAGGGTAGATCATGACTGTAGCGAAGCCCGCTTCGCGGCCGAACGTGCCGCATTTCTCCTCCGGCCCCTGCGCCAAGCGCCCCGGCTGGAACGCCCAAAATCTCAAGGACGCAGCTCTCGGCCGCTCGCATCGCGCGAAGATCGGCAAGACCAAGCTCAAGCTCGCGATCGATCTGACGCGCGAGGTGCTCGAGGTGCCCGCCGATTATCGCATCGGCATCGTGCCCGCCTCCGATACCGGCGCGGTCGAGATGGCGCTGTGGTCGCTGCTCGGTGCGCGGCCCGTCACCACGCTCGCCTGGGAATCCTTCGGCGAGGGCTGGGTCAGCGACATCGTCAAGGAATTGAAGCTCAAGGACGTCACCAAGCTCAACGCGGCTTACGGTGAAATCCCCGATCTCTCCAAGGTCGATCCGAAGAGCGACATCGTCTTCACCTGGAACGGCACCACCTCGGGCGTGCGCGTGCCGAACGCCGACTGGATCAGCGCGAGCCGTGAAGGCCTGACCATCTGCGACGCGACGTCCGCTGCGTTTGCGCAGCCGCTCGACTGGGCCAAGCTCGACGTCGTCACCTTCTCCTGGCAGAAGGCGCTCGGCGGCGAGGCCGCGCACGGCATGCTGATCCTGTCGCCCCGCGCCGTGGAGCGGCTCGAGACCTACAAGCCGGCCTGGCCGCTGCCGAAGATCTTCCGCATGACCAAGGGTGGCAAGATCAACGAAGGCATCTTCGTCGGCGAGACCATCAACACGCCCTCGATGCTCTGCGTCGAGGACTATCTCGACGCGCTGAACTGGGCGAAGTCGATTGGCGGCCTGAAGGCGCTGATCGCGCGCGCCGACGCCAACACCAAGGTGCTCGCCGACTGGAAGGCGAAGACGCCCTGGATCGATTTTCTGGCGAAGGACGCCTCGATCCGCTCCAACACGTCGGTGTGCCTGAAGTTCACCGATCCCGCGATCACCTCGCTTCCCGCCGACGCGCAGGCCGAATTCTGCAAGAAGCTGGTCGCCCTCGTCGAGAAGGAAGGCGCGGGCTTCGACTTCGCCTATTACCGCGATGCGCCGGCTGGCCTGCGCATCTGGTGCGGCGCCACGGTCGAGGCCAAAGACGTCGAGCTCCTGACCCAGTGGATCGACTGGGCGTTCGCCGAGACCAAGGCCGCGCTGGCGAAGGCGGCTTGATCTTTCTTTCTTAGCCCCTCCCCGTTCTTACGGGGAGAGGCCGGATCGCGCAGCGATCCGGGTGAGGGGCTCTCTCCGCGAGCACCTTGCCTGTGGCTGCCCCTCACCCCGTAAGAACGGGGAGTGGAAGAGAAACAGCATCAACCTACTCCCGTCGAAGGCCGCCCTCGTTTCAGGGGAAGGTAGAGGATCATTCAGATGACCAAACCCAAAGTTCTCATTTCCGACGCGCTCTCTCCCGCCGCCGTGCAGATCTTCAAGGATCGCGGTGTCGAGGTCGACTTCCAGCCCAATCTCGGCAAGGACAAGGACAAGCTGGCCGAGATCATCGGCAACTATGACGGCCTTGCGATCCGCTCCGCGACGAAAGCGACCGCCAAGATCATCGAGAAGGCGACGAAGCTGAAGGTGATCGGCCGCGCCGGCATCGGCGTCGACAATGTCGAGATTCCCGCCGCCACGGCAAAGGGCATCATCGTGATGAATACGCCGTTCGGCAATTCGATCACGACCGCCGAGCACGCCATCACCCTGATGCTGGCGCTGGCGCGCGAAATTCCGCAGGCCGATATCTCGACGCAGTCCGGCAAGTGGGAGAAGAACCGCTTCATGGGCGTCGAGATCACCGGCAAGGTGCTCGGCGTGGTCGGCTGCGGCAACATCGGCTCGATCGTCGCCGACCGCGCGCTCGGCCTGCGCATGAAGGTGGTCGCCTACGATCCGTTCCTGTCGCCGGAGCGCGCCAAGGACATCGGCGTCGAGAAGGTCGAACTCGACGACCTCCTGAGGCGCGCCGATTTCATCACGCTGCACACCCCGCTCACGGAGAAGACCAGGAACATCATCGACGCGGCCGCGATCGCCAAGATGAAGAAGGGCGTGCGCCTCATCAACTGCGCGCGTGGCGGCCTGGTCGACGAGCAGGCGGTGGTCGATGCGCTGAATTCCAAGCACATCGCAGGCGCCGCCTTCGACGTCTTCGTCGAGGAGCCCGCCACCTCGAACGTGCTGTTCGGCCACCCCAACGTGATCTGCACGCCGCATCTCGGCGCCTCCACCACGGAGGCACAGGAGAACGTCGCGCTCCAGGTCGCCGAGCAGATGTCGGATTATCTGCTCTCCGGCGCGATCTCGAACGCCGTCAACTTCCCCTCGATCACGGCGGAGGAAGCGCCGAAGCTGAAGCCGTTCATCGCGCTCGCCGAGAAGCTCGGCTCCTTCGCCGGCCAGCTCACCGAGACCGGCATCCTCAAGGTGCAGATCACCTATGAGGGCCATGTCGCCGAGATGAAGATCAAGGCGATCACCTCCGCGGTGCTGTCGGGCCTGCTGCGGCCGATGCTGGGCGAGGTCAACGTCGTCTCCGCGCCCGTCGTCGCCAAGGAGCGCGGCATGGTGGTCGACGAGATCGTGCGCGCCGCGCAGAGCGACTATGAGAGCCTGATCACCGTCACGGTGGCGACCGAACGCCAGGAGCGTTCGGTCTCCGGCACGGTCTATCACGACGGCAAGCCGCGCCTCGTCGACATCAAGGGCATCCGCGTCGACGCCGAGTTCGGCAAGTCGATGATCTATGTCACCAACGAGGACAAGCCGGGCTTCATCGGCAGTTTCGCGGGGCTCCTGGGCGACGCCAAGATCAACATCGCGACCTTCCATCTCGGCCGTGTCGAGCAGGGCGGCGATGCCATCGCGCTCGTCGAGGTCGACGGCGCGGTGCCGGCGGACGTGCTCGCCAAGGTGCAGGCGCTGCCGCAGGTCAAGCAGGTCAAGGCGCTGACGTTCTAAGGCCCATAGGCAGAATGCGCTGGCGCTACTCCGGTAGCGTCAGCGATCGAAGCCATAAAGCCGGGTCGGATTGTCGACCAGGATTGCGTCGCGGGTCTTTTCATTGCCGGCCCACGCCGCGAGCAGTTCGAACAGCTCTGCGTCATCAGGTTTGTGCTTCTCGGTGACATGGGGCCAGTCGCTGCCCCAGACCAGGCGATCGGGCGCAACCTTGACGAAGGCCTGCGCGATTCGCGTCGCGTCGGCATAGGGCGGGCCCTGCTCGGTGTTGAGATAAGCACCGGCGAGCTTTACCCAGGCGCGGCCCTTACCTGCGAGATCGGCGATGACGCGGAAAGCCGGATGTTCCGGCCCCTGTTTCGGCGGAAGCCGCCCCATGTGGTCGAACACGATCGGGCAGGGCAGGCGGCCGAGCATTGCCGACGTCTCGACGATCTGATCGCCTGACATGTGAAGCTGGACGTGCCAGCCAAGATCGGCGCTGCGCTTGGACAGGGGCTCGATCATGTCGATTGTGGTCACTGTGTCGCTCGGATTCCAAACGCTGAAGCGAAGTCCGCGGATTCCGCCGGCATCGAGCCGTTTCAGCTCCGCATCAGTCGCGTCGGGATGACAGACCCCGACGCCCCGTCCATTCTTGCCGAGCCGGCTGAGCGCATCGAGGATGCAGGCATGGTCGGTGCGGTGATATTTCGGCTGCACCGGAACCGCGCGCGTCGTGCCGATGCGGCGCTGATGCAGCACATAGTCATCGAAGGTCGAGCCTGCCGGCTTGGCGCTTTCCGGTGTCGGAAAGCGGGGATCGATGATGTGAAAATGCGCGTCGCAGGCATTCGCCGGCGCTTTTGTCTTCGGAGCCTCGGTGCCGGATGAATTGGGGATCGTTTCGGCTGCGGCATGACGTGACTGAGCAAGTCCTGCGGCCGTTGCGGTGGCTGCCGCGACGAATGTCCTTCGCGTCATCTGGTGCAGCATCGAGAACCTCCGTTACACGCTCGAATGGCGTTTCGCCGGCGCGGCGTTGTTCGAGGCTTCGCAGACCACGTTGGCCTCGCGCAGTGCCGCGTAGCCGTCGTCGCCAATGCCGATTTCGTTGAGCAGCTCGCGATTGTGCTGGCCGAGCGCCGGGGCGGGCGTCCGGATCGTGCCTGGCGTCTGCGACAGCCGCGGCACCACATGGTGCATCGGGAGCTGCCCCATGTCCGGGTCCGGATAGTCGGCGATCAGCTCGCGGGCGATGACGTGCGAATCGGCCATGATCTGCGGGGTGTCGTAGATCGGGCCGATCGTGACCTCGGCTTGCTCGAAGAAGGCGACGTTCTCGGCCTGCGTCCGTGCGCCGATGAACTCGCCGATGATGGCGTCCAGCTCGTCGGCATGCCGCAGGCGGTCGGCGTTGGTGCGGAAGCGCGGGTCGTCGACCAACTCGGGGCGGCCGATGGCGCGGAACAGCCGCTCTGCCATCTTCTGGATCGATCCGGAAAGGCTGACATAGTGTCCATCGCTGCACCGATAGGCGTTGCGCGGGGCCGAATTGGTGGAGCGGCTGCCGGTGCGCGGCTTGACCTTGCCGGTGAGCCGATAGTTCGCGGCCTGCGGGCTGAGGATTGCGAACAGCGGATCGAGCAGCGACAGATCGACGACCTGGCCGCGGCCGTCCTTCATCTCGACCTCGCGGAGCGCGATCATCGCGGCGGAGGCGCCATAGACGCCGGCGACGCCGTCGGCAAGATACATCGGGGGCAACACGGGTTCGCGGTCGGCAAAACCGTTGATCGCGGCAAATCCTGACACGCCCTCGATCACGGTGCCGAAGCCAGGACGCTGCGCGTAGGGACCGTCCTGCCCCCAGCCGGAAATCCGGATGATGACCAGCGACGGATTGAGCGCCAGCAGCGCCTCCGGCGACAATCCCATCTTTTCCAGAACGCCGGGGCGAAAGCTCTCGATGAAGATCTGGGTCGACGGCACCAGTTTCCGGATGATGTCGATCGCGCGCGGATCGCGCAGCGATAGGCACAGGCTCTTCTTGTTGCGCGAATAGACCTTCCAGTGGGTCTCGATGCCCTCGGTTTTCCAGGCGCGCAGCGTGTCGCCCTCGGGCGGCTCGACCTTGATCACCTCGGCGCCGAAGTCGCCGAGGATCTGGGTCAGCACGTTGCCGGCGAACAGCCGCGACAAGTCGAGGATGCGGACACCATCCAGCGTGCCGCTGCGGCCGGGCTCATAATCGCGGGCGTGCAATTGGCTCATGGCGTGGCCTCGGTCGAGATTGTGTCGGCCAGCGACACGACGGCGCGAGCGCGTTCGACGAATGGCTTGTCGATCATATGGCCGTCGACCAGATAGGCACCGATGCCTCGCGCATCGGCTCCCGCAGCGGCGGCCACGACCTTGCGCGCCCACGCGATCTCGGCCGCATCGGGCATGAATGTCTCGTTGGCGATCGCGATCTGGCTCGGATGGATGCAGCTCTTGCCGGCAAAGCCGTGGTTTCGTGCCGCCAGGCATTCGGCGCGGTAGCCGTCGGCGTCCTTGACTGCGGCAAAGGCGCCGTCATAGGCGGCGATACCGGCCTCGGCGGCAGCGAAGCGTACCGCAAGGCGGATATGAGCGAGTGCGTCGCGGTCGGACCTGATGATGCCGCAGGGTTCGAGCAGATCGGCATAGCCGATCTGAAGCCCCATCACGCGCGGATGCGAGCTGGCCAGTTCGGCGGCATTGCGCAGGCCCTTGGGTGTCTCGACGTTGAGCAGCACGCCGACCCGTCGCGACGAGGCCTCCAGCATTTCGATTCGCGCGATCGCCTGGAGCACCGCATCCGCGTCCTCGGCCATCGGCAGGTTGATGATATCGACCACGGCTCCGGCCAGGGCTTCGATGTCGGCGTTGAATTCGGCGGTGTCGAACGCGTTCACCCGGACCGCGATGGATTTACGGGTTGCCGGCAGCCCGCGCAGGAATTTGGCGAGCACCGCACGCGCCTGCGACTTCTGGCCTGGAGCGACCGCGTCCTCGAGATCGAACGACAGCGCGTCGGCGGTGGAGTTCAGCGCCTTGTCGAACAGTTCGGGCCGCGAGGCCGGAACGAACAGCTTGCTTCGCATCAGCATGCCCTTCCCTCCGCTCAGATGACCTTGAAGTGGGCCATCGCGATGATCGCGAGCGTCACCGTGATCGCGCCGCCGATCCGGGTCGCGACCTGCGCGAACGGCATCAGTTCCATTCGTTCGGCAGCGGTCAGGATCATGACGTCGCCGGTGCCGCCAAGACCGCTGTGGCAGGCATTCACGATCGCGGTCTCGATCGGATACATCCTTAGCAGGCGGCCGACATAGAATCCTGTCGCCGTCAGCGTCACGACGGTCGCGATGATGGTCACCAGATTGGCCGGGTGGAACGCTTCGACCAGTTCATGCCACGGCGTCAGCGCCACCGCGGTGGAGAACAGCAGCGGATAGGTCACCGCGGTGACGAAGAAGCGGAACACGACGCGGGCGCCTTCCTCCAGCGAGGCCGGCACCGCCTTGAGCAGCTTGACGAGCACGACCAGGAACAGCATGGCGACCGGAGCCGGCAGACCGATCAGGCTGTGGATCAGCGTGCCGAAAACGTAGATGGCGATGCCGCTGATGCCTCCGGCCGCGACGGTTGCGACATCGACGCTGGTGACGCCGGCATGCGCGTGGTCGCGGACGGCGTCCGCCGCAACGTCGGCGCCCGGCTGGAGCTGGCCGTCGCCGGTGAGATCCGGTCGCCGCTTGCCCAGCGAGTTCAGTGCTCCGCAGCAGATGATGGCGACGAGGTTGCCGAAGAACACCAGCGGCAGGATCTGACCGAGCATGGCGCCCTGGTTGAGGCCCAGCGCCTCCGCATAGCCGACCGAAAGCGGGATCGCGCCTTCGCCGACGCCGCCCGCCATCACGGGGACGACGACGTGGAGAATCGAGCGCCAGAAGCCGATCCCGCACAGCCAGCCGACCGCACCACCAACGCCAAGCGCGAGGATCGAGCCGCTCACCAGCGGAATGAAGATCTTGACGAAACCCTGGATCAGCACGCGCCGATCCATGCTCAGGATCGAGCCGACGACGACGGCGGTGATGAAGAGATAGATGAAGTTGGTGGACTTGGTGAACGTCGTCACCTGCTGCACCAGCGGCGCCGGCAGCAGCTGATGCGCGACCAGGAACGACGGCAGGAAGATCGTCACCAGTGAGGAACCGCCGATTACGTTCAGGATCGGGATCCGCCGCCCGATCTCGGCGCAGGTGAAGCCGCCAGCGACGAGTACGGCGATCATCACCGTGACCTCGCCGGAAATCTTACCCTTGAAGGAGAAAGCCGCGATCAGGCCGAGCAGGAGCAGATAGACCGGCAGAGGGATGATGCCGACCCTGATCTCCATCAATCGCTGCAGGAAATTGGCGGCGGATGTCTCGGCCGTGGGCGCGCGCTCCGTGACCGGATGCATGGGGCCGGCCACCGCATTGGTCGTCATCGTTCCTCCCGAAATTCCAAATAGGTGCGGCCGGTTGCGTATCCTTCCGTCGGAAGCGATCTTGCGGGAGGCTCCAGCCTGCGTAAAATGCATTAATCGCAATTTTTCATGAGAAATTGGCATGAAGATCCCGATCGACGGCGTCCAGGCCTTCGTCCATGTCGCCGAGCTCGGCAGCTTCAACCGGGCGGCGGATCATCTCTTCATCACCCAGACCGCATTGACGCGCCGCATTCAGCGGCTGGAGGCCTTCGTCGGGCTCCGTCTGATCGACCGCACCACGCGCTCGACGGCGTTGAGCCCGATGGGGAAGGATTTCCTGCCGCTGGCGCGCCGCATCGTCGATGACCTCGTCCATGGCCTCGACCGGCTGCGCACGACATCGCGCCTCGGGGTTGGCGACGTCACGCTGGCGACGCTCCAGTCGGTCGCGTTCCGGCAGTTGCCGCTTGCACTGCGCATGTACGCCAGGAAGTATCCGCACAATCGCATTCAGCTGCTCGAGCGGTCCGGTGCGCTCGTCACCGATGCGGTGCGCGAGGGCCAGGCCGACTTCGGCATCCACATCCAGCAGGAGGCCAACCCCGATCTCTCCGAGGAGATGCTGATGCGCGATCCCTTTGTTCTGGTCTGCAGCCGGGCGCATCCGGCCTCGAAGCTGAAGCGGGTGGCATGGTCGAACCTGGCGGGCATCGACCTCATCACGCTCGGCGGCGCCAGCGGCAACCGCCGCATCGTCGAGACGCAGCTCGTCAAGGCAGGCCTGCAGACGCGAGGCCGCTTCGTGGTCGAGAGCACGCCGAGTGCGATCGCGTTGGCGCGGGAGAATGTCGGTGCGGCAATCCTCCCCGCAGCGATGAACGCGACCACGGTCGCGACCGGCCTGGTCGAAGTGCCGCTGCTCGATCCGGTCCTGTACCGCACGATCGCCCTGGTGCGGCGGCGCAACGAGACGCTGTCGCCCGCTGCCAGCGCACTCTACGGAATTATCAAGACACGGCTGTCGAGCGGTAGGCGATGATATCGGGCCGTTCCGCTTGCCGGAAAATCGGGCGAAAACGATTTCTGTTGCCTTGGCCGGATATCTGTACGAAGAGCGTCTGAAGAGCCACAATCGACGATCCGAAAAGGGAGAAACCAATGCGTGAAGCCGTCATCGTTTCCTATGCGCGCACGGGCCTGGCGAAGTCCGCCCGCGGCGGGTTTAACATCACGCCGCCGATGTCTCTCGCGGCCCACGCCATCCAGCACGCGGTCGATCGCGCCGGCGTCGACAAGGACTATGTCGAGGACTGCTATCTCGGCAATTGCGCCCACGGCGCGCCGAACATCGGCCGTCAGGCCGCGCTGCTCGCGGGCCTGCCGAAGACCACCGCCGGCGTCTCGGTGAACCGCTTCTGCTCGTCAGGGCTCCAGACCATCGCGATGGCCGCCAACTCGATCCGCTCCGACGGCGCCGACTGCATCGTCGCCGGCGGCGTCGAGAGCATCTCGATCCCCGGCGGCGGCTCGCCGAAGGAATCGATCGATCCGGAACTCTTGAAGGTCGCGCCCGGCATCTTCATGGCGATGATCGACACCGCCGACATCGTCGCCGAGCGCTACAAGCTCAGCCGCGAATATCAGGACGAGTTCTCGCTGGAATCGCAGCGCCGCATGGCCGCGGCGCAGCAGGCGAACAAGTTCAAGGACGAGATCGTCCCGATGAAGACCAGGATGAAGGTCGTCGACAAGCAGACCAAGGCCGAGAGCATCGTCGACTACGTCGTCGATCGCGACGAGTGCAACCGGCCCGAGACCACGATGGAGGGCCTCGCCAAGCTCGAGCCGGTCAAGGGTCCGGGCAAGTTCGTCACCGCCGGCAATGCCAGCCAGCTCTCCGACGGCGCCGCCGCCGTGGTGCTGATGGAGGCCAAGGACGCCGAGAAGCGCGGTCTCAAGCCGCTCGGCCGCTTCGTCGCCTGGGCGACCGCCGGCTGCGAGCCTGACGAGATGGGCATCGGTCCCGTGTTCGCGATCCCGAAGCTGCTCAAGCGCACCGGCCTGAAGATCGACGACATCGATCTCTGGGAGCTGAACGAAGCCTTCGCCAGCCAGTGCCTGTATTGCCGCGACAAGCTCGGCATCGATCCCGCCAAGTACAACGTCAATGGCGGCTCGATCGCGATCGGCCATCCCTTCGGCATGACCGGCGCACGCTTGACCGGCCACCTGCTGCAGGAAGGAGCGCGCCGCAAGGCCAAGTGGGGCGTCGTGACGATGTGCATCGGCGGCGGCCAGGGCGGCGCCGGCCTGTTCGAGATCTATAGCTGATCAAAGCGCGCTAATGAGAAAAGGCACGGCGCCGCAAAGCGCCGTGCCTTTTTGTTTGAGCGCTGCATCAGAATGGGCTGACCCGATTTAGCAGCTCGATCAAGGTTGATCGTTCGGCCTCACTGAGGGGAGCAAGCATTCGGCGGTTATAGGGCGCCGTAAGCCTGACGGCATCCCTCATCAATTTCTCGCCTTTCGATGTCAAAGTGATCTCTGTCGCGCGCCGGTCGATTTTTGACCGGCTTCGCTTCACCAGACCGGCATGTTCGAGCTGGTGCAGGATTTTGGTCAGATTCGGTAGGTGAAGTCGCAAAAGGGTCGCGACGCTACTAGGAACGATCCCCGGGTTGTCCCGCACCAGCATGAGGATGGCGTAGGTCGCAGGCGTCAGTCCGAGTTCAGCGAAGGTATCGTAGAAGCCGTCAAAGAACTTCAACTGGATCAATCGGATCACGAAGCCGGGGGTGCCGCGAAGGGCAGCTAGATCGAGCTGCTTCTCTGCCGCCATTGTTGCGATTGCCATTGGCTCCCCTGGGTCATCTTCGTTTCGCATCTATCACGACGCATGCCGAATTGACACCGTCCAAGATACTTATAAAATATAAGTATTATGCGCCTGAGACCGCAATGGTAGCTGGGAGGAGTATCCATGAAGGTGGCAAGCCTATTGGCGACGTGCATCTGCTCACTCGCGCTTGGTTGCGGGTCGGCCGATGCGCAGGAACGGGTAAAGCTCGGCGTCCTCAACGACCAGTCCGGGGCTTTTGCGAGCTACCAGGGCATCGGGTCGGTCATCGCGGCACAAATGGCTGTCGAGGATTATGGCGGAAAGGCTGGCGGCAAGCAGGTCGAAGTCGTCAGCGCAGATCACCAGAACAAGACCGATGCCGGCGTCAACATCGCACGTCGCTGGTATGAGAATGAGGGCGTCGATGCAATCTTCGACGTTCCCAACTCGGCGATTGCGCTGGCGGTCGCGGGAATGAGCGCCGAAAAGAACAAGGTGTTCGTCGGATCGGGCGCCGGCACGGCGCTCCTGACGGGGGAAAAGTGCACACCGAATACGGTTCACTGGACTTACGACACCTACGCTTACGGTCGCGGGCTCGGCAAGGCTGTCGTCGAGCAGGGCGGCAAGAAGTGGTTCTTCATCACGGCCGATTATGCCTTCGGCCACGATCTGGAGAAGCAAGCGGCCGAAGCGGTCAAGGCATCCGGCGGACAGGTCCTTGGAGCTGTCCGTCATGCTCTCGGGACGGCGGACTTCGCCTCGTTCCTGTTGCAGGCACAGGCTTCCGGCGCCGACATCATTGGCATTGCCAACGCCGGCGATGACACGATCACCTCGATGAAGCAGGCCGCCGAGTTCGGCCTGACCAGGGATCACAAGCTGGTCGGCCTGATTCTGGGCATGAACGGCATTCCGTCCCTTGGGCTGCAATTCGCTCAAGGCGCCCAGATCATGAATCCGTTCTACTGGGACCTCAACGACGGCACGCGGTCGTTCGCCAAGCGCTTCTCGGAGCGCATCCCGTCCAAGGCCTACCCCAACGACATGCAGGCCGGCGTTTACGCCTCCGTCATTCACTATCTGAAGGCTGTCGACAAGGTCGGTAGCGCGAAAGACGGCAAAGCGGTCGTCGCGGCCATGAAGGAGCTTCCGACGGATGATCCGTTGTTCGGCAAAGGCTTCATTCGCAGGGACGGACGCAAGATCCATCCGCTCTATCTCCTCCAGGTCAAATCGCCCGACCAATCGAAGTCCAGTTGGGACCTCCTGAAGGTCGTCGGGACCATCAAGGGCGAAGATGCCTTCAGACCCGAGAGCGAGGGCAATTGCCCTCTCAGCAAACAGTAGGTGGAGGGAGCCGGCATGAGCCAGTTTGCCTCCACCCGGATCGATCCGTTCGCTGACGACGTGCTGACGGATCCGTATCCGGTCTACCATGCGTTCCGCGAATTAGGGCCGGTATTCAGGATCGAGCAGTACGACATCTGGGCGATGGCGCGGTATGAACAGGTCGAATCCGCTCTCAAGGATTGGCGAACCTTCATTAGCGGGGAGGGCGTCGGCCTGAAGGGGATGAACCCGGCGCTGCCCCGGCCGATGACGTTGCAGATCGACCCACCTGATCACGAGAAGGGACGTCGGGTGCTCGCCCGGACCATGTCACCGGGCGTCGCGAAAAAGCTGCGCGAGACCTTCCAGAGGGAAGCCGAGAAGAAAATCTGCGAGCTCGTCGAGCGCGGTACCTTCGACGCGATGACGGATCTCGCCATGGCGTATCCGATGAAGGTCTTCCCCGATGCCATCGGCGTCTCGGAGGAGGGACGCGAGAACCTGCTTGCCTGGAGCACGTTCGTCTTCAACAGCTTCGGGCCAGAGAACCACATCCTCGCCAGATCTCGTGACCCGGGCCTCGCCGCGCAGAAGTGGATCATGGACCGTTGCGCGCGTAGCGAGCTCAGGCCCGATGGTATTGGCATGATGATCTACCAAGCTGCGGATGCCGGGGAGATCACGGAACACGAAGCCACGCATCTGGTCCGGCCGTTCCTGACCGCGGGAGTCGACACGACGATCAATGGTCTCGGGAATACGCTTCTTGCGCTTGCCAGTCATCCAGTGCAGTTCGAAAGGCTGCGCGAACGGCCCGAACTCGCCCGCAACGCCTTCGAGGAAGGGCTGCGCTATGACTCGCCTGTGCAAACTTTCTTTCGCACCACCTCGCGCGAGGTGGAAATAGCCGGCGATACCATCCCGGCAAACCGCAAAGTGCTGATCTTCATGGCTTCCGCCAACCGTGATCCGGCGCGTTGGCAGGAGCCCGACCGGTTCGATGTGGAGCGACCCGCAGCGGGGCATGTGGGGTTTGGTTCGGGCATCCACGCCTGCGTGGGGCAGATGATCGCGCGCCTGGAAGGTGAGTTGGTTCTCACCGAACTTGCCAAGCGCGCGAAATCGATCGAACTCATCGCCGAGCCGGAGCGGATGCTCAACAACTCTCTTCGGGGTCTCAAAAGCATGCCGGTCCGTGTGACGGCTGCTTGACCTCCCCGCTGATGACGGTGGGCGACCCTTGCGAGATCTCAATCTCCGCTATGGGGCACGAGCAAGGGCGTACCCGCCGCACGTGATCTGGACGTGCAAGAGCCTAATACCGCGCGGCAGGCTGCTTGGTCTTCGAGGGCGCCATGCCGGTGGTTTGCCCAGTCGTCTCCTTCTTCATGTGCTTCGCATGCTTCATGTGCGTCGCGTGCTTGGACGTGTGCTTGGCGACGCCGGGTGACGCCTCTGGCGCGGGCTGCGTCTGGGCCATCGCGCTGCCAACCGCAAGCGCAAGAGCGCATATCGTTGTGAAAATGAGCTTCTTCATGCTTGTCTCGATGGGATGGGAAACAATCGCATTAACTGGAGAACCGCCAAACAGTTCCAATCGCGGGCAACGCGCACCTCCCGCGTGGCAGCAATCAACCTGGTCTATCACGCCTCTACGCCCGCGCCAGCGCCTGGGCGAACACCACCTCGATCAGCGTGCCGGAATTGGCCGCGCTCTTGATGTTGAACTGGGCGCGGTTGGCTTCGACCAGCGCCTTGGTCAAGGACAGGCTGAGCGCCGAATTGTCCGACGCATCGCCCGGCGGCGGCGTGCGGAACGGCTCCATCGCGGCCGCGACCTCCTTCTCGGACAGGCCATGGCCGGTGTCGCGGATGCGAAGGGCAACCTCGCCGCGATCGTTCAGCGCGGTCGAGACGATGACCTGGCCGCCGGCGCTCGCAAGCCGGATCGAGTTGGTGATCAGGTTCATGGTGATCTGCCGCATCGCGCGCGCATCCGCCATGACCTGCGGCAGCGCGTGCGCGAGCGAGGTGCGGATGATGATGCGCTCGCGGTTGGCCTGCGGCTGCATCACCGTGACGCAGGCTTCGACGAGATCGTTGAGGTGGAGGGTGGCGAAGTTGAGGTCGAGCTTGCCGGTCTCGATGCGCGAGAGCTCGAGCAAATCGTCGATGATCGCGATCACGCGCTCGCCGGAGGCGCGGATGTCCTTCATGTATTCGCCGTAGCGCTCGTTGCCGAGCGTGCCGAAACGTTCGGAGATCATCACCTCGGCAAAGCCGATGATCGCGTTCAGCGGCGTGCGGATCTCGTGGCTGATCCGCGCCAGCATGTCGGCCTTGGCGTTGGCCGCGCCATTGGCGAGCCGCTGCGCCTGCTTCAATTCGCTCTCGCCCTTCTTGCTCTGCGAGAGATCGCGGAACACGGCGAAGAAGTTCGGGCCGTCGGGCCTCGTGCGGCCCATGATCATGGCGAGCGGAAGGACGCCGCCCTTCTTCTCGCGGCCCAGCACCTCGCGGCCGTGGTCGAGCAGGCTCGATATGTCCTGGCTCCTGAGGCTTTCGAGATAGTCGGTCACGACGCGCTGGCTCTCCGGCGCGAACAGGGTCAGCAGATTCTGCTGCAGCAGCGTCTCGCCGTCATAGCCGAACAGTGCTTCGGCGCTGCGGTTGCAGGCGTGGATGTTGCCTTCGGCATCGAACATGATGATGCCTTCGGCGGTGGTGTCGAGGATCGCCGCAAGATCCTCGGCGTCCGCGTCGCCGGCCTCGATTTCAGGCTCGGGCTCATCGGGGATCATCACCACGGGCTCGGCGACGACTGGCGCGGCAGCAACAGGCGCGGCCTGCGGCAGCGCGCAGATCAGCGCATGCGCGGTGTCGCCGTCCCAGGCGATCGTGTGCAGATGCGCCTCGGTGGCCGCTAGCGGCTCGTCGCCATCGGCGACGCTCGCGCTGATCGTCACCGGCGTGCCGGCTTGCGACGTGCTGCTCGCCGCGGAGACGCCCACCTCGATGTAGAGGGCATCCAGCCCGCCGGCATTCTCCAGCGCGCTCAGATCGGCATAGCCGATGCGCGCGAGAAAGGCGGGGTTGGCGTAGAGCAGGCGGTCGAGGCGATAGATCAGGACGCCTGATGGCAACAGGTCGAGCAGCGTGCGGTCGCGCGCGCTGTCGCCGCGCGCCGGCGGCTCGGGCTCGGTCAGCCATCCGGCCGGCAGGCGCGGTGGCTCCGCCTCAGGCGGCGGCTCGGCGGCGGTCTCGCTCGTCAGTGGCTCGGACGATGCGCCCGCAATGGTCTCTCGCTCTCGCTCGAGCCGCTCCGACAATTGCCGGGCGAGCTCGTTGAACGCGCTGTTCTCGACAGGCGTGAGCGTCGGCGATCTCGCATCGCCGTGCGGGCGGAACGGCACAACGTTGGGAGGCGTTTCCACTGGCGTGTCCACGGATTTTTCCAAATCGGTTGGGTGTGAATTCGCGTCGGTTGCTGGTTCAGGCAGTTCGGCTTTGTTCAGTTCGGCTTTGTTCAGTTCGGCTTTGTTCAAATCGTCTTGGGGCAGTTCGTCTTGGGGCAATTCCTCTTGGGGCGGTTCGGCTTCGAGCGGTTCAGGCTCGGACGGTTCAGGCGCGGCCGAGGCCAGCTCATCCGGAGCAGGCGGCGCCTCCGGTTCGGGCGCGACAATGTCGGCGGAGAGACGCTGCGGCGTCGGCGGCTCGGTGAACAGCTCGAACCGGCGCAGCGCATCGAGCCGGTTGAGGCCGTCGAGATCGCGGCACACGCCAAAGCCCTTGAAGCCCGCGAAATTGCGCGCGCGGTCATGGACCGGCAGGCCGGCGAGCTCGACCGGCAGGTGCTGGTCGCCATCGACCGGCCAGTTCACGGTGATCCCGGCCCAGGTGTCGCGGCTCGCCAGCGCCTGCGCGACGTGCCCGTCCGGATCGAGCGAAAACTCTTCCGCGATCTCGTGCCAGGGCCGGCCGAAGCCGGCTGCCGTATGCGCGCCGATCAGGCGGATGAACTCGTCGGAGCCGAGCACGAAGCGCCCCTGCGCATCCATCTGCCACAGGAAGCGCAGCGGGTGATGGCGCGGTGCGGGCGGCTCCGCATGTCGTGACGGCGGCTCGACCATGCCAGCCGTGATCGGCTCGGCTTGGGGCGAGACAATGGCTTGCTTGAGGATTTCAACCGGAGATTTGATTGCAGCCTGCGCCGGCTCCGGCTCGCTCAGCGCGGGAGCAGGCAGCTCATCCGGCTCGGCAAACGCATCGAACAGCGCGAATTCGGCAGGGGCCTCGTTCGACAACGCCGGTTGCTCATAGTCCGGCACCGCGGCCGCAGATGCGGGCGGCGCGGCCTCGGGTTCAGGCTGCGCGGAGTCCTGGTGTGCGATATCCTGGACGACCTCAGGAGCAACCTCGTCCGCCTCGGGCTCCGCCGGCCGGACGAAAGGCGCGATCAGCGCAACGAGGCCGACATCGGCACCCACGCCGACCCTGTACAGCACCATGTGGCCGATGCCGGTCGTCGTCTCGACATGGCCCTGCCGCAGCGCCTCGCTGCGGGCTTCATCGAGGCCGGCCTCGCCGAGATCGCGAAGGCCGAGCAGGGGGCGGGCGGCCTCGCTCGCGCCGATGAACGGGCCGTCGGGCGTGAACGCCGCCATCGGCACGTGCACACCTTCGACCAAACGCTGCAGGCGCTCCACCAACGGCATGCCGCGGCCGGTCGGGTCCATCGCGGTGACGAGCACGCCGTGGCTGCCGTCGGGAAATTCGAGCCGCGCGCAGGCGCAGGTCATGAGGACGCCGAGCGGGGCGCCGAAGCCGCGCAGCCGCTCGAGCCGGACCGCGCCGCTGGCAGCGAGCTGGCGCGCGAGGCGGGCGACCTGGCGGCGATGTGGGTCCGCGGGCCCGAACGCCTTTGCCGCGAGCACAACGGCATTGGGCGCGCCGAACAGCCTTGCGCCGACCGGATTGGCCCAGAGCACGCGCGTTCCGTCGATCGACCAGAGCCACGCGGGCAGTGGAGAGGTCGCATGCACGGCCAGCCGCGGATCACCGACGCCTCGCAACTGGAAATCCGAACTACTCATCCAACCGGCTGCTTCTCAAGCTCTCACGCGTCTCCCACGTGTCTCTCACGTGTCTTGGGCGTCGGGGTTTCGGGCGCTGCCGGAATGGCAGCCTTAAGAAAGGGTTAGTATCGCCCGCGGGCGCGGGCAGGTCCACGGCCGCAGGGCCGAAGGGGCGCCCCAAAGCCGCGATAACCTTAATCCGGATGAACCCGCAAGGGCGCGCCTGCGTTAGCCCCCTGAGATTCGCGAGGACCGGGCCGCCGCGTCACACCGGCAATACCCGGCGCTGCTAGTCTCACTGTGGGCACGTCAGGGACGGCCCGGGGCGCGTCGGGGACGGCCGCAAAAGGCCGAAAAAAACCAACAGGACAGGAGTGGTAGGGATGACCCAGCAGGCGCATGAACGTTTTGAGATTCCGCCCGAGATGCGATCCATGGCGGAAACCGGCTTCAAGCAGGCGCGCGAGACATTCGAGAAACTGCTCGCCGGCGCCGAGGCCGCGGCCGGCTCGTTCGAGGAGCGCGGTGCGACCATGCGCGCCGGCGCCAGGGACGTCGGCACGAGGGCGATCGCCTTCGCCGCGACCAATGTGGAGGCCTCCCTCGACTACGCCCAGTCGCTGGTCCACGCCAAGGACGTCTCCGAGGTGATGCGGCTGCACAGTGAATATGTGCAGGCGCAGATGCGCGCCCTCGCCGAGCAGGCCAGCGAGATCAGCCAGGCCGTCAGCCGCGCCGCGATCGACGCGACCAGGCCCAAGCACTAGGGGGATGTCATTCCGGGGCGCGCCCCTTGGCGCGAGCCCGGAATCCATTCATCCACCTGCTCCGCGGCCCGATGGATTCCGGGCTCCCTCGCTGCGCTCGGGCCCCGGAATGACGGAATTGACCGTCGCGCTTCCAGGTCACCGCCGTGCCGCGATCGACGCGACCAAACCCAAGCACTGAGGGCATCGAGATACCGCAACCATGGGTTCCCCCGGGCCAGGATCTGCATCCCGGCCGGGTTAAATTTTCGCGGCGCACCTCTGATCACATTGCGTTGCACAATGTTGACATGATAGCCGTGAAGAATGCTTGGCGCTGGGCGAGCCATCTCTCGTTTGAAGCGTTAGCAGTTTTCGTACCCGCCGACTTGGCCGGCGGGCGCGCCAGACGGCTCACTCGATTTGCAACTTAATCGTGAGGGACAATCATGACAGGTGCGACTGATCCATTTTCTGCCTCGATCATTCCGTTCGAGGTTCCGGAACAGATGCGGGCGTTCGCCGAAAAGGGCGTTTCGCAGGCCCGCGAAAGCTACGCCAAGTTCAAGGACGCGGCCGAAAGCCAGAACGGCACCATCGAGGCCGTGTTCACCACCGCCAGCAAGGGCGCGAGCGAATACACCGCCAAGCTGATGGAGTTCATGAAGGCCAACACCAGCGCCCATCTGGACTTCGCCCAGGAGCTGCTCGGCAGCAAGTCGCCGACGGAGGCGATGGAGCTGTGGACCGGCCATACCCGCAAGCAGTTCGAGACCCTCCAGGCCCAGGCCAAGGAGCTCCTCGAGATCGGCCAGCGCGTCGCCACCGAGACCGCCGAGCCGATCAAGGCCAGCGCCGCCAAGTTCGGCAAGCCCGCTGCCTGACCGATTTGGTCCGTTCAAATTAAGAAACCCGGGCCCAGCGGCCCGGGTTTTGTTTTGGAAATAACGTCGTTTAAGGGGTGATTCGAGGGGAATGCGGCCTTGCCAAAAACGGCCGTTGCACCTAGTTTCCGCCCCGTCCAGCCCCCTTGGCCTCGGCCTGCTCAAGGCCCCCTAAAGGCGGCTCGCAAGGATGCAGTTGTAGCTCAGTTGGTTAGAGCGCCTGTCTGTGGAACAGGAGGTCGGTGGTTCGAGCCCACCCAACTGTACCAAGATTGCGGATAACACCGTGTTCTCAGCATCTTACTGATAGACCAGTAGTATTTGCGCCGCCTAAAATACAAAAGGCTGCACGAATGGCGTTGCGAATGGTCGTGCTCAACCGACTTCCAGACAATTGATGGTTCGCCCGCAATGTCGTCCGGAGGACGTTCGCGAGGAATACCAGCGGCTATACGGCGTGAAGCGCGAGGCCCATCTGAAGCCGGCCGGCCCAAACGGCCATCAGTGGATTCCCTAGATTCTTCTGGAGGCTTAGGGCGCAGCAGAGCACGCCGCCGGATTGCGGCCCATTAGCGGCAGGGTCTCCAAGTCGTACCTTGGCACGACCACGCCCAAGCCACGGGAAGCCACAGGTTCGATCTGTTGACGAGGCGCGCCGCCAAGCTCAGACTTGCCAGCAAGGCGATCTCGGGCAACGAAACGAGATGTCGCTGGGGGCGGCTTGGCCATGGAGCAGGAGCAGCCAGTTCGGGTCGGACGCCGGTTGGCAGCGATAGTTGCGGCTGACGTGGCAGGCTACTCGCGGCTGATGGGCCTGGACGAGGTCGGCACCGCCCGCTCACTCCGAGAACATCGCAAGGTTACCGACGCCCTTGTGGCAAAACACGGGGGGCGCATCGTCAAGACCACGGGCGATGGCGTGTTGCTTGAGTTTCCCTCGATGGTCGATGCGGTCGAATGCGCCGTGGCGGTGCAGGCGGTGATGGCCCAGAGGAACGAAGGTATCCCGCTGGACCGGCGCATGCTGTTTCGGATCGGGATCAATCTCGGAGACATCCTGATTGACGGGGATGACATTCTTGGCGATGGCGTCAACGTCGCAGCTCGACTTGAGGGTATAGCGGAGCCGGGGGGCATCTGTGTCTCTTCTTCTGCTTACGAACAGGTTCACGGCAAGGTCCTGGTCGATTTCACTGATCTTGGCGAGCAGACCCTCAAGAACATCGCCCGGCCGATCCGTGCATATGCGGTTGGCCCAAGCGCGAACGCTCAGCAAACCACTCATCTGCCATTCTCGGCTCCGCACCTGTCCATCGTGGTTCTACCTTTCGCCAACATCGGCGGCGATCCAGAGCAAGACTACTTCGTGGATGGAGTGACCGAGAGCCTCACCACGGACTTATCGCGCATCAACGGCGCGTTCGTGATTGCGCGCAACACCGCGTTCACGTTCAAAGGGAAGGCCGTAGACGTAAAGAAGCTGGGGCATGAGCTGAACGTCCGGTATGTGCTCGAAGGCTCAGTCCAACGCGGCGGCAACCGGATCCGCGTGAATGTGCAGTTGATTGACGCCGAAACTGGCAATCATCTCTGGGCTGAGCGCTTCGACAAGCCCGTTGCCGACCTGTTCGATGTGCAAGATGAAATAGTCGCGAGGCTCGCCAACACGCTCGATGCCCAACTCATTACTGCCGAGGCTCGGCGAGCAGAGCGTTCGCCGCACCCTGATGCGATGGACCTGTGTTTCCAAGGCAAAGCTTCCATAAATAGGGGTGTGACACCCGAAAACATGGCGCAAGCTCTCAATTTCTTTAAGCGTTGCCTCGCACTCGATCCTGAGAACATCGAGGCACTCATTGGGACAGGATTGGCGGAAACCTCAATCGCTCAGAATTATTTCGACGACAAACGCGCAGCGCGGCTGGTGGCAGCTGAACCGCTCGTGGTGAGGGCCTTGTCTATAGCCCCACAACATGCCTTAGCCCACGCGGTGTTAGGACTGATCCAAATTCAATCGAACCGAGCAGCCCAAGGCATCGCTGAATGTGAGCGCGCTCTGGCCTTGGACCGTAATCTGGCTGTTGCCCATGGTTGGATTGGCCTTGCCAAGGTTTATTTGGGTCGTTCTGCTGAAACGGAGGCTCACGTCCAAGAGGCGCTCCGACTTTCTCCGCGTGATACCTTTGTCTTTCGATGGATGACGTTCGTCGGTGTCGCCAAGCTGTTGCTCGGTGCCGATGCCGAGGCGGTCGTATGGTTACGTCGCAGTATAGAGACCTACCGAGATTTTCCTCTTCCGCATTTCCTTCTTGCAGCTGCTTTGGCGCTTCTCGGTCAGTTGGATCAGGCAAAGGCCGCTACTGAAACGGGACTTGCGTATTTTGCGGATTTCACCATCCGCCGCTATCGCACCAATTTGCCGAGCAGCAACCCGACCTTCCTTGCTGGGCGCGACCGAGCCATTGAGGGCATGCGCTTGGCCGGGGTGCCTGAGGGCTGACGTTCGTTAGTTGAGGCGGATACCGGGACACAAACTGATGGCCACAAGTTGGCACTGAGGCACGCATGTCAGACCCTGCAGCCGTCATCCGACGCCTCGTCGCGGTCTTCTCAGCTGATGTCGAAGGCTATAGCCGCCTCATGGGCGCTGACGAGGTCGGCACGCTCAAAGGACTGACCGAACGGCGCGCTATCCTCGACAGGCTCATTGGGGAATACAGGGGCCGCATAGCGAACACGGCCGGCGACAGTGTACTTGCCGAGTTTGGGAGCGCTGTAGAGGCGGTGCAGTGCGCGGTGGATGCGCAGACTGCGTTGGCCGAAGCGAACGCCGGTCTCGCAACTGATCGCCGCATCAACTTCCGTATTGGCGTGCACATCGGTGACGTGATGGTGCGCGCTGGGGATTTGTTCGGCGACGGCGTGAACATAGCCGCGCGGTTGCAGTCCATCGCGAACCCAGGAGCCGTGTGCATCTCCGAGGCCACGTACGATCAGGTGCGCAAGGTCTTGCCGATGACCTTCGCGGACCTTGGTGTTCAGCAGGTGAAGAACATTCAAGAGCCAGTCAGGGTCTATCAAGTGGGTGCGCCAAGCGAGTCGCGAGAGGCTGCTCCTGCGCGTGTTGCTGAGATTGAGAGCCCGCCTCCGTTGCCTGACAAGCCTTCTATCGCGGTGCTACCATTCCAAAACATGTCAGGTGACCCGCAGCAGGAATATTTTGCAGACGGCGTGGTGGAAGACATCACCACCGCACTGTCGCGCTTTAAGTCGCTGTTCGTCATAGCGCGGAACTCATCATTTTCCTACAAGGGAAAGTCGCCCGATATACGACAAGTGGGCCGCGACCTCGGTGTGAGATACGTCCTCGAAGGCAGCGTGCGTAGGGCAGGCAGTCGACTAAGAATCACTGGTCAGCTTATCGATACCAGCACCGGCGCACATCTTTGGGCAGACCGCTTCGACGGCGCCCTCGAAGATGTCTTCGAACTGCAGGATAAGGTCACAGAGAAAGTCGTCACGGCCCTTGCGCCGCGTCTTGAGCAAGCCGAGATTGACCGTTCGAAGCACAAGGCGGCTGGAAATCTTAGCGCATACGATTGCTATCTTCGAAGTCTGCCCCACTTGCAGTACCCATCAAAACAGAGCCTTGAAGAGGCGATGCCGCTTTTGAGGCACGCCGTCGAACTCGATCCCGAGTTTGCCGCAGCTTACGGCCTGATTGCGCAGTGTTACGCCCACCGGAGGGGCTGGGGGCACGTACCGGATGCTGACGAGAAGGCGGAGGTCGCCCACCTCGCCCGGATCGTTCTGCGAACTGGCGAGGATGACGCGGCGGCACTCGGTAGTACGAGTTGGGCCGTCGCCTACATCTTGCGTGACCTCTCACATGCTCAGTCGCTGGTCGATCGCGCTTTAGCGATGAATCCCAACCTGGCGCATGCTTGGAGAACCAGTGGCTGGATCAACCTGTGGTCAGGCAATCCGGCCGTGGCCGTGGAGCATCTGACCCGCGCCATGCGGCACGACCCGCTGCACGGATGCCATGATTCGTCCATGCGAAATGGAATGGCGCACGCCCTATTCTTTCTGGACAAGTATGACGAGGCAATGGCTTGGGCCGAAAGCGTGCTTCGGGAAAATCCTAATGGGCATGCAACCCTGCGGATCTTCGCTGCTAGCGCCGGAGTTGCCAAGATGACAGGCACCGCCTGCGAAATGGGTGCGCGATTGCGCGCCATCGATCCGGAGTTTCGTGTCTCGCGTCTGGCGTCCTACCTCGGCCCGTATCAAAAGCCCGAATTTGTCGAAAAGTATGCTCAAGGCCTCCGGCTCGCGGGGTTGCCTGAATGAAACCGGTACTCCGCCTCGCTGCCTGTGGCGAACACGCGGCTCGTTTCAGCTCGACAAACGTTCGCCAGCGAAGCCCGTGTCTTTGAAGCGGAGGGGTCGGAGATTCCTGCGCCGTAGGTCCCGCCGGAAGGGGACCCAAATCAACACGCCCTATGCTCGAAGGGCACGTTGTGGGCCTTGAGGCCGGAAATGAAGTGAACGTCGCGGCTGAGCCGGTCGAGCTTCGTCACACCCACATGGTACTTGAGCTTTCGGGCTGCAGTCAGGGCGGCCTTTAGCTGGGGCCTGCGGTCCAGCGCGTGCGAGCCCTTGCACGTCTCGACCTGAACGAGCTCGCGGGCCACCTCGTGTCCCTCGGTAGCCGCGAAGTGGGCGCCTAAATGCCCAAGCCTGGGCGCTGCGCGACCGCTATCCGGACTTCCCCAGTCCGATTGCATCGCTGGCATGAGACGCTGAGCAGATGGCGCGGCATCTTGCGGAGCCAGGGCGTGTACTCATCACTCAAGCGCTTGATTTGGGCGGCCCAGATGTCCGCTCGTCCCTCAACAGCGGCATAAAAGATGGGGTAATCGGCCGGCCCAGCTTGTGGATAGCTGAATATTTAAGGTGCTGCGCTTCAGGCTGATGGTGAAAACGAGGTCCGTGGTGACGGCCTCAAGCATCAGGAGAAGCGCAGCATGGACCATTTTGCCGGACTGGACGTATCGGTCAAGGAGACGAGTGT
The DNA here is from genome assembly GCF_001641695.1 of Bradyrhizobium neotropicale. GTDB lineage: Bacteria > Pseudomonadota > Alphaproteobacteria > Rhizobiales > Xanthobacteraceae > Bradyrhizobium > Bradyrhizobium neotropicale. Next base: position 220,404 of record NZ_LSEF01000058.1, read on the forward strand.
CTGCATTTTGGATGATACGGGCAAGATCTTGAAGGAAGTGAAGGTGGCGAGTGAGCCCCAAGCGCTTCTGAAGGTTCTGGGGAATCCCGCCTACCGCTTCAAGCGGATCGGACTGGAAGCCGGGCCGTTATCGCAATGGCTGTTCAGCGCTCTCGCCGAAGCCGAGTTACCAGTGATCTGTGTGGAGACTCGGCACATGCAGGCGGTGCTGAAGGCGCAGATCAACAAGACCGACCGCAATGACGCGCGCGGCATCGCTCAGATGATGCGGGTGGGAGTGTATCGCCCGGTGCATGTGAAGACGCTACGCAGCCAGAAACTGCGTATGCTGCTAACCCATCGCAAGCTATTGCAGTCGAAGGCCATCGCCATCGAGAACGATCTGCGAGGGACTTTGCGTAACTTCGGCCTCAAGGTGGGCATAGTCGGAATGGTGAGGTTCGAGGCCCGCATCCAGGAGCTTGTCGAGACTATTCCCGACTTGGCGATCCTGGTGGAACCGCTGCTCGTCGTGCGGCGGGCGCTACGCGAACAGATCATCATCCTGCACCGCCGCTTGCTGGCCATCGTGCGCGACGACGAGGTGTGCCGGCGCCTGATGACGACCCCCGGTGTCGGCCCGGTGGTGGCGCTGACCTATCGCGCGACCGTCGATGTGCCAGCCCGATTCCGAAAATCCAAGTCGGTCGGGGCAGTGTTTGGGCTGACGAGCTCCAGATATCAATCAGGCGAGATCGATTGGAGCGGCAGGATATCGCGCTGCGGGGATGAGATGATGCGGGTGATGCTCTACGAAGCAGCGCAGAGCATGTTGCATTCGAAGAAATGGTCCTGGCTCAAGGCCTGGGCCATGCAGATCGCCAGGCGTCGCGGAATGAAGAAGGCGATCGTGGCCCTGGCCCGTCGGCTGGCCGTCATCATGCACCGCATATGGGTCGATGGCACCGAGTTCCGGTGGACCCGGGAGCCAACCGCGACAGCAGCATGAAAACCGTTCAGGATCAAAGCCGATAGGAGGAAACTCGAGATCCACCCAGCAGTGGAAAGATGTCCCTCGCGGGACGATGGATGAGGTGAGTTCGCATGTCCGCTTGAACCTGTCGTTCAAACTAACGACAAGGCCGCGCAAAAGATTGTTCTACTTCGTCCTCGAATCCCATGATGGAAGGGCCCTGGTGCCGATTCCGAAGAGAAGCGCGAGCCCGTGAGCGACATCGACA
>NZ_LSEF01000059.1:0-38803 GCF_001641695.1 Bradyrhizobium neotropicale
GGGCGGATTCAACCGCTCGTCGCAACACTCCGTGTATCGCTCACTCGGAGCAATTCGTCGAGGGTTTCTGCCGGTGTTTTCCAGCCGAGGGTTTTGCGGGGCCTTGTGTTGAGTGCAAGAGCCACGGCCTCCAGATCATCGGCATCGTGCATGCTGAGATCCGTCCCCTTTGGAAAGTACTGGCGCAGCAACCCATTCGTGTTCTCGTTGGTGCCGCGCTGCCACGGGCTGTGAGGGTCGCAAAAGTAGACCTGCACGCCTGCATCGATCTTCAGACGCGCGTGCTGAGCCAGCTCAGCTCCTTGATCCCAGGTTAGAGACCGCCGCAGTCGCTCGGGCATGGTGAAGATTGCGCGGGTGATGGCGTCTCGCACCGCCTCAGCGCCATGTCCGGCGAGTGCAGGTCCATTCTTCACGCGAGCATCCTGTTCCTGACCGGTCATGCGCGGCAAATGCAGCAGAATGGTAAAACGGCTCGTGCGCTCCACCAAAGTGCCGATCGCGGAACTACCGAGGCCCATGATGAGGTCACCTTCCCAGTGACCCGGCACAGCTCGATCGGCAGCTTCCGCCGGACGTTGACTGATCATGATCTCGGAAGGAATGAAGCTTCTGCCTTTGCGGGCGCGCGCCCTCGGCATCCGCAAGGCCCGCCCAGTGCGCAAGCAGGCCGTCAGTTCACGGCGCAAAGCTCCTCGACCCTGCACATAAAGGGCCTGATAAATTGCCTCGTGACTGATGCGCATCGTCTCATCCTCGGGAAAGTCGAGCCGAAGTCGCCGAGAAATCTGTTCCGGGCTCCATGCCGTCGCCCAGCGTCGGTTTTGCCGATGCACCGCCCGGCGGCCCTTCCACACGACCTTCGGGCCAACGAGGAGCGCCCCGTCTGGCTTAGCGATCATACCGGCAAGCCTGTCCTGCACATAATCCCGCAGGGTCGGGTTGATTGCCAACTTCGCAAACTTGGGCCGTCGGGCGGACTGATCAGCATGCCATTGTGCCGTGGTCGCCCGGTACTCTGGAGCGCCATGGCGGCGCGCCACATTGCGACGGAGCTCACGGGAGATCGTGCATGGAGGCCGGCCGAGCTGACGAGCGATGGCTCGCACCCCATGCCCCTGCGCGCGCAAGATGGCAATCTCCTCACGTTCGGCGAACGACAGGTAGCGCTCCGACCGAGGTTTGGACGATCGCGACAAATGTGTTGGCGGCATACCGCCCGCCCTCCGGAACCAGCGTACTCCGACCGACGGCGACACCCCGGCCTCAACCGCAGCATCCCCGCTCGATCGCCCCAAGGCAATCGCAGTCCAGAACGGTCTATAATCTTCTCGTAGGACCTCTCGGGGACGATCTGTCCGCACACGCTTCTCCATCGCAACCTCTTTTGCTCGAGTGTTGCGACGAGCGGTTGAATCCGCCCAGTACTCCGCGGCGATAGTTGGTGATACGACTGCGGCCTCTGGAATACTGGATTGCCCGCCTTCGCGGGCAATGACAGAGCGCGTAGCCCGGATGAGCGCAGCGACATGCGGGATTTTGCTTTTGGCCGGTCCCGGGTTTCGCTACGCTCACCCGGGCTACGGCTCCGCAATGTGAGGCGAGAATGACCCAACCGGCATCCCTCATCACCACCGAACAACTCGCCGCCATGCTCGGCGCGCCCGACCTGCGCATCTACGATTGCACGACCTACAACGAGCCGGTGCCGCAGGGTAGCGACGTGCCGTATATCGCCGTGTCCGGCGACAAGACCTTTGCAGCCGGCCACATCCCGGGCGCCGATTTCCTCGATCTGCAAGGCGAGTTCTCCGACACTTCCGTGCGTCCGTTCTTCATGATGCCGATGACCGCCCAGCTCGAGGCTGCCTTCGGCCGCCACGGTCTGGATGCATCCAAGACCATCGTACTCTACAGCATTGGCACCATGATGTGGGCGACGCGGTTCTGGTGGATGCTGCGTTCGCTCGGCGTCGATGCGCATGTGCTCGACGGCGGGTTCGACAAATGGAAGGCCGAGGGACGTGCGATCGAGACGGGCGCGCCGAAGGGATATCCGGCTTCCAGCCTCAAGGCCGCGCCGCGTGCCGGCTTTTTCGTCGACAAATCCGCGGTGATGGCAGGGATCGGCGATCCCGCGACTGTCATCGTCAACGCGCTCGGCCCGCAATTCCATCGCGGGCTGGAACCGAGCCGCTATGGCCGGCCCGGTCGCGTTCCCGGCAGCGTCAACGTTCCTGCGGCCACGCTGGTCAATTCTGCCGACAAGACACTGACCACACTGGCCGATGCCGAGGCGAAGTTTGCTGCGCAAGGCGTCACGCGCGACAAGACAGTGGTCTGCTATTGCGGGGGTGGCATCTCCGCCACGATCGATCTCTTCCTGCTGACGCAGCTCGGCTATGACAAGCTCACCCTCTATGACGGCTCGATGGGAGAATGGGCGAGGGATCCGGCGCTCCCGATCGAGACGGATTGAAGAGGGTTTGGTCGCGGCGCTGCAGTGATATGCTGCGGCAATAAAGCCGGGAACCTTTTCGGCGGGCGTGCATCCAATGGCTAAATTGGAGACGAGTCCATGAAGCCCCAACGGACCGCAACTGGCCTACCCACTGAGGCCGGGACATCGGCAAAGACGTCCGAAGCCGAGCTGATCAACCGCGCACGGGCTCGCGACGAGGCGGCGCTGCGCCTGATCATGCAGGCCAACAACCGCAGGCTCTATCGCCTCGCGCGCGGCATTCTGCGCAGCGACAGCGAGGCCGAGGACGTGGTGCAGGAGACCTATGTCAGGGCCTTCACCCATCTCGATGGCTTTCGCGGCGAGTCCGGTCTTTCGACCTGGCTGTCGCGCATTGCCATCAACGAGGCGCTCGGCCGGACGAGGGGCCGGAGACCGCATGTGGAACTTGATGCGCTGCCAGAGGCGACCCTCAATGCCGAGATCATCCAGTTTCCCCTTTCCTCCGCTTCAGCCGATCCGGAAAAGTCCATGGCCCAACGTGAGATCCAGCGCGTCGTCGAGCACGCCGTCGATGAATTGCCGGAAGCCTTCCGCATGGTCTTCATCGCACGCGTGATGGAGGGAATGAATGTGGAGGAGACGGCCGATTTGCTCGGCGTCAAGCCCGAGACGGTGAAGACGCGGCTGCACCGCGCCCGCACCATGCTGCGCGAGAACGTCGAGAAGAAGATCGGCCCGGTGATGATGGACGCGTTTCCGTTTGCCGGTCAGCGCTGCGAGCGCCTGACCGAGGCCGTGCTGAGACGGCTCGGCCTCGGCCTCTAGATCGGACCTCGCTTTTTCGGGAACCTCGGCTGCGAATGACCATCCAATCCCTGTGAAGAAACGCGCCGGGAAAGCCGGCGCCACAGGAGTGTTAGACATGTTCATCCGATGGAGCGCGGCGGTCGCCACGATCGCCCTACTGATCAGCCCTGCGCTGGCGCAAGGCGCAAAGCCGACCGATCCGCAGATCGCGCATATCGCCTACACGGCAGGCGTGATCGACATCAACGCTGCCAAGCAGGCGCTGAAGAAGGCCAAGAGCAAGGACGTGAAGGCGTTCGCGGAAGACATGGTGCGCGACCACGAAGCGGTCAACAAGCAGGCGCTCGCGCTGGTCAAGACGCTCAACGTGAAGCCTGAAGACAACGACACCAGCCGCACGCTGTCGAAGCAGGCGAGCGACAAGCTTGCCGAACTCGGCAAGCTGAACGGCGCGGCCTTCGACAAGGCCTATGTCGAGAACGAGGTCGCCTATCACAAGACCGTCAACAGCGCGCTGGAGACACAGCTCATTCCCGCCGCCAACAATGCGGAGCTCAAGGGCCTGTTGCAGACGGGCTTGAAGATATTCCAGGGGCACGAGCAGCACGCCGAGCACGTCGCGGCGGAGCTGAAATAGGGAGCGCGCGATGAAGCCGGGGCGATTTCCTTCGATTGCGCTTGCGGTCGCGTTCCTGTCGATGGTCGTCCCGGCGCACGCCGGGACCGTTCAGATCGTGATGGAAAATCTCGTGATATCGCCGGCTGAGGTGTCCGCGAAGGTCGGCGATACCATATCGTGGATCAACAACGACGTCTTTGTCCACACTGCCACTGCGAAGAACGGGGACTTTGACGTGACTCTGCCGCCTAAGAAATCGGCGACATTCATCGTGAAGAAGGCGGGAACTTTCGATTATTACTGCCGCTATCATCCCAACATGAAAGCGACTCTCAAGGTCGAGCCGTGACGAACAGGCGATTCGCGTTCCCGGTCGTATCGGGAAAACCTACCGGCCGGCTCCAGACTAATGCTTATCTGCGGAAGGCCGCTTCCGTGCGATAAAGGCAGCGGACTTCGCGACCTCCCGCAAAGTCATTCATCCGATGACTGGCCCCGTCCGTGTGGCGGGGTCATTTTTGAGCGGGCTTACTGCCGGGCTATTCCGACTGAGAATTCGCCGTTGCGCACGCGGCCGGGCAGGCCCTCGACGAATTTCGCCACGGCGTCCTCGCCATAGGTGCCGACGAGTTCCGCGAACGCCGCGAACAGGCTCGCCTGCGCCAGGCAATCGCCGTCGACGCCGTCATGGCGTGCCTCGGCCCAGGCCTCATTGAGATAGCTGAGCGCAGCCTGTTTCTGCTCGTGATCGGGCAGCGGCGCGCGGTCGGGGGCGTAGGAAATCGGCTGGCTCATGAAACTCGACAAGGCTTGAGGCGCGATCCACGGCGATGCGCTGTACGAGAGGTGTAGCACGCGTATTAACGCCGCCTAGGCCACATCTTTAGGAAAGGTTAATGGCGGTGGACAAAGACGGCGTCGTTGTTCCCCGGCGGCTTCGTCCCAACGCTCGAGGCTCGTGGTGAGGACGCGGGTCAACCACTCTCGTCATTCCGGGACGTTCCGTCAGGCGCGAGCCCGGAATCCATCGCACGGCGGTTTCTATGGCCCGATGGATTCCGGGCTCGCGACTTTCGTCGCGCCCCGAAGTGACGGCGGACCTCAGTTCGCGTAACGCGCGGTGAGGTCGCGCGAGATCTTCGAGCCTTCCTCGATGTAGCGGCGGATCGCGACGGTGGCCGCCGGGGTGCAGCTCCGGTAGGTCTGCTGAAAGCCGTTATAGCCGCGGTTGAAGCCGGCGATCATGCGGGTGCGGCGCTCGCCGGAGGGGGTTTCGGCGTCGATCAGCGCCTGCATCTCGTTGCGCCATTTGTTGCCCTCATTGGCCCCGCAGATGCCGCGCAGGTAATGCAGCCCGCCGAGGATCTCGGCCAGCCGCTGCAAATCGGCGTCGAACGGCGCTGCCACGTCCTGGGCCCGGGCAGGCGCCCCGGCGCAGGCGAGAATCAGGGCAAAAACGGCCAGAAATCGCGTGGACATCGGCCGGTGTATGCCCCCTCCCGACGGTGGACGCAAGGCGCGGTGAGGGGCGCAGTGAACGCGCCCTCCCTCCCCCGCAAGCTGGAGAGGTGCAGCGGAGCTCGCGGACGGGTTTATGAGCCGACCAGCCGTGCCGCCGCCTGGATGACCTCCTCCAGGCCCCCCGTCAGCTTGAGGTCGCCGAGGCCGGCAAGGGCGTCGGGAGCGATCCAGCGGTAATCGTCGAGTTCCTCGTTCAGACGCGGTTCCCTGGCGATCCAGCGGGCAGCAAAGGACATGATGAGGTAATGGCCGGCCCCGCCTGTGGACGGAAGCACCTCGCGCCAGCCGGCAAGGCCTATGATCTCGATATCGAGCCCGGTCTCTTCGTCGACCTCGCGCTCAAGCGCCTTGTGCAGCGATTCGCCGAACTCGACCCGGCCGCCCGGCAGCGAATAGAACCCTTTTGCCGGCGAGCGGGCACGGCGGGTCAGAAGCACCTTGCCGCCGCGGAAGATTGCGGCGCTGACCGCGAGCTGGGGATGGGTGGGCTGCACGGTGCCGGTCACGACTTTAGTTCGCCATGATGGTGTCGACGTCGGCTTCCGCGCCGCCATTGATGATGCCGCCGCAGGCGGCGATCAGTGGCTTGACCCAGAGGGAGGCCTGCTCGGCGAGGCGGACGCGGGTGGTGTCCTTCTCGACCTCGCGCATGGCCGAGCCGACCGCGGTCAGGATCGAGGTCATGGTGTCGGTGATGTGGTCGAACTGCGCGCGCACGGACGGATCGGCCTTCTCATAGGCTTCGATCGCGAGATCGCGCGCCTTGAAGTTCGAGGCGGTGAAATGCTCGGCATAGGACAGCGGCGTCCAGGTCAAAAAATCGTCCGCGCATTCCGGCATGTCCGGGACCATTTCGAGCAGCATCACGGCTTCATTGAAATGGTTCAGATAGTCGGTGGCAAGCCCGGTCCGCGGGTTGATGTTGGCCACGCGCAGACGCTCGGCCCAGGCCGCAGCCTCGGGGCCCGTCTGTACATGCGTCCGCGCGGGTGCTGAGACCGTTGAGCTCATCGGCCGCAGTGTTAACGTTCGGGGTTAAAAGGACCTGAACGGAACCTATATAGGCCTCCAAGGATGTGCGGACGTTTCGTCATAACTTCGGCCCCCGCGGCTTTGCGGCAACTTTTCGGCTATATCGAGCAGCCGAATTTCCCGCCTCGGTACAATGTCGCGCCGACACAACCGATTCCCGTCGTGCTGGTCGAGAACGGCGCGCGTCACTTCCGCCTGATGCGCTGGGGCCTGTTGCCGAGCTGGGTCAAGGATCCCCGGGGATTTACGCTCCTGATCAATGCCCGCTCCGAGACGGTGCTGGAAAAGCCCGCCTTCAAGAACGCGATTCGCAGGCGGCGCGGCCTGATCCCGGCCGACGGCTATTACGAGTGGAAGGCCGTCGAGGGCCGCAAGCAGCCCTTCTTCATTCACCGCGCCGATGGCGAGCCGCTCGGTTTTGCCGCGGTGTTCGAGACTTGGGTCGGGCCGAATGGCGAGGAGCTCGACACGGTCGCGATCGTCACGGCGGCGGCGAGCGAGGATCTCGCCACGCTGCACGACCGCGTGCCCGTGACGATCAGCCCGCGCGACTTCGAGCGCTGGCTGGATAGTCGCGGCGACGAGATCGACACGGTGCTGCCGCTGATGGCGGCCCCGCGCATCGGCGAATTCGCCTGGCACCCGGTCTCCGCCCGCGTCAACCGCGTCGCCAATGACGACGCGCAACTCGTGCTGCCGATCAGCGCCGAAGAAATGGAAGCGGAGGCGCCGAAGCCGAAGAAGATGGCGCGAAAAGCCGCGGCCACGTCGGCGGACGACGGGCAGGGCTCGTTGTTTTAGGCGAGCTGTTGCCGTTCACGCCGCTGTTGCGCGCCGGACAAGCGGAGAAATGGTGGGCATGGCGCGTTGCGCCTTTTGCCCACCCTGCGACTGAAAATAATCGTTGTCAGGACAATGCAGGATCAGGCCGCGGCGACGGCTGATCCGAGCGCGGCGTTGCTGAAGGCCTTGCCCCCGATCCCCCAGCCGCCGTCCACGGCATAGTTGACGTTGGCGAAGATGTGCTCGCGCTTGATGCGTCCCTCGGCCGCCGCCTCGATGATCGCCGTTCCCTCGGAGATCCAGGCGTCCTTCAGCTCCTGCGTCGGCAGCACGAACGATGGCACCTTGAGCTCGAACACCGCGATATCAGCGGGTTTGCCGCCGGAGTAGGTGCGGCTCTTCGGAACTACCGTCACCTCGCCGATGACGTTCGGCGTCATGAAGCGGTTGCCGGTCAGGCCGTGCAGCCGCAACAGCAGCTCGGTGAGCTTGCCGAACGCCTCGGCTTCTCCGGCCGGCGTCAGCGCGCCTTCGGGAACGATGATTTGGATGGGCATGTCAGTTCTCCAGCTTTGAACCGTAAGATAACGGTCGTTATATAAAACATAACGATCGCTATTGCGTCAAGGGCAATATAACGATCGCTATCGATGAGGTGATTGGCGATGGCACGACCGAGGAAGGATGAAGGCGACGCGCGAGCGCGGCTGGTGGATGCGGCCGGGCGTGGCTTCCGCACCGGCGGATTCGGCGGCGCCGGAGTGGACGCGCTCGCAAAGGGGGCAGGCCTCACGTCCGGGGCATTTTACGCCCATTTCGATTCCAAGGCAGATGCGTTCCGGCTTGCGGTAGCGGACGGGCTGGCGTTCCTGCGCGGCGGCGTCAGTCAGTTTCAGGAGCGTTACGGCAGCGGCTGGCGCGATCCGTTCATCGATTTCTATCTGGGTGAGCGGATGGAGGTCGGCCTCGATGAAGCCTGTGCGCTACCCAGCTTTTCATCAGACGTTGCGCGTTCGGACGCCGCAACGCGCGCCGTCTATCAAGCGGAGCTGGAGCGCCTGGTGGATCTGGTTTCACATGGTTTCCGCGGCGCGCATGCGCGGCAGCGGGCGCTGGCGCTGCTTGCGATTCTGACTGGGGCGGCCGACCTGGCGCGCGCGGTGAAGGACGATGGCATAAGACGGGACATCCTCGCCGCGGCGAAGGTTGCAGCCAAGGCAATCTAGCCCGCGCGAATCCGCTCGGATGCTCAGACGATCTCGCGCGTACGCAGGTCGGCGATCTCCGAAGCGTCATAGCCGAGTTCTCTCAGCACGGCGTCTGTATCCGCGCCCAACTCAGGTGCCATGCGGTCGAGCTTGCCGCCGCCATGCGCGAGCCGAAAGCCACTGCCGGCGAAGCGCAGGCGGCCATAGGGCGTGTCGAGCTCCTGGATGGCGCCGCGCGCTGCGATCTGCGGATGGTCGATGATCTCCTCGATCTTCCAGATGCTGGCGCAGGGTGCGCCGGCGTCTTCCAGGATCGTCTCCCATTCGCGCGCGGGCTTTGCCGCGAGTGCCTGTTCGATGATGGCGCGCAGCGCAGGCTCGTTCTCGTTGCGCGAGAACCAATCGGCAAAACGCGGGTCCGAGAGCGTGTCCTCGCGGCCGAGCGTGCGCATCAGCGCGCGGTATTGCTTCTCGTTGTTGACGGCGAGCAGGATGTAGCCATCGCCGGCCTTGAACAGGTTCGCCGTGGTCTTGCGGCTCACCGCCTGATTGCCCGAGAGCTGCTGGCGGTGGCCGGCGACCGACCAATCGGCGATCTGACCGGAGAGAAAAGCCAGCGTCGCCTCCAGCATGGAGACGTCGACGAGCTGTCCCTTGCCGGTGCGGTCGCGCTGGTACAGCGCGCTCGACACTGCAAACGCAGCGGTCGCGCCCGACAGCACGTCGCAGACCGCAAAGCCGGCGCGCGTCGGTCCGGTCTCGGGATGGCCGGTGATCGCCATGATGCCGGACAGCGCCTGCATCTTGCCGTCATAACCGGGCCGCAAGCGATCCGGGCCGGTCTGGCCGAAGCCGGAGACCGCGCAGTATATCAGTCTCGGATTGATCGCGGAGAGCGCCTCATGGCCGATGCCGAGCTTGTCCATCACGCCCGGCCGAAAATTCTCCATGACGACGTCGACCTCTGCGGCGAGCTTCTTCACGATGCCGATGGCGTCGGGCTTTTGCAGATCGAGCGTCAGGCTGCGCTTGTTGCCGTTGATGGCCTGGAACGCCGGCGCCAGCCCGCGCTCGGCCCATTCGCGCGACAGCGGCGTGCGGCGCATGTCCTCGCCCTCGCGCCGCTCGACCTTGATGACGTCGGCGCCGAGCAGCGCGAGCTGGTAGCTCGCATAGGGGCCGGCTAGCACTTGCGTGAAATCCAGGATCTTCACGCCCTCGAACGGTCGTGTCACGCTGCCTTCCTCCCTGATTTTTTTGGTGTGGAGCAGACGACGTCAGGCGGCGCGGTTGCCGCGCGCGATCTCCTTCTGCTTGTCGAACTCGGCGCGGCGCCGCGCGAGCTCTTCAGGGCTGAGCTGCGCGACGTTGTTGTAATCGAGCTTCCAGGAGGCGTCCTCGCTCCAGCGCAGCGGCGACTGCATCGTCGTCTGGGATCCGCTCGCCGTCTCCAGCAGCCTGAGCGCCAGCTCGAGCGTCTGCGCCTGCGAGGCGACGTCATGCGGCTTGCCGGCGGAATTGCCGAGCGGGAAGTCGCTGAACAAGAAGCGCGGCACGGCGGCGTGCTCGATGATGTCCTTGGCGCAGCCCATGATCACGGTCGGGATGCCGTTCTGCTCCAGATGCCGCGCCACCAGCGCCGTGGTCTGGTGGCAGACCGGGCAGTTCGGCACCAGGATTGCGACATCGACCTCGTCGGCGAGGCAGCGTGCCAGGATCTCCGGCGCGTCGGTGTCGAGGGTGACGCGATGGCTGCGGTTGGTCGGTGCGCCGAAGAAACGCGGGGCGACTTCGCCGATGCGCCCGGCGGCGGACGCCTTCAACAGCTGCGGCAGCGGAAACCAGGTGCCGCTGTCGGTGGCCGAAGTGTGCTTGCGGTCGTAGCCGATGTGCGAGATGCGTAAGTCGTGCTGCTTGGCGGTGTCGCCGTCATAGACCTGGTAGAACTTCGCGCTGCCGTTATAGGCGGCGCCCGGTCCCTGATCGCCCTTGGTCGGATCGAAAGGAGCGGCCGTCGTGATGACCGTGACGCGCGACCGCGAAAGTTGCTTCTTCAGCGGCTGGAACGGCGCCTCGACATGATGTGCCCAGCGATACGGCGTGGTGTACCCGATCGCCGCGTAATAATCGCGCGTGCGCTGCATATAGGGGACGGGAGAGTCGTAGTCGGGCGCAAAGCCGAATTCGTCGTCGCGCGGAGCGGACATGGAGCGCGTCTCCTCTGGTTCTTGTTGGCGCCAGACTAGAGATAGTCGGCGAATTGCTCAACGGGGGGTGAGGAAGCGCAGGTCTGAATTGCAATTAGCGAAGAAAACTGCATCAGCGGTGTCACTTACCCTCCACCTCCAGGTAGGGCGATCGCATATGAGAGAGAGTTTGGCAGGCAGGCTCCTTGCGGCCCATCCTTCGAGACGCCCGCTTTTGGCGGGCTCCTCAGGATGAGGTCTTTCCCTCGCGGCGAGATCCCAGACCCTCATGGTGAGGAGCGCCGCCTTACGGCGCGCGTCTCGAACCATGAAGGCCGAGCGCGTTCCCGCCGCAAGAGCATATGCGATAGCCCTGCCCTGGAGGGGGAGGGGAGGAGGCAGCTCGCAAGCTACCTGAAGATATGCAGTGCCGCGTGTTGCAGCAGCATGATCGTCTTCGCGTCCACGATCCGCCCGTCAGCGATCATCGCGAGCGCGTCGTCGATCGACAACTCCAGCACCTCGATGTCCTCGCCCTCATGGACGAGACCACCGCCGTCGCTGACCCGCATCTCCGGCTCATACTCGGCGATGAAGAAATGCATCTTCTCCGTCACCGCGCCGGGGCTCATGAAAGCCTCGAAAATCTTCTGCACGTGGTGGAGGCGATATCCGGTTTCCTCTTCGGTCTCGGCGCGGATGCGCTCTTCCGGAGAGGCATCGTCCAGCACGCCGGCGGCCGCTTCGATCAGCAGATCGTCGTAACCGCGGATATACGCCGGCAGACGGAACTGGCGCACCAGGATCACCGTGCGCCCTGCGCGACTGTAGGGCAGCACGGCTGCGGCGTTGTCGCGTTCATAGGTTTCCCGGTGCTGCGTCTGCCACTCGCCATTGGCGCGCCGGTATTCGAACGTGGTGCTTTTCAGGACAGTCCAATTGTCCGAGAGCACGCGGACGTCCTTGATGCGGACGCGGTCGGAAAGGGTCATCACTGTCTTCCAGATACAAGCTAAGGTGTCGGATCGCGGCCGTCGAGCCACTTTTGGAACATCACCGAGGTGGATTCCTCGAAGCCGAGCGACTGGTAGAATGCATTGGCCTGCGCGTTCTCGCGACGGACCAGGAGCTGGAGCTTCGCGATGCCGGCTTGGCGCAACCAGTCCTCCACCGCGGCCATGATGACGCGGCCGTAGCCGCGCTTACGGCAATCGGGATCGACGGCGACGTAATAGACCCAGCCCCGATGGCCGTCATGGCCGACCATGGCGGTCGCAACGATCGCACCGCCATCACGGCCGATCAGGATCGTCGAGTTGTCGCGGCGCCGCGCCAGCGCGATGTCGGAATGCGGGTCATTCCAGGGCCGCGTCAGGCCGCAGCGCTGCCACAGCGCAACGACGGTTTCGACATCGGTATCGTCGATCGGGGCGATTGCGAGCGGAGCAGGGGAGAGAGGGGCGTTCACAGCACTTTACCGGGGTTCATAATTCCAAGGGGGTCGAGCATCGCCTTGATCGCGCGCATCAGCTCGATCGCGGTCTTGTCCTTCACGTCGGGCAGCTCGTCGCGCTTGAGCACGCCGATGCCGTGCTCGGCCGAGATCGAGCCGCCCATGCGCAGCACGATCGCGAACACCACGGCGTTCATCTCGTGCCAGCGCGCGAGGAAATCCGCGCTGTCGGCGCCGACGGGCTGGCTGACATTGTAATGCAGATTGCCATCACCGAGATGACCGAACGGCACCGGTCGCGCGCCCGGGATCAGCTTGACCACCGCGGCGTCGGCCTCGGCGATGAAGGCGGGCACGGCGGCGACCGGCACGGATATGTCGTGCTTGATCGAGCCGCCCTCCGGCTTCTGCGCCGCCGACATCTCGTCGCGCAGCTTCCAGAAACCGGCGCGCTGGGTGAGATTGGCCGCGATCACGGCGTCGTCGACGATCTCCTCTTCCATGGCGCGGCCGAGGATCGATTCCAGTGGCGTGCGGGCGTCCTCGCCCGGCGAGGACAATTCCATCAGCACGTACCAGGGATGTTTCTCTTGAAGCGGATCGCGCACGTCGATGCCGTGGCGGATCGAGAAATCGACCGCCATCTCGGACAGCAGCTCGAAGCTCGTCAGTGCGTTGGCAGCCTCGCTCTGCGCGATCGTCAGGAGTTTTAGCGCCGCGTCCGGCGACTTCAGCCCGACGAACGCCGTCTCGACCGCCCGCGGCTTCGGGAAAAGCTTCAGGGTCGCCGCCGTGATGATGCCGAGCGTGCCTTCGGCGCCGATGAAGAGGTTGTGCAAATTGTAGCCGGTATTGTCCTTCTTCAGCTTCGACAGCACATTGAGCACGCGCCCGTCGGCCAGCACCACCTCGAGCCCTAGCGCCATCTCGCGTGCGACGCCATAGGCGAGCGCGGCGGTGCCGCCGGCATTGGTCGAGAGATTGCCGCCGATGGTGCAGCTTCCTTCAGCGCCCAGCGACAGCGGAAACAGCCGGTCGACCTCGGCCGCCTTCTGCTGCGCGATCTGCAGCACCACGCCGGCCTCGCAGGTCATGGTGTTGGAGGCGGTGTCGACCTCGCGGATCTTGTCCAGCCGGCGCAGCGACACCACCACCTCGCCATTGTGCGGGGTCTGTCCGCCGACGAGGCCGGTGTTGCCGCCCTGCGGCACCAGCGCGATTCTGTGCTCGGAGGCGAGCTTGCAGATCGCGGAAATTTCCGCGGTCGAGCCCGGACGCAACACCAGCGGCGAGCGGCCGTGGAACAAATTGCGCTCCTCGGTGACGTAGGCCTCGATATCCGCGGCATCGGTGATCGCGTGCCGGTCGCCGACGATCTTGCGGAATTCTTCGATCAGCTCCGGCGCAAGCGGAGGTGGGGCTGATTTATTGATGTTCATATCGTCTTCTTTCATTCCGCTTCTTGTCTTCTTGCGCATAGCCGTTACACATTTTGCACTAACGCGGCCCTCTGGAGCCGGATCATGCGCTAGCGCGCCACGGCCGCGCGGCGCAGCCGGTCGTTTATGGCTTCGCCCAAGCCTTCCTCGGGAATTGCCATCACCGCGATAGCCCGCGGACCCTTGGCATCGAGAGTCCGAAGATAGCCGAACAGATTGGCGGCGGCTTCATCGAGATCACCGGCGCGCGACAGATTCATGACAGCCGCCGCGGCCTCGAGGCCAGGCAGGCGCGCGGGGCCGAACGCCAGCAGCGCTTCGCCTGGGGACACGTCGCGCGCATTCAGCCGCACGCAGGCGCGCGGGGCGTAGTGCGAAGCCAGCATGCCCGGCGCAAGCGGCTGCGAATCGTCGCTCTCGTCGGCGGGCGGCCGCGCCAGCGGCACGCCCAGCACGGCCTCGATCCGCTCGCGCGAAAGCCCGCCGGGGCGCAGCAGCATCGGCGCCTCGAAGCAACCGATAATCGTCGATTCGACGCCGACCTCGACCGGCCCGCCATCGACGATCAAATCGATGCGCCCCGAAAGGTCGCTTTCGACATGGGCGGCCAGCGTCGGCGAGACATGGCCGGAGATGTTTGCAGACGGCGCCACCACGGCTCCGCCAAAGGCGCGCAGGATCGCCTGCGCGACCGGGTGGGCAGGAATGCGGATCGCGACCGTATCGAGGCCTGCGGTGGCCAGCTCAGCCACCGGGCAGCCTTCGGTCTTCGGCACCACCAGCGTCAGCGGCCCCGGCCAGAACGCCTCCGCAAGCTTCAAGGCGCGGGCATCGAACCGGCCGATCCGCCGCGCGGCGGCAAGGTCGGCGACATGCGCGATCAGCGGATTGAAGGCCGGCCGTCCCTTCGCGGCGTAGAGATGGGCAATCGCGGTCGCATTGGCGGCGTCCGCCCCGAGCCCATAGACCGTCTCGGTCGGGAATGCGACCAGCCCTCCGGCCGCAAGCGTCCGGGCCGCAGCCTCCGAGGCCGCCTGGCCTGCCGGCAGAATCAGCGTTTCCAGATCCATTTTCACTGAGACAAAATTCCTCAAACCCGCCGCTTGCGGTGCGTCAAACCCGACGCTATAAGCCGCCTTCTTGTCGGAGTGTGGCTCAGCCCGGTAGAGCACTGCGTTCGGGACGCAGGGGTCGCAGGTTCGAATCCTGCCACTCCGACCATTCTTCCAAAAGTTACCGTTTTCCAGAGGCTTGGCGGACCGGCCGCCGCCCCTTGTGGGCCTTCTTGCACGGATTTTGCGGACGGGTCCACGCCGGATTTGAGCGGGCAGAGGGGCCTGCCGACGCGGCATGGCTACCGTCTGCTGGGCTATCCCACCGGCCACGGTGCGAATGAGACGATACGCTTGGCCTTGATGCGGCCGTGCACCCAATAGCTCGAATCGAAGCTCAACCTCGCGCCATCGCGGTGGATATCGATAGCACAATCGAATGTGCCGTTAACGCAACTCCCGGCTGCCGACCCTTATCTACTTCCGCAGCAACTCGCTCAGCGCTGCCGTCGCCTCGGCGCAGCGGATGTCGTCGATCTCACGCGATAGGCTGAGCGCGCTCGACTTCAGCTCCTCGATCTTCCAGCTCTCCGGGTGCTGGCTCTCGAGTTCATTGAGACGCTTGTTCAGATTATCCAATCTGGATTGGAGCTGCCCAACGTTGGTGGCCCCATTCACTTTCCAGATTCTTTGCGCACGCATCGAGATTCCCCGCATTTCGCACGGCGTTGTGAGCGGGGTTCGTGGCTGCAATGGGAGTTTCTTTTGTTCGGCGTTTGATTGTCGGGAACCGTTGCAGTTCAGCAACGACAATGTTCCGCGTCGGAACTCGCTACCGTCGCGCCACCAGCACGCCCAGCAGGAACGCCACCAGCAATGAGGGCAGCGGCGCTTCGCGCACCATGCCGCGAACGATGTCGGGCCAGTGCTGGTCGGGGACGATGCTCGGCGACCTGATCTCGGTTGCTGACTCGATGCCCCAGTCCGAAGCAAGTTCGGCGATCTCCCTTCCGGCCAATTGCGAGCCGTCGCGGACGCGGAAGATGGCGGCCTCGGAGCGGTCGCGTGGCGCGAGCGCCATCAGCGTCGCGATGGCGGTGCGCAGCGTCATCTCGCCGTAACCTTGCAGCCTCACCGACTCCTCGGGGTCGGGTGTCATGCGAACGTCTTCCTCATAATGCGAAATGGCTGGCGATGGTGAACACCGCCGTCGCGCAAAGGACCAGCATAGAAACCGCGCCGGCCACGCCGCGCGCGAGATCGGCTCGCGTCAGGTGTCTGGTCATGATTCCGCTCCTTGGCTCTCAGGGAGAATGGCGGCGGTGGAGGTTGGTTCCTCGCCAAGGCCGTTATCCGCTCACGGTTGTGCGGGACGAGGTCGACACTCATCCGGAACCATTTGCTGTTCTTTCCCGTTGCCGTGCCGACCTCGATAGCGAGGTGATCGAGGGACCCATGCCGCTCATCCGCTATTTCATCTTCACGGGCGGCGTTCTGCTGGCGCTGCTGTTTCTGGTCGACCGCTACATGGACAGTCCCGAAAAAATTGCCGTCCAGGTCGGGCAGGATCCGGTCGTGCGGATTAATTCCGCACAAAGATGGCCCGAGAAGATCGTCTTCGACACCAGCGCGCCGCGAGTGCCGCCACCTTACGTCGCGGTGGTTGCAGCGCCTTCTGCACCTGCGCCGGATACGCAGGGCGGCACGCGTCAGGCGTTCGCGATGGCTGAGCAATCAGCCGGCGAGCCGAAGCGCGCCGCGCCGCCGACGCCGAACAAGCATGTCGCACAACAGCATCGCCGGCATCGGGCGCCGCGCACAATGCCGCGCGACCAGCCGATGCTCTATGGGCAGTTCTATGGTCCGCGCCTGTCAGCGGGCTGGTGGTGATTGGCGCCCTCGCGCGCGGCGCTGACCGATTAAACGCAGGTCAATAGATGCCGGATCACATCCTCAGATATCGAGGATGTTTTTCGCGTTCACAACAGCGTGTCTTTATTCGGGAATAATCGTTCCCTATTATCCCGCAATGCAAAAGAACCCCCTCCGATCGCAACCCGTTCTCCGTGCGCCCGGTCGTCCCCGGGAGTTCGACATGGATACCGCGCTCGACCGGGCAGTGCGGGTGTTTCGCGAGCGGGGCTACCATGCCACCTCGATCGGCGACCTCACCGCGGCGATGCGACTGGCCACCGGCAGCGTCTACAAGGCTTTCCGGGACAAACGTGCCGTGTTTCTCGCCGCCTTCGAGCGCTACACGGCGCGGCGGCAGGAGCAGACTCGAAGCGCCGCGGCCGAGGGCAACAACGGCCGGGAGCGGGTGCGCAACGTGCTTCGCTCCTATGTCGAGCACTCCCGGGGCAGCGAAGGGCGGCGCGGCTGCCTCGTCGTCGGCAGCGCGATCGAGTTGTCCGCGCTCGATTCCGAGATCGGAGCGCGTGTCATCGCGCAGCTCAGGAGCAACGAGAATTTCATCGCCAGCCTCATTCGCGAGGGCCAGGCCGACGGCTCGATTCCCGGCTCCGTCGCGGCCGACGACACCGCGCGGCTGATGATCTGCATCACCCAGGGCCTGCGCGTCGTCGGCAAGGCGCGGCTGCCGCTCGAGGCCGACCGCCTCGTCGCGGTCGCGATGAAGCTGCTGGCCTGAACCTTTGTCAAATTGGGGAATGATCATTCCCGATTTCTGGAGACTTGTGAATGACGATGAATGCCACGATCGACACTGCGCCGGAGACGCGCGCGGTGTCGCAGCGACTGACCTTCCTGCTGGCTGCGGCCTGCGGCATGGTCGCCGCCAACATCTACTATGCCCAGCCGCTGATCGGCCCGATCAGCACCGCGCTCGGCCTGTCGCACGCCGCGGCGGGGCTGATCGTGACCATGACGCAGATCGGCTACGGCATCGGGCTGCTGCTGATCGTCCCGCTCGGTGATCTCGTCGAGAGCCGCAAGCTGATCTGCTCCGTCATAATGCTCGGCGCCGCGGCGCTGCTCGCGGCCGCCTTCGCGACGCAGGCGCTGCCGTTCCTGACCGCCGCGCTCTTCATTGGTCTCGGCTCGGTCGCGGTGCAGATCATCATTCCCTACGCCGCACATCTCGCGCCGGAAGCCATTCGCGGCCGCGTCGTCGGCAACGTCTCGACCGGCTTGATGCTCGGCGTCATGCTGGCACGGCCCGCCTCCAGCTTCGTCACCGCGGCGCTGTCGTGGCATGCCGTCTTCTTCGGCTCGACGGCGCTGATGATCGCGCTCGCGACCGTGCTCTGGATGACGTTGCCGGAGCGCAGGCCCGTGGCGCGCATGCATTACGGCGCACTGCTGATGTCGATGCCGCATCTGGTGCGGACCACGCCGCTGCTCCGGCGTCGTGCGCTCTACCAGGCCTGCCTGTTCGCCGCCTTCAGCCTGTTCTGGACCGTGACGCCGCTCTTGCTCGCGAGCTCCGAATTCGGCTTGTCCCAGCGCGGCATCGCGCTGTTCGCGCTTGCCGGCGCCTCTGGTGTCGCCGCCGCGCCGATTGCCGGACGGCTCGCCGATCGCGGCCATAGCCGCATCGCGACTCTGATCTCGATGTTGCTGGTCGCGCTGGCCTTCCTGGTGGCGCATATCGACGTGGCCGGGTCGGGGCTAAACCTTGCCTGCCTGGTCGTCGCCGCCGTCGCTCTCGATTTCGGCGTCCAGGGCAATGTGGTGTTGGGTTTCCGCGCCATCTTCGCGCTCGGGCCGGAGCATCGCAGCCGGCTCAACGGCCTCTATATGGCGACCTTCTTCACGGCCGGCGCCGCCGGGTCCGCCCTCGGCGCCTGGGCCTTCGCCCAAGGCGGCTGGATGCTGGCCTCCTGGATCGGCCTTGCCTTGCCTGTCGTGGCCCTGATCTATGCCGCCACGGAGTAGGGCGGCGCGTCCGATTGTGCGCTGCGGTCGGTTTTACCAAGCCTTCGGCCAAGCTATTTCCGCCTCGCGATTTTGGCGCGGCTGTAGTACTTTGGTCGCAACATGACCTGGTTGAAAGCAGGCGGCAGGGGGAGGCTTATGAGGCGTGCGGGACTGTTCGGCGTACCGCGGGTACGGCCATGGTCGTGGCAGGCATTTCTGCTCGGCTTTGCGACTGTGGCGGTGTCGGCCACGCTTCAGGGCATCTGCGTCGCGCTTGGTGCGCAGCTCTGGTTCGCGGCGTTCCTGCCCAGCATCTTCGTCGTCGGGATCGTGGCCGGTGCGCCGGCAGCTGCGGTCGCCGCTCTGCTCACCATTCCGCTGGTATGGTGGGCATTCATGCCGCCGTTCTTCGAGTTCAGCCCGTTGACCACCGTCTATGCGGATTCCATCAAGCTGTTCTTCCTGCTCGCCGTGCTCCTGATCGGCCTTGCCGATCTCTGCCGCGAGACGATGGCAATCGTCAGCCGCGGAGGAATGAGGCCGACAGGCGAGGGCGCGGCAACGAATCCGCAATAATTGGGCTTCGCGCCGAGGGCGCGTTGCCTCGGCGCAACGGTCCGGCAACCATCCGCGCGCTTCTCGTGCGCCGCTAACTTTTCGCAAAACGTTTGGCCGCAGTTTCTCCCCCGGGAATGACGAGGGAGTTTTCGGACATGAACGGCCAGGCCATTTTGGAGAACGTGCGCCGCTACCGCGGAATCGCATCGCTGTATCGGCAGACCGCCGCGTTCCGGCCGCGCCAGAGCTGGTCGCTGCTGGAGCAGGCCACGGAGTGGGAAGCGCGCGCGATCGCGGAGCTGGAAGCCTATTTCGCCGCCCGCACGGACCTCGCGCTCGCTGCGTGAGTGTTAACCATCAGGCCGAACGTCAGCGACAAGACCGCCGACGTTCGCCGCGCAACGTGCGCCGGCAGCACCCGTGGTCTCTACGGAGTTACCCCGGCATACGGGTGTGATAGCAACGCCTCCGTCAGATTGCCTTGACGTCGGCAGGGGGCACGCGATGACCACCTTCAACCGCATCTTCACGACAGAGCGTCTGCTCCAGATCATCGTGATTCTGGCAGCGACGGTCGCCATGAAGCTGATGAGCTGAAGACTATCGCCGGCCGAATTCCGGCACATCGGGCAGATAGTTCGATCCCTCCGAGCCCAGAAAATCGAACATCGCCTGCGCCGGCGGCAGCAGCACCTTGTCGCTGCGGCGGATCACGTACCACTGCCGGACGATGGGCAGTCCGGCGACATCGAGCACGATGAGCCGGCCCTCCGCGAGCTCATGGGCGACCGTGTGCGCTGAGATGAAGGCGATGCCGAGTCCGGCGATCACCGCCTGCTTGATGGTCTCGTTGCTGCTCATCTCCATGCCGATGATCGGCTCGAGATCCGACTTCTGGAACATGCCCTCCATCAGCGTCCGCGTGCCCGATCCCGGCTCACGGGTGAGGAAGGTCTCGTGCACGAGATCGGTCAGGCCGAGGCCGGCATCCTTCTCCAGCCAGTGCCCCTTGCGCGCGACGATGATGTGCGGATTGCCCCCGAGCTGACGCACGTCGACGCTGACGTCGGCCGGTGGCCTACCCATCACCGCGAAATCGAGATCGTAGCCGTGCATGGCCTCGCGGATGTCCTCACGGTTGCCGATGGTCAGCTTGATCTCGATCTTCGGATACCGCTTCGAGAACGCCGCGATCGCATGCGGCACGAAGTACTTCGCGGTCGAGACCGCGCCGAGATGCACCGTGCCCCCGGTTCGCCCCGCGAGGAGGTCGAGCGCGCCCTGACAGTCCGCGATCGCGGCTTCGACGCGCTCGGCCAGCGCGAGCACTTCCTTGCCCGCTTCCGTCAGCAGCATGCCGTCGCCGGTCCGCTGCACCAGCGGCAAGCCGGCGAGGTCCTGAAGCTGCCGGAGCTGCTGCGTCACCGCCGGCTGGGTCAACCCGAGATGGCTGGACGCCGCCGTGACGCTGCCCTTGGCCGAGAGTGCCGCGAGTGAGCGCAGCTGCCGGATCGTCAGATGCCGGAGCTGGGTCGCGGCATGGCCAGGACCATTATAAGAAAATTCTTTGAGGCTCATTATGAATAGAAATTTTCCTTATTAGGCCGGCCCTGTCAATCTCATCGTGCTGGGACGGACCGCACCGGCCTCTACGGGGAGGAAATGGAGGCGGCGCCAGCAAGGGGATGAGCGCAGATGACCGGGCAAATCAGGCTGGACGACCACCTTCAACGGTATTCTGAGACCGCGCCGCACGCTTTGGCGGTGGCGGCGGCAGTCGATGCCATCGCGGCAGGCTCACTTGAGATCGCCGATCTCACCAGCACCGGGCAGCTCGCCGATGCCTCCGGCCTGACGACGGGCCGCAACAGCGACGGCGATCTCCAGCGCGATCTCGATGTCCAGGCCGATGCGATCCTGCGCCGCTGCCTCGGCAAGCTGCCGATCGCGGCCCTCGCATCCGAAGAGATGCGCGAGCCGCAGATCGTCGATCGCGAGGGCAGGATCTGCGTCGCGATGGACCCGCTCGATGGCTCGTCCAACATCGACATCAACATGACGGTCGGCACGATCTTCTCGATCCTGCCGGCGCCGGATGATCTCGCGCTCGCCTTTCATCAGCGCGGCTCGGCGCAGCTTGCGGCGGGGTTCATCACCTACGGCCCGCAGACCTCGCTGGTGCTGACGCTCGGCGACGGCGTCGACATTTTCACCCATGACCGCAAGTCCGGTTGCTTCCGCCTTGCGCGCGGCAACGTGCAGATCCCCGAGTCCTGCGAGGAGTTCGCGATCAACGGCTCCAACCGCCGGCACTGGGATCCGCCGGTGCGCGCCTTCATCGACGAATGCCTCGCCGGTGTCGAGGGGCCCGCCAATCACGACTTCAACATGCGATGGATCGGCTCGCTGGTCGCTGAGGCCTACCGCATCCTCACCCGTGGTGGCGTCTTCCTCTATCCGTCCGATGCACGGCCCGGCTATGGCGACGGCCGCCTGCGCCTCACTTACGAAGCGCATCCAATGGCCTTCATCGTCGAGCAGGCCGGCGGCTCCGCCTCCACGGGGCGCGAACGCATCCTCGACCTTGCCGCGCGCGATCTGCATCAGCGCGTGCCCTTGATCATGGGCTCGAGCAACGAGGTACGCCGCGTCGAGGAACTTCATTGCGATCCGCTGCTGGTCGCGAGCGTTTCCGCCCCGCTGTTCGCGCGGCGCGGCTTCTTCCGGCTCTGAGCGAGGTGACGCATGTCCAGGAAGCATCCGATCATCTCCATCACCGGCTCCTCCGGAGCCGGCACCACCTCGGTCAAGAAGACCTTCGAGCAGATCTTCTTCCGTGAGCGCGTCAACGCCGTCTACATCGAAGGCGACGCCTTCCATCGCTACGACCGCGCCGAGATGCGCACGCAGATGGCGAAGGAAGCCGAGCGCGGCAACAAGCACTTCAGCCATTTCAGCCCCGAGACCAATTTGTTCGAGGAGCTGGAGCGGGCATTCCGCGACTATGGCGAGACCGGCGCCGCGGTGACGCGGCACTATGTCCACGACGCCGAAGAATCCGCGTTGCATGGTACAGCGCCCGGCACCTTCACCGAGTGGAAGCGGCTGCCTGAGAATTCGGACCTGTTGTTCTACGAAGGCCTGCACGGCGCGGTCGTCACCGACAAGGTCAATGTCGCGCGCTATGCCGATCTGAAGATCGGCGTCGTCCCCGTCATCAATCTCGAATGGATCCAGAAGCTGCATCGCGATCGCAGCGCGCGAGGCTATTCCACAGAGGCCGTCACCGACACCATCCTGCGGCGGATGCCGGATTACATCCACTACATCTGCCCGCAATTCACCGAGACCGACATCAACTTCCAGCGCGTGCCGACGGTGGACACGTCCAATCCGTTCATCGCGCGCTGGATCCCGACGCCGGACGAATCGATGGTCGTGATCCGCTTCAAGAATCCGCGCGGCATCGACTTCCCTTACCTGCTCTCGATGCTGCCGCACAGCTGGATGTCGCGTGCCAACTCGATCGTCTGCCCGGGCGCAAAACTCGATCTGGCGATGCAGCTCATCCTGACGCCGCTGATCATGCAGCTCATCGAGCGCAAGCGAAGCCTGAAGTGATGCGCAACAACAACATCGGGAGCGTTTGATGAACATCTCGGTTCATGCCGAAGCCGACCTCACTGCGGTCACGCATAGCGATCTCGCCAATGCTGTCCGCTTCCTCGCGGTCGACGCCATCGAAACCTCGCAGTCCGGCCATCCCGGCCTGCCCATGGGCATGGCGGACGTCGCAACCGTGCTGTTCTCGCGTTTCCTCAAATTCGACTCTGCGCATCCCAATTGGCCGGATCGCGACCGCTTCGTGCTGTCGGCGGGTCACGGCTCGATGCTGCTCTATGCATTGCTGCATCTCACCGGCGGCGATGTCAGCCTCGATGACATCAAGGCGTTCCGGCAGTGGGGCTCGAAGACTCCGGGCCATCCCGAATATGGTCACACGCCGGGCGTCGAGACCACGACGGGACCGCTGGGGCAGGGGATCGCGACCGCCGTCGGAATGGCGCTTGCCGAACGCATGGGCAATGCGCGGCATGGCGACGGCCTCGTCGATCACTTCACTTACGTGATCGCCGGCGACGGCTGCCTGATGGAGGGCATCAGCCAGGAGGCGATCTCGCTCGCCGGGCATCTCCAGCTTGGCCGCCTGATCGTGCTGTTCGACGACAACGGCATCTCCATCGACGGTCCGACCTCGCTTGCGACCTCGGATGACCAGCTCGCCCGCTTCGCTGCCTCGGGTTGGTCGGTGCGCCGTGTCGACGGGCACGATCCCGAGGCGATCGCGCAGGCGATCGCCGAAGAGCGCGAGACTGCACAGCCGTCGCTGATCGCCTGCCGCACCATCATCGGCTACGGTGCGCCGGACCGGCAGGGCACCGAGAAGGCGCATGGCGCTCCGCTCGGCACCGAGCAGACGGCTGCGGCGAGACGGACGCTCGGCTGGGACTATCAGCCCTTCGTGGTGCCGATCCCGGTTGCGAAGGCGTGGCGGATGATCGGACAGCGCGGACAAGTCGCACGCCTCGCCTGGCTCGATCGCTATGAATGCGCGACGCCCGAGCAGCGCGAATTGTTCATCGAGGGCAAGGCGGTTGCCCTGCCGAGCGCCTATGCCCAGGCGTCGGCGAAACTGCGCGAGCGCTTTGCCACCGAGCGTCCGAAGATCGCGACGCGGCAGGCCTCGCAACAGGTGCTCGACGGCATTGCCGCGACGATTCCCGGCCTTGTCGGCGGCTCGGCGGATCTGACGCATTCGAACCTGACGCACGCCAAAGGCCAGGCTCCGGTCAAGCGCGGCGCGTTCGCCGGCGACTACATCCACTTCGGCATTCGCGAGCATGGCATGGCGGCGGCGATGAACGGGCTTGCGCTGCATGGCGGCTTCATCCCCTATGGCGGCACGTTCCTCGCCTTCTCCGACTACAGCCGGCCGGCCATTCGCCTTGCCGCCTTGATGCGGCTGCGCATCATCCACGTGATGACCCATGACTCCATCGGTCTCGGCGAGGATGGTCCGACGCATCAGCCGGTCGAGCATCTTGCCGCGCTGCGCGTCATTCCGAACCTGTTGGTGTTCCGCCCAGCCGACGCGGTCGAGACGCTGGAAGCCTGGGACTGCGCGCTCGAGGCGGAAAATCGCCCCTCAGTGCTGTGCCTGTCGCGGCAGGCATTGCCGACCTTCCGTAGCGATGCGCGCGGCAGGAACCGCGTCGCGCGCGGCGCCTATCTCGTCGTCACGCCGGACGGCGGCCGCGACGTCACGCTGATCGCGACCGGGTCGGAAGTATCGATCGCGCTGGAGGCGGCGCGCCTGCTGGCGACCGAGCATATCCGTGCCGCTGTGGTCTCGGCGCCCTGCTTCGCTCTGTTCGAGGAGCAGCCGGAGGATTACCGCGCCACTGTCCTCGGCACCGCGCCGCGCATCGGCATCGAAGCAGCGGTGCAGGGCGATTGGGCGCGGTGGCTCGGTGCCGACGGCGAGTTCATCGGCATGCGTGGCTTCGGCGCCTCGGCGCCGGCGCCGGTGCTGTACCGCGAATTCGGCATCACCCCGCAGAGCATTGCAGAGGCGGCCAGGCGCTCGGTCGCGCGTCGAAACGAGGGAAAAGAAGCATGAGCTTGCGTGTCGCCATCAACGGATTTGGCCGGATCGGCCGCAGTGTGCTGCGCGCGATCGCCGAGTCCCGCCGCAACGACATCGAGGTGGTCGCGATCAACGACCTCGGTCCGGTGGAGACCAACGCGCATCTGTTGCGGTTCGACTCCGTCCACGGCCGCTTCCCCGGCGAGGTCAGGGTCGACGGCGATACGATCGATATCGGCGGCGGTCCGATCAAGGTGACGGCGATCAAGGATCCCGCGCAACTGCCGCATCGCGCACTTGGCGTCGATATCGTGCTGGAATGCACCGGCCTGTTCACCTCGCGCGAGAAGGCCGCCGCACACCTTCAGGCGGGCGCGAAGCGCGTGCTGGTCTCGGCGCCGGCGAGCGAGGTCGACCTCACCGTCGTGTTCGGCGTCAACCATCTCAAGCTGACCGGCGATCACATCGTGGTCTCCAATGCCTCGTGCTCGACCAATTGCCTCGCGCCGCTCGCACAGGTGCTGGACGAGGCGGTCGGCATCGAGAAAGGCTTCATGACCACGATCCACTCCTACACTGGCGATCAGCCGACGCTCGATACGTTCCACAAGGATCTCTACCGCGCCCGCGCCGCCGCGCTGTCGATGATTCCGACCTCGACTGGCGCGGCCAAGGCCGTGGGCCTAGTGCTGCCCGAGCTGAAGGGCAAGCTCGACGGCGTGGCGATCCGCGTGCCGACGCCGAATGTATCGGTGGTCGATTTCAAGTTCGTCGCCAGGCGCGCAACGAGCGCGAAGGAGATCAACGACGCGGTCCAGGCGGCAGCCAATGGACGGCTAAAGGACATCCTCGGAGCCACCGACGCGCCCAATGTCTCCACCGACTTCAACCACGATCCGCGCTCCAGCACCGTCCATCTCGACCAAACCAAGGTCATGGACGGCAATCTGGTGCGGGTGATGAGCTGGTACGACAACGAATGGGGCTTTTCCAACCGCATGGCGGACACCGCCGCTGCGATGGGCCGGCTGATCTGAGCTGACGGAAGACGAAACGGAGAACTGCCTTGGCACGCATTACCCTTCGACAACTGCTCGACCACGCAGCGCACCACGGCTACGCGGTGCCGGCGTTCAACATCAACAACATGGAGCAGGGCATCGCGATCATGCAGGCGGCGGCCGAGGTCGACGCGCCCGTGATCATGCAGGCCTCGCGCGGCGCGCGCAGCTATGCCGGCGATCTCATGCTCTCGCACATGATCGATGCGCTGGAGCGGACCTATCCGGACATTCCGCTCTGCATGCACCAGGACCACGGCAATGACGAGGCGACCTGCGCCAGCGCCATCGCCCACGGCTTCACCTCGGTGATGATGGACGGCTCGCTGAAGGCCGACGCCAAGACGGCGGCAGATTACGACTACAACGTCGCGATCACCGGCCGCGTCGTCGATCTCGCCCATTGGGTCGGTGCGTCGGTCGAAGGCGAGCTCGGTGTGCTCGGCTCGCTCGAGCACGGCGGCGGCGAGCAGGAGGACGGTCACGGCGTCGAAGGCAAGGTCAGCCACGACCAGTTGCTGACCGATCCCGACCAGGCGGTCGATTTCGTCCGCGCGACGAAAGTCGACGCGCTGGCGATCGCGATGGGCACCTCGCACGGCGCCTACAAGTTCAGCCGCAAGCCGGACGGCGACATCCTGGCGATGCGGGTGGTCGAGGAGATCCATCGGCGGCTCCCGAACACGCATCTTGTTATGCATGGCTCGTCCTCGGTGCCGCAGCCGCTCCAGGACATGTTCAACCAGTTCGGCGGCGAGATGCCGCAGACCTGGGGCGTGCCGGTCGAGGAAATCGTCCGTGGCATCAAGAGCGGCGTCCGCAAGGTCAATATCGATACCGACTGCCGGCTGGCCATGACAGCGGTGTTCCGCAAGGTCGCCGCTCAAACGCGCTCCGAGTTCGATCCGCGCAAATTCCTCAAGCCCGCGATGGACGCGATGCGCGAGTTGTGCCGCGAGCGGTTCGAGCAGTTCGGCACCGCAGGCCACGCAAGCAAGATCAAGGTGATCCCGATGAGCGAGATGGCGCGGCGGTACCGCGCCGGCGAATTGGATCCACGCATCGACGCCCGCGAGCCCGTCGCGGCCTGACCGATCAGAAAGAGCAGAGAGAAGAAACAGGAGAGAGACATGAACGCACATGCAGGCACGGTCCGCGGCAAAGAGCGCTATCGCTCGGGCGTCATGGAATACAAGCGCATGGGCTATTGGGAGCCCGACTACACGCCGAAGGACACCGACGTCATCGCGCTGTTCCGCGTGACGCCGCAGGAGGGGGTCGATCCGATCGAGGCTTCGGCGGCGGTGGCCGGCGAATCCTCAACCGCGACCTGGACGGTGGTGTGGACCGACCGGCTGACGGCGGCCGAGAAGTATCGCGCGAAATGCTATCGCGTCGATCCGGTGCCGGGCTCGCCGGGCTCCTACTTCGCCTACATCGCCTACGACCTCGATCTGTTCGAGCCGGGCTCGATCGCCAATCTCTCGGCGTCGATCATCGGCAACGTCTTCGGCTTCAAGCCGCTGAAGGCGCTTCGGCTCGAGGACATGCGCTTCCCTGTCGCCTATGTGAAGACGTTCCAGGGGCCTGCGACCGGCATCGTGGTCGAGCGCGAGCGGCTCGACAAGTTCGGCCGGCCGCTGCTGGGCGCGACCGTCAAGCCCAAGCTCGGGCTCTCCGGCCGCAATTACGGCCGCGTCGTCTACGAGGCGCTGAAGGGCGGCCTCGATTTCACCAAGGACGACGAGAACATCAACTCGCAGTCCTTCATGCACTGGCGCGACCGCTTCCTCTACTGCATGGAGGCGGTGAACCGCGCGCAGGCGGCCTCCGGCGAAGTGAAGGGGACTTACCTCAACATCACCGCGGGGACGATGGAAGACATGTATGAGCGCGCGGAGTTTGCCAAGGAGCTCGGCTCGGTCATCGTCATGATCGATCTCGTGATCGGCTACACCGCGATCCAGTCCATGGCCAAGTGGGCGCGGCGCAACGACATGATCCTGCATCTGCATCGCGCCGGTCACTCGACCTATACGCGGCAGAAGAGCCACGGCGTGTCATTCCGCGTCATCGCCAAATGGATGCGGCTCGCCGGCGTCGACCACATCCATGCCGGCACCGTGGTCGGCAAGCTCGAGGGCGACCCCAACACCACGCGCGGCTACTACGACGTCTGCCGCGAGGACTTCAATCCGACGAAGCTCGAACACGGCCTGTTCTTCGACCAGTCCTGGGCGAGCCTGAACAAGATGATGCCGGTCGCCTCCGGCGGCATCCATGCCGGCCAGATGCATCAGCTGCTCGATCTCCTCGGCGAGGACGTCGTGCTGCAATTCGGCGGCGGCACCATCGGCCATCCCATGGGCATCGCGGCCGGCGCGACCGCCAACCGCGTGGCGCTGGAGGCGATGATCCTCGCGCGCAACGAGGGCCGCGACTACGTCCATGAAGGTCCGGAGATCCTGGCCAAGGCGGCTCAAACATGCACGCCGCTGAAGGCCGCGCTCGATGTCTGGAAGGACGTCACCTTCAACTATCAATCCACCGACACGCCGGACTTCGTGCCGACGGCGCTGGAAACCGCTTGAGGAGAATAGACATGAAGCTGACCCAGGGCTGCTTTTCGTACCTGCCCGATCTGACCGACGACCAGATCTACAAGCAGGTGCAGTACTGCCTCACCAATGGCTGGGCGGTGAACATCGAGTTCACCGACGATCCGCATCCCCGCAACACTTATTGGGAGATGTGGGGCCTGCCGATGTTCGATCTTCAGGACGCTGCCGGCGTGATGATGGAGCTCGCCGAATGCCGCAGGGTGTACGGCGACCGCTACATCCGCATCAGCGGCTTCGATTCCAGCCATGGCTGGGAATCGGTGCGGATCTCGTTCCTGGTGAACCGGCCGAAGCAGGAGGCCGAGTTCGAGCTGGTGCGGCAAGAGGTGAACGGCCGTGCGACCCGCTACACGACGGTGCGCAAGGCCACGCAGCACGCCGCGCCGTAAGCCTTTTCGCTTCCGCGCGGAGCGCTCCCTGCTCCGTTTCCTTGGCGGACCACTGCTTCGCCGCTCCCCCGCGGCGAAGCCCTTTTCTTCGAGATGCCGATGCTTGATGTACCGAACCCGACCACCACGGAGACCGCCTTCGACCTGCGCAAGGAGGCCGAAGCGGCCGGGATCACCTCCACGCTGCAACAGCTCGAGCAGGAGCTGATCGGCCTGAAGCCGGTCAAGAACCGGGTGCGCCAGATCGCCTCGCTCCTGCTCGTCGAGCGCATGCGGCAGCGGGCAGGACGGGCCTCCGCGCCGCCGACCCTGCACATGTCGTTCACCGGCAATCCCGGCACCGGCAAGACCACGGTCGCGTTGCGCATGGCGAAGATCCTGCACGGTCTCGGCTTCGTGCGGCGCGGGCAGGTGATCTCGGTGACGCGTGACGATCTCGTCGGCCAGTATATCGGCCACACTGCGCCGAAGACGAAGGAGATCCTGAAGAAGGCGATGGGCGGCGTGCTGTTCATCGACGAGGCCTATTATCTGCACCGCCCCGACAATGAGCGCGACTATGGCCAGGAGGCCATCGAGATCCTGCTCCAGGTGATGGAGAACCAGCGCGAGGATCTCGTCGTGATACTTGCCGGTTATGGTGAGCGGATGACGAGCTTCTTTGCCTCCAATCCCGGCTTTCGCTCGCGCATCGCCCATCACATCGAATTCCCGGACTATTCTGAAGCGGAGCTGCTCTTCATCGCGGAGTTGATGTTGCAGGAGCGCGGCTATCGCCTGTCGAGCCCTGCGCGTGATGCGCTCGAGAGGTACATCGCGTTGCGCCGGACGCAGCCGTTCTTCTCGAATGCGCGCTCGATCCGCAACGCCGTCGACCGCATCCGGCTGCGCCAGGCCGACCGCCTGGTGTCTGATCTCGACCGTATGCTCGACATCGCCGATCTCGAAACCATCGACGCCGTCGACGTGCTTGCGAGCCGTGTGTTCAACGGCGGCGCCGCAGCCGACGCAAGGAGTGCAAAGCCATGACCAGGGACATCGTGATTGCGCCGTCAATCCTGGCCGCCAATTTCGCAAAGCTCGGCGAAGAGATCGCCGCAATCGACGCGGCCGGTGCCGACTGGATCCATTGCGACGTGATGGACGGGCATTTCGTGCCCAACATCAGCTTCGGCGCTGACATCATCAAGGCGATCCGGCCCATCACCCGGAAGGCATTCGACGTCCATCTCATGATTGCGCCGGTGGATCCCTATATCGAGGCCTTCGCCAAGGCCGGCGCCGACATCATCACGGTCCATGCCGAGGCCGGTCCGCATCTTGATCGCTCATTGCAGGCGATCGGCGCGCTCGGCAAGAAGGCCGGTGTCAGCCTGTGCCCGGCGACGCCGGAAACTGCAATCGAACATGTGCTCGATCGCGTCGATCTCATCCTGGTGATGACGGTCAATCCCGGCTTCGGCGGGCAATCGTTCCTCGATTCCCAGATCGGGAAGATCAGGCGAATTCGCAGCATGATCGGCGGTCGGCCGATCCGGCTCGAGGTGGATGGCGGCATCACGCGCGATAACGCGGCGGCCGTTGCCGCTGCGGGCGCCGATACGCTGGTTGCGGGATCGGCGGTGTTTCGCGGTAACGACAGCGCCGACTATGCCCGCAACATCGGGGCTATTCGCCTCGCCGCGGAAGCCGGCCGGGTTCCCAATTCGGCGCCGCCGGCGCGTGCCGTCGAGACGGCACTCCGGTAGACTAACGGGTGGTTCATGCGGCGAATACGCCGTGGCGCCGCCGCGCGTTCCTCGCGGGCGAAGCCTGCGAGGAGATGCAGGGCTATTTCATCGGCCGGCCGGAACTCATCGAGCGTGATCTCGATTTGATCGGCGTCAATGTCAAGCGTCGCCTCTACGCGTAGCCTGCGAGCAGTCGGTTCCCACGGGCGCAGGAACCACTCGCGTTTCCTAGAAATTAACCCAGGTTAGGCGAGCGGGATGGCAAGTTGGCCCGCAGAAAATCTTTTGCATAACCGCCATCGCCCTGACGCAAATCAAGGCAATAAGCCGAGTTGAACGCGAGGGAGGGTCTCATGGAGAACGTACGTCGCTACCGGGCACTTGCATCCCTCTGTCGTCAACAGGCGGCCTATCGACCGCTCCAGACCTGGGAACTCCTTGGCCAGGCCGAGCATTTCGAACATCTCGCTGAAATCGAGCTGAAAGCTCATTTCGACGCGTGCAACGCGAAAGCCGAAGACGAGGCTCCGGCCGCTCCGAAATGGGAAACTCCGGCTGCGGCCTGATGAAGTCGGACACTGCTTTCGTCAAAACGACGTCACTCCCCGGGACTGTCATGGTCTCCGGCGCGGCGTAGGTATTGCGCTGCTCCGCTCGCAGGTGTTTGCTGACCACCGCTCACACTGAGCCGGTCTCGAACCGAGTCGCGCAATTTCGGCCGCGGCCCCGGCCGCACATTCTTTGCCAAGATTTAATCGCGTGGACGGGACGTCGTAAGGTTGCGGCGCCCATGTTGGATGCAAGGCGACACCTTCCAACATGGACATTTCGACATGAACGATCCCGTCAATTCCGGCACTAAACCCCATACCATTCTCCGGCCACGCCGGCTCGCGCTGCTTGGCACCGTGGGCGCGCTCGGCCTCGCCGTGCTGGCGACGGCTCCGGGCACGTCTCCCTTCCAGGCTTCTCTCATTGCCCCGGCGCAGGCCGCTGAAACGACCGCGACGCCGCCCGGCTTCGCCGATCTCGTGTCCAAGGTGAAGCCCGCCGTGATCTCGGTGCGGGTGAAGATTGACCAGGACAGCGACAAGAGTGCGATGCTGCAGCAGAATCGGATGGATTCCGACGAGGATTCGCCGTTCGAGCAGTTCTCGCGGCAGTTCGGCTTCCGCTCTCCCAATGACATGCCCAATGGCATGAACGGTATGCCCCGCCAGCGCCACCAGATGGTTACGGGCGAGGGCTCCGGCTTCTTCATTTCGGCTGACGGTTACGCGGTGACCAACAACCACGTCGTCGACCATGCCCAATCCGTGCAAGTGACGACGGATGACGGCACGATCTACACCGCGAAGGTGGTCGGCACCGATCCGAAGACCGACCTGGCGCTGATCAAGGTCGAAGGCAAGAAGGACTTTGCGTTCGTCAAATTCTCCGACCAGAAGCCGCGGATCGGCGACTGGGTGGTCGCGGTCGGCAATCCCTTCGGCCTCGGTGGCACCGTGACCGCCGGCATCGTCTCGGCCAGCGGCCGCGACATCGGCAACGGTCCCTATGACGACTACATTCAGATCGACGCGCCGATCAACAAGGGCAATTCCGGCGGTCCGGCGTTCGACATGAACGGCAACGTGATCGGCGTGAACACCGCGATCTTCTCGCCCTCCGGCGGCTCGGTCGGCATCGGTTTCGACATTCCGGCGGCAACAGCAAAGCTCGTTGTTGCCCAGCTGAAGGACAAGGGCTCGGTCACCCGTGGCTGGCTCGGCGTGCAGGTCCAGCCGGTAAACGCTGATATCGCCGACAGCCTCGGCCTGAAGGAGGCGAGGGGCGCGATCGTCGACAATCCGCAGGACGGCAGCCCCGCGGCGAAGGCGGGCATCGAGGCGGGCGACGTCATCACCGCCGTCAACGGCACCGCGGTCAAGGACTCCCGCGACCTCGCCCGCACTATCGGCACGATGGCGCCGGGCAGCTCGGTGAAGCTCGACGTCTGGCACAAGGGTGAGAGCAAGACGGTGACTGTCGCGCTCGGCGAGTTGCCGAATGAGCGGCAGGCCAAGGCCACCGAGGGCAAGGTGCAGCCGGACGCCGGCACGCCGCGCCTCGGTCTCAGCCTGGCGCCGGCCGGCGACGTGCAGGGTGCGGGCCAGAAGGGCGTCGTCGTCACCGAGGTCGACCCGCAGGGTCCGGCTGCGCAGCGCGGTATCCAGACCGGCGACGTCATTCTCAATGTCGGCGGTAAGGCGGTCACCAATGCTGGCGACGTCCGCTCGGAGCTGATGCAGGCGAAATCGTCCGGCAAGCGCAGCGTGCTGCTGCAGGTGAAGAGCGCCGACGCCACTCGGTTCGTCGCCGTGCCGCTCGCCTGAGCCCGGACGCCTTCGATCGCAAATCAAAAAGGCGGCCAGCGGGCCGCCTTTTTCACGCTCCGCTGCGACATACTTTAAGGAGGCCGATAACATTCTCGTTAACGGCAGCAATAGTGACGGGTTTGTCTGAAAAAGCCGCGTTCACGCGGCAGTCTTGTGGGAGTTGCGTCCCGGCGGCAATGGCGCTGCCGCGACGGTTGCAAGAGTGGAACTTCAACCACCCGGCCGGTGGCCGGGAGTTCGCATTTGATCGGTGCCGACATGGATCGATTGAAGCTCTCGCGGAGAAGCGCGCTGCTCGTGGTGCCGTTCGTGCTCTACAGCCGAAGCGCCCTGGGGCGTGACGATGGCCGCTACTCCAATTCTCCGCTCAAGCCGTGGTTCGACAGCTTGCGCAGCCATCTCGGTCCCTGTTGCTCGGATGCCGATGGCGTCGCCGTCGCCGATCCCGACTGGGAATCGCACAATGGACACTATCGGGTGCGGCTCGATGGGCAATGGGTCGAGGTGCCGGACGAGGCGGTGATCACCGAACCAAACCTTGCCGGCCGCACCATGGTGTGGCCGGTCAAGACTGCCTTCGGTATCTCGATTCGCTGCTTCATGCCGGGCAGCATGATCTGAGAACACGATCTGAGTGATTGTCGATCTTCGGCAAGGCGCGCCCCGCCTGCGCGCCTTGCCGAATCTCGTCGTAGCGTTAGCGCTTCTTCTTCGATGACTTCCGCTTCTTCGACGCCTTCTTCGTGGCCTTCTTCTTCGGGACCTTCTTGCCCTTCTTGCGTGCCTTCGACAGTCCGATCGCGATTGCCTGCTTGCGGCTCTTTACGCGTCCGCCACGACCGCCGCGGCCGCTCTTCGCGGTGCCCTTCTTGTAGCGCCGCATCTCGCTTTCGACGTCTTTGTCGGAGCTGCGCGAATAGCGCCGTTTCTTTGCTTTCCGTGCCATGCATGTTCTCCTTCGGCCGATGGAGAACCGTACGCGACAGGCATGGTTCCGAAGGCCCGCGCGAGGCGGCGACGACGGCAAGCTGTCTAGCAAGCTGTCTAGAAGGAATTCGCCAGCTCGATCTCCGCCTCCAGCGCCTGGATGCGCTGTGCCGCTTCGGTGAAGGACAGGTCGCGCGCATATTGCGCGGGCTGGTAGGCTTCTTCGCTCAGCCGCTTCAGCTTGAGCCCCTGCGCGCGCGTCATCTGCTCTGCGAGCAAGACCTTGGCATCGTATTTACCTTGAAGTTGCATGTCCGTCCTCCATCCTGAAATCGTGACTTGACTATATGTTCTTATTTTGTTCTAACAAGCCATGGACAATAGAATTAATGAAATTCGACGCAAAATCAGTGCCTTGAGGCTGGAAATGGCCGACGTCGAGGCGTCCGTTCGCGACCTCCTCAATCGCGACCGCGACTGCACCGGACGTGCGCTCGAGCAGATGGGCCTGCGGCGGAAGATCAACCTCTTGATCGGCGAATGGAAGGCGGCCGGCGGCGGCGATGTGCTGCCTGATATCGCCGATCGGATGCGTCTTCGCCCCGCGAAGAAGGACGGCAAACCGGCGCGCCCCATCGCGCGCTGCTAAAGACTTTCGGAGGCGCGCCGTGGACGAAGACCCGGATACGTACCGGATTCTGAAATTGCGCGCCGAGATCCTCGAACTGGGCTCCGCCATCCGCCAATTGCAGCGCGAGGGCCTGGATCATGCGGCGGCACAGCTCCTGATCTCGCGCAAGCGGGCGCAACTCGAGCAGCTCGTCAAGGCACCCGAGCGGCGACCGGCTTAACATCACTGACATCCGACGCAGCTAAAGCGTGCACGCAACGCGACACGCCGGAGTTCGCCGATGTCGGATGCCGACATGACCGCCTTGCTGCACAAGGTTCTTGATGAAATCTGTGCCGACGTTCCCGTGTCCGAGACAGCGACCCGCGAGCGCGTTGCCGCGAGATTGCGCGAAGCCGCGCGACGGGATGATTGCTCGGTCGAGGATTTGAAGCGGGCCGGGTGCGATGCGCTGAGCCGCGCACCGACGATGTGGCCCTAAAACGAGTGTCGCTCGAACATCAGATCGAGAAAGGCCCCGCGATCGCGAGGCCTTTGCATGAGGCGTGTACCGCCTATTTGCTCATGCTGCCGCCTTGGTTCGTTCCGGGGCCGGCATTGCCTTGGCTCGATGGGTTTGCGGGTCCGCTGGATTTCGTGTTGGCTCCCGTCGTCTGCGATGACGTCGTCGATGATTGATGTTTCGCTTTGTGCGATTTGGCCTGCGCGGCGAAGGGCGCGGCGGCGACGCCGATTGCCAACATCATGGCGAGAGCGAGCTTGGTCGTCTTCATGTGCGGGAACTCCCTGAGTTAGATTGACGCAGGCAGCCAACCGCGTCTCCCGGCAGGAGTTCCGAACAAAGCGCGTTGCGGACCTCGCACGCGCTTCAAAATTCCTTGTCCTCGGCGAGGATGAACACGGCACCCGTCAAAGCGGCGCCGATCGCAAATGTCGTCACCAGCGTGACCACGAAGACGAAGATCGCCGGACTTCCGCCGTTATTGAGCAGGGTGGCGACTGCCGGGTTCACCAACGTGAGGATCAGGCCGAAGAGCAGTCCCAGCGCAGCGCCCATCATCGCATGCGTCATCACCTTGATGATACCGGTGCGGGAGATCAGGCCGGACGGCTTTTTCTGTGTACGCATGGAACCGACCCATGAACAGCATGGAAACGCGGTTGATGACCTTCGGGTTCCCCGCGCATGAACGAATTGTCACGCCGGGCTTCATCCGACGTTCATGCCGGGCTTGCGAGGATGCCGCGGAGAAGGAAAAGGGACGTGTGATCATGGGAAAGGTCGTCTTTCTTTATCGCTCGCTGGCCTATCGCAACGCGGCGGCTGAAATGCTGCGCAAGGCACGCAAGCTGCCGCGTGGCGCGGAGCGGCGCGCGGCCAGGCGTTATGCAAAGGCGTTGCGCGATCTCGCTCAAACTGAAGCATGGCTGGAGGGACGGGTCGCCGACGAACCGCGTCCGGTGCAGCAAATGAGGACGGCGGCTTCGCGCTAACCCGACGCGCGCTGAAGCTCGCCGGAGGAGGCCGCCTCGAATTTGGCGGGTGAGGTCGACGTCGTGGCCTTGCGCGTCAGCGGCACTTCCAATCGACACAGCAGGCCTTCGGCACGCCAATCGAACTGCGCCTGCCCGCCGAGCTGGGATTCGACGCTGGCGAGCAGGCTCCTCGTGCCGAAGCCGCGAGATTTCGGCGTTCTGACTAGCGGGCCGCCGGATTCCTCCCAGCTCAAGGAGAGGACGTCGTTTTCGGTCTGCCAGCCGATCGTGAGCCGTCCTGCACGCGTCGAGAGCGCGCCATATTTCGCCGAATTGGTGAAGAGCTCGTGCAGCGCCAGCGCAAGCGTCTGAGCCGTCGCCGGCGCAAGCTGAACCTCGGGACCGGCGAGCCTGATCTGACCGCCGAGCGAATAGGGCGCGAGCTCCTCCTCGATCAGCTTGGAGAGCTCGGCGCCCTGCCAGCTCGACAGCGACAGAATGGTGTGGACGCGCGCCAGCGCGTTGATGCGCCCCTCGACCGCGTTGACGTAGGTCTTGACGCTGTCGGCGCGGGTGAGGCGGACGATCGATTGCGCCAGCGCCAGCGCATTCTTGGCGCGATGATCGACCTCCCGCGCCAGCAGATTCTGCCGTTCCTCTGCGCGCTTGCGTTCGGTGATGTCGACGGTGACGCCA
Source organism: Bradyrhizobium neotropicale (assembly GCF_001641695.1). GTDB lineage: Bacteria > Pseudomonadota > Alphaproteobacteria > Rhizobiales > Xanthobacteraceae > Bradyrhizobium > Bradyrhizobium neotropicale. The sequence continues at coordinate 36,558 of NZ_LSEF01000059.1, forward strand.
CTCACCCGAACCACGCGGCCGCTTGGGTCCACCGTCGCGGCCGCGGTGCCGACGCACCAACGCACTTCGCCGTCGGGCCGGCTGATGCGGAACTCACCCTCATAGGCCCGCGCGCCGGTATTGAATGCTGCGATCGCCGCTCGGAACTGGTCGACGTCGTCAGGGTGCAGCAAGGCCTGGATGTTCGCCGAGCTGACGCTGAACGTTTCTGGCGTCACGCCGAAGATGCGATACTGGCCTTCATCCCACATCCAGTCGCCGTTGATCCAGTCCCAGTCCCAGGATCCCATCTTGCCGGCGGCGATCGCCATGCTGCGCCGCTCCTCGCTCTCGCGCAGCTTTGCCGTGGAATTCTCCAGCTCGGCCGTGCGGGCGCGAACCCGGTCCTCGAGTTCCTGGTTCAACCGTTCGAGCTCGCGCGTCTTGCGGTAAAGCTCGGCAAACACCTTGATCTTCGCGCGCAGCACCTCCGGCACGACCGGCACCGGCACGTAGTCGACCGCGCCCATCTCATAGCCGCGCAACCGGTCGATGTCGGAGACCTGGATCGCCGAGATGAAGATCATCGCGGTCTTCTGGAAGCGCGGATGTTCCCGGATCATGGCGGCAAGCTCGAAACCGTCGAGCTCGGGCATGCAAACGTCGACCAGGATCACCGCGATCTCGGTCTTCAGCAGGACCTCCAGCGCATCGCGCCCCGACGAGGCGATCACCAGGTTCTCACCGAGATCCTTCAGGATCACCTCATAGGCAAGCAGCTTGGCCGGCTGGTCGTCGACAAGGAGGATATTGACCTTTTCGTGGTCCATTCGCGGATCCCACTCAGCGATGCAGCCACATGCGGATCGCAAGCAGCAACTGATCGGTGTTGACGGGTTTGGCGAGATAGTCGGACGCGCCCGCTTCCAGACATTTCTCCCGGTCGCCCTTCATCGCCTTCGCAGTGAGTGCGATGATCGGCAGGCGCGCAAAGGCCGGGTTCTCCCGGATCACGCCGATGGTCTGATACCCATCCATCTGCGGCATCATGATGTCCATCAGCACGATCGCGATCTCCGGATTGGACTCGACCAGCGCCACCGCCTCACGGCCGGTGGTTGCGGTCAGCACCTTCATGCCGCGCCGTTCCAGCACGCTCGACAGCGCGAAGATGTTGCGTGCATCGTCGTCGACGAGCAGCGCGGTCTTGCCGATCAGATCCTCGTCGGAACTGTTCAGCTTCTCGAGCATCCGCTGTTTCTCGGTCGGAAGTTCCGTGATCACGCGATGCAGGAACAGCGCGGTCTCGTCGAGCAGGCGTTCCGGCGACTCCACGCCCTTGACCACGATGCTGCGCGCCATGGTGTGAAGCTCGGCATCCTCCTCGGCCGAGAGCTCGCGGCCGGTGAACACCACCACGGGGATGTTCGACAGCATCTCGTCGTTGCGGATCTGGTCCAGCACCTCGAAGCCGCTCATGTCGGGCAGGCGCAGGTCCAGCACCACGCAATCGCAGGGCTGCTGGCGCAGAGTCGAGAGTGCGCCGGCGCCGGTGTCGGTCGCGACGATCTCGATGTCGTCGTGATGCAGGAGCTCCCGGATCGAGAGCTGTTCGGCCTCGTTGTCCTCGACGATCAGGAGCCGCTTGCGCCGCGGCCTTGCATATTCCTTGATCTGCGTCAGCGCGGCGGAGACGCCCTCGGTCGTCGTCGGCTTGTTGACGAAGGAGAAGGCGCCGCGGGCGAGCGCATGCTGGCGGTCTTCGTCGAGCGTGATGATCTGCACGGGAATGTGGCGCGTCAGCGGATTGTGCTTGAGCTGGCTCAGTACCGTCCAGCCGAGCATGTCGGGCAGGAACACGTCGAGCGAGACGGCCGTCGGCTGATACTGCTTTGCGAGCTCGAGCGCTTCGGCGCCGCGGGCGGCGACCAGCACCTTGAAGCCCTTGTCGCGGGCGAGGTCGACCAGCACCCGCGCATAATGCGGATCGTCCTCGACGATCAGGAGAATAGTATCGCCGGGCTCGAGGTTGAGCCGGTCGTCGGGCAACTGCTCGATGACGCGCTGCTGCTCGGGCGCGGCCGGCTGCAATGCCGGCGGCTGGCTGTATTGCTGCGGCGCGGGCGCGGCGCGCGGCGCGAGCGTCGGGCCGGAATATTTCAGGGGCAGATAGAGCGTGAAGGTCGAGCCCTTGCCGGGCGCGCTGCGCAGGTGGATCTCGCCGCCGAGCAGGCTGGCAAGCTCGCGGCTGATCGCAAGGCCGAGAC
>NZ_LSEF01000059.1:38814-86838 GCF_001641695.1 Bradyrhizobium neotropicale
GGTGCCGCCATATTTGCGGCTGGTGCCGGCGTCCGCCTGCTGGAACGCCTCGAAGATCAGCTTCTGCTTCTCCGGAGGAATGCCGATGCCGGTGTCGGTCACCTCGAAGGCGATCACGGCCGGCGCTGTGTTCAGCACGGGATGATCCGTGCTCCAGCCGCCGAGTGCGCCCTCGACCTTCAGCCGCACGCCGCCTTCTGCGGTGAACTTGAAGGCGTTGGAGAGCAGGTTCTTCAAGACCTGCTGCAGGCGCTTGGAATCGGTGACGATGCTGCGCGCGAGGTTCGGATCGACGTCGATGTTGAACGACAGGTTGCGGTTCTCCGCCTCGTGGCGGAACGGCCGCCCGACGGTCTCGAGCAGGTTCGAGGTCAGGATCTCCTCGGCGTCGACCGTCACCGTGCCGGACTCGATCTTGGAGAGATCGAGGATGTCGCTGATGAGGTTGAGCAGGTCGGTGCCGGCGCCGTGGATGGTGCGGGCGAACTCGACCTGCTTGGGCGAGAGGTTGCCGTCCGGATTGTCGGTGAGCTGCTGGCCGAGGATCAGGATCGAGTTCAGCGGCGTGCGCAGCTCGTGGCTCATATTGGCGAGGAACTCGGACTTGTACTTCGAGGTCAGCGCGAGCTCGGTCGCCTTTTCCTCCAGCGCGCGGCGGGCCTGCTCGATTTCCTGGTTCTTGCGTTCGACCTCGACGTTGCGCTCGGCGAGCTGCTGCGCCTTCTGCTCGAGCTGGTCGTTGGTCTGCTGCAACTCGCGCTGCTGGGTCTGAAGCTCGCCGGCGAGCTGCTGCGACTGCTTGAGCAGGCCTTCGGTCTGCATCGTCGCCTCGATCGAGTTGAGCACGATGCCGATGGAGTCGGTGAGCTGCTCCAGGAACGTCATCTGCGAGGTCGTGAACGAGGCGAGCGAGGCGAGCTCGATGACGGCCTTGACCTGACCTTCGAACAGAATTGGCAGGACGACGAGGTTCTTCGGCGCGACGCGGAACAGCGCCGAGTTGATCTGTACCACGTCGGACGGAATGTCCGCGACCACGCGCTGCCGCTTGTCGAGCCCGCACTGGCCGATCAGGCCTTCGCCGAATTGCAGTACGCGTTGATACGGGTAAACGCCGTCGCTGGCGTAGGAGGCGAGCAGCAGGAGCTGCGGATTGTCCTCGTTCTCGACCTGGTAGATCACGCCGGTATGGGCGTTCACCAGCGGCGACAGCTCGGTCAAGAGGAGGCGGCCGACGGTGGCCAGATCGCGCTGGCCCTGGAGCATGTTGGTGAATTTGGCGAGGTTGGTCTTGAGCCAGTCCTGCTCGGTGTTCACGTCCGTCGTGAGACGGAGGTTCGTGATCATCGTGTTGATGTTGTCTTTCAGCTCCGCGACCTCGCCGCGGGCGTCGACCTGGATCGAACGCGTCAGGTCGCCCTTGGTCACGGCGGTCGCCACTTCCGCGATCGCGCGCACCTGCGAAGTAAGGTTGGCCGCGAGCAGGTTGACGTTGCCAGTGAGATCCTTCCAGGTGCCGGCGGCGCCGGGCACGTTGGCCTGACCGCCGAGGCGGCCCTCGACGCCGACCTCGCGCGCCACCGACGTCACCTGGTCGGCGAAGGTCGCGAGCGTCTCGGTCATGTTGTTGATGGTGTCGCCGAGCGCTGCGACCTCGCCCTTCGATTTCACGGTGAGATTCTGCTTGAGATCGCCGTTGGCGACCGCGGTGACGACCTTGACGATGCCGCGCACCTGCTCGGTCAGGTTCGCCGCCATGAAGTTCACGGTGTCGGTGAGGTCCTTCCAGGTGCCTGCGACACCCGGCACCTGCGCCTGGCCGCCGAGCTTGCCCTCGGTGCCGACCTCGCGGGCGACGCGCGTGACTTCGCCGGCGAAGGCGTTGAGCTGGTCCACCATGGTGTTGATGGTGTTTTTCAGCTCGAGGATTTCGCCCTTCACGTCGACGGTAATTTTTCGCGACAGGTCGCCGCGCGCCACGGCGGTGGTGACCTCCGCGATGTTGCGGACCTGTGTGGTGAGATTCGCAGCCAGCAGGTTGACGTTGTCGGTGAGGTCTTTCCAGGTGCCGCCGACGCCGGGCACCACGGCCTGACCGCCGAGCCGGCCTTCGGTGCCGACCTCGCGCGCCACGCGCGTCACTTCGGCGGCGAAGGAGCGGAGCTGCTCGACCATGGTGTTCAGGGTGTCCTTCAAGAGAAGGATCTCGCCACGCACGTCCACGGTGATTTTCTTGGAGAGGTCGCCGCCGGCGATGGCGGTCGCGACCTCGGCGATGTTGCGGACCTGCGCCGTAAGGTTCGAGGCCATGAAGTTGACGTTGTCGGTAAGGTCCTTCCAGGTGCCGGCGACGCCGGGCACCTCGGCCTGGCCGCCGAGCTTGCCTTCGGTGCCGACCTCACGGGCGACGCGCGTCACCTCGCCGGCGAAGCCGTTGAGCTGGTCCACCATGGTGTTGATGGTGTTCTTCAGCTCGAGGATTTCACCGCGCACGTCGACGGTAATCTTGCGCGACAAGTCGCCGCGCGCCACGGCGGTGGTCACTTCGGCGATGTTGCGGACCTGGGCGGTGAGGTTGCCCGCCATCGAGTTCACGCTGTCGGTGAGGTCCTTCCAGGTGCCGGCGACGCCGGGCACGTTGGCCTGGCCGCCGAGACGACCTTCGGTGCCGACCTCGCGCGCCACGCGCGTCACCTCGCCCGCAAAGCGGTTGAGCTGGTCGACCATCGTGTTCAGCGTGTCCTTGAGCTGAAGGATCTCGCCGCGCACGTCGACGGTAATCTTGCGAGACAGGTCGCCGCCGGCGATGGCGGTTGCGACCTCGGAGATGTTGCGGACCTGGGCCGTGAGGTTGCCCGCCATCGAGTTCACGCTGTCGGTGAGATCCTTCCAGGTGCCGGCGACGCCGGGCACTTCGGCCTGACCGCCGAGCTTGCCTTCGGTGCCGACCTCGCGGGCGACGCGCGTCACTTCGCCGGCGAAGGCGTTGAGCTGGTCGACCATGGTGTTGAGCGTTTCCTTCAGCTGAAGGATTTCGCCCGACACGTTCACCGTGATCTTCTTGGACAGGTCGCCCTTGGCCACGGCGGTAGCGACTTCGGCGATGTTGCGGACCTGGCCGGTCAGGTTGGAGGCCATCGAGTTGACCGAGTCGGTCAAGTCTTTCCAGGTACCGGCGACGCCACGCACCTGCGCCTGGCCACCGAGCTTGCCTTCGGTGCCGACCTCGCGGGCGACGCGCGTCACTTCGCCGGCGAAGGCGTTGAGCTGGTCCACCATGGTGTTGATGGTGTCCTTCAGCTCCAGAATCTCGCCGCGTACGGTCACTGTGATCTTCTTCGACAAGTCGCCGCCGGCGACCGCGGTCGTCACCTCGGCGATGTTGCGGACCTGCGCGGTCAGGTTCGAGGCCATCGAATTGACGCTCTCGGTGAGGTCCTTCCAGGTGCCGGCGACGCCGAGCACGTTGGCCTGACCGCCGAGCCGTCCCTCGGTGCCGACCTCGCGGGCGACGCGCGTCACTTCGCCGGCGAAGGCGTTGAGCTGGTCGACCATCGTGTTCAGCGTTTCCTTCAGCTGAAGGATCTCGCCCGACACGTTCACTGTGATCTTCTTGGAGAGGTCGCCGCCCGCGATTGCGGTCGCGACGTCGGCGATGTTGCGGACCTGCGCGGTCAGGTTCGACGCCATGAAGTTGACGTTGTCGGTGAGGTCCTTCCAGGTGCCGGCGACGCCCGGCACCTGGGCCTGACCGCCGAGCTTGCCTTCGGTGCCGACCTCGCGGGCGACGCGCGTTACTTCCGACGCAAACGAGTTGAGCTGGTCCACCATGGTGTTGATGGTGTCCTTCAGCTCCAGGATTTCGCCTCGCACGTCGACGGTGATCTTGCGGGACAAGTCGCCGCGCGCCACGGCCGTAGTGACGTTGGCGATGTTGCGCACCTGTGCGGTCAGGTTGCCGCACATCGCGTTCACGGAGTCGGTGAGGTCCTTCCAGGTGCCGGCGACGCCGGGCACGATCGCCTGGCCGCCGAGCTTGCCGTCAGTGCCGACCTCGCGGGCGACGCGCGTCACTTCGGAGGCGAAGGAGCGCAGCTGGTCCACCATCGTGTTGATGGCTTCCTTGAGCTGAAGGATCTCGCCGCGGACGTCGACGGTGATCTTCTTGGACAAGTCGCCGTTGGCAACCGCGATCGTCACCTCGGCGATGTTGCGAACCTGGTCGGTCAGGTTGTTCGCCATCGAGTTGACGCTCTCGGTCAGGTCCTTCCAGACGCCGGTCACCTCCGGCACTTGGGCCTGGCCGCCGAGCTTGCCTTCGGTGCCGACCTCGCGCGCGACGCGCGTCACCTCGGAGGTGAACACGCCGAGCTGCTTGATCATGGTGTTGACGATGGTCGCCGACTGCAAGAATTCGCCGCGCAGGGGGCGGCCGTCGACGTCGAGCTTGACGGTCTGGAGCAGGTCGCCTTGCGCGACCGCGGCGACCGCCCGCGTCACCTCGCGCGTCGGCCACAACAGGTCATCGATCAGCGTATTGACCGAGCCTTCCATGTCGGCCCAGGAGCCGCTGGCGAGACCGAATTTCACGCGCTGGCGGGTCTTGCCTTCGCGTCCCACCACTTGCCCGACCAGCTCGAGCTGCTGCGCCATGCGCTGGTTGGCGGCGATGATTTCATTAAAAGTGTCGGCGATCTTGCCGTCGATGCCGAGATAGTCGCCGCTCATCCGCACGGAAAAATCGCCACTGCGCATGGCTTGCAGCACGAGCAGCAATTCCTGCCGGGAATCGGGCTCTGATGTGCCGTTGGTGGTTCGTTTCGGGATGCGACGGCCGGATCGTGAAGGTCCGGGATCAAGGTCGCTCATTCTCAACTCCCCCCGCAGGTTGCGCCACCGAATCCGGTCAAAACGCAGCATCCGAAATAGAACGTCAGCCAAATTCCAAATCAAGCGGCAACCTTGCGGCCCAAGAAAATGGAACCTGCCTCGCTCAGCCCGGCCAAATAAACGGCTGTTCGCGCAATTGGTTCCTTTCCGGTTCCAACAAAGTTCGGCCCTCGGACGGGTCCGCATCCGGCCGCCGGTTTCGGAACGGAGGACCGGCGGCTGCTGTTAGTCCGCAGGAAGAGGGAGAGCTCATATGAAAGCCGGACTTGCAGTCCTTGTGGTAACGATGTTTGCCGCCGGACCAGCGCTCGCACAGGGCGGCGCGCCCAGCGGACGCGGGGCCGCGACCGGCGATCCCGCCGCAAGCTCTGCGACCCCCCGCGCGGAGTCCCCGACCACGGGAGCGGCGACCAGGCCAAGCCGAAGCGGCAGCGGCACCTCGACCTCCGGCGGCAAGGACGACAATGGCGATCGGGGTCGGGACAAGATGCCCGAGAGCGACCGCACGGTGCGGCCGGAGAGCCAGCAGCATCATCCACAAGACAAGTAGATCCGCTACTTGTCCGCCATGGTGTGCTCGGCGTTCCTGAGTTGTGAACGCAGGATGGGCAGGTGCTCGCGGGCGAAGGTTGCAAGCGCAGCATTGTCGGGCGCGAGCAGATAGCGCTCAAGCAGGGCGACGGCAGATTCGTATTCGGGGATCTGGGCCGCGTAGAAGCTTCTGACATAGGCGGGTCCGTCCGAATTTTCGGGCTGGGCCAGGCTTGCGCCGGCCAGCGTCCTCTTGCCGACGCGTGTCTCGGCGCCGATTGCCTGCTGAATGTCCTTCAGGGTTCTGTCGCGCTTGGCCGCCTCCTCGGCGCGCAGGGCGGCGAGGTTCTTGACCTCTGCATTGCCTTTCAGATCGGTGCTTTCCAGCAGGCCGTGCTGGAAGCGGCTGAATGCGTAGAGGCCGCTGATGACATCCGTTGCGGTCGGCGTAGGATTGCCGCGCATCCGCTCGCCGGTACTGTCGGCAAACGCCGTGGTGCTGATCAGCAGCAGGACTATCGCGACGAGACTTCGCATGGATTTGCAATGACCTATCCCGCGCGAAGTTCCGGCAAGCGTTACGATCTGGAAAGGGACGGTTGCGGAACACGGGTTCCGTGCCCACGTCCCTTTCATGAAGCAATCTGACATTTTCAGGGATAACGCTGAGAACTGCCTGCAGCTCGCCGAGCGCGCTCAAGGGCGACCCGCCTATAAGCGCTATTCGCGCATGGCGGAGGCCTGGATGGAGCTGGCCGAAGAGCAGGATTGGCTCGATGGCGAGATTCCGCCTGTAACGGTCCGCGTTCCTCGAAAGCAGGACGCCTGACCGCTCTCGCTTTGGTGAATCTGCGTGTGAGACCGCGCACGGAATGACGGCGACAAATCGACAATCATTCGGGACCGGTCGATCGCGTTGATTTTTGACTCCAGAAGGAGGGTTTTCCGATGGCTCCACGTCTGGCTCTTCTCTCGCTCGTTCTCGCCTTCGGCGTCTCGGTCGCATTCGCGACGGTAACGACAGTCCGCCAGGTCCATTTGGCGCATACGCCTTCGTCGCTGCACGCAGCGCATAGTTAGTCTCGCGCTTGCTCTCGCAGCGCCTGTCGGAACATTCGACGCTCCGGCGCGTAGGCGCTGCAGGACATCAGCAAAAGCGAGGGAGCATCATGGCGCATTCCGACCATGGCATCGTGAGGGACAAGCGGGCGGAGGACCAGCCGCGCGACAAGCAGCGTGCGCAGACCGTGCATAAGTCGAATCCAAAGGGCTCACCATCGCGCGAGGCGACGCGCGACCCCAAGCTCAACGACAACAGCAAGACGCCGGGCTCCGGCATGGCGCCCGATGATTCCGGCGACGCGCCGACCGGCTAACTGCGAGGAACGAATTTACGAACCGAGAGTCGACTGATTGCTTCCGGCTGTCATGCCCCCGGTGCGCCGGAAGCAATCTCCAAGGGCCCTGGCACTCCCGTGCCGGGGCCGCTTGCTTGTGGGGCCAAGGAATCAATCCTCAGTGTCGGAGTTCCCCTGGATGTGCCCCCCGGGTCCGCGACCGAAGACGCCAAAATTGCTCGACTTGACTCCGGCGCCTGCATCCACGCCCGCGGCGGCAAGGCCGAGCTTGAGCAGCTCGCGCACGGCTGCCGCGCGGGTCGGCATACGGTGTTTGAACCGGAAATCGTCTACGGCGGCCAGCTCTTCCGGCGAGAGCATCACTTGAAGCCGCTCGGCGCGAAGGTCGTTCATGGTCAATCACGCAAAATGTGCAAGTTGAGTAGTTTGCTCAACGATTCAACTTAGCCAGGGTTCCTCAGAACTCGACAAATTTGGCAAATGAGCAAAAATACCAAATAAAATCAATAAGTTACATTGAAACGACTCGCGCGATTGCGCATTCTATTGGAAAGGGAGAGAGGCCATGACGGACGAAGTCAGGTTACCTCGCAAACTTTCCGAAGAACCCGAAGCGCCGAAGCCGCTACGCGAAAGCCATCGGAAGGTCATCGAGCAATTGGAGCGCTGGGCCAACAGTCCCGGCCTGCAGCCACCAAGGACACGCGATGAGAAGACGATCTGAACCGCACACATTCGAACAGCGTCTCGCGGCGCAGAGGCGACGGCTCGAGCACGAACTGACACGCCTGCCTGATGGCAGTGAACGTGACGCTGTGGCGACGCGGATCGAGCAGCTTCAGGCAGCCGCCGAGATGCATGAATTCCTGTCGGTACGGGAAGAGGCTGGGGTTGTCCGCTGATCGCGGCCGGTGCCCGCGCGGATGATTGAATACGGTACGAAGCTTTCGCCTGATCCACCAAGCCGACACCGAAATGATGGCCCACGTCACCAGCGCAGCAATGAAGGCGCCGACGACGCTCGCCGTCACGGTAACATGAAAGACGGCTGCGAATGCGACGAGACCGATGCTGCCGAGCGCCGCGCCGGCGGCATCGAGCGCTGCCGCCTCCTGTCCGCGGCGGCGCCCGCTGAGTCCGGCCTTCTCCTTCGCGCGCCGCTCGTGGCTTTCGATCAGTGTCGCGCTGACGCAGAAGATGGCGGGAAGCGCGAGGAAGAGCCCGCCAACCGACACGCCGAATCGCGCACCGACCGCGCCGGTGAGGACCGTCGCCAGCCCGCCGAGCGCGAAGCGAATGCCGTATTCGTACCAGTACGTCTGTTTCAGTGCGGTCAATGACAGCTTGATCAGCATCAGGCGGCGCCTCCGAAACCGGCGAGCAGACCGAAGGCGATCGCAAGCCATGCAGCGAGGGCGGCGATGGTGGCGGGGAGCGCCGGGAGACGAGATCTCATCAGCAAATGGCAAACGACGACGCTGTAGCAGCCGAGCGCTACCGCGCCGTAGATCATCGTCCAGCTTTCAGCCGCGGCGTAGCTCGGGCCGTGCTGCACGACGGCGATGCCAAGGGTTACCAATGCGACCGAGGGCGCGGCGCCCAGGAGTCCCGCGAAGCTCTTGGGCCGCAGCATATCGCCCAGGATTGCGAAGGCGGAGGCGATCATGCCGCCAGCAATGAAGCGCAGGAGATACTCGGTCAAGGCCTTGTCCGCGACGTGAGGCGACTGCGGCGCGGTCTCGTCAGCGTCGGCGGTCGGAGCAGCCTCTCGACCAAGACACCGAGTGAGAAGCCGGCGACCACGTCGCTCGCCCAGTGCGCGAGCAACGCGACGCGCGTCAACGACAGCAGCACCGCGACGGAGCGCACCAGGCGGCGCGGCCCCGTCGGGAGCAGACCGGCCGCCGAGGCGAGCGCACCCATGTGTACGGCGTGGCCGGAGGGAAACGCATCGTTGGGTCGACCGGAGAAGGGGACTCCGCGCCGATGGCCGCGAATCGTGAGCCGATCCGGCCTGGTCTGATCGAACACGGATTTCAGCACGTGCGGCAGCACTGCCGTTGCCAGCGAAACCGTCAGGATGTGATTTGCAACGGGACGCTCTTCGGGACGCTGGAACTGGACGTAAAGCCAACCCGCGGCCGCCAGCGCGAGCAGCACATGCTCGTCCGCGCCCCAGGTCAACGTCTCGGCGGTCCGTTCGAGCTTCGAATTGGTATGATCCGCGATCTCATGCGCGATCGCAGTATCGATCCGCGTGGGTTTGATCGTTACGAGTGCCATCGATCCAGGCTCGGCGAGCTATCTTCCTTGGCAGTAACGCCTAGTCCGTCGGGTTGCGACCGGTGCGCGGGTTGATCGGATCGGTCGGCTTGCGCCGAAGTCCCTCCGGGAGAAACGGCTCGCTCCGCAAGGCTGTGGGCTCGGCGCGCGCGTCGGCGTGGCGTTGCGCCCGCTCATGCGGTGTCTTGTTGTCGTTGAAGTGCCGCTTCACATCGACGCCGTCGACGGGGTCGTTGACGCCGTGCTGGATATCGCGGAAGTCGCTCATGGTTCACCTCATTCGTTTCCCACCTTGAAACTGCAAGAACCGCTCGTTTCCAGCTATGTTCCTGCCGAGCGCGGAACGTGTTCCCGGAACGATCGAGCGCATATCCTGTTGGCCCATAGATTGACCGAGCGGAGCATTGAAACGATGGACCAACGCGAACTGGACCAAAAAGAGACGGGCCGCTTGATCGGGAGCGACAAGGTCGAGGGAACATCGGTCTATGGTCCGATCGCAATAGGATCGGTTCGATCGAGCGCGTTATGATCGACAAGATCAGCGGCAGGGTGTCCTACGCCGTGCTTGGCTTCGGTGGTTTTCTGGGCCTTGGCAATGATCACTATCCCTTGCCCTGGCAGTCGCTGAAATACGACACCGAGCTCGGCGGCTACGTCACCGGGATCACCGCCAAGGCCCTGGAAGGCGCACCGAAATATGGTGAGCGAAGCGACTGGAACTGGGCCGATGACGCTGCGCTGCGCGGCATCAATGCCTATTACGCTGTTCCCGTCGCATAGCGCCTTAGAGTTGAGAGCGAGAATCTGATGAGCAAGGAACGGCCCAACGACGATCCGCGACAGCAGAACGATTGGGGATCTCACTCCCAGACGAAGAAGCCCTCAAGGAGAAGCCGGAGAAAGAGCAGAGGTCCGGCGAGGCGAAGCCGGATCTTGAAAAATGGCATGAGACGAACACGCACTGACACTCGCGCGTTGATGGTGAAGGCACGGCGTTTGGAATGCCGCGCCTTTCTTGTGAGCAAGGCATTCACGAATGCCTGCGGTGCTCCAGGCGCCGGAACGATGTTTCCCCGCTGCGGTTAGGTCCGGTGCGCGCGAAGTTGGCGCCGGCTCAATCCCCGATAAAGGTGCTCATCGTGGATGCTCAAACCCGGGAACGCGGGCCGTCCGCGGAGCAGCCGCAGCGGACGAAGGACGCTCCGAATAACTCGCCCGACAAGACCCGCGAGGGCGCGGACCGGTCGCAAGAGCAAGCGAAAACGCCGTCGCTGCGCGACCGGTTTCGCGAGCACTGGCTGCTGACCACGGTCGGCGCCATCGTGCTGCTCGCCGCGCTGGTCGGCGGTCTCGTCTACTGGCTCCAGACCCGCCACTATGAATCAACTGACGACGCCTTCGTCGCGGCGCGCAGTTTTTCCGTGGCCTCGAAGGTCGGCGGCTACGTGATTGATGTTCCGGTTACGGACAACCAGCATGTCAATGCCGGTGATCTCCTCGCCAGGATCGATGAGCGCGACTACAAGATCGCCGTCGACCAAGCCGCGGCACAGGTGGAAGTCTCGAAGGCGAACATCGCCAATGTCGAGGCACAGATCGATTCACAGCAGGAGCAGATCAAGCAGGCGAAGGCCCAGCTTGAACAGGCGCAGGCCCAACTCCAATTCTCGCAGGAAGAGTTTTTGCGCGCCGAGGACCTCGTCGAGAAGGGCGCCGGCACCGTGCAGCGTCAGCAGCAGACCCGCTCCGATCTCGGGGCGCAACAGGCCAATACCGAGCGCGCGAAGACCGCCGTGACCGCGGCGGAAGTCGGCATCAAGACGCTTCAGGCGCAGCTTGAGGGCGTGAAGGCCCAGCTCCAGCAATCGCAGGCGCAGTTCGATCAGGCCAGGCTGAATCTGCAATACACCGACGTCGTTGCCGCGCAGTCCGGCCGCGTCGTCAAGCTCAACGGCGCCAAGGGCACCTTCGTCACGGCGGGGCAGAGCCTGATGATGTTTGTGCCTGACGAGGTCTGGATCGTCGCCAACTACAAGGAAACTCAGCTCAGCGACATGCGGCCGGGCCAGCCGGTCGAGATCCGCATCGATGCCTATCCCGGCCGCAAGCTGACCGGTCATGTCGATTCCGTGCAGCCCGGCTCGGGTACCGCGTTCAGCCTGCTGCCGGCGGAGAACGCCACGGGCAACTACGTCAAGGTGGTGCAGCGTGTGCCCGTGAAGATCGTGGTCGACAACTGGCCGTCCGATCTGCCGATCGGCCCAGGCATGTCGGTCGTGCCCTGGACCAAGGCACGATGACTGACATCGCGCAAGGCGGTGCCTCCGCCGGCGGCTGGTCGCCGGAACGTTCGGCGGCCGGAGGGCACAATCCTTATCTGATAGCTTTCGTTGTCTCGATCGCGACTTTCATGGAGGTGCTCGACACCACGATCGCCAACGTGGCGCTGCGCCACATCGCCGGCGGGCTCGCCGTCGGCCTCGACGAGAGCACCTATGTCATCACCAGCTATCTCGTCGCCAACGCCATTGTGCTGTCGATCTCCGGGTGGCTGTCGACCGTGATCGGCCGCAAGCGCTTCTACATGATGTGCGTGGCGACCTTCTCGGTCGCTTCGCTCTTGTGCGGCTTCGCCTGGAATCTCGAGGCGCTGGTGCTGTTCCGCATTCTTCAGGGCCTCGGCGGCGGCGGCATGGCGACCAGCGAGCAGGCGATCCTCGCCGACTCCTTTCCGCCCCACAAGCGCGGGCAGGCTTTCGCCATCTACGGCGTCGCCGTCGTGGTCGCACCGGTGATCGGTCCGACGCTCGGCGGTTGGATCACGGACACCTATTCCTGGCACTGGGTGTTTCTGATCAACGTGCCGATGGGCCTGATCTCGCTGTTTCTGGTCGGCACGCTGGTCAAGGAGCCGTCGGGTGCGGAAGAGGAGAGGGCGGAGCTCCTGAGCAAGGGCCTGCGCGTCGACTATGTCGGCTTCCTGCTGGTCGCGATCGGCCTTGGCTCGCTCGAATTCGTGCTCGACGAAGGCCAGCGCAACGACTGGTTCGGCTCGAACATGATCGTGGCCTTCACGCTGCTCGCGGCCGTATCCCTGATCGCGCTGATCCCGTGGGAGCTGACGCGCGAGGATCCCATCGTCGACATCCGCCTGCTTGGCCGGCGGCAGTTCGGCGCCTGCTTCCTGGTCATGCTCGGCACCGGCGCGGTGCTGATCTCGACGACCCAGCTCATCCCGCAGCTTCTGCAAACCGAGCTCGGCTATACGGCGATGCTCGCCGGTCTTGCGCTGTCGCCCGGCGGCGTCGCGACGCTGGTGTTGATGCCGGTCGTCGGGCGGCTCGTGAGCGTGGTGCAACCGAAATATCTCATCATGGCGGGTGCCGCGATGGTCGCCTTGTCGATGTGGCATCTCACCGGGCTCACCGGCGACATCACCTACGGCTATGCGGCCATGGCGCGCATCTTCCTGGCGATGGGCCTGCCGTTCCTGTTCCTGCCGGTGACGACGGCATCCTACGACGGCGTGCCGCCGGACAAGACCAACCAGGCCTCCGCGCTGATCAACGTCGCCCGCAACATCGGCGGGTCGATGGGCGTGGCGCTGGCGCAGACGATTTTGGCGCAGCGCCAGCAATTCCATCAAAGCCGGCTGATCGAGCACGCCGCGCCGTCCGATATCGGCTATCAGCAGAGCATCGACGCGATGACGCGCTTCTTCGAGGCGCAAGGCTCAAATGCGACGGACGCCGCGTCACAGGCGATCGCCTGGGTCGGCAAGACCTTGCAGCAGCAGGTCGACCTTCTCGCCTATATCGACGTTTTCTGGACGCTGGCCATCATCGCGGTGCTGATGATCCCGACTGCCGCGGTGCTGCGACCAATCGACCTGCGCGCGCCGGCGCGGGGGCATTGAGGCCCCAACGTCGTCCTGACTTTCGCCAGGACGACACCGGAAATGTCGGATCTCCCCGGAGCATTAGTTAGTCTGAAAAAGGAACTAACTTGAAGGATAAGGGAGATTTCGCGATCCGCATGGTATCTGGTTCCAAAATTTGACAGTTCTGTTTTAGAACTATAGCATCCCGTTCAATCACACAGCCTGCGCGCGACGTTGATCCTAGCGTCGCGGCATTCACCGGAGGAGGCGACGTTGCCCAAGCGAAACGCCACAGCCGCCGTCATTGGCGCCGGCGACTACATCGGTGCCGAGATTGCCAAGAAGTTTGCCGCCGAGGGCTTTTCCATCTTCGCCGGCCGCCGCAACGGCGACAAGCTCGCGCCGCTGGTCAAGGATATCGAGGCCGCCGGCGGCGAGATCCACGCGCGCTCACTCGATGCGCGCAAGGAGGAGGAGATCATCTCCTTCCTCAACGACGCCGACAAGCACGCGCCGCTCGAGGTCTGCATCTTCAACATCGGCGCCAACGTCAATTTCCCGATCCTCGATACCACCGAGCGCGTGTTTCGAAAAGTTTGGGAGATGGCCTGCTATTCCGGCTTCCTTGCCGGCCGCGAAGCCGCGCGGCTGATGCTGCCGCGGGGCGGCGGCAACATCTTCTTCACCGGCGCGACAGCGTCCTTGCGCGGCGGCAGCGGCTTTGCCGCGTTCGCCAGCGCCAAGTTCGGCTTGCGTGCGGTAGCGCAGGCGATGGCGCGCGAACTGGGACCGAAGAACATCCACGTCGCGCATCTCATCATCGACTCCGGCGTCGATACGGCTTGGGTTCGGGAGCGCCGAGAGCAGCTCTGGGGCAAGGAGGCGCTCGACAATCCCGATCTCCTGATGCCGCCATCTTCGGTCGCGGACGCCTATTGGCAGCTCTATCAGCAGCCGAAGAGCGCCTGGACCTTCGAGATGGAGATCCGGCCGTTCGGAGAGAAGTGGTGACCGCGGCGCAAAAGTCCGGCTAGACTGATCCGAACGCGAACCAAAACTCCGGGAGGCCACTACGTGAAGACCGCGATCACCGAACTGTTTGGCATCGAGCATCCGATCATCCAGGGCGGCATGCATTTCGTCGGCTTTGCCGAGCTGGCCTCCGCCGTCTCCAATGCCGGCGGGCTCGGCATCATCACCGGGCTCACGCAGAAGACACCGGAGCTGCTCGCCAAGGAGATCGCGCGCTGCCGCGACATGACCGACAAGCCGTTCGGCGTGAACCTCACGTTTCTGCCAACCTTCTCGGCGCCGCCTTATCCGGAGTACATCGCGGCCATCGTCGAGGGCGGGGTGAGGATCGTTGAGACCGCGGGCCGCAGCCCTGAGCAGTACATGCCGGCGATGAAGGCGGCCGGCATCAAGGTGATCCACAAATGCACCTCGGTGCGCCACTCGCTCAAGGCCGAGCGGATCGGCTGCGACGCTGTCAGCGTCGACGGCTTCGAGTGCGGCGGTCATCCCGGCGAGGACGACATCCCGAACATGATCCTGCTGCCGCGCGCGGCGGAGGAGTTGAAGATCCCCTTCGTCGCCTCGGGCGGCATGGCCGACGGGCGCAGCCTCGTCGCCGCGCTGTCGCTGGGCGCGTCCGGCATGAACATGGGCACGCGCTTCATCGCCACCAAGGAAGCGCCGGTGCATCAGAACGTGAAGAATGCGCTGGTCGCTGCGACCGAGCTCGACACCCGCTTGATCATGCGCGCGCTGCGCAACACCGAGCGCGTGCTGAAGAACGCCAATGTTGAGCGCCTGCTGGAGATCGAGCGTGAGAGGGGCGGCAAGCTCAAGATCGACGATATCCACGACCAGGTTGCGGGCATCTATCCGAAAGTCATGATCGACGGAGAGATGGATGCGGGCGCCTGGAGCTGCGGCATGGTCGCGGGCCTGATCCATGACGTTCCGTCCTGCAAGGAACTCGTCGATCGCATCATGGGCGAGGCGGAAACCATCATCCGCAGCCGCCTGCTGGGGTTCCTGGACGGGACCGGTGCGGCGCGAAAGGTCGCCTGACCGTCCGTACAGTCTTAACCCTGGCGGCAATTGGCCGCTGGAATTGCCCGAGGCGCCTCCTAAATAGGGATAAATTGTC
The DNA here is from genome assembly GCF_001641695.1 of Bradyrhizobium neotropicale. Taxonomy (GTDB): domain Bacteria; phylum Pseudomonadota; class Alphaproteobacteria; order Rhizobiales; family Xanthobacteraceae; genus Bradyrhizobium; species Bradyrhizobium neotropicale. The sequence continues at coordinate 53,915 of NZ_LSEF01000059.1, forward strand.
CCTATTAATCAAGTTTCAGGAGGCGTCCGTGGTCCTGAAAGGCGCTCACTTTGCTCTAGCTGCCGCCCTCGTGCTCGCGTGGGGTGGCATCTCGCGCGCCGCTGACTACAAGCCCGACGAATATCTGGGCCTCGATCTATCCAAGGCCGTGCTGTCGCCGAAGCGGCTCGGGCCGGAGACGCAGTTCGCGCCGGTCGCGCTCGAGGCCCGTGGCGGCAATGACGCGCAGGCGCGCATCGAACCGATGGACGTACCGAAGAAGGTTGCGGCCGAGCGCGTGCACGTGCCGGCGCCGAAGGTCGCTCGCGCCAAGAGCGCCCAGCCACGCGGCGCCGCGCGCACCAAGCTCGCGCAGCGTCACGGCAACCCGCTGGACGCGCAGGCGATGGACACCCGTATCCAGACCTGGCCGTGCCGTTCCGGCGGCATCTGCAACTGGAAGCGCTAGAGCGTTGACGATGTTGCTTCACCTCGCCCCGCTTGCGGGGAGAGGTCGGAATTCAAGCGCAGCTTGAATTCCGGGTGAGGGGGACTCTCCGTGAGTCTAACTCTCATCGTCCCTGAGGAGACTCCCCCTCACCCCACCCCTCTCCCCGCAAGCGGGGCGAGGGAGCGCACTCTTGCCACGGCTGCAGCCCGGCGGACACGTCATCCGCGCGTCGCAAAACCGTAGGCATGGAGTCAAGAAACCGTAAGGATAGGAGTCAAGGAGCGCAGGCACCTTCCGTCGCGATTCGACGAAGGTCTCCTGAATGGCAACGCTCCGCGCTTCGCGCGCATGGACCCGGCGACAATTCCTGAACCGCTCCGCCTCCACTCTCGCCATTGCCTCGCTCGGCACGCTCGCCACCCCCTACATCGGCCGCGCCGCCGACCGTCCGCAGATCGCGGGCGGCATCCAGTCGGGGGACGTATCGGACGGGTCTGCCGTGATCTGGGCGCGCGCCGATCGCCCTGCGCGGATGCAAGTCGACTATTCGACCGTCGAAAGCTTCAAGACCATTCTTGCGACGGCATCAGGCGATGCGTTGCCCGAAGCCGACTTCACCTCAAAACTCCTGCTGAATGACCTGCCGTCCGGGCAGGACATCTTCTACCGTGTGCGCTTCGACGACATTGCATCGGGCATTGCCGGCGAAAGCCGCATCGGCCATTTTCGAACTGCGCCGGCCGCAGGCCAGTCGGTCTCATTCGTGTGGTCCGGCGACGTGGCGGGGCAGGGCTGGGGCATCGATATGTCGCGCGGCGGCTATCGCAGCTACCGCACTATGCTCGACAATCGCCCGGACTTCCTCATCCATTCCGGCGATCACATCTATGCCGACTGCACCATCCCCTCCGAACAGAAGCTGCCGAACGGCGAGCTCTGGCGCAACGTTGTGACCGAAGAGAAGTCAGAGGTCGCGCACACGCTGGCGCAGTTTCGCGGCAACTACAAATACAATCACCTCGACGAGCATTTTCGTGCCTTCCATGCCGAGGTGCCGATGTTCGCGCAGTGGGACGATCACGAGGTCACCAACGACTGGTCCCCGACCGGCAGCTACGACGCAGCCGGCTATGAGGCCGATGGCACGCCGCGCCTGGTCGCGCGCGCACGCCGCGCCTTCTTCGACTTCATGCCGATCCGCGATATCGGGACGCCGCTGCGCCGGGTCTATCGACGCATTGCTTACGGCCCGCTGCTCGACGTCTTCATGATCGACATGCGCAGCTTTCGCGATGGCACCTGGAACAAGGGTGATGACCATCGCGGCTGGATTCTTGGCGCCGAGCAGCTCGCCTGGCTGAAGCGGGAGCTCGCCGCTTCGCGCGCGACCTGGAAGGTGATCGCGGCCGACCTGCCGATCGGCCTGATCAGCCTAGACGCGGTCGCACTCGGCGATGGCGCGCCTGATCGGCGCGAGCATGAGATTGCCGACCTTCTCGCGTCCATCAAGCGCGCCGGTGTTCGCAACGTCGTCTGGCTCACCGCCGACATGCACTACACCGCCGCGCATTACTATGATCCGAACAAGGCGCAGTTCAGCGATTTCGAGCCGTTCTGGGAGTTCGTCTCCGGCCCCCTGCACGCCGGGACCTGGGGCCCGGGCGAGCTCGACAACACCTTTGGCCCAGTCGCGATGTACCAGAACGGATGCAGCGAGGCGCAGGGCGAGAATCTTGCGCCCTGCTTCGGACTACAGTTCTTCGGCCGCGTCGACATCGATGGCGAGACTGCGGTGATGACCGTGACGCTGAAGGATGTCGACAACCGCGACCTCTGGTCAGTGGACATCGTGCCGCACCCGCAACCACGTCCGGCCGTGGTGGCGCAGCATTCGTAAGGGACGGGGAGCTATCACCACGAGCGTCACGGCCCGGGCAAGACGTTGGGGAAGCTCCTAACCCGATCTTGATTGGCCGCCTCGCGGCCGCCGCGCTATAGTATTCGCTCCCGCCACCTCTTTTCCATCACCGAAGAGTCTGCTCACGCGGCGCCGCCGCGCGTTCGGCGGAATACGTCAGGAGCTTTTCATGGATAATCTGAAGACCCAGGGCATCAGCCTGCCCAAGCTAGGCCTCGGCACCTTCCGCATGGAGGGCGATGCCTGCCTTGCCGCGGTCGAGAGTGCGCTGTCACTCGGCTATCGCCATATCGACACCGCCGAGATGTACGCCAATGAGGAGGCGATCGGCGCGGCGATTGCGGCTTCCCGCGTGCCGCGCGGCGAGCTGCATGTTACGACCAAAGTCTGGTACGAGAACCTAAAGCCCGACGCGATTCACCGTGCCTTCGACGCCAGCCTGAAAAAACTCCGACTCGACCATGTCGACCTTTATCTCGTGCATTGGCCGTCCAAAGCCGCGAACTGGGGCGCGGTGTTCGAGGCGCTGATGGAGCTGAAGGAGGAGGGGTGCACGCGGGCCATCGGCGTCGCCAATTTCCCCACCGCGCTGCTCAAGACCGCCATCGAGGACATCAAGGCTCCGATCGCCTGCAACCAGGTCGAATATCACGCGATGCTCGATCAATCGAAGGTGTTGGCCTATCTCGCGGCCAAGTCGATTCCGCTGGTCGCCTATTGCCCGCTGGCGCAGGGGCGCTTCGCCACAGATCCGGTGCTGAGCGAGATCGGCGCGAAGCACAACGCGACTGCCGCGCAGGTGGCGCTGAAATGGCTCGTCGATCAGGATGGCGTCGCTGCGATCCCGAAGGCGTCGCGGCGCGAGAGCCAAGAGGCCAATCTTGATGCGCTGAAGATCACACTCGACGATGCCGACCGCAGGAAGATCGCCGCGATGCCGAAGAACATTCGCTGCGTCGATCCAGCTTTCGCGCCGGCCTGGGATTAGGTGTGTCCGTGCCTGACGTTTCGGACATGCAAAGAAATGGCCCCTCATGGGGCCATTTCCACGTTGCGCATTAGTAGTCCATGTGGCGATGGCCGCGCTTGATCACCACGACGTTGTCGCCGTGATGGCGCCAGCCGCGATGCATGCCGTAGTCGCGATGCTCGCGGAATTCGGCCCGGGCGCCGTAAGGGCCGTGATGATGGCGCTTGATCACCACCGTCTCGGCACTCGCCAGCGTCGGCGCCACGATCGCAAGCGCACCGAGAGCCGCGACGACGTAGCCAAGCTTCTTCATGATGTCCTCCTCCAGTTGAACGCAAATGAGAACTGCGCTTGCGCGCGAACGTTCCGGAGGAGCTGCGGGAGAATTCTGAACGGATGTTCAGGTGGCTAATCGCAGCGATGCTGCGCAGGCGTCGGCGCGCCGGTCTTGACGTATTTGCCGTCCCTGATGGTGTAGTCACCGCGTTCGCTGCGATTGTAGATCGCGCGCAGGTCGCCATCCTTGGACAGCAGCAGCCCGAACTCACGCGTCTGATGCAGCGATGGGAAGAACACCATCAGATTGAGCAGGCCCTCCGCATTGATCGAGGCGGCCACGACCTCGCTGTCATCCTTGGCCTCGCCGAAATTGCGCCGGTACATCACCCGGCCGTCGGGTCTGATCTCGTAAGTCAGCACCGCACCCCTGTCGCGGCCGGGCGGCAGCGCGCAGTCGACCGACCATGAGCCGAGCAGGCCCCATTGCTCGACCGTCGTCGCCAGCGTCTCGGCGCCGGCTCCAGATGTCAGCGCAGCGCACAGCAGCGCGGCTGCAGTCCAGCGGCTCAAGCAACGCATCATGTCCAAAGAAAGCCCCGCCCCTCGATCGAGCCCGAAGTCTAGCATTCTCACCCAGGCAGTCCATCAACCCTTCGCCAATTTGATCCGCGTCAATGAGGCGGTCCGGCCCTCAGGTAATATCGAGCTTCCGGAGGGTGATCGTGGATAGATCAATGCTGGATGAAGTCGTCGAATTCGCGGGCGATGTGCTGCCGGGAGGCTGCGCCGCGCCGCCTTATTCCGAGACCGCGTTCCTGGCCGAGCTCGGCGACCGGTTGCGGTCCTCGCGCCTGCGCTGCGCGCTGTCGCGCCGCGAACTTGCCCGCAGGTCGGGGATTTCCGAGCGCTATATCGCCCAGATCGAGGCGGGCAAGGGCAACGTGTCGATCGTGCTGTTGCTGCGGCTGGCCTCCGCTATACACGGCAGTCAGCCGCAGGCGGCCTGATCGTCGAGCCATCTAGGCGCGCGCCTTCTCCACATTGGCGCTGCGCGAGGGTACGCCGAACTCCTTGCGGCAGACCTCGGCCAAAACGGCGACGCCCTCGCGGATCTGCTGATGCGTCGGGCTGGCAAAGCATAGCCGCAGGCGCGGGCTCGAATGGCCCTTGTTGGTCGACCATTCCGGGCCCGGATTGATCGAGACCCCCGCGGCAAGCGCGGCCTGGTATAGTTTCAGCGTATCGACCTGATCGGGCAGTTTCACCCACAGGAAGATGCCGCCCTTCGGTTCCTCGAATTCCGCGGCCGTCCCGAACTGCTCGTTCAGGGCTTCCATCAGCGTATCGAGCTTGGTGCGCAGCGCTTTCGTCAGCGCCGGCACGTGGGTTGCGAAATGCGGCCTGCAATATTCGGCGAGCACCATCTGCTCCAGCGCGCCGGAGCCGGCATCCGTCTTCAACGACAGCATCCGCGACATCACCTCCCAGGGGGCGACGATGAAGCCGACGCGCAGCGCCGGTGCGATCGATTTCGAGAACGAGCCGATGTGGATCACCCCGCCCTTGGGGCTCATCGCGTAGATCGCCGGCGGGCGCTCTCCGGACCAGACGAGGTCGGCGTAGCAATCATCCTCGAAGATCGGCACGCCGTATTCGGCCGATAGCCGCAGCAGTTCGGCACGCCGGCTCTCCGGCATGATGCTGCCGGTCGGGTTCTGCACGGTCGGGATGGTGTAGATGTATTTCGGCCGGATGCCGCGGCTCTTCAAATCGGCCAACGTCGTCGCCAGCACGTCCATGCGCATGCCGTCTTCGTCGAGGGGGATGCCGATGGTGTTGACCCCGAGCCGGGTCAGGCGGTTGAGCGAGCCCTGATAAGTCTCCTGTTCGACGATCACGGTGTCACCGCGTGCCAGCAGCGTGTGGTTGACGAGGTCTAGCGCCTGCAGCGAGCCGGAGACAATCAGGAGATCGTCGACAGTGCAAGCGATGCCGGCATCGCGCTTGAGTTTTGCGACGAGGAATTCGCGGAGCGGCAAATAGCCTTGCGGCCCGTGCGCCAGGCCGTAGGTCGCGAGCGTCCGGCCCTCGCGCCGCAACACCGCGTCGACCGCTTCGATCAGCCGATCGACGGGCACCTGCTCGGAATCATTGTTGCCGCCGACGAAGCTGTATTTGGCAAGGCCCGTCCAGCGCGCAGTGGGGGCCGGCAACCCCGGCGGAAACAGGGGCGCGAAATCGAAGCTGGACGTCATGGGCGTTCCTCGTTCTGTTCTTGTTGAGCCGGCCGGCATTGCACCGGCTGGCCGGTTACTTCTTGCCGACCGTCCGGGTCGGACGGTCTTACTTCTTGCCGGCCGTCCGAGTCGGACGGCCCTGGCTGATGAAAGCGTAATGCGCGTTGGCGACGCCGCCAACCATCAGGGCTTCGACCACCGGCTCGGCGATTTCGCCCGTGGCGGCCCAGTCGACGATGAAGTTGGCTCCGGTGCCGCCGCGCACATCGTCGGTCGGAATGAAGATCGAGACGGTGGCGAGCGGTTTCAGTGCGACCGGTGCCTTCAGATAGCTCTCGACCTGCTTGCCTGTAGTGTCGAAATAGGCGATGCGTCTGACGACTAGCGGCTGGGTCTCGGACGCGTTGTGGACGCTGAGTGTCACCGAGAAGTCGACGCGCAGCTTGCCCTGGCTCATCGCGACGCTGGAATAGGCCGGCACATAGAAGCCGCCGGAAACCGCAAGTTCCTCCTTCGGCAGCGTGGTGAGCGAATCGACAAAGCCCTGCTCGATATTGACCTTGGGCTGCGCGACCGCGGATGGCATCGAGGCGAGCGGACATAGCAGCATTGCAGCGGCAAGCGCCGCCTGCATGTGACGAATTGCTCGCTTGCCGCGCCGCAACCCGTCTCTAGGGTGCGGCAAAACGGACCAATTTGGCATGCACGAACTCATTCGCGACATCACTCTCTGTATTCTGTTTGCCTGGATGCTGGGCTTGCTCGCCCATTTCTCCCGGCAACCGCTGATCCTGGCCTACCTTATCGCCGGCTTCTGCATAGGTCCATTCGGCGCCGGCTGGGTCAAGTCGCAGGAATCGATAAGCGTCATCTCCGAGCTCGGCCTGATCTTCATGCTGTTCATGATCGGGCTCGAGATCGACCTGAAGAAGATCGTGCGGGCAGGGCGAGTGATCCTGTTCGCGGCCGGGGGCCAGCTCCTCGGCGGCTGCCTGCTCGGCATCCTGTTCTTCGTCGGCATCGGCCTGTCGCTCGGCGGCGGGCACTTCGATGCGCTCTATCTCTGCGTCGCCTGCGCGCTCTCCAGCACCGTCATCATCGTCAAGGTGCTCTACGAGAAGCGCGAGCTCGACACGCTGCCTGGCCGCATCACGCTCGGCGTTATGGTGCTCCAGGACATCTTCGCCATCCTGTTCCTGGCGGTGCAGCCGAGCCTCGCCAATCTGCAGGTCAGCGTCATCCTGCTCTCGATCGGCCGCGTCGCGGTGCTGGTTGCAGCGGCGCTGCTGGTCAGCCGCTACGTGCTGCCGCGGCTGTTCCACCAGATCGCCCGCCGGCCCGAGCTGATCCTGCTCGGTGCGCTCGCCTGGTGCTTTCTGGTCGCCGAGACCGCCGAGCGGCTGTCGCTGTCACGCGAGATGGGCGCCCTGATCGCCGGCGTCTCGCTGTCGACCTTCCCCTATGCGCTCGACGTCACGGCCAAGGTCACGACCTTGCGGGACTTCTTCATCACGCTGTTCTTCGTCGCCCTCGGCATGACCATTCCGGTGCCGGGCCTCTCCGTCATCGGGCTCGCCTTGATGATTGCGGCCTTCACGGTGGTGAGCCGCGTCGTCACCACCTTCGCGCCCCTCTATCTGATGAAGCAGGGGTTGCGAGCCAGCTTGTTGCCGGCCATCAACCTCGCGCAGATCTCCGAGTTCTCGCTCGTGGTGATCCAGACCGGCGTCGCCGACCACCACATCGCGCCGCAGACGGCGAACGCGGCTTCCTTTGCCTTCGTGGTGCTGGCCGTGCTCTCGACTTTCGTGATGGTGCGCAGCGACGAGATCACGCGCTGGGCGATCGGGCCCCTCAAGCGGATCGGCCTGCGCGACCTCGACCATGGCAACGGCCATGCCGAGGAGGGGGACGAGGGCGGCCATGGCGAGGCCCGCCGCATCGTCATCCTCGGCTTTTTCCGTGCGGCGAGCGCGTTGCTGGCGGAGATCGAGCGTCAGGCGCCCGTGTTGCTGGAGCAGATCACGGTCGTTGATTTCAACCCCAATGTGTATCAGACCCTGCTCTCGCGCGGCCTGCACGTGATCTATGGCGACATCAGCAACGTCGATACGCTGGTTCATGCCGGCGTCGGCAAGTCCGAGATGATCATCCTCAGCGTGCCGGATTCGCTCCTGAAGGGCGCCACCAACGAGAAGCTGGTTCGCCACGTCCGCGCGCTCAACCCGAATGCCCTGATCGTCGCGACGGCCGACCTGCTGGCTGATGTCGGCGAGCTCTACACGGCGGGCGCCAGCTATGTCACGGTGACCCGGCTCGGCGACGCCCATGAGCTGTTCACGGTGATCGAGGCCGCCCAGGCCGGTCTCCTGGCCGACAAGCGGGCGGAGCTCGACCTGCGGCTGAGCGAGCGGCGCGAAGTGCTGCCCTGAGGGCATCCGGGCATCTTCCGCCTGACCGGACCGCGCCTATATCGCTGGTATCTTCGGTGCAAACCTGAAACCCCGTAAGCAGGCCAGCCGCCGGGCATATGTGGTTGCGCCCAGGACACTAGCGCGCCGGCCCAAGTCCGGCTAAGCCTCCGGCCATAACCGATAGAGATTGGGAAATGCCCGATACCGTTCAGGAAGTTTTGCAGGCCTTTGCCCGGGGTGAGCTCGTCGTCGTGACCGACGACGAAGACCGCGAGGGCGAGGGCGATCTCATTGTCGCGGCCTCGTTCTGCACGGCCGAGAAGATGGCGTTCATCATCCGCCACACCTCCGGCATCGTCTGTGCGCCGATCACCACCGAGGACGCGCGCCGCCTGCGGCTCGATCCGATGGTCGCCCACAATGACTCCGCCCACACCACCGCCTTCACAGTCTCGATCGACTACAAGCCTGACGGCGGCACCGGCATCTCGGCGGAGGAACGCGCCTCCTGCTGCCGCGCGCTCGCCAATCCCAATGTCGGCGCCGCCGACTTCGCCCGTCCGGGCCACATCTTCCCGCTGATCGCCAAGGACGGCGGTGTGCTCTTGCGCTCCGGCCACACCGAAGCGGCAGTCGATCTCTGCAAGCTTTCGGGGCTGCCGCCGGTCGGCGTGATCAGCGAATTGATGAACGATGATGGCAGCGTGATGAAGGGCGAGCAGGTCGCCCGCTTCGCCGCCCAGAACAAGCTCAAGCATGTCACGATCGCCGATCTGATCGCATATCGCCAGGCGCGCGAAAAACTGATCGAGCGGGTCGCGACCTTCGTCACCGAGAGCCCGATCGGCCCGCTCCAGGGTTATGCCTACCGCTCGCCCTTCGACTCCATCGCCCACGTCGCCTTCGTCTACAACGGGGTCGGCGACGGCAGGAACGTGCTGACGCGCTTCCACAAGCCGAACATCGTCAAGGACACCTTTACCGGCCACAAGCGCATGGCGGCCGTGCTCGAGCACTTCAAGAAATCCGGCCGTGGCGTGCTGGTGTACTTGCGCGACGGCGCGGCCGGCGTGCCGGTGTCGCCGCTGCCGGACGAGACGTCGACCGAGGCCGACCGCAACCGCCAGTGGCGCGAGGTCGGCGTCGGCGCGCAGATCCTGCGCGATCTCGGCGTCACCTCGATCCGGCATCTCACCTCTTCGGTGCACGACTACAAGGGATTGTCGGGCTTCGGCATCGAGATCGTTGCGAACGAACAGCTCGAGACCTGAGGCGTTGTCATTCGGGGCTGGCGCAAAGCGCCAGCCCCGGAGCCTCGATGTTGGTTGACGTCGAAAGATGTCGGGGGCGCATTGCGCGTCCCGGAATGACCGAAACCAGGATGCAATTGCACTTGTTGCCCCGGCGCTTTAATTTGTCGGGCAATTTTTAGACGGAACCAGACGCGAAAGGACGTTTCATGAGCGTGCGCCCTCAGGCCAAGGACAAGCCGGCTGCGGCTTCTTTCCAGTGGGACGATCCGTTCCTGCTCGACGAACAGCTCACCGAAGACGAACGTATGGTGCGCGACACCGCGCGCGCCTATGCCCAGGACAAGCTGCTGCCGCGCGTCTCCAAGGCCTATCTGGAAGAGAAGACCGATCGAGAGATCTTCAACGAGATGGGCGAGCTCGGCCTGATTGGCATCACGCTGCCGGAGGAATATGGCTGCGCCAACGCGAGCTATGTCGCCTACGGCCTCGTCGCGCGCGAGATCGAGCGGGTCGATTCCGGCTATCGCTCGATGAATTCGGTGCAGTCCTCGCTGGTGATGTATCCGATCTACGCCTATGGCGACGAGAACCAGCGCAAGAAGTACCTGCCGAAGCTTGCCAGCGGCGAGTGGGTCGGCTGCTTCGGCCTTACCGAGCCCGACGCCGGCTCCGACCCGGCTGGCATGAAGACCCGCGCCGAGAAGGTCTCGGACGGCTATCGCCTGACCGGCAGCAAGATGTGGATCTCGAACGCCCCGATCGCCGACGTCTTCGTGGTCTGGGCCAAGTCGGCCGAGCACGACAACCAGATCCGTGGCTTCGTGCTGGAGAAGGGCATGAAGGGCCTGTCCGCGCCGAAGATTGGCGGCAAGCTGTCCTTGCGTGCCTCGATCACCGGCGAAGTCGTGATGGACGGTGTCGTGGTTCCGGAAGACGCGCTGCTGCCCAACGTTTCCGGCCTGAAGGGTCCGTTCGGCTGTCTCAACCGCGCCCGCTACGGCATCTCCTGGGGCGCGCTTGGCGCCGCCGAGGACTGCATGCACCGCGCTCGCCAGTACACGCTCGACCGCAAGCAGTTCGGCAAGCCGCTCGCCGCGACCCAGCTCGTGCAGAAGAAGCTCGCCGACATGGAGACCGAGATCGCGCTGGGCCTGCAGGCCTCGCTGCGCGTCGGCCGCCTGATGGACGAGGGCAAGTTCGCGCCCGAGATGATCTCGATCGTCAAGCGCAACAATTGCGGCAAGGCGCTCGATATCGCGCGCGTCGCGCGCGACATGCACGGCGGCAACGGCATCTCGATCGAGTACCATGTGATGCGCCACGTCCATAACCTCGAGACGGTCAACACCTATGAGGGCACCCACGACGTCCACGCCCTGATCCTTGGCCGCGCCATCACGGGCATCCAGGCGTTCTTCTAAGTACGTCTTCCGTCATTCCGGGGCGCGCAAAGCGCGCCCCCGGAATCTCGGGCCGCATCATCCTGTTCAATCGAGATTCCGGGTCTGGCCCTGACGGGCCGTCCCGGAATGACGTCAAAGAACAAAGAAGAAGCCATGTCCGACAACGACGACGTCCCGTTCAACCGCAATTTCCCGCTGAAGCCTGGAATCGTCGAGGAAGTCCGTCCCGGCGTGCGACGCGTGCTGTGCGACAATCCGAGCCCGTTCACCTTCACCGGTACGGTCAGCTACATCGTCGGCAAGGGTAACGTCGCGATCATCGATCCCGGTCCGGACAGCGGGGCGCATGCGGCCGCGCTGCTCGATGCCGTTCGCGGCGAGACCGTGAGCCACATCCTTATCACCCATACCCACCGCGATCACTCGCCCAACACGGGGCGGATCAAGCAGGCGACCGGAGCGACCGTCTACGCCGAGGGGCCGCACCGCGCCTCGCGACCGCGCTTCGAGAGCGAGAAGCACAATCCGGAGTCCGGTGCCGACCGCGACTTCGCGCCCGACGTCAGGATCGCTCATGGCGACGTCATCGAAGGCGCCGGCTGGCGGCTCGAGGCCGTGGCGACGCCCGGCCATACCGCCAATCATCTGGCGTTCGCCTGGCCCGAGCGAAAGTTCAACTTCGTCGGCGATCACGTGATGGGCTGGTCGACCTCGATCGTGGCGCCGCCCGACGGCTCGATGATCGACTATATGGACTCGCTCGAGCGGCTGGCTGCGCGCGAGGAGGATCTCTATTTTTCCGGCCATGGACCGGAGATCCCGGATGGGCCGCGCTTCGTGCGCTTCCTGATCCGCCACCGCAAGGCGCGCGAGGCGTCAATCCTGCACCGCCTCGCCAAGGGCGAGGCCGATATCCCTACCATGGTGCGGGCGATCTATATCGGCATCGATCCGCGGCTGACGACGGCCGCCGGCTATTCCGTGCTGGCGCATTTGGAGGATCTGGTCGCCCGCGGCGTGGTCGCGACGGACGGCGATCCCGTGATTTCCGGGACGTACAGGATGGCGAGCACCTAGCTCCACCCGTCATTCCGGGGCGATGCGCAGCATCGAGCCCGGAATCCATTCATCCACCAACCCTGCTGCCCGATGGATTCCGGGTTCGGTCCTGCGGACCGCCCCGGAATGACGCTAGCGCGTCACTTCTTCACCGTCTTCGCCGGCGCCTTCGGCGGGATGACCGGCGTCTTCTTCACCGGCTTCAGCGCGTCGGAATCGGCCGCGGTGTTGAGATCGTCGATGAACTTGGTGACGCGCGCGGCGTTGCTGCCGAGGTCGCTGTCGAAATAACGCGAGGCGGAGCGGATATCGACGCGGGAATCGTCGCCATCAGGCGCGACCCGGATCGAGACATCCTCGCGGAACCCCATGATCGGCGTGCGCGCCACCGCCTCGATGCGGCCGATGCGGCGCGGCGGCTGCGGCGCGCGCTCGTCGATGACGAGCCATTTGCGCTTGTTGACGAGCTGAAGCGCCAGCGCATAGGCGCGCTCGGCGGTGATTTCCAGCTCGATCGGCTCGATGTCGGGATAGAAGTGGCGCTGCTGCTCGGCCGAGTAGAGGCCGGCATACACCGCTGGGTTGGTGCCGTCGCCGGTGCGCAGGCGCGCCAGCGCGTCGAAGCGCGGCGGGTCGATCGGATCGGTGGTGATGTCGTGGATCGCCGGCAGCCTGCGGTATTGAAGGGCGAGGTAGGCAGGATAAGCGAGGATCAGCGCGTTGATCAGGAAGGCGAGCAGGATGCGCCCCATCCCGCGCGAACCGTTCTGCCAGATCGCCGCAAAGCCGGCGAGCCCGAACAGGAACGAGAGCCCGGCGATCGCGAGCCCGCCGAAGAAGGTGGCGAGCGCCGGCTTCGGCTCCAAGAAGCCGAAGCGGACGATGATGATCGACACCACCACCGCCACCACAGCGAACACAGCCAGATTGCGCGCCCAGCTCGCGAGGCTGGACACTGGCTCCGACTGATAGGGAGCGGAAAACCTGCGGGCCATCGACGAAAACTGCCGGGTTGGAGCTTGGCCCGCCGCCAGGGGGGCCAGTTGGAAACTGGCTGCTTGAGACCACGGCGGCCCGGCAATTTCAAGGTTTGCGGGCCATATGGCACAGAGAACAGGCGGGAATCTGCAACTTAATTGATTAACCATTCAATCGAAATGATCTTTAGTTGTAGATTGACTTGGTCGCAATTTCGCCTCAAGGCTCTACTGCAGGTTGTCGGAACCGCCGAAGCGAGGGACTGTCCCAGCGAGAGGGACATCAGCGAACGGCAGTCAAAAAAGAACAACGGCAGGAACAACGGCGGGCGTCAGCCGGAAACGTTGTAAGAGTGACCTCAGCTCCCGGTTGTGCAGCAAAAGGCTGACCGGATGTGCGCGGTTGCGCTCATGGGCTGCATGGATCGCAAACAGCGTAGCCGGTACCGACCAGCGCGGCTGGCGGCCAGCCCCATCAGGGCGAGTGTTCAGTATGAGTGGTGGACCGCACGAAGGCTATATCGATCCGCACGATCCGATGTACTACGCGCCGCGCAGCTTGCGCGAGCGGACGATGCAGACGGCGGCGCCGAGACGGTCCGCGGAGCATCCATCGTCGACTGCCGATGGTCCGCCCTTGCCATCGCCCGGCAACCCGCGACGTCGTGACCATTCGGACGTGTTCTCCAAAGCCGTCGCCCAAGCCATGCACGAGGCGATGGAGCCCATCGAGGTGCCGGCCGCCCTCCGTAACTCGGGAAGGCGCGCGCTGCTCAGCGTCGTGGTCAGGTTCGCGATCGCGGTAGCAGTTGCGGGGGGCATCGCGCTGATTCTCGTCATGGTCATTCCGGCGTCGCAAAGGCCCGGAGTTCAATCGAACGACGCCACATCGATCTCGTCGCTTTGGCAATCGGTGAAAGCCGCGATCGGTCCGGCACCGCAACGCAAGCAGGTCGCGAGCCTTGCGGTGGAGGACAGCAGCGGGCCTGCCAACGCTCCCTTGCCGCTCGGGATGCGCCTGGGTGCTCCCCCTTCCGGCGCTATCGTTGCCATCAACGGACTGCCAGGCGACGCGCGGTTGACGTCGGGCAAGCGCGTTGCCAACGAGTGGCGCGTGCCCGCGTCGGAAATTTCCGCCGTGTCGGTCATTCCGCCACATGGTTTCGCCGGTCAGATGGTCGCGATGGCAGAATTGCGTGACAGTAACGGCGCCGTGCTCGTGGTTGGCTCGAGCCGGCTTTCCTGGAAACCCGCAGTCACAGTCGCTCCGCAACCGTCGGCCGCCGTCACGGCCGTACCGCCGGCGCGCTCCGTGGTGGCCTCCCCACCGCCGCAGACGGACGCCGTGCGCAACCTGGATCCGAAGGAAATTTCTGGCCTCGTCAAACGTGGACAGGATTTGCTCACCAGCGGCGACGTCTCGGCGGCGAGGCTACTGCTGCTGCGCGCGGCCGAAGGAGGAGACGCGCGTGCCGCGCTGCTGGTGGCCAGGACGTACGATCCGACCGTGCTTAAGCAGTTGGGCGCCAGTGGACCGCTTGCGGACCTCGCGCAGGCCCGGAATTGGTACCAGAAAGCAAAAGAATGGGGCGACCCCGAAGCGCAGCGACAGCTTGATACGCTCATGCCCACCCGCTGATCCCGGCACCGTGCGTCGCGCGCGCCTGTCAATCTCGACCATCCGGAGCTTCACGACATGATCATCCGACGTTTGACCGACCTGGCATTCGGCTGCGCGGCCGGCGTCGGGCTGCTGCTGACGACGCCGGCCTTTTCCCAGGACCGGGGAGGAGAGGTCGATCCGGCCGCAGTGAGCGAGGGCCTGAAGGCGATTTTCAGCTATTCCAGCACCAGCAAGAGCACGCGTGAGCGGCTCAACGCCAACACCGTGACGCTGATGTCAGGCACGATCGGCGGAACCTATGTCCAGTTCGGCGCCGACCTTGCCTCCGCGCTGGATGACGGCGACCGGATGCGCGTGCTGCCGATCATCGGGAGGGGCTCGGTCCAGAGCATCGCGGACATCCTGTTCCTCAAGGGGGTCGATCTCGGCATCGTGCGCGCCGATACGCTCGATTACCTGGAAAGGAAGGGTTACACCGGCAACATCCGCAACCAGTTTGTCTACATCACGAAGCTCTACAATGAGGAGATGCACGTCGTCGCGCGGTCGTCGATCCGCAACCTTGCCGATCTGAACGGCCGGCGTGTTGCCGTCGACTTGCCGAACGGAGGCACTTTCGTCACCGCGATCACGATCTTCGAGAGGCTCGGCATCAAGCCGGTCTACGCCTATATCGAGCAGCGCATCGCCTATGAAAAACTGAAGAACGGCGAGCTCGACGCGGTGATCGCGGTGCAGGGAAGTCCCTCTAAGGCCGTGAGCCAGGTGACTGGAGACGGCCTGCATTTCGTGCCGATCCCGTATAGCGGGCCCTTGCAGAGCGACTATCTTCCATCTGTCCTCAAGGCGGAGGACTATCCTTCACTGATCCCGCCGGGCGGCCGCGTTGACACGATCGCTGTGCCCGCCATCCTTGCGGCCTACAACTGGCCCGCAAAGACCGAGCGATACGGCAAGGTGGAGCATTTCGTTCAGGTCTTCTTCGACCGCCTGAAAGACCTGCAGCGGCCGCCCTTCCATCCGAAGTGGAAGGAGGTGGTGTTGAGCGCGCCACTGAAGGGATGGAATCGCTTTCCGCCGGCGCAGGAGTGGCTGGACCAGCATTCCGGTCCGGCCTCCGACACACGCGCGAGATTCGACCGGTTCCTGGCCGCGCAGACCCGAGAAACCGGTCAGCAGGGCACGCGAACGCCGGAACAGGACGAGGCGCTCTATCAACAATTCCTGAAATGGCAGAAGAGCTCCGGCCAGGCAGATGCAAAGCACTAGATCCGCCGAAGGTGGACCAGATCATGATCATTCTGCCTGCCTGACCTCGATACGTCCGGAGGGCCCAGAGGGCGTCACGAGATTGGATCGAGTTGCGTTCGTGATGAAACCGATCTCCCCCGCAAGCGGGGGAGATGAAGCGAGTTCGCAACCGCAGGACCGAACCGGTTTTTGGGCAAGCTATTCCGGTCCGCTCACGCCGCCGCGTTGGGGAAGCGGTAGTCCTTGAACTGGTCGCGCAGCGCCGTCTTCAGGATCTTGCCTGTTGCCGTATGCGGGATGCCGTCGACGAAGGCGACGTCGTCGGGCATCCACCATTTGGCGATCTTGCCGTCCATGAACTTCAGGATGTCCTCGCGCGTGGCCTGCTGCCCCTGCTTGAGCTGGACGATCAGCAGCGGACGCTCGTCCCATTTGGGGTGGAAGACGCCGATCACGGCGGCCTCCGCCACGGCCGGGTGACCCACCGCGAGGTTCTCCAGGTCGATCGAGGAGATCCACTCGCCGCCGGACTTGATCACGTCCTTGGAGCGGTCGGTGATCCGCATGTAGCCGTCCTCGTCGATGGTCGAGACGTCACCGGTGTCGAAGAAGCCCTCCTCGTCGAGGATGTTGGCGTCGACCCGGTAATAGGCCTTGGCTACCGCAGGGCCCGAAACCTTCAGGCGGCCGAACGTCTTGCCGTCCCAAGGCAGTTCCTTGCCGGAATCGTCGGTGATCTTCATCTGCACGGCGAACGGCGCATAGCCCTGCATTTGAAGCACGTCGAGCCGCGTATCGCCGGTCGCGTCGCTGAACGGCGGCTTCAGCGCCGAGACGCTACCGATCGGGCTCATCTCGGTCATGCCCCAAGCATGACGCACGTTCGAGCCCATGTCGAGGAAGGCCTTGATCATCGAGCGCGGCATCGCCGAGCCACCGCAGATCACCATCTTCAAATCCGGCAGCTTCAGATTGTTGGCGGCCATGTGCTGGATTAGCATCAGCCACACTGTCGGCACGCCGGCGGTGTGCGTCACCTTCTCGGTCGAGAGCAGCTCGTAGACCGAAGCGCCGTCGAGCTTGGCGCCTGGCATCACCAGCTTGGTGCCCTGTGAGGGCGCGGAGAAGGCGATGCCCCAGCTGTTAGCATGGAACAGCGGCACCACCGGCAACATTGTCTCGGAGGCGCTGGTGCCGAGCGCGTCGACATTGTTGGCCATCAGCGCGTGCAGCACGTTGGAGCGATGCGAATACAACACACCCTTGGGATCGCCCGTCGTGCCGGACGTGTAGCACATCGCGGCCGCTGTGTTCTCGTCAAAATCCTTCCATTTGAACTTGCCGTCGGCCTCCGCGATCCAGTCCTCGTAGGCGACCACATTCTTCAGCGTGGTCTCGGGCATATGCCCCTTGTCGGTGAGAATGACGTAGCGCTCCACGCTCGGGAGCTTGTCGGCGATCTTCTCCAGGACCGGAACGAAGGTGAGGTCGGTCATCACGATGCGGTCCTGCGCATGGTTGATGATCCAGGCGATCTGCTCGGGGAAAAGGCGGGGATTGACGGTATGGCAGATGGCGCCGATGCCCATGATGCCGTACCAGACTTCGAGGTGGCGCCAGGTGTTCCAGGCGATGGTGGCGATACGGTCACCGAGCTTGATGCCGTCGCGCTCCAGCATCTGCGAGACCTTGAGCGCGCGCTTGTGGATTTCGGCATAGTTGGTGCGATGGATCGGTCCCTCGATCGATCGCGTGACGACCTCCTGCTTGCCATGAATCCTGGCGGCGTGTTCGATGATCCGGTGGCAGAGCAGGGGCCAATCTTGCATCAAACCAAGCATTCCGACGTTCCTCCGAGAATTCGCTGGGCGGGTTATTGCTCTCAGCGCGGGCCAAAGAATTGTCATGAATTTTAGCCTGCAGGAGTTTCGCCGCAAATGGTCTTGTCGCGGCTATATGTCCGCCCGTGCGGCAATGGTTACCGCCGCGCTCGGGATGTCGCTCGTTCTGGTGGAGACGGCGGAGGCGCGAAAATTTGCTGCCCCGCTGGATATCTTTGGCATTGGTACACCACGGCCGCGCGGAGCGGTGCATTCGGCCAAAAAAATCTCCCCGCAAATCCCCTTGCCGAGACCGCGTCCGGATGAGGCGCAAAAGGGGTCTGACAAGACCGAACCGGAGATTCCGGCGGCCGAGGGCAAGCCTTCCCCTGACAAGGCTCCCGCCGAAAAGCCGAGCGAGCCCTCAACGGCGGAGCGCCAGCCGGCGGAGCCCAAGGTCTCGGCCTGCCGGCTCGCGCTGACCGAGGAGATCGCGATCGCGCCGTCCATTCCCGATGTCCGCGGCCCCGGCGGCTGCGGCGGCGATGACCTGGTACGACTGGAGGCGATCGTGCTGCCGGACAAGCGCAAGGTGGCGGTGAAGCCGGCCGCGATCCTCCGCTGCACGATGGCGTCCGCGATCGCCGACTGGGTGCGCTCGGACATGGTACCGCTCGCCGCGAGCCTCGGATCCACGATCAGCGATCTCGATAATTTCGACTCCTTCGAGTGCCGTGGCCGCAATCGCATCGTCGGCGCGATGCTGTCCGAGCACGGCAAGGCGAATGCGCTCGACGTGCGTTCGCTCAAGCTCGCCAACGGCCAGTCGATCGGCCTGACCGACCGCGCCGTGTCGCGCGAGGTGCGCGAGCGCGTGCTGCATTCAGTCTGCTCGCGCTTCACCACCGTGCTCGGCCCGGGCTCGGACTGGTACCACGAGGACCATATCCACCTTGATCTCGCGCAGCGGCGCAACGACTACCGGATCTGCCAGTGGAACGTCTGGGATCCCCTGCCGCACGTCGCGCCGTTGCTCCCGGTGGAGCGCCCCGAGGAGGCACCGCCGCGCGAAGTCGCAGCGAAATCCGACAAGGCCAAGGACGGGGCAAAGGACGGGGTCAAGGACGGAGCTGAGAAGGACGGGGCCGAGGAGGGAGATGCGGCCGTAGCGGCGGACAAGCCGTCGCCTGACGCCAAACCCAGCCCGCCGCCGCGCAAGGGCGCAACAAAAAAGCGCCGGTGAAACCGGCGCTTTTGGATCTCAGAGATCAGGAGGCGATCAGTAGCTGCCGGCCTGACCGGTCTGGCTGCTGCCGAGCGCCAGCCGCGAGTTGTACGGGGAGTCGCCGTGCTTCGGTTCGAGCACGACCACGATGGTGCCGACCTTCACGCGGTTGTAGAGGTCGATCGCGTCCTCGTTGGTCAGGCGGATGCAGCCCGAGGAGATCGAGGCGCCGATATATTCCGGCTGGTTGGTGCCGTGGATGCGGAACAGCGTGTCCTTGCCGCCCGAGTAGAGATACATCGCGCGCGAGCCCATCGGATTGTCCGGGCCGGGGGCAACATAGGTCGGCACGCCCAGGCGCGAAATCTCGCCGGGGGTCGGGTGCCAAGCCGGCCACTCGGTCATGCTGCCGACCTTGGCGATGCCGGACCAGGCCATGGCTTCTTCGCCGACGGTGATGCCGTAACGGATCGCCTTGCCGCCATCCATCACGTAGTAGAGGTAGTGATTGTCGGAATCGACCACGATCGAGCCCGGCGATTCCTTGCGGTGGTAATCGACGATGGCGCGCCGGAACGGCTCCGCAACGGGGGTGTTCTCGTACCGGACCTTGGCAAGGAGTTCCTTGTCCTTCGGCTTAAAGGCCTTGGTGTCGGTCGCCTCGAAATGTGTCGCCTGCATACAACCAGACAACATCAGACCGGCGGCCAAAATACCGAACTTAACTTTCAGCGACGACATGGTTTGGTTCTTCCAATCAAGCAATACCGCGCAGGACCTGAGCTTACCGCCACAGTTCCCTCGACTCCGTTAATCCCATTATCGTTGAAATCTGCCACAATTCCAGCATTTAGGGCGTTTTCCCGCGCTGCAAGGCCGAAGCTGTGGCTTTTTTGCCGCAAGTTTTGCGGGCTTGGGCGGATTTTTGGGCAAGGCGTGCCCAACTCTCGATCACGTGTCACGGTTGGGCCACAGGGCGGCCACAAATGCAAAGGCCTCGTTAATGTGCTTGTCATCATGAACTTGTCAGAATCGCGCTAAGGGGGTCTTGGTCGCTCTGAGGCCTCATCTGGAGTTGTTGATGTTTTCCGTGTTTGTTCCGTCCGAGTCCTCCCTGAAGAAGGCCGTCGTCGAAGATCTCTCGGCGCTGCCCGAGACCGCGGTGTGGATCGACCTGTTCAACCCGACCTCCGTCGAGGACAAGGCGGTGGAACGACTGGCGGGGATCGCGATCCCGACCCGGGAAGACATGCAGGAGATCGAGATCTCCAGCCGCCTCTATATCGAGAACGGCGCGCGCTACATGACCGCGACGCTGATGTGCCAGTCCGACACCGACATGCCCCGGACCACGGCGGTGACCTTCATCCTCGGCGACCATCGCCTGGTGACGGTGCGCTACGACCAGCCCAAGCCGTTCTCACTGGTGGAGGCCAAGCTCGCCCGGACCTGCACCCCGGCCATCACCGGCGAGATGGTGCTGATGGAACTCTTGGACGCCGTGATCGACCGCTGCGCCGACATTCTGGAACGCTGCGGCGCCGAGATCGACCAGGTCTCGCACGACATCTTCGAGCCCGAGAGCGAGCGCCACGGCCACGCCAAGCAGTATTCGCAGATCCTGATCGCGATCGGCCGCAAGGGCGACCTGACCTCCAAGGTCCGCGAGAGCCTGGTCTCGATCGGCCGCCTCGTCACCTTCCTCTCCGCGGTGGTCGAAGGCGTCAAATGGTCCAAGGACATGCGCGAGCAACTCAAGACCATGCAGCGCGACGTGGCGTCCCTGACCGACCACGCGTCCTATCTGTCCAACAAGATCACCTTCGTGCTCGACGCCATGCTCGGCGTCGTCAATCTCGAGCAGAACAACATCATCAAGCTGTTTTCGGTCATGGCCGTTGTCCTGATGCCGCCGACGCTGATCGCCTCGATCTACGGCATGAACTTCAAAGTGATGCCGGAGCTCGAATGGGTGCACGGCTATCCCATGGCGCTGGTGATGATGCTGATCGCGGCGATCGTTCCGTACTGGATCTTCAAGTTCAAGAAGTGGCTCTAGCGCACAATACGGACCCGAAGGGCCGTGCGCTGGCACAAAGTGCACAGCGGTTTTCCCTCGCGACAACACGGAACGCGTTTGCGCGGTGATCATGCTCAAAAGGAGATACCTACCGAGACCTTACGCCGTTCGCAGAGAGGCGGCGCCTAGTGTCGCAGAATAGATCGAGATTCTGGCCGCGAAGTGATGTGTGCGCTCTGCCCCAATTCCTCCGGTAAAATTTGAGCGGTGGGCTGAACGTTTGGGCGAAACTTGTCTGCGATAAGACAGGGGTAGCCGCGAGGAACAGCCATGGTTGAAAAACGCATAACATCGCCCCGCAACGTCATCGATCTGGCGAGCTATCGTCAGGTCCTGGCGAGCGGCATGGTGATGTCGGCACGCCTGTGCCGGCACTGTGGTGCTCCGCTGCTCGATGGCGAGAACGATGACGACTGCTCGACCGCATTCAGCACGGCCGCTCCGCGGCTGCGCGAGAGGTCACGTCGGATTCGAGTCGAATGAGCAACGGAAGGTAAGGGCGATCCAGGTCTTGCGGCGGCCTTGTCTGGATCGCCTTGCTTCCGTCTACGCGCCAAAGATTTCCGCGACATCCTTGATCTGAGACGTCATTCCGGGTTCGTCCTTCGGGCGTCCCGGAATGCCCGCAAGCATCTACACGTGCTGGCCGCCGTTGATGTGGATCTCGGCGCCATTGACGTAGGACGAGGTGTCCGTGCACAGCACGTAGATGATCTTGGCGACCTCGTCCGGCGTGCCGAGCCGGTGCATCGGAATCTGCTGGTCGACGATCTTCTCGGTGCCCGGCGACAGGATAGAGGTGTCGATCTCGCCCGGCGCGATCGCGTTGACGCGCACGCCGACGCGGCCGAAGTCGGACGCCATCTCGCGCGTCAGCGCGGCGAGCGCGGCCTTCGAGGTGGCATAGGCGGCGCCCGCGAAGGGATGCACGCGCGAGCCCGCGATCGAGGTGACGTTCACCACCGATCCCTTGGCCGCCTTCAATTCCTCGATCAATCCGCGCGCCATCATGATCGGCGCGAAGAAGTTGACGTGGAAGACGTGGGTCCAGGTGTCTAGGTCGGTGTCGACCGAGCCGAGCCGGCTGCCGCCCGGGCCCTTCGGCGAGATCGCGGCGTTGTTGACGAGCGCGTGCAGGGTGCCGCCCTCGAGACGGCGGCGGATCTCGCTGATCGCGCGCGCGGTATCCTCGGGGTCGCCGAGGTCGACCTGGATGTGATCCTCAGGGCCTGCATCCCACGGGCAGTCCTCCGGAAACGGATGCCGCGAGCAGGTGATGACGCGCCAGCCCGCCGAGGAGAAGCGGATTACGGTGGCATGGCCGATGCCGCGGCTGGCGCCGGTGAGGAGCAGCGTACGTCGCGGCACGTTGGATGGATGCGGCATGGAGATCTTTCAGGTCAAGGATACATCCGCGTCTTGGACCACGGCTGGCCGACGGCGTCACGACGAAATTCGATGCGGTCATGCAGGCGGAATGGGCGGTCGTGCCAGAACTCGATGCGCAACGGCGTGATGCGCCAGCCGCTCCAACCCGGCGGCCGCGGTACCTCGCCGATGACGTGTCTGGCGGCGACCTTGGCGATCGCCTGCTCGAAGGCGAAGCGGCTTTCCAGCGCTTCGGACTGCTTGCTGGCCCAGGCGCCGATCTGGGCCTGCTTGGGGCGGGTAGCGAAATAGGCGTCGGCTTCCGCATCAGTCACCGGCGTCACGTTGCCGCGGATGCGGACCTGGCGGCGCAGCGACTTCCAGTGAAAAAGTAACGCCGCCTTAGGATTTGCGGCGAGTTCGCGGCCCTTCTGGCTCGCGATGTGGCTGTAGAAGACGAAACCGTCGGTATCGAAGCCCTTCATCAGCACCATGCGCACGTCCGGCAGGCCGTCCGGGTCGACGGTTGCGAGCGCCATTGCGTTGGGATCGTTGGGCTCGCTCTTGATCGCTTCGTTCAGCCAGGCCTCGAACAGCACGAACGGCTCGTCGGCGGCGGTGAAATCACCGGATGTTAAGGGTGTCTGGTGTTTCATCGAGGTCGTGTCGGTCATGTCCGGAGTCCGAGTTGCGTCCCGCGGCCCAAAGCGCGTTGTTGTCTGCTCTCGCCCTATATAGGGCATGGGGACCCGTTGGCCTATCGGCGATCCGCCCGTCCGGCCTCGTCATGACAATGATTCTGATCGGCCTCGGTGCCGGCGGCTGCAGCTTCTCCCGCAATGACAGCGGCGGTCCCTTCGCCAAGGCCGACGAAAGCGACCTCACCGGCTCGATCACGCGATCCGCGAAGGACGCCGCGCCGACCGAGACCGATCTCGCCTTTGCCCGCAATGCCGCTTCCGATGTGCTGAGCAAGGGTGACAAGGATTCCAGCCAGCATTGGGAGAATCCGGAGACCGGGGCGCGCGGCTCGGTGACGCCGATCGCACAATCCTATGCTGCTGAGGATGGCCGCAAGTGCCGCGATTTCCTGGCCAGCTACGTCAACGGCAACACCGAAAGCTGGCTCCAGGGGGCCGGCTGCCAAAGCAGCCATGGTCGCTGGGAGATTCATACGCTAAAGCCGTGGCGGAGCTAGGAATCGTCTCGCGACCCTAGTTGCAAAAATGCCACTCGCCCTCCACATGAAGTGCAGGTGGGGCGGGGAGCCCTTTGAAAACATCGATATCCCTTTGAAGGAGACGTGACGGATGCGCGACCCCTATGAGGTCTTGGGGGTGCCGCGGAGCGCCAACGCTGCCGCGATCAAGAGCGCCTATCGCAAGCTTGCGAAAAAGCATCATCCCGACAGCAACAAGGACGACCCGAAGGCCGCCGAGCGCTTCGCCGAGATCAACACCGCCAACGAGATCCTCGGCGATGAGGACAAGCGCAAGCAGTTCGACCGCGGCGAAATCGACGCCGACGGCAAGCCGCGCTTCCAAGGCTTTCCGGGCGGCGGCGGTCCGCGCGGGCGGGCGGGTCCCGGCGGCTTCGAGAGCTATACGTTCCGTAGCGGTGGCACTGGCGGCGGAGCCGGCGCGGGTGCGTTCGAGGATATCCTCAACAGCATGTTCGGCGGCGGAATGCGCGGTGCGCGGCCCGGCGCCGGCGGCGGTGCCCAGTTCGAATTCGACACCGGCGGGATCGGGCTCGATCTGGACCTGAACGTCGCCATGACCGTCTCGCTGGAGGAGTCGGTGAAAGGCGGGGATAAGCGCGTCCGGCTGCCGAACGGCAAGGAACTCAACGTCAAGATTCCGGCCGGCGTCACCGAAGGCCAGCAGATTCGGCTGCGGGGGCAGGGCGAGACCGCGCAGGGCCATCCGCCCGGCGACCTCCTGATCACCATCAGCATCGCTCCGCACCCGTTCTTCAAGGTCGAGGGCGCCGACCTGCGGATCGATCTGCCGGTCACGCTCTACGAGGCCGTGCTCGGCGGCAAGGTCCGCGTGCCCACCCTCGGCAATGCCGTGGAGCTGTCTGTCCCGAAAAACACCTCCAGCGGCCGGACCTTCCGCCTCAAGGGCAAGGGCCTGCCGAAGGCGGCTGGAACCGGTGATCTCTTCGTCACCATCAGGATTATGCTACCGGATGGGAACGACGCCGAGCTTGAAGCATTGATGGAGAAGTGGCGGGATCAACACCCCTACAATCCGCGCAGCGGGCTCGGCTAGGGCGCTGGCCGAGACCGTCTTCACATGGGAGCACTCTCTTCCCGACAGATGATGCTCGGACACAATACGCCTGGAGCGCAGTAGCGCTTCGACGCTAAGCGGCCTCGGCGTGTCGGCTGCCCGGCGGGGCAGCCGCCAAAAAGGTGCGGCCTCGAGAGGGGGACCAGCGCGGTACCAAAAACCCCAATCGAGGCCGCCCGCGTCGATCGGCGGATCGAACGCTGCTCATTTTCGCGTGATCATCCGGTGCGATAATGAGACGCACGCATGTCTTGATTCCAAATTTTCAATGTCGGAATCGAGGCACGGCGGTCGTCAGCTGATTATGTTCCGTTTTTCTCGGTTTGGTCGTAGACCGCCTGCGCCACTTTGGTCAGCCGGTCACGGTCGCCGCCGCCGGTGACGACATAGCCGACGCCACCGTCGGCCCAGAACACCGCCCCGTCCCTGTCCGCCTTGGCATAGCGCATTTGCGTCGCGCCGCTCTCGGTTTTGGCGGTGTAGATCGTGAACCGCTCGCCCGAGGGGCTCTCATACATCAGGAATGACGCTGGGCCGTTCGGCCCCGGCAGCAGCCGGCCGCCGACCAGCTTGAGCCCACTCGCTTCCAGGTTCGGCGCGAACACGGTCCAGCCGCAGCGCTTGGTCAGCCAGGCCTGGAGATGGTCGCGCTCGTTGCCGGGGACCTCGACGGGGTGGCGGACCTCGACGACATAGAGGCGGTGAGCGTCGAGCGCGTCCTCCGTGAAGCTCTGGAAGGTCGAGGGCGATTTGGCGGCGCCATGGGCGATCCAGCCGGCCGTGCCGCCGGCAACGAACGCAACCAGGGTGGCCGCGGCGGCGCCAAAGAACCATCGCCTGGGGCGGCGCTCCAGCCGCTCGAGCTCCAGACGCGCCGGCACGGGCTCATGAGCGACGGCGTCGTAGCGGGCGTGCAGCAATTCGGCCATCGCGCGCCAGGATTGCACCCGCTCGGCATCCTCGGGGTTGGCGGCAAGCCAGGCCTCGACGTCGGCGCGGCGCTCGGCCGGCAGCTCGCCATCGACATAAGCGTGCAGTTCGTCCTCGGTCACTGAAGTCTTGCGGTCGTTCATATCGGTCGTCTCTGGCTCTGCGGCCCAAAATATCGTTCGCGACTTACTTGCGCGTTGCGCCTCTGCATGCGGAGGATGCGAGACACGCGATGCATCAATCCCGCCATCATTTCACCCGCCTGAGCGCCGGGCGCTCACCTTCCAGCGATGCTTTAACGTGAGCGCGGGCCCGCGCCAGCCGGGACATTACGGTGCCGATCGGTACGCCCTGGATGTCGGCGACCTCGCGGTAGCTGAGGCCCTCCAGCATCACCAGCAGCAGCACCGAGCGCTGCTCCTCGACGAGCGTTGTCAGCGCCTTCTCGATGTCGCGTCCTTCGGCTTCCGTGCCGCTGGCATCCGGGTTGTTCTCCGTCAGCTGCATGAACTGCGGCCGCCGCGCCAGCGAGCGGCGGCGATTCTTGTTGAGGTTCGTCAGGATGGTGTAGAGCCAGCTCCTGACGTCGCCTCCGAGGAACAGCCGCTCCGAGCGCAGCGCCCGCACCAAGGTGTCCTGCACGAGATCGTCGGCCGCATCCGCATCGCGCGTGAGCGCGCGGGCGTAACGGCGCAACGCCGGGATCATCGCTTCCACACTCTGGCGAAATGCACTCATGCCGTCTTGAAGTCCTGCCGATCGGCGCGAGCGCCTCAACGATCATAACACCCGAGCGGAACGGCTATTCCGGGCTTCGAAACAGCGTTAACGCCGCGTATTAGGACTGTACCGCGAGAGAGGGCTGGTGTACCTCCAGATCTCAACCCCGCTCGATGGGACGATAAGGAAATGGCGCAGAATTCAGGTCTGATGCAGGGCAGGCGCGGGGTGATCCTCGGCGTTGCCAACAACCGCTCGATCGCCTGGGGCATCGCCAAGGCATGCCACGCTGCCGGTGCCGAGCTCGCGTTCACCTATCAGGGCGACGCGCTGAAGAAACGCGTCGAGCCACTCGCTGCCGAGATCGGCGGCCTCGTGCTCGGCCATTGCGACGTCACCGACGCGGCGACCATCGACGCCGCGTTTGCGGTGCTGAAGGAGAAGTGGGGCAAGATCGACTTCCTGGTGCACGCGATCGCCTATGGCGAGCAGCTCGACGGCCGTTACGTCGACACCACCCAGGAGAACTTCAGCAAGTCGATGCTGATCTCCTGCTATTCGTTCACTGCGGTGGCGCAGCGCGCCGAGAAGCTGATGACCGACGGCGGCTCGCTCATCACGCTCAGCTACTACGGCGCCGAGAAGTGGATGCCGCACTACAATGTGATGGGCGTGGCGAAGGCGGCGCTGGAGGCCAGCGTGCGCTACCTCGCCGCCGATCTCGGCGAGAAGAACATCCGCGTCAACGCGATCTCGGCGGGACCGATCAAGACGCTCGCCGCCTCCGGCATCGGCGATTTCCGCTATATCCTGAAGTGGAACGAGTACAACGCGCCGATGCGGCGCAACGTGTCGACCGAGGACGTCGGTGGCAGTGCGCTGTATTTCCTCTCCGACCTGTCGCGCGGCGTCACAGGCGAGGTGCATCACGTCGATTCCGGCTATCACGTGCTCGGCATGAAGCGGCCCGACGCGCCCGACATCGCGCTGGGCGGGAAGGACTAACCTGCCGACCGCATGTCCGTGCCTACGATCTACTATCTTCGCCATGGCGAGACCGAGTGGAATGCGCTCGGGCGGCTGCAGGGCAACAAAGACGTTCCGCTGAATGCGCGCGGCCGTGGCCAGGCCGTGCAGGCTGCCGGCATCCTGGCTGATCTGTTCAAGCGCGATGGCCGCGACAAGGCGGCGCTGCCCTATGTGTCGAGCCCGCTCGGGCGCGCGCGCTCCACCATGGAGCTCGTGCGCGGCAAGCTCGAACTGCCGGCCATGGATTATTCGCTGGATGATCGCCTGCGCGAGATCGGCTATGGCAGCTGGGAAGGGCTGACTCTGGCCGAGAGCGAGGCCTTCGATCCCGAGGTCTATGCCCGCCGCCTCGCCGACAAATGGACGGTGGCCCCCGCGGGAGGCGAGACCTACGCGGCCGTGCAGCAGCGCATGCTCGACTGGTACGAGTCGCGGCTGGTCGACACCGTCGCGGTTGCCCATGGCGGCACCGCCCGGGCCCTGATGGTCGCCCTCGGCATCGAGACCCCGGCCAGCGCCGCGGAGCTCTATATCGAGCAGGGCGCCGTCTACGTGTTTCGCGATGGGCGGCTGGAGAAGTATAGTTAACCCCACACGCCGTCACTCGGGGCGCCCGAAGGGCGAACCTGGAATGACGGGAACAGGGTTGAACGCCGTGTCCCTGGGCGCTACCACAAGTCAGAACTGACTTACGAGCTAGAGACGGATGTCCTTCAACACCTTCGGCCACATGTTTCGCGTCACCACCTTTGGCGAGAGTCACGGGGTGGCGATTGGTTGCGTGGTCGACGGCTGTCCGCCGCTGATCCCGCTCACCGAGGCCGACATCCAGCGCGATCTCGATCGCCGCCGGCCCGGCCAGTCGCGCTTCACGACCCAGCGCCAGGAGCCGGACCAGGTCAAGATCCTCTCCGGCGTGATGGCGCATCCGGAGACTGGCGTGCAGGTGACGACGGGCACGCCGATCGGCCTTCTGATCGAGAACACCGATCAGCGCTCGAAGGACTATTCCGAGATCAAGGACAAGTTCCGACCCGGTCACGCCGACTTCACCTATGAGGCCAAATACGGCCTGCGCGACTATCGCGGCGGCGGGCGCTCCTCGGCGCGCGAGACGGCGATGCGCGTGGCTGCGGGTGCAATCGCGCGCAAGGTGCTGCCCGGTATGACCGTGCGCGGCGCGCTGGTGCAGATCGGTCCGCACAAGATCGATCGCGAGAAATGGGATTGGGACGAGATTGCGAAGAATCCGTTCTTTTGCCCCGATAAGGACAAGGCCGCATTCTTCGAGACCTATCTCGACGGCATCCGCAAGAGCGGCTCTTCGATCGGCGCGGTCATCGAGGTCGTCGCTGAGGGCGTGCCGGCCGGCCTCGGCGCGCCGATCTACGCCAAGCTCGATTCCGACCTCGCGGGCGCGATGATGACCATCAATGCCGTGAAGGGCGTCGAGATCGGCGCCGGCTTTGGCGCGGCCGAGCTCACCGGCGAAGAGAACGCCGACGAGATGCGCACCGGCAATGACGGCACGCGCTTTCTGTCCAACCATGCCGGCGGCGTTCTGGGCGGTATCTCCACCGGCCAGCCGGTCGTGGTGCGCTTCGCGGTGAAGCCGACCTCGTCGATCCTGCAACCGCGTCTGACGGTCGATCGCAAGGGCGCCGACACCGAGATCATGACCAAGGGCCGCCACGACCCCTGCGTCGGCATCCGCGCCGTCCCCGTCGGCGAGGCCATGATGGCTTGTGTTCTGGCCGACCACTTCCTGCGCGACCGCGGTCAGGTCGGGCGCTAGCTCATCGCGCTCTAAGGTCGCGCCACCAGTCCTCCGAGCAGCTTGACGGGCCTGCAACTTCGTCCGCAAATGCGGCCATGGAAAGCTCCGAGCTGCAGCGGATCACCAACTGGCTGATCGACGGCGCGAGGTCGTCGGGCGGGCCGGCCGAGATGGTCGCCGATGTCTGCGAGCATCTGGTCGGGGCCGGCCTGCCGCTGTGGCGGTTCGGCATCTTCATCCGCACGCTGCATCCTGAAATCTTCGGTCGTAACTTCATCTGGCGGCAGGGCGGGGAGGTCGAGGTCGGCACCGTCGATTTCGATATCCTGGATTCACCCGAGTTCGCCCAGAGCCCGCTTCGGATCGTGTTCGAGCAAGGGCTGGAGGTCAGGGGGCGCGCCGACGATCCCGACAGCAAGCGCTTTCCGATCATCAACGACATGCGCTCCGAAGGGGTGACCGACTACGTCGCGGTGCCGATGCCGTTTCTCGATGGATCGATCCACGCGACGAGCTGGATGACACGGCATCCCGGCGGTTTCAGCGATGACCACATCGCGACGATCCGGGCCATCATGGCGCCGCTTGCGCGCGTCAGCGAGATCGTCAGCCTCCGCCGCACCGCCGCGATGCTGCTCGACACCTATGTCGGCAACCGCGCCGGCGCGCGCATCCTCGGCGGCCAGATCCGCCGCGGCCACACCGACACCATGCAGGCGGTGATCTGGCTGTCGGATCTGCGCGGCTTCACGGCGCTGTCGGACCGGTTGCCGGCCGAGACGGTGGTCGAGATCCTCAACCAATATTTCGACTGCCAGGTGACCGCGATCCGGGGCCATGGCGGCGAAGTCCTGAAGTTCATGGGCGACGGCCTGCTCGCGGTGTTTCCAATCGACGAGTATGTCGGCGACGCCGCGCATGTCTGTGCGCGCGTGCTGGAAGCCGCGCGCGAGTCCCGCGCCAGCGTCGATGCCCTCGCATTCCCCGTCGGCGAGATCATCGAGCGCTTCCGCTTCGGCGTCGCGCTGCATGTCGGCAACATCCTCTACGGCAATATCGGCGGCGGCAACCGGCTCGACTTCACCTGCATCGGCCCCGCGGTCAATCTCGCGGCGCGGCTGGAGAAGATCGCCGGCCGGTTGGGGCGCACCGTCGTCGCCTCGGAAGGCTTTGCAAATGTCTGTCACCACGGCTGGCGCGAGCTCGGCGAGTTTCCGATCGCCGGGTTCTCGAAGGCGCAGCGCGTGTACGGGCTCGCCGAAGAAGCGCCGGTGGTGATGGCTTAGGGCATGTTTCCAGGAGCGAAGTCCGCTCTCCGAGGCGAAGCAGACCGAAACGTCAGGCTCAGACTAGGGCCGCAAGCATCTCGATCCGGCGCCGAGAGTTCGACAAGTGCGTTCGTATGGATCGGTTAAGTCCGGTTCGCCCCGACACATTGCCGCAACATTGGAAAAGGTATAGTGTTTGTCACTGCTCAGCCGGCTCGACATCCCGGCCTTTCGTTCGATCCCTGCATTGCGTCGCGAAAAGAGGAGCACAATCATGCCGATTACGACGCTGAAGGTATTGGCGAGCCTCATCCAATTGCATGGGCCAGGGGCAACCATTCAGAGCGACCATCAGGGTATCGACGCGTTGCTGAACGATCTGCGTGGACAGGGTGCGGAGCAAGGCGTTGTCTCCGACGAACCCGTGGCGACCCAGGCTGCTTTCAGGCGAGGCGGGTTCGCGAAAGGACCCAATGCAGGCGCCTTTCGTAGGGCGGCATACGCTCCGGGCGCAGGCGCGTTCCGCCGAGGGGGATTTGTTCGAGGGTACTAGGTACGTTTCCTCCAACTTGTCGCGGTATCGGCATGTCGGCTGAGGGGCCAGATTGCGTCGCCTTCCAGGATCAGCCGATCACGCAGCTGCTGGTCAAGGTCGCGACCAGATGCAACATCGACTGTTCGTATTGTTACTGGTTCCGCGACGCCTCCGTTTATAGCAAGCCAAAGCTGATGAGCCCTGATGTGCAGCATCGGTTGCTGCAACGCATCGAGGAGCACGTCGTCAGATACGCCCTCGTCGATTTTCCCATCGTTCTGCACGGCGGCGAGCCGCTGCTGTGGGGCGTCGAGAACTTCCACCGTTTTGCCGAGGCTTGCGATGCCATCTCATTGCGGACGGGCTGCGAGATACCCATCGCGGTCACGACCAATGGCGTGCTGATCGATGACGAATGGCTCGCTTGCTTCGAGGCCCGCAACATTTCGGTTGCGATCAGCCTGGACGGGCCGGCCCATATTCACGACCTCCACCGCAGGACGTTTCAGGGGACGGGCACCCATTCCGCCGTGGAACGCGCCGCTCGCATGCTGGTATCACGCAACATTGGCGTCATTGCCCTGGCCGTCTGCAATCCCGCTTACGCGCCGCAGCAATACGCCGATTTCTTCGCCGCGTGTGGAATCTCCAACTACGACATCATGATCCCTGACGCGACGGTGGATGAGAGGCCGCCATCCATTGCCGCCTTCTACAAGGGCCTGTTCGACCTGTGGCTGGAGGCAAATCGTACGACGCCGACGACCGATATCCGCATCATCTCCGACATGATCACCGCCCTGCTTGGCAACAATTCGCCGACCGAGGGCGTGGGTCACAAACCCGTTGAGCTTTGCACGGTGATGACCGATGGCACCGTGGAGGCCCACGATGTGCTGCGGATTGCAGGCGACGGTTTCACGAGCACCAGATTCAACATCTTCGATCACGCGATCGATGAGGTCAGGAATGAGCCTCGCTGGAAAGCCGCGCGCGATGCTTCAATCAATCTCTGTGCGAAGTGTCAGCAATGCAAGTTCATGAACGCCTGCGGGGGAGGATATCTTCCGCATCGTTTCTCCAAGAAAAACGGTTACGACAATCCCTCAGTCTATTGCGACGATCTTTATTCGATGTTTGAGAACATGCAATCCGTCTTGGAGAGCCATCTCTATGTCAGCAAGCCGGACGGGGGGCGCGTCAACGTGCGCGACACGCCGACGGGCGCCTAGTCGCGGCTGCTTCGTCGCAAGGCCTGCGCCGGTTTTACGGCATTGTCGATGATCTTTGGCGGGGATGCAAAGTCGGAAAACGCGCGCGACTATTCCTCCGGCTCCGTCGTGAACAGCAGCGGATAGCCCTTGGCGCGGCCGGCGTCCGTGGCGCGGGTGGCCTTGGTTTCGGCGACGTCCTTGGTGAACACGGCGACGACGCAGATGCCGAGTTTGTGCGCGGTGATCATGACCTTGTAGGCCTGATCTTCGGTCATGCGGAATTCGGCCTTGAGCACCATGGTGACGAATTCGCGCGGCGTGTAGTCATCATTGATCAGGATGACCTTGTGCAGCCGCGGCCGCTCGACCTTCGTCTTCGTCCTGGTTTTCGGCGTGGTGACGGTGTCGTTCATTCCGCCTCCTGAAACGGCGGGCCTTTCGGGTTCCTGCCGCGGCGCCTTAGCCTGCGGCTTTCTCACCATATTGCAGGACCTGCACCTTCTCCAAGGTGATCAGGCCGCTCGACATCATGCCATCCAGGATGGGCAGGAATGCATTGATGTTGTCCTCGCTGTCGACGATCTCGATCACGAGCGGCAGGTCTTCCGAGAGTCGCAGGATCTTCGAGGTGTGGAGCCGGCTCGACTTGCCGAAACCCATCGGTCCGCGCAGCACGGTGGCGCCGGCAAGATGCCGCTCGCGCGCCGTCGTCACGATCGCTTCATAGAGCGGCTTGCCGTCGTAATGGTCGCTCTCGCCGATGAAGATCCGGAGCAAAACTGCCTGTCTGGGAATTTGCATGATCAGCTCCTTTTCAACCGATTATAGCGGCTCGCCATCATATGG
>NZ_LSEF01000059.1:86846-136488 GCF_001641695.1 Bradyrhizobium neotropicale
GCCACACCGAGACCAGCCAGCAGATGACGGAGGACGCGATGTAGGCCAGCGCGGTGGCTTTCATGCCGCCGTGGAACAGGCGGAAGGTTTCCAGGCTGAAGGTCGAGAAGGTGGTGTAGCCGCCGCAGAACCCGGTCATGACGAACTGCCGGTGCTCGGGGCGCGCCAGCAGGCGACCGTCAGGCCCGGTCAGCGTGGCGTAGAAGCCGATGATCAGCGAGCCCGTGGCGTTGATGAACAGCGTCGCGAAGGGGAAGCCCGGTCCGGTGTCGAGCGCGAGACCGACGAGATAGCGTGCCAGGCCGCCGATGATGCTGCCGGCGGCAACCCAGGTATAGAGCCTCGCGCTGCGCCAGCGGTCGGCCGAGGTGGGGACGCTCATGTGCAGCTAACCCCCAAACCGATCCGCAAGGAAGAAGCCGCAACTGACGGACGTAAGGCACAGGCCGACCGAGAACACGATGTTGCCGAGCGCGGAGAGCTGCTCGCCGCTGCGCGCCAGCGTCAGCGTTTGCAGGCTGAAGGAGGACACGGTGGTGTAGCAGCCGAGGAAGCCGGTGACGGCGAACAGCCATGGGTTGGGCGAGGCGAAGACCGAGCCCGGATGTGTCGCCAGCGCGCCGAAAATGCCGATCAGAAACGCGCCGCTGACGTTGATGGTCATGGTGCCCCAGGGAAATGTCTCGCCCATCCGCCGGGCGATCGCGCCGGAGACGAAATAGCGCGCGCATCCTCCGAGCACGCTGCCGATCACGATTGCAACCAATCCGCTCAGCACGTCAGCCCCTCATCTGGTCTGGTGTTCATCATTACCCCTCTGATGTCGCGGCAGGCGCCGTGATGCCGCTGCCGATTGCAAGCAGGCCCGCCAGCGAGACCAGCGCGAAGCCGAGCCCGGCAAGGAACGTGCCGGGCGGACCGTAAGCGTCCCACAGCGCGCCGGCGATGATGCTGGCCGCCAGCATCGCCAGCCCGGTAAACAGGCTGAAATAGCCGAACGCGGTGCCGCGCAGGCTTGGCGGCGCGGCGTCGGCGACGAGGGCCGAGAACAGTCCCTGCGTCAGCCCCATGTGCAGGCCCCACAGTGCGACGCCGAGCGAAAGGCCGGCGAGGCTCGGCAGCAAGGCGAGCGCGAGATCGGCGGCGGCGAGGAGCACGAGGCCAAACGCGAGCAGACCGGTCCGGTTGATCCGGTCGGACAGCACGCCGGCGGGATAGGCGGAGAGCGCGTAAGTGATGTTCATCAGCACCAGCACGGCCGGCACCCACATCGCGTTGAGCCCGATGCTCTGCGCCCGCAGGATCAGGAAGGCCTCGCTGAAGCGCGCGAGCGTGAAGACGACGCCGACCGCCACCACGCGCCAATACACCGCGCCAAGCTGCCGCATCGCAGCGAGGTTGAGCGGATTTTTTGCCGACTCGCGGCTTGCGTCCGGCGTCGGCTCGTTCACCGCGAGCGCGATCAATCCGAAGGACAGGAAGCCCGGCACAATGGCCACCCAGAACACCGCGGTGAAATTGTCGGCGGTCGACCACATCAGCCCGATCGCCGCCAGCGGCCCGACGAAGGCGCCGATGGTGTCGAGCGACTGGCGCAGGCCGAAGCTCGCGCCGCGCAGACCCGGCGGCGCGAGATCGGCGATCAGGGCATCGCGCGGCGCGCCGCGAATGCCTTTGCCGACGCGGTCGATGAAGCGCGCCGCGACCAGCCATCCGGCGCTCGGCGCCAGCGGGAACAGCGGCTTGGTGAAGGCGGCGAGCCCATAGCCGAGGGCCGCGAGCAGTTTGCGTCGCCCGAGCCAGTCCGACAGCGCGCCCGAGAAGATCTTCGTGATCGAGGCGGTCGCCTCGGCGATGCCCTCGATGAAACCGACGGTGAGCGTCGAGGCACCGAGCACGGTGACGAGATAAACCGGCAGAAGCGCGTGGATCATCTCGGAGGAGATATCCATCAGCATCGAAACGAAGCCGAGGACCCAGACCCCCTTCGGGACCCGGCCGAGTGCTGGATTTGCCGTCGTCGTCACGTCTTGCCTTTCGTCATCAGGCAACAAAAAACCCGCCATCGGCGGGTTTGTCCATGCTCCCGCCGAAGGCAGGGCTTCGCATTGCCCCACCTCGAGCAGGAGTCATCAGCCCATCACGGTCGTCGGCCGGCGGGCGGTTATCGGGGGACTCCATCCCCATCGGTCGTGCAAGCCTAGCATGGAAACCGCGGCGGACAATAGTGGCGGCCTCGTCCGTCATTCCGGGTTCGGCTCTTCGAGCCGTCCCGGAATGACTGTGCGTGAGCGATTGCGCAAGCGCGGCGGCGCGACGATGGCGGAGCTGCGGCAGCTTTGCGCAACGGCGCAAATCCCTCATTCGCAAAGGCTAACTCGAATGTGAAGCCGAGCCGATCTTCGCGCTTTGCGGCAGCGCGATTGCATGTCACCATCGCTTCATACGACGGGAGGGCGCGATGCGCTTGCTATTCTCGATCGGGGCTGTGCTGGTTGCCGGCGTGCTCGCCGGTGGGGATGTCGCGAGCGTCGCGGCTCCGGGATCCGGATATCAGCCGCAGCGGCAAGCTGCCGCCGACAAGGATGCCCAGTCGGTCGATGTCGAGCTGATCCTGGCGGTCGACGTCTCCTACTCCATGGACATGGACGAGCTCGCGATCCAGCGCGAAGGCTACGCGCAGGCGATCCAGTCGAAGGAGTTCTTGCAGGCGCTCAAATTGGGTCCCAACGGACGGATCGCGGTGACCTATTTCGAGTGGGCCGCTTCCACCGACCAGAAGATCATCATTCCCTGGCGGGTGATCGACGGACCCGAAACGGCCGATGCGGTCGCCGCCGAGATCATGAAGACGCCGATCCGGCGCGCCTCGCGCACCTCGATCTCCGGCGCGATCGGTTTCGCGATGCCGCTGTTCGACGAGGATCCCTATCATGGGCTTCGCCGCGTGATCGACATCTCCGGCGACGGGCCCAACAATAATGGTGGCCCGGTCACGGTCGCGCGCGATGCGGCGCTCGAGAAGGGCATCGTCATCAACGGCCTGCCGATCATGGTCAAGGAGCCGTCCTACTCGACCATGGATATCGACAATCTCGACTACTACTACGAGGACTGCGTCGTCGGCGGCCCCGGCTCCTTCGTGATCGCGATCAAGGACCGCGAGAAATTCAAGGAGGCGATCCGCACCAAGCTGCTGATGGAGGTCGCCGGCCGTACGCCCGAGCGTCCGGTGAGGCGCGTCGCAGACAAGGAGCCGCGCGTGAACTGCCTGATCGGCGAGAAGATCTGGCAGGACCGCTGGGGACGCTGACGCGCATCTCGAATGAGACTATTTGTCTCACCTCGCCCTTCGGTTGAATTTAACCGCTCGTCAACTACGGCGGCGCCTAATCCAATCGTGTCCAATTGTTTCCATCTGTGTCTGGACATTGCCAATATCCCGAGCGGCATCGGTTTCGTCGAACTTGTCCGTCGCGCAATCCAATGGCCATCGTCACGCAAAGCACCAGCCAGATCTCGCCCGCGATGGAGCGGATGTATCACCAGAGCAATCTGCTCGGTGAATGGAAAGGCAATTGGGCGGGAAACAGCCAGGCCGTCAGCTTCAAGGTCGTGAACATTCGCGGCGCCCGGGCGCAGGTCGAATACACCCATAACGGACGCACCGAGCGCGGCTTCGGCCAGGTCGACGGCGCGACCATCAGCTTCGGCTCGGTCTCGATCGGAACCAAGGACGGCAAGGGTGCGGCGCTCGTGTTCTCCGCGGGTGGCGGCAAGGCGAGCGCCTACCTGAAAAAGCAGGCGCCACCAGCGGACGACAACCGTCTCATTGGAAGCTGGGGCGGTTATTCGGCCGACAACGGCAAGAGCGCAAGTTTTCGCGTGCTCTCCATCAACGGCAAGGAAGCGTTGGTCAGCGTCACAACTGACGGCATCACCCGCCAGGGCACCGGCATGGTCTACAAGAATGTCATCATGTTCGGCCAGGCGCAGATCGCGACGGATGATGGCAAGAACGGCAAGATCATCTACCAGGTCGGCAGCAAGTTCTACACGGTGGGCGTGACGAAGTATCCGCCGGCCGGTTCATCATCCTCGGTGGACAAAACGGCATAGCCGCTCACGGCGCGATCCGCGCGGGTTTGGTCTACGCACTCAATTGCCGGTCGGTTTCCCGAAAGTTGCGGCACGCATCCAACCAGTTGTCATTCGAGTGCCGCATGTGACTGCGGCAGCGCCATGGCGATCGGCGGGACCGTCGGGTGGAGCGCCCGCCTGGCGGAATTGGCTGGCATGCTCACGGGCGCGGCGTCGGATCAACGCGTTTCGAGCGTTACCAGCGTCCGCTCGATCGCGCGGAGGTTCGAAAGTGCCGTCCCGAATGCGTGGTTTCCGATGCGTCGCCAGATCGCCGACGTCTGCTCCATCAGGTCCGGAATCGTCAGCGGAAACTCCGCCGCCTGCTGCAACGCCGCCTTCTCGTTGATGAGATATTCCCCGTTCAACGCAAACAGGACCTGCGCGACGCAGGTGAGCGCGCGGTAGGCGCAGCCCGCGACATGGATCTGATCCTCGCGCAGCGCGGCAAGCTCGGCATTCTCGATGCTGAACAGGATCTCCCACCGGAAGCGCCGGATGAGCGCGTCGCGCAGCGGCTTCGGATAGGGTAGTGCGATCGACTTCAGTTCCGCGATCACCGCGCGCTCGTCGCGCAGCGCCTGACAGCAGGCGATCTCGCCCATCCAGATCGCCGAACAGAAACCGTGCGGATGTCCGGGCTGATAGTCCATGCTGATCTGTCCCGCCCGACAGGCCTCCATTGTGCGCCGGACCGCATCGATGTTCCGGTAGAGCAGATCGACCTTCTGTCCCTCGATCGTCAGCCAGGCGCCGCCGACGATCCACGGTCCCCATTCCCCGACCGAGGTGACCGTCGTCGCCTCCGGATCGTCGGCGAGCTGCCGTGCCGCCTGTTGCAGGCGATCTGTGTCGAGCTTGCGGTTGTCAGAGAAATACAGCCCGATATCGTAGTCGGAGTTTTCGTGCGACGTCCCTCGCGCCCGCGAGCCACCAAGCACGATGGCCTCGACGCCTGCGACGCCGCCAAGCATGGACACGACCCGCTCGATGAGCGGATCGCGGTGGATGTCCGTCTGCGCTGCCATCGGGTGAAGCCTCGCACGGTGCCGTGTGCGTCCGCTGCGGGTATGGTCCTCTTGCGGAGGATGGTCAACTCCGGACGGTGATTGATGGTTCGCATTGCCAACGGGGCTGGCAGCAGGCAAGACTGCCTCATCGTCCTGGCTGGGTGAAATCGATGGCGAACGCCAGACTTGCGCAAACGTCGGATCTTGCCGGGTTGCTCGCGCTGTTCCGCGCCTCCGATGTCAGCGCGAGCGCGGAGTCTCGAGAAAAGACCGAAGAAATCTGGGTAGAGACCCTGGCGCGCGACGATCTTGCGGTGTTCGTCTCGGATGCCGAGGACAGGATCGTCGCCACCTGCATGCTCATCACCGCGCCCAACCTGTTGCGCGGCGGCCGGCGTCACGGCTTTCTCGAGAATGTCGTGACCCATCCCGACTATCAGGGGCGAGGCCACGGACGCGCCGTCGTCGCGGCGGCGCTGACCGAGGCCTGGGCGAAGGACTGTCATCAGGTCCTGATGCAGAGCGGCCGCAAGGACCCGCGCGTGCATCGGTTCTATGAGGCTTGCGGCTTCGTGCCGGGCTTGCGGGTCGGCTATGTCGCGCGACGGCCCGCGCACCCGGCATGAGGCAGATCAGATCCGCGCCTCCAGGATCAGGTTGAAGGGCGTTTCGGCGGCTCGGCGGAAGTGCGTCAAGCCACCTTCGCGCGCGACCTTGCGCAGCCTTGCCTCGCCGGCTTGCGCACCGAGCGCGAGGCCGACCTCCTGATCGAGCGATGCCGGCGTGCAGATCATGGTCGAGGCCGCGTAATAAACCCGCCCGACCGGGTTGAGGTTGTCCTCGAGGCGGTCGCCTGCGAACGGCTCGACCAGCATGCAGGTGCCGTCCTTGGCCATGGATTCGCGTACGTGACTGAGGGCGCCGACAGGGTCGCCCATGTCGTGCAGGCAATCGAAGAAGCAGACGAGATCATAGCCTTCGGCCGGATAGGTCTTGGCCGAATGAACCGCGAAGCTGACCCGATCGCCCAGCTTGGCCTCAGCGGCCGATTTCCGCGCGGCCTCGATCGAGCCCTCGTGATAGTCGAAGCCGTAGAAGCGGGAATTCGGGAATGCCTCCGCCATCAGCCGCGTCGAGACGCCGTGCCCGCAGCCGACATCGGCGACCTTTGCGCCGCGCTTCAGCTTCTCCACGACGCCTTCGAGCGCGGGCAGCCATTCCTGCACCAGATGGTGCTTGTAGCCGGTGCGGAAGAAGCGCGCCGTGCCGCAGAACAGGCATTCGCTGCGCCGGTTCCAGCCGACACCCTTGCCGGACTTGAATGCGTCCGTAACCTTCGGCTCGTCGAGAAACGTCGAGGCAATGACGCTGCCGAACGCGCCGAGGAAAACCGGGCTGTCCTCGTCGGCAAGCGCCATCGCCTGCTCCGGCAGCATCGAGAACTTGCCCGAAGCGGAATCGTATTCGATGTAGCCGGACGCCGCCTGGCTCGCCAGCCATTCGCGGACATAGCGCTCCGTGGTTCCGGTGGCGCTGGCGAGCTCGGAAGAGTTCATCGGTCCCTTGGCGGCGAGGGTACGGTAGAGACCGAGCTTGTCCCCCAGCAGGACCAGCGATGCGTTCATCGCCGCGCCGAACTCGGTGACCAACTTACCCATAAAGGCATTTAACCTGTCGGAATTGATCTCCATCACAGCCTCCATGCAATCTCGGGGCATTTACAGGTCTTGCGCAGTGCCGAACCGCGGCATGGCCGCTCACTTGCGCGAGAGGTGTCTCCGCGGGTCCTCTCCATGGGTCAAGCCGGCGCGCGGCAGGTTCAACGCGTCAGGACGGACGGCCGCCCCGATCGCTTGGCGTCGGCACGAAATCGCCTGGAAGACGCCTCCTTGGAACTGGATGAAGCGATGATGGGCACCGCCTCGCTGGTATTCACGATGCCCGGAGAGTATAATTCTTGAGCTTTTCGACGGTAGCTTGAATGTCCAGCCTTGCAGGTTCTTGCGGTCTCGCAACTCTAGTCGCGGTGCTTTGCTTCGGCGGCGCGCCGGTCCACGCGCAAGTTGCGCCCCTGAGGTATTGGATACCGGGCGGCGCTTTCGGCTTCGGCGACAGTGCCGGCCAGAGCTCCGATACCTACGGCAATTTTCCAAGCTTCAATGCCGGCGATCCAGGCGGGCGCTACAATTTTGCGAACGGCTTCTTTGTCGGGAGCCAGCGCGGCAACATTGGTTGGAACGGCCTCAGCCAGGCGCAATCATCCGGAAATTTTGCTACGCTCTCTTATGAGGGCACGCAGTTCGGTTACAACTACAAGACCGCGGGCGGCATGCCCGTCACGTTCTTTGCCGGTCTCGACACGCTGAAATACGGCAACGGCCTTGGCAGCTCGCTTGCGCCGCTCACCTCCAGCGCCACACCTGGCTACAGCGCGTTCGCGGGTGTCGAATTCAAGCCGACCTCCAACCTCAGCCTGTCGTTCGGGGCCGGCTACACGCAGCAGCAGTCGGGGCGCATGGACAGCGACATCAACTCCTCCATGCTGCCCGGCGAGTCGCCGGTTTTCGGCGGCCTTCGCCGTTAAGACATTATCGCGTAAACCTCGCCACCAATTCCACATGCGGCGTGTGCCGGAATTGGTCGACGGGCACCACTTTGTCGATCTTGTAGCCGCCGTCGATCAGCAGCCGCGCGTCGCGGGCGAAGGTCGCGACGTTGCAGGACACCGCGATCACGACCGGCACCTTGCTCGCTGCGAGCTTGATTGCCTGCGCCTGCGCGCCCTGCCGCGGCGGATCGAACACGACGGCATCGAAGTCGCGGAGCTCCTGCGGCATCAGCGGGCGACGGAACAGGTCGCGCGGCTCGCACCTGATCGGCTTCAGTCCCGGCGTGCGCGCGGCCTTCGCCAGCGCCGCGATCGCAGGGGCGTCACTGTCATAGGCGGCGATGTGCGCCTTTTCCGCGAGCCGGAGCGCGAACGGACCGACGCCGCAGAAGAGGTCGGCGACTTCCTTGGCCTTGCCGAGGCGCATCGCAACCAGCGCCGCAAGCGTCTCCTCGCCCGCCACGGTTGCTTGCAGGAAGGAGCCCGGCGGCAGCGTCACTTCGGCGCGGCCCATCTGCACCGTCGGTGGCAGGCGTTGCAGCACCAGTTCACCGTGCCGCGACAGCCGCGCCAAGCGATGCTGCTCGGCAACGCGTGACAGCGCCGTCACCATCGCTGTCGGCAAGGGGCCGGAGCCGCGCACGTCGACATCGAGGCCGTTTTTGGTCGCCGTGACCTGGATGTCGAGCGGCTTCGTCACCGGCATCCTGGACGTCAGGGGCTCGGCGAGCGCCCAGGCCGCATCGAGCGCGCCGTCGAGCGCGGGATCGAGGATCGGGCAGCGATGGATCGGAATGACGTCATGCGAACTTGCGGCGGCAAAGCCCACCTTGAGGATGTCGTGCGTGCCGAACCGGCCATGCAGCGTGACGCGGCGGCGGCCGGCGCCATGGGCATCGACCAGCGGCGCCACCTCGCATTCGATGCCGGCCTGCGCCAGCGTCTCGACCACGAGGCCGCGCTTCCAGGCGTGATAGGGCTCGGCCGCCCAATGCTGGATCGCGCAGCCGCCGCAGACGCCGAAATGTGGACAGAACGGCTCNTCGATGCGCTCGGGGCTCGCGACGTCGACCGCGAGGAGCTTGCGGCGATCGGGATGATTGCCGGCGACATGCTCGACCTCGACGGTCTCGCCGCCGAGCGCATAGGGTACATAGATCGCCTCGCGCGTGTCGAGGCAGACGCCGTCGCCGCGATGGCCGACGTGATCGATCATCAAGCGCTCAACCACGGCGCGCGCCCAGGAAGAATTCGATATTGCCGTCGCCGCCCTTGATCGGGGACGCAAACACCTCGATGTTGGTGCAGCCGAGCGAGGCGGCGAAGGCCGCGATGTCGTCGCAGATCTCCTGGTGCACGGCGGCGTCGCGGATGACGCCCTTCTTGTTGTGTTTCCGGTCCGCCTCGAACTGCGGCTTGATCAGCGCGAGCAAGCTCATCGGCGCCGCCGCGAGCGACAGTGCCACCGGCAGCACGGTTTTCAATGAGATGAAGCTGACGTCAATGACGACGATGTCGGGCCGTGCCGGAAGCCGCTTGCCCTCATAGCTGCGGATGTCAGTCTCCTCCATCGACACGATCTTGGGATGGCCGCGCAGCGAGGGATGCAACTGCTCGCGTCCGACATCGACCGCGAAGACGAGGCTCGCGCCGTTCGCGAGCAGCACCTCGGTAAAGCCGCCGGTGGAGGCGCCGACGTCGAGGCAGACATGGTCCTCGATGTCGATGGGATAGCGCTCCAGCGCGCCCGCGAGCTTGACGCCGCCGCGCGAGACGAAGGGATGCGCCGGCTCGGCCTGGATCACCGCGTCCTCTGCGATGGTCTCGGAGGGCTTCGCCACCAGTTTGTCGTCGGCGGTGACAAGGCCGGCCTCGATCGCCGCGCGCGCGCGCGCCCGGCTCTCGAACAGGCCGCGCTCGACCAGCAGTACATCCGCGCGCTTGCGGGGAGGGGACATCACGCTCTCCGAAGGACCAGCGCTTATTTAGCAATAAGTCGCGCGGCCGCCATCCGGACGCAAGCCTCGAACGCTGCAAGATCATGCCAGACGTCGACCGGTATCTCGGCCGGCGTCACCAGCGGACAGCCGTGCAGCTCCAGCGCATGGACCATCATGAGATTGTCGACGAGGCCAAAATCCTCGACGGTCAGGCCCTGCGCATCGACCAGCCGCCCGTTTTCGGACGTAAGGTCGATGAAGCGGCCGACGCGGTCGGCGTAGACGGCGCCGTCATTGGAGTAGGCGAGACAGAACTTGCCGCGGCCGGCCATGTAGCCGAGTTCGTAGACGGTTCCGGGATCGGCACCTGCGCCGCGGAACGGCGTGAGATTGGCGATGATGGCATCGGCTGCGTCCATCATCGCCTCGTTGCCGCAGAAGATCTGGCGCGAGGCGTCGGGCGCGGTGAGGTCGGCCTCGTTATCGAGGGGATAGAGACCGGTGAGCCCGTGTGCAGCGCAGATCGCAGCCTTGCGCTGGCCGACCTCCACCGCATCCGGCAGGAACACGTCGGGGCCTGCCAGATAGATTTTCATGGAGTGACTGCTCTGAAGAAATCAGACGAGCTACAAGCCGCGGCGAAAACTGCGCTCCCTCCCCCGCTTGCGGGGAAGGACTGGGGAGAGGGGGTCTCCGCAAGCGAGGACCCTCAAGACGATAAAGCCCTCACCCGCCCCTTCGGCATAGCCGAGGCAAGCCTCGGCGTTCTTAGAGGACGGCCGCCGGAGGCGGCCTATGCTCTCCCGCAAGCGGGAGAGGTGAAGGAGGCTCGCCGTCAGGCGAGCTTGACCGTCTCGGTCTTGACGTCCTTGCCGAGCGCCTCGAACGCCTTGGCGACGATGCCCTTGGCGTCGAGACCGGCGCGGGCGTACATCGCGTTCGGCGTGTCGTGGTCCTGGAACACGTCGGGCAGCACCATCGTGCGGAACTTGACCATGCCGCTGTCGAGCACGCCCTGGTCGGTCAGGAACTGTGCGACATGCGAGCCGAAGCCGCCGATCGAGCCTTCCTCGATCGTGATCAGGATCTCGTGGTCGCGGGCGAGCTTGAGCACGAGGTCGGTGTCCAGCGGCTTCATGAAGCGCGCATCAGCGATTGTGGTCGAGAGGCCATGCGCGGCGAGCTCGTCGGCTGCCTTCTCGCATTCGGCCAGACGTGTGCCGAAGGAGAGCAGGGCGATCTTGTTGCCCTGGCGGATCACGCGGCCCTTGCCGATTTCGAGGGGAACGCCGACGTCGGGCATCTCGACGCCGCGGCCTTCGCCGCGCGGATAGCGCAGCGAGCTCGGACGGTCGTTGATCGCGACCTGGGTCGCGACCATGTGCACGAGCTCGGCTTCGTCGGCCGCTGCCATGATCACCATGTTCGGCAGACAGCCGAGATAGGCGTTGTCGAACGAGCCGGCATGTGTCGCACCGTCGGCGCCGACGAGGCCGGCGCGGTCGATGG
This sequence comes from Bradyrhizobium neotropicale, assembly GCF_001641695.1. Classification (GTDB taxonomy): domain Bacteria; phylum Pseudomonadota; class Alphaproteobacteria; order Rhizobiales; family Xanthobacteraceae; genus Bradyrhizobium; species Bradyrhizobium neotropicale. Next base: position 98,054 of record NZ_LSEF01000059.1, read on the forward strand.
CGAAGCGGACAGGCAGATTCTGGATCGCGACGTCGTGCACGATCTGGTCGTAGCCGCGCTGCAGGAAGGTCGAGTAGATCGCGCAGAACGGCTTGTAGCCCTCGGTCGCAAGACCGGCGGCAAACGTCACCGCGTGCTGCTCGGCGATACCCACGTCGAAAGTGCGGTCCGGGAACGCCTTGTTGAAGATATCGACGCCGGTGCCTGACGGCATGGCCGCGGTGATGGCGACGATCTTCTCGTCCTTCTCGGCTTCCTTGACGAGGCTCTGGCCGAACACGTTCTGATAGGCCGGCGCATTGGGCTTGGCCTTGACCTGCGTGCCGGTCGCGACGTCGAACTTGACGACGGCGTGGTACTTGTCGGCGGAGGCCTCCGCCGGGCCGTAGCCCTTGCCCTTCTGCGTCACGACGTGGACCAGGATCGGGCCGGTCTCCATGTCGCGCACGTTCTTCAGCACGGGCAGCAGATGGTCGAGATTGTGACCGTCGATCGGGCCGACATAGTAGAAGCCGAGCTCCTCGAACAGCGTGCCGCCGTCCATCATGAAGCCGCGGGAATATTCCTCGACGCGGTTGGCGCGGTTGGCGATGATCTTGGGCAGGCGCTGGTTGATCTGCTTCGCCGCCTCGCGGAGCGTGCGGTAGGTCTTGCCGGAATAGAGCCGCGACAGATAGGCGCTCATGGCGCCGACCGGCGGGGCGATCGACATGTCGTTGTCGTTGAGGATGACGATCAGGCGCGAGTTCATGGCGCCCGCATTGTTCATGGCTTCATAGGCCATGCCGGCCGACATCGCGCCGTCACCGATGACTGCAATAACGTTGTTCTTGCCGCCGGAGAGGTCGCGCGCCACCGCCATGCCGAGGCCGGCAGAGATCGAGGTCGAGGAATGCGCGGCGCCGAACGGATCGTAGTCGCTCTCGCTGCGTTTGGTGAAACCGGACAGGCCGCCGCCGGTGCGCAGCGTGCGGATGCGGTCACGCCGGCCGGTGAGGATCTTGTGCGGGTAGGCCTGGTGGCCGACGTCCCAGATCAGTCGGTCGCGCGGCGTATCGAAGATGTAGTGGATCGCGGTGGTGAGCTCGACGACACCAAGACCCGCGCCGAAGTGGCCGCCGGTCACGGAAACGGCGTCGATGGTCTCCTGCCGCAACTCGTCGGCGACCTGGCGGACCTGCTCAATCTTGAGCTTGCGAAGGTCATCCGGTGTCCGGATGGTGTCGAGAAGCGGCGTTTTACTGTATGCGTTCACGGCGATTTCCAATTTGTCAGCGCCGGAAGGTCATTCCGGCGCGCGATGGGTTTGCACAATATCGGCGCAGCGCGAGTCCTCAACCGTCGGAGCCACCTGCGCGGGGCAAAGCCCCGTCTTCAAGCTTAAGTGAGCTTAAGTGCGTTCCGGTTCAGTCTCTGTGATCCCTGTCACGAAGATCGGCTTCGCCCGTCCCAGCCAATTTCATTAGCGATTTGAAGCGCATATCGCCAGCAAACGGTGCTTACGAAAGGCTTGCAAAAAGCCACAGTGGACGAAGCTTTACACCAAAGCTTCGTCCAAAGCCAACCCGCTGGGCCAATTAGGGGTATGCAGGCGCAACCGGCAGGCCGGCTTGGTTAACCACGGCCCCGGGCGGAACGTTCCTCGCGCCCGGTTCCCTAAAGGGCTTTTGGGGGCGAAATCGAGGAAATTTTTGGCCTCCGGCGCTCCGGAAAGGCTCGCAAGGTTCCAGATGGCTCTTAGGGCATCCGAAAGGATGCCGGATTCACTGCACGTCGAGGGGGGCAGTTCCGGCGGCCTGACCACTGGCATCCGTGGTGATCTTGTCGACGCGCGCCTCGGCCTGGCGCAGAAGTTCCTCGCAGCGGCGCTTCAGGGCCTCGCCGCGCTCGTAGATCGTGACGGATTCCTCGAGCGGCACCTTGCCGTCCTCGAGCCGCTTCACGATCGTTTCGAGTTCCTCGATCGCGCGCTCGAAGGTGAGCCTGGAGACGTCGACTTGGGTATTTTCGGCCATATCCGTTTCCGATTGCCCGATTCACTTACCCCACTGAGAAAGCAGAGTTTTGCGGGCGTAATGTGGCGGGTGTCTTCAGGCGCCCATCAGGGCGCCGACATGTGCCGTAACAGATTCTTTCAACCCTTGCAGATCATAGCCACCCTCGAGCACCGAGACAATTCGGCTACCTGCGGTCTTGTCGGCAAGGTCCATCAGCTTCCGCGTGACCCAGGCGTAGTCCTCCGCGCGCAGGTTCAGCGAAGCCAGCGGATCGCGATAATGCGCATCGAAGCCGGCCGAGATGATGAGGAGCTCGGGGCTGAACTTGGTCAGCTGTGGCAGGATCAGGCTCTCGAACGCATTGCGGAATTCTGGCCCACCGTCCTCCGAGGCGAGCGGAGCGTTGACGATGGTGTCGTGATCGCCGCGCTCGGAGCGGGCACCGGTGCCCGGAAACAGCGGCATCTGGTGGGTCGAGCAGTACATCACGGTCGGATCCGACCAGAAGATATCCTGCGTGCCGTTGCCGTGATGCACGTCGAAATCGACGATGCCGACACGCTCGACGCCGAATTTGCGCTGCGCGTGGCGTGCGGCGATCGCGACATTGTCGAAGAAGCAGAAGCCCATCGGCTTGCCGATCTCGGCGTGATGGCCGGGCGGGCGCACCGCGACGAAGGCGTTGCGATGCTCGCCCGCCATCACCGCTTCGGTGGCGGCGACGGCGCCGCCGACCCCGCGCATCACCGCTTCCCAGGTACCAGGGGACATCGAAGTGTCGCCGTCGATATAGACCTGGCCGCTGGTCGGCGCGATGTGGCGCAGCTCGGTGACGTAATGCTCGTTGTGGCAGAGCGTGACGAGGTCGAGATCGCCCTCGGGCGCCTGGTCGCGCGCCAGAAACTGGAAACGCTCGTGCGACAGCGCTTCCTCCACCGCGCGCAGACGGTCCGGCCGCTCGGGATGTCCCGGCGGCGTGACGTGGTCGAGGCAGGCCTTGTGGGAGAGGAGAAGCGTGCTCATCAGGTCGTGCTCACGAATACGGGCTCTCGATGTCGCTTGGCGCATCCGGCGCCAAAACGCAATGCAAAACCCAATCTATGCGTTTGGCCGGGAATGGCAAACACTGGTCCCGGTTCGGCCCGTTTGATCCGGATCAATTCATGCGCAGGATGCGGGTCGGCGGCAGCGGACCGATCGGCCCGTGCGCCCTGAAGAACGCAAACAGCGCATCGGCATCGTAACCGCCGTATTGCGGTGATGTTCCCTGCTTGGCGACGGTGAAGCCGTCGCCGCCGACGGCGAGGTAGTCGTTGAGGGTGACGCGGTAGCCTTGCGTGGGCTCGATCGGCTTGCCGTCGAGCGTCATCTTGTCTGCAACCACGCGCTCGCCGAACGGCTTTGATGCGTCCCAGGTGTAGCTGAACCCGTTCGAGACCTGGAGGATCCGCGGCCGCTTCGGATCGAGCCATTGCTGCTCCAGCAAATCCTTGAGCTGGCTTCCGGTGAGCGTCATGGTGACGAGGCGGTTGCGGAACGGCTGGCTTGAGAACACATCGCCGAAGGTCACCGCGCCGTTCTCCTTCGGCACGATGTCGGTGCGGATGCCGCCGGGATTGGTGACGGCCATGACGGCGCCGCCGTCCTTGGCATCGCGGGTCGCAAACAACTGTGCATCCGCGATGACGTCGCCGAGCGCGCTTTCGCCGGCCTCGTTCGGCACGCGCGACAGCGTCTGCGTCACCGACCCCGCGGGACGGTTGGCGATCGGCGCCGAAACCTTGTCGTAGGCCTCGATCAGCGCGGTCTGCTCGGGGTCCTTTGCCAGCGAGGCGTTCGCGACGATGACGTTCTCGGCCTTGGCGCCGACGATGTCGCGCGTGGCGGGATCGAGCGTGAGATCGATCGCGGTGACCAGCGTGCCGTACTTGTCACCGCTGGTGACGAGCCGCCCGTCGATTTGGCAAACGTAAGCACGATGCGTGTGGCCGCTGACGACGACGTCAACGGCGCGGTCGAATTTCCTTGCGATCTCGACGATCGGCCCCGTAATGCCTGGGCATTCGTTGTAGTCGCCGGTCGGCTCGCCGCCCTGGTGGATCAGCACCACGATCGCCTCGACGCCGCGCGCCTTCAGTTGCGGCACCAGCGCGTTCGCCGTCTCGGCCTCGTCACGGAATTCGAGCCCGGCAATGCCTTTGGGCGAGACGATGCCGGCGGTCTCTTTCAAGGTCAGCCCGATGAACGCGACAGGGATGCCGTCGAACTCCCTGATCTCGTAGGGCGGCAGGATGCTCTTGCCGGTCGCGGTCTCGATGGTGGAGGCGGCGAGATAGTGGAATTTCGCACCGGTGAAGGGATGCGGCCCCTGACATCCGTCCTCCGGATGACAGCCGCCATTCTGCATCCGCAGCAGCTCGGCCGTGCCTTCGTCGAATTCGTGATTGCCGACCGAGGTGATCGCAAGCCCCATCATCGAGAGCGACTCGATCGACGGCTCGTCGTGAAACATCGCCGACAGGAACGGGCTCGCCCCGATCAGGTCGCCGGCGGCGACGAAGATCGTGTTCTTGTGGCCCTCGCGCAACTGCTTGACCAGCGTCGCCATGTACTCGGCACCACCGGCCGCGACCGGCACCTTCTTGGCCTTGTCCTCGGGATCGCCGATGCGGATGCCGCCCGGCGGCGGCCTCAGGTTGCCGTGAAAGTCGTTGATCGCGAGAATGCGCAGCTCGACGGGCGTAGCCGTCTGTGCAGCAGCGGGCAGGGCGGAAGCGAGCGCCAGTGTGAGGGCGGTAACGATGAGTCGGAACGCGTGTCGCATGGAACCAGACTAGACGTTCGCCGCGAAGATTTCACGAAGCATTGTTGCCCCGCCGTCATTCCGGGGCGCGCAAAGCGCGAGCCCGGAATCCATTCATCCACCAACGCTGCGGTCCAATGGATTCCGGGTTCGCAACTTCGTCGCGCCCCGGAACGACAACCGGATGGTTGACGCCCGCCTACCGCCTCTTCCTGTTCGCAAACGCGTTGAACGAAGCCACGGCCTCGGGCGACTTCAACCGCTCGCCGAACAGGTGGCCTTCCTGGTCGATGCGGCGGGTGAGCTCTTCCGGCGGCATGCGCAGCAATTTGCGCGAGGTCGCGACCGCCTCGGCCGGCAGCCGGCAGATCTCCCGCGCCACCTTGCGCGCTTCAACCTCGGTGTGTCCCGGCGAGACCACGGTGTTGACGAAGCCGGCGGCTTCCGCCTCCGCGGCGGTGAAGGTCCGTCCCATCACCAGCATGGCAAAGGCGCGCTGGTAGCCCATGGTGTTCGGCATCAAGAGGCTGGATGCGCCGACCGGAACCAGCCCGAGATGGATATAGGGCGCGGAAAAAGTAGCGGCCGTCGACGCGAGCACATAGTCGCAATGGAACAGCAGGACGGTGCCTATGCCGATCGCGACGCCGTCCACCGCGGCGATGATCGGCTTGGCGTTGAGAGCGAGCGAATAGAGGAACTTGGCGCCGTTCGTCAGCATCTCCGGGCTCGACGAGTCCGCCGCGAGGAAGTCGTCGATGTCGTCGCCGGCGGTGAACACGCCGGAGCCGCCGGTGATGATCATGCAGCGGATGTCGGGATTGTTCTGCGCGGTGTCGATCGCGTGGCTCATCTCGCGATACATATCCTGCGTGATCGCGTTCTTCTTGCTCGGCCGGCGCAAGGTGATGACGCGCGTTGCGCGTTCCTCCGTCACGATGATGTTGCCGTTCGCCATAAGGATCCCCCGGGCGCCATTGCCGAGTCTCGACGTCTCAGCCTACATGATCTCACAGGCGTGCCAATCCCGCCTCTCAACCTTTTCGACGGTGATCCCTTGCTCTTGGCGCATGACGATGGGCCGGGGTGTGTTCGCACGGGAAAGCCGCGCAGGACTGCTGTGGCGCTACCCCATAAGCGCAATTGCGCATTGCAACAATCGGCTACAATGTTTCATTTGAAAAACCGCTGGTTGTGCGGCACGATCGGCGCCGTCCCTCCGATTTGGCGGAGTGCGCGATTGAAGATTGCCGCAGAGAGCATCGACGAATCCTCACCGCATTATCGCGGCTGGCGCGTCGTGCTTGCCTGCTTTCTGATGGCCTTCTTCATGTTCGGCTTCGGCCTCTACGGGCAGGGCGTCTATCTTTCGGAACTTCAGCGCGCGCATGGTTGGCCGGGCACGCTGGTGTCCGCCGCCAGCACGTTCTCGTTCCTCTTGACCTCCGTCCTCGTCATCTTCACCGACGATCTGCTCGCCCGCGTCGGGCTGCGCTCGCTGATCCTGGGCGGCCTGTCGGCGCTCGGCGCATCGACCATCCTGCTGGCGCTGATGGCGGCGCCATGGCAGCTCTATCTCGCCTACGCGCTGATGTCGCTCGGCTGGACTGGCATGGGCACCGTGGTGATCGCCACCGTGCTCAATTCCTGGTTCGAGCGGCGCCGCGGCCTCGCGCTCAGTCTCGCCTTCAACGGCGCGACCTGCGGCGGCATCGTGCTCGTGCCCGTGCTGCTCACGCTGACCGGCAGCATCGGCTTCCGTTCCGCGATGCTGGCGGCCACCACCGCAATGGTGGTGCTGCTGTTGCCTGTCATCGTGGCCTTCGTCGGCTGGCCGGCCGATGTGTCGCAGCCTTCCCGCGGTGGCGGGTCCGCCGGCGGCAGGCCCGCGGCGCATTCCCGCAAGGCGCTGCTCGGCAACCCGGCGTTCTGGACCATGGTGCTGCCTTTCGCGATCGCGCTGCTGGCGCAGATGGGCTTCATCGTTCACCAGGTGACGTTCCTCGAACCGATCATCGGACGCTCCGCCGCAGGCTTCGCGGTGACCATCATGGCGACGATGGCCGTCGTCGGTCGCCTGTCGCTCGGCCTGTTCGTCGACCGGCTCGATCCGCGGCTTGCAAGCTCAGCGTCGATGACGAGCCAGGCGGCGGCGCTGTTCGTGCTCCTGCAAAGCACGAGCCCGACGGTGCTGCTCGTCTGCTGCGCTGTCTACGGCTTTTCGATCGGCAACATGATCACGTTCCCACCGCTGATCATCCAGCGCGAGATCGGCCGCGACGCCTTCGCGGCCGCGATGGGACTGGGCACGTCGATCAGCGGCATCGTCAGCGCGTTCGGCCCCGGCATCATCGGCCTCGCGCGCAGCCTCACCGGCAACTACACGATGGCGTTCGCGCTTTGCGTCGTGCTCGATCTGGTCGCCGCAGGGATCGTGCTGTGGCGGCCGGGGGCAAGTGCTGAGGGATCGTAGCCGGATCCGTAGGTTGGGTTAGCCCTGGCGGCTGCGCGAAGCGCCGTCCGCTAGGCGTAACCCCACCTCTTCGGCGGCCACAAAAGTGGTGGGTTACGCTTTCGCTAACCCGCCCTACGCGTCCACACTCCTGACGGCCGTTTACCCCAGCAACACCGCATCCGCCGCCGCAACCGACTCCGCGCTCTCCGTCACGGTGTGCTCGAGTGCTCCTGCCTGCACCGTGATGTTCTCGGCGAAGAAGCGGGCGAGCGAGACGTAGCGGGGCGCTTCGGCATTGCCGTCGCCCTTGGCGGCGAGCGCCTCGGCCGCGAGCACGCAGCCGCCGAGCGTGGCGCCGAACTGCTGCAGATAAGGCGTCGCGCCGGCGAGCGCGTCGTTGGGCGCGGAGGCAACGCGCTCCAGCAGCCACTTGCTCGTCCGCGTCAGCGCCGCAAGCGCCTCGCGCAGCTTCATGGGCGTGGTGCCGAAGGCCGGATCGTTGGAAGCTTCGACCTGCTTAACGATGGTGGAAAGCTCGTCGAGCAGCGCCCACACCGCGGCGCCGCCGTTCGCCGCGAGCTTGCGCGTGACGAGGTCGATCGCCTGGATGCCGTTGGTGCCCTCGTAGATCGCGGTGATGCGCGCATCGCGGTAGTGCTGGGCGGCGCCGGTCTCCTCGATGAAGCCCATGCCGCCGTGAACCTGCACGCCGAGATAGGCGACCTCGTTGCCGATATCAGTGGAATAGCCCTTCGCGATCGGCGTCAGCAGCGCCGCGCGCGCGGCGGCATCGGCCCGCACTTTCGGATCCCTGGCGCGCGTGGAGACGTCGATCGCAACCGCCGTGGCGTAGCAGATGGTGCGTGCGGCCGCGGTCTGCGCCCGCATCCGCATCAGCATGCGCTTGACGTCGGGATGGACGAAAATCGCGTCGGAGCCGTCGCCCTTCTTGCCGACGGCGCGGCCCTGCTTGCGCTCCTGCGCGTAGGCGAGCGCCTGCTGATAGGCGCGATCGGCGATGCCGACGCCTTCGAGGCCGACGCCGAGGCGCGCCTGGTTCATCATCGTGAACATGCAGCGCATGCCCTGGTTCTCTTCGCCGATCAGAAAGCCGATCGCGCCGCCATGGTCGCCCATCGTCATGGTGCAGGTGGGGGAGGCATGCATGCCGAGCTTATGCTCGACGCCGCTCGCAAAAATATCGTTGCGTGCGCCGAGCGATCCGTCGGCGTTGACCATGAACTTGGGAACGAGAAAGAGAGAAATGCCCTTGGTGCCGGCGGGCGCGTCCGGCAGGCGCGCCAGCACGAAATGCACGATATTGTCGGTCATGTCGTGCTCACCATAGGTGATGAAGATCTTCGTCCCCTTGATGCGATAGGTGCCGTCCGCCTGCCGCTCGGCGCGGGTGCGGAGCGCGCCGACATCGGAGCCGGCCTGCGACTCGGTGAGCTGCATGGTGCCGGTCCACTCGCCGGTGACGAGCTTCTCCAGATAAACCGTCTTCAGTTCCTCGCTGCCATGCGCCTCCAGCGCCTCGATCGCGGAAGCCGTGAGCAGCGGGCAGAGGCCGAAGGCGATGTTGGAGGCGCTCCAGACCTCGGTGCAGGCGGCGTTGATCGCGAGCGGCAGGCCCTGGCCGCCGAAGGCTTCCGGCCCGGACACCGCGTTCCAGCCGCCGTCGGTCCAGCGCTTGTAGGCATCCGGCCAGCCCGGCGCGGTCGTGACCTTGCCGGCGTCGAGCTTGATGCCGTGCTCGTCGCCGACGCGGTTGAGCGGCGCCAGCACGTCGGTTGCGAACTTGCCGGCTTCCTCCAGCACGGCGGCGACGATTTCGGCGTCGAAATCGCCGTAGTGACCGGCCTCCACGGCGGCCTTCAGGCCCGCGCCGTGGTTGAGCGACAGCAGCATGTCATTGATCGGCGCGCGGTAGGTCATGGCTCACTCCCGTGGACATCGTTGGCGTCGTATTCCCATGAAACGGGGGAGGTCTCAACTGCCGGGACCGCGCAGCCGGTGATCAGGCGGCCAAGCCCGCCGGGAACGGGTCAATCGTCGCGACCATAATGATAATAGAGTGTGGCGCAGCGCCCAGGGGCCTGTGGTATTTTGCCCTCCAGGCGGTTGAAAAGCCGCCCCGCTCCCTATAGACCGGCACGGCCTGAGGGATTCTGCGGTAGCCTGCTCTTCCGCTGTTCCTTCTGTCGCCAGTTGGGGCGTAGCCAAGCGGTAAGGCAGCGGATTTTGATTCCGCCATTCGGAGGTTCGATCCCTCCCGCCCCAGCCAGCGCTCAGGCTGATGAGTTCGTTTTACAGGCACATCCATTCCCGCCAAATCTTGTGGGCGCGTTTGGAATAGAGATTCTGAAGCTGGGTCGATCGCTAACATTTGCCGCGGAGGTCACCGGTCCCGGCGACCAGTCGCGCGCGCTGCTATTGTTTCAATTGCGTATTTTCGATCGGCAGGATCGAAGCAATCTGCCAGCCCTGCGTGTCCCGAACGAAGGTTTGGCTGATCAGGAACGTGTCGCTTTGCGGCTGGGCGCCTGGAAGCGCTCGCGTGAACTTGATAGGGACCAGAATCTGCACGACATCATTGGTGATCGTGGCCACATGAAATTTGGACATCTCGGGTTCGAGATGCCAAGTGCCTTGGTAGTACTCCTTGAAGCGGTCGGCTGCCGCCTCCGACCCTCTGAATTCGGTGCCTCGCGAAAAGAAGAGCATTTGAGGCGAATTCCAGAGCATGGATTTCACCGCGCTCACGTCATGCGCATTCTGCGCCGCGACGAAACGCGTGAATAGAGCTTGTGCTTCGGCTTCATTTGGCTGGGCGTATGCACGTCCGTTCAGCGCGACGATCATCATGGCAAGAACTGCAAGCACGACATGTTTCATGTGCGAGAACCTCTGTGAGGTGATGGGGGCAATGTCAGGGTTGTTTCTTGGCCGTGTTCGCGGCGCCCCAGAGCGAGCCCGGATTGGCGCGATCCGGATAGAGCGCCAGCATCGCATCGTAGAGTTGGCGCGCGGTGGCCGTCGTTTCGTCCAGCCGGTTGAAGTCGCGCAGATATTGGCGGGTTTCGCCGATGATACGCGGATCGTCATCGTTCTCCGGCACTTTATGGCCCGCGATCACCGCTCTCGGCTGCAGCGCCTCGAGCCGATCGAGCGTATCGATCCATTCGCGCCGGCTCTGTCGATCGGTCTCGCCGAGATAGGGATGGATGCCGTTATAGACGGCATCGCCGCCGACCAGCAGGCCGACTGACGGCACATGGAGGCAAGTCGATTCCGCCGTATCGGTATGTCCTGCATTGACCGGGACGAGGCGATGCCCTTCCAATTCCAGGCCGTCGTGTTCCAGAGGTTCGGCGATGAGCAGGCGATCGGGAATCTCACCCGGAAAAAGTCGCCGCCAGAAATTGTCGATCCAGGCCGGCGAGAGCTGCTCCCGCATCGCTGTGACGATCCCCGGCGTCGCGACGGCCCTGGCTTCCGGAAAACGGGCCAGCAGGGGCGCGAGACCGAAGAAATGGTCCCCATGCCCGTGGGTGACATAGATCGCCTTGAGGTTCTTGCCGCTCGCGGCCACCCAATCCACGAGCTTTTGCGATTGTTCGATGGTCAGGAAGGTGTCGACGAGGACGGCATCCTTCTCGCCATGGATAAGGGTTGAGGAGTTTGCAACCCATGTCAGCTCTTCCTTGCCGGGCGGCAGGTCGCGGCTGAGGCCGGGACGCTTGCTCGTCAGGACGTCCCATTTCAGGCTGTTTGTCGTCGTCATCGATAGACTCCGCCGCAAGGGCTCGACGCTCCGTTGGAGCGTCCGGGTGGATCAGGAGAGGCCGGTCGGCATGAGGGGACTCACGAAACCAGGTCGTCGGCGAAGCCGTGCGCCACGGAGAAGTAACCAGGCGCGCAGGCGGAACAGGCTGCTTGACAGCCGTTCCTGCGTGTCTATAAATTAAAATATGACCGGTCGTCTGCAATTAGTCAAGAGGCATGGAAATGGAAACTCGCCAAGCCCGCCGCGGTCCGAAGCCGAAGCACGGCACACGGGAAAACCTGATCGAAGCCGGCCTCAGGGTGATCCACGCTGACGGCTATTCCGCCTCCGGAATCCAAGGCATCGTTGAGCAGGCAGAAGTCCCGAAGGGGTCGTTTTACACATACTTCGCCAGCAAAGAGGCATTCGGGGCTGAAGTGATCGACGCATATTCCGATCGCGGCCTGACAAGGCTGCGCGCCTTCCTTTGCAATGCCGAAATGACCCCGGTGGCTCGTCTCGAGGCCTTTTTCGACGATCGTATCGCGGCGTTTCGGAAGTCCAACTTCGTGCGCGGCTGCCTGCTCGGCAATTTCAGCGCGGAGGCTGCCGACCACAGTGCGATGATACGTCAGCAATTGATGAAGCACTTCAAATCCTGGAGTGCCGTGTTTGAGCAATGCATCTCAGAGGGCCAGAATGTCGGCGAGATCTCACTCGAATTTTCAGCCACTTCGCTGGCTGACTTTTTGTTGAATAGCTGGGAGGGGGCCCTCCTGCGCATGCGCGCTGACAAGAACGACACTGCCTTGAGGGAGTTCAAGAGGATCGTATTCGGCAGTCTCATTCGGCGGGGTGCCGCGTTGACCTCGTGAGCCGTGAAGCTTTGTGCCGTCGCGCAGCGTCGCGTTGCCGATCCAGACGAAGGCACCAGGCCGGTGTGCAGGTAGAAGGCGAAATCTTCACCGGCATCCGGGAGGCGAGGTCGCGGCGCAGCGATGCTTGCACCTTCTCCGCGGTCATGCGCGCGAAGCGATGATAATCGCCCGTTAAAGAATTTTACCTAGTGCTTGTCCGGTTTCTGCAACCGCTGCGCGAATCCGCCGGCAATAGCAGATCAAAGCCGGAGATTCTCATTTCATGAAGCGCCGCGATTTTCTGATCAACGCATCCGCGCTCGGTTTTGCTGCGCCTGCGCTTTTCAAGGCGGCGGTGCTGCCGGTGCAGGCGCAGGAGCCAGCGCCGGCCGGCGCGCGCATCGTGCGTGCGGCGATTTTCCCGGCGATCGGCTTTTCCCGCGTCGGCAATGGCGATGAATGGTTTATCGCACCCGAGGTTCCCGGGCTGATGACGGAGCCGCCGGGCGGTTTCAAGCAGGGACCGAGCCGTCTCAAGAAGCAAGTCCAGCGTTTTCGCGTGTACGGCTATGACGATCAGGGGCGCGTGGTGCGCGAGCTGGGTGCATCCGATGGTCTGCGCTGGACCGTGCACGTGGCCAACAGCAAGGCGGCCTGGTACGGCTACTCAAACGCGATGGATGGTGGCGACAGCGCGCCCGGCATTCCCGGCGCGCCGCGTAACGCCCAAATCGAGCACGCTCGCCGCGAAGAGATGCTGGTCATCGACGCCGGCCCGGTTCGGATCGATGGCGCTTCGACGAATGCGGACGGGCGCGACACGACCTACCGCATGGCTGGTCGGTTCTGGAAGAACATGCCGGTGACGCTCGGTCATCTGCGCACCGACGACGCCGGTCGTCTTCTGGTGTTTCCTGCCGATGGCGTCTCGAATTCCGCTCTGCCGCAGAATCCGGTGCGCGATTTCACCAACAATGACGGATGGCATGATGACTGGTGTGATGGCTGGGTGAAGGGCACGGTCCGGATCGGCGGTGCGGACGTGGATTGCGAGCCGGCCTGGGTGGTCTGCTGCGGTCCGAAATTCGCGCCCCAGATCGAACCGATCGTCAGTCTCTACGACGCTGCACGTGAAGCGATGATCGCGTCTGGGCATATGAAAATGCCGGCCGCACCGGTGTCGTTCCGCCGGGATGTCCTCCCGATCCTGCGGCGTTCCGGCATGATGCAGTGGATTGTGCAGGCGTCCTACCTCAGCAAGGCCTGGAAGGATCTTGACGACCTTTCGGATCCGGTCGTGATCAAAACGCTTGCTGACCCCACGGAAAAGGCCCGTCCCGCACGCGAAAAGGTTCTCGCTGCATTCCGCAAGCCCGGCGGCGAAGACCGTCGCGCCGACGCGCTGCCGCCAATGCTGGGTGATGGCGTCAACTTCCCGGCAAGCCCGAATAGCTGGCTCACGCTGACGTCCACCCAATACCAGATCCTGAGCCTCTGGGCCAAAGGTGCGTTCACCAACGACTTCAACGATTCGGCAGCCGACGCCGTCGCGCAGCTCGACGACATGCCGTTGTCGCTGCGGCCGGAAGCGCTCACCCGCGCGGCGCTGGATGCGTGTTCGGGTGGTGCGTTCCATCCAGGCGTGGAAATTACATGGCCGATCCGTCACGCCGAGCTTTATCGTTCGACGAAGGAAACGCCGCTGCCCTTCCGCATCGCCATCTCCAAAAGGAAGAGCCTCGTTCAGGACGTGGGCTTGCAGCTCAATCCACAAAACGTCTTCTCCGGTCATCCCGGCCGGAGCGACGACGGTGCACCCGTCGGGCCGCAGGCACCGGGCGACCTCACGCGATGGATGGGCGTCCCCTGGCAGGGCGATGCGTTCAGTTGCCAGTCCGTGCTCACCGGAGAGGGTTTCCCGACACCCGTATGGTGGCCCGCACTCCTCCCCGTCGATGTGCTGCCGGAAGGCTTCTACAAGCAGATGATGCGGGCGGATCTTTCGGCCGAAGAGCGACTTCGCTTCTATCACTCGCGAGTTGCATGGTCGCGGGGGGCGGCTGGAATCGGTCTACATGTCGAGGCCAGCTACACCGACGGACTACGGCGAATGATCGCGCTGTGGACGCAAATGGGCGTCGTCGTGCGCCGCACCGGACCGAAGGATCTCCCCGGCATTCCCCAGGATGTCTTTGTCGAAGTGCAGCGCGGTACGCTCGATCTCTCGGCGATCAAAGACCCCACCTAGACGGGAATGCACGAGGTCGTAATTCTGGGCGCGGGAATGGCAGGGATGGCCTGCGCCCGCACCCTGTTGCGGCGCGGATGCCGTCCCCTTCTCATTGCGCCCGGACACGACGTCGCCAATCGCGGCGAAACGCTCTCGTTTCGGGCGTCTCCCTATCTGGAAAGCCTCGACTGGACAGGCTTGCTCGACGCGGAGACCGCGATCGCGTGTCAGGGACGCTATTCCGTGTGGGGTCGCGCCGCGCTCCGGCGCGACACGTTACACCAGGAATCGGGCTGGCATATCGATCGGCAACGGCTCGAACAGCGCATGGCGGACTCGCTTGACGCCGACGGCGTCGAGCGGCTCTCCACCGAGGCTCGGCAGCTATCGAGATCGCCGACACGCGTCGTTGTCGATCTTGCCAACGGCTCCTCGATCGAAGCGGAGTTCGTCGTCGATTGCACGGGCCGCTCTGCCGTGACGGCCGGATCCGAAGCGCCGCTTCGCCGCCTCGACAAATTGGTGGCCTGTTACGGCATCTTCGACCTCGAGGATGGTGCTGAAGCCGTGCCGGCTACTCTTGTCGAGGCCGTGGCGACGGGGTGGTGGTACATGTCGGTGATGCCCCGCGACCGGATCCTGCTCGGCTTCTTTACGGATTCGGATTTGCTGCCAGCGGGACTGCGCAAAGACATGCATCTGTGGGCACACATGGCTTCGCAGACCAGCGCGGTCTCGGCGCGCCTGGCGAGCCTGGGCATCGACGTGGCGACGTGCGCACAACTGCAATTCGCGCCGGCGAGCACCGTAACAACGTCAAAGTTGATCGACCATCGCATCGTCCGGGCTGGTGATGCCGCGAGTGCCCTCGATCCGTTGGGCGCGAACGGTCTTGCCACCGCGCTCTGGAGCGGCATCCAGGCTGCCGAGAGTGCAATGGGCCTCTTGGCTCGGAATGACACTGCTCTCCGGCAATATGAACGACAGTTCCTGGAAGGGATCGCGTCCTATCTCGCCACGCAGAGCGCAATCTACGCATCCGAACATCGCTTTCCCGACGCGCCATTCTGGCGGCAGCGCAACGGCACTTCGCCCGAAGGGGTCTGATCCGCAACCGCATCGGCTCGAAGCGGCGGGGGAACTAGCTCAGGCTCTTGCGGTGGCTCAGGTGTCGGAGGGCCAGCCTGATGAAGTTGTGCACCACCATCGACGTCTCGTCTTCTCTGGACACCAGAAAAACGTCGGCCGCGGGCGGTGAGGGCCTGATCGGAAGGAATACGATGTCGGCCGTCGTGAAGCGCGCAATCGACGCGGGCACGAGTGCCACGCCGAAACCCGCGGCAATCAAACTGGGCATCGACTGGGCGTCGACGACCTGTTGGGACACCCGCGGCAGGAAGCCCGCATCGACACAGCATTTCTGGACATAGCGCGCATAATCGGAGCTATCCGGATCCAGGATGACGTGATCCTCCGACGCCAGTTCGCCGAGGGCGATGCGCTTGCGTTGCGCCAGTCGATGGGTGCGGGGCACTGCGAGAACAACCTGCTCCCGCCATGCGAGCTCGCTGGTCAGACCGCGTTCGGCGGGAATGCCGCGAATGAGACAGATGTTCGTCGTGCGGTTGAGGAGTGCCGCGATCTGCAGCGCCGGTGCCTGCTCATGCACTGTCATCTTCACCGATGGAGCGACCTTGCGGTAGGCCGCGAGCATCTCGGCAAGACGACCGCGCAGGATGGAGCCGGTTGCTCCGACATCCAGCGTGCCGACCAGGCCCGCGCCGATCGACCGAACTTCGGTTTCCGTGGCTTTGACCTGTTGCAGGATCGCGCGCCCCCGCACCAGCATGGCTTCGCCGGCCTGCGTCAACTCGACCCTGCGGCTGGTCCTGTAGAGGAGTTGAGTCCCGAGCTCGGCCTCGAGCGTCTGAATGTGTTGGCTCAGCGGCGGCTGCGAGAGGTTCAACCGTCGAGCGGCGAGGGTGAAACTGCGCTCTTCGGCAACTGCAACGAAGTATCGGAGCTGGCGGAGATCCATAGCAAAAACCTATTGATCGTGTCGTTCTATATATTGGACTTGCCATCGAGCATCGTCAACGAATGACCGATAGAGCCGTCTCGATGTCGCGTCGCACGTTCCGCATCGAGAGCTAGTCCGTCGACGGACGGCTCGGTACGCAGCGACCCCGTCGTCGCCAAAGACAAGAGTGGCAGAGGCTCAGGCCGACCAAGCCAGACCGATGGAAGCCCAGCGAGCGAGGAAAGCCGTGCCCAAGATCTTCAAGTCACTCTTCTTCCAGGTGGTCGTTGCACTCGCAGCCGGTATCGCGCTCGGCGTTGCCTATCCGGACATTGCGTTGCAGATGAAGCCTCTCGGCGACGGCTTCATCAAGCTCATAAAGATGCTGGTGCCCGTCATCGTGTTCTGCGTCGTGGTGCAGGGAATTTCAGCGGCCGGCGATCTCTCGAAAGTCGGAAGGGTCGGCATCCGTTCGCTTCTCTATTTCGAGATCGTGACCACCATCGCTTTGGTGTTCGGCATCGCGCTGGCCTATTACTTCCAGCCCGGCGCCGGCATGAACATCGACCCGAGAACGCTGGACGCCAAGGCACTCAGCGGGTTCAGTCAGACCGCGGCTCAGGTCGCAGGCGGCGGCGTCTCCGAATTCCTGATGAAGCTCATCCCCTCGACGATGGTGGGTGCTTTCAGTTCAGGCGATGTCCTGCAAGTGCTGATCGTCTCGATCATGTTTGGTTGCGCCGCGTCACTGTGCGGCGAACGCGCCAAGCCGGTCGTCGAGTTCATCGAGCGCGCGAACGAGATCATCTTCAAGATGATGAATTTCGTCGTCCGGCTTGCCCCGATCGGTGTCTTCGGCGCGATCGCCTTCACCGTCGGCAAGTACGGAATTGGTTCGCTCAAGCAACTCGGGGGACTGGTTGCACTGTTCTACTTGTCGGTGATCCTCTTCGTGGTTGTCGTGCTCGGAGCGATCATGCGGCTGTCGGGCTTCAGCCTGTTCAAGCTACTCGCCTACCTGCGCGAGGAGCTGATGATTGTTCTCGGCACCGCTGCGGGCGACAGCGTGCTTCCGCAGACCATGCGAAAGCTCGAGCTGTTGGGTATCAAGCGTTCAACGGTCGGCCTGGTGATCCCGACCGGGTACTCGTTCAATCTGGACGCGTTCTCGATCTACCTGACCCTGGCAGCGGTGTTCATCGCGCAGGCGACCAATACGCCGCTTGCTACGGGTGATCTGATGGCGATCCTTGGCATTGCGCTACTGACCTCCAAGGGTGCTCACGGTGTTCCGGGATCGGCCATCGTCGTTCTCGCGGCGACTCTGGCGGCAATTCCGGCGATTCCGGCGATCGGACTGGTCCTCATTCTGTCCGTGGACTGGTTCATCGGCATCGCCCGCGCGCTCGGCAACTATGTTGGAAATTGCGTTGCGACCGTCGTCGTCGCCTCATGGGAAGGCGATCTCGATCGGGCGAAGACGCATCGCATCCTGAACGGCGAGGTAGATCCCGCAAGTGAGACTCCAGGTGTCGATACACTCGACCCAGATGCTCCGGTCGCAGGTCTGCAGACGTCTTGAAAACGAGAATGCGGATAAGGTCCGGCGATGCTGACGCTTTCGATTGAGCGCTTGACGAAGCAGGCGTTCGCGCCGTTCGGTGAAGTGGTCGAAACCGACGGGTTGACGCCGCTGTCGATCAACCAGGGCTATGCGCGGCGCTTCAACGACCTCGCCAGGATCGATGTTGCTGCGGAGGGGGGACAGATCAACATCAGCTGGTTCGTTGCCTCGGTGCGGCCTGCGCCGATCGCGATTCGCCTGATGGAGCGCCACCCGCTTGGGAGCCAAATGTTCATGCCCTTGAACGGAGCGGACTGGCTGGTCGTGGTCTGCACGGATCCCCTCGCACCCTCCAGCTATCGGGCGTTCGCGGCAACGGGGCACCAGGGTGTGAACTATGCCCGGAATTGCTGGCACCATCCGCTCCTTGCTCTCAAGGACGCAAGCCCGTTCCTTGTTGTCGACCGAAAGGCCGATGACGGGAATCTCGAAGAGCATTGGTTGGACGAGACGATGCAGCTCGATCTTAACCGGATCCCCCTTTCGTAATTTGGTCCGCGGGCAGGGCAGCTGCACGTTGACACGTTGCACCGGTAACTTTCACGAGGCTTGAGAATGTCATCGCGAACCTATCACGTGCCGCAGGGTGGCCATCCGCGCCAGACGGATCTCTTGAGCGGCCGCGCAGTGTTTACGAACGCATATGCCGTCATACCCAACGGAGTGCAGCGCGATATCGTCGTCAGTCATCTGCCGCACTGGGGCAACACGCGCCTCTGGGTGCTGGCGCGACCGCTCTCCGGTTTCGCCGAGACGTTTGCCCATTATCTGATGGACGTGGCGCCGGCTGGAGGAAGTGAAATGCCGGAACCGGATAAGGAGGCCGAAGCTGCGCTCTTTGTCGTCGGCGGCAAGTTGAGTCTCGCGCTCGCAGATGGAGAACGGGAGCTGCTGCCGGGTAGCTTTGCCTATATCCCGCCCGGCTGCGCCTGGCGCATTCGCAACCGCAGCTCGAGCCCGGCGCAGTTTCATTGGATCCGCAAACTATACCAGCGGGTGGCCGGGCTCGCTGCGCCCGATCTCATCGTGATGAATGAAGACTCGGTTGCGCCGACACCCATGCCCGACACGGACGGACGGTGGGCGACCACACGCTTCATCGATCCGGCCGATATGCGATATGACATGCACCTCAATATCGTCACGTTCGAGCCGGGCGCGTCGATCCCCTTCGCAGAGACGCACGTCATGGAACATGGCCTTTATGTCCTGGAGGGCAAAGCCGTTTACCGTCTCAATCAGGATTGGGTGGAGGTCGAGGCCGGAGACTATATGTGGCTACGCGCGTTCTGCCCGCAGGCGTGCTACGCAGGTGGCCCCGGTAGGTTTCGCTATCTTCTTTACAAGGACGTCAACCGGCATATGAACCTGAGGGTCCCGGGAGCGGCGTAGGCTCTCCGTGCCGCTCCCTATCCCTCGTACTGATCCAGCCCTATCGCCCAGAGCGATTGATCGTGGCCGAAAGCGTAGTTGCGGTTGGTCAGCGCCGGATTGCGATTGACCATCGGCCGCATGAACATCGGGTGGGTTGCGCTGCGCACCTCGTGCTCGACCATGAAGAGATGCTTGCCGCTGCTGGGATCGACGATGTCGCAAAACCGGTACTGGTATTGATTGTCCTCGCGGGAGATCAGCTTGCGCGCCGATAACCTTCGGTAGGGACCGGAGAAATCGGTGATGTACATCTGCACATGATGGCCGTCATAGTCCGGCTGGGGCCGGTCGGTCTCGCGGAACAACAGATGCTGGCCGCGACCAGTCCGACGTGACCGCGCAGCACCTGGGGTTTGCCGCTCGGCAAGTGAAACTGGCTCTGGCCGGCATTGATCCACATGTTGGTGTCGGACACCATCAGGTAGGGGTCGCGGGTGAGCCCGAGCCCCGCGACGTAAAACAAGCTGGCGAGGCGCTGATCCGGGACCTGGATGTTGACGTGCTCGAGATGGATCGCGTTGCCGAGATCCTCGGTGGATCGGTCGAATTGCTGCGGCATAGGGCGGCCCTGGGTACGGATGACGGACGAGGCATACTAGAGCAGAACAGCGACCAGTCGAACCACAGGGTGATCACTTCTGCTGGCATAGACTAGCGGTTGCCAACTTGCCGTGGAAGCTGTTCCCTGTAATCTGGCCGAAACATAAGGGAAGAGATCGATGGGGGGAGTTCTGGAGGGCGTGCGCGTCCTCGATTTCGGGCGCTATATCGCGGGGCCGTATTGCGCGACATTGCTGGCCGAATTCGGCGCCGAGGTCATTCGCGTGGAAAAGCGCGACGGCAGCGAGGATCGCTTCGTAGCGCCGGTCGGCGAGAGCGGCGAAGGCGCGCTGTTTCTGCAGGTCAACCGCAACAAGAAGTGCGTCACGCTCGATCCGATGAAGCCGGCGGGACAGGAGGTGATGCGCCGCCTGGTCGCGACCGCGGACGTCGTCGTCGCCAACCTGCCGCCGCAGACCCTGCGCGCAATGAAGCTCGATTACTGCTCATTGAAGGCGATCAAGCCCGACATCATCCTGACGACGGCAACGGCGTTCGGCGGGCCGGGGCCCTGGTCCGACCGCGTCGGCTTCGACGGTGTCGGGCAGGTCATGTCGGGTTCGGTGTACATGACGGGCGAAGGCGATCCGCCTTACCGGGCCGCGGTGAACTGGGTCGATTTCGGAACTGCGCTGCATTGCGCGTTCGGGACACTTGCCGCGCTGATCGAGCGCGGAAAATCCGGGCGCGGGCAGATCGTCGAGGGCGCGCTGCTTGCCACCGCGCTGTCCTTCACCAATGCCACGCTGATCGAGCAGGCGGTAATCAACGTCAATCGCGTTCCGACCGGAAATCTCGGCCAGACCGCCGCGCCGGCCGACATCTACCGCACCAGGGACGGCTGGGTGCTGTGCCAGGTCACGGGTCATCCGCTATTCAAGCGCTGGGCGAAGCTGATGGGTGAGGAGGAGCAATGGCTCGGCGATCCGCGTTTTGCCGACGACATCAAGCGCGGCGACAACGGTCCCATCATCAGCGCGCGGATGGCGCGCTGGTGCGCCGAGCGCACCACGCAGGAGGCTGTCGATACGCTGGGACGTGCGATGATTCCCGCCGGGCCCGTCCTGAGCCCGCAACAGGCGCTGGATCATCCGCACATTCGCGCCGCCGGCTTCATGCAGGACGTCGATTATCCGGGCTTGCCGAAACGCGCGCCGGTCGCACGCGCCGCCGTCCGGCTGTCGGAAACGCCGGGTGAGATCGCGACGCGTGCGCCGACGCTCGGCGAGCATACCGACCTTGTCCTGGCCGAACTCGGCTACGACGCGGCAGCGATTGCAGTGCTTCGGCAAGACGGCATCATCTAGCGGATATGTATCGGGCCACGCCGTCACTCCGCGCTGCGCTTCCAGGCGCCGGTGCCCAGCTTGCCCGTGATCACCGCCAGCGTGTCGCGGATCTCGTATGCGCCAGCATCGCTATAGCCCGAGAGGCCTCTGAGGGCATGCAGGGTCCAGCGGCCATTCGCGGCCGTCATCATGCCTTCGTGCGGACGAGCCGAGCGCTGTGGCTCGGCGTGGAATTTGTAGGTGCCGTCACCCATGATCTGCCAGATCCATCGCGACTGTCCTCGGCCGCTCGGCACCATGATCTCCCAGGTGCCGACCAGCGCAGGATCGATCGTCGATGATGTCGGCGCGGGTGCAGGGGAGACCACGGCCGGACGCGCGGTGACAGGCTCGGCTCCCTCGGCGCCGCCCGATGGCCGGCCGGCGAGATAAATCGCCTTGCGCGACAGCGAGCCGTAGACGAAGGGCTGCTGCTCGTTGCGGGTCGCTTCCATCACGTCGTCGCGCACGTTACGGAACATGAATGTAACCTCGACGCCAGGCGCCTCGATGTTGCGCAGGAGCGCAGCCGCAAACGGGCTGTTGCGCGCGTCACCGTCAAGCGCCGTGGTGCCGTCCCGTGCAGCATAAGCGACGAGGACGTTACCGACGGGCTCGATGCGGCCGAGCCCGCCGCTCGGGGCCGCCCGCGTGGCGAGCGAGCGGTTCATCTTGACGGCAAATGGATTGTTGCGACAGGCGTCGAGGATGACGAGGCCAAGGCTCGTGGTGTTGGAAACCTGCAACATCACGCCCTGCAGGCTGATGGCTTCGTTTGCCGCATCCGTGTCCCGCTTCAGTTCAGCGTCGATCGGGATCAACCAGTTTTCGCCATTGATCTCCATGCCATGGCCTGCGAAGTACACAGTCGCCATGTCGGCACCAGCGGCCTCGCGACCGAATGCGATCAGGCCGCGACGCATCTCATCGAAGCTGGCGTTGGTGATCAGGGAGACCGAGAAGCCGAGCCGCTTCAGCGCCGCGGCGATGTCGCCGGCGTCGTTCGGCGGATTGAGCAGCGTGGGCACGTTCCTGTAGGCACCGTTGCCTATCACCAGCGCGACCCGCTTGCCCTCCGCCGCGGCGCCGGTCGGCAGCAGACCTGCAAACGCGGTTGCAAGGGTCAATCCCGAAACAAACTCGCGCCGGTTCATCTGGATCTCGCTTGCTTGAACGAGATGCATCGTACAGCAACCGATCCGGAGCAGCCACGGGTCGATTCCTCGTGAAGATCAGAGCGAGCTGCCGCCGCAGATCACGATCTGCTGGCCGGTGATGGCGGCGGCTTCCGCCGAGAGCAGGAATGCGACTGCGCCCGCGACTTCCTCCGGACGAATGAAGCGGCCGATCGGCGGCAGTTTTGGCGCGACATCGGCGCGCGTCGGGTCCTTCAGCATCGGCGTCTCGGTGGCGGCCGGCGCGACGACATTGACGGTGATGCCTTTCGGCGCGAGCTCCATTGCCCAGGATCGGGCGAGGGCGACCAGCGCCGCTTTCGTCGCGGCATATTGCCCGCGGCCGGCCGCGCCCGATGCGGTGCGGCTGCCGATCAGCACGATGCGCCCGCCTTCGGGCAGGCGAGGCGCGAGCGCGTTGGCGAGGCGCTCGGCGACATCGACATGCAGCCGCCACATCGCGGCGCCGTCGTCGTGGTTGAGCGCTCCGAGCGGACCGACCTTGAGCATGCCGGCTGCATGAACAAGCGCGGTCGGCTCCAGGGCCGCTACGGCGCCCGCAATGGTGTCGACGTCGCTCAAGTCGAGCGACAGGTGATCAAAGGCGGGATGGTCGAACGGCGCAGGACGGCGGCTGACGCCGGTCACGCGCCAGCCGTCGCGCAGGAGGCGCGTGGCGACCGCCGCGCCGATCCCAGAACTGGCGCCCGTGACGAGCGCGTGGGGCCTCTTCTCCATGGTTTCTAGCTGCAGCGGGCGAGCGTCACCCATGTCTCGGTGACGCGCACATACTTGATCGCGCGGCGATGGAAGGTAAAGGCGAGGTGAAGCGCGCCATCCGCGCTCTGCTTGACGGAGGGGTAGGACAATTCGCGGTTGGTCTGGTCGCGGGAATTGTTGGTCATGCAATAGCCGTCGCCGGTCTCGACATCGCGCTTCGTCCAGCTTCGTCCGCTGTCGGTGGAGACGGCGAGTGTCATCGGCGCCCGTGGCGCGCCCCAGAACGCGGTGCGACCGTCCGCCGCGTTGCCGTCGCCGGCGATCACCGGCGGAAGGTCGTCCTCGATCTCGTCATAGAGCGACAGGCGGCGCTCGGTCGCAGCAGCCGCGCTGCTGTCGTTGAAGACCAGCGCGAGATGACCGTTGGCAAGGCGCGTGAACTGAATTGAGGAATTGTTGTTCGGAAGCGCCGTCGCAACCGGCGCCGACCAGGTGCGGCCGTGATCGGTGGAGCGGCTCTCGTAGATGTTGTCAGCCCAGCGGCTGCGAAACAGCGCGAGCAGCGAGCCGTCGTCGAGGCGCGCAATGCACATATGGACGCAGCCGCGGCTTCCCGGGACGTCCACATCGCGCCAGGTCGCGCCGGCATCGGAGGAAATCTTCACCGCGCTGGTGTCCTCGTCGCCGTTCCATTTCCGTCCCGGCGTGCTGTGGCAGTAGAAGACCGGCAGCAGCCAGTCGCCATTGTCGAGCACGACAATCGGCTGCCGGATGAAGGTGCCGCGGCCGCGCTGCTCGGGAAACAGCGTCTCGATCGGGCCCCAGCTACGGCCGTGGTCGCGGGAGATGCGGCGGCGGATCAGGGCGGTGTCCTGGTTGCCCGCAAGCTGCGCCGTCCATATCAGCCAGAGCGTGCCGTCCGGGGCAGGGAACAGCACCGGGTTCTGCTCGGATCGGGCGGAATCGTCGGACAGCTTTTCGGCCGGCGACCATTGCGTCGCGCCGCGGGCAAGGCGCGAGAAATAGACCGAGATGTCCGACATGCCCTCCTGCGTGCCGCCGAACCAGACGCAGGCGAGATCGCCGTTGGCGAGCGGCATCAAATTGGCCGCGTGATTCTGCACGCAGGGCGAGGGAATGAAGGCGTCGAACCGGTCGGGATCGCCGGCGGTCTGGCGAACGACGCCGTCGGCCGCAGTCTCGCGTTCCATGATCATGTTGAGGTCCTTTCCATCAATGCATCGTGTTGCGCCGTCTGGGCCGAGGCGAGGCTGGCGGGTGGGCGGCCCAGCACGAGGCGCTCGACCGCCATCACGACCAGCGGCGTCACGGCGGCGACATACATGTTGTCGATGCCGAAGGGATTGCCGAGCACGTACCAGACCGTCGTCGAGATCGCGGCGCCGATCAGGCCGGCCGTGGCGCCGCGATTGCTCGCGAACAGCGGCAGGTAGAAGCCCATCATCGCGACGATCGTGATCGACAGGCGCAGCGCGCGCGTGAAGAACGACAGCTTGAGGATCTCGGGAATGAAGAAGACGAAGACCAGTGGCACGATGCCGATCGCGACCGAGAACACGCGGGTCATCTTCAATTCGCGCTCCGGGGTCGGCTTCCAATGGGGGACGTAGAAATCGCGCACCACCAGCGAGGCAATCGCCAGCGCAACCGTGCAGACGCTGACGAAGATCGAGGCGACCAGCGAGGTCGTGACGAAGGCGGAGGCCAGCGGCGGCATCTTCTCCAGGAACACCGGCAGCGCATAGAGGCTGTTCATGTCGGGATAGAGGAACTTCGCCGCGACGCCGATCAGGGCGAGCAGGAAACCGAGCGGAAGGCAGAACGCCGCGGCATAGAGGGTCGCCTTGCGGGCATCATCCGCGCTCGGCGTCGAGGAGATCGCCTGGACAATGAACTGCGTCGAGAAGATCGCGCCGACCGTGCCGAAGGTCCAGGCGAAGATGGTGGCAAAGCCGATCTTGCCGTCCCAGCTGAAGTAGTAGGCGGGCAGCTTGGCCTGCATCGGTGCAACGCCGCCGGTCAGCGACATCGCAACCGCGAAGATGATGAGAATGCCGACGACCTTGAAGGCGCTGTGCAGGATCGTCACCCAGGCGACGCCCTTCAGCCCGCCCAATACGTAATAGAAGGTGCTGACCACGGCGATGATGCACATCGCGACCGGCAGGCTGACATGCAGCGCGGTGGCGATCGCAGCCGCTCCGCTGACATAATTGCCGACATTCACGAGCAAGAGCGCGTAGATCATGATCACCGACACCGTGAGCATGGTCGACTTGCCGTATTTCTGCGCGATCGCGGCCGAGATGGTGTATTCGCCGGAATTGTAGAGCTTCTTCACCATCAGGAGGCCGAACAGCAGAAAGCCGATCGAGGCGCCGAGCACGGCCCACCCCGCAGCCATGCCGGACTGGAACGCCTCCTGCGCCGTGCCGACGGTCGACTTGGCGCCGACGAATTCGGACATCATCAGCACGCCGACGACGATCGCCGGCATGGCGCGCGCGCCGGTCATGAACTGGTCGCTGGTCGTGCTGCGCAGCTTGAGCGTGAGCCAGGACGTGAAGGCGATGTAGGCCACGATCATCGTGACGATGAGCGTGCTCTCTCCATTGAGGATGGCTTGCATCGGCGGTGTTTCCTCTGGTGACGCGGACGCGGTGTTGTGAGGCCCGCTTTGCCCGGTTGTCGCTCGATTATGTTTGATCGGAATGCGAACAATTGTTGTCAAATGACATTAGACGCCTATGGGCGCCCTGCGTCAAGCGCACGCGCCGAGGCGGCGGCAAGGCGCGCCCCCGTCGCGCGATCATTGCCGCAGCAGGTTCAACGGGTTGCAGGCTTTTCGGTCGTTTTGGCTGATTTGTCTGCTGCGCGTCGCGCGGCAGCGCAGACATTATCCGGAACGGCGGCTCGGAACCGATCTCCGCGCAAACGGGTTCCGAGTTTGTCGCAACGAAAACCGCTGCACACTTTTCCGGACATGCTCTAATTCGTCGACAGCGCGGTCTTGGCGACCTCGGCCATCCAGCCGGATGCGACCGGCAAAATCGCGTCGTTGAAGTCGTAGCGCGGGCCGTGCAGCTCCGCGCCGTCGCGTAAAGGCCCGTTGCCGATCCAGACGAAGGCGCCGGGCCGGTGCTGGAGGTAGAAGGCAAAGTCCTCGCCGGCCATGCTGGGCGGAAGGCCGGTCCTGAGCTGCGCCTGCACCTTGTCCGCGGCGATGCACGCAAGGCCCGCTTCCGCCGGTGTGTTGATCACGGTGCCGACGCCCATGACGATCTCGGGCGTGACCTTGACGCCAAAGCTCGTCGCGATACCGGCGCAGATCTCGTCGATCCGCGCGACGATGGTGTTTTTCACCGCCTCGCGATGAAACCGCAGTGTGCCGCCGATCACGACGCGCCCGGCGATCTGGTTGCGCGCCGTGCCGCCTTCGAGCGTGCACAGCGAGAGCACGGCGGTGTCGAGCGGATCGACGCTGCGCGAAACGATCGACTGCATCGCCACGATCAGGTGGCCCGCGGCCATCACCGGATCGCGTGTCAGATGCGGCATGCCGGCGTGTCCCGCATGGCCTTCGATCGTGATGCTGACGCGTCCGCCGGAGGCCATGACGACGCCGTCATGGACTGCGATCGTGCCCGCTTCGAGGCCCGGCCAGTTGTGAAAGCCGAACACCTGCGTCATCGGGAAACGGTCGAACAGGCCGGCCCCGACCATCGCGCGCGCGCCGCCATAGCCTTCCTCGGCCGGCTGGAAGATGAAATCGACGGTGCCGCTCCAGTCGGTGTCCGCCGCCAGCAGCGCCGCCGCGCCGAGCAGAGAGGCCGTGTGCCCGTCATGGCCGCAGGCATGCATCACGCCGCGATTGCGCGAGGCGTAAGCCAGCCCGGTATCCTCGGTGATCGGCAGCGCGTCCATATCGGCGCGCAGACCGACGCGGCCGTCAGCCGACCCGCGCGTCAGCGTCGCAACGATGCCGAGGCCGCC
Source organism: Bradyrhizobium neotropicale (assembly GCF_001641695.1). Classification (GTDB taxonomy): domain Bacteria; phylum Pseudomonadota; class Alphaproteobacteria; order Rhizobiales; family Xanthobacteraceae; genus Bradyrhizobium; species Bradyrhizobium neotropicale. Next base: position 125,080 of record NZ_LSEF01000059.1, read on the forward strand.
AATGCCGGCCTCGAAGGGAATGCCGAGCTCGGTGAGTTTCTCCTGCACGAAAGCTGCAGTCGCCTTCTCCTGCAGGGACAGCTCCGGGTTGGCATGCAGGTGCTGGCGCCACGCGGTCAGTTTCTGGTGAAGCTCGGGTGTCAAGGTTTTTGGTCTTTCGGATGGTGTCGGCGTTCGACACCATAGCGGATTATCCGGCCGCTGCATCCTGCGCCGGCGTATGCCTCGCTTGCAGCAGAAAGCGTTGCCTACGCCGAAAGCTTCGCCAGCCCCTTCCAGTCGAAGTTGATGCCGTGGCCCGCCCGCCTGGGTGCCACCGCCTTGCCGTCCTCGAGCACCAGCGGATGCTCGATATATTTGTCGAGCCCGAAGCCGTGCGCCTCCAGATACGAGCGGTTCGGGCAGGCCGCGAGCAGGTGCACGGTGATGTCGTGTGCGCCGTGGCTGGTGACGGGAAGATTGAAGGCCTCCGCGAGCCGCGCGATCTTCATGAAGGCGGAGACGCCGCCGCAATTGGTCACATCGGGCTCGGGATAGGACACCGCGCCGGCCGCGATGTAGTTCTTGAACTCCCAGAGCGAGCGCAAATTCTCGCCGGCCGCGATCGGCACGCCCCCGGCCTGCATGATGCGGACATGGCCGGCGATATCGTCGGGTGTGATCGGCTCCTCGAGCCAGGTGAGGTCGAAGGGTTGAAGCGCGCGGGCGGCGCGGATGGCTTCCTCGACCGTCCACTTCATGTTGGCGTCCGCCATCAGCGGAAAGCCGTCGCCGAGATGCTCGCGCATCGCAGAGACCCGCGCGACGTCGGATTTGAGATCGGGCCGGCCGACCTTCATCTTGATGGCGCGAAAACCCTTGGCGAGATTGCCGTCGGTCTGCTTGAGCAGATCATCGACGGAAAGATCGAGGTCGATGCCGCCGGCGTAACAAGGCACGTGGTCATCGAAGCCGCCGAGCAGCCGGAACAGCGGCAGCTCCGCGCGCCGCGCCTTCAGGTCCCACAGCGCGATATCGAATGCCGACAGCGCCAGCACGGTCGGCCCGCCGCGCCCGCCATAATGCAGGCCCCACCAGACGTCATGCCAGAGCGCCTCGGTGTCGTCGGCCTCGCGGCCCTCGACCAGTTCGGAGATCTCGCGGCTGAGGATGTCGGCGACGGCCCCGCCGTTCCGGCCAACGGTGTAGGTGTAGCCGACGCCTTCGGCGCCATCGGCATCGCGGATGCGGCAGGTGATCAGCTCGAACGCCGCGATTCTGCCATGCGTGCTGTCGGAGAGGGTGACGGGGAGGGGGATCCGGTAGAGTCCGGTCTCGATCGTTGCCATGCGCATAATGCGTCCTCCCAAGCTTTTCTTGGCAGGCTAGGCCGGTGTGCGCTGACCGGCAACTGCGAGCAGCGCAAGGCAGCTCACCGCATCGTCGCAAGCTGCAGTGCCAGCGCGCAGGCGCGGTCGTATTCGCCAAGGTTGATCCATTCGTCGATGGTGTGCGCCTCGTTCTGCCCGGCGCCGAAGGTCACGGTCGGAACGCCGTGGCGGACCATCCAGTTCGCATCCAGGCCGCCATTGGCGGCGCGGATGTTCGGCGCTCCGCCGACGGCGGAGACGGCCGCGACCGCGCGTTTGACCACGGGAAGGCTCTCCTTCATCCGGAACGGATGATATTCGGTCTCGGCCTTGAACTTGACGCGGCCGGACTTTCCTTCGCTGTTCTTGACGCGCTTTGCCGCCTTCTCGAACGCCGCCTTGTAGGCCTTGGTGATCTCCTTGAAGAACTTTGCATCGTGGCTGCGGCTTTCGCCGCGCACATGCACATAGTCCGTGACGACGTTGGTGGCATCGCCCGCGGGGCGGCCCTCGCCGCCGGTGACGGGGCCGACATTGCTGGTGCCCTGGCGCTTGCCCTTCACCACCTTGCCGAACCAGCCGCCGGCCTTGAGGTCGGCGAGCGCCAGCGCAAGGATCATGGTCGAAGAGATGCCGCGCTCAGGCGCGACGCCGGCATGCGAGGCGCGCCCGAAGATCTCGACATGCCAGCGATCCGCGCCGACCGCGCCGATGGTGACGTTGGAGGCCGAGCCGCCGTCATAGTTGAAGGCCATCACCGGCGAGCCGAGCTCTTCCAGCTTGACGTGGCGCGCGCCATGCAGCCCGCTCTCCTCGCGCACGCAGAACAGCAGCGTGATCGGTGGATGATCGAGCTTCTGCTTTTCAAGCTCGGCGGCGAGCGTCACCAGCACGCCGCAGCCGCAGCGGTTGTCGCCGCCGAGCGCGGTCTTGACCGTGTTGACGATCTTGCGCCCCGAAACCTTCGGCTTGGCGCCGGCGCACAGCGGCACGGTGTCCATGTGGGTCATGAACATGATGCGCGGCTGGTTGTGCAGCGCGCCGCGGCCGGGCAGATCGACGATGAGGTTGCCGGTCTCGGTCGGCAGCGGAATGCGCGTATTGGCGTCGTCGAAGCGGATTGCACCCGCCGGCACGCCGGCCTTTCTCAGCGCCGCGGTAAGCTCGCGCCCGATCGCGGCTTCCTGTCCAGTCACGCCCTCCACAGACAGGAAGCGCATGAGGCGGTCGGTGGCAGCTTGCGTGTCGACAGGCATGATTTATTTCCTTGAATGCTTGGTACGCGTCAGCATCTCCCGCGGCGCCTGATTTCGCAAGACGCCTCAGACCGACCGCGTATAGGCCAGGAAGATCAGCGAGCCCAACAGCAGCGCCGCGGCCATGAACAGCAGCACCGCCGGCAGCCCCGCGAGCGCCGCCACTGCGCCGGTGGTCGACTGCATCAGGGCGACACCGAGGAAGAAGGCCAGGTTGATCGCGGCGAGCGCCTTGCCGGCGACCTGCGCGTCGACCAGTTGCCGCGACATGCCGAACAGCAGCGGCTGGGCGGAAGTCGCAAGGCCAATCAGCACGAACAGCACCAGGTCGTATTGCGGCGGCATCACGGGCACCCCCAGTAGCAACGAGACCGCGTAGTTCGGCGCGCCGAGCGCCATCAGCGCCAGCAGCAGCGCCCCGGTTAGATGCGCGCCGGCCACGAGCTCGCGGCGGCGGCCGACCTTGCGATCGATCATGCCGATGAGAAGCGGGCCGATGATCATCGCGATCGTGAACGCGCCGAGCTGGTTGCCGGCCTCGACCCGCGTCAGTCCCTTGACCTGCATCAGCCACGGCCCGCCCCACAGGCCGCGCAGCACCAGCGAGGTCGCAAGCGACACCAGCGCCAGCGCGATCAATCCGCGTAGCGGACGCGAGAAGCCGAGCCGAAGCACCTCGATCATCTGCGACAGCGGCGAGGAATCGTCCTTGTGCTCGGCCGGCTGGTTCGGCACCAGCGCGAATACCGCGAACGCCACCGCGACGCCGGCGACCGCCGAAATCCAGAACCCGGCGCGCCAGCCGTAATGGTCGACCACGAAGGCGAGCGGGCTCGACGACAGCAGCATGCCGATATTGCCGATCGAGAGGATCGCGCCCGACCACAGGCCGAACCGCGCCGCCGACAATTGCTTGGCAGCGAGCGTCATCGGGCACATCAGCATGCCGGAGGTGGCGACGCCGAGCAGCACTTGCCCGGCCGCAAAGCTCTCGGGCCCCGTCGCGAAGCCGGAGACGATGGCGCCGACCACGGTTCCCACGAGCAGGCTGAGCGACACCGGCCGCACGCCAAAGCGATCCATCGCCGCGCCGACCGGGATCTGCGCCGCGGCAAAGGCGAACGGATAGACCGAGGTGAGGCTCGCCAGCGCCTGCGGCTCGATGCGGAAATCCGCCGCCATCAGGTCGAGGCTGACCGCCGGAATGGTGCGCAGCAATGTCGAGAGCATGTGCCCGCAGGCGAGCGCAAGCAGCGCAAGAATCAGCGCGCGGGTGCCATCTCCCGCTTCATCCGTGGCAACCGCAGTCATGATCGTTTCGTCCCCGGCGAGGGTTTGGGTGGGGTTACACGATTGGGGGAGGGGTGCCAACGGCGGGAGGGGCAGGTCTCTTATTCCGGATTGAGTGCGGCGGTAAGGGACTTACGTCAACCAGCGGCGTAGCGTTGCGCTGTCAGCACGAAACGCAGGTTTGGCGCGGCAACAAGAAAAGCCCCGGTGCACGCACCGGGGCTTTTGCATCTGCAGCTACGAGAATCAGTATCTCGCGACCACCGGGCCGCCGAAGCGATAGTTCAGCCGCAGGGTGAGAAGATCCACGTCCTGTCCGATCCGATTGGCTGCGCCTGCAACGATCGGATTGGCGACAGAGAACGAGTTGTTCGCGTTGCCCATGAAGAGCCGGTCATATTCGATGCCGACGGACCAGTTCGGCGTGAAGCCGTATTCGAAGCCAACGCCGACAGCGCCGCCCCAACGGGTCGCGCTTGCAGAGGCGACGAATACCCCGCCGGGGTTCGTGAAGACCTCGAATCGATTGCTCGTTACCGCAGCGCCGCCCTTCACGTAGAACAGCGCGGAGTTCCAGGCCCAGCCGAGCTGGCCCGTGAACAGCCCGATGCCGTCCGTCTTCGTCGTGGTCGAAAACGCGGGACGGATCACGCTGACGCGGGAGCTCTTCAGATCGGCCCAATCGCCTTGGCCCTCGAGACCAAACACAAACTGGTTCATCTGCCAGCGATAGCCGAGCTGACCGCCGACCACGCCTCCCGAGCGCGTGCTGCACCCGTCAGGGATAACTGCGCCGACGGCAGGTGCGAAATCCCAGCAATTGCGGCTCTCGCCCCAGCCGCCGTTTGCTCCGATATAGAAGCCGGTCCAGTTGTAGACGGGAATCGGAAGCGGCGGAGGGGCAGCCTTCACCGCCATGTCGGCCGCCAAGGCGGGAGTAGCCATGCTCAACGCTATGGCACCGGCAATCAGAAACTTCTTCATTGATGGATCCCCAAGCTGCGCTTTCGATACGATCAGTTACGTTTGTTCAAATCAGATTGTGCGGGAAAACTAGGCAAACAGCGCTGAAACCGCGTGCCATAATGGCAACAGGGCAGAACAATCGGCCGCAGCCCTCCCATGTTACCGCTTGGCTATTTATCGTCAGGGTACGCGCCCGCATTGGTCTCGCGCATCGGCCAGCCAGTCAGCGATGCCTTGGGAATGGATCAGCTTCCTTGGCAGGTGCGGATTGAGGGTGCCGGCAAAGACGACCAGCCCTTCCTCCAATCTCGCGCGTGCGAATGCCTTGGCTTCAGTCTCGGTCTCAAATGCTCTGGTTGAGCGCGGGCTGCGCTCCTTCTTCCGCAAGAGACCTCGTTTGCGCACCTCGAACGTAACGTACCAAGTGAACGGCAAAGCAGCACCAATCGTTGAAGACCGCGACCATGCGAGCTTCGGCGGGCGCCAACACCTTTGACCTGCATCAACGAAAGAGCGCTTATCCCGCGTTCAACACTGCGGCATATTTCCCCGGGGCCGAACGCGAGTATTGGCTCCGAGGCTTGAGGGAGGTCGCCTGCGGGGATTGGCAATTGCGCTATCTCTTCGAGGAGTACGTGTTCGACACGGATCGGCGCGAGCTGCATCGCGGAGCTGATCTCGTTTCCGTTGCGCCGCAGGTTTTCGACATTCTCGATTACCTGATCCGCAACAGGGAGCGCGTCGTCACCAAAGACGACCTGATGAACGCCATTTGGAAAGGGCGCATCGTCTCTGAGGCGGCGCTCACGACCCGCCTCAATGCCGCCCGCACCGCGATCGGCGACCGCGGTGAAGCGCAGCGCCTGATCAAGACGCTCCCGCGCAAGGGCTTCCGTTTCGTCGGAGCAGTTCGGGAAGCACAGAAGCCGGATCCTTTGGAGGCCATCCATGGCCAGCAAGACGCGAGGATAGTCGCCCTCCCACTGCCCGATAAGCCCTCGATTGCCGTGCTCCCATTCGCCAATCTGAGCTCCGATCCCGAGCAGGACTATTTCGCAGATGGCGTCGTCGAGGATATCACGATGGCGCTGTCGCTGTTTCGCTGGCTGTTTGTGGTCGCACGCAATTCCAGCTTCGCCTACAAGGGGCGGCCGGTGGACGTGAAGCAGGTCGGCCGCGAGCTCGGCGTGCGGTATGCGCTCGAAGGCAGCGTGCGCAGAGCCGGAAATCGCGTTCGCATTGCGGCTCAGCTGATCGACGCCGAAACGGGGGCACATCTCTGGGCGGACCATTTTGAGGGTCCGATCGAGGATATGTTCGATCTGCAGGATCATCTGACGTCATGCGTGGTGGGTGCGATCGCTCCGAAGCTGCAGCATGAGGAGATCAAGCGGGCCAGGCGCAAGCCAACCGAAAATCTGGACGCATACGACTATTACCTGCGCGGGCTGGCGAAAGCTCGCTGGTCCAAGCAGGCGAACAACGAAGCGCTGCATCTCTTTTGCAAGGCGATCGAGCTCGACCCTCGTCTTGCCTGCGCCTATGGCATGGCCGCGTGGTGCCATGTTCGACGCAAGGCGCTCGGTGAGACGAACGACCAGCAAAGCGCAGAGGCCATACGATTGGCTCGCAAGGCGGTGGATCTGGGAGCGGACGATCCATTTGCCCTGTCGATGGGAGCTTACGCGCTCGCCTTTTTAGCCCGCGAGTTCGACGATGCCGCGGATTTCGTCGATCGGGCACTGGCTGTCAATCCGAACCTGGCACGAGCCTGGATGCTCAGCGCCTGGTTGAGAATCTGGAGAGGCGAGCCGGACCTCGCACTCGAGCACGCTGCGCATGCCATGCGGCTAAGTCCGCTTGACCCGTCCATGTACTACACCACGCGCGGCGCCATGGCCTATGCTCATTTCCTGGCGGGCCGTTACGATGCCGCGCTGTCATGCGCCGAAAAGGCAACGCGCGACAACCCGGCTTTCCTGCTGTCAATCTGCATCCATGCCGCCAGCAACGTTCGCGCCGGGCGGATGGAGCCGGCACGCAAAGCCATCTCACAGGCGCTCGAAAACAATCCCGACTTGAGTGCTTCCAGCTTGAGAGATTTGACGCCGTTTCGCCGGCCGGAGGACTTCGCGATGTTTGCGAAAGCGCTCCGCGATGCGGGTCTGCCGGATTGAGGTGAGGTCGCTCTATGCAGCAGCTTTTAGGATGGGTGGAGCAACTTGTCCGCCGAAGCCCAACGGGCGAAGGCGGAAGCGAAACTCATCAATTTGTCCGCGATGATGATGGGTTTCTCGAAGAGCTTAACCCATCCCATGAGCTGCCTCGCCACGGCGCGGGGCGAGCTATGAATCTGGCCTTTCCGTTCTGTCGAACCGCTTCGGTCGCCTCAAGGGGGCCCGGAAGTTTCCTGTTCGGCAGCGAGCCGCATGATGGCTACGGACCCGGAGAAGCAGTCCCCGGAGGTACGGGCTGTTCCGCCAGCTCCCACCGCGCCGCAAGCTCCTTGATCTGCTCGAAATCGAGGATCGACTGCGACAGTTGACCCTTTCGGACGATTATCGCCACATCGCGATCTTGGGGCAGCAAGGCCATCGCTCTCGCGACCGCAGAGCGCAGTCTCATCGCTCCGTGGTTGGCCAAGACCACAATCTCCTCCGGGTCTAAGACTGCGGGCATTGTCCGTCCCCATGCTGGCCGCAAGCCAGCAACCAGCCGTTGATGATTTCCCACTTGTCTCGCCCCCTCGCTTGGAATTTCAGGAGCGGCGAGCGCTTGTCCTCTAGTTCGCAAAAGAAGCTCAACGTATCGCGGGCGGTAGCTGCCCCACGATCGATCGACTGAGCCTGAAGCCAGCGCCGCCATTCGCGAATAATCAGCAGCTTGCGTTGGGTTTGATAAGTCGACGCGCGTCTCCGCCCCATGAGGCAGGCCCCCCGAAGGTCTTCAGTTGGTCGCGCTGGCTTTGCTAGAAGGCTCTATTCGAGAGCGTAGATAGGCATCCAGACGGTACCGGGCATCCGCCGCGCCGATGGCACCATCGAACCCGCGATATGAACGAGAGACCTTAAGGCTTTCTAAATCGGGATATGGCGGCTTCGGTCTTCGCGGCTCGCGCTTCATCCGGCAACGCCCGCATCTGCCTTCGCTCGCTCGGCGATCTCGTCGCTCTTGGACAGGGCGTGCTTGCAGGCATTCCCATACCACTGTGCCGCCCTCGTTGCTCGTCCGCGCAGATGCCCCACGGGCTGTCGATGTCCTCTCCGGAGACAGACGAGCCAGGTTTTGAGCAGTCCGCATCTTCGTTGATCTGGATCAAGGTCGAGTGCGCGTCGATCCAAAGGATCGAGCGCGGCTGGCCGGGGCCGTTCCATCCTTAGGGGGAACACATGAAGCGCTCGATGGCGCTCGCTGCCGCGGCTCTTCTGGTCATCGGAACGCGCGCGAGCAATGCCGCCGTGTGGATCACGGACGATCGCGGCGGACAAATCGGGAAGTACATATACAGATATGAGAAGCTGCGTGCTTCAGGCCAGCGCGTAATCATCGGCGGCTTCTGCGCCTCGGCTTGCACGATTGTTCTGGGGACTATCCCGTCGAGCAGGATTTGCGTGACTCCCAACGCGGAGCTTGCCTTTCACGCGGCATGGGATTTTGGACGCCGCGGCAGGGCCGTTACGAATTTCGGAGCGACCCGAATGGTCTATTCAATGTATCCGGCGCCCGTCCGACGGTGGATCGCTCACCGTGGGGGCTTAACACCACGCACAATCTTCCTGCGCGGAAGGCGACTGCAAGAAATGTATCGCTCATGTTCGTCGTAATCATATGAAGATTGCGCGCATCTCGTCGACTGGCGGCCGTGCCTCGGAGCAGATCAATGCCGCTGCCGGCAGACGGATACCGGCTCGTAGGTTGGGTGGAGCAACGCGGGGGTCGCGAAGAGCTCAACCCATCCTGCGATCCACCTTAACGTGGCATCGGCCCGATTTTCGCAACGCGAAATCCACGCTGTATGATATTCTTCGTGAGCAATAGTCGGCGCGGTCCTGAACCTGCGGAGAAGGCAATGCGTCGAGCTAATCGATCGTCATTTGCCGCCAGACCGGATGAGGGAGATGCGACAATGAAAAGAAGCACGCTGATCGGTTTAAGTGGTTCGGTGTCGATCGCGGCCCTGGCGGCTGGTGTCGCGATTTCCGCGCAGGACAAGTACACTGTGCAAGTCCCGAACGGGCTCGCGTTCTCCGAGTTCAGGGGATACGAGGACTGGCCGGTGATCGCGCTCAGCGAGAACGAAGGCCTGATCGCCGTAATCGTGGGGAATGCGGCAATGATCGACGCCTACAAGGAAGGCGTGCCCGCAAATGGCAAGCCCTTCCCGGACGGTGCCAGGATGGCGAAGATTCATTGGAGCCCGAAAAAGCAAGAGACGTACCCCGGTCAGCCGACCGTGCCGGGCGTCCAGCATGACGTTGATTTCATGGTGAAGGACAGCAAGAGGTTCGCGGACAGCGGCGGATGGGGATGGGCTGCCTTCGCATACGACGCGGCGTCCGATACGTTTAGGCCCTTCACCACTGCAGACAATCCGCCGCAGGAGAACGACGCGAAGTGCGGGTTCGCGTGCCACACGGTGGTGCAAAACCGCGACTACGTTTTCACGGAATACGGAAAGAGGTGAGTATCGGATACCGCGAGCCGTGCCGCGGAAGAGCATGCAATCGCGGTTGGGAGTCACAGTCGAGAAGTCTGGTGGAGTTCCGCATGAAGAAGAGCGATGTAACCTGTTCTGAGTGCGGCGCTGGGTTTCGACGGCTCGAACTATCATCGCAGCCCGGGGAGAAAGGCGAGTATCACTGCCCCGCCTGCAATACCTCGCTAGAAGTTTTTGACGGTAGCAAGCTGATCGCCTATCGGCTCACAATCGAGCCTTGCACCAGGCTGTGTACCCATAAATCGGCAGAGTGATCCGATGAAGAGTACGTCCGCTTTGTCCCGATAGCGACCAGGTTCGTGGGCAGCGCAATATGTCGCGAAGGGCCAATAAGCGACATTGCTTGGTTAGATGGCAACTAGTGGTTCATCACAGTGATTTTGACGTTTTGATACCGAGCCATCCGAGGATAGGCAACTTTTCGGGTGGCAAGAGGATCTCGATGCTTCGAGCGACGCCGGGCTGGCGACGAATGAACCCGTTGCGTTCGAGGGTGAGGATCATCTGGTGGACTGACGGCGGGCTGACGCGGAAATGCCGCTGGATGTCGGCCTCGGCGGGCGGCTGTCCGAACATGTACGAGTAGGTATGGATGAAAGCGAGATAGTGTCCCTGCTTCTCGGTGAAGTGCGCGCCTGATTTTTGACTCATAGCTGGATTCGTCCCGGCCTCCGACAAGGAGGCGAAGCATGAATGTACGTTATCGGGTCGAATTGAGCCAAGCCGAGCGGGACGAACTGACGGCAATGCTCGGCGGCGGCACGCATTCCGCCCGCAAACTCAAACGGGCTCAGATTGTGCTGGCGGCCGATTCAGGCAGCTGCGACGCGGAGATTGCCCGAACCGTCCGGGTCAGCCTTTCCACCGTCGGCCGGACCAAACGCCGTTTCGTAGAAGGCAATCTGGAGCGGGCCTTGAGTGAGGAGCCGCGTCCGGGCGCGGAACGCAAGCTGACAGGCAAGGAAGAGGCCCTGCTGGTGGCGACGGCATGCGCCAAGCCGCCCGCCGGCCGCAAACGCTGGACGCTGACATTGCTGGCCGACGCGATGGTCAAGCTCACCGATCACGCCAGCCTGTCGGGCGAGACCGTGCGCCGCCGGCTGGCCGACAACGACCTCAAGCCGTGGCGCCGGGATATGTGGTGCATTCCTCATGTCGACGGCGAATACGTCGCCCGGATGGAGGATGTGCTCGATCTCTACGCCGAGGCGCCGGATCCCGAGCGGCCCCTGGTTTGCTTCGACGAGACCCCAGTCCAGCTGATCGGCGAGGTACGCCAGCCGATCCCTGCCCAACCGGGACAGCGCGAGCGCTACGATTACGAATATCGCCGCAACGGTACCGTCAATCTCTTCGTCACCTTCGATCCGCATCGCGGCTGGCGCAATGTCAAGGTTACAGACCACCGCGCCGCGGTCGACTACGCGCACTGCATGCGCGAACTCGTCGACGTCCACTATCCCAATGCCGCCTGCATCCGTGTGGTGCAGGACAATCTGTCGATTCATACGGCCGGCGCGCTATATCAGGCATTTGCGCCTGCCGAGGCCCGTCGCATCCTGCGCCGCCTCGAGTTCCACTACACCCCGAAACACGCCAGCTGGCTCAATATGGTCGAGTGCGAGATCAGCGTGCTGCAGCGCCAGTGTCTCGGCCGTCGCATCGACGATCCCAAAAGGCTTCGAAAAGAAATCGCAGCATGGCAACGGCAGCGAAACAAGGCGCGAGACCGCATCAAATGGATGTTCACAACCGACAAAGCCCGCGCCAAACTCGGTCGCGCCTATCCAGTTGCCGCCAAAGAGTCAAAACCACTGTGATGAACCACTAG
>NZ_LSEF01000060.1 GCF_001641695.1 Bradyrhizobium neotropicale
ATTCCGGCGGCGCAGGTATCAGCCTCGTCAACTTCGCGACATCGATCGGGACCGGCGCCAACAGCGTGATCACGGTCACCAACAACGCCACCATCAATTCGGGCACGACTCTCAACCCCAGTGGTTCGCAGCCCCAGGGCATTGCCGCCGGCTACTACGGTACCACCGGCGGTCCGGGCACCGTCGGCATCGCCAATACCAACGTCAACGGCACTGTCACCGTCAACAACAACGGCAACATCACCGCCGCGGCGGGTTACGGCATCAACGCCTACAATTACGGCAACGGCAATGTGACCGTGAACGAGGCCGCCGGCACCTCCGTCTCCGGCGCGCAATACGGCATCGGCGCCTTCGGTAACAGCAAGGGGACCGGTAGCGTCGCCGTCAATGTCGGGGCCAATGCGACGATCTCGGGCGGCTCGATCTTCGGCATCCAGGCTTTCGTCAACGGGGTCGGCAGCGTCAGCGTGACGACTTCGGCAGGCGACAACGTCACCGGCGGCAGCTCGGGCATCAATGCGCAGAATCAGTCGGCCACCGACGATCCCACCAGCAGCGTGACCGTGATCGCCCACGGGACGATCCATTCCGGAACGCTCCTGACGCCGAATGGCTCGACGCCCGGCGGCATCGTCGCCGGCTACTCTCCCGGCGGTCAGAACGTGGCCAATGGCGCCGTCGCGGGCAACGTGCTGGTGCAGAGCGACGCCACGATCGTGGCTGCGGCCGGCTCCGGCATCAACGCCTACAATTACGGCGCCGGCAATGTGACGGTCACCACCGGTGCGATTTCATCGATCACGGGCGCGACCAGCGGCAACCAGGCCAATGGCATCAACGCCAACGCGCTTGATGGCGGCAATGTCAGTGTCACCAACGGCGGCTTCCTGACCGGGGGAACCGGCATCTTCTCGAGCACCAACCATGGTGGCTCCATCACCATCGAGAATGACGGCCAGATCACCGCCACCGCGAACTCCGGCATCAACGCCCAACAGGCAAGTGCCGGGGCGACCGGCTCGGTCACCATCATCAACACCGGGACGGTTGTCGGTGCGGCCAATAGATCCGCGATCAACGTCGCGGAGAACGCCACCGGCACGGTGACGATCACCAACTCCGGCACCATCGGATCAGCGACGACAGCGGGCTCGATGCCGGCCATCACCGAGACCGGCGGCTCTACCGTCACCATCAACAACAATGGGCAGATCGACGGCAACGTCTATACCAACTCGACCGGCGGCTTCACAGGCACG
>NZ_LSEF01000061.1 GCF_001641695.1 Bradyrhizobium neotropicale
GGGCGGATTCAACCGCTCGTCGCAACACTCCGTGTATCGCTCACTCGGAGCAATTCGTCGAGGGTTTCTGCCGGTGTTTTCCAGCCGAGGGTTTTGCGGGGCCTTGTGTTGAGTGCAAGAGCCACGGCCTCCAGATCATCGGCATCGTGCATGCTGAGATCCGTCCCCTTTGGAAAGTACTGGCGCAGCAACCCATTCGTGTTCTCGTTGGTGCCGCGCTGCCACGGGCTGTGAGGGTCGCAAAAGTAGACCTGCACGCCTGCATCGATCTTCAGACGCGCGTGCTGAGCCAGCTCAGCTCCTTGATCCCAGGTTAGAGACCGCCGCAGTCGCTCGGGCATGGTGAAGATTGCGCGGGTGATGGCGTCTCGCACCGCCTCAGCGCCATGTCCGGCGAGTGCAGGTCCATTCTTCACGCGAGCATCCTGTTCCTGACCGGTCATGCGCGGCAAATGCAGCAGAATGGTAAAACGGCTCGTGCGCTCCACCAAAGTGCCGATCGCGGAACTACCGAGGCCCATGATGAGGTCACCTTCCCAGTGACCCGGCACAGCTCGATCGGCAGCTTCCGCCGGACGTTGACTGATCATGATCTCGGAAGGAATGAAGCTTCTGCCTTTGCGGGCGCGCGCCCTCGGCATCCGCAAGGCCCGCCCAGTGCGCAAGCAGGCCGTCAGTTCACGGCGCAAAGCTCCTCGACCCTGCACATAAAGGGCCTGATAAATTGCCTCGTGACTGATGCGCATCGTCTCATCCTCGGGAAAGTCGAGCCGAAGTCGCCGAGAAATCTGTTCCGGGCTCCATGCCGTCGCCCAGCGTCGGTTTTGCCGATGCACCGCCCGGCGGCCCTTCCACACGACCTTCGGGCCAACGAGGAGCGCCCCGTCTGGCTTAGCGATCATACCGGCAAGCCTGTCCTGCACATAATCCCGCAGGGTCGGGTTGATTGCCAACTTCGCAAACTTGGGCCGTCGGGCGGACTGATCAGCATGCCATTGTGCCGTGGTCGCCCGGTACTCTGGAGCGCCATGGCGGCGCGCCACATTGCGACGGAGCTCACGGGAGATCGTGCATGGAGGCCGGCCGAGCTGACGAGCGATGGCTCGCACCCCATGCCCCTGCGCGCGCAAGATGGCAATCTCCTCACGTTCGGCGAACGACAGGTAGCGCTCCGACCGAGGTTTGGACGATCGCGACAAATGTGTTGGCGGCATACCGCCCGCCCTCCGGAACCAGCGTACTCCGACCGACGGCGACACCCCGGCCTCAACCGCAGCATCCCCGCTCGATCGCCCCAAGGCAATCGCAGTCCAGAACGGTCTATAATCTTCTCGTAGGACCTCTCGGGGACGATCTGTCCGCACACGCTTCTCCATCGCAACCTCTTTTGCTCGAGTGTTGCGACGAGCGGTTGAATCCGCCCAGTACGCCGCAGCTTCTCCGTATCCCTTCACTGTCTCTGGAATACTGGGTCGCCCGGGCCCCGGCTCCGCCGGGCCACGGGGGTGCTCGGCCGCCGAAGCTTTAGCGAAGGCGGCAAGCCGGGCGACGACTGGCAGTGGTGAGCGGCCGGGCCACGACTGCGACTTGTCGCGTGGGCTCATGCCGTCACCGCACTCCCGCTCTTGCGCAATCCCAGATATTGCAGCTCGGCGAACACGCCGGTTGCGATCGCCTGCGCAACGACCATGAACTCGCCGGCAAGGTTCGGCGACACTGCGCCGGAAAACAGCAGCGCGATGCTGGCGACCGTCCAGGCCGCATTGCCGATCACGACGAGGAGGACGAGCGCCTTCGGCAACGAGGCGCGCGAGGCGAGCCAGCCGACCAGCGCGGTGTAGACGATCAGGAACAGGCCGGTTTCGCGCAGCAGCACTTCGGGCAGGTTGAACAGCGCTGCGAACGCGCCGGCGCCGAAGGTGAAGCCGAGGGCGGCGATGCCGCTGAAGACAGCATCGGCCAGGAGCGCGCGGCGCAGGAATGTGGATGCGAAGATCATCGTGGTTCTCCTTTGTTGCTTCGGGAGTGGATCAGTGCAATCCGCGCCACCAGGCACGGAGCAGGCGGGCGAGACGGAACGGGCAGAGGCTCCTGCCGACGCTGTGCTCGAAGGCGACGACTTGCGCGACGACATAGTGGCCGGTCGAATGCACCAGCGGCTCCGGCATGTTGAGGCCGCGCGCCAGCATCCGGGTCGCGAACGTCACAGCCCAGGGGAGAAGGTGGTCTGCGAGGGTGCGGTAGAGCAGCAGCGCGATCATGGTCATCTCCTGTTGCGACGGAAGATGCGCCGGCCCGAGATCCAATTCGATTACCTGGCGGGTAATGGAAGGGGTGAAACCGGCGTGCTAGGTTTTCGACCATGAACGCACATGCATCCTCGGCACGCGCCGAACGAAGCCAGCCGATCCATATCGGCGATCACTTGCGCGACTGGCGGCAGCGTCGCCGCATGAGCCAGCTCGATCTCGCGGGTGAGGCCGAGATCTCGGCGCGGCATTTGAGCTTCGTCGAGACCGGCCGTGCCGCGCCCTCGCGCGAGATGGTGCTCAAGCTCGCCGAGCGTCTCGACGTGCCCTTGCGCGAACGCAACGTACTGCTGGTCTCGGCTGGCTACGCGCCGGCCTTTCCGCAGCGCCCGCTGGAGGATCCCGCCTTGAAATCAGCCCGCCAGGCGATCGACCTCGTGCTCAAAGCGCATGAACCCAATCCCGCACTCGCGGTGGACCGGCACTGGAACCTGGTCTCCGCCAACCGCATGGTGGCGCCGCTGCTCGACGGCATTCCGCAGCGGCTGCTCGGCCAGCCTTTCAACGTGCTGCGGCTCGCCTTTCACCCGGAGGCGCTGGCGCCGCGCACAGTCAATCTCGCCGAATGGTGCGGGCATCTTCTGGAGCGGCTGCACCGGCAATGCGAGGCCACCGCCGATCCCGAATTGATCAAGCTGTACAACGACCTCAAGAGCTATCCGATCCCGGCGCGCGCGGGGCCACTGTCGAGCGACAATGTCGCGATCCCCTTCAAGCTGCGGCACGAGGGCGAGATACTAAGTTTCTTCTCCACCACCATGGTGTTCGGCACGCCGGTCGACATCACCCTGTCGGAGCTGGCGCTGGAGACTTTCTTTCCGGCCGATGAGCGCACCGCCGAGAAGCTGAAGCAGATGGCGGCAGCCATGTCGTAGCGCCCTTGCCTCGGGGCAGGTTCGGCCTATCTTTGGGCGAACTCTTAAATGCCCGAAGGAGGCGCCCATGAGCACGTCTGATATGAGCACGCTGAAACCGCTCCAGATCGACGTCGTCTCCGACGTGGTGTGCCCCTGGTGCTATATCGGCAAGCACCGGATCGAGAGCGCGCTCGCGCTCGTTCCGGACGTGCCGGTCAAGCTCACCTTCCGTCCGTTCTTCCTCAATCCCTGGGTGCCGCGCGAGGGCATCAGCCGCGAGGACTATCTCACCACCAAGTTCGGCTCGGTCGAGGCCTACAAGGGCATTGCCGGCCGCGTCGTCGCGGCCGCGAGCGAAGAGGGGCTCGTTTACCGGCCCGAGATGGTGGCGCGCCAGCCCAACACGATCGACTGCCATCGCCTGATCCTGTGGGCGGAGGCGATAGGCAGGGCGCCTGAGATGAAGCAGCGCCTGATGGAACTGTATTTCCGCGACGGCGGCGATCTCACCGACGTGAACGTCTTGGTGCAGGCAGCGGCCGATGTCGGGCTCGACGCCGAAGACGTGCGGCGGCGCCTTGCCACCGACGAGGACGTGGCGCGCGTTTCTGCGGACGCGCAGGAAGCCGCCGACAAGGGCATCTCCGGCGTGCCGACCTACGTGTTCGCGCAGAAATACGCCGTCTCCGGCGCGCAGGATCCGAACCTGCTCGCACGCGCCATCCGCCAGGTGTCGGCGGAGATCAACGCGCAGGCGGTGGAGTAGTCGTCTGGAGATTGAGATTGTTGCACGAGGCGGAAGAGGGCGATCTCCATCTGCCGGCGCGTCGATTGGAGCCATCAGGCGGTCTGCGCATTTACCGACAAACCAGCACGGGCGTTTTCGCGTAGGTCATCACCTTGTTTGTCACGCTGCCGATGAGAAGCGTGGAAAGCCCGCTACGCCCGTGCCATGACATGACGATGAGATCGCAGGCCTTGTCCTCGGCCGCTGCGACGATGGCTTGATCGGGTGGCACGTTCTCCACTTGAATTGTCTCGCAGGAAACACCGGCCTTCCTGGCCGCAATTGCCGCGTGATCCAGCACGCTCGCATAGTCGCCTGTCACGGCAAGAAGCGGTTCCACGACGTAGATTAGAGATACCTTGGCTCCAACGGATTTCGCCAACGCCAACCCATGCGTCACCCCGCGTTCCGCCAGCTCCGACCCATCTGTCGGAATGAGGATATGCTGGTACATGCTTCACCTCCCGATTGTCTGGACGTAGCGCTGCCTTCCAAATGCAAGCTGGGCTGCGTTTCGGATACAGTCTTGAGACAGATCAATCTCTCGGTCAGTCGTGCCACAACCTGGATGCCGTTGGCACACGCGATGGAGAAAACGACCCGGAAGGTCGGGGAGACTTCCGGGCCGAGTGTTTCCTCCACTAAAGACCCCTCGTGCGGCGAGGAGGCCACGCTTCCGTGGAAACACCACGGTTCAGCAACCGCAGAATGCGCGCTGCTGCAAATATCTTTCTGGTAAGGCAGATTAACTCGCCGCAAGCTTCATCCGATTTAGGCTCGAAAGCCGTCACCCGCTACCGATGGCAGGCTGCGCTCCACGCCCCAAATCCGAAGAGCTCGTTGCGTTCAGGCGTCCCGCGCGAAGCCAGCGCACAGTGCCTGCTATCGCACGACCAACACCGGCACGCTTCCGTCCGCCAGGACCTCCGATGTTTGACTCCCCAACAATAGCTTCCTGAACCCGCGACGCCCATGAGAGGCCATGACGATCAAGTCGCAGCCTCTGGACTTTGCGGTTGCGATGATCGTGGTGGCTGGGTGCGCATTCGGAACATGCAAGAGTTCTGCAGTTATCCCGATCTGCTGCGCCATGGCTCGAGCTTCATCGAGCACTTTGCCCGCACGTTCCTTGCAGGCTGCGTCAAAGCGATCAAACTCTTCCGCCGAGGGAATCCACCCCGCGGCATGTCCGTTCCCATAGTAGACCGGCAGCGGTTCAGTTACGGTGATGACTGTCACTTTAGCGTTCAGGGCTTTCGCTAAAGCAATCCCATGCTCAACGCCTATCTTCGCGACATCCGATCCATCCGTGCTCAAGAGAATGTTGGCGTACATGCGGGGGCTCCCTTGCTCGTCGAACAAAAGTGGATCCTTGCCTATAGTGATCCGATAGTCGCCGTCCGTCTACGGGCCAATCTCGAAGCTCATTCGTGGACCAACGAGCGTCAGTGCAAGTCCACTGTTGCGCCGCTGTTGGCGGGCAAGCGGACATCAGGGAGCCTGAGCCAGGCGCCCCGA
This sequence comes from Bradyrhizobium neotropicale, assembly GCF_001641695.1. Classification (GTDB taxonomy): domain Bacteria; phylum Pseudomonadota; class Alphaproteobacteria; order Rhizobiales; family Xanthobacteraceae; genus Bradyrhizobium; species Bradyrhizobium neotropicale. Next base: position 5,472 of record NZ_LSEF01000061.1, read on the forward strand.
TTTGTGAGTGCACGGCCTTGTCAGCTAGGTTGCCGGACGATTTGCCCGTCTTATTGAATGGACTACGCGCCGCGCCGCCTCGTAGGCGGCACCGTGCGCCAACAGCGCCGCGTGAATGAGCGCCACGACCGGATCGTTTCGCCGGAGCGGAATCAGCACGTCGCCGATCGCGAAGCGGCCGCGCCAGATCGGGTTGATCATGGGATGGTCGGCGTTCGCGGTGGAATCGGCGCTCGCAATGGCGGGATCAGTGCAGAGGTGGCGGGTGAGCTCGACGGCGAGTTGCACGCCCGGAGAATATTTCGCAAAGCGCTCGTCGATGCCGAGCTTGAAGAAGAAGGCGCGGTCCTGATGGCGCAGCACGATGCCGGCGGCGATCGGCGTCAAGCCGGCGCGCAGGCTGACGACCTCGCATTGCGCGGTCTCCGCGAGCGCCGGCACGGCGCGGCGGATGAATGTCGCATCGCCCTCATTCTGAACGAGTGCAGTGCCGCGCTTGCCCTTCCAGCCGCTGGCTTCGAGTTGCAGGAAGGTCTCGAGCGCCGGCCTGATCTCGTCCACCCCGCGCGCCACCTCGAACACGACGGGGCCGTGCCCTTCGAGACGATGGCGCTGGCGCCGCAGCTCCTTGAGCTTTTTCGTGCCGAGCGCCTCTTGCAGCAGCTTTTCGCCGTCCTGGGTCGCATTGAGGCTGGCACGGACGTAGGAGCTCAGCACGCGCGGCTTCAGATCGGTCCGGCCGAGAGCTTCCTTCAGCGATGTCATTGCCGCGCCGTCGAGTGCGACGTCGCGCAGGATCAGCGCGTGCGCGCCGGCCTCGCGCGCTTGCTGCAGCAAACGTGCGGCAGCCTCGTTTGCGCAGTCGCGGTCGATCAGCGGGCTGCACAGCGTGCCATAGGGATGGGCGCTCACCAGCGCGGGCAGGGGAATCTTCCACGCGCGCCAGAGCGAAGTGACCGGCATCAGCCCGATCAGCCGCGTCGACGACGCATCGAATGCGCGCAAGGCCAGCGCGCCGGTGCGGCCCTGCGCCGTCGCGCTGACGGCGAGTTCCCAGGCAGGCAAATAGTAGCCATTCGGTTCGATGGCGCATTGCGCGAGCGCGCGCCATTGGCCGGGTTCGATCGCGGTGAGCGGGACCGGCGCGCGGGCCGGCACGGCGTCATTTGCAGATGCCGGATTGATCGCAGCCTGGTGCGCGATGTCGACCACGTCCCGTCGTTCCCCGTTCACGCGGGCAAAGCCGCGTCACGCGGACATGCTTAGCGCAAAGATTGGAAAATACCGTTGGGACGCCGCGTCAATTCGAGTGGTATTGTTAACGTCTCATTGAGCATCGCGGCGGCGAGCCGCTGGATGCTGCGATGAATGCGCAAAGAGTGCTTTCGATCCGGAGGATCAAAATGATCGCCACGCCTTTTACACCGATTGCTTCGCTCCTGGGCGGGGCGTTGATCGGTCTGGCCGCCGTGCTCTTGATGTGGGCAAGGGGACGGATCGCAGGCGTCAGCGGCATCGCGGCGCGGCTGTTACCGCCTTACGAGGACCGCGAGTTCGCAGGGAGGCTCGCCTTCATAGCAGGCCTGATTGCCGTACCGGTGTTGGTGCGGCTTGCCACCGGCAGCCTGCCGGCGCAGACGATTGCAGCAGGAACGCCGGTCCTGATTGTCGCCGGATTGCTCACGGGCTTCGGCTCGGTGTGGGGCAGCGGCTGCACGTCCGGCCACGGCGTCTGCGGCCTGTCGCGGCTCTCGGTGCGCTCGCTGGTCGCGACCATCACCTTCATGGCGGCGGGCATGGCCACCGTTTTCGTGATGCGGCACTGGAGCTGACGACGATGGCTATTCTCATCCAATTTGCGATCGGTCTGATCTTCGGTCTCGGCCTCATCGTCTCCGGCATGTCGAACCCGGCAAAGGTGCTGAACTTCCTCGATGTCGGCGGCATTCCTGCTGGGACGTGGGACGCGAGCCTCGCTTTCGTGATGGCCGGCGCCGTGGCCGTGACCTTCATCGGCTTCAACCGCGTCTTGAAACTCGCGCGGCCTTTCTTCGCCGAACGCTTCTACGTTCCGACGCGAACGGATATCGATGCGAGAATTGTCGCCGGTCCCGCCATCTTCGGCATCGGCTGGGGGCTGGCTGGCTTCTGTCCAGGGCCGGCGCTGACTGCGCTCGGATTTGGCTCGGCCTCCGCCTTCATCTTCGTTGCCGCGATGTTTGCCGGCATGGTGCTGGCCCGCTTCATCGCTCAGTTGCCGTCGTCGGCACGCTTCGTCACGCCGGCCGATCCGCTCGAGACCTGACGTGGGCGGGACCGGGCCGCATTCTTGCCCGGTCCCTCAAGTCAAGGAGCGATCAATAGCGATCGGCGCCGACGCCCACGCTGACGCCGGGCGCGCGGATGCCGACGCCGGCGCGCGGGCCGTCATCCCAGTCGCGATAGGTGCGTCGCTCGTAATAGCGGTCGCGCGGCATTCTGGCATAGGAGTCGCCCACGATCACGCGCGCGCCACGATGGGTGCGATAGCAACGGCCGGCGTCGTCGCAGACGAGTCGAACTTGCTGAACGAGATCGGGACTGGCATATTCGCTGGTCGTGTAGAAGTCAGCGGCCTTTGCGCCGCCTGCTGCGGCCAGGGCTCCGACGCCCGCCAGCAGCGCGATCGTGAACGTCCTCATCATCTTCTCCTGCGGTACTGCCCTCGGCGGTAACAAGAAGAGGAGGCGGTGTTCGTTCCGGGCGGCATTCATGTTTTTCCCGGAACCGGACCGTGCGACGATTGGTTCCCGCGATTTCAGGCAGAGAAGATCAGGCACGTCGTCGTGCCGTGGGCCAGCAACCGGCCCTTGGCGTCCGTTACGCGCCCATCGGCCGTTCCGATGCGACGGCCGCAATTCAAGACCTTGCCCTCGGCCCGGATCAGGCCGGTCTCCGGCGTGATGGGCCGCACCAGCGAAATCTTGAATTCAAGCGTCGTCTGGCTGATTCCCTTGTCGAGAGTCGACTGAATGGCGAGCCCCATGCAACTGTCGAGCAGGGTGGCCGTGAGGCCGCCGTGGACGGTGCCGGCAGGGTTGAGGTGCGCGGGCGTCGGCACGAGCGCGACGACGACGCGACCGTTCTCGGCCTCCACCACGTCATAGCCAAGCGTCTGCGCGATGGTGTTGAGAGGCAAGGTTCTCCCCGCAAGGCCTTGCACGAACTCGAGGCCGCTCATCTGCTTCTGTTGTTCGGGACTGACCGTCCCGTAGATCCTGGTGGTCATGCGATCTCCCTCAACCATTTTCGAGCTTTGACGTTCTGACCGCTCTGCGGAATGCCGAAGGTGGACGACCGTAAAGGCGCGTAAAGGCCGTGCACATGCGTCGCGTGCTGGAAAAGCCGGATCGGTCGGCAACCGTGGCAATGGGAAGATCGGTTGCATCGATGAGGCGCTTGGCGCGCTGGATTCGGAGCGACAGCGCCACCTGCAGCGGAGATGCATCGAGATGGCGCGCGAACAGGCGCGCCAGATGGCGCGGACCAACGCCGAGCCGTTCGGCCAGCCGGTCCACGCTGCTCCGGTCAAGCTCACCGTTCTCGATCAGCCTCAACGCGCGTTCGACGGTTGTCCTGGTGCCGTTCCACGCAGGGCAGAACGGCGCCGTTTCGGGACGGCATCTGAGGCAGGGCCGGAAGCCGGCGTGCTCGGCGGCGGCCGCGCTACGATAGAAGGTCACATTGCGAGCGAGCGGCGTGCGCGCCGGACACACCGGGCGGCAATAGATCCCGGTCGTCTTGACCGCGACGAACATGACGCCGTCCAGCGCGGCGTCGCGGCGGCGAAGGGCTTCATATCGTCCATCGAAGTCGAGCATGGAGCCGCTATAGCGGCCGCATTTTCGCGATGCGAGTCCGGTCTGGTGACCATGTCCGAAAACGTCCGATGGGCGGCGAGCCGCTCCCTCGACAGTCGCTAGATCGGCTCGTAGGTTTCCGACCCACAGATATCGTCTGGCTCGGCGCGGCGCCGGTCGACGACCTTTCCGCCGGTGATCGTCACGATGTAGGTCTGGATGCCCAGCGCAGTACCGGTCGCCGAGGTGAGCTGCGCGCGGACGCAAGCCGTCCAGCCCGGTCCACGCACCTCATGATGGGGCGCGGCGACGTGAATCTCGCGCGGATAGGACGTCGTGAGGAAGACCACGTCGATCTGTTCGCGCACCACGCGCTTGACGTCCGGGGGCGGCTCGGGCGGTGGCTGCTCGGCCTCCTTGATGCGCATGAACTCGGGCACAGGCGCGCGGCTGTCGGCAAAGCCGCACGCACCGAGCGCCAGCGCGGCAGCAAGCAGCGCCACATGAGCAACAATCCGAAACATCCGCGAAGTCCCCCGCGGGCAAACAGATAGGCACGAATGCGACCCGGCGAAGTCCCCGCCGATCAACATTTGCTGAAGGGGGATGGGAAACAGGATTTGCTATTACGGGATTGCGGGCTAGTTTGTATCCCGGACGAGGGGGATTGCATCCATGAGAATCATGGTCATTGCGGCTGCGGTGCTGGTACTGACGGCCGCCTCGGCGCAGGCTCAGATGGGCGGCGGCCGGCACCAGCCCGGCAATGATGCCCCCAAGGCGGACAATAAACCGAAGGTCGACGAGAAGGCCTACAAGGCTGCCCTTGAGCGGATTCCCGAGCCCAAGGAAAAGTACGATCCGTGGGGCGGGGCGCGCCCGAGCGATCCCGCGAAGAAATCGAAGTGAAAAGAGGCGAGGGCTGAGACACGCCCGCCACCCGCCCCCTGGGTGGCTGCGAACGTGGTGAGGAGCGCCGCCTTGCAGCGTGTCTCCCGGACGTTGCTCGGCATCCCCTGGAGAACCTTGAGGCCGAGCAGCGGATCACGCCCGGCAACGTCCGCAATCTCGTCCGGGCCTTTGAACTCGCGCCGATGATGTTGTGGTGACGACGGTGGGATCCGATCGCGACATTGGCATGACATGGCGCCGAGAGCGTCGGATCAAATCGTCGCCGGCCGTTGGCCGCGACGTCGCGACCGGTCCTGCGTGAACGACGCCACACGGATGTGCCGGAGTTGCATGATCGCGTGTTGTGTATGTGATGCGAACAGGCGTTCACATTGCGTGCGCTATTGCACGAAGGCAATGCCGATGCGCGTGTCGTTGCGCCATACCGTGCGGCAATTTCGCACGAAATTGTCGCGCGTGATGGACAGCGTGAACGATGGCGGCAGCATGACAGAGCCATCCAGATCGATCGCCGCGCCGCCGTCCGACATATTTCGCACCGTGCACGCGACTCCGCTGCTTTCAAAGGTGATCGTACCGCCCTTGAAAACCCGGTGACGCTGCGCTGCACGCTTCTCGATCATCGTGTCGATCCATGGTGACGATTGTGAAGTAGTGCATAGAAATTACGTTGAAATGAATTCAATACTGGCGCTACTTGCACAGCGCTTCAGACTTCGTTTACGAAACTGAAGCGGGGACGTTCCTTCCGCTGACTTTTCCCTCAAAGCCGTTCCTTTATGGCGCCGCGCGCCGATGGAGATACTGATGAAGACCACGCTTTCGATCCTGTTCGTCGCAGCTCTCTCGCTGTCGTCCGTCCCCGCCCACGCCACCAAATTCGATCTCTCGACCATGAGCTGCAAGCAATTCCTCGAAAGCGGCGATGACACCATCAAGCTGGTGCTGACCTGGATGGACGGCTGGTACAAGGGCGACGAGGACAACGCGATCATCGACACCGACGTGTTCGTCGAGAACGCCAAGCAGTTCGGCTCCTACTGCGGAAAAAATCCGAACGTGAGCATCGTCACCGCGGCCGACGAAGTGCTCGGCAAGTAAGGTCCCAAGGTAACGCTCAAGCGCGATCGGAATCGCGCTTCATGTCCTGCGGCATGATCGACGTCTCTGCATGATCAACGACGGGAGCCGCGACGCGCCTTGCGCGCGCGGCTCCCACCTTGTCGATTATGCTCACTCCGGCAGCATCGCGAACGCGCTCGAGACCATCGCCACCGGCTTGTTGTCGGTGGCGGAGAGCAGCGTGACGCGGCCGAAACTCATGGTGCGCCCGAGCCGCACGACGCGCGCGTCCGCCAGCACGTCGGAGGAGGCGACCGGGCGCATGAAATGCGTGGTCTGGTCGACGGTGGTCATCGGCCGGTAGCCGCGATTGGCGGCGAGAATGGCGATCACCATCGCGGTATCGGCGAGCGCCATCAGGGCCTGGCCGCAGACCACGCCGCCATGCCGGCACAGGCGTTCCGAAAAAGCCATGCGCAGGGTTGCGCCCGGTTGCCAGTCCGGCAGATCCTGCGGCGCGACGTGGTCGATGCGCTCGACGGAAAGACCGAGATCCTGAACCCATGGTGCAAAGACCTCGCCGAGCACGCGTCTGGCCTCGTCGATGCCGAATGCCGGTTCTGACTGCGATTGCATTGCTGTCGTTTCCTCGTCCGTTGCCGGTTGTTTCGGTCATTCTGCCCGCATTGGCGCGGCAAAGTCACCCGGTCTGGCGGGCGTCCGTCGGCTTGAAAATGCCCGACTTCACCTTCTAAAATGCGGCCCTTGGCAGTGGGTGGACGATGTTGCGTCGATTTGTCTTGGTGTTTTGCCTGGCCGCGCTCGGCCTTGCTCTGAACGGGTGCACCAAATGCGGCCCGATCTGGGACGATTGGCTGCATTCGCCGAAATCGTGCAGGTCGGGCTGATGGGGCGTGTGGCCTGCGCGGCGCCCAGAACCGTGATAAGGGGCCGTAACGAGGCTGCGACAAGGATGACGAGCGCGCGGTGATCCGCCCTCTGTCGATGATCAAGGAGTGACTGATGAAGCTTTTCCGTATGGCGGCGGTTCTGGCCGTGCTCGCGGGGCCGGCCTATGCGCAAGCGCCCCATATCAACCTGCTGCAGGATGGCCCCGGCAAGACCGACGATGAGAAGGCCGCGGAAGCCGAGCGCGAGCGCGCCTACAAGGACACCCTGAAGAAGATTCCGGACGCCAAGACGTCGAGCGATCCCTGGGGCGGCATGCGCTCCGATCCGCCGAAGCAGGCTGCGCCGAAGGCCTCGGCCGCGACCACGACCAAGAAGCCCAAGGCCGGCACCGCCGCGGCCAACTGACCGGACCCGGCCGGGGCTGCCTCCATAAGGCGGCCCCAGGCGGGACTCCCCCTTCGCCAGCCTCTTCCTACATCTTTCGGAAAGTGCTGAGTTGAGGAGGTGAGACATGGCCGATCGTCCGCGGGATCTCGCCGAGCGGATGGCGCGCCGGCGCAGGGCGGGCGTCGGATCGGCGGCGCGGCCGGGCGACGGCTATCTGCGCGAGACCTTCACCCTGCCGCGCGCGGCGGCACGCGCGAAGGCACAGGCCTTCTTCGCCCGCTACCCCAAGGCCGGCTATATGAGCGAAGTCGAGACTTGGCGCGAGCTGCCCAGCGGCGACATCGAATTCACCATGCGGCGGCTGCCCAGCGCCGACTAGGGCATGGCGATTCGCGATTTGGCGTCGAGCCTAATCGAGGGATTCCGCGACGATGCGGATGCGGAACACCGGCTCCTTGGATTCATCCAGGAGCTCCATGTGCCACTCGGAATTTTCGCTGAGTTTGCGGGCGATGCCCGACGCCATGTCGGCGCAGACGCTGGTCATCTCCTTCCAGGCCGCATTGCGATCGGCAAATTCCGTCGCCTGGTCCGCACAGCCGGAATAACGACCGTTCCGGATTCGAAAGAAATATTGCGGCATGGCTGACACCGATCGCGTAAGGCCGCGCCCCCGGGCCATGGCGGTCAGTGCAATCCCAAACCGCCGGCAGATCAATTCCGGGCCTTTACGGAATACGTGCGCGCAGGGTGGCCCGAACCCGCCACCCCGGAGCGCCCGCAGGCGCCTGCATAACGCTGCTCTCGGTCCGTCCGGCTCAGGCCGTCTTGCGCGCGATCGCCTTCAACTCCCGGTCGATGCGCAGCTGCGCGCGCCTGATCGCCAGAAGATCGATCTTCGTCTCGGTCTTGCCGGTCTTGATCTGGTCGCCGATCCGGAATTGCCACTGCCAGACACCCGGATTAGCCGTCTTGGCGACAGTGAACTCGACGCCCCTGTGATTCATGGCCGACCTCCACGATTCACCGTCCATCACGGCTAAACATGTTGGCGGTCGGAGTATTCCGCGGACGCGTCAAAATTTGCCGTCAAGCCATGGACAATTCACGGCAATCTTGAAAGCGCGCGCTCCGTAAGACAGGATGACTGACACAGGAACTCTGTTCATGGCCGGAGAACCACGGGCTATTTGATTGAGATTCGGAGAAAATTAGCCATATCGGCGCAGGTTTCCGCGCCGGCCGCTCTTCCTCCTCCGGCTCTGTGAGCACGTTGCTGAAGTAGCCACTGCGGAGTCGCGGGGGCCTCGCGGGGCTGCACGGCGCACTTTCGAGCGACCCGCGGCACGTGCCTTGCTTCGCCTGATGGCGGCACTCAGCAAAGGCGCGCATCATGCTCGGCATTCCCCGACGCCACAGTCATTTCGTCTTCGGCGTCATCCAGTCCGGTCTCACCTCGCTGATCGCGGCGGGCATTGCCGGCTTTCCGGCCGCGGGGACGTTTCTGTTCGTCCAGCACTGGCTGGCCTCGTGGCTGATCGCCTGGCTCGCGATGCTGCCCATCGTGTTGCTGGCGGCGCCCGCGATCCGGTCGTTCTCGCTGCGGCTGACGCGGGAGTAAGGGGAGCCGGTGTTTTGGCCACAGTGGGACGAAAAAAGCCCCGCCAGGGGAGAGCCAGGCGGGGCAAAGGTTATTGGAGGCTGAGGTGCTGGGCTGCAACACCATAGCCACTTGACCCTAGCTGGCTCAGCTTACGGCAGCCTGACAGGCCGACGTGCGAATCAGGATGTGGCCGCTGCATCACCGCCAGCGGACCGCAAACAGAAAACCCCGCTCGGGTGGAGCGGGGTTGACTGGGTATGGAGTGCCCGGTGTTGGTCCACCGGGCGGGACCACGCTAGAAGACTCGGCTTACAGACGCCTTACAGCTAGCGCGAAGCATCGCGCGTGCCGCATACCGCCTCGCGCCCGTCCCAATTTGGACACCCGATTGCACAACTAGGGACACACAAGTCGGTGACATTCCGATCGTTCGGCAAAGCCATGGGGGAAACGTGGCGTGCCGACAACGGGGTGGCATCATGGATAACGTAGAGCGGTCTTTCGCCGCCGCGACGGCGGCTGGCTTTGTGGTGCTGGTTCTCGGCATCATTCTGTTGGCGCTGATGTAGGACCAGCAAGTGCGGCTTGGGGCGCGATGGCGACATCATCGGCAAGCGAGGCGTGGCGTGGCTCGCCGGATCGAAGACATTCCGGTGGCTGGACGGACGAATCAAAGAGGCGACCAACTGAGGCGCGCTTGGCTCGATAAACTTGCCGGCTAGTCGTCCCAGAAATGGCCGCACTTGCTGCATTCGAACAGACGCACCGTCTTGCCTGTCGCTACATCCATGAGTGAACTCTTGAGACGAGCGGCACTGGCGCAGGTCGGGCATCGTTGCCCTCGGTCCTGCGTAGCTTGGGCTGGCAATTGCTGCCGCTCCTTGTCGTCCACACTCATCGCCTCTGTTGAGGACTTAAGTGCATAAGCGCGCTTTCGTTCCGCGATGAAGGTGACAATAACCTTAAGTTGCTAAAATGTTAATCACGTTCTCTGGGCGAGTGTTTGAGGCATCGGCTTTCTGGATGGAGACCCCATGACCGGTCTCGATTCGCCGCAGCCAGAGCCACCTGCCAGGTCGTCCGGCTGCGGGCTGATTGTCGCGGTGGTGCTCTTCATCGCTTTTGGCCTGATCTGCCTTCTCGTGACCTATCTGGCGCACTCGATCGCAAAAAGTTCAGACGGCGATGTGCTCATGGCGATAGCGGTGGGCTGCTGGACGGCTTGGCTGGTCTTCCTGGGCCTGATCGTGCGCGCTCTGCGGAAGAGGGGCTAGGCCGTCACCCTACTCTGCATGGGGTTGTTTTCCGCATTTTGCGAGAGGGCGAGGAGGCCACTAACTGAAGCCGCCTCATTCGAGGCGGGTCCTGACACCCACTGAATTGAATCAGGACACCAATAAAAACGCCGCCTGCTTAAATGAACGCAGGCGGCGGCTTTCCAGCCCCGAGAGGGAATGCAAAATCCCGGTAAGAATGGGTCTGCATGGACCGTGCCAAGGTTCATTGGCCCGCCAAGGACGCGGCGCCGACCGTCGCGATGACCGGAATCATCGCTGTCACAGTCCGGAATCCGGCGATTGGCTCGGCCTAGTCGATCTACCTAAAGCTTAGTCCATTCGGGCGAGGAACGCCTTGCGGCACATCGCGAACAAATTGGGACACGGCCAAATTCACTTTGGGACACTGAGGGTTAAAGAGGGACAGTACCCAAGTGCGCAAAAGAACATATTGCGAACATGGAACAGATGGGGTACATTGCTCCCATCGCCGACCTGCTTCGCCAATCGTTTGTCCATCTCGCGAATCCCCGCCATAAGGAGCACGACCAATGTCCGCTACTGCCCTGCGTATCGTCGAAGGATCTTCCATGGACAAGAGTAAAGCCCTGGCCGCCGCGCTGTCCCAGATCGAGCGCCAGTTCGGCAAGGGCTCGGTGATGAGACTCGGCAAGAGCGACCGTTCGATGGACATCGAGGCGGTGTCCTCCGGCTCGCTCGGGCTCGATATCGCGCTCGGCATCGGCGGCCTGCCCAAGGGGCGGATCGTCGAGATCTACGGGCCGGAATCCTCGGGCAAGACGACGCTGGCGCTGCATACGGTCGCGGAAGCGCAGAAGAAGGGCGGCATCTGCGCCTTCATCGACGCCGAGCACGCGCTCGACCCGGTCTATGCCCGCAAGCTCGGCGTCAACATCGACGAGCTCCTGATCTCCCAGCCCGACACCGGCGAGCAGGCGCTGGAAATCTGCGACACGCTGGTGCGTTCGGGCGCGGTGGACGTGCTGGTGGTCGATTCGGTTGCGGCGCTGGTGCCGAAGGCCGAGCTCGAGGGCGAGATGGGGGACGCGCTGCCGGGTCTCCAGGCCCGTCTGATGAGCCAGGCGCTGCGCAAGCTGACGGCTTCCATCAACAAGTCCAACACCATGGTGATCTTCATCAACCAGATCCGCATGAAGATCGGCGTGATGTACGGTTCGCCGGAAACCACGACCGGCGGCAACGCGCTGAAATTCTACGCCTCCGTCCGCCTCGACATCCGCCGCATCGGCGCGATCAAGGAGCGTGACGAGGTCGTCGGCAACACCACGCGCGTGAAGGTGGTGAAGAACAAGCTGGCGCCGCCCTTCAAGCAGGTCGAATTCGACATCATGTACGGCGAGGGCGTCTCCAAGATGGGCGAGATCCTCGACCTCGGCGTCAAGGCCGGCATCGTCGAGAAGTCCGGCGCTTGGTTCTCCTATGACAGCCAGCGCCTCGGCCAGGGCCGCGAGAACGCGAAAGCGTTCCTGAAGGCCAATCCCGACATCACCGCGAAGATCGAGACCTCGATCCGCCAGAACTCGGGTCTGATCGCCGAGCAGATTTTGGCCGGCGCCCCGGAGCGTGACGCCGACGGCGAGGAGCCGACGGAGGAGTAAGCTTCAACAGGTAGAGTTTTCGCGAGGAGCAGGCGCTGAGGACGTTGAGTTGCCGACGTCTTCGGCGCCCGTTTCGTTTTGGACGGATCGCAAATGATCCGCAGGATGAGTTGAGTGAAAACGCAACCCATCGCCTTGTTCAGCGTCGAAGACTGTGGCGATGGGTTTTGCTTCGCTCAACCCATCCGACGAATCCCTCACTCCGCCGCCTGCGCGTAGTCGCTCACCGGCGGGCAGGAGCACACGAGGTTACGATCGCCATAGACGTTGTCGACGCGTCCGACCGGGGACCAGTATTTGTCGGTGCGCGAGGTGCTGGCCGGGAAGCAGCCTTCCGCGCGGGTGTAGGCGCGGGCCCAGTTGTCGTCGGCGATGTCGTGCACGGTGTGCGGCGCGTTGCGCAAGGGCGAGGCCTCGATCTTGAAGCGGCCGGCCTCGACCTCGGCGATCTCCTTGCGGATTGCGATCATCGCGTCGCAGAAGCGGTCCAGCTCCGCCTTCGATTCCGACTCGGTCGGTTCGATCATCAAGGTGCCCGGCACGGGGAAGCTCATGGTCGGGGCGTGGAAGCCATAGTCGATCAGGCGTTTTGCGATGTCGTCGACGGTGACGCCGCTCGTCGTCTTGAGCGGCCGCGGGTCGACGATGCATTCATGAGCGACGCGTCCCCTCGCGTTCTTGTAGAGCACCGGGAAGTGCGGCTCGAGCTTTGCTGCGACGTAGTTGGCGTTGAGGATCGCGATCTCGGTCGCGCGCATCAGACCTTCGCCGCCCATCATCAGGATGTAGATGTAGGAGATGGTCAGGATCGACGCCGAGCCGAACGGCGCGGCCGAGACCGGGCCGACCGGCGCGTCGGCATGGGTCGCGGGATGGTCCGGCAGGAACGGGGCGAGATGTGCTCTCACGCCGATCGGGCCCATGCCCGGGCCGCCGCCGCCATGCGGGATGCAGAAAGTCTTGTGCAAATTGAGATGGCTGACATCGGCGCCGTAGTCGCCGGGCCTGGACAGGCCGACCTGCGCGTTCAGGTTGGCGCCGTCGAGATAGACCTGGCCGCCATGGCCGTGGACGATGTCGCAGATCTCGCGGATGTGCTCCTCGAACACGCCATGCGTCGAGGGGTAGGTGATCATCACTGCGGCGAGGTCGTTCGAATGCACTTGCGCCTTGGCGCGGAGATCATTGACGTCGACGTCGCCGTTCTTCTCGCAGGCAACCACCACGACGTCCATGCCGACCATCGCGGCGGAGGCCGGGTTTGTGCCGTGGGCGGAGGAGGGGATCAGGCAGACCTTGCGGTGGCTTTCACCGCGCGAGGCATGATAGCCGCGGATCGCGAGCAGGCCGGCATATTCTCCTTGCGCGCCCGAATTCGGCTGCAGCGAGATCGCGTCATAGCCGGTGATGTCGCACAGCCATTTTTCCAGCCGCGCGAACAGCGCGTGATAGCCCTTGGCCTGCTCGCGCGGCGCGAAGGGATGCAAGGACCCGAACTCCGGCCAGGTCAGCGGCATCATCTCGGTGGTCGCATTCAGCTTCATGGTGCAGGATCCCAGCGGGATCATCGCGCGGTCGAGTGCGAGGTCGCGATCGCTGAGCTTGCGCATGTAGCGCAGCATCTCGGTTTCCGAGCGATGCGCGTGGAACACCGGATGGGTGAGGAAGCCGGTCGCGCGCTTCAAGGCATCCGGCAGCGCTTCTCGCGTCGCCGCGTCGATCTCGGCATAGGACAAGCTGCCGCCGAAAGCGCGCCAGACTGCTTCGACCGTCGCAGGCGTCGTGGTCTCGTCCAACGCGATGCGCAGGCCTGCACCGCCGAGGCCGAGATTGATCTTCTCGCCGACGGCGCGCGCGACGATCGCCTCGCGCTGCGCGCCGGCATCCACTGTCACCGTGTCAAAAAAGCTTTCCGACTGCGGCGCGAAGCCGAGCTTGCGCAGGCCGGCGGCCAGCACGGCGGTGCGGCGATGCACGGTGCGCGCGATCTGCGTCAAGCCTTCGGGGCCGTGATAAACCGCATACATCGACGCGATCACGGCGAGCAGCACCTGCGCGGTGCAGATGTTGGAGGTCGCCTTCTCGCGGCGGATATGCTGCTCGCGGGTCTGCAGCGCGAGGCGATAGGCGGGCGCGCCGCGGGAGTCGACGGAGAGGCCGACGATGCGGCCGGGCAGCGAGCGCTTCAGCGCATCGCGCACCGCCATGTAAGCGGCGTGCGGTCCACCATAGCCCATCGGCACGCCAAAGCGCTGCGCCGAGCCGATCGCGATGTCGGCCCCCAACTCGCCGGGCGAGGCGAGAAGCGTCAGCGCCAGCAGATCGGCGGCAACGATCGCGAGTGCGCCTTTGGCGCGCAGTGTCGCAATCGCGGGCCGCAGATCGCGCACCGCACCCGAAGAGCCCGGATATTGCAGCAGCGCGCCGAGCACGTCTGCCTTGTCGAGATCAGCGAGGGGATCGCCGACGATCAGATTCCAGCCCAGGGGCTCTGCGCGGGTGCGCATCACTGCGAGGGTCTGCGGATGCACGTCCCTGTCGACGAAGAAGGCTTTCGCCTTCACCTGCGAGTGCCGCTCGGCGAGCGCCATCGCCTCGGCCGCGGCGGTTGCTTCGTCCAGCAGCGAGGCATTGGCGACATCGAGCCCGGTGAGGTCGCAGATCATGGTCTGGAAATTGAACAGCGCCTCCAGCCGGCCCTGGCTGATCTCGGGCTGATACGGCGTGTAGGCGGTGTACCAGGCCGGGTTCTCCAAAATGTTGCGCTGGATCACCGCGGGCAGGATCGTGCCGGAATAGCCTTGGCCGATCAGCGAGGTGAACACCTTGTTCTGAGCCGCGAGTTCGCCCATATGCGCGATCGCTTCGGTCTCGCTCAAGGGCTTGCCGAGATCGAGCGGGCTGGCCTGTCGGATCGAGGCGGGCAGCGTCTCCGCCATCAGCGCGTCGACGCTTTTTGCGCCGACGGCGTCCAGCATCGCGGCGACATCGCGCGCCGAGGGGCCGATATGGCGACGGACGAAGGTGGCGGCGGTCTCGCCGCTGGATTTGCGGTGCGCGGTCATCGCTTGCTCCATCGCTCTCTAAGCCGTGTGCGCCTTGTAGGCGGCTTCATCCATGAGTCCGCCGAGCTCGCTCTTGTCGGCGATCTTGATCTTGAAGAACCAGGCCTTGCCTTGCGCATCCGAATTGACCAGCGCCGGTTCGCTCGCGAGACCTTCGTTCACCTCGAGCACCTCGCCGGAGATCGGCGCGTAGACGTCGGAGGCGGCCTTCACCGACTCGACCACCGCGGCAGCTTCCGTCTTCTTGAGCGCGCGGCCGACCTTGGGCAGTTCGACGAACACGACATCGCCGAGTTGCTGCTGCGCGTAGTCGGTGATGCCGACGGTGGCGACATCGCCGTCGATGGCCAGCCACTCATGGTCGGAGGTGTACAGCGTCGTGGTCATTCTCGATCCTCAGCGTTTGTAGGTATTTTTCACGAAAGGCATGGCGGCGACTTGCAGGGCCAAGCGCTGGCCGCGCACCTCGGCAAACAGTTGTGTGCCGAGCGCGCTCTGCGCGGTGGGCACGCAGCCCATCGCAACCGGCGCATTCAGGCTCGGGCCAAAACCGCCCGATGTGACCTTTCCGATCGGCTCGCTCGACGTCGCATCGGCAAACAGCGGCGCGCCCTCGCGCACCGGCGCGCGCCCCTCGGCGCGCAGGCCGACGCGGCGGCGGCTCGCGCCCTGGTCGAAATCGGCGAGGATCTTCGCCGCGCCGGGAAAGCCGCCGGTGCGGCGGCTCTTCTGCACCGACCATTCCAGCGCCGCCTCGACCGGCGTGGTGGTGGTGTCGATGTCGTGGCCGTAGAGGCAGAGACCTGCCTCGAGCCGCAGGCTGTCGCGCGCTCCGAGCCCGATCGGCAGCACGTCGGAATTGTCGAGCAGCGCCTTGGCCAGCCGCTCGGCATCGCCTGCGGGAACCGAGATCTCGAACCCGTCCTCGCCGGTATAGCCCGAGCGCGACACGAAGCAGTCGATGCCGTCGACCTTGCGCGGGCCCGCATCCATGAATTTCATCGCGGACGCCTCTGCACAGAATTTCGCCAGCACGGCTTCGGCCTTCGGGCCCTGCAGCGCGATCAGCGCGCGGTCGGCAAGCGAATCGATGATGCAGTCATCCGAGAGACGCGCGCGCAGATGCGCTTCGTCCTCGGCCTTGCAGGCGGCGTTGACGACCAGAAACAGGTGATCGCCGAAATTGGCGACCATCAAATCGTCCAGGATGCCGCCGTCCGCATTGGTGAACTGGGCATAGCGCTGCCGTCCCGGTGCGAGCGCCACGATGTCCTGCGGCACCAGGCGTTCCAGCGCCTTCGCCGCATCCTCGAGCCTGCCGGATTTCGGCAGCAAGCGGATCTGGCCCATATGGGACACGTCGAACAGGCCCGCCGATGACCGGGTGTGAACGTGTTCCTTCAGCACGCCCGCGGGGTACTGCACGGGCATTTCATAGCCCGCGAACGGCACCATCTTGCCGCCGAGGGACACGTGCAGGGCGTAGAGGGGGGTGCGTCTGAGGGAGTTTTGGTCGTCGCGTGCAAGCATCACAGGGGCCCTCGCGGTTCCCGGGGAGGATTCCCCGTCGAAACCAGTCGAAGCCCCATCTGTCGCTGTGCCTGAGAGTATTATCCCGTCGGCGGGTGCCACCCGGGCCTCAAGCCCGTCGGCGCCTCTTTCCAGATGCTGTCAAAGCCACGCGGTCCTTTTGCCTGAGAGTTTCCGGGGCGGTTGCTCCTTCGGCGCCGGCTACCAAAAGCCGGTCTCTCCCGACGTGGCCGTACGATACAGGTAGGTACAGAACACAGCCGGGCCAAGCCTGTCAACGCGGCCAAAATGGCTATCAACGGTCGATTGCGCGCCTGCGGCAACCCTCTGATCTGTCTGCACAGTTTCTGGACAGCGAAGCTGGCCTTGTCTAAAAGCGCATTGGCCCGCAGATATCAGCCTAAATCACAGGTTTGGATGGCGTGAAGCGGGTCCAAGCACACCCGATTGGATGAACATGAGCGGCGTCAACGAGATCAGGTCGACCTTTCTGAACTTCTTTGCCAAGAACGGCCACGAGATCGTGCCGTCCTCGCCATTGGTGCCGCGCAACGACCCGACGTTGATGTTCACCAATGCGGGCATGGTGCAGTTCAAGAACGTCTTCACCGGCATGGAGAAGCGGCCCTACCAGCGCGCCACCACCTCGCAGAAATGCGTGCGCGCGGGCGGCAAGCACAACGACCTCGACAATGTTGGCTACACCGCGCGCCATCTCACCTTCTTCGAGATGCTCGGCAATTTCTCTTTCGGCGACTACTTCAAGGAGCGCGCGATCGAGCTCGCCTGGAATCTGATCACCAAGGATTTCGGGCTGAAGAAGGACAAGCTGCTCGTCACCGTCTATCACACCGACGACGAGGCCGCCGGCTTGTGGAAGAAGATCGCGGGCTTCTCCGACGACCGCATCATCCGCATCCCGACCTCGGACAATTTCTGGGCGATGGGCGATACCGGCCCGTGCGGTCCGTGCTCGGAGATCTTCATCGATCGCGGCGAGCACATCTGGGGCGGACCTCCGGGCAGCCCGGAAGAGGACGGCGACCGCTTCCTCGAATTCTGGAATCTCGTGTTCATGCAGTACGAGCAGGTGACGAAGGAGGAGCGCGTGCCGCTGCCGCGTCCCTCGATCGACACCGGCATGGGCCTGGAGCGCATGGCCTGCATCCTGCAGGGCGTCGACAGCGTGTTCGAGACCGATTTGTTCCGTCAGTTGATCGATGCGACCGCATCCGCGCTGGGCAGCGGGCCGAATGAGCAGACCGTCGCCTCGTTCCGGGTCATCGCCGATCATCTGCGCTCCTCGGCCTTCCTCGTCTCCGACGGCGTGCTGCCCTCGAACGAGGGCCGCGGCTATGTGCTGCGCCGGATCATGCGCCGCGCGATGCGCCATGCGCAGCTTCTGGGCGCGAAAGAACCGCTGATGCATCGCCTCGTCTGGGCGCTGGTGCGTGAGATGGGCCAGGCCTATCCGGAGCTGGTGCGCGCGGAGAAGCTGATCGAGGAAACGCTGCGGCTGGAAGAGACCCGTTTCCGCAAGACGCTGGTGCGCGGCCTTGCGATCCTCGACGAGAAGAGCTCGGGCTTGAAGAAGGGCGACATGTTCGACGGCGACGTCGCCTTCACGCTCTATGATACCTACGGCTTCCCGCTCGACCTGACGCAGGACGCGCTGAAGTCGCGCGGCATCAGTGTCGACCAGTCCGCCTTCACCGATGCGATGGAGCGCCAGCGCGAGAAGGCGCGCGCGTCATGGGCGGGCTCGGGCGAGGCCGCCAGCGAAGCGATCTGGTTCCCGCTGCGCGAGCGGCTAGGGGCCACCGAATTCCTCGGTTACGAGACCGAGAGCGCCGAAGGCGTCGTTGCGGCGCTGGTGAAGGACGGCAAGGAAACCGACAGCCTCAAGGCTGGCGAGACCGGCTCGATCGTTCTGAACCAGACGCCGTTCTATGCGGAATCTGGCGGTCAGGTCGGTGATACCGGCGTAATGGTCGGCGAGGGCGGGATCAAATTCCGCGTCACCGAGACGCAGAAGAAGGTCGGCGATCTCTTCGTTCATACCGGCACGGTGGAGCAGGGCACGCTGAAGGCCGGCACGGCGCTGCAGCTCGACGTCGATCATACGCGCCGGTCATCGATCCGCGCCAATCACTCGGCGACGCATCTGCTCCACGAGGCGCTGCGCCAGGTGCTCGGCGACCACATCGCCCAGCGCGGCTCGCTGGTCGCGCCCGACCGGCTGCGCTTCGACTTCGTGCATCCGAAGCCGATCACGGCCGAGGAGCTCGCCCGTGTCGAGGACATCGCCAACGATGTGGTGCTGGAGAATGACGAGGTCACGACCCGCATCATGGGCGTTGACGAGGCCCGCGAGGCCGGCGCCCGCGCGCTGTTCGGCGAGAAATATGGCGATGAGGTCCGCGTCGTCTCGATGGGCAAGACCGCGCGCGAGCACGGTGCCAATGCGCTCGGCTGGTCGGTCGAGCTCTGCGGCGGCACCCATGTCAAGCGCACCGGCGATATCGGCCTGATCACGCTGACGGGCGAGAGCGCGGTTGCTTCCGGCGTCCGCCGCATCGAGGCGCTGACCGGACGTTTCGCACGCAAGCATGCCAATGACACCATGGCGCTGGCGAAGACCGCGGCGGCCGAGCTGCGTACCTCGATCGAGGATGTCCCGGCGCGCATCACCGCGCTGATGGACGAGCGCAAGAAGCTGGAGCGCGAGCTGTCTGACGCGCGCAAGAAGCTCGCGATGGGCGGCGGCGCGTCCGCCGCCAACGGCGCGGCGGCAGGCGTGCGCGAGGTCGGCGACGTCAAGCTGATGGCGCGTGCGGTCGAGGGCATCGAGATGAAGGATCTCAAGAGCCTCGCCGACGACGGCAAGAAGCAGATCGGCTCCGGCGTGGTCGCCATCGTCGGCGTCACCGAGGATGGCAAGGCCGGGGTCGTGGTCGGCGTCACGCCGGATCTCACCTCGCGCTTCAACGCCGTGAACCTCGTTCGTGTCGCCTCCGAAGCGCTCGGCGGCAAGGGCGGCGGCGGCCGGCCCGACATGGCGCAGGCCGGCGGGCCCGATGGCGCCAACGCAGCGGCGGCGCTGTCGGCGATCGAAAAAGCCATGATCGGCGCTTAAATCCCATGCGCCTCGTTCCGCGAGGACGTGGGCTTCGCGATCCCAATCTGAGGGATCGCCTCTACGAATTGCTCGAGCACGATCCGCTGGCTTATTCCGTCGGCTCGCGCTTCATCCAGCTCATCATCGGCGTGATCGTGCTCGACGTGGTGGCGATGACGCTCGCCTCGGTGCCGGAGCTGGACGCGCAGTTCGGCGCGCTGTTCTCGGCGATCAAGATCCTGGCCGTGATCGTGTTCGCGCTGGAATATGTCGCGCGGCTGTGGACGGTGGCGGGCCACACGCAGCGCGGGGCCTCGCCGCTCGCGGACCGACTCGGCTATGTCTTCTCCGCGCTCGGCATCATCGACCTCATGGCGTTCCTCCCCGCCGGGATCGTGCTGGCGACAGGCCGGCACGCGACGCTCGCCGCGCTCGGCGTGCTGCCGTTCTTCAAGCTGGTGCGCTATTCGCCGGCGATGCGCTCGCTGCTTGCTGCCATTCACGCCGAGCGGCGGGCGCTGATCGGTTGCGTCGTCATCCTGGTCGGCGTGGTGCTCACCTTCGCCTCGCTGCTCTACGCCATCGAGCGTGAGGTACAGCCGGATAAGCTCGGCACCATTCCGCAGGCGATGTGGTGGGCGATCGTGACGCTCGGCACCGTCGGCTATGGCGACGTCGTGCCGGTGACGGCGCTCGGAAAATTCGTTTCCGTCTTCGCCATCATCAGCGGCTTCGCCATGATCGCGCTGCCAGTCGCGATCATCTCCACCGCCTTTGCCGAGGAGGTGAAGCGGCGCGATTTCGTCGTCACCTGGGGCATGCTGGCGCGGGTGCCGCTGTTCTCGAACCTCTCGGCATCGGAGATCGCCGACATCATGCGGCTCCTGCGGGCACGCACCATCGAGCAGGGCGAGATCCTGGTTCGCCGTGGCGATGCTGCCTCGTCGATGTATTTCATCACGGCCGGCGAGGTCGAGATTTCACTGCCGAGCCAGCGTGTGCGGCTTGCCGACGGCACTTTCTTCGGCGAGATCGCACTGCTGCACAAAACCAAACGCAGCGGCACGGTGACCGCCACGCGCAAGACCCGCCTCCTGGTGCTCGACGCCCAGCATTTTCATGCCCTGATCGAACGCATGCCGACGCTCGCCGCGCATGTGCACAAGACGGCCAAGGCGCGGCTCGAAGAGACGGGCGACCTCGCGGCGACAGAACTGGCGCAGGCGGAGAACGAGGACACCGACCGCTGAGCGATCAGCCCTTGCGCAGGAAGACGTACTCGGCCGAGTAGGGCGCGCTTTTGAACTCGCCGGCCTTGTCGCAAGCGCCGTCGAGCTTGCCGCCATGGGTGTTGATGCGCTGGACGGTGGTGACAGGCGTCAGGACGCCGCTGCCGCGGTGGGCGGTGACCTCCAGCTTCAGCCAGGGAATATCGCCAGCCGTCGCGCCAGGCGCGTTGCCGATGGCCTTGCCGACCACCGCGCTGCCGTCGGCGTGCTCCCAATTGGGGCCGGCATAGTGCCGGCCGATGGTCTTGCCCTCGGCAAGCAGAGTGGCGATCGGTTCGCGGAAGGCCCAGGCGAGCTTGCCGTCGGTGCCGGCCTTGCACTCATAGACCTGCGCACCCTCGGCATGAACGCTGAGCACGACGGTCTCGCCGGGCGCGGCAATCGCGTCGGGGAGCGGCTCGGCGGCGAATGCGGAGGTACTGGTCAGTGCGAAGAGCGCGAACGCGAGACTCTTGAATGTCGGCATGGTGCTCCCTCGGGCACAAATCTCGTCATTGCGAGGCGCTCGCGACAAAATTGCGTAGCAATTTTGCGCTGAAGCGACGAAGCAATCCAGGGTCCCTCCGTGGAGACAGTCTGGATTGCTTCGCTTCGCTCGCAATGACGGTTGAGGCGAGACGCCGGCTTAGGCCGCCAGCGCCTTCGTCAGGTTCTCGGCGACCTTGTCGAGGAAGCCGGTGGTCGAGAGCCAGCGCTGGTCGGCGCCGACCAGGAGCGCGAGGTCCTTGGTCATGTAGCCTTCTTCGACGGTGTCGACGCAGACCTTCTCCAGGGTGCTCGCGAACTTCGCCAACTGCTGGTTGTTGTCGAGCTTGGCACGGTGGGCGAGACCACGGGTCCAGGCGAAGATCGACGCGATCGAGTTGGTCGAGGTCTCCTTGCCCTTCTGGTGCTCGCGGTAGTGGCGGGTCACCGTGCCGTGGGCGGCCTCGGCTTCCACGGTCTTGCCGTCGGGCGTGAGCAGCACCGAGGTCATCAGGCCGAGCGAGCCGTAGCCCTGCGCGACCGTGTCCGACTGCACGTCGCCGTCGTAGTTCTTACAGGCCCAGACATAGCCGCCGGACCACTTCAGCGCCGAGGCGACCATGTCATCGATCAGGCGGTGCTCGTAGGTCAGGCCCTTGGCGTCGAATTCCTTCTTGAACTCGCGGTCGAAGATGTCCTGGAAGATGTCCTTGAAGCGGCCGTCATAGACCTTGAGGATGGTATTCTTGGTCGAGAGATAGACCGGGTAGTTGCGCATCAGGCCGTAGTTGAAGGACGCGCGGGCGAAGTCGATGATGGAGTCGTCGAGATTGTACATCTCCATGGCGACGCCGGCGCCGGGGGCCTTGAACACTTCCTTCTCGATCACGGTGCCGTCCTCGCCGACGAACTTGAGCGAGAGGGTGCCCTTGCCCGGGAACTTGATGTCGGTGGCGCGGTACTGGTCGCCATAGGCGTGGCGGCCGATGATGATCGGCTTGGTCCAGCCGGGAACGAGGCGCGGCACGTTCTTGCAGATGATCGGCTCGCGGAAGATCACGCCGCCGAGGATGTTGCGGATGGTGCCGTTCGGCGACTTCCACATCTGCTTGAGGTTGAACTCCTTCACCCGAGCCTCGTCCGGGGTGATGGTGGCGCACTTGACGCCGACGCCGACCTTCTTGATCGCCTCGGCCGCGTCGATGGTCACCTGATCATTGGTCTGGTCGCGGTACTCCATCCCCAGGTCGAAATAGAGCAGCTCGACATCGAGGAACGGGTTGATCAGCTTGTCCTTGATGTACTGCCAGATGATCCGGGTCATCTCGTCGCCATCGAGTTCGACGACGGGGTTGGTCACCTTGATTTTTGCCATGATCGGGAAAGCCTCTCGGGAACGGCGCCTTGGGCGCCAACGTGAATGTCCGGGGCCTCATAGCACCGGGACGCGGCGGGCGAAAGCCAAGTGATTATGCACTTTTAGCTCATCCAGCTTCCGCAGATGGGCAGCCGCGGCCAGCCCTCCGGCCGCCCCGGCGGTAAAGTTTCAGGCGAGATTCAAAAGCCGATTCTAACCCCGTTATTTCCCTTGAGAATTTTGTCAGGACAGGCAAACGACAGGCGGACGGAGCCGGCCCGAGGGGCCCGGTTTGAATCAATTCCAGGGAATGCCTGCGTAAGGCCTTCAGAACCAGCGTGAAAGCAAAACGAGATGTCGGGGACTGACAAGAGCAAGGCGGGCCTCGCCCTCGACGGTCCCATCGTGATCCTGGTCGAGCCTCAGCTGGGTGAGAACATCGGCATGGCGGCGCGCGCCATGGGCAATTTCGCCCTCGGCCGCTTGCGCATCGTCAACCCCCGCGACGGCTGGCCCAACGTTGCCGCCCAGCGCGCGGCGGCCGGCGCCGACCACATCCTGGAACGGGTCGAGCTGTTCGACACGGTCGAACAGGCCGTCGCCGATCTCGACCTCCTGTTCGCCACCACCGCTCGCCCTCATGACCAGGCCAAGCCGGTGGTCGGGCCGGAGGCGGCAGTGGCGGAGATTTCGGGGCACATCGCGGCAGGTGGCGGTGCGGGCATCCTGTTCGGCCGCGAGCGCTGGGGGCTGACCAACGAGGAGGTCGGGCTCGCCAACCGGATCATCACCTTCCCGGTCAATCCGGGCTTTGCCTCGCTGAACCTTGCCCAGGCCGTGCTGCTGATCGGCTATGAATGGTTCAAGCGGGTCACATCCGGCGCTCTGCCTCACGCCATGCCCGAACGTTCCGAGCGCGCCTCGCAGCACCAGATGCAGGCCTTCTTCGACAACCTCGTGCGCGAGCTCGACCGGGTCGAATTCCTGCGTCCGCCCGAGAAGCGCGACACCATGCTGGTGAATCTGCGCAACATCTTCACCCGGATGGAGCCGACCAAGCAGGACATGCACACCCTGCACGGTGTGGTCATGGCGATCGCGGAGGGGCGCAAGGGGCCGGCCAAGGGCGGTGTGCTCGATGGCGAGCAGGCGACACGGCTGCGCGCGCTTCTGGCCGAGCACGGTCAGGGCGGCGGGGTGCCCGACAGCGGCTCTACGGTGCGCGGGCTCGCGCGTCTGCTCCGCCGCAACCCGACCGACGCCGAGCGCCTGCTTTGGCAGGCGCTGACTCGCGACCGCCGCTTCGCCGGCCAGTTCAAGCGGCAGACCCCGGTCGGGCGGCACATTCCGGATTTCGTCTCGTTTGCGCACCGGATCGCGATCGAGCTGGTCAATCCGGGAGAGGGGGAGACGATTGCCGCCGACCGCGCGTCGCGGCGTGCGTGGCTGGAGGCGCGCGACTATCGCGTGATGGAGATTCGGGCGGCGGATGTGGAGCGCGATCTGGAAGTGGAGCTGGTGCGGCTGCAGGGGATGATCGCCGAAGGATCGAAGGCCTCGTAGGGTGGGTTAGTCGAAGGCGTAACCCACCTCTTCTTGCGATCCTTGCTGGAGAAGCGGTGGGTTACGCTTCGCTAACTAACCCCCCTACGAACTATCAGATGATCGAGATGCGGGCGGCGAGTCGAGCGGGATCTCGCCAGCGAGCTGGATCGGCTGATTGCAGGCATGACGGCCGCGCGCTGAAACGACGTCCGGAGCGGCTAGGCAGCGGCCTCGATTCCAGTGCCGCCGCTGCGCTGAAGCCGGCGCAAGGCAGCCAGGTTGGTCTTCACGGACGCGAGGCAGCAACGTGACTTGCCGCCGGATTTCGCCTCGTAGAGCGCGGTGTCCGCAACCGCAAGCAGCTTTTCGACCTCGCTGCCGTGATCCGGCGACATGGCGATACCGACGCTCGCGCCGACATTCGCGCAAATCCCATCAGCAAGCTCGTAGGACATCGTCACCTCGGCGATGATGCGATGGCCTGTGTCGAACGCCTGCTCGGCCGTGGGACTGTCGGACAGGACCACGAATTCGTCGCCGCCCATGCGCGCGATGACCGAGCCGAGCGGCAGCGCGCGGTGCAACCGTTCGGCGACCCCTTTGAGCACCTTGTCGCCCGCGGCATGTCCAAAGGTGTCGTTGATCGGCTTGAAATTGTCGAGATCGAAGAACAGCACCGCAAACTGCGTTCCCTCGCGGTGCGATGCCTTCAACTTCGTGGTGAGGGCCTCGACGAACCCGGCGCGGTTCAATAGCCCCGTCAGTGCATCATGATGCGCGCGATGACTATTCTCGCGTTCGGCGCGCATGGTGGTGATCAGCATTCGGTTGAGCCGGAACGCGGCGGCGGTCATGGCTGCGAGATACATCGGTACCTGAAGATATACGATGTAGAGCAGCGGCTCTCCGGCCAGCGCGGCGCCGGGGATGATCGGGCCGAGGCTGAGCAGGATCATGGCTCCGGCAAGCCGCGGCGCACTGAAGTTGCGGAAGCAGATGCCGCCGACCATCGCCGCCGCGGACAGGGACGCGAGCATTGCGACCACCAGGTCGCCGCTCGCGATGCTGACGAACACGCCGAATCCGACGCTGGCGCTCCAGGCAACGGCAAGGAGCAGGTGCAGGTCGGTGGGCGTCGACCGGTGAGCGCGCGCTGCGCGAAGGGCCATGATCAGCACTGTGAGGCGGGACAGGCAGACGGCAATCTCGAGGACCAGCCAGGAGACGAAAAGGGGGGTCGGCTGTCGGATCGCGATCACGGCGGCCACCGCAACGGTGTTGACGGCGCCGGTCGCAAAGACCGGCAGCGATCCATGGAGCTGGGCAATGAGTGCCGTGCGGATGTCCTCAGGCGCGCCGGGTCCGGCGTCGGCCAACCAGCGTGTCACGCGCCATTGCGGCAGGCTGTAGAGCAGCTTCTCGGATTGCATTGCAGAGCGTCCCAGTATTTCGCCGGCCAACAACGACGGCCGCTCCTAACGACCATTTAAGACCGCCTCCGATCGTTGGCCGTGCTTGACGCGGGGTAAATCAGGGCGCTTGGGCCGTGGCGGCGGTGCAGGCCGATGCGGATCGGTGCAGGCGAGGACTACGGCCTGATCCGCTGGCACATTTCGTGCAAATCCAAAACGACACGAAGCGAAGTTGCGGATATCGTGCTCCTCTGCCGGGAAACGATGATGCGACACAATGGCCTGCAAGGGAGACTTTCAAATGAAGCGTTCCGACCTCACCGAAAAGCTGCTCGACATCAAGCGCGAGAAGGGCTGGAGCTGGAAGTACATATGCGAGAAGATCGGCGGCTATTCCGAGGTGCTGATCGTCGGCGCCATTCTCGGCCAGATGAAGCTGACCAAGCCGCAGGCCGCCAACGCCGGTGAGCTGTTCGCCCTGTCGAAGGCCGAGACCGCCATGCTCAACGAGGTGCCGATGCGCGGCACCGGCACGCCGATGCCACCCACCGATCCGCTGATCTACCGCTTCTACGAAATGGTGATGGTCAATGGCCCGGCCTGGAAGGCGCTGATCGAGGAAGAGTTCGGCGACGGCATCATGTCGGCGATCGACTTCGACATGGCGATCGAGCGCGTTGCCAATCCCAAGGGCGACCGCGTCAAGATCACCATGAGTGGCAAATTCCTGCCGTACAAATATTACGGCGCCAGCGGCAACGTGCCCGAATACGGCTTCAAGGAGGGCTGACCGAAACGAAGGAGATCGCGGGCGCAGAAGGGCGGTTAACCCTTAGTGAAGCGGCAGGTCGGTGTTTGCGATCCGCAGTTTGCCCGATCGCAACCTGCGGTGGCTATGTACCGACATGTCACTTCAATCACAGGTGCCCCTCATGATGTTGCGCTCGCGTCTTGCCTTGGCAGGCATTGCCCTGCTGTTCGTCGTCACTCCGGCCGCCGCCCAGTCGCCCGGCCAGGTGCGTGTGCAGAGCACGATCAACTTTTTCGTCGCGGGTCCGAGCGGAGACAGCGAGGAGGGGCAGAAGTTGCGCGATCGCGCACGCCGCACGGTCTACGAGATGGCGGCGCGCGAATGCGAACTCCTGCGCGAGACGCTCGCCCGTGATTGCCGGATGGAATCGGTGAATACCAACATCAACCGGCAATTCGGATCGCAGCAACCCGAAGGATTCAGCGTCAGCGGCTCGATGGGTTTTCAGATCACGCTGAAATAGTCGCCGACCGGCGGGGCCTATTTCCCCGCCTTCACCTCTGTAACCGCCACCGCGATCAGCTCGTTCATCTTGGCGCGAATCGCCTGTTCGGTGATGGCGACGCTTTTGGCGGCGAAATCGGCCATGACCTTGCGCAGCACGTCGCCGTCGCCGGCTTCCTCGAAATCGGCCGCGACCACTTCCTTGGCATAGGCCGTCGCCGCGTCCCCGGTCTTGCCGAGCTTTTCCGCGGCCCACAGGCCGAGCAGCCGGTTGCGGCGGGCTTCGGCCTTGAATTTCTGTTCCTCATCAAGGGCGAATTTCTTCTCGAAACCTTCCTCGCGCTTGTCGAACGTGGTCATGCCTCTATTCCAATTCCCTGCTGAATCGACGTCCGGGGCCTCGTTGCGGCGGCCCCCTCGCATGCCTAGATAGAGGGCACGAATCGGCAAAACAACGAGCCGTTAAGCCGCAGGCAAGACGGTATAAGTTGATGCCGGACGGCCGGATCGATTGTGCTGGGACAGCCAATCGGATAGGTTGCCTAAAGGCTCGGTTCCTGTTCTGTTTCCATGGGTTCCGGGCCGTTCACGGCAGCTCCGCTGTGGGTCGTAATCCTAGTCAACCGGAGCACACCAAATTCATGGATTTCAACAAAACACGGTACATCCCAATGAGCCGTCGGCGTCGCATTTATGAAGGCAAGGCAAAGGTCCTGTACGAAGGTCCGGAGCCGGGCACCCTGATCCAGCACTTCAAGGATGACGCCACCGCGTTCAATGCCAAAAAGCATCAGGTGATCGAGGGCAAGGGCGTCCTCAACAACCGGATCTCGGAGTACCTGTTTCAGCACCTCAACGACATCGGGGTGCCGACCCACTTCATCCGCCGCCTCAACATGCGCGAGCAGTTGATTCGCGAGGTCGAGATCGTGCCGCTGGAAGTGGTGGTGCGGAACGTCGCCGCCGGCTCGCTGTCGCAGCGGCTCGGCATCGAGGAGGGCACGCAGCTGCCGCGCTCGATCATCGAATTCTACTACAAGAACGACCAGCTCAACGACCCCATGGTGTCGGAAGAGCACATCACCGCCTTCGGCTGGGCGACGCCGCAGGAGATCGACGACATCATGGCGCTCGCCATCCGCGTCAACGACTTCCTCACCGGCCTGTTCCTCGGCATCGGCATCCGCCTCGTCGACTTCAAGATGGAGTGCGGGCGGCTGTTCGAGAACGAGATGATGCGGATCATCGTCGCCGACGAGATCTCGCCGGATTCCTGCCGGCTCTGGGACATCAAGTCGAACGAGAAGCTCGACAAGGATCGCTTCCGCAGGGATCTCGGCGGGCTGCTCGAGGCCTACACGGAAGTCGCCAAGCGCCTTGGCATCCTGATGGAGAACGAGCGGCCTGCGGGTTCCGGGCCGGTGCTGGTGAAGAGCTGAGAGAGGATTTCGACGTGAAGGCACGTGTTACCGTTACCTTGAAAACGGGCATCCTCGATCCGCAGGGCAAGGCCATCGAAGGCGCGCTGAAGTCGCTCGGCGTCGACGGCGTCGCCAGCGTCCGTCAGGGCAAGGTGTTCGACATCGAGCTCGCCGGCGCCGACGAGGCCAAGGCGGAGGCCGTTCTGAAGGAGGCCGCCGACAAGCTGCTCGCCAATACCGTGATCGAGAACTATCGCGTCGAGATCGTTTGAGTCTGCCGTCCCCTCACGGTGAGGAGCGCGAAGCGCGTCTCGAACCATGAAGGCCCGCTGCCGCCCGCGGCCCATCCTTCGAGACGCGCGTGAAGGGCGCGCTCCTCAGGATGAGGAGCTAGGCTCGTTGTGGCGACGCAGTCAGGTGGCTGCTTACTATGCTCACAGCCACCCGGCGCGGCGGAAGCGCCAATAGAGCGCGATGCATGAGATCGCCATCACGCTCAGCAGCACGGGATAGCCGTACTCCCACTGCAGCTCCGGCATGTTCTTGAAGTTCATGCCGTAGATGCCGGCAAGCGCCGTCGGGATGGCGAGGATCGCAAGCCACGAGGCGAGCTTCTTCGAGACCGCAGTCTCCTGCGCCTGGCCGACCAAGAGGCTCGCCTCGAATGCAAAGGCCAGCACCTCGCGCATGGAATCGATCCGCTCCTGGATGTTGCGGACGTGGTCGGTGACGTCGCGGAACAGCGGCTGCATGGTCGGGCGCACCATCGAGAGCTCATCGTGCTCCAGCCGGCGGCATACCTCCACCAGCGGCCCGATCGCGTTGCGCAGCCGCAGGAGGTCGCGGCGCAGCATGTAGAGCCGCTCGATCTGCGCCCTGGTGATCGCGTGCGACAGCACGTAATCCTCGATCTCCTCGACCTCCTCGTGAATGCTCTCGAGCACCGGCGAGTAGTTGTCGACGATGAAATCCAGGATCGCGTAGAGGATGTAGTCCTCGCCGCGCGCCAGCGCCCGCGGGCAGCTCTCGCAGCGTTCGCGCACCGACGTGTAGGAAGTCGAGGCGCCGTGACGGACCGTCACGAGATAGCCGTCGCCGACGAAGATGTGGGTCTCGCCGAACGCGATCCGGCCGTCGACCAGTTGCGCGGTCCGTGCCACGATGAAGAGGGCCTCGCCATATTGCTCGATCTTGGGCCGCTGGTGGGCGTGGTTGGCGTCCTCGATCGCGAGCTCGTGCAGGTCGAACTGCTTCTGCACGGCGCTGAGGAGCGCCAAGTCGGGCTCATGCAGGCCGATCCAGACGACATGGCCGGGCTTTGCCCGCCAGCTCGAGGCCTCGCTGATGGCGATATTGGCGACGCGGCGCCCGTCGACATAGGCACCGGCGGCAACGACGCCATCAGCGGAAACCGGCTCGGCGGGAGATATCGGGCGTGACGGGACATTCATGGCCTTCATCCCGGCAAATCGTTCGGCCAAATGGTGGGCTATGGCCTGTGCACAACGCTCGCAGGCGAGGCTAGCACTGGTAAAATCCCCGTCAAATGGTTATGTCTGCTGGCAAATTGGCCCTCGCGCCAGCCCGATTCCAATCCTCGCCCGGAACTTTAATCATGAAAGCCGCCATCCTCGTCTTTCCCGGAATCAACCGCGAGCGCGACATGGCGCGGGCGCTGAAGCTGATCTCGGGACACGAGCCCGCGATGGTCTGGCACGCCGAGACCTCGCTGCCGGCCGGCACCGATCTCGTGGTGGTGCCCGGCGGCTTCTCCTATGGCGACTATTTGCGTTGTGGCGCCATCGCGGCGCGTGCGCCGGTGATGGACGCGGTACGCGACTATGCGGCCAAGGGCGGCCTCGTGCTCGGCGTCTGCAACGGTTTCCAGATCCTCTGCGAGTCCGGCCTGCTGCCGGGCGTGCTGATGCGCAATGCGCGGCTGAAGTTCATCTGCCACGACGTGCATCTGCGCGTCGAACGCTCCGACACGCCGTTCACCCGCGGATACAATGCCGGGCAGGTGATCCGCGTGCCGGTCGCCCATGGCGAGGGCAATTACGAGGCGGATGAAGAGACCATCAAGCGCCTCGAAGGCGAGGGCCGCGTGCTCTATCGCTATTGCTCGGCGGACGGCGTGGTCGATGAGGCCCACAACATCAACGGCGCCGCGCACTCCATCGCCGGCATTGTCAACGACAAGGGCAACGTGCTCGGCATGATGCCGCACCCGGAAAACCACGTCGAAGACATCATGGGCTGTACCGATGGTCGCGGCCTGTTCGCAGGGCTCGCCCAGCATCTGGAAAAGGCCGCGTGATTTCATTCGTGGTGAAGCGGCTGTCGGCCGTGATTGCGGTCGCTCTGCTTTCGAGCGCGGCGCTTGCGCAGGATTTCCCAAAACGTCCGATCACCATGATCGTGCCGTTCGCGGCCGGTGGCACCTCGGACGTGATCGCGCGCACGGTTGCCGAGCAGATGGGCATCGCGCTCGGCCAGACCATCGTGATCGAGAACGTCGCCGGGGCCGGCGGATCGACTGCGCTGGCGCGCGCCTCGCGCGCCGAGCCGGACGGCTATACGATCGCGATCGGCAATGCCGGCACCAACGCTGCGACGTACACGATCTATCCGAAGCTGCCGTTCACGCCGGATTCTTTCGTGCCGATTGCCATGGTGGCGAAGACCTTCGGCATCATCGCCCTGCGCAAGGATTTTCCGGCGAAGGACCTCAAGGCGTTCATCGCCTACGCCAAGGCCAATCCCGGCAAGATCAATCTCGGCCATGCCGGCGTCGGTTCGTCGAACTATTTGATCTGCAAGAGTTTCGTGACGGCGGCCGGGATTGATGCGACGCTGGTCGGCTATCGCGGCGCTGCGCCCGCGCTCACGGATGCGATCGGCGCCCAGATCGACGGCGTTTGCGATGCCGCGGCCTCCGTCTCGCAGTCGATCAACGAGAAGCTGGTGAGGGGCCTTGTGGTCGGCTCGACCGTGCGCCTCGCCACGCTGCCCGATCTGCCGACCTCGGCCGAAGCAGGCCTGCCGGAATTCGAGGCGCAGGGCTGGAACGGCCTGTTCGCGCCCAAGGGGACGCCGCAGGCAGTCATCGCCAAGCTGAACGCGGCCGCGCGCACGGCGGTGGAGACCGACGCGGTGAAGAAGCGCTTTGCCGATCTGTCGACCGTCGCCCCTGACGCCGACGAGCACACGCCGGAGGTGCTCCAGCAGCTTGTGACGCGCGACGTCGAGAAGTACCACAAAATGCTGGCGGGCGACGCCAAGCAGTGAGAGCGGCTGCTGCAGCGTTGTGCCAGCACTGCCTGGTCATCATGCCTTCGTGAACCTCCCCGACGATTGAGGCGACTGATGCTTCGTCGCCATCAAGGCGCATGCGCCCGCAGTCAGCGATTCCTAACCGCCGGAATCAGGGTGCCTGCGCCGTCGTTGTGCTCCCGGAAGTCACATGCCCATCGCTTTGGTCGTTCTGCTGCTCGATATCACGCTGATCTATCACGCATCGCGAACCGGCCGGCTGCAACCCTGGGCGTTCATCATCCTGATGGTGCCGCTGATCGGCTCGCTCGCCTATATCGCCGTCGAGCTCATTCCCGAATGGTTCTCCAGCCCCGGGGCGCGGCAGGCGCGCCAGCGCGTCGCCAACCGGCTCGACCCCGAGAAGCGCTATCGCGAACTGTCCGACCGGCTCGCCGCCACCGACACCATCGCCAACCGCGCGGCGCTGGCCGAGGAATGCGCCAGGATCGGACGGTTCGGCGAGGCGGAAGCGCACTACGACCACATCCTGAAGCTGCCCATGGGCCACGATCCCGCCTACGCGCTCGGCAAGGCGCAGGCGGAATTCGCCGCCAAGCGGCCCGCCGATGCGCTCGCGACCCTGGACGATCTGCAGAAGCAATGGCCCGAATTCGACTCGGCCGACGCGCATCTGTTGTACGCCCGCGCGCTCGCCGAAGTCGGCCGCCTCGACGAGGCGCTCGAGGAATATCACGCCGTCTCCGGCTACTTTCCCGGCGCGGAGGCGCGGGTGCGCTACGGCATGCTGCTGCAACTGGTCGGCCGCACAGCCGAGGCGCGGATGGTCTTCAACGAGCTCCTGATCCAGATGCGGCGCGCGCCGAAATATCTGCGCGAGGCGCAGGCCGAGTGGCTGTCGATCGCCGAGAAGCAGCTCTCGACCTGAACTGCCTGCGCTAAAGCGTGATGGGATTAGCCTTCTCGTAGACACGCACGCGGTGCGCTCCCTCTCCCGCTTGCGGGGGAGGGCTGGGGTGGGGGTATCGCGGCAATCGGTGATCCCAAAGCGGAGAGAGCCCCCACCCGGCGCTTCGCGCCGACCTCCCCCGCAAGCGGGAGAGGTTGACCGAGCCAGCGGTCCAATCGGTTCAACCAAAAACCATTCCGCTTTAGCGCAGCTTCAGCCGCTCCGCCGGCACCGTCATGGCCGCGACGCCGGCCATGACCAGCAGCAGACCCAGCGCCAGGTTGGACGGCACGCTTTCGCCGAGCAGCAGCACCGACAGGCCGACGCCGATCGGGATGCGCAAATAGCCCTGTGCATTCGTCGTCAGCGTGCCGAGCCGGCTGAGGCACATGTAGAACAGCATCAGCCCAACGGCGCTGGAGACGATCCCCATGACGATGGTGGCGGCGATCGCCTGCGGTGTCGGATGCAGCGTCCAGGGCTGGTCGATGATCAGCGAGGGCGGCAGCAGCAACAGGCCGCCGAACAGGAGTGAGCCGGCCGCCACCACCATCGGGTCGTAATCGGACAGCCTTAAGCCGAAGATCGTCGCACAGGCGAAGGATATGGTGGCGAGCAGGATCGCGATCTCCGCGACGATCTCGCTGCCGAAGCCGCGCAGCGTGTCGAGACCGACGATGGCGACCGTGCCGGCAAGGCCCAGGATCGCGCCCGCGAGCTTCAGCAGCGTTGCCGGCTCGTGCCGTGTGATCAGCGAGGTGATCAGGAAGGCGAAGATCGGCGTCGTGGAGGCCAGCACGACCGTGTTGGACGCCGGCACATATTGCTGCGACCAGGTGATGACCAGGAACGGGAAGGTCGAGTTGATCAATTGCTGGGTCGCGAACAGCTTCCAGGCCTTGGCGTCCGTCGGGATCCTGACGCCGCGCATCGACAGGATGGCGAACAGGAAGGCGGCGGCGATCAGCGAGCGGGCCGAGATGAAGGTGATCGGCGGAATCGTATCCAGCGCGAGCTTGGCCAGCGGATAGGTCGAGCTCCAGCAGCAGGCGAGCGCGAACAGCAGCGCGTAGTCGCGCCAGCCGCGCGCGGCACCTGCTGCTATCGTCGGTAAAGGCGTTGGTTCGGGTGCCGCGGTGCGACCCGTCCTCGATGTGCTCTGCGGCACCTTGTCTGGCTCCCCGGCGCGACAGCGCCCCGCCAACACTGGGCGAGGGCGCGCCAAAAGGAAAGGCGCCGAGCTATGCGTTTGGCTGAGGTTGCGGCTTCCGCTTCACCCGCTTGATCGTGCCGGAGAAGGTAAACAGCGGCCGCCCGCCGGACGTCAGCTTGCCGCGCAGGAAGATCAGCGAGCCGCCGGCGCGGGACACTTCCCCCGTGCATTCGATCAGCTCGCCCTCGCGGGCCGCGTCGAGGAAGTCGCAGGCGAAATTGGTGGTCACGGCCGGCCCGTCCAGCTCGTGGGTGGCGATCGCAAACAAGCAATAATCCGCGAACGCCATGAAGCATCCCCCATGGACGTTCCGGGCGCCATTGAGGTGCTTTTTCTCGACCCGGAAGGCGCAGCGGACGCTGCCGTCGTCCTCGATCCTGTGCCAGAACGGGCCGATATGGCTCTCAAAACTGTCGCGAATCCAGGTCCGCCAGCCCGTGAATTCCCCTTCGGTGGCGACGTGCAGGTCGGGGCGGCGGGATGCGGGGGCTTTGGTCAGCTCGTGCAAGGAAATGGGCCTTCAATTACGGGTCTTTTGACCTTAAATCCGATCCGTCAGCGCCTTGCAATTCCTGTTCCCGCGGACCCCGGCTGCAAAATGTGGGACAGCGGGAAAATGCGTCATAAAGGGCTTTTCGTAGGCCCCTGATGTTCCTAAGAACGGCCAACCTCGCCGAAAGCCCCGAATCCATGTCGAAAAACGAACCGAAGATCACCCCCGAACTGATCGCCGCCCACGGGCTCAAGCCCGACGAGTACGAGCGCATCCTGAAGCTGATCGGGCGGGAGCCGACCTTCACCGAGCTCGGCATCTTCTCGGCGATGTGGAACGAGCACTGCTCGTACAAATCCTCGCGCATCCATCTGCGCGGATTACCGACGAAAGCCCCCTGGGTGATCCAGGGCCCCGGCGAGAACGCCGGCGTGATCGACATCGGCGATGGCCAGGCCGTGGTCTTCAAGATGGAGAGCCACAACCACCCGAGCTACATCGAGCCGTACCAGGGCGCGACCACCGGCGTAGGCGGCATCCTGCGCGACGTCTTCACCATGGGCGCGCGGCCGATCGCCTGCCTCAATGCGCTCAGCTTCGGCGCGCCCGAGCATGCCAAGACCCGGCATCTCGTCTCCGGCGTCGTGGCCGGCGTCGGCGGCTACGGCAATTCCTTCGGCGTACCGACGGTGGGCGGCCAGGTGCGCTTCCACACCCGCTATGACGGCAACATTCTCGTCAACGCGATGGCGGTGGGCCTCGCCGATACCGACAAGATCTTCTATGCGGCGGCTTCCGGCGTGAACATGCCGATCGTCTATCTCGGCTCCAAGACGGGCCGCGATGGCATCCACGGCGCCTCGATGGCCTCGGCCGAGTTCGACGACAAGTCCGAGGAGAAGCGCCCCACCGTGCAGGTCGGCGATCCCTTTGCCGAGAAGCTGCTGCTCGAGGCCTGCCTCGAGATCATGGAGAAGGGCTGCGTCATCGCGATCCAGGACATGGGCGCGGCGGGCCTGACCTGCTCGGCGGTCGAGATGGGCGCCAAGGGCGACCTCGGCGTCGACCTCGATCTCGACGCGGTGCCGACCCGCGAGACCGGCATGAGCGCCTACGAGATGATGCTCTCGGAGAGCCAGGAGCGCATGCTCATGGTGCTCAAGCCCGAGAAGGAAAAGGAAGCCGAGGCGATCTTCCAGAAGTGGGGGCTCGATTTTGCCGTGGTCGGCTACACCACGCCGACCAAGCGCTTCGTAGTCAAGCATGGCGGCGACGTCATGGCCGATCTGCCGATCAAGGAGCTCGGCGACGAGGCGCCGGTCTATGACCGGCCGCATGTCGCCTCCGCGGCGCTGCCGGTCGTGCATGCCCGCGAGGTATCAGCCCCGATGGGCATCGGTGCGGCGCTGGAGAAGCTGATCGGCACGCCCGATTTGTGCAGCAAGCGCTGGGTCTGGGAGCAGTACGACCACGTCATCCTCGGCAACACGCTGCAGCGTCCCGGCGGCGATGCCGCTGTCGTCCGCGTGCAGGACGGGCCGAAGGGGCTCGCCCTGACCGTCGACGTCACGCCGCGCTACTGCGAGGCCGATCCGTTCGAGGGCGGCAAGCAGGCGGTGGCGGAAGCCTGGCGCAACATCACCGCCGTCGGCGGCAAGCCGCTCGCGATCACCGACAATCTCAATTTCGGCAATCCGGAGCGGCCCGAGATCATGGGCCAGTTCGTCGGCTGCCTGAAGGGCATCTCGGAAGCCTGCCGCACGCTCGACTTCCCAGTCGTGTCCGGCAACGTCTCGCTCTACAACGAGACCAATGGCCGCGCGATCCTGCCGACGCCCTCGATCGGCGGCGTCGGCCTGCTCGACGATTTCACCAAGTCTGCTTCGCTCGCCTTCAAGGCCGAGGGTGAGGCGATCCTCCTGATCGGCGAAACGCACGGCTGGCTCGGCCAGTCCGTTTACCTGCGTGACATCTGCGGTCGCGAGGAGGGCGCGCCGCCGCCGGTCGATCTCGCCGCCGAGAAGCGCAATGGCGATGTGGTGCGCGGCATGATCCATGCGGGCACCGCGACAGCGGCGCACGATCTGTCCGACGGCGGCCTCCTGGTCGCGCTGGCGGAGATGGCGATGGCGAGCGGCATCGGCGCGAAGCTGCTTGCGGCCCCGACGGCGCTCATCCCGCACGCCTATTGGTTCGGCGAAGACCAGGCGCGCTATCTCGTCACCGTGCCCGAAGCGGAGGCCGGTCGCGTGCTTGCCAAGATGCGCGGCTGCGAGGTGCCCTGCGTGCGGATCGGCACCACCGGCGGCGACGCAATTGCGATCGTCGGCGAAGCCCCGGTTTCGATCGACACGCTTCGCGCCTCGTTCGAGCGCTGGCTGCCGGAGTATATGAGCGGCAAGGCGGCGTAAGCGGCCGCTGCTACCACAGTCTCCGGTCATTGCGAGCGTAGCGAAGCAATCCAGTCAGCCTCCGCGGAGAGACTCTGGATTGCTTCGCTACGCTCGCAATGACGTACATGGGTCACAGCACCTTGGTTGCCCCTGGGATCTGGCGCAAGGCGTGCGTCAGCGCCCAACTGAACGCGACCGTCAGCACGAACCCGATCGTCGCCTTGATGATCGCCGGCAGGTTATAGTCGAACAGCCAGTATTGCAGCCAAAGCGCGATCGGGTAGTGCACCAAAAACATGCCGTAGGCATCCGCCTGCATCGGATCGAGTAGCCTGGCCGAGCCTGTTTGTTTGAACCTCTGGAAAAAGGCCAGGATCAGAAACATGATGGCCACGCTGAAGACAGCGAAGCAGGCGGCATAGAGCCCCTCATACCAGTTCGGCAGCGGCGACGGATTTCCCAGTATTTCGCGCTTGATGAAGATCAGCACCCAGAGCAGGCAATACGGAACGATCGTCAAGATCATCCAGTCCCAGGTGACCTTTGCCATCCGGCCGTCTGCCGCGAGCAGGCCGCGATCCATATTCGCGACACCGATGCCGGCACCGAAAAAGAAGTAGCTCGCATAGAGCATCACGCGCCCGTGCTGCACCGAGAACGGCCCGAACTCGAACCAGCTGCTTGGTCCATAATACATCAGCCCGGGAACATAGAACGCTGCGGTGACGGCAAGCATGACCGCGAAGAACACGGCGGGCCGGCGGCGGCCGTGCAGCGAGAGGCGGTTGATCGGATCGAGCAGGTTGGGCGACAGCCGATGCAGGATGCAGGCAATCACGTCGAAGCCGAGCAGGACCCAAAGGAACCAGATCGGCCCGCTCGGCCACGGGCCCTTCGTGACCATATTCCACCAGTATTCCGAAAAGCCGATCTCGGGATGGTGCCGGAGCGAGATGGCGTAATAGGCAAGCGGAATGATCGTGAATGCACAGACCACGAACGGCAGCCCAAGCCGAACCAGGCGATCCGTCAAATAGTTCAGCGCTCCCTTGCGGGCGATGCCCGACCACGCAAACAAGCCCGACAGGAAGAAGAACATCGCCATGAAGAAGCTGTCGGTGGCCAGCACGATCATGTCGAAGCCGAAGAAGAATTTCGGGTCGGTATGACCAAAATAGGTATAGGGGATGACGGCATGGTGCAGCAGCACCACCAGCGTCAGGAAGGTGCGGGCGCGATCGAGCGACAGGTTGCGCGCCTTGCGCTTGGGCGCAGCATGCGCTTCCGCGCCGATCGTCGCTGAATGTGAGATCGTGCTCATGGTCGCCCCGCTTGTGCTGCCTCTCCCGATCGGACTCTGCCGCCGGGAACCAGATTCAGCAAGGGCAGTTTCGGTCATTCATCGCCCCAACCGGCACCCCCAGGAACCAGTCCCGCGTCGCGAAGTTAGCGATCACGAAATGGTCGAGCCGCCTGAGGCGGCACGAGGTGTCGGAGCTCGCGATGACAATCCTGAAATGGGCGCTGATCTTTCTGCTGGTCTCGATCGTGGCCGGCGTGCTCGGATTCACCGGCATCTCGGCCGCCTCCGCCGACATCGCCCGCTTCCTGTTCTATATTTTCGTCGTGATCTTCCTGGTGCTTCTGGTGCTGGGGCTCACGATATTCAGGGCATAACGGGGGCCGCAGCAGCATTGTCAGTCGTTGCCCGGGACAAGCCCGGGCATGACGAAGCCTTGCGCAGTGGCTACCCCACTTCCTCGATCTTCACCTTGTCCGGGTAGAAGGCGAGATGGCCGGAAATCTCCGCCATCGCGGGGTAGGGCGTCTCGTAGGTCCAGATCGCGTTGTCGAGGACCTTGCCGTCGGCCTTGACGCTGTAATAGCTGGCGTCGCCCTTGTAAGGGCAGTGGGTGACGCGGTCGGTGCGCTCGAGCAGCGCCATGTTGGTGTCCTCTCGCGGCACGTATTGCACCGCCGGATATTTGGCTTCCTTCAGCGTCAGCGCCCTGGCGGTTTCCGCGATCACGACGTCGCCGGCCGTCACGCGGACGCGCCGGGGATTTTGGGTGATGGTGATGGGGTGGTCGGGCCCTGGAAGCTTCATGATTTCACGCCTTTTCGATCAATCTGCCGCGCGCGGCACTTTGTCGTGCCTTTATCCTGGTCGGATCCGGAATATAGTGACCGGGTGCGTGACCTAGAAGTCCGTTCACGCTAAGTTTGGCCCTGCCGGCGAGGGGACCCCGGCAGTGATTCGAAGCCGAACGAGACCAGAAGGAGCGCGACCCGAATGCCAATGGACGCCCGCGATATCGAGGCGATGATCAAGGCGGCGATCCCCGATGCCGAGGTAACCATCCGTGATCTCGCCGGCGACGGCGACCACTACGCCGCGACTGTCATTTCGGAATCCTTCCGCGGCAAGTCGCGTGTGCAGCAGCACCAGATCGTCTATCAGTCGCTGCGTGGCCAGATGGGCGGTGTGCTGCATGCGCTTGCGCTGCAGACCGGGGTGCCTGGCACCTGATCTGACGCGCGAGGGTACGAAGATGGCTGCGGACAATCCTCGCGGCGCGATGTTTCGTGTCATCGTGCCGAACCAGCATAGCCGCGTGACCTATGCCGAGCTGTTCTTCGATCTCGTCTTCGTCTTCGCGGTCACGCAAGTCTCGCACACGCTGCTGCATCACTTCAGCCCGCTCGGCGCGGTGCACGTCACGCTGCTGTTTCTCGCGGTCTGGTGGGTCTGGGTCTACACCGCCTGGGTCACCAACTGGCTTAATCCCGAGCTGACGCCGGTCCGGATCCTGCTTTTCCTGATGATGCTCGGCGGCCTCGTGCTGTCGACGACGATCCCCGGTGCGTTCGAGGGACGCGGCCTGTGGTTTGCGATTGCGTACGCGACCATGCAGGTCGGACGCACGGCGTTCTGGCTGTTCGCGACCCCGCTGCACCGGGTCCCGGTCCGGCACAACGCCATCCGCATTCTGGTCTGGCTCTCCATCTCCGCGATCTTCTGGATCCTCGGCGGCTTCGCGGAAGGGGAGACCCGGTTGTGGCTTTGGATCGCCGCGCTGACGATCGAATACGTGTCGCCCGCGGCCCGCTTCTGGGTCCCGAAGCTGGGCTTCTCGTCGGTCGAGGCCTGGGCCGTCGAAGGCGGCCACATGGCCGAACGCTGCGCCGGCTTCATCATCATCGCGCTCGGTGAGGCCATCGTCGTCAACGGCGCGACCTTTGCCGAGCTGGACTGGACCGCGGACAACATTCTCGCCTTCGTCGCCGCGCTCGTCGGCAGCATCGCGATGTGGTGGGTCTATTTCCACAAGGGTGCCGAGGCCGGTTCCGAGCTGATCTCGAAGACCGCCGAATCCGGCCGGCTGGCGCGGCTCGCCTACACGTATCTCCATATGCCGATCGTCGCCGGCATCATTCTGACCGCGGTCTCGGACGAATTGGTGCTGAAGCACCCGACCGGCCATTCCG
Source organism: Bradyrhizobium neotropicale (assembly GCF_001641695.1). GTDB lineage: Bacteria > Pseudomonadota > Alphaproteobacteria > Rhizobiales > Xanthobacteraceae > Bradyrhizobium > Bradyrhizobium neotropicale. The sequence goes on from NZ_LSEF01000061.1 coordinate 45,371, forward strand.
ACATCCGCACCGTCGTGAGCACGATCGGCGGGCCGCTGGTGTTCCTGATCGGCACCATCCTGTTCAAGCATTCGATCCGCGGCTTCCTCCAGCTCTCGCATGGCATCGGCATCATCCTGCTGCTCGCGCTGAGCTGGATCGCCGCCGATCTCTCTCCGCTATGGCTGTCGATCGCGACCAGCGTGATCATGATCGTGGTCGCGGTGTGGGAGTCGGTCTCGCTGGGCTCGACGCCGGCCGAGGCCAAGGAGCATTGAACCGCCGCGAGGACGGCCGCCGGCGCTCTGGCTAAGGCGACCTGAACCGGCGTGTTCGGCTGCAGGATGTTACTCCGCGGCCTCCAATGCGTGCACCGAGAACATCTTCGCCGCATCCGTCCAGGTCTCGCGCACCCGCCAGCCGGCGCCCCGCGCCAGCGCCGCGAAACGCGCGAGGCTGTATTTGTAGCTGTTCTCGGTGTGGATGCTCTCGCCCGGCCGGAACGAGAAGCTCGTGCCCAGCATGCGCACGGTCTGGTTCTTCTTGCTGATCAGATGCATCTCGATGCGGTGCCGCTCGCGATTGTAGATCGCGCGGTGGGTGAATGCGGAGAGATCGAAATTGCCGCCGAGCTCGCGGTTGATCCGCACCAGCACATTGAGATTGAAGCGCGCGGTGACGCCGGCGGCATCGTTATAGGCATCGAAGAGCACGCGCTCGTCCTTCTCGAGGTCGGCGCCAATGATCATCAGCGCGCCTTGGCCGAGGATTTCGCGCGCGCTCCTGAGGAAGGCCTGGGCTTCCTGCGGCTCGAAATTGCCGATGGTCGAGCCCGGGAAGAAGCCAACCTTGGGCAATGACGCGACCGCCTTGGGCAGCTCGAACGGCGTGGTGAAGTCGGCCGCCACCGGATAGATGCCGAGCGACGGGAAGTCCCGCTTGAGGCCGCTGGCCTGTGCCTGAAGGAAGTCGCCTGAGATATCGACCGGCACATAGGCGGCGAACTTGCAGTGATTGAGCAGCAGGCGGACTTTTGTGGTCGCGCCAGCGCCGAACTCGACGAGTGCCGCATGTTCCGGAATGATTTCCGCAATCTCGCTGCCGCGCTCCCTCAGGATCGCAAGCTCGGTGCGGGTCGGATAGTACTCCGGCAGGCGTGTGATCGCCTCGAACAATTCCGATCCCGCCGCGTCGTAGAAATATTTCGGCGACAGCCGTTTCGGCTGCTGTGACAGGTCCTCGATGGCCTCGCGGGCGAACGCGGTGGTCTGCTCGTCGGGAAGATGGGCCTCGGCCAAAGCGCTGGCGTGCACATTCATGATACTCTCCTGAACGCGCTGTCCGGCGCGCGGTTGTCGTCGGATGAGAACTCAGTCGTAGTCGGCGAGCCGCAATCCCGTGAATTGCCAACGGTGATGGGGATAGAAGAAATTGCGATAAGTAATGCGGCTGTGCCCGCTCGGGGTTGCAAGCGAGGAGCCGCGCAGCACGAGCTGATTGACCATGAACTTGCCGTTGTACTCGCCGAGCGCGCCTTCGATCGCGCGATAACCGGGGTAGGGCGAATATGAGCTGCGCGTCCATTGCCAGACGATGCCGAAGACGTCGTTGAGCTGCCCGGCGCGGGCGGCGACCTCCCATTCCATCTCGGTCGGCAGGTGTTTTCCGGCCCAGCGCGCGAACGCATCCGCCTCGTAGTAGCTGATGTGGCAGACGGGCGCGTTGGGATCGACTGGCTTGAGGCCGGCCAGCGTCACCATGTGCCACCTGCCGTCGACCTCGCGCCAATGGCCGGGAGCGTCCCAGCCCTCGTTGTTGACGGCAGCAAAGCCGTCCATCAGCCACAGCGTTGCAGTCCGATAGCCGCCGTCGCGCATGAAGGCGAGCCATTCGCCATTGGTGACGAGATGGCGCGCGATCCTGACCGGACCGACCAGCGCGCGATGCGCGGGCTTCTCATTGTCGAAATGGAAGCTGTCGCTGCCGTGCCCGATGGTGTGGATGCCCTCGTTGAGCGTCAGCCAATCCTCGCCCGCTCGTATCGACGCCGGGAAGTGCCAATCCGGATCGTAGGCTGGCGAGACCGGATTTTGCGCAAAGGCATGCAGGATGTCGGTGAACATCAATTCCTGGTGCTGCTGCTCATGATTGAGCCCGACCTCGACCAGCGGCGCGATCGCGCGAAGCTTGTCCGCATCGGCTTCGCGGAAGAATTTTACGACGGCCGCATCGACATATTTGCGATAGCAGCCGACCTGATCGGAGCTCGGCCGCGTGATGTCGCCGCGGCGATGCCGGGCGTGACGGGGGCCGGCGCTGACATAATAGGAATTGAACAGGAACGCGAAGTCGGGGTGGAAGGGCCGGTAGCCCGGACAGTGCTCGCCAAGCAGAAACTGTTCGAAAAACCACGTTGTGTGCGCACGGTGCCATTTCACGGGGCTCGCATCGGGCATGGACTGGATCTGCTGGTCCTCGGGCGAGAGCGGCGCGGCCCGGCGTTCGGTCTCGTTGCGGACGGCGAGAAACGCCTCCTCCAGTGCCTGGGCGAGGCCACCCGGGCCGGACAATGGTGACGAAAGCGGTGGCGTGGCCGTGGCGGAGGCTTGTTTCGTCACGTTTTTCTCCAGACAAGACGAGAGAACGTTGTTGGCGTAGTCCGGTTCCAAAATTCAGGTTCGTCCTAGATAGGGCCTCCGTTACGGGAAAAAAGTCCTCCCCGGCGATGATATTAGCGTCATCAGCCCATAGCCCATGGCCGGGCTCCGGAGCGGCGCCGGGAGCCTCGTCGCCGCCATTTTACTTTGGATGCACAATAGTTTGGGCTACATATATGGTCAGGTATCGGGTTAAATCGGCTGAGCCGCCCGAAGCGATTATTGAGGGCTCCGCCCCAGAAGGACACGGATATGAGCATCGAGGAATTCATCGACAACGAAGTGAAGTCGAACGACGTGGTTCTGTTCATGAAGGGCACGCCGCAGTTTCCGCAGTGCGGTTTTTCCGGCCAGGTCGTCCAGATCCTCGATCACATCGGGGTCGGCTATAAGGGCCTCAACGTTCTCGAATCCGCCGAGCTGCGTAACGGCATCAAGGTCTATTCGAACTGGCCGACCATTCCGCAGCTCTATGTGAAGGGCGAGTTCGTCGGCGGCTGCGACATCATCCGCGAGATGTTCCAGGCCGGCGAATTGCAGCAGCTCTTCTCCGACAAGGGCGTTGTGGTCGCGGCCTGACGCTTGACCACGCTGACGCGCCGCGTCGGTGACGTCCAACTTGATGTCATCGTTGCCGACATCACCACACTGAGCGTTGACGCTATCGTCAACGCGGCTAACACGTCGCTGCTCGGTGGGGGCGGCGTGGATGGGGCCATCCATCGGGCGGCCGGGCCTGAGCTCGTCGCCGAATGCCGGATGCTCCACGGCTGCAAGACCGGCGATGCCAAGATCACCAAGGGGTATCGGCTCAAGGCGGCCAACGTGATCCACACGGTGGGGCCGGTGTGGAATGGCGGCGCCCTCGGCGAGGACGATCTGCTCGCCTCCTGTTATCGCCGATCTCTGGAGCTGTGCCGGAAGCATCAGCTGACGTCGGTGGCCTTCCCCGCAATTTCGACCGGGATCTACCGTTTCCCCGCCGACCGCGCCGCCGATATTGCCGTCCGAACCACGATCGAAATGCTGCCCGGGACGCCATCTGTCACCCGTGTCGTGTTTTGCTGCTTTTCGGAGCCGAGCGCCGGCCTCCATGCCGAGGCGCTCGGGCGCCAAGCCGGCCCTTGTGCCGACTGAGCCGGTCAGTACACTCCGCCCGGCCATGTTCCGGGGAGGGGATATGATTTCACATATTGGTATTGGGCTGCGCTCGCTGGTCTGCGGCGCTTTGGTGTCTTTTGGCGCAATCTCTTTGGCGCAGGCGGAGGGGACCTACGAAATTCCCGCCGGCGCGCATTTCAATCAGGACAAGCTCGCCAAGGTCAGCGAGTTCTTCAGGAACGAGGTCGCAACCGGCAAGATCGCCGGCGCGACGGTGCTGATCCAGCAGCATGGCAAGCCGGTCTATCACGAGGCCTTCGGCGTGCAGGACGTGGTCAGCAAGGCGCCGATCACCGACAAGACGATCTTCCGCCTGTCATCGCTAACCAAGGTGATCACCTCCGTTGTGGCGATGCAATTGATCCAGGACGGAAAGATCAAGCTCGACGATCCCGTCTCGAAATACATTCCCTCCTTTGCAAATGTGAAGGTCGGTGAGGAGAAGAAGGCCGAGGACGGCACCAAGACGCTCGAGCTGGTACCGCTGGTCCGGCCCATCACCATTCTCGACCTGATGCGTCATACCTCCGGCATCACCTACGGCTTCTACGGCGACAGCCTCGTTCGCAAGGCCTATCGCGACGCCAATATCTACGCAGGCGAGTTCGACCTCGCCGAGTTCGCCGAGCGGATCGCCAAGCTGCCGCTGCACAATCAACCCGGCGCGCTCTGGCAGTACGGCCATTCCACCGACATTCTGGCGCGGATCATGGAGATCGTGTCCGGAAAGTCATTGCTCGAGCTCGAGAAGGAAAAGCTGCTCGATCCGCTCGGTATGACCGATACGGGCTTCTTCGTCACCGAACCGGAGCGGCTGAAACGGCTCGCCCAGCCGCTGCCGAACGACAGCAATTTCCGGGTCGGCCGCGAGTATAGGACTGAGGTTCGCCAGAAGTGGGAATCCGCCAGCGGCGGCATGGTTTCGACCATGGCGGACTTTTCGCGCTATGCGCAGATGCTGGTCAATGGAGGAACGTTCGAGGGCAAGACCTATCTCAGCCCGAAGACGTTCGAACTGATGGCATCGGACCATGCCGGCAAGGATTCCGGCGTTGAGCGGGACTACTTCTATTTTCCCGGTGACGGTTTTGGCATGGGACTTGGGTTTGCTGTGCGCACCGATCCCGGTAATGCCAAGCCGCCGCCGCCCGGCGATCTCGGTGAATTGAAATGGGACGGTGCCTCCGGTTGCTATTTGGTGGTCGACCGCAAGCAGGACATGTTCTTCGTCCTATTGGAACAGACCCCGAGCGAGCGCCAGCGCGTGCAGCGGACACTGAAGCAGTTGGTCTATGAATCCATGGAGAAGTGACATGTGCGGGCGCCGCGCGCTGATCGCGGCGCTCGTCCTTCTGCTTGGTGCAATCGGTGCGCAGGCGGGCTCCGAGGGACGCGCCGCGCACAATTTCTCGCCCGAAGGGCTGGCGAAGGTCTCCGACTACATCAGGAACGAGGTCGTGACCGGCAAGATTCCCGGCGGCATTCTGCTGCTGCAGCAGCATGGCAAGCCGGTCTATTACGAGAATTTCGGCGTCCGCGACGTCGCGACCGAGATCTCGATGAGCGCAGACACGATTTTCCGCCTCTATTCGATGTCGAAGCCGATCACCTCCGTCATGGCGATGATGCTGGTTGAGGAGGGCAAGCTCGCGCTGGATGATCCCGTCTCGAAATACATTCCTGCCTTTGCCGGCCTGAAGGTCGGCGTCGAGACCAAGCCTGAGGACGGCAAGGTCGCGCTGGCGCTCCAGCCGCTCGAGCGTCCGGTCACGATCAAGGATCTGCTGCGTCACACCTCCGGGCTGCCTTACGGCTATTATGGCGGTGGCGTGGTGCATCAGCTCTATGCCGAGGCCAACCTCTTCGACGGCGATCTCAGCAATGCCGACTTCGTCGCGAAGATCGCGACGCTGCCGCTGGTCGAGCAGCCGGGGAAAGTGTGGGACTACGGCTACTCCACCGACGTGCTCGGCCGCGTCGTCGAGGTGATCTCGGGGAAGACGCTGCTGCAGTTCGAGAAGGAGCGGCTGCTCGATCCGCTCGGTATGACCGAGACCGCGTTCTACGTCGCCGATCCCGCCAAATTCCCGCGCATTGCCGAGCCGATGCCGGATGACCGCAACATCAATCCGACGACGCAGGTGCGCGATCCCAGGCTGCCGCTGAAATGGCAATCCGGCGGCGGCGGCTTGGTCGGCACGGTCAGTGATTACGCCCGTTTCGCGCAGATGCTGCTGAATGGCGGCACCTATGACGGTCGGCGCTATCTCAAGCCTGAGACAATCGCGCTGATGGCGTCCGATCATATCGGGCCGGAGACCAAGATCGCGCGCGACCAGCACTATTATCCGGGCGCGAGCAGCGGCTTCGGCCTCGGCTTCGCCGTGCGCACCTCGGTGCCGCCGAACACCTCGTGGCCGCTCGGCGAGTACCGCTGGGACGGCGTGGGCGGCACCTTCTTCTTCATCGATCCCGAGGACGATCTGTTCGGGATCTTCATGGTGCAGACCCCGTCGCAGCGCGGCAGGATCCAACTGGCGCTGAAGACGCTGATCTATCAGGCGATGGGGCGTTAGCTACGCGCCGCGCACGATCTCGCGGACGTGGCCGAGCGTCTCCTCGATCTGGCTCGCGGTGACGTCGAGATGCGTGCAGGCGCGGATGCGGCCGTCCATCATCGCCAGCATCACGCCGCGCTGGCGCAAGGCCGCGACCATCTTGTCGCCGGGGACGCCGGCGCCGTCGGGCCTGAAGAACACGAGGTTGGTCTCGGGCTCCTGCACCTCGATCCCAGCGATTTGCGCCAGCCCGCGCGCCAGCGCGCGCGCATTGGCGTGGTCGTCGGCGAGGCGATCGACGTGATGGTCGAGCGCATAGATACAGGCGGCTGCGCAGATGCCGGCCTGCCGCATCGAGCCGCCCAGACGCTGCTTCCACTGCCAGACCGCGTCGATGAATTCGCGGGAGCCGGCGAGCGCGCCGCCAATCGGGGCACCGAGGCCCTTGGAGAAGTCGATCCAGGCCGAATCCCAGCCGGCGGTCATGTCGCGCGCGGAGACGCCGGTCGCGACGGTGGCGTTCAGAAGGCGCGCGCCGTCCATGTGAGTAGCAAGGCCGTTGGCTTTCGCGATGGCGACGATCTCGTCGAGTGCCGCCTTCTTCCAGACCGTGCCGCCGCCGATATTGGCGGTCTGCTCGACGCTGACCACCGTCTGCGGAGGCTGGTAGCGGGTGCGCGGGTGGAGCGCCTTGCGGAATGTCTCCGGCGTGAACTGACCGTCGGGGCCTTTCAGTTGCGTGATCTGGAAGCCGCCGATCGCGGCATGCGCGCCGCCTTCGCGCGCGATGATGTGCGCGGTCTCGTGCGCGAGGATCTCGTCGCCGGGACGGCAATGCACCAGCGTCGCGGTGACGTTGCACATCGTGCCTGACGGCATGAACACGGCGGCTTCCTTGCCGAGAAGATCGGCGACGCGTTCGCACAACGCGTTCACGCTCGGATCATCACCGACCTGCTCGTCGCCGACTTCGGCGCGCGCCATCGCCTCGCGCATCGCAGCCGTCGGCCGCGTCTGCGTATCCGAGAGCAGGTTGACGCGCACCGGCGGTGCCTTGGGATCGACGGGGGGAGGGGTGTAGAGCATCAACTTGCTCCCTGAGGGAATGGCATTCACTCGCGTTCAGCGAGTTCTGGGTGGACGTCGGGCGGCGTGACGAAACCGCATAATAACGATTTCTGTCGCGGTCACACGATAATCGATCAGATAGGGATAAGGGTTGACCGGCAAGCGACGGACGTATGCACGAGTAGTCTGCCGCCCTGCATAAGGATGATCCTGGAGTAACGCGATGAGAGCGACAATACGGTCGCGTACGTGCACTGCTCCCTGGGGCGATCGCGCTCGATGTAGGTCAGGACTTCGTCGATCTGGGCGAGCGCCCGCTTCGTGTAACGGACATCCACAGCCCGTGCTTGGCCCACATGCCGCGAACATCGTCGGCCGTGGCAAGCTCGCCACGGGCGATTTCAGCCTCGGCCTCGTCGAGATCCGCCTCTTCCGCGGCCGTTAGCCGGATCGGAGGCTGGTCGACACCAGCGAGCTCAAGCAGCGTCCGCGCCAACTCGTCCTGCTCTGAATCAGGCAGGGTTGAAACCTTGCTAAAGGCCTCTTCCAGAAGACGCGTCATGGTGTACTCCGCGAAGCGCAGTCATAGCACAGATAGCTTGAGACGTGGGAGTGGCCGCCTCAAATGAAAAGGCCCCGGCGAACCGGGGCCTTTCGAACTTCGTTATCAGCGCGAATAGAATTCGACGACCAGGTGGGGCTCCATCTGCACCGGGAACGGCACGTCGGAGAGGCCGGGGATGCGCGCGTATTTCGCGGTCATCTTGCCGTGGTCGACTTCGAGATAGTCGGGCACGTCGCGCTCGGGGAGCTGGCTCGCCTCGAGGACGTGCGCGAGCTGCTTGGAGGCTTCCTTGACCTCGATCACGTCGCCGACCTTGAGCTGGTAGCTCGAGATGTTGACCTTGCGGCCGTTCACCTTGATGTGGCCGTGGTTGATGAACTGGCGCGCGGCGAAGATCGTGGAGACGAACTTGGCGCGGTACACGACCGCGTCGAGACGGCGCTCCAGGAGGCCGATCAGGTTCTCGCCGGTGTCACCCTTGAGGCGGCTCGCCTCGACATAGATGCCGTGGAACTGGCGCTCGGAGATGTTGGCGTAATAGCCCTTCAGCTTCTGCTTGGCGCGGAGCTGCACGCCGAAGTCGGAGAGCTTGCCCTTGCGGCGCTGGCCGTGCTGGCCGGGGCCGTATTCGCGGCGGTTCACAGGGCTCTTCGGGCGGCCCCAGATGTTCTGGCCCATACGGCGATCGATCTTGTACTTCGCCTCACTGCGCTTAGTCATCGCGTCCTCTTCGGGTTCATGGTTTGAAGAAACGCGCCCTCCTGTGTGCCGGGCTAGCCCGGCACCGACAGGTCCGATCCCCAAAGCTTGGAAAGGGACAGGACCACGGGTCGCGAAACGCTTCGCGGGCCGAAATCGGCCCGCGAGCAGGGGGCTTTTAGGAGAGTTTGGGCCGCCCTGTCAATGCGATTAGCCCGGAATCAGGCCCTCACCGCCCGGATCGGCTTCGACCGAGCCGTCAGCAATTCGGCAGCAATTTCAGTGTTCAGCACCTGTTCCAGCCGGGTCAGGACCCGGGCGATCGGGGCGGCATCGGTCACGCGGTGATCCCAGCGGATCACGACATTTATGGTCTGGTCGGGCTCGACCACCCCATAGCTGACGATAAAGGGGCCCGGCGTGATGGCATGGAGCGCACCGCCGCCATAGGCCGCGATAGAGGTCACCGAGAAGCTGCCGAACCAATTGCCCCGCTGCCGGCCGAAATTCAGCCCGACCGCCCAGGACAGCCGCCGCAGCGGCCGCGGCAGGCGGGTCGCCCGCCGCTTTGATCTAGCATGAGCGAACCGGTCCGGGGCCGACCGTTGTCGCGCCCCCACGACGGTTAATAACTCAGGCGAAGATCTCCATAAATCGTGTCTTATCAATGGTTTGAATGGTTAATTTGACGTAACTTCGTACCCTCCTGCAAGATCGCCGGAACCTGCAATCTACCGCTTGATCCCCTCGAATGCGGCCATGATGCCGCGCTGGAACAGCGACCAGTCGAAGCCGAGCGCGATCGCGCGGTAGCCGCGGTCGATCAGGCGGTTTGCCTGCTCGGCGGTGCGGGCGACGCCGCCGATCGGCACACCGCTTTTGAGGATGCCGGCCTCGGCGCGGGCGATCAGTTCGAGCAACTCCGGATCGTCCATCTGTCCGCGCTTGTTGATCGAGGTGGCGAGGTCGCCGGGGCCGATCACCGCGACGTCGATGCCGGGCGTCGCCATGATCTCGTCGATGCGGTTGACGGCGTCGACATGCTCGATGGTGATCATGCAGATCATCTCGTCATCGGCGCCGGCCATGTAGTCCGGCATCGACTGGCCCCAGCGGAACGGCGCGTGGAAGGGACCCCAGAGCCGGTCGCCGCGCGGCGGGTAGCGCACGCTGCGCACGGCCTTCTCGGCATCAGCGCGGCTCGCGATCATCGGAAAGTTGATGCCGAAGGCGCCGATGTCCATCGGCGCTTTCGCAAGCCACGGCTCGTTCGCCGCGATCCGCACCAAGGGCGTGCATGGCGTGCCCGTCGTGGCAGCGATCATCGCATGCGCTTCCGAAAGGCCGATGGGCCCGTGCTCGAGATCGACGATGATCCAGTCGAGCGAGCGCGCCATGATCTGCACGGTCTGCACGCTCGGGATCGTCGCTATCGCACCGAAGGCGGGACGGCCCTCGCGCCAGAGTTGGCGGAGGCGGTTGAGCGGCGTTGGCGAGACCGACATGGGAAACCTGCGGGGACGATGACGGCGGAGCCTAGCAGTGCGCCGTTGACGCGAGAAGTCAGGCCGGCACGCGGCCGCCGAAGAACGGCGTCAAGGTGGGCCCAAGCCCGTGTACGCGGTTCGAGGTGAAGATCATTTCCGCACCGGTCTGCACGATCTCCGCGGCCCGCGGACCGAGCAGGTCCGAGACGCGGCGTGCGATCGCGGGCGCTGGATCGATCCAGTCGACCGGCCAGGGCGCGAGTTTTTTCAAGCGCTCGAGCAGCAACGGATAATGCGTGCAGGCGAGCACCACCGTGTCGGTGCGCGCGCTCGCATCGTCGGGATCGCCGACAAAGCAGGGCTTCAGCTCGGCGAGAATGTCGCCGTCGCTGATCGTATGGCCGCCGAGCGCGGCTTCGGCGAGTGAGGCGAGCTCGGGCGAGCCCACAAGCGTCACCTCGCAGCCTTGCGCGAAGTCACGGATCAGCGCCTTCGTATATTCGCGCTTCACCGTGCCCTTGGTGCCGAGCACCGAGACACGGCGGGTCTTCGACTGCGCACAGGCCGGTTTGATCGCCGGCACCGTGCCGACGAAGGGCAGGGAATAAGCGGCGCGCAGATGCGATAGGACCAGGGTGGACGCCGTGTTGCAGGCGATGACGGCGAGGTCAGGATCATGTGTGCCGATCAGTTCCCCCATCAGCGGGACCACGCGGGCGATGATCTCGTCCTCGCTGTGGTGGCCGTAGGGGAAGAAGGCGTCGTCGGCGACGTAGACGTAATGCGCGTCCGGGCGCGCGGCCACGACCTCGCGCAGCACCGTGAGCCCGCCAAGGCCGGAATCGAACACCAGGATGGTTGGAGTGTCGGTCACGTGGTTACCCTAGTCCTCGCATGGTTACCATTCGGTTTTTGGGGCGGTTTTGCGGCCGAGCCGCCATGGTGCCGATTTGGAATGATTCCATTTCGCGGCTGCCGCATTGTCCCGCTATCAGCAGCCACGCTGCGGTGCGGGCCGGGATGCCTTCCGCAAACGGGGAGCTGACATGATCAGAAACACGAATGCCGGCTGGGGCAGCGTCGCCCGGTGGCTGCACTGGATTTTGGCGCTGGCGATCATCGGCATGATCGGCTTCGGCTGGTGGATGAACCACGTCCCGGCGCGCCCGGACCGGTTCTTTTACCGCTCGATCCACGCCGACATCGGCTATGTGATCCTGCTGCTCACACTCATTCGCATGTCCTGGCGCGCTTTGAACCCGACGCCGGCGCTGCCGGCCGAGACCTCGCGCTGGCAGAAGATCGCGGCCCACATCAGCCATGGCGCGCTGTATCTCGTGGTCATCCTGGTCGCGGCGCTCGGCTGGGCGCATTCCGGCGCACGTTCGCCCAACTACTCGGACTTCTTCGGCCTGTTTCACATGCCGCAATTCACCTCGCCGGACCGCGCGGCAGCGGACGCCTACGAGCACCGCCACATCTTCTTTGCCTATGTCCTGCTCGCGCTGATCGCGGTTCACGTGATCGCCGCCCTCTGGCATCAGTTCATCCGCCGCGACCGCGTGGTGGCGCGAATGGTGAGCGGCGAGGCCGAGGCGGGGTAGGAGCGTCTCTGGGCGGCCGATCACGCAATCCTGTTCGTGGTCGCGGCCCGTTCGGCAGCTAACTGCTTCTGCAAGCGGTCGATGTTTTGCAGGAGGCGCTGGCTGGTCAGTACCAGGAAGTAATAGCCGAACTGTGGGTCCTGAAAATAGATCTCGAGCAGCCGGTCATAGGTGATCGTCAGCACCTGTCCGTCTTCGACGCATTCGATCGTTCCGGTTCGCCGGTTATCCGGCGTCAGGAATCCGAGCTCTCCCATGAGAGCTCCGGGCCCGATCTCGACGTTGATCTCCTTGACCAGGAACTTGCCGGTTACCGTGAGAAGCATCTCCTTGGCTGGATCGCCCAGCCTGAACAGGGTATCGCCGCGGCGGTATTTTCGTTCGGTCATGAACGGCTTGAGCCATTCGATCGACATGTCGCCTTCGGCCGCATGGCGCGCCTTCTTGACGAGCTTGAGCATCTGCCGCAGGCGCACGGCGTTGATCGGAAGCAGCAGCAGATAGAGGAGAAACGTCGAGACATTCGCGGAGAGCGCGCCGAAGGCGGCGAAGAACACGCAGCCGACCATGTTGGCGACGCGCAACGGCACCATCGTCCGCATCAAGAGTGTGGCGACGAAGAAGCCGGCGCCGATGGCGGCGAGCAGATTGGCCAGCGTGATGTTGTGCAGGAAGATCTCCAGCAGCCGATTGAAGATCGCGTCGTAGGTGACGTTGTTGGGATCGAGGCCCATCTGGACCAAGATCTTCGCGATCCTCAGATTATCCGTTGCCGCATCGAGAATGCGGTCGAGGATCGACGAAATGTCTGCGCTGCCGGACGCCATGATATGTCCCCGCGAAAGGCCTTCAGTCCAGGTCGATGGTCTCAAGACGTATAGCCGAAATCGAATGACGACCGCTTGAATGGAATTTCCGGCGGTCTTGCCGCAAGAGGCAAATTTTAGCCTGAACGGGGGTTTCGGCAATTGCCCGTTCGTTGCGCCTGTGATCCGAGCGGTTCGTGATTCGGGAGCCCGGTTGGCGGCTTCGGACCTATGAATGGACTTGTGGGCGGGCTTGGCCCGCGTCAAGGCCATCAGCACGGGGGAGCGTCGGCGATCCCGTACCTTATGGCTTGGCGGCGGGCTGGACGACCTGCTGCTCGACGAGGGAAAGGTGCCCCGGCAGCGCGCCGGCGCGCAGCAGCATGGCGACTCTGTTGGCCTCTTCGAGAGTGAAATTGCCGGAGATCTGGACCGAGCCGCCGGTGATGGGCTCACGGATCACGGGGGCCGAAATCACCTTGTCGTCGAGCACGATGGCAAAGGGCTTGCCGATGTTCTCTTCCGTGACGTGCGCGAAGCGCCGGGCGCCGCGCGCATTGAAGGTGAACGAGGCAATCGGATCCTTGGTGCCCGTGGCAAAGCCCGGGCCGGCATAGCTGATGTCGCCGCCGTCGAGCGCGCTGTCCTTCGAAACCAGGTAGGATCGCTTGTCCTTGAAGCCGAACAGGACTTCGGAGCCGGCGGGAGGGCTGCTGAGCTCAGCCTGCTCCGCCGGCATCGAGAGGTCGACCGTGCGGAAGCTGACGCGCACTTTTTTGGCGAAGATCGCGATCACGCGCTCGGGCTCCATCATGCCCGGCAGGAAGATGCGGATGCGGTCCGGCCCGTCCGGCTGCACGCTGGCGAGCTTGATGTCGTTGTCCTTGAGGCGCTGCTCGATCATGGCGATGGAGTCTTCGACCAGATCGTGCTGCCGCGCGGCGAGGGCGGCATCCGCGGGCGTGAGCCTGATCAGTCCATCGCCGGCGTCGGCCACGGTGAACGCGTGCGCGGGCAACGTGTTTGCCACCGAGGTGAGCTTGCGCTCGAGCTGATCACGGCCCTTGGCGTCGGCGATCTTGACCTCGACGCTGCCGGCACGGATCGCAAGGCCTGAGAATGCAATGTGGCCGTCTCGCAGGTTTTTGTAGACGTCGTCGCGCAGGTCTGTGACGGCAGCCTCGCGCAGGCCATCCGTATCGACCTTGTAGACGATGCGCGATCCGCCCTGCTTCTCCATCATGTTGCCGACGAGTGCCGAGATTTTCGCTCGCATCTTGTCGAGATGGGTTTCCTCGGCGCGGGCGGTGCGGGGCAGGGCGATCGCCGATGCAATCGTGAGTACGACAATCAGCCGTGTCATCCGCTGCTGCAGGGTCGTGGTCATGGAGTCCTCAATTTGCGCAAGCGCGGGGTCAGGTGGCGAGGCCAGCGCCAGTTGTTGGTCCCCCGATCGCGCGTGGAGGTTCAAGAATGAGGGGTCGAACCTCGTGGGCGCCAGGCGCAACTCACAGCAACGCTGCCGACTTTGGAACATGCCATGCGAGCCGGGATCATCGGAATCATGTTGAGTGCGATGCTGGCCCTGGCCGCAGGCCCGGCAGTCGCCTACGACACGTATGACAGCCGAAGCCTGTTCGCCAACCCGATGTTCATCGACCGCGGTACCAGCGACGTCGCCTATGACCCCCGAAGCTGCGCCGGCGTTGATTGGGACGACGAGGTCGTGGTGGCGCGGGTGACGGCCGGCCCGCGCGTCAACTTCGTCAAGAGTCCGGACGACGAGACCGGCAAGGCCCCAAGCTGCCCCGCGGCGGGCGGGGCCTGCCGCAAGAAGTCCTATCTCGTGCCCGGCGACTTCGTGCTTGCTGGCCGGACGCGGGGCGATTTCACCTGCATCAGCTACCGCTCGCCGGTGAGAAGGATCCCGGCCTGGCGCAACGGCTGGCTGCCGCGCGCGGCGCTGAGCCCGGTCGCACCGATGCCGGCTCCACAGCTCAGCGATTGGCTGGGCACCTGGAGCCTTCCGAACGGCAGCATCGCCATCACCGACGATGGCATCGGCGGTCGTCTGCATATCGTGGGCGAGATGGCCGTGGCCACGATGCGCGACGTCCACACCGGCACGCTCGACGCGCAGGTGAAGCCTGCAACGGACAACATCGCCTTCCTCGAGGACGGCTGGCTGCCGTTCGAGACCAATTGCGACAGCGGCTGCCGGGTGCGCATGCGGCGCGCCGGCCCGTTTCTGCTGGTGCAGGACAATGGCGATTGCGGCGGCGCCGGAGCCAGTTTCACAGGGCTCTATCGCCGCAGCCCGTAGGGAATGGACGAACGCCAAATCATCCATCATTCTGTCCGCGCCCGACCGGCAATCGGCCGGGACCTCGCCTGAACCAAAATGTCAACGACAAGGGGCGGGGAATGAACATGAGGGAGGACGAAATTCCATGGCGGGCATCCACGCGCTCGATCGGCTCATCGGCAACGACTACCCGGACCTGGCAACGGACGCGGAGGTGCGGGCCTTCGAGCAGGTCCCTTACGCGGATCGCGTCGCGGCCGAGAGCACTTATGACGCCATCACGCTCGGCGCTGAGCGCAACCCCGACGGTCCGGCGATTCAGTTCCTGCAAAATGCCGATCCGGCCGACACGCCGCTCGTCGTCAGCTACCGCGACTTCATCGCGCGCGTCACGCAGGCCGCCAACATGTTTCACGCGCTCGGTGCGGAAAAGGGCGACGTCATCAGCTTCATGCTGCCGCTGGTGCCCGATGCCTTCGTGACGCTGTTCGGCGCGGAGGCCGCGGGCATCGCCAATCCCGTCAACCCGTTGCTGGAGCCGCACCAGATCGCGGAGATCCTGGAAGCCGCAAACACCAAGATCCTGGTGGCGCTCGGGCCGATGCCGGGCACCGACATCTGGCAGAAGGTCGAGCAGATCCGCCCGCAGCTGAAACATCTCAAGGCGATCGTGCAGGTGTTCGGCGGCGGCGATCCCGCCAACGGAATCTACGCGTTCAACGATCTCATCAAGCAGCAGCCGTCCGACCGGCTTGTCAGCGGGCGTAAGATTCCTGGGAGCGACATCGCCGCCTATTTCCACACCGGCGGCACCACTGGCACGCCGAAGCTGGTGCGGCACACCCATGCCAACCAAGTCTATCAGGCCTGGGCGCTCGGTCTGATGCTGAAGTCGAAACCCGGTGGCAACATGCTGTTCGGCATGCCGCTGTTTCACGTCGGGGGATCGCTGACGCAGGTGCTGCTGACGCTGTCGAGCGGCGGATCGCTCGTCGTGCTGTCGCCGAGCGGATGGCGCAATCCGAATTCGGTGAAGAACATCTGGGGACTGGTCGAACGCTTCAGGCCCGAGGCGCTGTCGAGCGTGCCGACGGTGCTCGCCGCCGCGCTCGCGGTGCCGCCGGGCAATGCCGACATCTCCAGCCTGAAATATGCCGCCGGCGGTGGCTCGGCGATTCCCGTCGCGGTCGGCTCGGCGATTCAGGACAAGCTCAGCTTGCCGGTGGTCGAGGTCTACGGCATGACGGAGACCTCGAGCGTGCATACGCTGGCCTATCCGTCGCGGCCGATCCGGCTCGGCTCGGTCGGTCTGCCGATGCCCTATGCGGGCGTGCGCATCGTGCAGCTCGATGCCGACGGCCGGCTGATCCGTGACTGCGCACCTGACGAGATCGGCGTCGTGATCATGGCCGGTCCCGGCGTGTTCGGCGGCTATCTCAACGGCGAACACAACGAGGGCGCCTTCGTCGACGAGGTCTGGGTCAATTCCGGCGATCTCGGCCGGTTAGATGCCGACGGCTATCTCTGGATCACCGGCCGCGCCAAGGATCTCGTGATCCGCGGCGGCCACAACATCGATCCGGCGCCGATCGAGGAGATCATGTTCCGCCATCCTGCCGTGGGCTTCGCCGCGGTGGTCGGCCAGCCCGATGCCTATGCCGGCGAGTTGCCGATCGGCTATGTGCAGTTGAAGCCGGGTGCCCAGGTCGAGCCCGGCGAGCTCGAGACGTGGGTACGCGAGCGCACGCCCGAGCGCGCCGCCGTGCCCGTGCAGATCATCCCGATCGATCCAATGCCGGTCACCGGTGTCGGGAAGGTGTTCAAGCCGCAGCTGCGCTGGGACGCGGCGCAGCGTGTCTTCGCCAAGGTGCTGGCGCCGATCGCCGAGCGCGGCATCGACTGCAAAGTAAAAGTCGGCGCCCATGGCAGCCACGGCTCGATCGCCACCGTCACGCTTGCGGGACTCGCGGCGGAGCAGCGCGAGGTGGTCGCCGGCGAGGTGCACGCGCTGCTTGCACCGTTCGTGATGCGGCATGAGGTCGGATTCGCCTGACCGGCATTGCCGAGCGGCTAGGCCCGATGGAGCCGCGCACAGCACGGCTCCAGCACTACCGATTGGCCGCTACCCGCGGATCGCCGCATTGGCCTGCTCGGCCGCGCCTGTCATCGCGTCCTTTGCCGATTTCGCCCCGTTGACCACTTCGTTGACGCCGATCATGAAGGCGTCGAGGATCAGCTTCGATTGCGGGTGGAAAAGAATGGCCTTGGCGCGGTCGACATCGGCATTTTGCAGGTTGGTGAGCGCCGCCTCAGCGGCCTCCGCGCCGAACGCCGTCTTGAAGCCTTCGCTGGACCACGCCGACACGCGTGTCGTGGCCAGCCCGGCTGCAGCCGTCTGCAGCGATGTCGGCTTGCTCGTCGCCCAGAGCAGGAACAGGAACGCTGCCCGTTTGTTTCGTGACTTGGAATTGATGCAGGCCTGCCAGTGCGACATGAAGGGAACGGGTGCACGGCCGGGGAGATGCGGGAAAGTTGCATACCCGGCGTGCCCAGCCACACGGCTCTTCGCGGGATTGGAGATGTCGGTCGCGAAGTTGCTGCTGTCGATGGCCATTGCGGTCCTGCCCTGCAGGAAATCATCCAGCACGTGGTACCATTCATAGCTGCCGGCGCCGAAAGGTCCGGCCTGGCTCAGTATCTGTCCGTACATCTCGACGGCCGCGATCGCCTCGGGGCTCGCGAAAGCGGCCTTGTTGTCCTTGACCATGGCTCCGCCGTACGAGAACACGAAGCCCAAGGCCGGCGGGCAGGAATTGAAGCTGGCCTGGGCCCGCATGGCGATGCCCGACATCTCGCTCGTCTTGACCGCCTTGGCTGTGGCAAGCAGCTCTTCGAATGTCTGGGGAACCGGCAGGTTCCTGGCTGCCAGCGCATCCTTGTTGATGAACAGGGTCATCGCCTCCGAGGTGATCGGGATGGCGTAGCGTTCGCCGTCCGACCACAGCGGGAAGGCTCGGGCTGTTTTCAGCAGGTCGTTCTCGTCGTACCAGCCGAGATCGGTCAGCGACCTCTGGGAGTAATAGTGGTTCAGCGGCTCGAGCCATCCTGCCGAGATGCCTTGACCGTAGATCGTGAACATGAAGACGTCGGGCGTGCTGCTGCCGCGCGCGAGCCTGATCGGCAGAGCGCTCATGAACGTGGTTTCCAGCTGGAAATCGGCGTCCACCGTGATGCCCGTGAGCCTGGTGAACTCCGGCAGCAGCGGCGCGATCGCATGCGACCAGGGATGGATCGCACCCGCAAGCGTGATCGTCTGCCCAGCAAACTGCTTCCAGTCGATGGACGCGCTTGCGTAAGCCGCAGTGGTATCCTCGGCAAAGCCCCAGCGCGGCAGCGCGGTCAGAGCCGGCAGGACTACGCCAGCCGTCCCCAATCCCCTGACGAAGCTGCGTCGGCTCGCCCGATAGCGACGGCCCGATGAGTTTTCACCCTGCGCCATGTTGATGCTCCCTCGATCACCAAGGGCATTCATTCATAGCACGCGGCGCGGGGCCGTACCCCTGCGACATCGCGGCCCTCGCCACTGACGTGGTCCGACCAATGTCGGGTTCCCGACCCACCTATCCGTGCTATTGTCCTATCATGCTCTGGCGTCGACACCAGAACACGCACGGTCACAGGAGCATCGAAGACCCACGGCCAATGTCCGTCCCTGTTCGGGCACTGTCTTTGCGATGGCTTGCTCGTCCGCTGGTCCTGGCGGTCGCGGCGCTCCTGATGCTGTTCGCCGCGACCGCAATTCTCGGCCTGCAATATTGGCAGGAGCGGCAATCCACTCATCACGTGGTCGGGCATAGCCGCCAAGTCCTCGAAACACTCGATCGGCTGCGGGCGATCATCGCGGAACTGGAGGCCGAACGTCGCGGGTATCTGATGACCCTCGACCCGGCCTATCTCAAGGCCTACGGCGTCTCCGACGAAGGTGTGCGGCGAGAGGCGCAGGCGCTGCAGGCGCTGGTCGCGGACGATCCGTTGCAGAGGCTGCGCGCTCAACATCTGGCGCTGACCGTTACAGCCAAGCTGCGCGAGATCGACGAGATGGTGAAGACGGCCGGCACGTCCGGGCTGGCGGCGCTGGCGATGATCCGCAGCATGGATGAGATCCGCTCGCAGATCGACCTGATGGTGGATCACGAGCGCTTCCGTCTCGCCGACCGCGAGGCGCGCGCCGAAGCCTTCGAGCAACGCTGGACATGGTGGATCGCCGGCGCCGTTGTCCTCGTCGTCGCGCTGGCTGGAGCTGCGCTGGCGCTCGCGCGGCTCGAAGCGAAACGGCGCAAAAAGGCGACCGAGGAGAACATCCAGCTCCAGAGCGATGTTGCAGCGCGCGATATCAAGATCCGGCGCCTGTTCGATGCCAACATCATCGGCATCATCATCTGGGAGGTCGAGGGACGCATTCTCGAGGCCAACGATGCCTTCCTGCGCATCGTGGGATACGACCGGGAGGATCTCGTCTCGGGGCGCGTGCATCGGACCGACCTCACGCCGCCGGAATGGCGCGACCGCGACCTGCAAACCGTGGGGGAATTGAAGCGGGTCGGGACGGCCCTGCCATTCGAGAAGGAGTATGTGCGCAAGGACGGAAGCCGCGTGCCCGTGCTGATCGGCGGGACCATGTTTGCAGAAGGCGGGGATCAAGGGGTCGGCTTTGTGCTTGATCTGACGCCTCTCAAGCGGGCGGAAGCCGAAGCTCGCGAACACGAGCGGCGCTACCATGAAGCCCTGATTGAGCTCGCGCACGCCAATCGCGTCACCACGATGGGGCAGCTCACCGCTTCGATTGCCCATGAAGTCAACCAGCCGATCGCCGCGATCGTGGCGAACGCCGAGGCCGGGTTGAATTGGCTTCAGGCTCAACCCCCAAATCTGGAGCGGGTCAGGCAGACGTTCGGCTGGATCACCGCTGATGGCATGCGAGCCGGCGACATCATCGGCCGGATCCGAGCGCTGATCAGGAAGGCGCCCCCGCAAAAGGAGGACATGGAGATCAACCAGGCGGTGCTCGAGGTCATTGCGCTGACCCGCAGCGAAGCGTTCAAGAACGGCGTCTCGGTGCGAACGCAACTTGCCGAAGGCTTGCCGCCCGTTCAGGCAGATCGGGTTCAACTTCAGCAAGTGATCCTCAACCTGATCGTCAACGCGGTCGAGGCGATGGCTGGGGTCGGCGAGGGGGGACGCGAGTTGCTGATCAGCACCGGCAGAGATGCATCGAACGGCGTGCAGGTCAGTTTGCGGGATTCCGGTCCGGGACTGGATCCGAAGAATGTGGAGCGCCTGTTCGACGCCTTCTACACCACCAAGCCGACAGGCATGGGGATGGGCCTCGCCATCTGCCGCTCGATCATCGAGGCGCATGGCGGACGGATGTGGGCCGGCGCGAACGAGCCTCACGGCGCCGTCTTTCAGTTCACCCTGCCTCTCGCGCCAGACGAGACTGCATCTCGCCTGCTGAGGGCGGGTGAGCCAACGGCTCTACGCTCTGCGGCCCGATGACGGGCATTATCCATAGACCCGCTTGGGTGCCTTTATGTGACGCTTGTCACAGAAGGGAGATTGCTTTCGGCCATGCTGTGAATAGTGTGTTCTGGAATTGCATCCGGGGGGACTGCAGTGATTCCGTTTCGGTCTTTTGGTTTATTGATTTTTGCAATCTGGCTGACTTGCGGACCGGCTCATGCCGAGAAGCGGGTCGCGCTCGTGATCGGCAATTCCGCCTACAAGAGCGTGCCGCGGCTCGCTAATCCCGTGAGCGATGCCGGCCTGATCGGCGGCATGTTCAAGAGGGCTGGCTTCGACGCGGTCGATGTTAAACAGGATCTGAGCGGCGCCGAGATGCGCAAGGCGCTGCGCGAGTTCGGCACCCGCGCGCGCGATGCCGACGTCGCGGTCGTCTACTATGCCGGCCATGGCATGGAGGTCGATGGCAACAACTACCTCATTCCGATCGATGCCGCTCTCGAGACCGATACCGACGTCTACGACGAGGCGTTCCCGCTTGATCGCGTGCTGGTGAGCATCGAGCCGGCGAAGCAGCTTCGGCTGGTCATCCTGGACGCCTGCCGCGACAACCCCTTCGCCAAGACCATGAAGCGGACGGTGGCCTCGCGTGCGATCGGCCGGGGCCTCGCCAAGATCGAGCCGACCAGCCCGAACACCATGATCGCCTTTGCGGCGAAGGCCGGCTCGACCGCCTCCGATGGCGATTCCAAGAACAGTCCGTTTGCGACGGCGCTGGCCGATCATCTGCCGAAGCCCGGCCTCGATCTGCGCAAGGCGTTCGGGTTCGTGCGCGACGATGTCCTGAAGGCGACGAGCTACAAGCAGGAGCCGTTCGTCTATGGTTCGCTGGGCGGCGATGACGTGGCGCTGGTGCCGGCGAAGCCCGCCGCGGCCGGCCCGCAGGCCAATCCGCAGGACAGCGTACGCCGCGACTATGAGCTTGCGCTGCAGGCGGGCCTGCGTGAGGCCTGGGAAGCGTTTCTCCAAGCCTATCCCGACGGGTTCTATGCCAATCTGGCCCGCGTGCAGCTGAAAAAGATTGCGGCCGAAGAGGAGCGCGCCACGGCGACCGAGAAGGCGCGTCTGGCCGAACAGGAGAAGACAAGGCTCGCCAGCGAGCGCGTCCAGAAGGCGGAGCTGGAAAAGGCCACTGCGGCGGCGAAGGCCGCAGAGGACGCGCGCGTTGCCGCCGAGAAGGCCAAGCAGGTCGAGCAGGCCAGGGCGGAGGCGGCC
Organism: Bradyrhizobium neotropicale; assembly: GCF_001641695.1. Classification (GTDB taxonomy): domain Bacteria; phylum Pseudomonadota; class Alphaproteobacteria; order Rhizobiales; family Xanthobacteraceae; genus Bradyrhizobium; species Bradyrhizobium neotropicale. The sequence continues at coordinate 67,055 of NZ_LSEF01000061.1, forward strand.
GAGCAGCAGCGCAAGGCAGCGGAAGCTGCCGCTGCGAAGGCGGTTGCGGAGAAGCAGGCGGCGGAGAAGGCCAAGGCCGAACTCGCCGCCAGGCAGGCCGCGGAGAAGGCGTCAGCCGAGCAGGCCGCAAAGCAGGCAGCCGATCGGCAGATGCCGGAGGGCGAGCAGAAAGTTGCAGCCCTTTCGCCCGCGCCGGCGTCCACACTATCGGCGGCTGATCTGGCGAAATCCGTGCAGAGCGAATTGCGCCGCGTCGGCTGCCTCTCCGCCGTTGCCGACGGCGACTGGAGCGCCGCATCGCAGCGCTCGCTGACTCTGTTCAACAAATATGCGGGCACCCAGTTCGACGTGAAGCTTGCCAGCGTCGACGCGCTCGATGCGCTGAAAGCGAAGCCGGGCCGGGTCTGTCCGCTCGTTTGCAATTTCGGCTTCAGGGCCGATGGTGATCAATGCGTCAAGATCACCTGCCGCGCCGGCTACCGCATCAACGACGACAATGAATGCGAGAAGGTTCAGGAGAAGAAGCCGGTCGCGACGCGCGAGAACTCCTCAAAGCGTGACGCGGAGCGCAAAGCAACCGAATCGTCACCGTCCAAGCCTGAGGCGAGTGGGCAGATTATTTGCACTCAGACAGGCTGTCGCCCGGTGCAAAAAGGGTGCCGGCTGGGCAGCGGAGTTATCCCCGGAAGGGTCCAAATCACCGGGGTCGGCCAAGAGGTGTGCAATTAGGTTTGCGTACGACCGGTTCTATGCCGTGCATCAAGACCCGTGGGTGACTAGCGTGAATATCACTCGATTTTGCTGTGCTTTGATTTTCGTAGCTGTCGTCACTTGCGCACCCGCGCAGGCCGAGAAGCGCGTCGCGCTTGTCATCGGCAATTCCGCCTACAAGAACGTGCCGCGGCTCGCAAACCCCGTGAACGATGCCGGCCTCGTCGGCGAGATGTTCAGGAAGGCGGGCTTCGATGCGGTCGACGTCAAGGTCGACCTCAATGCCGCCGACATGCGGCGGATGCTGCGTGAGTTTGCCGGCAAGGTCCGCGACGCCGACATGGCGGTGATCTATTACGCCGGCCACGGCATCGAACTCGACGGCAACAACTATCTGATCCCGACCGACGCCACGCTGGAGACCGACGGCGACGTTCTGGACGAGACGGTCGCGCTCGATCGCGCGTTGTTCGCGGTCGAGCCGGCGAAGCGGTTGCGTCTCGTCATCCTCGATGCCTGCCGCGACAACCCCTTCGCCAAGACCATGAAGCGCACGGTCGCCTCGCGTGCGATCGGCCGCGGGCTCGCCAAGATCGAGCCGACCAGCCCGAACACGATGATCGCCTTTTCGGCCAAGGCGGGATCGACGGCATCCGACGGTGACACCGGAAATAGCCCGTTCGCCACGGCGCTGGTCGATCATCTGCCCAAGCCCGGGCTAGATCTGCGCAAGGCGTTCGGCTTCGTGCGTGACGACGTCTTGAAGACCACCGGTAACAGGCAGGAGCCGTATGTTTATGGCTCGCTGGGCGGCGACGATGTGGCGCTGGTGCCGGCGAAGCCGGCCGCGACCGGCCCGCAGGCCAATCCGCAGGATGCCACTCGCAGGGATTATGAGCTCGCGCTCCAGCTCGCCACGCGCGACGCCTGGGAAGCGTTTCTGGCGCAATATCCGGAGGGTTTCTATGCCAATCTGGCCAAGGGCCAGTTGAACAAGATCGCCGCCGAAGAGGTGCGCGCGGCGGCGACCGAGAAGGCGCGTCTGGCCGAACAGGAGAAGACAAGGCTCGCGGCGGAGCGCGCGCAGAAGGCGGAGCTGGAAAAGGCCGCCGCGGCGGCGAAGGCGGCCGAAGACGCGAGGGTCGCGGCCGAGAAACAGAAGCAGGTTGAGCAGGCCAAAGCGGAAGCGGCCGAGCGGCAGCGCAAGGCGGCCGAGGCTGCGGCCGCGAAGTCCGCCGCCGACAAGCAGGTGGCCGAGAAGGCGGCCGCGGATCTCGCGGCAAAGCAGCAGGCCGAGCGCGCGGCAGCGGAAGCTGCGGCCAAGCCAAAGCAGGACGGAAGCGAGGCTGACAAGAAGGTCGCTGCGCTGGCCACGGGGCCAAATTCCGCATTGTCCGACGCCGACCTCGCGAAATCCGTACAGCTCGAATTGCGGCGCGTCGGCTGTCTCACCTCAGGCGCTGGTGGTGAATGGAATTCGGCGGCGCAGCGCTCGTTGACGCTGTTCAACAAATACGCCGGTACCAAGTTCGACGCGAAGCTTGCGAGCACCGACGCGCTGGATGCGCTGAAGGCCAAGCCGAGCCGCGTCTGCCCGCTGGTCTGCGATCACGGCTTCAGGGCCGATGGCGATCAATGCGTCAAGATCACCTGCCGTGCCGGCTATCGCGTCAGCGACGACAATGAATGCGAGAAAGTTCCGGACAAGAAGCCGGTCGCGACGCGCGACGACGCGAGGAAGCGGGACGGCGAACGGAAGCTAGATGAGGCCACTCCTTCCAAGCCGCAGGTCAGCGGTCAGATGATCTGTAACCAAGCAGGCTGCCGTCCAGTCAGGAGTGGGTGCAGACTGGTGGGGCAAAAATCCGGCCTCAACACGGCCGGTTACTATGGTGGACAGATGGAAGTGTGCAATTAAGCGCTCGCGTCGAGACGGCATCGTAGCCCGGATGAGAGCGGCGATATCCGGGACCTTGCTGCAACCTGGCGAGAACCCTCCCGGGTGTCGCTTCCGCCCTCGCTTCTTGAGCTACGACGGCCAAGTCCTCACCCGGCTGGAGTGACTGCGAATGCGGTCCTAGCTAACCCGCCGGCATCCTCGTCTCGATCAGGCGCACCCAATAGGAGGCGCCGTGGCCGAGGATGTTGTCGTTGAAGACGTAGGCCGGATGGTGGCACTCGTTGCCGTCGCCCATGCCGACCAGGATCATCGCGCCGGGGCGCGCTTCCAGCATGAACGAAAAATCCTCGGCGCCCATCATCGGGATGAACTTCTCGTTGACGCGCTCGGCGCCGACGATGTCGCGTGCGACATCGGCGGCGATGCCGGCCTCGCGCGGATGGTTCATCGTCACCGGATACATGCGCGTGTACTTCGTCTCGGCCGAGCCGCCATAGGCGCGCGCGACGCTGTCGGCGACCTCGCCGATGCGACGCTCGACGAGATCGCGCACTTCGGGATCGAGTGTGCGCACGGTGCCGCTGAGCTCGGCGACCTCGGGGATGATGTTGAAGGCGGTGCCGGCGTGGAATTGCGTGACGGAGATGACCGCCGATTTCAGCGGATCGACATTGCGCGCGACGATCGACTGCAGCGCGTTGACGATCTGTGAGCCGATCAGCACGCTGTCGACCGCCTTGTGGGGGCCGGCGCCGGCGTGGCCGCCCTTGCCGTAGACGGTGATCTGGATGTTGTCGGAGGAGGCGAGCATCGGACCAGGCGTGGTCGCGAAATGGCCTTCGGCGAGGCCCGGCATGTTGTGCATGCCGTAGACCTCCTGGACGTTCCAGCGCGTCATCAGCCCGTCCTCGACCATGGCCTTGCCGCCGCCGCCGCCTTCCTCGGCGGGCTGGAAGATCAGAACTGCGGTGCCGTCGAAATTGCGCGTTTCAGCGAGATACTTTGCGGCGCCCAGCAGCATCGCGGTGTGGCCGTCATGGCCGCAGGCGTGCATCTTGCCGGGGAACTTCGAGGCGTAGGGCACATCAGCGGTTTCCATGATCGGCAGCGCGTCCATGTCGGCGCGCAGGCCGATGGTCTTGCCGGACGCGCTCTTGCGGCCGCGGATCACGCCGACCACGCCGGTGCGGCCGATGCCGGTCACCACCTCGTCGCAGCCGAACTCGCGCAGCCTGTCGGCGACGATGCCGGCGGTGCGGTGGACTTCGTAGAGCAACTCGGGATTCTCGTGGAAGTCATGGCGCCAGGCGGCCATTTCGTCGGAGAGGGCGGCGATGCGGTTGACGATGGGCATGGGGAGGGTCCGTTCTCTGGGATTCTTGAGCTACCGTATCGTCATTCCGGGGCGACGCGCCAGCGTCGAACCCGGAATCTGGAGATTGTGACCAAGGGGGTTACGACTCCCCGAACACGCGCTTGAAGATCGTGTCGACGTGCTTGAGGTGGTAGCCGAGGTCGAACTGCTCCTCGATCTCGGCGTCGGTGAGATACTTCTTCACCTCGGCGTCCTTCTTCAGGAGCTGGAGGAAGTCGCCTTCGCCGCGCCAGACCGGCATCGCGTTGCGCTGCACGAGCTTGTAGGCGTCCTCGCGGCTCGCGCCCTTCTGCGTCAAGGCAAGCAGCAGGCGCTGCGAATGCACCAGGCCGCCGAGGCGGTCGAGATTCTTCTGCATGTTGGCGGGATAGACGAGGAGCTTGTCGATCAGGCCGGCGAGGCGCACCAGCGCGAAGTCGAGTGTCACGGTGGCATCGGGGCCCATCATGCGCTCGGCCGAGGAGTGCGAGATGTCGCGCTCGTGCCAGAGCACGACGTTCTCCAGCGCCGGCGTCACATAGGCGCGCACCATGCGCGAGAGGCCGGTGAGGTTTTCCGACAGCACCGGGTTGCGCTTGTGCGGCATCGCGGACGAGCCCTTCTGCCCTTCGGAGAAGAACTCCTCGGCCTCCAGCACCTCGGTGCGCTGGAGATGGCGAATCTCCACCGCGAGGCGCTCGACGGAAGAGGCGATCACGCCGAGCGTCGAAAAATACATCGCGTGACGGTCGCGCGGGATCACCTGCGTCGAGATCGGCTCCGGCGTCAGGCCCATGGCCTTGGCGACATGCTCTTCGACGCGCGGATCGATCTGCGCGAAGGTGCCGACGGCGCCGGAGATGGCGCAGGTCGCAACTTCTTTCCGCGCCGCGATCAGGCGCTCCTTGGCGCGCGAGAACTCGGCATAGGCATAAGCGAGCTTGAGGCCGAAGGTGACCGGCTCGGCATGGATGCCGTGGCTGCGGCCGATGGTCGGCGTCATCTTGTGCTCGAAGGCGCGCTTCTTCAGCGCCGCCAGCACCTTGTCGAGGTCGGCGAGCAAGAGGTCGGCGGCGCGGGTGAGCTGCACGTTGAGGCAGGTGTCGAGCACGTCGGAGGAGGTCATGCCCTGGTGCACGAAGCGCGCCTCGGGGCCGACGATCTCGGCGAGATGGGTGAGGAAGGCGATGACGTCGTGCTTGGTCTCGCGCTCGATCTCGTCGATGCGGGCGACGTCGAAAGTGGCGTTCTTGGCCTTTTCCCAGACCGTCTTGGCAGCCTGTTTCGGGATCGTCCCGAGCTCGGCCAGCGCGTCCGCCGCATGCGCCTCGATCTCGAACCAGATCTTGAACCGCGTCTGCGGCTCCCAGATCGAGGCCATTTCCGGTCGAGTATAACGGGGAATCATCTGACGGCTCCAGAAGGTGGGGCGGGGGCGCCCCGTGGGAGGCAAGGGGCGCGGCTCCGGCCAAAATGCTTTTTACGCCGCGATTTAGCAGAGCGGGGAGGGCGAAACAAACGGCCAGGACGAGGTAGCGGGGGATGACCGGAAGCCACGCGCCAAACGCGGCCGTTCCGGCCCTAACCGACGGCTCAGAAATTAACTGTCAATCACGGATCATTGACTGACAGATATTGAAATCTGTCAGCGTGAGGTGTATATCCGTTCGGGGACGCTCCACTTGGGCGTCCCGCGGTCACCTCCCGGGGGCCCCAGCGTCCGAAACAGTCACGGATCGAGGGACGTAATTGAAGGGCGAGGGCCGCGGACGAATGGAGAATAAGAAAATGACGACCGAAATCATCAACTTCACCGGGACGATTGGGCATTGGCTCAATTTGCTGGTGGCGCGCCAGATCGCGGCGCAGGCTGCAAAACTGCCTCATTAAGGCGAGAGCCTTCCGAACGACCGGCGCGGCCGCTTCGGAAGTGGTCCTATCGCCGGGTAACTGAGCCCTTTAGCGGGAACATGGTGCTGGCATGAATGAAGCCGTTGTACTGACGCCGGAGCGGATCCTCGAAGTCACCGAGGACGTGCTTCGGCGCTACGGACTTGCCAAGGCCACCGTGGTCGATGTTGCTCGTGCGCTCGATGTGAGCCATGGCAGCGTCTACCGGCATTTTCCGAGCAAGGCGTCGCTGCGCGAGGCGGTGGCCAAACGCTGGCTCGAGCGCATCGACGGGCCGTTGCGCCAGATCGCTGAAGACGCTGCTGGTCCCGCGCCGGAGCGGCTCGACCGCTGGCTGCGCACGCTGTTCGCCGCCAAGCGCGAGCGCGTCTGCGACGATCCCGAGATGTTCCAGACCTATCTGACGCTGGCGCGCGAAGCCTGCGCGGCGGTGAAGTGCCACAAGGATGGTCTGATCGACCAGATGTCGGCGATCCTCGTCGACGGCGTGAAGCAGGGCGTGTTCAGTGTCACCGACACCAAGGCCACCGCACGCGCGATCTTCGACGCCACCAGTCGCTTCCACCATCCGGCCCATGCCGACGAGTGGAAAGATGCCGATCTGCCCGCACGCGTCGACGCGACGCTGGCGCTGCTGCTGCGCGGGTTGCAGGCCTAGACCGGCACGCCCACTTTAAAGTGCGCAACGGTGCTGTCCTAGTTGGCCCGATCGTCCAGGCCCGATAAGCGACCGACGCGCTCGCCAAGGCACACGGTATCGCGGCGCACTCTGGTGATACGCTCTGTGGCGCGGATGCTCTGGCCTGAGGTCAGGCAGTCAAACGAAGAGACCGCCAACTGAGGCGGCCCCTTTAGGGCAGACAATCGGACGCCATACCTTTGAGTAAGACTTCACCCTCTCGCCTTGTGAAGAAGCGCGTCATCGCGCAGCGGCGGCGAGGGAGCCGCGTGTCTGCGCGCGTGCAACGCGGCGCGGGTCGACGGCACAACCGGCGGGCTTTCCGGGTATGCATTGACTGCGATTTCGACGACGTCCTTTGACCGCTTGCGAAGGCGGTAGAATGTCAGCTCCTGATCGAGCATGGGGCAGCGGAAGTTGACGACGGCCGTATCCGGCAAGCGGCAAAGTTCGTCGATGAGCTCGCCGACCGTGATGATCGGGGGATGAGGGACTGCCTTGTGATTAGCCTTACTCATGGCGCTACTCCTTCACTCCTCTACTAACCACAGCGTGACGGCCTCGGTTCCGTTCCGCGCAGCTCGAACAAAGGTACGAACTACGCACCTATGCGCTAGAGATTCGATCCCAACCGCAGGCCTCGCGACCGCAATATGCCGAACGGGTCTTCACGAGCGGCCAGTCTGCGATATGTCGTGAGGTCCTCGGGCGTCGGACCTTCCCCGCGTCTGACATTCGTGCCAGCAGTCGTTCCGAGCGGAATCGACGTGCCGAGGCCGGCATAGAGATAATTGTCGCCGAACGCCTTCTTGAGCGCGGCAAAAGTCGGCTCACCGGTGCAATGTCCCGGCGCGATGCTGTCGACCCTGAACCTGTCCTTCAGCGCGGTGACGACCTTCGCGATCATCTCGTCAGGCGCAACGACGAGATGAAATCCACCCGCGATGAGATGAATCCTGGGATTGATGGCGGTCGCCGCCTCGACGATGCGCTCGATCCCGGGATGCGAACAACCGACCAGAAGGACCACTCCGTCTGCAGTGTTGACGGCCAAGGACAGCTCCTTGAGTTCTTTGGTCCCGGGGGCATCGGAGACCAGCGAGATAAGCGTGATCCCGGGAGCAATCTCGGTCGCCTGGTCGATCAGTTCGAAATTTGCGTTGGCCCATGCCGAGCCGAACTTCATCACCTCGGGGGGCCTGCCAGCATAGTACCGCATCTCCGGCGGTAGCGCCTCGTCCTTCCGATAGAAGCTGGACGGCAGCGACGAGCCGTAGATGCCAAATCCCTCCTTTGGGGCATAGACCTTGACGGTCGGATTGACGCTCAGGACGTAGGACAGACCGGCCATGTGATCGGAGTGACGGTGCGAAAGAACGACAAAATCGAGGTCGGAGAGGTTGACCCCCTTGGCCTTCACGTTTGCCGCGAAGATCTCGGGGTTATCGCCCGTATCGAACAAGATGCGCTTTCCCGCGATTTCGACGAGGGCTGAATAGCCCCAGTCTTTTGTCATCGCGTCATTTGTGCCGAAGGCATCATAAAGAATGGTGATCTGATTTTTCGCTTCGGTCGCGGAGCTTTCACCTGACGGGGCCATCGCAAGAATGCCCGAGGCAATCAGTGTTGCAAGAAGACTGTCCCTGATGTTCATGGAAGCGTCTCCTGTTGTCGTGCAAAACACACAACGGGAACGAGGCGGCTTCTGAGGAGCAGTTCAAACTGGCTCGCGTTGAAAAACCCGAGCCCGATAGACAGTCGCCGACCTTGTGCCAGATGTCGCGCGCGAACCAGCTTAGCATGGTCTGGGAAAGACTGGATGTTCTTCGTTGGGGAGGCGGTCGGAACGCCGTGCGGTAGCATATGGCCGATGGAGAAGGTGCTTTGGGTGCCTCGTAGGGGCTGCGAAGCACTAGATCTTCGTCAGCCCGCACGTTGCCGCGAGTCGCACGAGCTGCGCGTCGGTGCGTGCGCCGGTCTTGGTCTTGATGAGATAGTGATAGTTCTGGACCGTCTTCACACTGAGATTGAGGTGTGAGGCGATCTGCTCGGTCGTCGCGCCGCCGGCGAATTGGCGCAAAATCTCGATTTCCCGTTCACCCAGTTGATCAAGCACCGAGCCGGTCGGCGACAGGCTGTCCTCGGCCAGCACATGGGCGATGTCGTCGCTCATGGCGCGCTCGCCGCGGGCAACGCTGCGGATCGCGGTGACGACTGCTGACGGCTCGCTGCTCTTGGTGACGAAGCCGCTGGCGCCGGCGCTGAAGGCGGCTTTCACCAGCACCGCCTCGTTGTGCATGGTGAAGACGAGAATGCGCGCACGCGGGCTGCGGGCGCGGATGTTGCGGATCGCCTCCAGCCCGCTCGCGCCGGGCATCGAGATATCCATCACGACGACGTCGGGATCGTGCACCTTGAAGGCGCCATAGGCGTCCGCGGCATTGTCGGCTTCCGCCACGACATGGAGGTCGCCCTGGCTCTCCAGCACGCGCCGATAGCCCTGCCGGACGATCGGATGATCGTCGACCAGCAGCACGGAGATGCCTGTCGCCGCAACCTCGGTCATGCCCGCCTCATGCCGCGAGCGGGATCGTGGCGGCGACGCTGAGGCCGCGCGTTGCGGGGAGGATCGACAGCGAGCCGCCGGCGGCCGCGACGCGCTCGCGAATGCCGGTGAGGCCGAAGCCGGCGGAGCGCGCCACGCGCTCGGCATCGCCGCCGCCGTCATCCTCGACCCGGATCAGAAGCGCATCATCCCCGCCGGAACGGCGCTCGATGTGCAACGAGATCTCGCGGGCCGCGCTATGGCGCAGCGCGTTGGTCAGGCACTCCTGGGCGACGCGATAGGCGGTGGTGGCGGCCGGGCCGCTGATGTCGGCGAGGTCGCCCTTGAGATCGAGCTGGATCGTCGGCTGCGCCGCGCTCTGCGAGCGCCAGCGGTCGACGAGATTGACGAGGCTAGCCTCGAGCCCGAGCTCTTCGGGCAGGGGATTGCGCAGGCGCTTCAGTGTGTCGCGCAAGGACGCCATGATGCGGTGGGTCGCCTGCGAGATCATGCGTGCATCCTGTGCGGTGCCGTTGTCCTTGCTCTCCCTTGCGGCCGCGGTCTCGATCGTGTTGGCGAAGGCGAGGATGGCCGAGAGGTTCTGCCCGAACTCGTCGTGAAGTTCGCGGGCAAGCGCGCGCCGCTCGTCGTCGCGAATCTCGATCAGTCGCCTTGTCAGCGCCGCGCGCTGCTCGGTCGCCTCTTCCAGGCGCGCGCCGAGCTCGCCGACGGCCTCGCCGATCATTGCGAGCTCCATCGAGCGGAAGCGCGGCAGCTTCGTGCGATACTGTCCGCGTGCCATGCGCTGCAACGCGGTGACGATCGCGCGCGCCGGCGCCAGCGCGTGTGCGATTGCGAGCGAGGCGAGCAGCGCGATCGCCGCCGACATCAACAGCGCGACACCGACCACGTTGAGGATGTACTCCCAGGCCAGCGAGATCGCGGCGGCGGCATCGGGTGTCGCAACGACCGTGCCGGCCGCCGCGGCGCGGGGACTGACAGGGCGCACCACCTCGGCATGGCTGCCGAGGAACGTCGGCACGATGGCTGCGAACCAGCGCGGCGGGATTTTGCCGATGCCTTGGTTCTGGCCGCAGAGCGGCTTCTCGAATGCGGCCGCCGGCTGGAACTCGACGCATACGCCGGGCGAGATCAGCTTCATCGTCTCGATCGTGCGCCAGTCGGGAACCGGCAGCAGGTGCTCGCGCATCCTGTTGCTGCGCAACAACAGCTCGTGCCAGTACAGCGCCTGAAGCGCCTTCGCGACACGCTGCGCCGACGCCGCGGTCGCGCGGTCGACGCTGCGATAGGCGTCGAACGTAGCCCATACCGTCGCCGCCCCCAAGCAGAGCACCACGATGAGAAGCAGGCGGGCGACGAGCTGGAGCACGAGACGCATGCGATCATCCCCAACGTTTGCTAAGCTCACAGTAACAACGTCGCCGCGCCTTGCCAATTCTCGGGGAAGGGCAGAGCTGCTGCTCGGGCAAATTTCCCAAGCCGATTTGGGCATGGCTCTTTGGACCGGGCGCGGCGACTTTGATCTAATCCGCGACGAAAGATCGTTGCAGGCCCGGAGCGATGCAGCATGAGCTCGATCACGATTGGACCGACCGCACGGCAACCGGCCGACCCGGCCGAGCGGAGCGCGCTCCTGTTCTGGATGATTTTCACAGGCCTTTCCATCTTCGCCGTCATCCTGTTGTGGCGGTTCGGGCTGATCCATCTGATGCTCACCTCGGACCGGACCTACATTTCGAGCGTGATCGCGGTGCTCTACATCGTCACCTGCGGTCACTGCTTCCTGCGCACGCGGGCGATCGCGCGTGAGGGGGCGGCGGCGCGGCGCTGCCGCGCGGTGCTGGCGGCAGCCGGTGGCGGCAAGGCGCTCGACGCCAGCGGGGCCGCGCTGCCGCGCGGGCTGGTGCGGGATCACATCGACAGCCTGGTGACGAAGGCGGCAGCGCAGGACTACCGGCCGGTCGACCAGACGCTGCTGCTTCGGACGCTCGCCGACCGCCTGCGCGGCTCCAACGGGTTCGGTGCCTTCGTCTCCGACACGCTGATGAAGCTCGGCCTGCTCGGCACTATCATCGGCTTCATCATCATGCTGGCACCGATCGCGGGGCTGGACGCCGCCGACAAGGTCGCGATGCGCTCCTCGATGGGGATGATGAGCGACGGCATGGCGGTCGCGATGTACACGACGCTCGCGGGTCTCATCGGCTCGATCCTGGTCCGGATCCAGTACTACATGCTCGACGCCGCGACCCAGCGGGTGTTCTCGGACGCCGTCGTGCTGACCGAGACCTACGTCACGCCGGCTCTGGAACGCCGTCATGATGGATGATTTCGGTCTCTATCCGCGCGAGGAGTCGTTCGATCCGCTGGGCGTGATGCTGTTCAAGGCGCTCCAGGTGATCGCCTTCCTGTTCTTTCTCGCTCTGCTCGCGGTGTCCCCAGATGCCAAGGACGGCAAGATCGACTCCAAGGCCGAGTTCATGATCACGCTGGACTGGCCGGACAATCACCCCGACGATCTCGACCTGTTCGTGCAGGATCCCGCCGGCAACATCGCCTGGTACCGGCACCGCGAGGCCGGATTCCTCACGCTCGACCGTGACGATCGCGGCGGCGCCAACGATTTCATCACGGTCAACGGCAAGAAGATCGCTTCGCCCATTCGCGAGGAGATCGTCACGGTGCGCGGCATCGTCGCCGGCGAATACACCGTCAACGTCTCGCATTTCCAGGCCACGACCGGCGAGCCCGTCTCGGCCAATGTGAAGGTGCAGAAGCTCAATCCGACCGCGCAGGTCGTCTTCGACAACAAGCTGACGCTCGACCACACCGGCGACGAGAAGACGGCGGTGCGGTTCCGGCTCGATGCCGAGGGCAAGGTGGTCAACGTGGATCAGCGGCCGAAATCGCTGCTGGAGACGTTCCGCAGCAGCTGGCGCAACGGCGGCGACATCGATCCGAAGACCGGTGTGAGGATACGCCGTGAGTGATCTTCAACTGGTCATCCTGACGCTGTCGATCGCCTACGCCGTCATCGGCGCGCTGCTGCTGGTCGTGCTGGTCTATGCCCGCCTGCACTGGTCGCTGAAGGCGATCGCGGTGGTCGTGACCAGCGTATTCTATGTCGTCAGCTTCGGCGGCATGCGCTCCCTGCTCGGCTGGGCCAGCGCGGAGCGGATGCCGACCTCGTTCAAGCTGCTCCAGGCGCGCATCGTCGAGCCGCATTCGCTCGCGGGCGACCCGGGCTCGATCTATTTCTGGATCGAGGAGCTCGATGAGGACAACCGCCCGAGCGGCATCCCGCGGGCCTTCCGCGTGCCCTACAACGACAGGCTGGCCGACAAGACCCACGCTGCGCAGAACGAGATCGCGGCCGGGCATCCGCAGGGCGGGCGCGCGGCGGATTTCGGCGGCGGCGACGGCAGCCTCATCGACATGGTCCGGGAATATGTGACGCCAAAGGCCGTGCTCGAGACGTCCGGCGGCGATTCCTCGACCGGCGAGTTCAACGCCCCGCCGGCCGGCGCGCAAGGCGCCGTCTTCACGCCGCTGCCGCCGCCCCGGATGCCGCCGAAGGACGAGCAATAGGCTCTTCACCATGGCAGCAAGCGACGCGCTGGAAAATAGCCCGGCGCTGGCGCATCTTGTTGACGTCCCTCAAATTGGCTTTATCGGCGTCCAGATAGCCTTCGAGGGTGGAGGGTGCGTGCTCCTAGCTGTCTTCTCGGATATCCATGGCAACCGGCAGGCGTTCGATGCCTGCCTGAAGGCCGCGCGGGCCCGCGGGGCGGAGCGGTTCGTGCTGCTCGGCGATCTCGTGGGCTATGGCGCCGACCCGGAGTGGGTGGTGGACACCGCAATGGAGCTGGTGGCCCATGGCGCCGTCGCGGTGCGCGGCAATCACGACCAGGCGGTGAATTCCTCGGCCGAGACCATGAACGCCGAGGCGCAGATCGCGATCGAATGGACGCGGGGGCGGCTCGACACCGCGCAGCGCCGGTTCCTCGCCGAGCTGCCGATGCTGGTCGAGGATGGTGACCGTCTGTTCGTGCACTCGGAAGCCTCGAGTCCCCAGCGCTGGCACTATATCCGCTCGACGGCGGATGCCGCCAAGAGCCTGATTTCGACACCCGCCCACGTCACCTTCTGTGGCCACATCCACCGTCCCGCGCTCTATTCGATGTCGGTGACGGCGAAGATGACGAGCCTCGTGCCCAAGACCGGTGTCTCCGTGCCGCTCCTGCGCGGGCGGCAATGGCTCGCCGTACTCGGTGCGGTCGGCCAGCCGCGCGACGGCGATCCGTCCGCGGCCTTCGTGCTGTTCGATACGGTCTCGTGCGAGATCACCTATTGCCGCGCGCCCTATGACATCGCGAGCGCGGCGAGCCGGATCCGCGAGAACGGCCTGCCGCCCTGGCTCGCCGACCGGCTGTCGGAGGGACGCTGACAGCGATGCCGATACCCCTGGTCAAGCCCGGCGCCGAGATCGACGGTTACACCATCGGCGAATGCGTCCATGCCGGCGGCATGGCGACGCTGTGGATGGTCACCCATCCCGGCATCGACACCCCGCTGCTGATGAAGATCCCGCGGGTGTCCGAAGGCGAGGACCCGGCGGCGATCGTCTCCTTCGAGATGGAGATGATCATCCTGCCGCGGCTCGCAGGACCGCATGTGCCGGCCTGTTTCGGCACTGGCGATTTCGCCCGCCAGGCCTATGTCGTCATCGAGCGCATTCCGGGGACCACGCTGTACAAGCGGCTGCCAGACCTGCCGCTGCCCTACGAGGAGGCGCGGTCGCTGGTGGCCAGGATTGCGACCGCGCTCGCCGACCTGCACCGGCAGAACGTGATCCATCACGACATCAAGCCGAGCAGCATCATGTTCCGCGACTCTGGCGAGGCGGTGCTGATCGATTACGGCCTGTCGCACCACAACCATCTGCCCGACCTGTTGCAGGAGGAGTTCCGCCTGCCTTACGGCACCGCGCCCTACATGGCGCCGGAACGGCTTTTGGGCGTGCGCGATGATCCGCGCAGCGATCTGTTTTCTCTCGGCGTGCTGCTCTATTTCTTCACCACCGGCGAGCGGCCGTTCGGCGAGGGCGAGACGCTGCGTGCGATGCGGCGGAGGCTGTGGCGCGATCCGCATCCGCCGCGCACGCTGCGCGCCGACTATCCGCCCTGGCTCCAGGAGGTGGTGCTGCGGTGTCTGGAGATCGAGCCGGGCTGGCGCTACCCGACCGCCGCGCAGCTCGCCTTCGATCTCACCCATCCGGACCAGGTCAAGCTCACCGCACGCTCGGAGCGGTTGAAGCGTGACTCCTTGAGCGTCGCCTGGCGGCGCCGGTTCAACCAGGGCGTCATGCAGCCGCGCGCGAAGGCCGATGTCGCGGCGCAGATCGCATCGAGCCCGATCCTCGCGGTCGCGCTCGACACCGCGGAAGGCGCGCCGGAGCTCAACGAGGCGCTGCGCGTCACCACCGAACGCATTCTCGCAACGTTGCCGTCAGCGCGGCTCGCCTGCGTCAACGTGCTCAAGCTCAACCGCATCGCCGTCGACCGGACGCTGGACGAGCAGGGCTCGAACAAGCATGTCGACCGCTTGGTGGCGCTGAGGCATTGGGCCACGCCGCTCAAGCTGGACGAGAGCCGGCTGTCGGTTCATGTGCTGGAGGCGATCGACCCCGCCGCCGCGCTGCTGGAGTTCGCCGAGGTCAACCAGGTCGACCACGTCATTATCGGCGCGCGGCAGGGCTCGTTCAGGCGGACGCTGCTCGGCAGCGTCTCGGCCAAGGTGGCCTCGGAAGCGACCTGCACCGTCACCGTGGTGCGGCCGCCGCGGTTGGCCGCTGATGCGGCCGAGGCGGATACGGACGAGGCGACAGGATAGGCCTCGTCCTGCTGGCCGGATCAGGCTGCGTGAGCGACGCCCTTGCGGCGGATGGGCCAGGAGAAGTGCGGGCCGGCTTCGCCGTGATCCGCGCTGCCACCGAAGTACTGGACGATCTCGCGGCAGGGCTCGCAATTGAAGAGGTTAGGCGAAGCGGGCCCCTTGGTCATTTCCTTCAGGCAGTTCGGGCAGTGCGGTTTCATCGGTTCAATCCGGAAAAAGATTCAATGCCGGCGCGTGACCGGAATGGGCGATCCAGGTCCACCATCTCGGCCCCGGCGTTGTCGCGCATCTCGCCTTCGGTGCGTTCGAGACGACCGAAGAAATAGTCGAGGCTCGGATGCGGGCGCCGCGGGATGCGGCACCTGCGCTTCGGCTGGCGCTTCACGATCGCGATCTGCACGGGCGTCACGCCCTGTCGCGACGGATGATGCGTGCCGAACGTGCCGGGACCTTCACCGGTCCGGCCGATCGGCCAAACACAACGAATGCACCAAAACCAAGCCACAACGCCACGCCAGTCCAAACCAGGGTCGTCGTCATGATGTGCTCCCGCCAAAACAGGCAGGAATCACTTGCTGTGATTTGCACGAATCAGGGAAGTCCGGAGGAGTACGGATTCAGGTTGCAATCTTAAGGACTGCGCTGCACCCCCGCAAGAGCCGCAGCTTCTCCGCAACTGCTGCCGCGCAGCTCAGATCGCTTCGCCGCGCGCCCCGAGCGCCGCGTTGCGGATCGCGGCGATGTTGGTCTTGTAGGCTTCCTGCGTGCCGCCCCTGAACACCGAGGTGCCGGCGACGAACGCGTTGGCGCCGGCCGCAGCCAGCGCGCCCGCGACGTCAGGGCCGACGCCGCCATCGACCTCGATGTCGATCGGGCGGCCCGCGGTCATCGCGCGGATGTCGCGGATCTTGCCGATCGCGGAGGGGATGAAGGCCTGGCCGCCGAAGCCGGGATTGACCGACATCACCAGCACGAGGTCGATCAGGTCGATGACGTATTCCAGCGTGCTGATCGGCGTGCCCGGATTGAGCGAGACGCCGGCCTTCTTGCCGAGCGCGCGGATCGCCTGAAGCGAGCGATGCAGGTGGGGACCGGCCTCGGCATGCACGGTGATGTGGTCGCAGCCGGCTTTTGCAAACGCCTCGAGATAGGGGTCGCAGGGCGAGATCATCAGGTGCGCATCGAAGATCTTCTTCGTGTGCGGGCGCATCGCCTTGATGATGTCGGGGCCATAAGAAATGTTCGGAACAAAGTGCCCGTCCATCACGTCGAGATGGATCCAGTCGGCGCCGGCGGCGTCCACCGCGCGGACCTCTTCGCCGAGTTTTGAGAAATCCGAGGCCAGGATCGAGGGCGCGATTGCCAGGGGGCGGGGGCTGAGGGCTTGGGTCATGGGCGCGGTTTCCCGTGGCGGTCGAAAGAGGATTGGCCTCGCCTAACATGGGCATTTGCGCCGGGCAATGCAGGGGAGGCCTGCTTCTTGTGGGCGGAAAATTCTGCCGCCTGCGGCATGAATTGCCGGTGTTCCTGGGTTTCGCAAGACACGGTCAGGCCGGATTTCATTGAGCTTTTCGTGCTGGCACGACGCTTGCTGACCTCCCTTCAGGACATTGGCTGCGGCATGCCGCATCGGTTGGAGTTGTGCAATGTTGTTCGCCCTCGGTGCCGTCTCGGCTGCGCTCGACGCGATTCAGTCGCTGACGAACTCGAAATCGTCGTCGTCGACGCAGAAGACGGGATCCGCGCAAGGCGCAACGAATCCGTTCGCGATCGACAGCGGCAGCAGCTCGACGACCGGCGCGACCTCGTCGGTCAACTCGGGCAATTGTCCGCAGATCGCGCCGGAGACGATGAGCGCACTGCTCGCTGCGCAAAGCCAGTCGTCGGACAGCACGAACACCTCCGCCAGCGCGACCTCCACGGGCTCGACCTCCTCGATGAGCCGGGACGATGCGCTGAAGGATCTGTTCTCGCAGATCGATGCGGACGGCGACGGCAAGATCACCCAGTCGGAGTTCGAGAAGGCGCTGGGCGCCGGCGGCACCAACCTGGCGCAGGCCGATGACGTGTTCTCGAAGCTCGACGCGAATTCCGACGGCAGCGTCAGCCTCGACGAGATGTCGAAGGCGTTGAAGAGCGGCCATCATGGCCACCATGCCCAGGGCGCGAGCGGCTCGGGCGATGCGTCCGGCAGCGGCTCGGATTCTTCGTCGCAATCGAGCGGCGGGTCGACCTCGACCACGACGACCAATGCCGATGGCTCGACCACCACCACCGTCACCTATGCCGACGGATTCAAGATGTCGACGACGGTTCCGGGTGCATCAAGCGCCGGCAACTCGGCCTACGACTTGTTTGCGCAGCTCATGCAGCGCCAGGGGCAGGCCTCGTCCGCGACTCCGTCTTCAACGATGTCGATGAGCGTGTGAGCTCGGCTAGTCCGAACTAAATAGCGCTGACGCCTTACCTCTCCCCGCAAGCGCGGCGAGGGAGCGCACCTACGCAGCGGCCACGCCGCTAGCCGAACCGATCCTTCCACGCCGGCACTATGCCCGCGAACGGCAGCGCGGTCGCGCTATGGACGCCGCGTGCAATCGCGCGCGCGACGACGTTGGCAGCGACCATGCCGAGCTCGGTGAGCTCGACCAGCGGCTCGATCGGCTTCTCGCAGGTGGCCGCCGCGAACAGCACGTCGCCGTCGAGCGGGGCATGCACGGGGTAGATGGCGCGGGCCATTCCGGTCTGCGCGATCATCGCGAGCCGCTTGGCCTGCGCCTTGGTCAGGATGGCATCGGTGACGACGAGGCCGATCGTGGTGTTCTCGCGTTCGCTTGCGGCCGGGCCGCCCTTGATGCGCATCGCCAGCATGTCCGGCGTGAATTTCGGCGGCAGGCCGCGCCCGCCGAACTCGCCGTTCTGCTCGAACGGCGCGGCCCAGAACCACGGCCCGTCGCCGACGGTGACGCTGCCGACCGCGTTGACGACCATGATCGCGGCGACCTGGACGCCGTTCGCAGTCACGGCCGACGCCGAACCGAGCCCGCCCTTGAAGGTGGCCGTCGTGGCGCCGAGGCCGGCGCCGACGCTGCCGAGCGCAAAATCGGTGCCGGCGGCCGCGGCCGCGGCGTAGCCGAGATCGCGGTAGGGCGAAAAGCGGCCCCAGGCCTTGTCGCCGCCATTGAGCAGATCGAACACGATCGCGCCGGGCACGACGGGGATCACGGCCTCGCGGATTCGAAAGCCGCGGCCTTGTTCGGCGAGCCAGGCCTGCACGCCACCGCCGGCATCGAGCCCGAAGGCGGAGCCGCCGGACAGCGCGATCGCGTCGACGCGCTCGACCGTGTTGGCGACATCGAGCAGCGAGACCTCACGCGTGCCGGGGCCTCCGCCGCGGACGTCGATCGCTGCCACCGCCGGGGAATCGAAGATGATCGCGGTCGTACCCGAGGCGAGCTTGGCGTCGTCGGCATGACCGACGCGCACGCCGGCAATATCGGTGAGAAGGTTTTTCACGGACGGCACTCCATGCGCTGCAGACGACGTGAAGCGATAGCGCAGGTGCGGGGGCCGCTCAACTGGCGAGCGCCGTCCGGATCATCCTGGCGAGCTCGGACTTGCGGTAGGGCTTTGCCAGGAGCAGCACGCCGGAATCGAGCCGGCCGTGATGGACGATGGCGTTCTCGGTGTAGCCCGAGGTGAACAGCGTCTTCAGATCGGGGCGGCGGCGTGCCGCCTCGTCGGCAAGCTGACGGCCATTCATGTTGCCCGGCATGATGACGTCGGTGAAGAGCAGGTCGATGCCGGCATCGGCATCGATGATGGTGAGGGCCTCGGCCGCATTGGCGGCCTCGAGCGCGGCATAGCCGAGGCTCTTGATCTGGGTCACGACATATTGGCGGACCAGGGTGTCGTCCTCGACGATCAGGATCTTCTCGTCGCCGCCGGCGATGGGCACGTTCTGGAGCGCCTCGTACTCGGTCTCCTGCACGCCGCTCGAGCGCGGCAGGTAGATCTTCACGCTCGTACCGTGGCCTTCCTCGCTGTAGATCTTGACGTGGCCGCCGGACTGCTTGACGAAGCCGAACACCATGCTGAGCCCGAGCCCCGTGCCCTTGCCGACCTCCTTGGTGGTAAAGAAGGGATCGAACACCCGGTCGATCAGGTCGGGCGGAATTCCGCTGCCGGTGTCGCTGACCGCGATCATCACGTAGTTGCCGGCAACCACGTCGGGATTCATGCTGGCATAGCCATCGTCGAGGAAGATGTTGCGGGTCTCCAGCACCAGGGTGCCGCCGTCGGGCATGGCGTCGCGCGCATTCAGCGCGAGATTGAGGATCGCGGTGGAGAGCTGGCCCGGGTCGATCAGCGCCGGCCAGGCATCCTCGGTGAGCATGGGCGTGATGCTGATCTGCTCGCCGAGGGTCGGGTGCAGCAGCTTGGCCGCTTCGAGCACCAGCGCGTTGACGTCGATCTCGCGCGGCTGAAGCGGCTGCTTGCGGGCGAAGGCGAGCAGATGCTTGGTCAGCTGCGCGCCGCGCTCGGCGGCATCGTCGATCAGCTTGGTGATGGCGGCAAGCTCGGGACGGTCGGCGACGGCGTCCGCCAGGATGCCGATCGTACCGGTGATGACCGTGAGCACGTTGTTGAAGTCGTGGGCGACGCCGCCGGTCAGCTGGCCGATGGAGTCCATCTTCTGGGCCTGCCGGAACTGGGCCTCGGCGGCCTGCTTCTCGGTGAGGTCGCGCCCGATGAAGAAATGGCGCTTCACGGGCTCCGACCAGGTGCCCATCCAGTTCAGCGTGACCTCGTGACCGTCGTAGTGGTAGTAGCGCGCCTCGAAGCTGCGCTTGACCTGGCCGCGGCGCGCCGCGCGCATCTCGTTGCGGGTGTTTTCGAGATCGTCGGGATGGATGAACTCGGTCGCGCTGCGCCCGATCATGTCCTCCGGCTTGAGGCCTAGGATGGCGGTCGCGCTCGGGCTGACCTGGACGAAAGTGCCGTAGCCGTCGGTGACCAGGATGAGGTCCTGCGAGGTCTCGAAGATGCGCTGGCGTTCCTCGATCTCGCGGTTGAGCGCGATCTCCGTCCGTTTCCGTTCGGTGATGTCACGGGCGACCTTGGAGGCGCCGATGATCTTACCCTCGGGCGTACGCAGCGGGTACAGGCTCAGCATGATGTCGACCGGCTGGCCGTTCTTCTTCATCCGCACCGTTTCGTGCTGGTCGACAACCTCGCCGTTGCGGGTGCGGGCCAGGATTTCCTTGGTCTCGTCGCGCCGTCCCTCGGGGACGATGATGTCGATCGGGCGACCGACCGCCTCCGTCGCGGAGTAGCCGAAGACGCGCTCGGCCGCGTGATTCCAGCTCGTGATGGTGCCGTCGAGCGACTTGGTGATGATGGCGTCGTTGGAGGATTCGACGACGGCGCTGAACAGCCGTTCCCGCTCGGCGTGATAGTCGCGCTCGGAGCTCGACTGCCGCCGCAGCCTGCCGACCTGCCTCGCCATCTGGGCCTGGAGTCGGACGTTCTCCACCAGCAGCACCGCGAGCACAAACATGGCGGCGCAGAGGCCGTAGAGGCGGCCGGCGTAGAAGCCGAGATCGAAGCGGGCACTGTTGAAGATCCCCGACAGGGCGATATCGAACAGCCAGGCGCACATCGCCGCCATGAGCCAGACGTCGAGCACCGTATGCGGCCGCCTGAACCACAGCCCGATCAGGGCGGCAAAGCTCAACGACCACACGAAGGAGATCACGCCCACCTGCGCCGCCGTGAAGCCGCCGCCTTCCTTCAACAGTGGCGGAAGTAGACCGTCTCTTGCGGTCACGATCCAGGTGAGGGCCGCCAATGCCGCGCCGACGCCAAGCAGGCTGCCGATGATCGCGTTTCGCGTCGAAGCCGACATTTCGGCCCGACCGTTCGCCCCCTTCCACCAGACATAGGCCAGCACGAACAGCGGAAAGCCGCCGTGCCAGATCATATAGAGCCAGGCGGTTGTCTGCGGGCCGGAGCCAAACAGCCCATTCGGCGCAAAAAGGCCGGGGAAGCTGAGCGCGTGGACCACGGCGGCCGCCGCGGTGAACAGATAGCCGCTCGAAAGCCACAGCAGCGCGCGGGTCCGCAACACCGCAAACTGCGAGAACAGCAGGACTGCGGTGATGATGTCGCAGACAGCAAGAGCGGATTGATAGCTCGCGATGAAGGCCGGCATGCGTTCAAGCGGAACGCTGGCGAAGGGGACGGCCAGGGCGAACAGAAACGCGGAAATGCCAACGATCGCCAATGCTGTTCTGCGATCGCTCTGTGTGGCCGGCAGGGTCGAAAGGAATGTGCTTCGGTCGTTCGGTACAGGCACGTTCACCTCTCGCTGGCCGCCGTGGATAACCGCGTCACTTCAGTCGCCGGCTGCCTTATCCTCCATGGTAGCCGGCTCCGGGCGCGTGTCCTAAGGGGACGAGCCCGCGACTCAACCGAGAGTTACAGCTTACTTAACTTGGATGGGGACGCGGAACAGGTAGCTGGTAAGGTTGGCTTTACTGGTGGGACGCATACTGCCGTACCGCACGTTTCGTTTGAATTGAACGAAATAATGATTGGAATCCGGGAGTTGTTCCCATGCCGCGAGTCCTGGTTATCGACGACCAGAAGGACGTCCGCGCGATGGTTGCCATCGTGCTCCGCGTCAACCGCTATGACGTGGTCGAGGCGGAAAGCGGCGCGGCCGGCCTGAAGGCCTTCGCCGAAGACGCTTTCGACGCTGCGATAGTCGATATTTTCCTGGCGGATACCAGCGGCATCGAGGTCATGGCCACCATCCGCGAGCGGGTTCCCGGCTTCCCGATCGTTGCGATCTCGGGCATGACCGCCCTGGATTTCATGGGCGAGGCGCCCGATCTCGCCAACGTGGTGTGCCTGCAGAAGCCGTTCCGGCCCAATGACCTGCTGCGGGCGCTCAAGGCGGCCCAAAGCCAGGAGGGGGCCGCCGAACAGGCGGCCGTCTAGCCAACGAAAACGCCCCGGCGAACCGGGGCGCCTGATGCGACTGGATGAAAGGTCAGCTTCGCTGTCTCAGGTGCCGCCGCCGACGATCTCGGCGTAGCCGCCCTTGGCGTCCCATTTGTAGACGACGTAGTCGATCTGCTTGATGTCGCCCTTGGCGTCATACTCGATCGGGCCGATCACCGTGTCCCACTTGCCGGCCTTCATCGCGTCCATGACCTTCTTGGCGTCGGTCGTGCCGGCCTTCTTGGCCGCCTGCGACCAGACCTGCATCGCAGCATAGGTGTAGAGGGTGTAGCCCTCGGGATCGATGCCCTTGGCCTTGAAGGCCTCGACGATCTTCTTCGCGGTCGGCTTGTTGCGCGGATCGGGGCCGAAGGTGAACAGCGTGCCTTCGCCGGCCGGACCGGTGATGGAGGCGTACTCCTTGTCGGCGAGCGCGTCGCCGGCCATCAGCACCGTCTTGAGACCCTGGTCGCGCATCTGGCGCAGGATCAGGCCGCTCTCCTGGTGGTAGCCGCCGACATAGACGAGATCGATGTTGTCGCGCTTCAGGCGCGAGACGATCGCGTTAAAGTCCTTGTCGCCCTTGTTGTAGGACTCGTACATCTTCTCGGTGATGCCGGCCTTGTTGAGCGCCTTCTTGGTCTCGTCGGCAAGACCCTTGCCGTAGGTGGTCTTGTCGTTGAGGATCGCGATGTTCTTGCCCTTGAAGTTCTTGGCGATGTACTGCGCCGCGATCAGGCCCTGCTGGTCGTCACGGCCGCAGACGCGCGCCACGTTCCAGAGCTTGCGCTCGGTGAACAGCGGGTTGGTCGAGGCCGGCGTGATCTGCAGGACGTTGCCGTCGGCATAGGCTTCGGACGCCGGGATCGACGACGAGGAGCAATAGTGCCCGGCGACGAACGGCATCTTCGCGCTGGCGATCTTCTCGGCGACCGAGCGTGCCTGTTTCGGATCGCAGGCGTCGTCCTCGACGTCGAGCGCGAGCTTCTTGCCGTTGACGCCGCCGGCGGCATTGATGTCAGCCACGGCCATCTCCGCGCCGTTCTTCATCTGACGGCCGAAGGCGGACTCGCCGCCGGTCATCGGGCCTGCAACTGCGACTGTGACATCCTGCGCGAATGCCGCGCTCGACAGCGCGATCGATGCGCCGAATGCCAGACCGATGAGCTTCAGTGATTTCATGAGATACCTCGCGGGTGGTCGCCTGTGGACGTTGCCGGGCATGCCCGGCTCAAACCGGCGCCATTCTCGAATGAATTTGCGGAGAAGTCACCGGCAAAATACGGGCAGGGCAGAGGATATCTCGCCGCATTTGCGGCGCTCGAGGGCGCCTAGCCGTGCCGGCCGCCTTCCAGATAGGCGGCGCGAATCTCGGAGCGCTGCAACAATTCGGCGCCGGTTCCGGCCAGCGTGATCAGGCCATTGACCATGACATAGCCGCGATGGGCGAGCTTGAGCGCGTGGTTGGCGTTCTGCTCGACGATGAGCACCGTCAGGCCGTCCTGCCGGTTCAGGACGCGGATCGCATCGAAGATCTGGCGCGCGATCAGCGGCGCGAGCCCGAGCGAGGGCTCGTCGAGCAGGAGCAGGCGCGGGCGGCTCATCAGAGCGCGGCCGATCGCCAGCATCTGCTGCTCGCCGCCGGACAGCGTGCCGCCGCGCTGGGCATAGCGTTCCTTGAGCCGCGGGAACAGCGTGAACACGCGGTCCAGCGTGGCGTCGCGTTCCGCCTCCGTGCATTCGGTGGCGTCCGCCCCCATCTGGAGGTTTTCAGCAACGCTCATGCGCGGGAAGATGCGCCGGCCTTCGGGCGATTGGGCGATGCGCAAATGCGCGATCTCGTGGGTCGGAACGTCCGTGATGTCGCGGCCCTCGTACAGGATCTGGCCGGCGCGGGCCCGCGGCTTGCCGAAGATCGTCATCATCAGCGTCGATTTGCCGGCGCCGTTGGCGCCGATCAGAGCGACGATCTCGCCGGGATTGATCTCGATGTCGACGCCCTTCAGCGCCTCGATCTTGCCGTAGGCGGCGCGCAGGCCGCGGATCGTGAGCAGGGGTGAGGTCACGACCCGCTCTCCATCACGGCGATGGCCTCTTCCTCGTCAGTGCCGAGATAGGCGGCGATCACCTTGGGATCGTCGCGGACCTCGCGGGGCGAGCCTTGCGCGATCTTCATGCCGTGGTCCATCACCACGATGTGGTCGGAGATCTCCATCACCACCGACATGTCGTGCTCGATCAGGAGGATCGAGGTGCCCAGTTCGTTACGGATCGACAGCAGCAATTCGCTCAAGGCGGCGCTCTCGCGGGCATTGAGGCCGGCGGCGGGCTCGTCCAGGCACAACAGCGCGGGCTCGGTGCACATCGCGCGCGCGATCTCGAGCCGGCGCTGGTCGCCATAGGCGAGGTTGCCGGCCGCATCGTCGGCGCGGTCGAGCAGGTTGACCCGCCGCAGCCATTCGGTGGCGAGCGCGATGGCGCTCGCTTCGGCGCTGCGGTAGGTGGGCACGCCGATGAGGCCGAGGAAGGTGAAGCCGGATGCGCGCATCAGCGCGTTGTGCTGCGCCACCATCAGGTTTTCCAGCGCCGTCATGCCGGGAAACAGTCGGATGTTCTGGAAGGTCCGCGCGACCTTGGCCTGCTTGGCGATTCGGAAATCGTTCAGCCGTTCGAGCGCGATCTGCCTGCCGTCGTCATGGGTGAGGCGGATGGTGCCGCCGCTCGGCTTGTAGAAGCCGGTGATGCAGTTGAAGACGGTGGTCTTGCCGGCGCCGTTCGGCCCGATCAGCGCCGTGATCTTGCGCCGCTCGGCCGCGAAGGACAACTCGTGCACGGCGACGATGCCGCCGAAGCGCATCGTGAGCTTGTCGACCTTCAGGATGCTCTCGCCGCTCATCCGTGCCCTTCCTTGACGAGGTCGGAGGAGATCGCCTTCGCCTTCGTCAGGAACACCGTCGGCGCACGGTGGCCGATCAGGCCGCGTGGCCGCCAGATCATGATCAGCACCATCGCCATGCCGAACACCAGCATGCGGTAGGTCTCGAGGCCGCGGAACAGCTCGAAGCCGCCGATCATCGTGAGCGCGGCGAGCGCGACGCCGAGCTGCGAGCCCATGCCGCCGAGCACGACGATAGCGAGCACCAGCGCCGATTCCTGGAAGGTGAAGGATTCCGGGCTGATGAAGCCCTGACGCGTGGCGAAGAACGCGCCGGCAAAGCCGCCGAACATCGCGCCGGTCGCGAACGCCGTGAGCTTCGTGGAGGTGGTGTTGATGCCGAGCGCGCGGCAGGCGACCTCGTCCTCGCGCAGCGCCTCCCAGGCGCGCCCGATCGGCAAGCGGCGCAGGCGGATCGTCACCCAGTTGGTGAGCAAAGCCATCGCCAGGATCAGGTAGAACAGGAAGACGATGCGATGGGTCGGCGAATATTCGATGCCGAGCTTGGCGGCGAGCCCGTCGTCGCTGTTGTCGAGCGGGATGCCGAGCAGCGTGGGGCGCGGAATGCCGGAGACGCCGTTCGGCCCGCCGGTCAGCTCCTGCCAGTTGATGATGACGAGGCGGATGATCTCGCCGAAGGCGAGCGTGACGATGGCGAGATAGTCGCCGCGCAGGCGCAGCACGGGGAAGCCGAGCAGCATGCCCCAGAAGGCCGCGAGGATGCCGGCGAGCGGCAGGCAGACCCAGAACGACCAGCCGAAATTGGTGGCGAGCAGTGCGTAGGAATAAGCGCCCACCGCATAGAAGGCGACGTAGCCGAGGTCGAGCAGGCCGGCGAGCCCGACCACGACGTTCAGCCCCCAACCCAGCATAACATAGGTGAGTACTAGGATCGCGAGATCGAGAATGTAGCGCTGGTTATAGAAGATCACCGGCACCAGCAGGGCGAAGATCAGAAGGGCCGGTGCGAGGAAGCGGCCAACGAACGCCATTCCGGTGTGCACTGCCGGCGGCACGAGCCGCTCGGCGCCGCTCGGACCGATCCATTGCCTGAGCAGCTCGATCACGATCGAGCCGCCGAACACGACGGCGACGAGCGAGGCGAGCTCGCCGAAGCGCGTCCAGTAGGTGAGCTGGCCGTCGGAGCCCGCCTCGGTGCGGATGCCGACCATCAGCGAGAACAGCACCAGCGCAACCAGCGCGTTGATGACGGCGGTCTTCAGAATGGAGGGGATGCCGGCGGTGCGACTTGCGTGCGTGGTTTGAGGAATGGTTGTCACGCGGGCCGGTCCGTCAGACTTTTTCGACTTCGGGACGACCGAGCAGGCCGGTCGGCATGAAGATCAAAACCACGATCAGGATCGAGAAGGCCGCGACGTCCTTGTACTCCACCGAGAAATAGGCCGACCAGAACGTCTCGATCAGGCCGATCGCGAGCCCGCCCAGCATCGCACCCGGCAGCGAGCCGATGCCGCCGAGCACGGCCGCGGTGAATGCCTTGATGCCGGCGACGAAGCCCATGAAGAAATCGACCAGGCCGTAATAGAGCAGGTACATCAGGCCGGCGACGGCAGCGAGCGCCGCGCCGATCACGAAGGTCATGGAGATGGTGCGGTCGACATTGACGCCGAGCAGCGCCGCCATGGTCTGGTCCTGCTCGCACGCGCGCATGTCGCGCCCGAGCCGGGTGCGCGACACCAGCCAGGTGAAGATCGCCAGCAGCACGATCGTGGTGACGACCACCATGATCTGGATGTTGGAGAGCTGGATCACGAAGCCGTCGGGGCTTTCATGCAGCGTGTAGCCGCCGGTGATGAAGGGTGGGATCGGCTTGACGCGCGCGCCCTGCGCAACTTGCGAGTAGTTGGTCAGCACGAAGGACATACCGATCGCCGACAGCATCGGGGCGAGGCGGAAGGAATGGCGCAGCGGCCGGTAGGCGATGCGCTCGATGGTCCAGCCATAGAGGGCGGTGATCGCCATCGAGACCAGCAGCACCACGAGCAGGATCACCGGAATAGCGGTCAGGCCGAGCGAGATCAGGATCAGGAAAGTGATGAGGGCGATGAAGCCGCCGATCATGAAGATGTCGCCATGGGCGAAATTGATCATGCCGACGATGCCGTAGACCATCGTGTAGCCGATCGCGATCAGGCCGTAGATCGAGCCGAGCACGAGGCCGTTGATGAGCTGCTGGGCGAAATAATCCATAGGCTGCCGTACCAAACCTGTCGCGGCTCAAAGGGAGCTCTTTAGAGAGAGAGTTCTAGGGCCCCGGCAGCCCTTGAGCGTTCGTCTCGTTTTCTAACAGGAGGGAACTGGCCGCCGCAACAGGCCAAGCCTCGACATAAAGGCTTGTGCAGAGGTGATTTTCGCCTTCTGGTTCCCCCAAAACGGAGGAACCGGGTTCCGCGGGCAACCAAAATAAGGGGCGGCCGTTGTCTCGCCTCTGACGTCCAACAAGGGAGTTCCCCCGAATGACGAAGCAGCAGAACCAGAATCCGGGCCAGCAGAGTCAGAACCCAGGCCAGCGCAATCCTCAGCAGCAGCAGGGCGGCGGTCAGAAACCCGGACAGCAGCAGCAGGATCCGATGCGCCAGGGCGAGAAGCCCGGCCAGCAGGGCGGTCAGCAGGATAACAGGTAGACTGGGAGCCCACGGGCAAGCCAAGGCCAAGTGGAGAGCAGTGGAGGTCCCGCCGAAAAGGCGGGGCCTTTTTCTTTTGGGTGCGCTAAGCTTGGGCTCTCTCGTCTTTCGGCGCGATGCGAAGCGTCGAACTATGGTGCGCATGCGCACCTGAGAATCTCGAGATTCCGGATTCGGTCCTGCGGACCGCCCCGGAATGACGAAGGTGGCGGCGGGCCAGTTAAGGTAAACAAAGGGTTTAAATTGCCGCCACAGTCTGATGCGAGTTAGCTCCCGGCAATATCGCCGCCGTCCCCCGTGGGGGCGCGGCAAACGAAGCGGGAAGCGGCATGTTCACGAATTGGCGGATCGGCTCAGTCAACGGCGCGCTGCTGGCGGCCTATTTCATTCCGGCCTGGACGCTCGTCGCCTTCAACATCGTCATCGCGCCGGTGCATGGCCTCTACGAGCGGCCGAGCGTGGCGGTGGCGCTGTTCCTCAGCGATCACCTGCAGATGGCGGGGATGAGCACGGTGCGCGCCGCCTGGCTGCTGGCCCTCGGCCGGGCGACCGTTGTGGCGTTCTTTGCGATCTATCTCGCGCTTCTGTGCATTCCCCGCACCCGCAAGAGCGGCAGCAGCGACGAAGCCCTCGGCATCGCACTTGCGATCGGCAGCCTGATCTCGTTTGCAAGCATGGTGATGGCCTCGAAGGTCGGCGAGATGGCGGCGCTCCGGCTACACGCCACCGAGTTGTTGCTGCTGCTCGGTGCTGCGATCGTGATGGTGATCGAACGGCCGGAGGCGCCGAAGGCCGTCGAGGCCGCCGCGCCGCTAGGTTTTGAGCAGGCCGAGCTCCTGCACAATCGCTGAGGCTTCCTTCACGGCGTGGTTCGCTGCCGGAACGCCGCAATAGATCGCCTGCTGCAGCAGGATTTCCTTGATGTCGTCGGGGGTGAAGCCGCCCTCGGCCAGCGCTGCGCGCACGTGCAGCCGGAATTCGTCCCATTGCCCGAGCGCGACCATGGTGCCGATCACCAGCACCCGTCTCGTGCGTTCGTCGAAATGCGGCCGGGTCCAGATATCGCCCCAGGCATAGCGGGTGATCAGGTCCTGGAAGTCGGTGTTGAACGCGTTGCGGTTGGCGATCGACTTGTCGACCCAGGCATTGCCGAGCACCTTGCGGCGCACATTCATGCCGGCATCGCGGCGCTTTTGGTCGTCCATTGATTTCTCCTCTTGCTCGGTTCTTCACCTCTCCCCATCGGGGGAGAGGTCGATTTGCGCAGCAAATCGGGTGAGGGGCTCAGGTGTCCATGAGAGACCGTAACCCCTCACCCGGCGCTTTGCGCCGACCTCTCCCGATGGGAGAGGTGTCCGAACGTGCGGCACTATCGTTGCATCAAGAACCCAACCACCGCGTCGGTGAAGGCGTGGGGCTGCTCGACATTGGAAATATGGGCGGCGTCGATGATGGTCATGCTCGCGCCGGGGATATTGCTGCGGATCAATTCGCCCGCCGCGATCGGCGTCGCCATGTCGTGGCGGCCGGCGATCACCAGCGTCGGGCTCTTGATCTTGGGCAGCAGCGCGCGCTGGTCGAGCGTCGACAGCGCCTCGCAGCAGGCGAGATAGCCTTCGACGGGGGAGGCGAGCAGCATCGACTTCATCTTCGCCGCGATCTGCGGCTCGCGCTCGCGGAAATCGGCCGTCAGCCAGCCCGCGAGCACAGCATCAGCGACCGCCGCGATGCCACCTGCCTTCACCGCCTGGATGCGCTCCAGCCATTTGGTCGGTTCGGCATAGTAGCAGGAGGTGTTGGCGAGGACGATTTTGCCGAGGCGTTCCGGTGCGTTCGCACCCAACCACTGGCCGACCATGCCGCCCATCGACAGGCCGCACCAATGCACCTTCTCGATGTTGAGATCGTCGAGGATCGCGAGCACGTCGCGGCCGAAGCGCTCCATCGAATAGGGGCCGGGCGGGACATTCGACTTGCCATGGCCGCGGCGGTCGTAGCGGATGACGCGGAACACCTGCGTCAGCGCCTTCATCTGAGGCTCCCACATCTGCAGCGTGCAGCCGAGCGAGTTGGAGAGCATCAGGGTCGGCCCGCCGTCGCGGCCTTCGACGGAGACGTTGATCAGGCAACCGTCGGCATCGATCATCGGCATGGCGGCGTCTCCGTTCTATTCGCGGTCGAGGCTGTCGAGCAGGCGGTCGATCAAGGCCTGCGACGCTCCTTGATAGGCCATCGGCTCGAACAATGCCGCAATTTTCTGGGGCGTAAGATGCGCGGTGACCTGCGAATCGGCTGACAGCACCTCGCGCAGGTGCTTCTTCTCGGCGACCGCGCGCTTGCTCGCGGCCTCGACGAGATGATGCGCGTTGCTCTTGCCGACTTTCTCGGCCAGCGCCATCGACACCGCTTCTGCCATGATCAGCCCGTGCGTCGCATCGAGATTGCTGCGCATACGGGCCGTGTCGACGTCGAGCCCCTCGGCGATGTCGACGATCGCCGCGAGCGCGCCCGAAGTGACCAGCATCAATTGCGGCAGGGTGGGCCATTCCGCGTGCCAGGGCCCGGCGCTGCGCTCGTGATCCTGCACCTGCGCGGCAAAAATCGTCGCGGCGAGCTGCGGCGCCATCGTCGCAGCCCCCAGCGCACTTGCGGCCGCAACTGGGTTGCGCTTGTGCGGCATAGTCGAAGAGCCGCCGCGGCCTTCGCCAGCGGGCTCGAAGGCTTCTCCGACATCGGTCTGCATCATCAGCGAGACGTCGCGGGCGATCTTGCCGCAGCTGCCGGCGAGAATCGCGAAGCTTGATGCGGCTTCCGCGATCCGGTCGCGATGAGTGTGCCAGGGGGCTTCGGGCAGGGGAAGATCGAGCTCCTGCGCGAGCTGTTCGGCAACTTCGAGCCCCTTGTCGCCAAGGGCTGCGAGCGTGCCGGCGGCGCCGCCGAATTGCAGCGCGAGGCCTTCGCGGGAGAGCCGCCGCAGCCGGCAACGCGCGCGGGCGAGGCTTGCGGCATATTCGGCGGCCTTCAGTCCGAACGGCATCGGTAGCGCGTGCTGGAGCCAGGTCCGCGCGACCATGGCGGTGTTGCGGTGGGTGTGCGCCAGCGCGGCAAAGCCCTTGATGGCGCCGCTGAGGTCGACGTCCAGCGCGTCGATGCCGGCGCGAAGCGTCAGCATGGTCGCGGTGTCGATGACGTCCTGGCTGGTCGCGCCCCAATGCACGTAGCGCGCAGCCTCGCCGTCCGCCCTGGCGACGTTGGCGGTCAACGTCTTGACCAGGGGAATCGCCAGATTTCCCGACCGGGTCGCGGCCTCCGCCAGCGCCGCGAGGTCGAAGGAGCCAGCCTTGCAGGCGGCTTCAATCGGAGCCACCGCGGCCGCGGGAATCACGCCTGTGGCGGCTTGCGCCCGTGCCAAGGCTGCCTCGAAATCGAGCATGTTCTGCAGGGTAGACCGATCCTCGCAGACGGCGCGCATGGCGGCGCTCGACAGCATCGGCGCGAGCAGGGGGGAGAGGGATGTGCTCATGTTGCGCGGGACCTAATCATCATGGCCCGGCTCTGCCAATCCAAAACCGCTCGCGCAAGCTTTTTGCGGTTGCGAATATGCATTGCACGTGACCGGGCGCCACCCTTTCCTTTGCGGCCTCCGTGCGTTACTTCAACAGCACGAAAGTAACGCGATCCGGGAGGCGCCCCATGGCCATGACAATGAACGGCGAAGTCCAGCTTGCGGCATCGCGCGAGGCCGTGTGGGCCAAGCTCAACGACCCCGAGGTGCTAAAGGCCTGCATCCCCGGCTGCGAGGAGCTCGAGAAGACCGAAGACGGCGGCTTTCGCGCGGTGGCCAAGATGAAGGTCGGCCCGGTCTCGGCGCGCTTCAGGGGCAAGGTGATGCTGAGCGATCTCGACCCGCCGAACGGCTACAAGATCTCCGGCGAAGGCGAGGGCGGGGTGGCCGGCTTCGCCAAGGGCGGCGCGGCGGTCAAGCTGTCCGAGAAGGACGGCGGCACGCTGCTGTCCTATGACGTCGAGGCGCAGATCGGCGGCAAGTTGGCGCAGCTCGGACAGCGCCTGATCAACGGCGCCGCCAAGAAACTGGCCGACGAATTTTTCGCGAACTTTGCCAAGGCGGTACAGGGCTAAAGCCCATCGCCTTTCGTATGGCGGCCTGCGCTCGGGGCGATGTTGCCCCGGGGCATAATGGCCCATA
Source organism: Bradyrhizobium neotropicale (assembly GCF_001641695.1). Classification (GTDB taxonomy): domain Bacteria; phylum Pseudomonadota; class Alphaproteobacteria; order Rhizobiales; family Xanthobacteraceae; genus Bradyrhizobium; species Bradyrhizobium neotropicale. The sequence goes on from NZ_LSEF01000061.1 coordinate 98,863, forward strand.
TGATAGGCTGGAATAATTATAAGAACCGCTTCGACGGGACCCGTCGGGGCGCTGATAGAGAGTGCTTATGGCGAAAATCTCCCTCATCGTGAACGGCAATCCTGTGACGGCCAACGTCGATCCTCGCACACTGCTGGTGCAGTTCCTGCGCGAGAATCTGCATCTGACCGGGACCCATGTCGGCTGCGACACCTCGCAGTGCGGCGCCTGTGTCGTGCATCTCGACGGCAAGGCCGTGAAGTCCTGCACCACGCTTGCCGTGATGGCCGACGGCCACGAGGTGCGGACCATCGAGGGGTTGGCCGCCGATGGCGCGCCGCTGCATCCGATGCAGGAGGCCTTCCGCGAGCATCATGGCCTGCAGTGCGGGTTCTGCACGCCGGGCATGATCATGACCGCGATCGATATCGTCCATCGCAAGGGTCATGAGCTCGACGACCACACCATCCGCGAGGAGCTGGAAGGCAATCTCTGCCGCTGCACCGGCTATCAGAACATCGTCGCCTCGATCGCCGCCGGCGCCAAGGCGATGGCGAAATCCGATCTCGCCTAACACCTCTACCCGCGCGCATTCCGCGATCAGGACATTCAGATGTACGAATTCAAATATCATCGTCCCGGGACCGTGCGGCAGGCGGCCAATCTCCTGGTGAAGAACGAAGACGCCAAGGTGATCGCCGGCGGCCACACGCTGATTCCCGTCATGAAGCAGCGGCTGGCGAGCCCGCCGCATCTGGTCGACCTCTCCCATATCGAAGGTCTCGACACCATCGAGATGAAGGGGCGCTCGCTCGTGATCGGCGCCACTGCCAAGCATGCCGACGTCGCCACCTCCGCCGTCGTCGGCGAGGCGATCCCGGCGCTTGCGAGCCTTGCCGGCGGCATCGGCGATCCGGCCGTGCGTCACAAGGGCACGATCGGCGGCTCGCTCGCCAACAATGACCCGACGGCGGACTATCCGGCCGCGGTGCTCGCGCTCGGCGCGACCATCGTCACCAACAAGCGCCGCCTCAAGGCGGAAGAGTATTTCCAGGGCCTGTTCACGACGGCGCTGGAAGCCGACGAGATCATCACCAAGGTGATGTTCCCGCTGCCGAAGAAGGCGGCCTACATCAAATTCCGCAACCAGGCCTCACGCTACGCGTTGGTGGGTGTGTTCGTCGCCCGCCGTCCCTCGGACGTGCGCGTCGCCGTGACCGGCGCGGGCTCCGAAGGCGTGTTCCGTGTCACCGCATTCGAGGAAGCCCTGAAGAAGCGCTTCTCCTCGAAGGTGCTCGATGGCATCGACGTGCCGGCGGAGGGCCTCAACAGCGACATCCACGGCAGCGCCGAATACCGCGCGCATCTCATCGGGGTGCTGACGCGGCGCGCCGTCGACGCCGCCAATGCCAAGGAGTGAGGTGACCTCACTCCTCGGCCCAAACTTGTCCCCGGTGAGGGCGTAGCGAGACTGGCTCTTTCATGACTTCAGCGGCCAATATTTCCGGGGCCATGCCGGCATCGGTCGATGCGATGCTCGAACTTCTGACTTCGCGCGGCTATCTCGCAGAGCGGTCGCTCGCCACCGTGACCTATCTCTCGCTGCGCCTCGGCCGGCCGCTGTTTCTCGAGGGCGAGGCCGGCGTCGGCAAGACCGAGATCGCAAAAGTGCTCTCAACGGCGCTGGGGCGGAAGCTGATCCGCCTGCAATGCTACGAGGGCCTCGACGTCTCCTCGGCGGTGTACGAGTGGAACAGCGCCGCGCAGATGATCGCGATCCGGATGGCTGAAGCCGCCGGTGACACCGATCGCGAGCAGCTCTCCAGCGATATTTTCGCCGACCGCTATCTGATCAAGCGGCCGCTGCTCCAGGCGCTGGAGCCCGATGTCGCCGGTCCCCCGGTGCTGCTGATCGACGAGCTCGACCGCGCCGACGAGGCCTTCGAGGCCTACCTCCTCGAAATCCTCAGTGACTTCCAGGTGACCATCCCCGAGTTCGGCACCGTGAAGGCGCCGCACCCGCCGATCGTCATCATCACCTCCAACCGCACCCGCGAGATCCACGACGCGCTGAAGCGGCGCTGTCTCTATCATTGGGTCGATTATCCCGCCGCCGAGCGCGAGCTCGCGATCGTCAAGACGCGCGTGCCCGGCATCTCCGCAAAGCTGTCGCAACAGGTCGTGCGCTTCGTGCAGGCGCTGCGCAACCAGGATTTCTACAAGTCGCCGGGCGTCGCCGAGACCATCGACTGGGCCACCGCTCTGTCCGAGCTCGACGCCCGCTCGCTGACCCCGCAGGTGGTCGGCGACACGCTGGGCGCGTTGCTCAAGTACCAGGATGATATTGTCCGGATGCAGGGCGACACCCTGCAGAAGGTGCTGAAGGAAGCGACGAGCGAGAATTGAGGATCGTGCGTCACAATTGAGCTCGTCATTCCGGGGCGCGCGTAGCGCGAGCCCGGAATCCATCGGCCCGCAGTGACTGTGGATGAATGGATTCCGGGCTCGCGCCCAAGAGGGCGCGCCCCGGAATGACGAGGGGATGGATAAGAGACCATGGCCATCAACCACCTTGCGCCTGAGAAGACCGAGCAGTTCGCCGACAACATCGTCGGCTTTGCCCGTGCACTGCGCGCGGCGGGCATGCCGGTCGGGCCGGGCGCGGTGATCGATGCCATGAACGCGCTGCAGGTGATCGAGATCGGCAGCCGCGCCGACGTCTTCACCACGCTGGAGGCGATCTTCGTCAAGCGCCATGAGCATGCGCTGGTCTTCAAGCAGGCCTTCAACCTGTTCTTCCGCGCCTCGGAAGAGTGGAAGCACATGCTGGATTCGGTGCCGCTGCCCGATCACGCCAAGAAGAAGCCGCCGCCGGCCTCGCGCCGGGTGCAGGAGGCGATGTCACAGCCGCACATGACGGAGACGCCGCAGCACCAGGAGCAGGATCTGCGCCTGTCGGTCTCCGACAAGGAAATCCTTCAGAAGAAGGATTTTGCGCAGATGAGCGCGGCGGAGATCACGGAGGCGTTGCGCGCCATCGAGAGGATGCGGCTGCCGCAGGCCGAGCTTTTGACCCGGCGGCACCGGCCCGATCCGCACGGCTTGCGCCTCGACCTGCGCCGCACGCTGCGCGCGTCCTTGCGCACCGGCGGCGACATCATCGACCTCCACCACCTCGGGCGGATCGAGAAGCCGGCGCCGATCGTTGCGCTGCTCGACATCTCGGGCTCGATGAGCGAGTACACCCGCCTGTTCCTGCATTTCCTCCACGCCATCACCGATGCGCGCAAGCGTGTCTCGGTGTTCCTGTTCGGGACCCGCCTCACCAACGTCACGCGCGCGCTGCGCCAGCGCGATCCCGATGAGGCGCTGGCGAGTTGCTCGGCCGCGGTCGAGGACTGGGCCGGCGGCACCCGGATTGCGACCTCGCTGCACAACTTCAACAAATTGTGGGCGCGGCGCGTGCTGAGCCAGGGCGCCATCGTGCTCTTGATCTCCGACGGGCTGGAGCGGGAGGCGGATTCCAAGCTCGCCTTCGAGATGGACCGGCTGCATCGCTCCTGCCGGCGGTTGATCTGGCTGAACCCGCTGCTGCGGTTCGGCGGCTTCGAGGCCAAGGCACAGGGCATCAAAATGATGCTCCCGCACGTTGACGAATTCCGCCCCGTGCATAATTTGAGATCGATCCAGGAGCTGATCAAAACGCTCTCCCAGCCGCTGCCGCCGCATCACCGCAGCCTGATCCGCTCCGCAGCTTGAGAGGTAGCCATGCTCGATCGCGACGAGGACATCCTGAAGGCGGCGGAGGACTGGCAGAAGGCCGGCCATGGCGTCGCGCTCGCCACCGTGGTGGAGACTTGGGGCTCGGCGCCGCGCCCGGCGGGCTCGAGCCTCGTCATCAATGACGAAGGCACGTTCCTGGGCTCGGTCTCCGGCGGCTGCGTCGAGGGCGCCGTCGTCACCGAGGCGATGGACGTGATCGAGAGCGGCAAGCCCAAGATGCTGGAGTTCGGCGTCGCCGACGAGACCGCCTGGAATGTCGGGCTGTCCTGCGGCGGCACCATCCGCGTTTTCGTCGAGAAGGTCGGCTAGTCGTGAAGCTCGAGATCCTGCACGAACTCAATGCCGAGCGCGCCGCGCGCCGGCCGGTGATCCTGGTGACCGACACCGAGAGCGGCGAGCAGCGACTGGTGAAGGCCAGGGACTTTGCCGGGGATCCGCTGCGCGCAGAACTGGACAAGCAGCTTCGCATGGGCAAGAGCGCCAATGTCGAGGCCGGCGGCAAGAAGCTGTTCCTCAACGTCTACGCGCCAACCGCAAAGCTCGTCATCATCGGCGCCGTCCATATCAGCCAGGCGCTTGCGCCGCTGGCGCGCTCGCTCGGCTATGACGTCACCGTGGTCGATCCGCGCACGGCGTTTGCGAGCCCCGAGCGCTTTCCCGACATTCCGCTGGTCGCCGAGTGGCCGGACACGGCGCTGCCGCCGCTCAATGTCGATGCCTACACGGCGTTCGTCGCGGTGACGCACGATCCGAAGATCGACGATCCCGCGCTGCTGCACGCCTTCGAGCGCAACTGCTTCTATATCGGCGCGCTCGGCTCGCGGAAGACCCACGCCAAGCGCGGCGACCGGCTGCGGGCGCAGGGTGCGAACGAGAGCGACATCGCGCGCATCCACGCGCCCATCGGCCTTGCGATCGGCGCTGTCTCCCCGTCCGAGATCGCGGTCGCGATCATGGCCGAGATCACGGCGGTGCTCCGGCTGCCCCCAAAAGAAAAAGAAGAAGCGGCATGAAATTCGGTCCGGCGAGCCCCAAGGATGCGATCGGCGGGGTGACCGTCCACACCCTGCGCCAGGGACCGCTGGTGCTGAAGAAAGGCACGACGATCGGCCCGGCCGAGGTCGAGGCGCTGACGCGCGCCGGCATCAAGGACATCGTCGTGGTGCGCATGGAGAAGGGCGACGTCTCCGAGGACGTCGCGGCCGCCAGCATTGCGCTCGCCGTCGGCGGCGAGGGCATCCATGTCGAGCGCGCCTTCACCGGCCGCGCCAATCTGTTCGCGGCGCGCCCGGGCGTGCTGGTGATCGATCGCGCCGCGGTCGACCGCGTCAACAATATCGACGAGGCCATCACGTTTGCCACGCTCTCCGCCTTCAAGCCGGTGGTCGAGGGCGAGATGGTCGGCACCGTCAAGATCATTCCGTTCGGCGTTGAAGAAAACTTGCGCGATGCCGCGGTGAAGGCCGCGGGCAAGGACGTGCTGACGGTCGCGCCTTACGTCATCAAGCGCGTCGGCGTGGTCTCGACGCTGCTGCCGGGCCTGTCCTCCAAGGTGGTCGACAAGACGCTGCGCGTCACAGCCGAGCGGCTCGCTCCGGCCGGCGCCAGCATTATCGCCGAGCGGCGGGTCCAGCACGAGGAGCGGGCGCTGTCGGCCGCGATCAAGGAGCTGCTCGGGCTTGGCGCCGAGCTCGTGATCGTGTTCGGCGCCTCCGCGATCGCCGATCGCCGCGACGTGATCCCGGCGGCTGTCACCGGAGTCGGCGGCGAGATCGAGCATTTCGGCATGCCGGTCGATCCCGGCAATCTGCTCCTGATCGCACGTGCCGGCGGCGTGCCGGTGCTGGGTGCGCCGGGCTGCGCGCGCTCGCCGGTCGAGAACGGGTTCGACTGGGTGTTGATGCGGCTGCTCGCCGGCATCAAGGTGACGCGGTCCGAGCTGATGGGCATGGGTGTCGGCGGCCTCTTGATGGAGATCGTGACGCGGCCTCAGCCGCGCGCTCAGCCGGAGACCGAGGGCAGCAGCCAGGTCGCGGCGATCGTGCTCGCGGCGGGACGCTCGACCCGGATGGGCGGGCCGAACAAGCTGCTCGCCGAGCTCGACGGCAAGAAGCTGGTGCGCCTCGCAACCGAACAGGCGCTGGCCTCAAAAGCATCTGAGGTGATCGTCGTCACCGGCCACCAGGCCGAGCTGGTCGAGCAGGCATTGCAGGGACTGAAGGTGAAGTTCGTGCGCAATCCGGATTTTGCCGGCGGCATCGCAAGCTCGGTCAAGGCCGGCATCGCGGCTGTGCCCGAAGGATGCGATGGCGCCCTGGTCTGCCTCGGCGATATGCCGCTGATCGATGCCGGATTGATCGACCGTCTCATCGACGGCTTTGCGCCGGACCGCGGCAATCTCATCGTCGTGCCGGTCAGCGAAGGCCGCCGCGGCAATCCCGTGCTGTGGTCGCGCCGCTTCTTCAGGGAGTTGATGACGCTCGACGGCGACATCGGCGCGCGCCACCTGATCGCCAAACACGCCGAGGCGGTCGCCGAGGTGCCCGTCGACGGCGAGAGCGCCTTCCTCGACATCGACACGCCGCAGGCGCTGGAAGCGGCACGGCGCGGATAGCGATGCCGTAGGGTGGGTTAGCCCCGCGGCTGCGCGAAGCGCAGTCCGCTAGGCGTAACCCACCACTTCTCTCAACGCGGATCGCAAAGAGGTGGGTTACGCTGCGCCAACCCACCCTACGACGCTCTCAAATCCTCATGGTGAGGAGGCGCCACCAGGTCCGATGATAGGCTCCGCGCCGTCTCGAACAATGAAGGCGGATGCGCCCGCGGCCATGCTTCGAGACGACCTCAGGATGAGGTCTAAGCGTGCGGCCGCTTCGCGGGCCTCCGTTTTCAACCTCCCGTTCACCATCTGGAAACGACCGCCGCTTACAGTCGCCGCCACTTGCCTTGGGGGTGAGGGGTTTTTCCATGGCTTCGAATGTCGTCGCGCGCCGTTGCGCGATGTTTTGCTTTGTCTTGTCGGTTGTTGTCACTGGCGCCCGCTACATCACCGAAGTCCACGCCGCGGGTGCGTTCGCAGTCGGCAAGTGCGGCGCCTACGGCCAGGCTTTTGACTATGCTGCCGAACACGAGGCGCGCGCGGCGGCGCAAAAGCAGTGCAAGGGCGATTGCACGACGGTGACGATGAAGCGCGCCTGCGCCGCGATGTCGGTCGATCTCGCCAATCCTTGCGGCGCCTATGGCTATGCCGTGAAGCCGAAGATATCCGCAACGCTCAATGCCGCCACGCGCGAATGCTATAAGTATGGCGGCAAGGAATGCGTGATCCGCGCCTGGGCCTGCGACGCGAAGGGGTGATTCCTCTTGCCGTCATTCCGGGGCGATGCGTAGCATCGAACTCTGGTGCGCAGTTGCGCACCTGAGAAACTCGAGATTCCGGGGCCGGTCCTGCGGACCGCCCCGGAATGACAGTTGAGGAATTGCATGCAATTCGACACCAAGGTCGCCGTCGTGATCCGGACCGATCTTCAGGCCTGGCAGAAGCTCAATGTCGCGTCCTTTCTCACCAGCGGCGTCGCTGCGGCCTATCCCGGATGCATCGGCAAGCCCTATGAAGACGCCTCCGGAACGAAATATCTTTCGCTGATCGGCCAACCGATCCTGATCTACGGCGCCGACGGTTCGGCCTTGGCGCGTGCGCTCGACCGCGCGCTGTCGCGTGGCGTCACGCCGGCGGTCTACACCGAGGACATGTTCAAGACCACGCATGATGCGGCCAACCGCGAAGCGGTGAGGGCGGTCGCGCGCGCCGATCTCAATCTCGTCGGCATCGCCATGCGCGCCGAGCGTAAGGTGATCGATAAAATTGTCGATGGATTGAAGTTCCATAGCTGACATCGGCGCCGCGCGCGGCGCGTTGTCACCTGATTGTTATCGCGTCGCTTGCGCAAACATTGTGCTGCTTGACCCCAATCAAGGACACATTCCGCGCGGCCGTTAGTCTGCCTCCCGCAAATCAGAAGGAGCAGACCGATGCCGACCATGAAAGCTGCCCTCGTCAAGCAATTCGGCAAGCCGCTGGTGATTGAGGATGTCCCGGTGCCGCAGCCCGGCCCCGGCGAGGTTCTGGTCAAGGTGAAGGCGTGCGGTGTCTGTCATACCGATCTGCACGCCGCATCCGGCGACTGGCCAGTGAAGCCGGTTCCGCCCTTCATCCCAGGCCACGAGGTGGCCGGTACCGTCGCGGCACTCGGGCCCGGCGTGAAAAATCTCAAAGTCGGTGATGCCGTCGGCGTAGCCTGGCTGCACGATGCCTGCCTGCATTGCGAATACTGCGAGACCGGCTGGGAGACGCTGTGCGAGCACCAGCACAACACTGGCTACAGCGTGAACGGCGGCTTCGCCGAATATGTCATCGCCTCTGCCGCCTTCGCCGCAAGACTGCCCGCAAACGCGGATTTTGCCGCCATAGCGCCGATCCTTTGTGCCGGCGTAACGACTTACAAGGGATTGAAGGAGACAGACGCACGCCCCGGCGAGTGGGTTGCGATCTCAGGCGTCGGCGGGCTCGGCCATGTCGCGGTCCAGTATGCCAAAGCGATGGGGCTCAAGGTCGCGGCGATTGACATCGCCGAGGACAAGCTTGCGCTCGCACGCGCCGCCGGCGCCGATCTCGCGGTCAACGCACTCGCTGCCGATGCTGTGGACAATGTGCTGGCGGCAACCGGCGGCGGGGCGCACGGCGTGCTGGTGACGGCGGTCTCGACGGCCGCGTTCGCCCAGGCGCTGAAGATGGTGCGCCGGAAAGGCACCGTCAGTCTCGTCGGCCTGCCGCCGGGCGAATTCCCGACGCCGATCTTCGATGTCGTGCTCAAGCGCATCACTGTGCGCGGCTCGATCGTCGGGACCCGCAGGGATCTCGACGAGGCCATCGCGTTTGCCGCGGACGGTAAGGTCAAGGCCGAGGTCACCAAGGTGCCGCTCGCAGAGATCAACGGCGTCTTCGACCGGATGAAGGCCGGCAAGATCGACGGCCGTATGGTGCTCGATTTTGGCTAGAGCGTGGACTCATGACAACGCGTGACCGCGATCTTGGTCGATGTCCGCTTCGGCCTGCCCAGGCGTCCTCGTAACAGCGGCCTACCCGCCCGCGCAATCAGACCTGAGCCCGCTACTGCGTCTTCGTACGCGGATCGTCCTTCGGATTGATGTAGTTGATGCCCCACGGACCGGTGCTGTTTATCTGAAGAACCGTGTCTTCGTCGGCGAAGAAATAGTGCTCCGTACCGGGGTGCAGCGCAAAGAAACTACCCGTGGGAAGAGCCTGGGCCTTGTCGTGATTGGCCGTCGTTCCCATCCCCAAGCGCGCTGTCCCCGAGAGCACGGTGACGATCTCCGGCTTGGGATGGGTGTGCGGTGCAATGTGATAGCCCTGCGGCACTTTCAGACGAAAAGCAAACAGGCCTTCCTTGCTCGGGTCGCCGTACAGCACCGCGGACTGCGCACCGGGTGGGAGGGACGGTGGCGCCGGTCCCCATTTGACATCCTGCGGCGTGATCAACTTATGCTCGCCTGTCTCCTGACCAACGGCGCTGCCAGTCAACGCAGCGAGCCCGATCGCCGTCATCGCAACAATGTTGAAGAGGCTATGCCGATTCATTGTGGCTCCTCCTTTGACTTATGCACCTCCGCGCGCGAATCCGCGGCATGGATGGTGGAACATCAGCGGTAAAGGTGGTTGGCTGAGATTGCGGCGGCCGCCTACGGCAGTACGGCTGCCCGTTCGCCCGAACGGAATTTTCAGCACGGCCCGTCTTCAGCCCAGCCGCTTACAGTCTATCCGATCTTGCGATCGAGAGAGAGGGCACTTGTTGACGCAGGATAATCGAACGGCAATGTCGGATTCGGGTCTGGCTTTTCACACAGCCAGGGTCACAAGCCGGCATTGCTCTGTTTCAAATCGGCAGCAGGCGGAACGAGCTACCGCAAATCTCCTCAGCAGAGGCTTGCGTATCTCATCGACCGATGCCGACGAGACCGAGGATAACGGTCGCGGACTGCTCCGTTGCTCGTCACGTGATGCGCCAAAGTGGCGCCCGCCAATATCGTCCGCCACAAAACGGAACCGAGTGCTACCCAAGCCTTCGTCCCTGGGATAGCTGATGGAGGACATGACCTTCGCGACCGGCCTGCGGAAATTGCCTTGGCCGTAGAGCGCTTCATCCCTAAAGTCTTGCCACCGTCGCCGGGTGCTCCGGATCGAGTTCAGTCACTACGGAGTAGAAGCCATGCCAAAACCGGAAAGCTTCGCAATCGACAAGATCTACGTTCCGGTGAAAAGGAAGAAGGCTCTCAAGCCTGAGCTCGTTCGAGAAATTGCAGAAAGTATTTTGGAAATCGGACAACAAGCCCCCATTCTCGTTCGGCCCGACGAAGGCCGGTTCGTTCTGGTCGAGGGACTGCATCGGTTCGAAGCCTGCAAGGCTCTCGGCGAAAAAACCGTCATCGGGATCCTGGTCTCGGCTGAGATCGTTCACCAAAAGACGCTTTTGTCCGACAGCGCTGAAGCCGAAGCAGAGCGCGACAAGATGGCGCGATTGAAAAAACTGCGTCTCGAAAAGGAGGCAGCCGAGAGATCAGCCGCTGCTTCAGAGGTAGTCATGGAGACGCAATCAGCAGTGCTTCTACGAAAATCTTCGGAGAAGGAGATCCGGAGCAATCCCAAGGCGTCACGAAGCCAAGCAAATCGCGGGACTTCAGGATCAACGCCAAGAACCTTGTCGGAATGGATCACGCAACAAAAGCGCGATGGCGGCCGTTATTGATTGCCGGCTTGGCCACGATCACCGGCCTCGAGCGAGCTTGAGTTCAACAACCTAATGATAGAAAATCGGATTTTTCGTATGCGTGCGGAGTAGGAATTATAGGACGCTGCGCTGGTATAATCGGGGGCTCTCCGTGAAGCAGTTCATGCTGCTTTAGCCAGCGAGAATGCTATGATACTCATTGATGGCCGCCTCCATTGATCTCGTCGCGGGCGGCGCGGTCGTTGCGCAAATCCTCCGGGCGTTCAACGCCCGACGGAAGTTGCGATGATCCTTACATCGCGGGGAAGCTCATGAGGTGTTCGAGCTGCGCGGCCGAGATCAAGAATGGCAACAGGTTCTGCATCAGATGCGGAGCATCGGTTGCGCCGACCTGCGCCGCTTGTGGTACGCTGAACGAACCGAGTGCAAGATTCTGCGGCCAATGTGGCTTGGAGCTCGCGAGTCAGCTCCAAGCAAGTGTCGCAGCGACGGACAAGCGGCCCCGCTTCGAACCGTCTCCGCAGGCCGCCGAGCGCCGCCACTTGACGGTCATGTTTTGCGATATGGCCGGCTCGACGGCGCTTTCGACTCGCCTCGATCCGGAGGACCTGAGCGAGGTCATACGGGGATTTCAGGAGGCTTGCGTCCGGGCGATCCGTCGATTCGACGGCTTCATCGCGAGGTTCATGGGCGACGGCGTGCTGGCTTATTTCGGCTATCCAAGGGCTCATGAAGACGATGCCGAACGCGCGGTCAGAGCGGGTCTCGCGGTCGTCGATGCGGTCAGCCGGCTGATGCCGCCGACTGAGGTCCAACTAGAGGTTCGCGTGGGCATCGCCTCGGGCCTCGTGGTGGTCGGCGAGACGTTGGGTGAAGGTTTGTCTCAGGAGCAGGTCGTCATCGGTGAGACGCCGAACCTCGCGGCCCGGCTCCAGACCATCGCCGAGCCGAACACTGTTGTCATTGCCGATGGAACGAGGCAGCTGCTCGGCAGACGATTTGATTTCGAGGATCTCGGGTCGCGCTTTCTCAGGGGGATGACCAATGCAATTCCGTCGTGGCGGGTCGTTGGCGAACACGCGACCGAAAGTCGCTTCGAGGCCGGGCAGGCTCAGCGTGCGAGTGGCTTTTTTGGCCGCGAGCGCGAGGTCGATTTTCTGATGGACCGCTGGGTCCAGGCACAAACTGGCGAAGGTCAGGTCGTGCTCTTATCGGGCGAGGCCGGAATCGGCAAGTCGCGGGTCGTCGCGGCGCTCCGGCAAAAGATCGCCGACGAGGCCCATACGCGCATTCTGTATCAGTGCTCGCCTCATCACACGAATAGCCCTTTTTATCCCGTGATCTCCCAACTCGAGCGTGCGGCCGCGATTGCGCCTGATGACTCCACCGAGACCAAAATCGACAAGCTGGAACAGGTACTGGCACGTTCGTTCTCGACGATCGATGATGTTGCGCCACTCTTTGCGACGCTCCTGTCGCTGCCAATCGAGGGCCGGTACGTAGCACTCAACCTCACGCCCCGAGAGCAGAAGGAGCGCACTTTACTGGCGCTCAACGAGCTACTCGGCGGCCTGGCGAAGCAACGCCCCGTCTTGTTCATCCTGGAAGATGCGCACTGGATTGATCCGACGACTCTTGAATCGTTTACGCGAAACGTCGACCGGCTGCAGTGCTGGCCGGTCCTGCTGATCGTCACCTTCCGCCCCGACTTCGAAGTGCCTTGGGACCACTACGCTCACGTGACCAGACTCGCCTTAAATCGGCTGGCCCAGAGCCATGTGGTGGCAATGATCGACAGATTGACGGACGGCAAGATGTTGCCGGCCGATGTCCGGGACAAGATCATCGCGAAGACGGACGGGGTGCCGCTGTTCGTGGAGGAGCTCACCAAAGCAATCCTGGGATCGGGGCTCCTGGAGGAGGCCGCCGACCGCTATGTCCTGCAGGGCCCGCTGCCTCCCCTGGCGATTCCGGCAACGCTGCACGACAGTTTGTTGGCGAGGCTCGACCACCTCGCGCCCGTGAGGGAGATCGCCCAGATCGGCGCTGTCATTGGAAGGGAATTTACCTACAAGCTGCTGGATGCCGTGGCGCCAATTCACGACGAGGCGCTCGAGAACGCACTCGACGAGCTTGGCAAGGCGGAACTGATCTTTCCCAGGGGAGTGCTGCCCGAAACAACCTACATCTTTAAGCACGCGCTCGTGCAGGACGCCGCCTATCGAAGCCTCCTGCGCTCAACGCGCCGACAGCTTCACGGCCGCATCGCCGCAGCGATTGCGGAGCTGATGCCCCAAATCGTCGAGACCCAACCCGAACTTCTTGCGTATCACTATGCGCAGGCGGGGCTCATCGATGATGCCATCGCTTATAGCCTGCGAGCAGGACGGCGCTCTGCGGCGCGTTCCGCCAACGAAGAGGCGATCACGAACTACACCAAGGCGCTGGAGTTGTTGGGGACGAAATCGGCGGGACTGGAGCGAGACAGGCAGGAGCTTGACTTGCTCATCGCCCTCGGCGTACCGACGATCGCAGCGCGAGGCTACATGGCCGCTGACGTCGAAAGCATCTACGGCCGGGCGAGCGAGCTATGCGGCAGCCTGCCCGAGACTCCGCACCGCTTTACCGTGCTGCGCGGCCTCTGGAATAGCGCATTCCTGCGCAAACCGCTCCTGAAAGCGCAAGCACTGAGCGCCGAATTAGTGGCCCTGGCAGATGCGCAAGGTGATGATACACGTCGGGCGCTCGCTCATCGGGCGCAGGGCTGCGCCCTGTTTTTCAGCGGCGAGTTCGAGTCCGGCTGGGAAAGCTTTCGTCAGGCCATCGAGTTTTGGGATGCCGACACGGCGCGCGCGGAGATCCTCGTCTACGGCGAGGATCCGAGCGTGCTGTGCAGAGCCTATGGCGCGTGGCTGACATGGTTCCTCGGCTATCCGGACAAGTCGAGCAGATTGATCAGCGAGGCGTTGGCCGATGCCGAGCGGCTATCCAACCCTTTCATCAACGCCATGACCCTCGGCCTCGCATCCGCGCTGCACGTCTATCGCAACGAATTTTCTCAGGCATTGGAGCGCGCCGAGGCCTCCTCAGTCATCTGTGCCGCGTACGGTTTCCCGCAGTGGACGGCCTACGCCATGATAATGAGAGGCCGCGCTCGCGCGGCGCTCGGTCGAACCGATGACGGTATCGCCGAGATGGAAAAAGGTTGGGCCGACTGGCAGGCGTTGGGCGCCAAGCTTGCTACGACACAAATGAGCGTCGGGCTGGCGGATGTATGTATGAAGACAGGCCGCACCGCGGCGGGCCTCGATTGGATCAAGATCGCGGCCGAGCATGCTCGTACGTTCCACGAAGAGATTCTCGGGGCCGAAATCCATAGGGTGCATGGTGAACTGCTGCTCGAGAGAGCTGCAACGGGGGATGCGGAGGCGTGTCTTCGCCGCTCCATAGAGATCGCCCAACACCAAGAGGCCAAATCTCTGGAACTGCGGACAGCCATGGTCTTGGCGCAACTCTGGCAGCAGCAGGGCCGGCGAGACGCCGCGTACGATCTGCTCGCGCAGATATACGGCTGGTTCAGCGAGGGCTTCGACAGCCCGGATCTGCGGAGTGCGAGGGCTTTGCTGGACGATCTGGCATGAACGATACCGAGCGGTGCGCGGTCCAATCGTGCACCTCACTATTTTCATGTGTGCTACCTGGTTGGGTAGCAAGATGGTAGCAGGAAGGGCAGATCATGACTGACGATCAGGTCAATCTCGTCGTTCAGCACCTTTGCGAGCACTTGCACTTGGCGCTCCGATTGAAGGGCAGCGAGGCACATCCACCAAACGCCAAGGATATTGGATTCGATCCCGCGTTTGTAAGAACTGTACTGCTGACCGGGTTGCGGTCGGCGGGTGTCACGATCCACCACGAGGCAGCCGGGGCCAGCGAAGAACCGCCGTGGTCCTAAACGCAAGTCGCGGGACAGAAGCCTCCCGCCAATGTCTCAGTTGGGGCAGACTGGGTCACTCGGCGATGCTGGCTCGATCTCCGGTTTGCGCGAAAGCAGCACACGCCCTGGCGCTGGCTCCTCACGTCGGCGGCATGGTCTCGAACTTCGGCAGGTTTGGGTCGAACTGGTCCCAGTCATGTCCGCGCGCGGCATATGTGACCGCTTGCGGCTTGTAGCGCGCCGGCTCGTCGAGGCTCGCGGCGCGGATGGTGAAGATGTCGGGCATCGCGGCGAAGGTCATGTAGACCGGCAAGCCGCACACGGAGCAGAAGGCGCGCGTCTTCACGTTGCCGCTGTCGCCGACCATGTCCCATTGCTTGGCCTCGCCTGTCACCGTGACGCCGGCGCGCGCGAAGGTCGCGTACGAGCCGTGGCCGCTGCCGCTTTCACGCTGGCAGTCCCGGCACTGGCAGTGATTGCTGAACAGGGGCTCGCCGGCAATCGAATAGCGGATCGCTCCGCAGGCGCAGCCGCCGATATAGGGCTTGTTCATCGCGATATCTCCCACTCACTCTTCGCCGCTGATTTCGTCGAGCTGTCGGACGACCTTCTTCCAACCGCCGCTCATGACGTTGTAGGCCGACTCGTTCCTCGGCATGACGAAGCCTGCATGAACCAGACGTATCCGCGTGCCGGCCTCGACCGGGGTGAGGGACCAGGTCACGACGGTGTCGAGCGGCGCGCCGTAGCCGGTGTTGCGCTCATCGCCGCCCTTCCAGGCGTAGACGAGGCGCCGGTTCGGCACGACCTCCAGAACCCGGCAGTGAATGACGCCGTCCCAGGCGCCACCGGGGGTGGTCTGGAATGTGAAGGTCGTGCCTTCGGTCGCTTCAAAGCCGGTTGGCGGCATCAGCCAGCGCCCGATCAACTGTGCGCTGGTCAGCGCCTTCCAGACCGTCTCGGTGGCGTGAGGGAAGACCTCGTCGATGACGATGTCCTGTGTATTGGCTTTCAACTCGGCTGCACTCACGGATCGATCTCCTTCAAGAGGTCACGCAGGTTCTGGAAGCGCTCACGCCAGAAGACACCGTAATGATCCATCCAGGTGACCAACGGCTCGAGGCCTTCGGGGGAGGCGCGGTAATAGACGTTGCGGCCCTCGGCGCGCTCGGCGACGAGGCCGGCCTGCTTCAGCGACTTCAGGTGCTGCGAGATCGCGCCCTGGGTCACGCCGCTGCCGCGCGTCAGCTCGGCGACGCTGATCTCCTTGCTCTCGAACACACGCTCGAACACGGCGCGGCGGGTTGGGTCGGCCAGCGCGCGCATGACCGTCGTGATGGGGTTTGGGGCGGCTTCAGTCATGACCAATCAATTAGTATTTGCTAATGCATTAGTCAACACTAATTCGTTCTGCTCAGGCGCGGAGTGTGTCTTCTTGACTTTGACTGACTAGTCAGTCAAAATTCGCGCATGACAAAGAAGCCGATCGACATTTCCGCGCCGCCGCCGGACATCCGTACGGCCGCAAAGGGCCAAGCGCCCATAGCAGGAGGAGACGTCGTCGCCTCCGCCTCGAACCGCGCCGTGCGCGCAGCGGAGCGCCGTGCGGCGATCGTGGAGGCGGCGCTGGAGGAATTCATCGCGCGCGGCTTCGCCGCGACCCGGCTCGACGACATCGCGAAGCGCGCGGGCGTCGCCAAGGGAACGATCTACCTGCACTTCAAGGACAAGGAGTCGATGTTCGAGGAGCTGGTCCGCATCGTGATCGTGCCGGTGGTGGAGAAGCTCAACGCCCTGCCGCCGCCGACCGGTTCGGTGCGCGATCTGGTCGAGGCCTTTGCCAGCAACTTCCTCAAGGAGGTCGCCAACACGAGGCGCGGCGATCTCGTGCGCCTGATCGTGGCGGAGGGGCCGCGTTTTCCAGCCGTGGCCGATTTCTACTATCGCGAGGTCGTCTCGCGCGGGATCGCCGGCATGCGCGCGCTGATCGAGCTCGGCATCGCTCGCGGCGAGATCCAGCAGAAGAATCTCGCGCGCTTTCCCCAGATCCTGGTTGCGCCGGCGATGATCGCGGTGATCTGGCAGAGCCTGTTTGCGCGGCACGCGCCGCTCGATGCGCAGGAGATGCTGCGCGTCCATCTTGATTTGATTTTTGGCGAACGGAGGACGACATGAGGTCGTCGCAAGCAATTTTGAGAGTCGTATTGACCGTCGCGCTCGCAACCGGCCTCGCCGGCTGCATGGAGAAGCGCGATCCCGGTTTCCAGGGCTGGGTGGAGGCCGACATGATTTTCGTCAGCCCCGACGAGGCCGGTCGCGTGACGAAGCTCAACGTGCGCGAAGGCGACGAGGTCAAGGTCGGCGATCACCTCTATTCCGTCGACGACGATCTGCAACTCGCCGATCTCAACCAGACCAAGGCGACGCTGGCGAATGCGCGGCAGACCCATGATCGCGCGGAGTCGCTGAGAAAGACCGGCTCCGGCACGCAGGCGACGCTCGATTCCGCCGTCTCTGACCTGCGGGTCGCGGAGGCGCGAGTGGTGACGTCGGAGACTCGGCTGGCGCGGCGCAAGGGCTTCGCGCCGGTCGCCGGCACCATCCAGCAGATCTATTTCCGCGAAGGCGAGATGGTCGCGGCGCAGCGGCCGGTGCTCTCGATCATGCCGCCCGGCAACATGAAGCTGCGCTTCTTCGTGCCGGAGAGTGAGCTGCCGAAGCTCGCGATCGGCGACCAGGTCCGCGTGTCCTGCGACAATTGCTCGGCCGATCTCACCGCAAAGATCTACTTCATCGCGACCTCGGCCGAATACACTCCGCCGGTGATCTACAGCCTCGATGAGCGCAATAAGCTCGTCTACCTGATCCAGGCGCGGCCCTCGCGGCCGGATGCCTTGCGCGTCGGACAGCCGATCAGCGTCTATCTCGATCCAAAAACTCCGGTGGCGGACAAGCGATGAACGGAACACCCGGCAACGGCATCGCGATCGACGTCAAGGGCCTGACGAAGTCGTTCGGCGGCCGCGAGGTCGTGCACGATCTGTCGATGCAGGTGAAGCGCGGCTCGATCTACGGCTTCCTCGGGCCGAACGGCTCGGGCAAGACCACGACCATCCGTATCCTCTGCGGCCTGCTCACGCCGGACAGCGGCGAGGGCACCTGCCTCGGCTACGACATCCGCCGCGATGCCGAGCGCATCAAGCGCCAGGTCGGCTACATGACCCAGCGCTTCAGCCTGTATCAGGATCTCTCGGTGCGCGAGAACCTGGAGTTCGTGGCGCGGCTCTACGGCCTGCGCGATGCACGCGTCGCCGCGCGCGACATGATCAAGCGGCTCGGGCTTTCGGGCCGCGAGGAACAGCTCGCGGGCGAATTGTCCGGCGGCTGGAAGCAGCGGCTGGCGCTCGGCGCCTGCACCTTGCCCAATCCGCAGCTCTTGCTGCTGGACGAGCCGACCGCGGGCGTTGATCCCAAGGCGCGGCGCGACTTCTGGAACGAGATCCATGCGCTCGCGGCCGATGGGCTCACCGTTCTGGTCTCCACCCACTACATGGACGAGGCCGAACGCTGTCACGAGATCGCCTATATCGCCTACGGCCACCTGCTGGCGCACGGCACGGTCGACGAGGTGATCGCGAAGTCGGCGCTCACCACCTACACCGTGACGGGCGAAGATCTGAACGGGCTTGCGGCCGAGCTCACCGGCAAGCCCGGCGTCGACATGGTGGCGCCGTTCGGCACCTCGCTGCACGTCTCGGGGCGCGATGTCGCGGCGCTGGAGGCGAGCATCGCGCCATGGCGCGACCGAAGCGGCCTGCATTGGCAGAAATCGTCGCCTTCGCTGGAGGACGTGTTCATCGAACTGATGGGCCGCTCAAAGGACAACTTCCAATGACCGCCGTCGATCAGCCTTTCCCAACGCACGAGATCCGCGAGCGCTTCGGCTTCTGGAAGCGTTCCTATGCGATGCTGGTGAAGGAGTTCATCCAGCTCAGACGCGATCGCGTGTCCTTTGCGATGATCGTGATGCTGCCGGTGATGCAGCTCCTGCTGTTCGGCTATGCCATCAACACCACGCCGCACAATCTGCCCAGCGCAGTGCTGCTCCAGGAGGACAGCGATCTCGCCCGCTCGGTGCTGAAGGCGCTGGAGAACACGGCCTATTTCCGCTTCCTCTACGAAGTGCACGATGTCGATGATTTCGACAATCTCCTGAAATCCGGCAAGGTGCTGTTTGGCATCGAGATCCCGCGCGGCTTCGAGCGCGCGGTGCGGCGCGGCGACAAGCCGGCGCTGCTGGTCGCAGCCGACGCGACCGATCCGGTCGCGGCCAGCGCCGCGCTCGGCTCGCTCGGCATGGTGGTGCAGACCGCGCTCAAGCACGATCTCTATATCGGCGATCCCCCGGAGATGCCGTTCGAGATCCGGGCGCACGCCCGCTACAATCCGGCGGCGTCCTCGAGCCTCAACATCGTGCCGGGCCTCGTCGGCACCATCCTGACGATGACGATGCTGATCTTCACCGCGCTCTCGGTCACGCGCGAGGTCGAGCGCGGCACGATGGAGAGCCTGCTCTCGATGCCGATCAGGCCGGTCGAGGTGATGTTCGGCAAGATCATTCCTTACGTGCTGGTCGGTTTCGTCCAGGCCTTCCTCATCATCGGCATCGGCGTCGGCCTGTTCGGCGTGCCCGTGCTCGGCAATCTGGTCCTGCTGGCGCTCTTGTCGACATTGTTCATCACCACCAACCTGTCGATCGGCTACACGATCTCGACGGTCGTGCAGAACCAGCTCCAGGCCATGCAGATGTCGATGATGTTCTTCCTGCCGAGCATCCTCTTGTCCGGCTTCATGTTCCCGTTCGCGGGCATGCCGGCCTGGGCGCAATATCTCGGCGAGGCCCTGCCGCTCACGCACTACCTGCGCATCGTCCGCGCCATCATGCTGAAGGGCGCGACCATGCAGAACCTGCGCTATGACGCGCTGGCGCTGGCCGTCCTGATGCTGGTCGCCATGACCATCGCCGTGACGCGCTTCCGCCGCACGCTGGATTGAGGCACAATACCCCGGAATCGAGGGGAGTGATGGTCAGCTTTGCCAGCAGAAAAAAGCGGCAGCACGCCGTTTTGTCTGAGGATGTCGAGCGCGAGTTGACGCGGGAAGTGCTGCGCACCGAGTTGATGCGGGTGAGGGCGCTGATCATGACGGGATGCGTCATGATGGTCTTCCTCACCGCGATCTACCTGATCGACCCTGCCGTCGTGAACCGGGTCTGGCGCGGCACGAGCGGACTGGTCGTGGAGTACGGCCTCGTGATCGGCTTCATCCTGATCGAGGTCTGGATCTACACCCAGATCAGGCGGAACCTGAGGCTCAATCGCGATCTGCCCGTGGTCCGGCGCTACATCAGTGCGCTGATCGAGACGTCGCTGCCCACGCTCATCCTCATCCTGCAAATCCGGACCATGGGCGCGAGTCAGGCGCTCGGCTTCGCCGTGCCGCTGATCTACTTCATCTTCGTCATCCTCTCGACCCTGCGGCTCGATTTCTGGCTGTCGACCTTCACCGGTTTCGTCGCCGCGGCGCAGCTGTTCGCCGTTGCGCTGATCTACGATCCTTCGAGCGGCATCGGCGAGCCGCAGACCTATTTTCACGCGGTGCGCAGCGTCATCATCCTGGTCTGCGGCGTGCTCGCAGGGGCCGTTGGCGCGCAGCTCAGGCGGCAATTTGCCGCGAGCATCGCGGCGGCCACCGCGCGCGACCGCGTGACCAACCTGTTCGGCCAGCACGTCTCGCCGCAGGTGGTGGAACGGCTGATGACGGTGGGGACGAGCGCGGCCGGCGATGTCCGCCGCGTCGCGGTGATGTTCGTCGACTTCCGCGGCTTCACCGCCGGCGCGCAGACGCGGACTCCGCAGGAGGTCGTCGACCGCCTCGACGGCGCCTTCGCCGTGCTGGTCGACATCCTCGACCGCAATGGCGGCATCGTGAACAAGTTTCTGGGCGACGGTTTTCTGGCGTTGTTCGGCGCGCCTCTGGAAGCCTCCGACGCCGCGCATCGCGCGGTCGCCGCAGGCCGCGAGATGCTGACCGCGATGGACCACATCAACGCGGAAACGAGCTGGCCGCTCCGGATCGGCATCGGCATCCATTTCGGCGAGGTCGTCGCCGGCAATATCGGCTCGCCCCGGCGCAAGGAGTACACGGTGATCGGCGACACCGTGAATTTCGCCTCGCGGCTCGAGGCCTTGAACAAGGAGTTCGGCTCCCAGCTCCTGATCTCCGCGTCCGTGCGCGAGGCGCTTGGCGACGACGGCGAGGATGCGGTTGCGCTCGGCGAGGTCAATGTGCGCGGCTATGACCAGCCGGTGGCGGTGTTTCAGCTCGGCTAGGCTTTCGACCGCTTCAGACGCAGCTCGCGTTTCGTTGATGGCGCGTGATGAAATTTCTCGTGGTGCTTTCCGCTCCTGCACTCAGGAAGTCGAAACGTCTCGGCTTCCGTTTGTCACGCGGAGAAAACCAATGACCCGATTGACCTTTGTTTCGGCCGCCCTGATCGCCGCAGCCGTCTATCAAATTCAGACTGCAGCCGCCCGCGATGTCGCCACGCGGCGCAACGCACCCCAGGCAGCGGCGGATTGCGTGAGGGCTCCGGCAGTGGGCGCGTTTGCCTCTGCGCCCTACAAGGAGCCGCCCTGCATGCCGAAGACGACGAACTGACGAGCAGACGGAGTCGGGTTGGAGAAGCCTCCGACCCGACCTCGCGGCTCGTGGTGGCCCAGCTCCTCCGTCTACGGTATTTTAGTAGTGCTTGACTCAGATTTCATCTAGTCATCTATATGACTATATGAATTCAGCGCCGCTCGACGACCGCTTGCCACGTTACCAGCGCCTGCGCGACGATCTCGCCGCGCGGATCAACCGCAATGAATGGCGGCCGGGCGAGCCGATTCCGTCGGAGGCCGAGCTTGGCGCGCATTACGGCGTCGCGATCGGCACCGTGCGCAAGGCGATCGACCAGCTCGTCAGCGACGGCGTGCTGGAGCGGCAGCAGGGCCGCGGCACCTTCGTGCGCCGCGCGCGCTTCAACTCCTCGCTGTTCCGCTTCTTCCGCTTCCAGTCCGAGAGTGGCGAGCGGCGCGTGCCGAAGAGCCGAATTCTCCGCCGCAGGAGCGTGCCGGCGACCTCGGCGGTCGCATCCGCGCTGCGCATTCCCGTCGGGGAGCCCGTGATCAGCCTGTCGCGCCTGCGGCTCATCGACGACGTGCCGCTGCTCGCCGAAGAGATCTGGCTGCCGCAATCGCGCTTCGCGCCAATCCTCAAGATCGACACCTCCGAGTTCGGCGACCTGCTTTACCCGCTCTATGAGGAGCGCTGCGGCGAGGTGGTGGTCTCGGCCGAGGAAGTCCTGACCGTCGAGACGGCCAACGAGAT
Source organism: Bradyrhizobium neotropicale (assembly GCF_001641695.1). Lineage (GTDB taxonomy): Bacteria > Pseudomonadota > Alphaproteobacteria > Rhizobiales > Xanthobacteraceae > Bradyrhizobium > Bradyrhizobium neotropicale. The sequence goes on from NZ_LSEF01000061.1 coordinate 120,802, forward strand.
GCAGGCGCGGCTGTTGCGCCTTGAGCCTCACGCACCGCTGATCGTGATTGAGCGTCTCGCGCTCGACCTGGAACGGCGGCCGATCGAATGGCGCCGTTCGCGCGGGCCGGCCGACCGCTTCCGCTATCACGCAGAGATCCGGTGAGCGCGGCTTTCAACGACATCAAGCAATAACGAATACAGGGGTAGGAACAATGTCGAACTGGTACAGCGAATGCTCGCCGCTTGAGAAGCGGACCTTCTGGGCAAGTTTTGGCGGCTGGGCGCTGGACGCACTCGACGTCCAGATGTTCGGCCTTGCCATCCCCGCGCTGATCGCGGCTTTCGGCATCAGCAAGGCCGATGCCGGCCTGCTCGGCTCGATCACGCTGTTCTTCGGCGCGTTCGGCGGCTGGCTTGGCGGCGCGCTCGGCGATCGCTTCGGCCGCGTCAAGGCGCTTCAGATCACGGTCGCGACCTTTGCGCTGGCGACCTTCGCCTGCGCATTCGCGATGACTTACACCCAGCTTCTGGTGCTCAAGGCGATCCAGGGCCTCGGCTTTGGCGCCGAATGGGCCTGCGGCGCGGTGCTGATGGCTGAGATCATCCGTCCCGAGCATCGCGGCAAGGCGCTCGGCTCGGTGCAGAGCGCCTGGGCGGTGGGCTGGGGCGCGGCCGTGCTGCTATCGGCGCTGGTCTTCACCTATGCGCCCACCGATATCGCCTGGCGGCTCCTGTTCGCGCTGGGGCTGTTTCCCGCGCTCCTGATCATCTTCATCCGCCGCGGACTGAAGGAGCCGCCGCGCTCAGCCGCGAGCGAGAAGACGCCGTTCTTCGCGACGCTCTCCGGCATCTTCCATCGCGATGTGCTGCGCTCGACCCTGATCGGCGGTCTCTTCGGCATCGGCGCCCATGGCGGCTACGCGGCGCTGACCACCTTCCTGCCGACCTATCTGCGCGAAGTGCGGCACCTCTCGGTGCTGGGCTCCAGCGGCTATCTCGCCGTGATCATCATCGCCTTCTTCTGCGGCTGCGTGGCGAGCGGCATCGTCAGCGACCGCATCGGCCGCAGGGCCAATGTCGCGTTCTTCGCCAGCGCCTGCATCGCCACCGTGCTGGTCTATATCTTCGCGCCGCTGACCAATGGCCAGATGCTGGTGCTCGGATTTCCGCTCGGCTTCTTCTCCGCGGGAATCCCCGCGAGCATGGCGGCGCTGTTCAGCGAGCTCTATCCCGCAGGCGTGCGCGGCACCGGTGTCGGCTTCTGCTACAATTTCGGCCGCATCGTCTCCGCGGCATTTCCCTTCCTGGTCGGCTTCCTCAGCGATCACATCGGGCTCGGGCCCGCAATCGGCATCGACGCGGCGTTCGCCTATTCGCTGGTGCTGATCGCGGTGCTGCTGCTGCCCGAGACCCGCGGCAAGGTCTTTGAGCAGGCCGTCGCGACGCGGGCCTGAGGCAGGATGAGACGCGATGACCACGACATCTTGTCCGAGCGGCCTCACGCGCCGCGAGTTTGCTGCGGGCCTCGCTTCGCTCGTCATGGCGAGCGCGACCAAAGCCAGGAGTGAGGCGGCCTTGCCTGCGATCGATACTCACGCCCATGTCTTCCATCGCGGCCTCAAGCTCGCGCCGGGCCGGCGCTATGCGCCCGATTACGATGCGCCGCTGGCGCTCTATCTGGAGCAACTCGACCGCAACGGCATGACCAATGGCGTACTGGTGCAGCCGAGCTTTCTCGGCACCGACAATTCCTACCTGGTCGAGAGCCTGAAGGCGGCGACCGGCCGCCTGCGCGGCATCGCCGTCGTCGATACCACAGCGTCCGCCGAGGAGCTCCGCGCGCTCGACCGTGCCGGAGTCGTCGGCATCCGCCTCAATCTCGTCGGTCAGCCCTTGCCCGATCTTGGCGCCGCTGATTGGAAGGCACTGCTGGCAGAGGTGAAGGCCATGGGCTGGCAGGTCGAGGTCCAGCGCAACGCGTCCGACCTCGCGCGGCTCGCGCCGCAGCTGCTCGATCACGGCGTCAGCGTCGTGTTCGATCATTACACGCTGCCAGATCCGAAGCTCGGCATTGCCGACCCCGGCTTTCAGTCGGTGCTGAAGTTCGGCGCGGCGCGCAACGTCTGGGTCAAGGTCTCGGCGCCGTATCGCAACGGCGCGGCGGGCGAGAGCTTTGCCAAGGCAGCCTATCCGCTGCTGCGCGAGGCCTATGGTGTCGATCGGCTGCTGTGGGGCAGCGACTGGCCGCACACGCAGTTCGAGGCGACGCAGACCTACGAGAAGAACCGGCGCTTTCTCGACGAGCTGATCCCTGACCGAAGCGAGCGCGGGCAGCTGCTCGCATCGCCCCAGCCGCTCTTTCGCTTCTGACGCGCTCAAATGGTGATTGCTCCGAATGCTCCGAGTTCTGGGGCATGACGGACGATGTCGCCGGCTTATACAATGCCCGCGATGCGGCAAGGCCGCCATGTGCGTGAAGAGGAAACGTAAGATGCAGCGGCGATACATCACCGTCGACGTGTTCACCGACCGCGCCTTCGGCGGCAACCAGCTTGCCGTCGTGCTCGATGCCGGCGGGCTTTCGACCGCGCAGATGCAGGCGATCGCGACCGAGTTCAATTATTCCGAGACGACGTTCGTGCTGCCGCCGCGCGACAGCGCCAACGATGCCGAGGTGCGCATCTTCACGCCGGTCAGGGAGCTTCCGTTCGCAGGGCATCCGAATGTCGGCTCGGCCTTCGTGCTGGCCACGATCGCAAAGGAACCGAAGCCGCGTCTCCTGTTCGAGGAGAAGGCAGGGCTTGTGCCGGTCGACATCCGGCGAGAGCAGGGCCGGGTGGTCAACGCTGAGCTCACTGCGCCGCAGCCGCTCTCGCGCCTTGCGCAACTGTCCGCCGCCGAGGTTGCACCCTGCCTGTCGCTCACTGCCGATGATATTAGGACCGATCGTCACGCGCCGCAGGTCGTCAGTGTCGGAACGCCGTTCGTGGTGGCCGAAGTGCGGTCGCGCCACGCCGTGCGCCGGGCCAAGCCCGACGCCGCGGCATTCGGCCGGGTGCTGCCGCGCGACGGCGCTTTCGCGATCTATTTCTACACGCGTGATGTCCCCGCGCCCGAGTCGCCCTGCGAATTGCAGGCGCGAATGTTCTTCCCGGGCGCGAGCGGCCTGATCGAGGATCCCGCCACCGGCAGCGCGACGGTCGCGGCGGCCGCGTTGTTCGCCGATCTCGATTCCCTGCTCGAGGGCGAATTGAGGCACACGATCGGCCAGGGTTTTGACATGGGCCGCCCGAGCATCCTGCTGACGCGCGTGCGCAAGCAGAATGGCAAGATCGTCTCCGCCCATGTCGGCGGCAGTTGCGTGCAGATGATGGAGGGGACGTTCCGGCTGGCGGGGGAGGGATGAGCCGTCATTCCGGGGCGCGACGTAGTCGCGAGCCCGGAATCCATCGGGCCGCAGACCCGGTGGATGAATGGAGTCCGGGCTCGCGCTACGCGCGCCCCGGAATGACGCAGGTTACACCTGCCGCCCCGCCAGATTCTTCACCGCCACGCCATCGCGCTCCTCGATGATCTCCGCGATCATCTGGCGGTGGCAGTGGGTGTGGTCGCGTTCGTAGCAGAGCAGGCAGACGGGACCTGCCTTCTTCACGAGCGCGGAGAGCTCGTCGAGCTCCTCCTTGGCCTGCGGCGTCTTCAGGTGTTTCGAGTACACCTTTTCCAGCACGTCGTATTGCCCACTGCGCGCGGCGAGGCGGCCTTCCTTGGGTGTGCCGAGCGCGGCGAGGTGGACGTAGGCGATGCCGCGCTCATCCAAGCCCGCGGCGAGCTGCTTCTTGGAGAAGCCCGGCCGGCGCGAAGACGTCACCGCGCGCACGTCGACCACGAGCTTGACGCCCGCCTGCTCCAGCTCGTCGAGCACGGCCTTCGGGGGCGTCTGCTCATAGCCGATGGTGAAGAGCTTCTTCGCCTTTGCCATAGGCAACCTCAGGCCACCCGCGCGATCAGTTCCATGGCGCCGGCTGGTGCGCGCACCTTGCCTTCATGGATGACGTAGGCGAACACGTCGCGCGGCTCCTTCTTGGGCTTTGCCTTGTCAACCTTCGGCAAATCGTCGGGTTCAGTCCCTTCGGCCCAGGCTTGAAACCGCTTGCTCCAGGCATCGAGCTCCTTGGGCGGATAGCAGGTCTTGATCTCGTCATTGCCCTTCTGCAGCCGGGCATAGACGAAATCACCGGCGACGTCGGCGATCGCCGGATATTTGCCGTGCTCGGCAAACACCACCGGCGTCTCGAATTCGCGGATCAGCGCGACGAAATCCGGCGTGCAGAAACTGTCGTGGCGGACCTCCACCACATGGCGCAGCGCGCGGCCGTCGAGCTTGCGCGGCAACAGTTCGAGGAACTTGCCGAAATCGGCGCCGTCGAACTTCTTCGTCGGTGCGAATTGCCAGAGCACCGGTCCGAGATGGTCGCCGAGCTCCAGCACGCCGGAATCATAGAACCGCTTGATGGAATCGCCGGCCTCCGCCAGCACGCGGCGGTTGGTGGCGAAGCGCGGGCCCTTCACCGAGAACACAAAGCCTTCCGGTACCTCGCTCGCCCATTTGCGAAAGCTCTCCGGCTTCTGCGAGCCGTAATAGGTGCCGTTGATCTCGATCGAGGTCAGCTTCGAGGCGGCGTAGGACAGCTCCTTCGCCTGCGCGAGCTTCTCCGGGTAGAACACGCCGCGCCATGGCTCGAAGGTCCAGCCGCCGATGCCGATGAAGATGTTGCCGGATTTTTTTGACGCGGTTTTTGCTTTGGCCACGGGGGAATCTCGCATCGACGAGGAGGGGAGGCCATCATCCTAGTCAAACGAGTTGTGATTGGCCAGTTCTCGCGTCCCGTCTAAGCTTTGCGCCGGATCTGCGAAAAAGGAGAACAAGATGCGGATGCTGATGGTGGGAGCGGCGCTCGTGATGATGACATCTGCTGCCATATCTACTGTTCTGGCGGATGACGATGATGCGCGCGGCGCGCAGAAGCTCGCCATTCAGGGCCGTGACGATTACTGGCATTGCCTGGCACGGGAATATTCGCGCGACAGCAATCAGGGACTGTCGGAGCAGGATTTCAGCCGCTCGGTCGCGGGCGCCTGTCCCTCGGAGCGGCAGTATTATCGTGTGGCGTTGCTCGATTTTTTGACCACGCAATATCCGAACATCGATTCCGGGGCCCATCTCGCCACTGCGAATAAGGCGGTCGAATCCGCGCAGAAGGACATCGTTACCGCCTTCGTCAAGCGCCGGCCGCCGCAGAAGTAGCTGCATGAACCATTGCGGTCCGGAGCCCTTCCGGCATCGCATTCATCCATGATATCACTGGGAACATTCTGGAGCAGGGATAGGGTCGCATGTCGTCTGAGTCGGTGGGTGGCATTTGTGGCGCGATCGTCGCGGCGATCGTGCTGGCGGTCGCCGTCGTCTTCGGGCCGATCGGCCAGTTCGGCAAGCCGCCCAAGCCCGCGAAGGCCGAGTCCGCTCCTGCGGCGGCGTCCGCGGCACCGGCCGCACCTGCGCCGCGCGGCCCCGTGATCCGGGAAGTGCCCAACCAATAGGGGCATGAAAAGGGGATTCTAACCCCTTGCGAAGCCGCTTTGCCGTGCCCATTTACCGCATAACGGCGACGTTGAGCGAAGAGCTCCGGAGCTGGGACGACCTTGGAATAGCTTGGGCCTGCGCCGGATGTACGCGCGGTCCGCCGTTCCGGGGTCGTTGGCATTTTAAGGCCCCTTTTCGGCCGTTCCCCCGAGAACCCCGGCTTGGCAGCGCAGGACGTGGCGGATATACGCTCCGTCATGAATGAAGCGATCAGACCGGGCCCCGAAAGCCCGCCGCAGGGCCAACAGATGGGTTCGCGGTCGCCAGAGCTTTCGGTCGTCGTCCCGACTTTCAACGAACGCGATAACGTCACGGTGCTGTACCGGCGGCTGGAGGCGACGCTTGCCGGCATCGCCTGGGAAGTCGTGTTCGTCGATGACAATTCTCCGGATGGCACCTGGGACGTCGTGCGCGCGCTGGCCCGGCGCGACAGCCGGGTGCGCTGCATCCGCCGCATCGGCCGCCGTGGCCTGTCCGGCGCCTGTATAGAGGGCATCCTGGCCTCCAGCGCGCCTTACGCGGCCGTGATCGACGCCGATCTCCAGCATGATGAGACGCAACTGCCGCGGATGCTGTCGCTGTTGATGAGCGGGCAGGCCGAACTCGTCGTCGGCAGCCGCTACATCGAGGGCTACAAGAGCGAGGGTTTCAACAACCAGCGCGCCGGCGCCAGCGCGCTCGCCACCGAGGTCGCAAAGCAGGTGCTGCGGGTCGAGATCGCCGATCCCATGAGCGGCTTTTTCATGATTCGCCGTGACCGTTTCGAGGAACTGGCGCCAAAGCTTTCCGTGCACGGCTTCAAGATCCTGCTCGACGTCGTCGCGAGCGCGCACGGTACGTTGCGCGCGGTCGAAGTTCCCTACACGTTCGGCGCGCGGCAGCACGGCGAGAGCAAGCTTGATTCCATGGTCGCGCTGGACTTTATCGGCCTCGTGCTGGCAAAGCTGACCAACGACATCGTCTCGCTGCGCTTCATCCTGTTCGCGATGGTGGGCGGCATCGGCCTCGTCGTGCACCTCAGCACGCTGTTCCTCGCGCTCGAGCTGTTCAATGTTCCGTTCGCGGAGGCGCAGGCGGCAGGCGCGCTCGTCGCCATGACCAGCAATTTCATCCTCAACAACTTCCTCACCTATCGCGATCAGCGACTCAAAGGCTTTGCGATCGTGCGCGGCCTGATCGCCTTCTACATCGTCTGCAGCGTCGGCCTGCTCGCCAATGTCGGCGTCGCCTTCTCGGTCTACGACCAGGAGCCGATCTGGTGGCTGGCGGGCCTCGCCGGCGCGCTGATGGGCGTGGTGTGGAACTATGCGATGTCCGGACTGTTCGTCTGGCGCAAGAAGTAGCGCGCCAAGGATCTGGCATGGGCGGGGCTGACGCGCGGATCGTCCGTAACACGGCGTTGGTGATCGTCGCGCTGGTCGCGCTGCGGCTGGTGGCCGCCGCCTTCACACCGATCACCTTCGACGAAGCCTATTACTGGATGTGGTCGAAGAACCTTGCGGGCGGCTACTACGACCACCCGCCGATGGTCGCGTTCGTGATCCGCGCCGGCACCATGATCGCCGGCGATACCGAGCTCGGCGTACGCTTGGTCTCGATCCTGCTCGCACTGCCGATGAGCTATGCAATCTACCGCTCGGCCGCGATCCTGTTCGGCGGGGCGCGTGTTGCCGCGACCAGCGTCATCCTGCTCAATGTGACCCTGATGGCCGCGGTCGGCACGATGATCGTCACGCCGGATGCGCCACTGCTGGTTGCCTCGAGCTTCGTCCTGTTCTTCCTCGCAAAGGTGCTGGAGACCGGGCGCGGCGCCTGGTGGCTCGCGGTCGGCGCCGCCGTCGGCGCGGCGCTGCTGTCGAAATACACCGCGATGTTCTTCGGTCCGGCGATCCTGATCTGGCTTGCCGTCGTGCCGAAGCTCAGGCGCTGGTTTCTCTCGCCCTGGCCCTATCTCGGCGGTCTCGTCGCGTTCGCGCTGTTCCTGCCGGTGATCCTCTGGAATGCCGACCATCAATGGGTTTCGTTCGCAAAGCAGCTCGGCCGCGCCAGGATCGAGGACTTCCGCCCCGTCTTCATCGCCGAGCTGATCCCGACCCAGATCGCCTTCGCGACGCCGCTCGTCTTCATCCTCGGCGCGATGGGGCTGCACGCGCTGACCTGGCGCAGGGCCGGCGCGCTCGCCTCGCGCGTGCTGATCGAGACGATGTTCTGGACCATCGTCGCCTATTTCGTCTGGCATTCGCTGCATGCCCGCGTCGAGGCCAACTGGTTCGCGCCGGTCTATCCGCCCTTCGTGGTCGCGGCTGCGGCCGCGGCCAATCTCTCGCAGTGGAAACCGCGCGAGCGGCGGTTGGTGGATTTCTGCCTGCGTTGGGCCGCGCCCGTCGGCATCGTGATGTTCGCCGCGCTCATCGTGCAGGCCAATACCGGTGTGCTGTCCGGCTACCGTCGCGATGCGACGGTGCGCAGCGTCGGCGTCGGCTGGCCCGAGCTTGCGGCGGAGATCGAAGCCGCGCGTGTCCGCAGTGGTGCGAGCTGTGTTCTCGCGCCGGACTACGGCACGACCGGCTGGCTCGCCTTCTATTTGCCGCGCGGCACCTGCGTGGTGCAGCAGAACCAGCGCATCCGCTGGATCAATATGCCCGAGCCTGATCCAAGGCTGCTCGCGGGCAAGCTGATCTATGTCGACGAGCTCCGCCCCTCCGGCCATCCCTTCCTCAACGACCTCTTTGCGCAGGTGACGCGCGTTGCGGAATTGCAGCGCAAGCGGGGGCCGCTCGTCGTCGAGACCTACGGCATCGATTTGCTGGAAGGCGCCAAGGGCGATGTGCTGGACCGCTCGCCGCCGCCGGAAGCGCAGTAGCGGTCCGCGGCCTCAGCCCGCCGCGTCGGCTTCGGCAGCCGCCTGTCCCGGTTGTCTCTCATCGCGCCAGAACCAGACCGTGACCGTGCCGGAGCGGCCGCGAACCTGCGTGCGCAGCGGGCCTCTCAGCGTGCTGTCGGGATCGCCGAGGAAGTCGGCCGCATCCAGCAGCGTATCGCTGAGCGCGAGCCTTGCATCGTGCTGGGCGGCGACCTCCATCAGCCGGCTCGCGATGTTGACGGTGTCGCCGGTCGCGGTGATGTGCTGGTGGCTTCCGCCGAGGCGCGAGGCGACGATGGGGCCGAAATGCGCGCCGATCTTGAAGTCGAGCTGATCCCGGATCGAAGGCTGCAGCGATGCAATCCAGCCCTGAACGGCGCGATGCAGCTCGACTGCGCATTTCATCGCGCGCGCGGCATCATCTGGCATCGCGCGCGGCAGGCCGAACAGGATCATGGCGCCGTCGCCGAGAAAGCCGGTGATCATTCCGCCGGAGGAGACCGCGGATTTGTCGATCAGCGCGTGAAAGGCTTTGAGCAAGTCGCGAAGCGTATCCGGATCGATCCATTCGCTGAGCGAGGTGAAGCCGGAAAGATCAATGAAGACGACCGCGGCGTTCTGCCGGACCGGTTTTGCCAGGAAATCGGGATCGCGCGCCAGCCACTCCTGCACTGCCGGCGCCTGGAATTGCGCCAGTGATCGGCTCTTGGCGGCGAGATATTGCGTCCGGCGGCCTCCCGCCCACAATTGCACGCCGGCGAAGACCGCGACGGGCGGCACCGCTGCGGCAAGCGTGGTTGCGGCGTTGAGCCAGATGCCGTGCGTGAACGCGAACAGGTTCAGCGCCGCCCAGGCCATCATCACCGCGGCGGCTGCGACGAGCCCGAGCGCGCTTCGCCGCCAGGCGAGCAGGCCCACCAGCAGCATCGGCAGCAGGATCGCGGCGAGCGCGTCGGCGATATGAACCCTGCGATCGCGCACGATGCCGTCGCCGGCAACGAGATGGGTGATGGCGGTCGAGACCACTTCGACACCGGGCATCAGGGTATCGAACGGCGTCGGGAAGAAATCGCCGCCGCCGGCGACGGAGGCGCCGATCACGACGATCCGGTTCTCGATCGCTGCGCGGTCGAGCGTGCCGTCGAACACGGTCTGCGCGCTGACCGTGCGGATCGTACGGCGCGGACCGTAATAGGTGATCGGCAGCGCGAAGTCGGTGTCGGTCGGTACCGCGCGATCGCCGAGCATGAGATGGTCCGGTGCGATCGTCAGCGGCTTGTCGAGCGCCCGGCTCGCGACCCGCAGGGGAAACGACAATTCGACCTTGTCGTTCGTCTTGAACAGCATCGGGACCGAGAGCGGGGAGCCCGACTGTCCCGTCGCGACGTTCACGACGCCGACCTCGGCGCGATCGGCGAAGGCCGGTAGCGGCAGCAGGAAGCGTTCGGCCTGGGGCAGGGTGGCGAGCGGCCCGTCGCCGGTCGCCGCCACGGTGTCGATGGCGGCCGGAAAGATCGCCGCAGCGGCGAGGATCGCGGGACTGCTGGCGAGCGAATGCGCCAGCGTGGCATCGCCGAGTCCACCGCTGCGATCGACCAGCAGGAGGTCGACGGCAATGACCTTCGGCTTGAATTGCGCGACGGTGTCGACCACGCGCGCGAGATCGGCACGCGGCAGCGGGTAGCGGCCGCCGCGCTTCACGACGGCGTCGTCGATCGCAACGATGGTGACGAGATCGGGTGGACGCTGCACGCCGCGCGCCAGCGTGCGCAAATCCGTCAGCGTTGCCTCGAGACGATCCAGAAACCGCAGATGGCCGTTGGCATGAGCCGCATAGATGCTGGCGCCCCACAGCGCGGTGAGGACGAGCGCAACCAGGATCTCAACGCGTCGGCTACTCATATGGCCGTTTGCAATCCGCTCTCTTGTCCAAAACTTACTGTCCGAGCCTTATTGTCCGAGCCCCTATTGTCCGAGCCTTGCCATCAAGGCGTCGATGCGCGGCTGGCCCCAGCGCTTGACCTCCAGCGTGCCGGCCGCTTCGACGTCGACGCCGTCACCCGGTCCGAGCACGACGGCGCGTCCGCGAGTCCTGCGGCCGACGCCGACACGTCCGTCGGCGACGAAGACGGACGTCTTGCCGTCGGCGGCATCGACGGCCCATCTGGTGCCGCGCACCGCCGCGATCGCCTGCGGTGTCAGCACCTTGAAGGGATTGCCGCCGGGCTTCTTGGGAACCTCGATGAGCAGGGCCTTGCTGCTCAATTCCACGGAATCAATATGTCCGTCGCGGTTGGCGTCCTTAAGTTCAAATCTGGCGCCGTTTTCAGCAATGATCGTGATGCCGTTGTCGCAGCGCCAGGTCTGCGCATGAGTGGCCTGGGTGCCGGCGGCGGATGGCGACGACGTGCAACCTGCGTTGGCGGGCTGCGCGGCGGCCTGTCCCATCAACAGAAACGACCACGCCAGAGCCAGGCATCCGGCGCGTATGCCCCTTTTCATGTCAGCCTCCATTCGCGTGGTCGGCACATTTCAAGGCGATGTTGATACGGTACCGTATCACGCGCTGAGGCTGCTGAAAAGTGCCGTGCTCGCAGCTATTTTGTCGCTGGGCACATTTCCAGATTGAGCGCGATCAACTTTCGGTCACGCCGCCGTGTCGCGGAAGACCGCAACAGCGGCGCTGCGTGCCCGCATCATCTCGCGCGCGTCGAATGGAAGGACTCACCAGCCTCGCGCAACGCTTCGTCGCTATGGTCGGACGGCATTTTGAGATCACGAAAATGGCGTAGTTGGATGCGTCATACAGCGTGCTGCAGAGCCCAGATGATCGCGCCGAGAGGCGTGAGAATTATGGTTAACAGCCCCGCCTAAGTCCGTAGTTCTTCGGGCTTTTTTCCCTAAATGGGACAGCATTAACGAGTTGCCCCATATCTGCCCGAACTTAATCCGCATTTAACTAAAAGTGGCCTTAATGACGCTCCGACCTCCTGCGAGATGCTGCAGTCGGAACGTGACCAGCAGCGGCACTTCGAAGGGGGACTGAGTGACACCGTCCTGGACGCAAGGCGAATGAGTACGAGTATCGCTGCGCAGAGTTACGCGGCACGGAAGTCCAAAGATTCTTTTCGGAAGTCTTCCCGGAACATGACCACCCAAAAGGTGCTTGGCGCCGCTGCGATCGGCTGCCTCGTGCTGGGAGCCGGCTGGACCGTCTACAGCAACATCTTTGCCGCGAGCGTCTATCCGACGGTCGGCAGCACCGGCTACGACGAGCCGGTGATCAAGCGCGCGCCGAGGGTGGCGCTGCGCGAGGCGGGCGAGGCGGTGAGGGAAGCTTTCTCGCTGCTGCCCGACCGGGTGCAGGTCGCCGCGCCGATCACGCAAGAGATGTTCAACGAGCGCTTTGCGGCCGCTGCGACCCGGGGTGTGGAGTCGAACGCGGCGAGCGCCGCGCTGCAGGCTCCTGCGACGAAGATGGCGGATGCCAAGGACGCGAAGCCCGCCGCGCCCGTGAAGGTTGCGGAAGCGCCGAAGTCGCAGGGCCCGGCCAAGATCGCTGACGCCGCGAAGGCCAAGCGCGGCGCTGACGCGCCAGTGCAGCTTGCGGCCGCCGAGCCGGCCGAGACCGCGCACCTGCCCGAGGCGAAGCCGAAGTCGTTCGCCGATCGCGCCAAGGCGGCGGTGATGTCGATCACCGGCCCGCGCCAGTCGATGATCGAAAAACTCTGGGGCAAGCGCGAGCCCTCCGGCGGGCTGCTCGCCTATGCGTCGGCCGATGCCAGCGTGACCGCGAGCATCGCGCCGAAGGAGCAGAATCCCATGCTCGGCGGTGCGCCGCCCTATGAGCGCGACACGGCGGTCTACGACATCACCGCCAAGACGGTCTACCTGCCCGACGGCACCAAGCTCGAGGCGCATTCCGGCCTCGGCTCCAACCTCGACGATCCGCGTTCCTCGCGCGTCCGCATGCGCGGCGTGACGCCGCCGCACATCTACACGCTGAAGCCGCGCGAGGCGCTGTTCCACGGCGTGCCCGCGCTGCGCCTGACCCCGATCGGCGGCGAGAACGCGATCTATGGCCGCGACGGCCTGCTCGCCCACACCTTCATGCTCGGGCCGAACGGCGATTCCAACGGCTGTGTGTCGTTCAAGGACTACTACGCCTTCCTCGACGCCTATCGCAACAAGGGCATCCGCAAGCTCGCGGTGCTGTCGCGGGTGGAGTGATCCGCGCTTAAGACGCGACCGTCTTTCGCAGCGCCATCTCGGTCGCAATCGCTTCCCTCACGGCCGGCCGCGCCTGCATGCGGCCGAGATAGGCTGACAACGACGGCCATTGCGCGATGTCCACGCCTGCGGGACGGAGCAGCAGCAAGGCCCAGGTGAGATGCGCATCCGCAACGGTGAAGCGGTCGCCGACGAGGAATTCGTGGGTTTCGAGATGCGTGGCCGGCACCGACAGCGTCTGGCCGATCCTTGCACGCGGCTTGGCGAGCGACGCGTCGTCCTTGTACCAGAAGGTCGGAAACAGGAACGCCTTGTGGATCTCGGCGCCGATGAAGCTTAGCCACTCCTGCAGGCGATAGCGATTGGGATCGCCGGGCCGCGCCGCGAGGCCGAGCTCAGGCTTCAAATCGGCGATATATTGCAGCACCGCTGCGCTCTCGGTCAGCCGTTCGCCGTTCTCCAGGATCAGGACCGGCACGGCGCCTTTCGGCGAAACGCCGCGGAAGTCGCTGCCGTCGTCCACGACCTTCTTGGTCCAGATATGGGCGAGGTGATAGCGCGCCTCGATGCCGGCCTCCATCAACGCGATGCGGCTCGCAAGCGAGCAGGCCATGGGAAAGAAATAGAGCTGCAGCATCGCGTGCTCCGTCACGTCAGCGCGTCGCCGCGCGCGATGAGCGCGAAGCGATCCGACAGCTCGGCCAGCGCGACCTCGTGAATGGTGGCGGCGGCGATCGTCCCGCCGCGGCCGTCGGGCAGGTCGCGGGTGGCGCAGGCGTCGGCGGCGATGGTGGTGCGGAAGGCCAGATCGAGCGCGGCGCGCGCGGTCGAACTTACGCACATATGGGTCATGAAGCCCGCCAGCACGATGTTCTTGCGTCCGGTCGCGGCAAGGCGGGCTTGCAGACCGGTGCCGGCAAAGGCGTTCGGCAAGGCTTTCTCGATCACCGGCTCGCTCGCAAGCGGAGTCAGGCTCGTGACGATCGCACCGCGCTCGGCCTCGCGGTCGAACAGGCTTCCGGCGCGGCCCTTGTGCGCGATGTGGAAGATCGCAGCGCCGCTTTGTCGCGCGCGTGCGAGCAGGCGAGACGCGCTCGCGATCGCGGCCTCGGCGTCGGGCAGCGCGAGCGGGCCGGCGCGGTATTCGTTCTGGATGTCGATCAGGATGAGACAGGACGCGCCAAGCGTGGGCGGGTTCAGGTCGGCGCCGGCGAGTTCGAGCAGGGTCTTTGGGGCGGTCATGAGAGCCTTTCCATGAAGTCGGACCGCCGCAGGCTAGCGCGGCCGCGGCCAGCATTCGTGCAGGACTATTGCAGCAGGTGGCTGCATATTTGCAGGCAAGGCAGCCTGCGTGCTAATCGTTGCGGATGAACTGGGACGACCTGCGCATCATCGCCGCCGTGCGGGACGAGGGCACCTATGCCGGTGCGAGCGCGCGGCTGCGCATCGACGAGACCACGGTCGGGCGGCGTCTTGCCCGCATCCAGCGCGACCTTGGCGTGCCGCTGTTCGAGGCCGTGGACGGCGTGCGCCGGCCGACAGGGCATTGCGAGAAGGTGCTCGCGCATATCGGTGCGATTGCCGGACACGTCGCCGAGATCGGGCGGATCAGGGAAAGCGAGCCGGGCCCGGTCGGGCGGCTGCGCATCGCCTCCACCAATTCGGTCGCGGAGGAGCTGCTCGCGCCGCGCGCCGAGCCATTCTTGCGCGAGAACCCGGGCCTGACCCTGCAATTCCTCACCTCGAGCGAGAACGTCAAGTTCTCGCGCTGGCAGGCCGATCTCGCCATCCGGCTGCGCAAGCCGGAGAAGGGCGACTTCACCATCTCCAAGCTTGCCGAGGTGAAGCTGTATTTCTTCGAGCCGGCGGAGGCAGTCGATGCCGCGCCGGTGGTCTGCGCCTATCCGGACGAGCTCGATGCGATTCCGGAGTCGCAGTACTTGCGTGCAAGGCGCCTCGGTGCTGCGCGCTGCATCACCGACAATGTCCGCGTCATCCAGACGTTGATCAGGTCGCATCGCGCCGTCGGTGTCTTGCCGGAGCACAATTGCGCGACGCTGCTGGCCGATCGCAGCCTGCGCGCAACGCTCCTCGGCAAGCGTCGCGACGTCTGGCTGCTGGTGCAGAACCATCTGAGACGCGATCCGGCGACGCGTTTGACCATCGAGTGGCTGCGGCTCTGTTTCAGGGACCTCGCGCACCCGCGTTGAACGCAGGTAAGGCGCCGTGCGACCAAGTTGGGGATTGCAGGGATTGCGCGCGTCCCTAGGTTGCGCAATCTCGCGATCACCACAATCTCGATCGGGCAGGTGCATGACCACTCTTCAGGAAACCATCCGGCCGTCGGCGCAGTCCAGGGAATGGAAGGCGATCGTCATCCTGATCCTGCTGATCCCGTTGCTGTGGTCGCCGCCGTTCTTGATCCGCTTCTTTCTGTTCCAGCCGTTCAACATACCTTCCAGCTCGATGGCTCCGACGCTGGTCGTCGGCGATTACGTGTTCGCCGCGAAATATGCCTATGGCTACAGCCGCTATTCGTTTCCCTATTCGCCGTCCTGGCTCTCAGGCCGCGTCTTTGCCGCCGAGCCCGAGTACGGCGACCTCGTCGTGTTTCGCTCGCCGAAGGACACCTCCATCGACTACATCAAGCGCGTGGTCGGGCTGCCCGGCGATCGCATCCAGGTGCAGCTGGGGCAGCTTATCCTCAACGACCGCGCGGTGACGCGCGTCCCGCTCAAGGACACGCCCGGCGGCTCCGTCTGCGGGGGCGATGCCGGCGCGAAGGTCAAGCGCTGGCGCGAGACGCTACCGAACGGCACGAGTTACGTGACCTACGACTGCATCGACAACGGTTTCTACGACAACACCAACGTCTACACGGTGCCGCCAGGCCATCTCTTCGTGCTCGGCGACAACCGCGACAACTCGAGCGACAGCCGCGCGACGAAGGCGATGGGCTTTGTGCCGATGGACAATCTCGTCGGCCGGGTGACGCGGATCTTCTGGTCGCTCAACGCCGACGGCGAGCCGCGGTTCGAGCGGCTGGGGAAGGTGCAATAAGCTTGCGGGCCAACCTCCTTTCGTCATTCCGGGGCGGCGCGCAGCGCCGAGCCCGGAATCCATTGCTCCACAAGCTCAGCCCGCAATTTGCGGATACGAGTCGATCCACTCGGGATTCTGCTCCTCAATGAGCCGGATCTTCCATTCCCTCCGCCACTTCTTCAATTCCTTCTCACGCTCTATGGCGGTGACGGGATCGTCGTAGACCTCGAACCACACCAGCCTGTCGACGGCGTATCGCTTGCTGAAACCAGCAACAGCTTTGCTCTTATGCTCGTGGGTGCGGCGGACGATATCGTTCGTCACGCCGAGATAGAGCGTGCCGTATTTCTTGCTGGCGAGGAGATAGACGCAATAGGCCATGAGCGAGTGGTGAAATGGATTCCGGGCTCGGCGCTGCGCGCCGCCCCGGAATGACGAGTAAGATACCACTTTTGCGTGTACTGTCCGAAAACAAAAACCCCGGCATCGCTGCCGGGGTTTCGCATTCTTGTCGTTCGCCAGAACGGCTGGATTAGAAGTCCATGCCGCCCATGCCGCCACCCGGGGGCATCGCCGGACCGGCGCCGCCCTTCTTGGGCAGCTCGGCGACCATGGCTTCGGTGGTGATCAGGAGAGCCGCAACCGAGGCTGCGTTCTGGATCGCGGTGCGCACGACCTTGGTCGGGTCGATGATGCCCTTGCTGACCAGGTTGACGTATTCGCCGGTCTGGGAGTCGAAGCCGTAATTGTAGGTCTTGTTCTCCAGGATCTTGCCGACGATCACCGAGCCGTCTTCGCCGGCGTTGATCGCGATCTGGCGGGCCGGCGCGGACAGCGCCTTGCGCACGATCTCGACGCCGGTCTTCTGGTCGTCGTTCTTGGTGCGCAGGCCCTTGAGCTGCTCGGAAGCACGGAGCAGGGCGACGCCGCCGCCCGGGACGATGCCTTCCTCGACAGCCGCGCGGGTCGCATGCATCGCGTCATCAACGCGATCCTTGCGCTCCTTCACCTCGACCTCGGTCGCGCCGCCGACGCGGATCACCGCGACGCCGCCCGCGAGCTTGGCGAGACGCTCCTGGAGCTTCTCACGGTCGTAGTCCGAGGTGGTCTCCTCGATCTGCGCCTTGATCTGGGCCACGCGCGCCTCGATGTCGGCCTTCTTTCCGGCGCCGTTGACGATCGTGGTGTTCTCCTTGTCGATCATCACCTTCTTGGCGCGACCGAGCATGTTGAGCGTGACGTTCTCGAGCTTGATGCCGAGATCTTCCGAGATCGCCTGGCCGCCGGTCAGGATCGCGATGTCCTGCAGCATGGCCTTGCGGCGATCGCCGAAGCCCGGAGCCTTGACGGCCGCGACCTTCAGGCCGCCACGGAGGCGGTTCACGACGAGGGTGGCGAGAGCTTCACCTTCGACGTCCTCGGCGACGATGACCAGCGGCTTGCCGGTCTGCACCACGGCCTCGAGCAGCGGGAGCAGCTCGTTCAGCGAGGAGAGCTTCTTCTCGTTGATGAGGATGTAGGCGTCGTCCATCTCAACGCGCATCTTGTCGGCGTTGGTGACGAAGTAGGGCGAGATGTAGCCACGGTCGAACTGCATGCCCTCGACGACGTCGAGCTCGGTCTCGAGCGACTTGGCTTCCTCGACGGTGATGACACCCTCGTTGCCGACCTTCTTCATGGCGTCGGAGAGGAACTTGCCGATCTCCGCGTCGCCGTTGGCGGAGATGGTGCCGACCTGGGCGATCTCGTCGTTCGAGGTGACCTTCTTCGAGTTCTTCTCGAGGTCGGCCACGACGGCTTCGACCGCGAGGTCGATACCGCGCTTCAGGTCCATCGGGTTCATGCCGGCGGCGACCGACTTGGCGCCTTCCTTCACGATCGCAGCCGCGAGCACGGTCGCGGTGGTGGTGCCGTCGCCGGCCGCGTCAGCGGACTTGGAGGCGACTTCGCGCACCATCTGCGCGCCCATGTTCTCGAACTTGTCCTCGAGCTCGATCTCCTTGGCGACGGTGACGCCGTCCTTGGTGATGCGCGGAGCGCCGAACGACTTGTCGAGCACGACGTTGCGGCCCTTCGGGCCGAGGGTGACCTTCACCGCATTGGCGAGGATATCGACGCCGCGCAGCATCTTGTCGCGGGCTTCAACCGAGAATTTGACTTCTTTGGCTGCCATCTGGATTTTTCCTTGAGGTGTTTGACTTGAGGGAGAGGGGGGCTGTTAGGCCGCCTTCTTCTTGGAATCGCTGACTTCGAGAACGCCCATCACGTCGCTCTCCTTCATGATCAGCAGGTCCTGGCCGTCGATCTTGACTTCGGTGCCGGACCACTTGCCGAACAGCACGCGGTCGCCGACCTTCAGGTCGATCGGGATCAGCTTGCCAGCCTCGTCGCGGCCACCGGGGCCAACGGCGACGACTTCGCCCTGGGAGGGCTTTTCCTTGGCAGTGTCGGGAATGATGATGCCGCCAGCGGTCTTCTCTTCTGCGTCGATGCGCTTGACCACGACGCGGTCGTGAAGCGGACGGAATTTCATGCAGTCCTCCTAAGTAGTTGCACGAGTTGGAGATTTTCAGGTGTTAGCAATCGCTGCCCGCGAGTGCTAGCACGAGCGAGGCTGAAATAGGACAGGAATTTTGCGGGGGCAAGGGCTTGTAGCAGAAAAATCAGCAGTCCCAAGCGTGCTCTGCCAATTTCTCTTTACCATCGTTAACCCGTATTAGCACGGGCATGCATCTGCTGCTAACGCATTGAATTTCAACAGCTTGTTAAACCTTTGGGCTTGAGATGGATTGTCAGTTTGCGTCACATTTCTCTCATGTGAGCGCATCTCCGCCGGGTGGCTCCCGGGGCACGGATCAAGCCACCCGCTGAATATGCGCTCCTGCAAAGGAGGTTGGCATGGGCTTACGGGTTGGGGGCGTTTCCGAGGACTTCCGGAAACAGATGCTGGGTTACGGGCTGACGACGGCGCAAATTCTCTATCGGATGCCGGATCACCCCTCGCTGCTGCAGACCTACGTCTGGCAGAACTACGATGTCTTCCCGAAATTCCCGGCGCTGACCGACTTCCTGGCATTCTGGGAGGAGAAGCTCGACGGCCCGCTATTCTCGGTGACTGTAGCGCACTCCAAGCTGATCAAGCCCGCCGAGCTGCGCGCCGTGGACGGGGTGTTCAGGTTGCATTGACGCCGGACGCGGCGCCGCAGCACTGGTAGGGTGGGCAAAGGCGCGCTCGTGCGCGCCGTGCCCACCATCTCTCCACGATCGCATTTGCATGGTGGGCACGCTCCGCTTTGCCCACCCTACGATTTCTCATTTCTGTGCTAGCCTCTTGTCCATAACAACAACGGGAGGCAGCCATGGCCAAGTCCAAGAAGCCGGCATCGCGCAGCGCCGCGCAGTCCGCGGTCCGGAAGAAGTGGAGCGGCAACAAGACCGCGGCGCGGTCCACCGCACGCAAGACGGTGAAGGCGAAGGCCCGCACGACAGCGGCCAAGTCAACTGCCAGGAAACCTGCACGGCCCAAGCAGCGCATTGCCGTCAGCCATCACCGCGAAGAAGATTTCAAGGCCGACGGCCTGCGCGCCTACGCCCAGTATCGCGACCTCGGCATTTCCGCCGCAACCCACGGTCTCGCGCAAGCGCATGTCATTCGCCTGCTGCCGCCGTGCAATCCGGCCGAGGTCTCGAAGCTTCACTATCACGACGTCGAATTCCAGATGGTCTATGTGCTCAAGGGCTGGGTGAAGACCTACATGGACGGGCAGGGCGAGACCATGATGATGCAAGGCAGCGCCTGGACCCAGCCGCCGAAGATCAAGCACATGATTTTGGATTATTCGGACGACGTCGAACTGCTGGAGGTGATCCTGCCGGCGGAGTTCAAGACGGTGGAGTTGAAGGCGTAGGCCGCTGTCAGGAAGGGCGCACACGTCTCTCCACTCGTCATTCCGGGGCGCGACGAAGTCGCGAGCTATGATGCGCAATTGCGCATCAGAGAATCCATCGGGCCGCATCACACGCGGCAAAATGGATTCCGGGCTCGCCGCTCCGCGGCGCCCCGGAATGACGGGTGGAACACGTCGTCAGCGGCGTCGGCGACAGCTTTGAGAAGTCGACATAGGCGACCAGTTCGTTGAGCACGGTCTTGGTGCCCATCAAGCTTCTAGCGGTCACGGCCTGATCCCAGATACTGCGGTCATGTGGCAGTACAGGCGATCGCTAGAATGCGCCCGATCCGCGAAACCGGGCAGTTACCTATCGGATGATTTCAGCCGCCGCGCAGGGCGGCCGCTAACCTGTCGAAAATACCCCTCGCGTCAACTCAAGGCTGTGAAAATGCGGGAAATGCTTTCATGGCGACCAACACTTTTGGCCGACGCGGCGCGGTGGCGCCACCCCCAAGAGCATCGTTTCAACCCGTCGCCGCGCCGATCGCGTCAGCGGTCGTGCGCGACCGCGCTCGGTCCTTGTCCAGTGAGGGGACGCTTTTTGGCGACAACAAGCTTCTGGCCGATATCCCTTTCCTCACCATTGGCCTGATTTTCGGTCTGCTCCTGATCTTCGCTCTGCAACGCAGTCTGGCCATCGACATTGCGCCGGACGGCTCACTCGATGTCCACTCGCTGATCGCTCAGGGCGCGTCCGGCTATGATCTGGTTGTCGGAAGGGGAGAGTGGTGGCGGATTGGCCTTGCGCCGCTTCTGCATGGCAGCGATTGGCACCTCATAGGCAACGCCATTGCGCTGTTCATCGTCGGCGTCAGGCTGGAGCCTCTGATCGGCCGTGGCTGGTTTTCGCTGATCTTTGTTGCCAGTGCGTTGGTCGGCGAGGCCGGCTCGCTCCTGGGCAATGCGCCCGGCGTGCCAGGCGTCGGTGCGTCCGGCGCCATTACCGGGCTCATCGCCGCGCTGTTTGTCGCGAGCTTCGATCCCGAAGCGGACGCCGATCAAACAATGTCGAGACTGAAGACGTCGCTCTTCTTCGGTGTTCCCGCACTGCTGCCGCTTGCCTTTGGAGCCTCCGGCAATGTTGACTATTTTGCCCATGCTGGTGGTGCGCTGGCCGGCGGCGCGCTTGCCATCATGCCGTGGCTCGTCTTCTGGTCCTATGACAGCCTGCCGCGGAGCGCCAGTATGACGCTGCTCGCAGGATGCGTCGGATCTCTGATCTGCGCCGGCTTCGCCGCTGCTCATTATTCGTCCTACATGGCCGACGCCGCGCACTATATCCCCGCGTCGGAAATGCCGGCGAATGGCGACGAGCGCGTCAGCCGGTCTTTCGATCTCGTCACCCGCTACCCGAAAGACCCGCGGGCTCATCTGTTCCATGCGATCTTCCTCATGGGACAAAAGAGCTTCGCTGCCGCCGAGGCGGAAGTGCGAACCGCCATGTCGCTCGCCGCATCAGATGTGGCGGGCGGGCCGGTGCGCTCCGCGGCGCCGGCCGTGATGGCGGTGGTGCTGTACGCGCAGGGACGTGACAGTGAGGCGAAGGCCATGGCGGCCGAGCCGTGCCGTGCCAAGCAGGGTGAGGTGCGTCGTATCTTGGAGAAGACGAAGTTGTGCGGTTGACCGGAAGGTGGAGCTGAAGGCGTAGGCACTGTTAGGAGGGCGCCCACTTCTCTCCGTTGTCATTCCGGGGCGCGTGCAGCGCGAGCCCGGAATCCATTTCACCGCAAGCGCTGACGCTCGATGGATTCTCTGATGCGCAATTGCGCATCATAGCTCGCGACTTCGTCGCGCACCGGAATGACAGGCGGAGAGAGCTAACTCAACACCCCCACGATCGCGCCCATCAGGCAGGTCGTCAGTGTCCCCGATACGATCGACTTCAGTCCGAGCGCGTTGATCTCGTCGCGCCGCTTGGGCGCCATCACCCCTAAGCCGCCGATCATGATGCCGAGGCTGGCGAAATTGGCGAAGCCGCACATCGCATAGAGCATGATCAGGCGCGAGCGTGCATCGAGCGCGTCCGGCGACAGCTTCGACAGATCGACATAGGCGATCAATTCGTTGAGCACGGTTTTCGTGCCCATGAGACTGCCGGCCGTGACGGCCTGATCCCAGGGCAGGCCCATCAGCCAGCACACCGGCGCCATCACCAGCCCGAGCAGCCGTTGCAGCGAGATCGCGGCGCCGCCAATGTTGGGCAGCAGGCCGAGGATGGCGTTGACGAGATAGACCAGCGCCACCAGCACCAGCAGCATCGCGACGATGTTGAGCAGCAGCTCGAGGCCTGCGCTCGTGCCTTTCACGATGGCATCCATCGTGCTGGAGACCTCCATCTCGGGATCCTCCAGCGCGCCGCCGGTGCGCTTGTCGCTGGTCTCGGGCACCATGATCAGGCTGACGAGGATCGCAGCCGGCGCGCCGAGCACGGATGCGATGACGAAATGCGCGGCTGCATCGGGGATCAGCGGCGCCAGCAGCGTCGCATAGAGCACGAGCACCGTGCCGGCGATGCCGGCCATGCCGCCGGTCATCACCAGGAACAATTCGCTGCGGGTCATCTGCGCCAGATACGGCCGCACGAACAGCGGCGCCTCGACCATGCCGAGGAAGATGTTGGCGGCGGTCGACAGCCCGACCGCGCCGCCGACGCCGAGCGTACGTTCGAGCAGCCAGGCCATGCCGCGCACGATCGGCGGCAGTACGCGCCAATAGAACAGCAGCGTCGTCAGCACGCTCATGACCAGGACGATCGGCAGGGCCTGGAACGCCAGGATGAAGTCGGCTCCGGGCACCTTGACGTCGAAGGGCGGGGGGCCGCCCCCGATATAGCCGAACACGAAGGACGAGCCGGCGCGCGAAGCCGACGAGATCGCGCCGACTGCGTCGTTGATGGCGCCGAAGGCGTGCGCGACGACCGGCAGCTTCAACAGGACGACCGCGGTGACAAGAGTGACGACGAGCCCGATCGCCGCCTGGCGCAGCGAGACCGCGCGGCGGTTTTCGCCGAGCGCCCAGGCGATCAGCAGCAATGCAAAAATGCCGAGTGCCGATTGCAACCGCAGCATGATGTCCCCAAACCCCCAATGATTATGGCAGCTCGTGCATTGCAAACGCAATGCCGGGAGCTGACCAAAGCCTCCCGCTGTTGACAAGCAAGCCGGTGTCAGCCACGCGGGGCTACGTCAAGATCCGGCGCGGATGGTCGAATAGGTGAGTCAAGAGCTAAGTGAAGGGCAGGCGGTGCCGGCGAATCCGCCGGTCAGTGCCCGCGCGCTCCTCTCCCATCGCGCCTTCCTGTTCTTCCTGCTCTCGCGCAGCCTGTCGCGCTTTTCCAGCCAGATCGCGGCGGTCGCGATCGGTTGGCAGATCTACGATCTCACCGGCTCGGCCTTCGACCTCGGCATGGTCGGGCTCGTGCAGTTCCTTCCCACGGCGCTGCTGGTGTTCGTCGCCGGCCACGCCGCCGACCGCTTCGAGCGCAAGCGCGTCGTGCAGCTCTGCCAGCTCGTGGAAGCGGCGACCGCGCTCTATCTCGCCGTCATCACCTGGCTCGGCGCGGTCGGCGAGGTGCAGATTTTCGTCGCGACCTTCGTGCTCGGCATCGCCGGAGCCTTCGAGAGCCCGACGACCGCGGCGATGCTGCCGCTGATCGCACCGCAGGGATCGCTCCAGCGCGCGACCGCGATCTCGAGCGGCGCGGCGCAGGTCGCGACCATCACCGGGCCCGCGCTCGGCGGCTTCGCCTATGCGATCGCACCGCATCTCGCTTACGCCGTGATGGTGCTGTTCTGGCTTCTCGGCATGATCCTGACCGGCTTCATCCGGCCGCGCCCGCAGGCGATCGCCAAGGATGCGAGCGGGGACAACATCTTTGCCGGCGTCCGCTTCATCCGCGGCAATCCGGCGATCCTCGGTACCATCTCGCTCGACTTGTTCGCCGTGCTGTTCGGCGGCGTCACCGCGCTCTTGCCGATCTATGCCCGTGACATCCTGCAGACCGGCCCGGTCGGGCTCGGCGTGCTGCGCGCCGCGCCCGCGGTTGGCGCGCTGCTGATGACCATGGTGCTGGCGCGACACGCCATCTCGCGGCATGTCGGCCTGCGCATGTTCCAGGCCGTGATCGTGTTCGGGGTTGCCACCGTCGTCTTCGCGCTGTCGTCCTGGATGTGGCTCTCGGTGCTGTCGCTCGCAATTCTCGGTGCGGCCGACACGATCAGCGTCGTGATCCGCTTCTCGCTGGTGCAGTTGGCTACGCCCGACGAAATGCGCGGCCGCGTCGGTGCGGTGAACTTCCTCTTCATCAACGCCTCGAACCAGCTCGGCCAGTTCGAGAGCGGCCTGACAGCCGCACTGTTCGGCGCCATGCCCGCTGCCGTGCTCGGTGGTGTCTGTACCGTCGCGGTGGCGCTATTGTGGATGAAGCTGTTTCCGAGCCTTCGGCAGGTGGAGAGTCTGGAGTAGGGGTCTGAGCCCCCTCCGCCGTCATTGCGAGCGCAGCGAAGCAATCCAGAATCCCTCCGCAGAAAGACTCTGGATTGCTTCGCTGCGCTCGCAATGACAATTGTAGAGGCAGTGCACGGGATTACGTCATCTCACCCCGCCAGCCGAGCAGCAGTCGGCGCCCCTTGACGCCTACTGTGCATGGGGTTGTTTTTCAGTTTTTGAATAAGGCGCAGGGCGCCAGCCCTCTCCCGCAAGCGGGAGAGGGCTGAGGAAAGACCTTAGCCGCGCCCGACGAACGGCATCTTGGTGGCCATGACCGTCATGGTCAGCACGTTGGCATCGAGCGGCAGGCCCGCCATGTAGGCGACGGCATCGCCGACTGCTTTCGCGTCCATGCGCGGCTCGTGCTTGGTCGTGCCGTCGGGCTGCAGCACGCCGGGGCCGTTGACCATGCGGTCGGTCATCGGCGTTGCCGCGTTGCCGATGTCGACCTGGCCGACGGCGATGTCGTACATGCGGCCGTCGAGGTTGCTGGCCTTGGTCAGGCCCGTGATGGCGTGCTTGGTCGAGGTGTAGGCGGCCGAGAACGGCCGCGGCGCATGGGCCGAGATCGAGCCGTTGTTGATGATGCGGCCGCCGCGCGGGGTCTGGTCCTTCATGATGCGGAAGGCGTGCTGGGTGCACAGGAACGGGCCGGTGAGATTGGTGTTCACCACCGCCTGCCACTGTTCGAGGCTGAGGTCCTCGAAGTTGACGGGCGGCGCGCCCATGCCGGCATTGTTGAAGAGCACGTCGAGACGGCCATAGGTCTCCTTCACCTTGGCGAACAGCGCGGCGATCGAGTCCGGTTTGGTCATGTCGGCGGTGACGCAGAGGCTCTTGCCGGCTGGACCGAGCTTTGCCGTCTCCTCGAGCATGTCGAGCCGGCGACCGGTGAGCACCACGGTGAAGCCGGTGTTCATCAGCGCCAGCGCTGCCGCGCGTCCGACGCCGGTGCCGGCGCCCGTCACCACTGCGATCTTCTTTGCTTCACTCATTGTTTCCTGCCTTTTCTCTGGAGCTGTCAGGTTTTGGGTTCTTTTTCATTCTTGTAGGGCGGCCGCGGGATGTTCTGATGCGCGGCGCGCAAGGCCGCCGACCAGCGCGAGCGCAGATCGTGGAAATAGGGCTCGCCGGCCTCGATGCGGTGATTGAGATCGGCATCGCAGGCATCCGCGCGCACCACCAGCACGTCGATGGGAAGGCCGACGCCGAGATTGGAGCGCATCGTCGAGTCCATCGAGATCAGGCCGGTCTTCAGCGCCTCGTAGAGTTCGACGTCGTAATGCATGGCGCGGTCGAGCACCGGCTTGCCGTATTTGTGTTCGCCGATCTGCAGGTACGGCGTGTCGGTGGTGCATTCGATGAAATTGCCGGCGGTGTAGACCATGAACAGGCGCATGCGCGCACCCTTGATCTGGCCGCCGAACAGGAAGGACACGTCGAACGAGACGTCTTCGGATTTCAGCGCCGGTCCTTCGGTGGCGTGCACCGCCCGGATCGCGCGGCCGATGCGCTGTGCCGCCTGGAACATGGTCGGCGCGTTCATCAGCGTCTCGATCTCGCCCGTGTCGGGATCTTCCAGGCCCTCGGTCAGGGTCGACAGCACCGACTGGCTGATGGCGAGATTGCCCGCGCTCGCAATCGCCATGATGCGCTCGCCGGGCTTGGAGAAGATGTGGAGCTTGCGGAAGGTCGAGACGTTGTCGAGGCCGGCATTGGTGCGGGTGTCGGCGATCATGACGAGCCCGTCCCGAACCAGGATTCCGCAACAATAGGTCATTTCCAGTCCCCGAACGCGTTTGCGCGGAATTACTAGCCAATTTCAAAGGCCGGTCCAACCCCAATTCCCGTGAGGCGGCTGGGTGAGTTCGTCATTCCGGGGCGCGACGAAGGCGCGAGCCCGGAATCCACTTCATCCCAAGCGCTGAGGCCTGATGCCGGGTTCGCGCTGGCGCGCGCCCCGGCATGACGAGCTAGACAGTCACCCCTGCCACTGCGATTGCGACTGCCCGCCGCCGCGGCCGGCCTGCTCGACCTTGACCGCCACCGTCAGCGTCTCCAGGCCGCCGCCATAGCGGGTGCCGCGCACCGGGGCTGCGCCGAGATAGTCGAGCCCGATCGCGACGCGGACATGGGCATCGGTCGAGCAGATGCAGTTGGCCGGATCGAAGCCGATCCAGCCGAGATCCGGCACGAAGGCCTCCGCCCAGGCGTGGCCGGCATTCTGGTGGATGGTGCCGTCGGAGCGCAGGAAGTGGCCGGAGACGAAGCGCGCCGGCACGCCGCCGGTACGGGCGCAGGCAATGAAGATATGCGCATAGTCCTGGCAGACGCCGCGCTTGAGCGTGAACGCCTCCGCCGCCGAGGTGCCGCTGTTGGTCGGGTCCTCGTCGAAGGTCATGTGGTCGCTGATCTGCGTCATCAAGGTGTGGAGGAAGCCGAGCGTGTCGCTCTCGGCTTCCGCGCGCAACTGACGCGCAACCGCGGACATCGCCGGATTGACTTCGGTCAGCTCGGTCGTACGCAGGAACATGCCCGGTGGAAAGCGTTCATCGGTGCCGCGCAGCACGCCACCGGTGTCGTGCGTCTCGATCAGGCCCTCGGCAAAGATCTTGATGTCGCCGACAGACCCGCAGGACAGGACATGGGTGACGTTGCCGAAGGCGTCTTCATGGGTGTCGAGCTTGGTGTCGGTCGAGACGTCGATCTGCCATTCCGCCACATATTGCCCGTCATGGCTGCCGGGCGTCATGCGCAGGATCTGGATCACGCTCGTCGCCGGAGGTTCGTAGCGATAGGTCGTGGTGTGCTGGATTCGCAGGCGCATGGTGGACCGGTTGTTCTGGCGTCGTCATTCCGGGGCGCCCGAAGCGCGCCCCCGGAATCTCGAGATTCCGGGTTCGCCCTGCGGGCGCCCCGGAATGACAGCTTGTATCAGATCAAATACTGCCTCGTGATGATTTCGCCCAGCCTGGAATTGTCGGCAATGAATTCCTGAATGAATTCATGCACGCCGTGCTGGAAAATGTCGTTCATGTTGGAGTGCTCCAACCGGTTGCGGATGCCGCGAGCGTGGCGCTGGGCCGGGCCTTGCCGGCCATAGGCGACGCCGATCTGGTCGAGGTTGCGCACGAGATTGCCGTAGCAGCTCGCGAGTGACCGCGGCAACGTGTCGTTGAGGATCAAGAGATCCGCGATCAGCCACGGTTTCAGCGTCTCGCGATAGACCCAGTGATAGGCGGTGAGCGCCGACACCGAGCGCAGGATCGAGCTCCACTGATAGAAGTCGAGCGGGCCGCCGACATGCTCCTCCTCGGGCAGCAGCACGTGGTACTTCACGTCGAGGATGCGCGCGGTGTTGTCGGCGCGTTCGAGATGCACGCCCATCCGCGAGAACCAGTAGGCGTCGTTGCGCAGCATGGTGCGGTAGGCCGAGCCGTCGAAGCGTAGCGAGGTCTCCTGCACGAAGCGCAGGAACTTTGCCAGATCCTCGCGCGTCGAGGTGCCCTTGCTCCAGACCGCCTGGAGCTCGATCCAGGCCGAGTTGATGGTGTCCCACATCTCGCTGGTCAGCGCCGTGCGCACCGAGCGCGAGTTCAGCCGCGCCGCCTCGATGCAATTCCGGATCGACGACGGATTGTCCGCCGAGAAGGAGAGATAGTCGACGACGTTGGTTTCGTTGGCTTCCTGATATTGCTGATAGAAGCTTGCGGCGACGCCGGCGGTGAGCAGCGCCGAGTCCCATTCATTGGTCTTGCCGATATAGGCGGCGGGAAGCGCGGTAACGCGCAGCGTCGCATCGATGGTGCGCGCGAGATATTCGGCCCGTTCGACGTAGCGGGCGAGCCAGTAGAGGTTTTCGGCGGTACGCGACAGCATCTCTCTACTCGTCCAGAATCCAGGTGTCTTTGGTGCCGCCGCCCTGACTCGAATTCACCACCAGCGAGCCCTCCTTCAGAGCGACGCGGGTGAGCCCGCCGGGCACGATCGTGGTGCGCCTGCTGCCGGTCAGCACGAAGGGCCGCAGGTCGACATGGCGCGGAGCAAGGCCCGACGCCGTGCAGGTCGGACAGGTCGAGAGCGCCAGCGTCGGCTGGGCGATGAAGCCTTCCGGCTCGCGCTTGAGCTTCTCGCGGAAGGCTTCGATCGTCGCCTTCGTTGCCGCGGGGCCGATCAACATGCCGTAGCCGCCGGAGCCGTGGACTTCTTTCACGACCAGATCATTGAGGTTGTCGAGAACGTAGGCGAGATCCTTCGGCTCCCGGCAGCGCCAGGTCGGCACGTTCTTCAGGATCGGCTCCTCGCCGAGATAGAATTTCACGATATCCGGCATGTAGGAGTAGATCGCCTTGTCGTCGGCGATCCCGGTGCCGACGGCGTTGGCGAGCGTGATGTTGCCGGCCGCATAGGCCGACATCAGCCCGGGCACGCCGAGCACGGAGTCGGGACGGAAGGTGAGGGGATCGAGGAAATCGTCGTCGACGCGGCGATAGATCACGTCGACCCGCTTCAGCCCCTCGGTCGTCCGCATGAACACTTCGTTGTTCTTGACGATGAGGTCGCGGCCCTCGACGAGCTCGATGCCGAGCTTGTCGGCGAGGAAGGAGTGCTCGTAATAGGCCGAGTTGTAGACGCCGGGGGTGAGAAGAGCGACCGTCGGCTCGCCGGAGGCGCTTTGCGGCGCGACCGAGCGCAAGGCTGCGAGCAACTCGTCCGGATAGCGCTCGACCGGCGCCACCCGGTGCCGGGCGAACAGGTCCGGAAACAGCCGCATCATGATCTCGCGGTTTTCCAGCATGTACGACACGCCCGACGGCGTGCGGGCGTTGTCCTCCAGCACGATGAAGTCGTTGGCGTCGACCCGGACGATGTCGATGCCGGCGATGTGCACATAGACGTCGTGCGGCACCTGCTGGCCGTTCATCTCGGGGCGGAAGACCGGGTTCTGGAAGATCAGATCGTCGGGCACGACCTCGGCGCGCAGGATGTCGCGGCCGTGATAGATGTCGCGCAGGAACATGTTGAGCGCGCGCACGCGCTGCTTCAGGCCCTTTTCCAGCAGCGCCCATTCCTTGCCCGACATGATCCGCGGGATCACGTCGAAGGGGATCAGGCGTTCGGTGGACTCGGCCTCGCCATAGACCGCGAAGGTGATGCCGATGCGGCGGAACAGCAGCTCGGCCTCCTGGCGGCGATATTCGAGCGCCTCGGGAGGCGTCTCCTTGAGCCAGCGTGCCAGCTCCTGATAGGCGGGGCGAAGGTCCCCGCCGGGAATATTCATTTCATCAAACGCGACTGCCATAGATCCCGACTGTTCTCCGTGGCCATGCTTGGGAGAGTGCATGACTTCCCGGGGTGGTAGCAAGGCCCGGGCCAGCGCGATAAGCATGGACTGTGGGCATTTGCCGGGGATAGTCGGCAGGCTGCCTGAAAAAATGGCTGAGGACTGCTTATTTCGGCAGCAAAACCGCGTGACTTCAACGCGTTACCTCGGCAAAGTCGGCGCGACAGGTGAGGGACTTTGATTTATGAGCGAGATCGTCACGGCGGGCATTCTGGTCATCGGGGATGAAATCCTGTCCGGCCGGACCAAGGACAAGAATATCGGCTTCATCGCCGAATACCTGACGAACATCGGCATCGACCTGAAGGAGGTCCGGGTCGTCTCCGACGACGAGGACGACATCATCGCCGCGTTGAATGCACTGCGGCAACGCTACACCTACGTCTTCACCACCGGCGGGATCGGGCCGACCCATGATGACATCACCGCCGACAGCGTGGCCAAGGCGTTCGGCGTCGGCATTGATCATCATCCGGAGGTGGTCGCCCGCTTCCGCGAGCGCTGGAGCGGGCAGGATCTCAACGAGGCCCGCTTGCGCATGGCCCGCATTCCCGACGGCGCCGAACTGATCCAGAGCGCGACCATCCTCGCCCCCGGCTTCAAGATCGGCAATGTCATCGTGATGGCCGGCGTGCCGTCGATCATGCAGGCGATGATGGACATCGTCTCGCCCAAGCTGAAATCGGGCGTCCGCATGCTCTCCGAATCGGTCCGCGCCAATGCGCGGGAGGGCGACATCGGCAGCCCGCTGCGGGCGATCGCCGCCGCTCATCCCGACACCATCATCGGCAGCTATCCCTTCATGGATGAGGAGCAGAAGCCGAACACCAATCTGGTGGTACGCTCGCGCGATCCTGAGAAGCTCGCGGGCGCGATGGCCGCGGTGAAGGAAATGCTGGCAGGATTGAACATCACCCGCTAAAGCGCTTGCCTTGCACGCGCTTTAGCTTCTTCTTTGAGCATGATCTTGTCGGAAAACCGCTGCACACTCTTCCGGATCATGCTTGAGCACGGAGCTGCTGGACGACGATTGGCAGGAGACGACAATGGCTGGTGAAGCACCGGAACTGAGCGCGCAGAAGGCTTTCCCGGTCTCGTGGGATCAGTTCCACCGGGATTGCCGGGCGCTGACCTGGCGGCTCAACGAGGTCGGTCCGTTTCACGCGGTGATCGCGATCACGCGCGGCGGCCTGGTGCCGGCCGCGATCGTCGCGCGTGAGCTCGGGGTGCGCGTGATCGATACGGTCTGCATTGCCAGCTACGACCACACCAAGCAGGGCGACCTGCAGGTGCTCAAGGGCGTTTCCGAAGCGGCGATGAAGCTAGGCGGCGGCACCGGCAAGGGATTATTGATCGTCGACGACCTCGTCGACACCGGCAAGACCGGCAAGCTGGTGCGCGAGATGCTGCCCGATGCGCACTTCGCCACCGTCTACGCCAAGCCCAAGGGGCGCCCGCTGGTCGACACCTTCATCACGGAAGTGTCGCAGGATACGTGGATATTCTTCCCCTGGGACACCGCGCTCTCCTACCACCCGCCGCTCCGCGACGGCGCGGCTTGATCTTTTGCCTCTCCCCGCGTGCGGGGAGAGGCCGGACTGCATCGAAGATGCAATCCGGGTGAGGGGGAGCTCCCGCGAGTTCGTCTCTCACCATATTTGTGGATGCAGCCCCTCACCCCGACCCTCTCCCCGCGAAGGGCGGGGAGAGGGAGGAGAGCCGCGCTCATGCCCCTGCAAAATCGCGTTACGCCGACCGGCGACATCATCGCCACCCCGCACCGGGGCATGTTTACCGGCAACCGCGGCATCATCCATGATCCCGCAACGAAGACGCTGCTGAAGAAGCGCTGGTCGACGCCGGCCTGGCTGACCTGTACTTGCGAATTCCGTGGCCGCCGCCGCGAGGTGATGGCGACGCAAAGCTGGACCGAGCTGTTCTTCCTGGACGAGGCCACCGCGCTCGCCGCTGGCCATCGTCCCTGCTTCTATTGCCGCCGCGACGATGCCAATCGCTTCCGGGCCGCATGGGAGAAAGGCAATCGCGTGCACGATGTCCGCATGCACGACATCGACACGGTGCTGCACCACGAGCGGCTGGAGCACGGCAAGAAGCGGCTGCACGCACTCGTGATGCCGCTCGACCAGCTCCCTGACGGCGCGATGGTGAGCCAAGGCGAGGAGAGCTTTCTGGTGACGCAGGGCAGGGCGCTGTTGTGGTCGCCGGCGGGTTATGTCGCGGTGGAGCGTCAGCCGGACGAAGCAACACTGCTGACGCCACCGTCGACGCTACGCGCTTTGCATGCCGGCTATGAGGTTACACTGCATCCCAGCGTACAGTCAGTTCCCTCTCCCCTTGCGGGGGAGGGCCAGGGAGGGGGGTAGCCCCAAGCGAGAGCGGAGTTCGTGGCTACCCCCTCTCCAGCTCTCCCCCTTGCGGGCAGGGCTATCGCATATACCCTTGTGGCGCGCGCTCGGCCTTCATGGTTCGAGACACGCCGTAAGGCGGCGCTCCTCACCATAAGGGTCTAAGATTTTGCCGCAAAACAAGACCTCATCCTGTGGAGCCCGCCAAAAGCGGGCGTCTCGAATGATGGGCCGCAAGGAGGCTGCCTGCCAAACTCTCTCTCATATGCGATAGCCCTGCCCGCAAGGGGGAGAGAGCGCAGTGTGCACGTGGCAATACCTGCTACCTCAGCGGCCGCCCCTGCTCATCTACCGTCATCCGCGCGTCGCGCAACGCCCATTCGCGGATGACCTGGCGGCAGCGGGTGAGCTCGGCCTCGCTGGCGGTGCCCGCATCTTTCGACGCGCGCTCCACCATTGCCTTGCAATTGAGAAGCACGGAGCGGTCCTCAGCGCGTGCCGGCAAGCTGATCGCCGCAATCGCAGCGACGACGAGTGCCAGACGGACCAAAGCCATCACCCCAGCTTCTCGCGCGCCAGCGCGGCGCCGGCGCCGAGCGCCATCAGCTTGGCTTCCGCGATCTCCCGCCGCATCGGCGCCATGCCGCAATTGGTGGTCGCGATGATGTTGCTCTTGGGCACGAATTTCGACACCGCATCGATCACCTGCACGACGTCGTCGGCGGTCTCGACCGTATCGCTGGCGACATCGATCACGCCGGCCTGCACGATCTTGTTCTTGAGCAGCGCGAGCAGATCCAGCGGCACCTTGGAATTGCGGCACTCGATCGCGACCTGCTGGATCGAGCTCGCATCGATCGCCGGAAAGATCTGCTCATACTGCCGCCACTGGCCGCCGAGCGTTTCCTTCCAGTCGGTGTTGGCCTTGATGCCGTAGCCGTAGCAGATGTGAACGGCGGTCGCGCAGGTGAGGCCCTCGGCGGCGCGCTCCAGCGCCCTGATGCCCCAGTCGTTGACCTCGTCCATGTAGACGTTGAAGGCGGGCTCGTCGAACTGCACGATATCGACGCCATCGGCCTGCAGCGCCTTGGCTTCCTGGTTCAGCAGCTCGGCAAAGGCAAAGGCCATCTTCACCCGGTCGCCATAATAGCGATCGGCGACGGTGTCGATGATGGTCATCGGGCCGGGCAGGGTGAATTTCAGCTTCTTCATCGTATGCGTGCGTGCCACGCGCGCTTCATCAGCGTGGACGCGCCCCTTGAGCTGGAGCGGCGCGACCACCTGCGGCACCATTGCCTTGTAGCGGTCTTTGCGGATGCCCATCTCGACCTTGTGGGCGAAATCGATGCCGTCGATCTTCTCCAGAAAGCCGTGCACGAAATGCTGCCGGGCCTGCTCGCCCTCGGTAACGATATCGATGCCGGCGTCTTCCTGGACCTTGACCGCAAGCATCGTCGCGTCGCGCTTGGCGCGAGCAAGCTCATCGCCTTTCGACTTCCAGGGCGCCCAGAGCATGTTGGGCTCGGCGAGCCAATCCGGCTTCGGCAAGGAGCCGGCGATCGTGGTTGGAAACAGCATGGCGGCCCTCCGCATCGGTTGTGATTGCGCCCCTTCCTGCCATGTCTTAACGTCGAGGTACAGAACAACAAAAGTCGCTGAAACCGGCGATATCGACAGGGAAGGCGATGATCGATCTCTACTACGCGCCGACACCGAACGGCTGGAAAATCTCGATCATGCTGGAGGAACTCGGGCTTTCCTATAACGTGATCCCCGTCAACATCCGCGCCGGCGAGCAGTTCAGCGCCGAGTTTCTGGCGATCTCCCCGAACAACCGGATTCCCGCAATCGTCGATCGTGCACCCGCCGATGGCGGCGCGCCGTTCTCGGCCTTCGAGACCGGTGCGATCCTGGTTTATCTGGCGGAGAAGACCGGCCGTTTCCTGCCGTCCGATCTGCGCGGCCGGTCCACCACCATCCAGTGGGTGATGTGGCAGATGGCCGGGCTGGGGCCGATGCTCGGCCAGCACGGCCATTTCGCGCTCTATGCGGCGGAGAAGATTCCTTATGCGATCTCGCGCTACCGCGATGAGGCGGCGCGGCTCTATGGCGTGCTCGACCGGCAGCTCGGCAAAACCAGTGCCTATGTCGCCGGCGACTATTCCATCGCCGACATCGCCTGCTTCCCCTGGGCCATGACCCACAAGGCGCAGGGCTTTACGCTCGACGACTATCCGAACGTGAAGCGCTGGTACGCCGAGGTGCGGGCGAGGCCGCAGGTGCAGGCGGGACTTGCGATCGGCAAGTTCGTGAAGGAGCCGTTCGACGAGGAATCACGCAAGATTATGTTCGGCGAGCGTGCAAGGAGCTGTTGGGAAAGAAGTAGTGCCTGGTCCTCATGGTGAGGAGGCGCGTAGCGCCGTCTCGAACCATGAAGGCCCGACTGTCACCCGCGGCCATCCTTCGAGACGACCGCTGCGCGGTCTCTCAGGATGAGGACCGCGAAATAGAAAAAGGAAACGCCATGATCGAGTTCTTCTTCGACTGTTCCAGCCCCTGGACCTATCTCGCCTTCCACAATATCCAGCCGCTGGCAAAAGAGCTTGGCGACGAGATCTCCTGGCGGCCGATTCTGGTCGGCGGGATATTCAACACGGTCAATCCCAGCGTCTACGCGCAGCGCGAAAAGCCGGTGCCGCTGAAGGCGCGCTACATGAAGAAGGACCTCGAGGACTGGGCACGTTCAGCCGGTCTGGCGATCAAGATGCCGCCGACGGTGTTTCCGGTCAACAGCGTGAAAGCGATGCGCGGCTGCATCTGGCTCGGTAACGACATGGTGCCGTTCGCGACCGCATTGTTCGAGGCCTATTGGGGCGAGGACAAGGACATCTCGCAGGACGCGGTGCTCGCCGAGATCTGCAGGAAGGTCGGCGTCGACGAGCAGAAATTCTTTGCCGGCATTTCCGATCAGGGCATCAAGGACCAGCTCAAGACCAACACCGAGGAGGTCGTGGCCCGCGGCGGCTTCGGCTCGCCGACGATCTTCGTCGGCAAGACGGACATGTATTTCGGCAACGACCGGCTGCCTTTGATCCGCGAGGCGCTGCTGCGCCGCAGGGCGAGCGCGGCCTGATGGTGCGGGCTGTCGTTTGCCGCGCGCTCGGTGCGCCCGAGACTTTGCGGCTCGAGGAGTTTCCCTCCCGGCCGCTCGGGCCGGGCGAGGTGCGTGTCGCGATCCGCGCTGCCGGGCTCAATTTTCCCGACGTGCTGATGGCCGCGGGCGAATATCAGCTCAAGCCGGAGCTGCCCTTCACGCCGGGGATGGAGGCCGCCGGCGATGTGAGCGAGGTCGGGTCGGAAGCGAGCGGCTTCGCTGTTGGCGACAGGGTCATCGTCAAGATGCGCCACGGCGCATTCACCGATGAAGCGGCGGTGACGACGTCGCAGCTCACCCCAATGCCGTCGACGTTCGACTATGCGGAAGCGGCGACCTATCTCGCCGGCCACGGCACCGCCTATCATGCACTGATCGATCGCGGCAGGGTCGAGCCGGGCGAGGTCCTGCTGGTGCACGGCGCCGGTGGCGGCGTGGGTCTTGCCGCCGTCGAGATCGGCAAGCTGTTGGGGGCTACCGTGATCGCGACGGCCTCCAGCGACGAGAAGCTGGCGATCGCCAAGGCGCGCGGGGCGGATCATCTCATCCGCTATGACCGCGAGCCGTTCCGCGATGCCGTCAAGCGCATCACCGAGGGCCGCGGCGCGGACGTCGTGTTCGATCCCGTCGGCGGCCAGGTCTTTGAAGACTCGATGCGCTGCATCGCCTGGGGCGCGCGGCTCTTGGTGATCGGCTTCACCGGCGGTATCGGCTCGGCGAAGACCAATCTGCTGCTGATCAAGGGCGCCAGCGTGCTCGGCGTGCGCGCCGGCGAAGCGGTACGAAAAAATCCGGCGCTCGGCGAGGTGCGCTTGAAGGCGCTGCTGAAATGGGCGGAGGAGGGCAAGCTCCGCCCCAACGTTTCGCACCGCCTGCCGCTGGAGGATTTTGCGAAGGCGATGCGGCTGTTGCTCGACCGCAAGGCCATCGGCCGCGTGGCGCTGGTGATGGAGTAAGAAAGTAGGGTGGGTTAGCGAAGCGTAACCCACCGCTTCTCTCAATGCGCGGAAAGTAAAGAGGTGGGTTACGCCAAGCGGACTGCGCTTTGCGCAGCCGCAGGGCTAACCCACCCTACGAGCTGATCCCGGCGTAAATCGTCCATCCTGCAAGAATGCAAGGGTCGCGGCGATCGCCGCGTCATTGCGCACAAGCCATGGATGCGAGGCGTGCACCACCATGTGATCCGCCATGCCGTCGACGCCGGTGTTTGCAACCGATACCCGGCCGTCATGGGGGCGCGGCAGCAGGGCGCCAGCCACAGGATAGATCGAGCGGTCGCCCGCAATGATCCCGACGGGATAGTCGACCGGCGGCAGGAGTGCCGCTGTCGTGGTGTCACGACGTGTGCCGAGCTGTTGTCCGGCGGGACCGAAGAAGGTGCGATACAGGGGAAACCTCTTCAATCGATCGGCGATCTCGCTGCCGCCGTTCGGCGTACCGAGCATCACGACGCGGCCGAGATTCCGCGGACGACGCCGAGCGAGATAGGCGCGAGCAACGAGCCCTCCCATGGAGTGACAGACAAAATGCACGGAACCATCGAGGGCGCCCGCAAACAATTCAATTGCAGGATCGATATCCTCGACGAGCTCCTGGAGCGCCTTGCGGCGGCTCGCATAGTCGACATTGAGCGTTGCGTAGCCGGCGCGCTCGATCGCAATTTCCATCTTGCGAAACGAGCGCGCCGTCCGGCTGATCCCGTGCAGGAGGACGACGCCGTCTTGCGGCTTCGTCGGCTCCAGGGTCACTTGTACTCGCGCTCCGTCCACCACGGGAAATAGTCCGGCATGTCCGTCGAGACCTTGTTCTTGAACTGCGCGGGGCGCTTCTCCAGGAACGAGACCACGCCTTCCTTCACGTCGTCGGAGCGGCCGCGGGCGTAGATGCCGCGGCTGTCGACCTTGTGGGCCTCCATCGGATCGTCGGTGCCCATCATGCGCCACATCATCTGACGGATCAGCGCCACCGACACCGGCGCGGTCTTGGCGGCGAACTCCTTGGCGAGTGCGCGCGCGGTCGGCAAGAGGTCATCCGGCGGCACGACCTTGCTGACGAGGCGGCCGGCGAGCGCTTCCTGCGCCGGGAAGACGCGGCCCGAATAGCACCATTCCAAGGCCTGCGAGATGCCGACGATGCGCGGCAGGAACCAGCTCGAGGCCGCCTCCGGCACGATGCCGCGCTGGGAGAACACGAAGCCGAACCGTGCGGCGTCGGATGCGATGCGAATGTCCATCGCGAGCTGCATGGTGACGCCGATGCCGACCGCGGGGCCGTTGACCGCGGCGATCACCGGCTTCAGGCACTTGAAGATGCGCAAGGTCACCTGGCCGCCGCCGTCGCGCACCTGTGGATCGCTGTAGTCGACCTTGCCGTCGGCAAACCGCTTCACCGGCCCGCGCCGCGCGTCGCGATCGAAGGTGTCCGCGCCGGAGGAGAGGTCGGCGCCCGCGCAAAAGCCGCGGCCGGCGCCGGTGACGATGATGGCGCGGACGTTGTCGTCCTTGTCGGCGGCGTCGAACGCGTCGATCAGCTCGGCTTGCATCTGCGCGTTGAAGGCGTTGAGCTTGTCGGGCCGGTTCAGCGTGATGGTGAGGATCTGCTCGGCGACCTCGTATTTGATCGTCTCATACGCCATGGGATTTCCTTCCTTGGTTTCTTATCGTTCTCTCTAACACGTCATTCCGCGGCGCGCGAAGCGCGAGCTACGGTGCGCAATTGCACCTGAGAATCCATCTCTCCGCACCAGTTGTGCCGATGAATGGATTCCGGGCTTGCGCCAAGAGGGCGCAACCCGGAATGACTGAACTGCAGTTATTTCGCCGGAGGGCTGGGCCAGGGCCGCTGCGCGCCACGCAGGCCTTCGAACGCCTTGGCCAAGCCGAGCACACCGATATCATCGAAGCGGCGGCCGACGATCTGCACGCCAATGGGAAAACCCTTGGCATCGAAGCCGCCGTTGATGGAGACAGCGGGGTTCTCCGACATATTCCACGGCACGGTATAGCAGATGTGCTCGAACGGCTTCATCGGATCGTTGGTTGGCGACGCCAGCTCGGCCGGAAAGTTCACGTTCGGCGCGGTCGGCGAGATCAAATAGTCGAGCTCGCAGAACAGCTTTGCCGCGGCGGCGCGGATCGCCATGGTCTGGTTGAAGCCGCGGATCACCTCGACGCCCGACAGCTTTGCGCCCGACTCGCCCCATTTGAAGATATAGGGCAGCACCTTGGCCTGTTCGGCTGGTGAGAGCTTCGACAGATCGTCCCACATCCGCGCGCGCCAGAAATTGTCGAGACCGTCGAGCATCTCGCGCGTGAGGATGCCGTCGACTTCGGTGATGACGGCACCTGCGGATTCGAACGCCTTGGCGGCCTTGACCGCGACCTCGCGCACCGGCTTCTCCAGCGGCAGCCCGACGCCGAGGTCGAGCATCAGGCCGATGCGGAGCTTGCGCGGCGACTTGTCCAGCGTCTTCCAGTTGAGGGGCTCGGCGGGCAGGCTCATGCCGTCGCGCCGGTCGGGCTTTGCGATCACGCTCATCATCAGCGCGCAATCGTCGACCGTGCGGGTCATGGGACCGGCAACGCGGCCGACATAGGTTGGATCGATCGGCACGCGGCCAAAGCTCGGCTTCAAGCCGACGAGGCCGCACCAGCCCGCCGGCAGGCGCACCGAGCCGCCGATATCGGTGCCGAGATGCAGGGGACCATAGCCAGCGGCAGCGGCGGCGCCGGCGCCCGCGCTGGAGCCGCCGGGGTTCTTGGAGAGGTCCCAGGGATTGCGCGCGAGCGCATGGAAGCTGGAGAGCCCGGAGGACAGCATGCCATAATCGGGCATGGTGGTCTTGGCGAAGATGATCGCGCCGGCCTCGCGCAGTCGCGCGGCGGGCGGCGCATCTTTCTCGGCCGGCACGAGCTTGACGCTCGCCGCGCCCAGCGGCACCGGCACGCCCTTGGTCGCGATGTTGTCCTTGATCGTCACCGGCACGCCATCGAGCGGGCCGGACGGCTCGCCGCCAGCCCAGCGCGCGGTCGAGGCCTTGGCGACCTCGCGAGCGCCGTCGGGGTCGAACGCATAGAGCGCCTTGAGGTGCGGCTCCCACGCAGCGACGTGCTCGAGCACGTCCTCCAGCACCTCGCTCGGCGAGAACTGTTTCGCGCGATAGCCCGCGATCAGGTCGACCGCGGCCAGATCGTGCAGCGAGGTGACCGCCTCGTCGGCGCCGT
Organism: Bradyrhizobium neotropicale; assembly: GCF_001641695.1. Lineage (GTDB taxonomy): Bacteria > Pseudomonadota > Alphaproteobacteria > Rhizobiales > Xanthobacteraceae > Bradyrhizobium > Bradyrhizobium neotropicale. The sequence goes on from NZ_LSEF01000061.1 coordinate 160,085, forward strand.
GCTTATGCATTGCTACCTGCCGGCATGCGCGTTTCGATGATGCGGGCGAACATGCTGGCACCGATCGGCAGGATCTTGTCGTCGAGCACGTAGCCGGGATTGTGCACGGGCACCGAGCCGTCATGGCCGACCCAGAAATAGGCGCCGGGAATGGTCTGCAGCATGTCGGCGAAATCCTCGCTGCCCATCTTCGGCTGGGTGCGGGTGATCACGTTGGCGGGATCGACGACGGTGCGGGCGACTTCCTCGACCACCTTGGACTGCTCGACCTGGTTGACGAGCACGCCAAAGGCATCGCGGATTTCGGCTGCGATCTCGCACTGGAAGGCGCTCGCGACGCCGGCGCAAATGGTGCGCATGCGCTCGCGGATCAGGGCGCGGACTTCATCCGAGAAGGCGCGCACGGTGCCGCAGAGATGGGCTTCGCCGGGGATGACGTTATAGGCCGAGCCGGCATGGATCTGGGTAATCGACACCACGGCCGACTGAAGCGGCTCGACATTGCGGCTGACGATGGTCTGAATGGCTTGCGCCAGCGTGGTCGCGATCACCACCGCGTCCTTGGAGCGCTCCGGCATTGCGCCATGCGCGCCATAGCCGTTGATCCGGAGGTCGAAGAAGTCGGCGCCGGCCATCGCCGGTCCCGGCAGGATCGCAATCTCGCCGTGATTGAGATCGGGCGCGTTGTGCAGGCCGTAGAGCTCGTCGCAGGGGAATTTCTCGAACAGCCCGTCCTTGATCATCGCGCGGGCGCCGCCGAGGCCTTCCTCGGCTGGCTGGAAGATCAGATGCACGGTGCCGTCAAAGTTCCTGGTCTCGGCGAGATAGCGCGCGGTGCCGAGCAGCATGGTGGTATGGCCGTCATGGCCGCAGCCGTGGAAGCGGCCGGGAATGGTCGAGCGCCATTTCAGGTTGGTATTCTCTTCCATCGGCAGCGCGTCCATGTCGGCGCGAAGGCCGATGCGCTTGCCGCTCGTGCCTTTGCCCTTGATGACGCCGATAACGCCGGTGCCGCCGAGACCACGATGCACCTCGATGCCCCAGCTCTTCAGCTTGTCGGCGACGATGCCGGAGGTGCGCACTTCCTCGAAGCCGATCTCGGGATGGGCGTGCAGGTCGCGGCGGATGGCGGTGAGTTCGTCGGCATAGCCGTCGATGCGGTCGATCGTGGGCATGTGTCCTGTCCAGTTAGCGTGAAAGGGGCGTGAAAACGGGGCCGTTCGGCTTGATGCGGATGCCTGGGCGCAGTTTGGTCCAGGGCAGGGAGGCCGTGTCCGCCGGCATCGCGCCCGGTGCGGCGCAGATCAAAAGCTTTGCCGCGATCGGCTCGAAATCGGCGCGGAAGTGCACCGAGCTCTTGTTGACGAGAATGGCCTGCTCGGTCGGTTCGATGCCGACATAGCGATACATCGCCTGGTCGGCGAGCTGCGCCTTGTGCGAGCTCACGACCACGCGGACGTCGCCGATGCGAAGGCACGCGGACGGACCCATCTCCATCTCGCGGCCGCCATAGTAGGGGCCGGGCGCGATGAAGCGGCCGTCGGACAGCTTTTCGACGACGAAGGTCTCGCGATAGGGCTCGTCGCCGGGAATGCCGGACTTGCCGCCGAGCGACAGCGTCACGGTCGCGCCGGTTCCGGCCGCATGCGCGGCCTTCGCCGAGTCCGGATCGTAGATCACGCCGGTCGCGGCACTCGCCTTGTTGCGCACCAGCGCGCGCAGCATGCCGGTGGTGTCGGAATCGCCGCCGGCGCCCGGATTGTCCTGGGTGTCGGCGATGATGATCGGCTTGCTCGCGCTCCTGGCGAGTTCCATGGCGTGGCGCACGCCTTCATCCGGTGCGTAGATCTTGCCGTCGAAATCGTCCTCGTGGCTTTCGATCAGCTTCACGATCGCGTCCGCGGCGCGATCAGCGTCAGCTTGCGTCTTGCCATAAGCGAACACGCTCGGTCCGCAGTCGCGGAAATCGGCCGCCGGAAAACCCGGCGCGAAGGACAGCGTTGGCACGGCATCGCTTTCGAGCGCGGCGAGCTTTTCGTAGATGCCCTTGGTGGGCTGGTCGTTGGTGCACTGCCAGCTGATCGGAATCAGGAACGGCAATTGCCGGAACGCTTTTGCGAAGCGCATCTTCGTCTTGAGCAGCAGCGCAAGATGCCTCGCGGAAGCGCGGCCCGTGTCGGCCATGTCGACGTGGGGATAGGTGCGGTAGGCGATCAGCGCGTCGGCATGCGCGATCATCTCGGGCGTGACATTGGCGTGCAGGTCGAGGCTCGCAACGAGGGGAACATCGTTGCCGATGATGCGGCGCACGCGCGCCAGAATCTCGCCTTCGCCGTCGTCGAGATGCTCGGTCACCATCGCGCCGTGCAGGTCGAGATAGACCGCATCGAGGGGACCTGCCGATTTGATGCCGTCGACCATGACCTTCACGATGCGCTCGTAGGCATTCTTGGTGACATGCGCCGACGGGCTTGCGCCGCAGGCGATCGTCGGAACGAGTTCCCAGCCATTGGCCTCGGCGCTCTCGGCGAAACCGGCGAGCCCGACATTGATGCGGCGCATCACCTTCAGCACGTCGGCGCCTTCGGTCATCGCCGGCCAGCCGCCGCCATGCTGGAAGTCCTCAAACGTCGCCTTCGTCGGAGCGAAGGTGTTGGTCTCGTGCAGGAAGCCGCCGACGGCGATACGGGTCATTCAGTTCAGCCCAACGCGATTGAAAGTGCGCGACGTTAGCCTTGGCCTTGCGGCCAGAGCAAGGTGGGAAGCAATTCGAAAGCGCATGGGGTCAAGCTGTTTTGGGAATGCTGCGGATGCGGTGGGTTTGAGCGAAGCCAGCTCCTTCCGCCGTCATTCCGGGGCGCGCCCACTTGGGCGAGCCAGGAATCCATTGTGCAACAGTGTCCGCGGCCCGATGGATTCCGGGCTCATCGCTTCGCGATGCCCCGGAATGACAGCGGCGAAAGCTACACGCTCGCTGCCACACCCTCCGCCACCGGCCGGAAGTTCGCGAAATCCCAGCCGCGGCCGGGCGCCGCATCCAGCAGCGACTTGGTGTAGGCCTCCTTCGGGTGCATCAGCACTTCGCCCGCCGGGCCCTGTTCGACGACGCGGCCGTGTTGCATCACCACGACCTCGTCGCAGATTTGGGCTGCGACGCGCAGATCGTGGGTGATGAACAGGATCGCAATACCGAGGCGCTTCTGGATCTCGTCGAGCAGTTCCAGCACCTGCGCCTGCACGGAGACGTCGAGCGCGGAGACCGCTTCATCGGCGACCAGCACGTCGGGATCGAGCGCGAGCGCGCGGGCAATGGCGATGCGCTGGCGCTGGCCGCCGGAGAACTGGTGCGGATAGCGCGCCACGGCGTCGGCCGGCAGGCCGACGAGCTCGAGCAGCTCGCGGGCGCGCTTCATCGCATCGGCGTGCGCGACGCCGTAGTTGATCGGGCCTTCCGCGATGCTCTCGCCGACGGTGACGCGCGGGTTGAGCGAGCGGTAGGGATCCTGGAACACGATCTGGATCTTCTGGCGGTGCGGCTGCAGCAGCCGCCGCGACAGGTCGGAGATCTCGCGGCCGGCAAGGCGCACGCCGCCGGAGGTCGGGTCGATCAGTCGGACGATGCAGCGCGCCACCGTCGATTTGCCCGAGCCGCTTTCGCCGACGATGCCGAGCGTGCGCCCCTTGCGCAGCGTGAGGGTGACCTTGTCGGCGGCGACGACTTCGCGGCCTTTGCCGAAGAACGAGCGCTCGCGATAGACCTTGCCGAGATCGTTGGCTTCCAGCACGATCGGTTCCTTGGTCTCCTCGCGCGCCGGCCGTGGCACCAGGCTCGGCACCGAGGCGAGCAGGTTGCGGGTGTACTCCATGGTCGGATTGCGCAGGATGGAGTCGAGCGGTCCGGTCTCGACCAGCCGGCCCTGCCGCATCACCGCGACGCGGTCGGCGATCTCCGCCACCACGCCCATGTCGTGGGTGATGAACAGCACGGCGGTGCCGTGATCGCGCTGGAGATCGCGGATCAGGGTGAGGATCTGCTTCTGCGTGGTGACGTCGAGCGCGGTGGTCGGCTCGTCCGCAATGAGGAGCTTCGGCTCCAGCACCAGCGCCATCGCGATCATGATGCGCTGGCGCTGGCCGCCGGAGAGGCGGTGCGGGTAGGAGGCGAAGATGCGCTCGACCTGCGGCAGGCGGACATGCTCCATCATGTCGAGGATGCGCTTCTTCCGCGCTCTGCCGTCGAGATCGGTATGGGCGCGCAGCACCTCGTCGATCTGGCGGCCGACCGGCACGACCGGATTGAGCGCGGTCATCGGCTCCTGGAAGATCATCGCCATCTGCGTCGCGCGGAGCTGCCGCAGGCGGCGGTCGGTCGCTGTGAGCAGCTCTTCGCCGACCAGCTTGACGCTGCCGCCGGTCGGGTTCAGCGAGCCCTTCTGCAGCAGGCCCATCACGGTCAGCGAAGTCACCGATTTGCCCGAGCCGCTCTCGCCGACGAGGCACAGCGTCTCGCGCTCGCGGACCTGGATCGAGATGCCGTCGATGATCTTCGGCCCGCTCGACTTCTTGCCGACGGTGACGACGAGGTTGTTGATGTTCAGGACGGTGTTGGTCATGCAAGCTCTCTCGTCATTCCGGGGCGCGCGGAGCGCGAGCCCGGAATCCATCGGGCCGCAGTACAGGTGGTGAAATGGATTCCGGGCTCGCGCCAAGGGGCGCGCCCCGGAATGACAGCGTTACTTGCATCACTTCCCCTCACGCTGCTTCATGCGCGGATCGAGTGCGTCGCGGGCCGCGTCGCCGATCAGGTTGATGCTGAGGATCGCGATCGACAGCAGCAGGCCGGGCCAGAAGATCAGCGACGGCTTGAGCTGGAAGTACTGGCGGCCCTCGGCCATGATGTTACCCCAGGTCGGCGTCTCCGGCGAAATGCCGGCGCCGAGGAAGGAGAGAATGGCCTCGGTGAGGATCGCTGACGCGCAGACATAGGTTCCCTGCACGATCAGCGGCGCAATCGTGTTCGGCATCAGGTGACGCCACATGATCTTCGGCAGGGACGAGCCGACCGAGATGGCGGCCTCGACATAGGGCTCCTCGCGCGCCGACAGCACGACCGAGCGCACAAGGCGCGCCACGCGCGGAATCTCGGGGATGGTGATCGCCACCAGCACGGTCCAGATGCTGGCGCCCGACAACGACACCACCGCGATTGCGAGCAGGATGCTCGGCATCGCCATCAGGCCGTCCATGATGCGCATCATCACGGAATCGACCAGCTTGAAGAAGCCGGAGACGAGGCCGATCGCAAGGCCAATGGCGACGGACAGGACGGCCGAGCCGATACCGATCAGCAGCGAGATACGGCCGCCATAGATGACGCGCGACAGCAGGTCGCGGCCATAGGCGTCGGTGCCGAGCAGGAATTGCGCGGAGACCGGCTTCAGCCGCTGCGAGGGCGCAAGCTGGATCGGATCATGCGGCGCGATCAGCGGCGCGAGGATCGAGATCAGCACGATCAGCGCGAGGCAGACCGTCGCCGCCGCGATGATCGGCGTCGACGTGAGGAATCCGAAGCGAGGCCTGAGCGGCGACGTGATCGGAATGGACGACTGGGGAAGGGTATCGACCGACATTCTGGATATCCTTGCCTCAGTAACGGATCCGCGGATCGAGCAGGGTGTAGGCGACGTCGATCAGGAGATTGACGACGACGTAGATCAGCGACGTCAGCAGGATCATCGCCTGGATCACCGGATAGTCGCGCGCCAGCACCGCATCGACGGTGAGGCGGCCGATGCCGGGGATGTTGAACACGCTCTCGGTGACGACGACGCCGGAGATCAGAAGCGCAAAGCCGGTGCCGATCACGGTGATGACCGGCACAGCGGCGTTGCGCAGCGCGTGCCGCATCATCACCGCGACCTCGCTGATGCCCTTTGCGCGCGCGGTCCGCACGTAATCCTCGCCGAGCACGTCCAGCATCGCCGCGCGCGTCATGCGCGCGATCAGGGCGATATAGATGAAGGACAGCGCACAGGTCGGCAGGATGATGCGTTCGAAGAACGGTCCGAAGCCGGCGCTGATGCTCTTGAAGCCCTGCACCGGCACCCAGCGCAGGTCGATGGCGAAGATCTCGATCAGGATGTAGCCGACCACGAACACCGGTACGGAGAAGCCGAGTACCGACAGCCCCATCACGAAGCGGTCGATCCAGGTGCCGTGCTTCCAGGCCGCGATCACCCCCAGAGGAACGGCGACGATGACGGCAAGGATGATGGTCGATAATGCGATCGAGATCGACGGCTCGACGCGCTGGCTGATCATCTTCAGCACCGGCAGGTTGGAGATCAGCGATGTCCCGAGATCGCCATGCAGCAGCTTGTTCACCCAGGTGATGAACTGCACGATCAGGGGCTCGTTGAGGCCGAGCGAAGTGCGGATGCGTTCCAGCCGTTCCGGCGTGGCGTTGTCGCCGGCGAGGATCGCGGCGGGATCACCGGGGGTGAGCCGGAGCAGGAGGAAGACAAACAGCGCCACCACGCCCATCACGGGCACGGCGGCGAAAATTCTGCGAACGAGATATCCGAGCAAGTTGGATCCGTCAGATTGGAGTCAAACCGTGGCACCGCTCTTGGCAGGTTGCCACCAGCGTAACATTTGAGCAATTCCCGTGCCATCAGGGCCACAGTTTTTGCAGTGCGGCCAAAGCGTTTTAAGGGTGCGAGTTCTGTTCCGCGCCCCGGAATGACGGAGTCTAGAAATCAATCCAGCGTCGCCAGCAGCCCCGCCATCAGGCGGCCGCGTTCGACCAGGCTGTCGACCTCGATGTACTCGTCCAGCGTGTGCCCGTTGCCACCACGCACGCCCAGGCCGTCGAGCGTGGGGATCCCCATCGCGCCGGTGAAGTTGCCGTCGGAGCCGCCGCCGGCGCTCGCATGCGGCAATTCGGCGCCGAGCGCCTTGGCGATACCGCGCGCCTTCTCGTAGAGCGCCATGGTGCCGGCATCGGGTTCCCACACCGGCCGCGTCACGCCGCGCGTCACCTTGAAGGTGACATCATTGGTTGTACCTGCCAACGCCAGCATCTTCTCGACGCCGCGGTCGAGATCGGCCTGGCGCTTGGCCATCGAGAGCGCTTCGCCGGTGCAGGTCGTGGCGACGCAGTTGACCCATTGTCCGCCATGCACGACGCCGACCGAGAAGGTGCAGTCGTCGGTCGTCATCGCGTCGATGGCGAGGATCTGCCGCGCCATCTCGCGGATCGCCGAGCGTCCGGCCGACAGTGTTGCGCCGGCATGGCTCGGCCGGCCGGTGGCTTCCAGATTGAAGCGCGCGATCGCATAGCGACCGGTGGTCACGCCGTTGTCGGCGCGGCCGGGCTCCGGCACCAGCACGTATTTGTTGCGCGCAGCCTCGGCCTCAATGATGTCGCGAGTCGAGGGCGTGCCGACTTCCTCGTCAGGCGTGAACAGCACGGTGACCGGCAGCGGGGTTGTGAAGGAGGCGCGCATCAGCTGCCGGATCGCCTCCAGCGAAAGGTAATTGCCGCCCTTCATGTCGTAGATGCCGGGGCCGTAGCACCTGGCGCCCTCGCGCCGCCACTTCAGCTTCTCGATGGTGCCGACGGGATGGACGGTATCCATGTGCCCGGCGATCAGGATGCCCGGCTCGCCCTGCCTGGGATGCGGGAAGCGCGCGCGGATCACGCCGCCAAAGCCCTGCCGGCCGGCGATGCGCTCGATGGTCGCACCCATGATCGCCATATCCCGCGCTGCGATATCGAGCATGCGGTTCACGGCATTCGCATCCCACGTCGGGCTTTCGCATTCCACCCAGCCGCGCAGGCCCTGGAGCATGGCTTCGGAATCGAAGGGAAGATTGGCTGGATTCATCGGGATCTCTCACTTCAAAGATGGAACGCGCATTGCATCAGCGCGGGAGGGATGAGCGAACAGAGTTGTAGAGCCAAACCGAAGCTTGTGGAGCCCGTGCGTGCGCCGCCATGGCTTGCAGCGAAACCGGATTGACGCGCTGAAGGCTGTCTGCAAGTCTCGAAAAGATAAAGGCATTGCATGAGGTTAGTTCGCCCAAAGAACGATCCGAATGCTCAACCAATAACCTGCCTTTGAACAGTTTCACGTCAGGAGAAACTTTCCATGTTCCACTTGATGCGCCGGGGGTATCGCGCGTTCACCTCCAAACTTGCGCTGTCGGTCGTCGCGCTTTCGACGGCGCTGGCTTCGCCAGCGCTTGCGGCCGGCAAGACCATCACGGCGGTGATGCATTCCGACCTCCGCATCATCGATCCGATCTTCACGACCGCCTACATCGCGCGCGACCATGGCTACATGGTCTACGACACGCTGATCGCGACGGATTCGAATTTCAAGATCCAGCCGCAGATGGCGGACTGGAAGATCTCCGACGACAAGCTCACCTACACCTTCACGCTGCGCGACGGCCTGAAGTGGCATGACGGCGCGCCGGTGACGGCGGAAGATTGCGTCGCCTCGCTGAAACGCTGGGCTGCGGTCGACGGCATGGGCCAGAAGCTCTGGGACTTCACCGCGAGCCTGGAAGCAACCGATGCCAAGACCATTACGCTGAAGCTCAAGGAGCCCTACGGCCTCGTGCTCGAGTCGATCGGCAAGCCGTCCTCGCGGGTGGCCTTCATGATGCCGAAGCGTCTCGCCGAGACGCCGCCGGACAAGCAGATTCCCGAACAGATCGGCTCCGGCCCCTTCAAGTTCGTGCAGGGCGAATTCCAGCCCGGCGTGAAGGCGGTCTACGTCAAGAACGCCGATTACGTGCCGCGCAAGGAGCCGGCGAGCTGGACCGCCGGTGGCAAGGTGGTGAAGGTCGACCGCGTCGAATGGATCACCATGCCGGACGCGCAGACCGCTGTGAACGCGCTGCAATCGGGCGACATCGACTTCATGGAAGTGCCGCCGTGGGACCTGCTGCCGGTTCTTGAAGGCAATTCGGACCTCAAGGTCGAAGTGCTGAACAAGTTCGGCTACCAGACGCTCGGCCGCATGAACTTCCTCTATCCGCCCTTCGACAATCCGAAGATCCGTCGCGCGGCGCTGCTGGCGATGAACCAGAAGGACGTGCTCGACGCTCTCGTCGGCAATCCCAAATACTACAAGATCTGCGGCGCCTTCTTCATCTGCGACACGCCATTCGCGACCGACGTCGGCTCCGAATCGCTGGTCAAGGGCAACGGCATGGCGGAAGCCAAGAAGCAGCTCGCCGAATCCGGCTATGACGGCACGCCCGTCGTGGTCATGGTGCCCGGCGACGTCGTGACGCTGAAGGCGCAGCCGACGGTCGCGGTCCAGTTGCTCCGCGAGGCCGGCTTCAAAGTCGACGCGCAGGCGACCGACTGGCAGACGGTGGTGAGCCGCCGCGCCAGCCAGAAGCCTCCGAAGGAGGGCGGCTGGAACATGTTCTTCACCAATTGGGTCAGCGCCGACGTCTCCAACCCGATCGCCAATCTCTCGATCGGCGGCCAGGGCAAGAAGGGCTGGTTCGGCTGGGCGGAAGATCCCAAGATCGAGCAGCTCAAGGACGCCTTCGTCCGTGCCGCTTCGCTCGACGATCAGAAGAAGATCGCGGCGGAGATCCAGAAGGAAGCCTATGACCAGGTGATCTACATCCCGCTCGGCCAGTATCTGGCGCCGAGCGCGTGGCGGAAGTCGCTCACCGGCGTGCTCGACGGCCCGGCCACGCCGATCTTCTGGAACATCGACAAGACGGAGTAAGGGAAGGGCGCCTCCTGCCCTTTCGTCTCGATCAGGACACGGCGCCGCTGCCACCAGCGGCGCCGTCGTCGTTTGCGGTCCCGGTTCGGCTGAAACGGCGGGAAATTTTAACTCTTCCAATTTCTAGTTGTTGCTATTTGTTTCTATCCTGAAATAAATGTGCCGTCTTCGCGCATCACTTTCCTTCCCTCCATTTGGTTCACGTGCCAATCGATTTTGCATTCCAGGCGATGGCCGAACGGTCGGATCGCTCGCCTGCACCGTGGCGCCGGCCTTTCCTGCGCTGGCTCGACGCCGTCGAGACGGGCTGGGCCGTGCCGCTTCTTTTGGTCTGTTTCGTCGCGATCTGGACGCTCTATCTGGTCATCGCCTATGCCGGCGGCGGCCTGCATCCCGACACGCTCGAAGCCTGGACGCTGGGGCGGAATTTCGCGTGGGGCTATCACAAGCATCCGCCGCTGATGGGCTGGGTGGCCGCGGCCTGGACTTCCGTCTTTCCGCCGAGCGACTGGTCGCTGCAACTGATGGCGATGGCGAATGCGGGGCTTGCGCTGTTTTTCGTCGACCTCGTCTCGCGGCAGTTCGTGACCGGGCACAAGCGCATCCTGGTGCTGCTGCTGCTGATGCTGACACCGGCCTATCAATTCCACGCCCAGCGCTTCAACGCCAATTCGGTGCTGCTCGCGACTTGGCCGCTGGCGACCTGGTGTTTCCTGCGTGCGTTCGAGACCCGCACGGTGCTCTGGGCCGTTGCCGCAGGGTGCACGACGGCACTGGCGATGGTCGGCAAATATTATTCCATCTTCCTCGTCACGAGCTTTGCATTCGCAGCTCTGGCTCATCCAGCGCGACGCGCTTACTTCACCTCCGCCTCGCCCTGGATATCGATCGTCTCCGGGCTCGCTGTCCTGTCGCCGCACATCTACTGGCTCGCAACGACCGGCGCCTCGACTTTCACCTATGCGATGACCCACGCCAATCGCGATGCCGTGATTTCGCTCGCCGACAACGTGGATTTCCTGCTGGGGCTGGCGGCGGCCATGAGCGTGTCGGCGGTGCTCTGGGTGTTCATCGCGGGCAGGCGGCTGAGACAATTTCCGGCCGACTTCGCCGCGATGAGCCTGGGCTTGCGCCTTCTCTTCTACGTCGCGATCGGCACGATCGTGCTTCCGGTGCTGACATCGCTGGCGATGAGGACGGATCTGCCGTCACTGTGGGCGCTGCAGGGGCTGTTCCTGTTTGCCGTGCTCGTGGTCTGCGGCACGCGTTATCCGATTGAGCGGTTCTACACCGTCAACCTTACGCTCACGACGGCCGGTGTCGCGCTCACCGCCGTACTGGTCGCTGCGCCGATCCACGCCGTCTACCGCAACACCCATGGCTACGAAGAGGACCGGAACTTGTACGCGCAGGCAGCGAACGAGCTGACGCGTCAATGGCGTGAATTGACCGGCGAGCCGCTCAGCGCCGTCAGTGGCGACGATTCGCTGGCCTTCGCGACGGCGTTCTACAGCCCGGACCACCCGTACTACGCGCGGCCCTTCGCGTATCAATACACCTGGGGTCTGCCGCACAAGACGACGCTGGACCGCGGCTGGGCCGCGCTCTGTTTCCGTGACCAAGCCAATTGCGGCGACTGGATGGACGGGGTGTCCGCGCGTGCCGGGGACTTCGTCAGGCGTGAGTTCACCGTGCAGGCCACGCTGTGGGGCAAGCCCGGCGTCAGGCGCGAAGTGGTCGTGCTGATGGTGCCGCCGCGTAAGGGCGGCACGAACCCGGAGAGCGCTGCCGATGATTTCAGTGCCAGCAGGCGCGGGGCGGACTAGAGTGCGCGCTCAGCAGTGACTGTCGCGCACCTGCTCGAGTCCTTCGCTCGCGAAGGGCGGGGTGAAAACGGCCTGCTCGGTGCCCGACCCCGAACGCTCGGCTTTCGTTCGTTCAGAGGTGTCGTGGTCTTCGTTGCGTTCAAGTTCCATTGAGCCGACCTTTTTGATTGCTGCAGGACAACATCGAGCGCGCGGGGAAGTTCCGCGCGCCGTTGGCCGGTGAAACATCCGTCCCTTTTCCACTCCTTTGCTTGCAAACGCCGCGCGGCGCGCGGCTCAGGCGCCCTGGTCCTGACCGGCTGCGCTCCTGCGATGCGGCCTGAACAGCCGTCCCTTCTCGACGATCAGCACGATCGCGAGCGAAAACAGCGTCGACAGGAAGAAGCCGGTCGAGAACGGCAGCAGCGTGCCGTCAAAACTCTGGCCGATGACCATTCCGACGACGATGCCGATCAAGGTCGTGATCGAGCCGTAGAGCGAGGACGCGGTGCCGGCGATATGGCCCTGCGGCTCCATCGCGAGCGCCGTGAAGTTGGCGACCATCATGCCGAACGAGAACATCATCAGCGCCGACAGCGCCATGAACAGCCACAGCGGCAATGCATCGAGGCTCACCGCGAGCAGCATCACGCCCGAGACCGCCGCATAGAGCGTCAGGGCGCCGTGCGAGATCACGCGCATTCCGAGGCTGCCGACGAGCCGCGCGTTGAGGAAGGCGGCAATCGCGGTGCCGGCCGCAATCGCGGCGAAGGCGAGGGGGAAATAGTGGCCGAGGTGATAGATGCCGGTGAAGACCTGCTGGGCCGAGAAGACGAAGGCGAACAGCGCGCCGATGACGCTGCCCGCGGCGGTCGCGTAGCCGATGGTCTGGCGGTTGGTGACGGTCTGGCGGAACGCGGCGAGCACTTCGCTTGGTGCGAGCGACCTGCGCTCGGAGGCGGGCAGGGTTTCCGGCAGCCGCAGCACGCTCCAGGCCAGCGCCAGCAATCCGTAGAGCATCAGCACGACGAAGATGCCGCGCCACTCGGTCACCAGCAGCACCGCCTGTCCGAATGACGGCGCGATCACGGGCACGGCGATGAACACCATCATGGCGAGCGACATCACGCTCGCCATGCGGCGGCCGACATAGCAGTCGCGCACGATCGAGGTCGCGATCACGCGCGTCGCCGAGGTGCCGAGCCCTTGCAGCGCGCGGGCCAGCAGCAGCGTCTCGAAGGAGGGCGCGGCGACCGCCAGCACGCTCGCCACCGCATAGACGGCCATGCCGCCGAGCAGCACCGGCCGCCGGCCGAAACGGTCGGACAACGGCCCCATGACGAACTGGCCGACGCCAAAGCCGATCAGGAAGGTCGACAGCACGAGCTGCAGATGGTTGGCGACGGGAATATGGAAGGCCGCCCCGATGTTGGGCAGCGCCGGCAGCATCATGTCCATCGCAAGCGGATTCAGCGCCATGATGGACGCGATCACGATGACGAATTCGGGAAAACCCATCGGACGGTGTCCCGAGGACACCCAACTGTCGGCATTGACGTCGGACAAGGAAGCTTACCTCTGATTTCAGAGGTGGTTGTATCGGGAATGCTGCGCTGCACAACCCATGTTTCGGGATGGGTGGTAGGCAGGTGGACAACAAATGGTGAGCAGGCGCCAGCCATCGCATCTGCCCAGGCAATCAGCGTTGCGCGCCCTCCACGAGGCTCCGCGCCATCTGTCCCGCTGCCTCCACGTAATCGAGGTCGCGGTGGATCAGCATCACGGTCGTCGCGCCGTCGAGCAGGATCACGATCTGGCGCGCCAGGGCCGCGGCGCCGGGGATGTCCTCGCTGCGCAATTCCGTCTCGAGCCAGGCCTCGAAACGCTTCTTGTGCGCCGCGCCGGCCTTCACCGCCGGGTGGGCAGGCGTGTTGGCGAGTTCGGCAATGGTGCGCAGGAAGCCGCAGCCGCGCCATCGCGGCGTATCCACTGATCTGCCGAGCTTGATGAAGAGGCCGCGAACCTTGTCCGCCGCGCTTCCGGCGGTTTCCGCGAACCAGCGCCTGTAGAGGTCCAGCGTCGGCTGGTCCCGGGCCGCGATGGTGGCGGCGACGAGCTCGTCCTTGCTGGTGAAGTGATAATAGAGCGTCTTCTTGGTGACGCCGGCCTTCTCGGCGACCGCATCCATGCTCACCGCCTTGATGCCCTGGCCATAGAACAGCCGGGTCGCTGCAACGACGATCTGCTCCCGCGTCTTGTCACCGTCCCTGGGCATGGCGGTCAAAGTATACTGTCTAGTGAGTATACACAACGGCGCCGTTGTGGCTGATTGCCGGCGCCGCCGCGGCGGCTTGTTCGATCTAGAAGGAGCCTCCCACATGTCCGAATTGATTCTGTCGGAAACCCGGGGCGCCATCGCGCTCGTCACCCTGAACCGCCCGAACAAGCTCAATGCGCTGAGCTACGCGCTGATCGATCGGCTGATGGCGATCCTCGACCGCATCGAGGACGACGCGGGAATTCGTGCCGTCGTGCTGACGGGGGCGGGCGAGCGCGCCTTCTCCGCAGGGGCCGACATCGCAGAATTCTCCGAGAGCATCAAGGACGGGCCGGATGCGGCGGTGAAGGCGTTCGTCCGGCGCGGGCAGGGGATGACCGCGCGCATGGAAGCGTTTCCAAAGCCGATCATCGCCGCCGTCAACGGCCTCGCTTTCGGTGGCGGCTGCGAGATCACCGAAGCGGTGCATCTCGCCGTCGCCAGCGACCGAGCGATGTTCGCCAAGCCCGAGATCAACATCGGCATCACGCCGACATTCGGCGGCACGCAGCGCCTGCCACGGCTCGCGGGCCGGAAGACCGCGCTGGAGTACCTGCTGACGGGCGATCCGTTTCCGCCGCAACGCGCCTACGAGATGGGATTGGTCAACCGCATCGTGCCGCATCACCTGCTTCTCGAGACCGCCTTCGAAATGGCGGACCGCATCACGCGGCATTCGCGCCTTGCGGTCGCCCGGGTCATCACGGCCGTCACGCGAGGCCTGAATACGTCGATCGCCGAGGGCCTCGCCATCGAGGGTGAGCAGTTTGCGCGCATGGCGGCGACATCCGACACCCGCGAAGCGCTTGACGCCTGGTTGGCCGCCCGTTCGGCGAGATAGCGCCGCCAAACGGCGATCGCGCTGGCCGTCCGGCCTCGCCGTGGAAACCAGGGATTCACCATGCCGGCCTAAAGCTGGGCGTCCGGCGGAGCCTGTTCGACGGGCAGGATGAATCGGAAACGCATCCTCTTCATTGTGGCAGCTCGCTCATGAGGCGCGGCGTCGGCTGCGCCAAGCCAAACAGGACAGGCAAGGTCTCCGAAGGTGTCTGATGTCTCCGGTGCAGCACGATGGTTCGGACCGTCGGCGGATCTCGGCGCGCCGCCGCACGCGACCTGGCTTGCCTGCCTGATCGCGCTGGTCGCGCTTCTTGTGCTCGGCAATCTCGCCAACGACACCACGCTCGATGTGAAATACGGCTGGGATGTCCGCGTGAATTGCGCGGCGGTCGATGCCCATGTCGAAGGGCTCGATCCCTATTTCGTCCGGAACCTGAAGGGCACCAGGCTCTCCTATCCCTATCTGCCGGTGACGCTGGACGCCTTCCGTCCGTTCTGCGCGCGCGGTTTTCTCGTCGGTCACTACAGGAGCGTCTATCTCGTCCTCGCCGTGCTCTGCGGCCTGCTGCTGCCGGGCCTGCGCGGAACGCGCGCGAGCCCGCGCGACGTTGCGCTCAGGGTTCTCTGTGCGCTCGGTGCGTTCGTCGGCTTCGAATGGGTGGCAGCCTCCGGGAATTTTGCGGTTCTGAGCGGCGTGCTCACCGCGGTCGCGCTGGCGCTGCTGCTTCGTCCCGGTGCGCCTGACGTGCGCGATGATCAGGGCTTCGTCGCGCGCCTCGCGGGTGCTGCACTGCTCGGTCTCGTCATGTCGTTCAAGCTGGTGTTCTGTCCCGTGCTTGCGGCGCTCTATTTCCTGCCGCTGCCGCGCCGCCGGAAAATCATTCTGATTGCGGTCGCGGGCTTCAGCTTTGCATTGCCGATTCTGATCTCGATGCTGTTTTATCCGGACCTGTTTTCGAGCTGGCTGCTTGCGATCAAGGGACAGATTCCCAACCAGCACTCGGTCTATCTCGAGGAAACCAACCCGTCGCTGCTCCTGCTGGCGCGGAGCGTGATGGACAAGGTCGGGCTCGCCGACAGCCAGCCGGTCGTGTTCGCGACCTATGGGCTTGCTGCCCTCGCACTCCTGCTGGCACCGTTTGCCGTGTCGCTATTGCGCGCGATCGGGAAGGCTGGAGACGAATCGTTCCTGACGCGGCTCGATCGCTGGCTGATGGATCATCCGCATGCGGCCATGCGCGTCACCGTGCTCGCAATGTACGCCTTCTATCTCTGCTCGCCGCGGCTCAAGGAATACGCCTTCTTCGAGCTGGCGCTCTACGCCGCCGTCCTCATCGTCGACCTTCCGGCGGCAATGCTCGCGGCCATGCTGACCGTCGCCATCGCCATTCCAACGCTGGCCTCGATCACGGGGAATGCGTTCGTCGACAGCTTTGGCCAGATCGCGGTCGCGATTCTCTGCTTCTGGATCCTGCTGCTGGACTTTCGCGCAGTGCCGAAGCGGCTCGCGCAGGAGGGCTCGCGTCCATGACCGGTCGCGTCGCAGCCTCTTCCACTGAGGCGGGGGCAGGGCCGCGCGCGGCCGATGCGCTGGAAACGGTCTGGCTGACCCGCTTCATCGCGGCCGTGGCGCTTCTCGTCGCCGTGGGCCTTGCGATCGATCTCGGCGCCACTAAAAATTTCGGCTGGGACGCGCACGTGAACTGCGCGGCGGTGGACGCCCATCTCGTGGGCCTCGATCCCTATTTCGTCAAGAACCTGAGGGACACAGAGCTCTCCTATCCCTACCTGCCGGTCACGCTGGACGCCTTCCGGCCGCTCTGCGCGGGCGGGTTTCTCGTTGGGCATTACAGGAGCATCTATCTCGTCCTCGCCGTGCTCTGTGCGCTTCTGCTGCCCGGCCTCGGCAACGGCCGTCCGGGCCCGCATGACATCGCGCTCAGAGTGGTTTTCGCGTTCGGCGGTTTCCTCGGCTTCGAATGGATCATGGCGACCGGCAATTTTGCCGTGCTGAGTGGTCTGCTCACGGCGACAGCGCTGGCGCTGCTGTTGCGCTCGGCGCGGTCCGAAGGAGAGGGCGCGTTCCTGCCGTTGCTTGCAGGCGCAGCCGTGCTCGGCCTCGTCACCTCGTTCAAGCTGGTGTTCTTCCCGGTCCTTGCCGCGCTCTATTTCCTGCCGCAGAAGCGGCATCGCAAGCTGATCCTGATCGCGGTGGCGGCCGCCATGTTCGCCCTGCCGATCCTGATCTCGGCGACGCTTTACGCAAGCCTGTTTCCGAGCTGGCTCAGCGCGATCTCGGGCCAGATCCCCGGTCAGCATGCGCCGGGGAACGAGGTCAATCCGTCGCTGCTGTTCCTGGCGCTCACGCTCGCCGACCATTTCGCGCTCGCCGGCAGCAAGCCGGTCGTCGCCGTGCTCTATGCGTTCGCCGCCGTCACATTCGTGCTCGCGCCGCTCGCCGTATCGGTGTGGCGCATGGTCCGCGCCGAGAACCCGTCCGCGAAGGGCTCCCCACTGGCGATGCTCGACCGCTGGCTGATCGATCATCCGGGTATGGCGAAGCGTATCACCGTGCTCGCGATGTACGCGCTCTATCTCTGCGCGCCCCGGCTGAAGGAGTATGCCTTCTTCGAGCTGGCGCTCTATGCCGCCGTCCTCGTCGTCGACCTTCCCGCAGCCGCGCTCGCGGCCGTGCTGACGGTCGCCATCGTCGCACCGACGTTGGCCTCGATCTCCGGCAATGCCTTCATGGGCGGCTTCGGCCAACTCGCAACTGCGCTCGTCTGCTTCTGGATCCTGCTGCCGCGCCGGTCTGCGCCGTCAGATCTCGTGGTGCGGGCAGCCGGGGTCGAACCGGCACAGCGCTTGCGCACCGCTGCGCAGGAGCACACCAGTACTCACGCGCAACACCGTTCGGACACCTCTACTACTTTGCCGATGCCAAAACCTGCTTCGGTTGGAATGCATTATTGTAAACGTGCGTAGCAATCTGGTTGCCCATCGCGATGCCGACATCAGCATCAAACTGCCAGTGAATGCCTAGGTAGATGCGGCTCCGACCGTTCTCCTTCTCTGCTTCGGCAAACGATTTGAACGTCTTCTTGATCAGCGGTCGCGGAGTTGTGTCTCCCGGACCAAAATTGCGGCCGTTGTATTCGTCGGAAATAAATTCAAACCGCTCATTGCTGCCGTTCGTGGCCCAGTAAGCACGCAAGGCCTGGAACAGTGCTCCACCAAACACCGCGTGACCAGAAGGGAAAGCGGGAAACGGTGGGGTCAGGTTGCGGCCATCCGTAGCGCCGTTTGAGACCGGTGCACCGAGGGGAGTCCAGTGTTGGTCGACGATACCTTCCGGGCTGCTGTCTGCTGCAACTGCTCGGATGTAGGTGACCGGGCGAGCAAGCCTGAAGGCAAACTTGGCGTCCCAGGCGGAAATGCCGGCGTCGGCCATTGCGACGTTCACAAGTGCGAGCAGCCTTGCCATGTCGGCGACCTTCCTGACTGGCTTTTCGTGCAGGGCAATGGAGGTTGTGACCTCGTTGTAAAGCCGGGGTGGGGCGCAAAGCAGAGCGGTGGCATCATAGGCCCAAAAATTGCCGATCACCGTCTGGTCGTTGTTGCGCGTTGTCGGAGTGGTGTAGCGGGGCGCCACTAGGTTCGGGCGAGAGTCTCCACCGAACTTCTTCACGTCTTTGTAGGCATTGATGAACTGGGCGGAGGTCTTGCTCGGCTCCCTGCTTGGTCGGAAAGAATCCGCCGCGCGCATCACGAACGGCTTCACGTGCATCCAGTTGCCGCCCAGGGCCAAGCCATTGAGCGGATGGAAAGGCTCGGGCTGCCAGCGGGTCGCGTCACCTGCTGGGAATTGGCTGGCGTTTGGCTCTGGTTCAGACGATCCATCGCTGAAGGTCGAGACCTTCGTCTTCTGGGTAGCGGCCTCGTCATACCCGCGATCGTCAAGAACCGCCTTGGCTGCTGCCTTTCCCAGGTCGTAGCCAAGTTTGTGCGTCGCGTCGAACTTGGTGGGATCCGTGCCAATGCCGAAGCTCTGGAAGGAGAGAGATTGGGCAAGGTCAACAAAATCGGCCTTGCGCGGGTACAGGGCGACCAACACGTCATGGGCTGCTTGGGTGATCGCCGTGTCGACATGGACGGACGTCGATGTGAGCTTCGCGCGAGTAATGTCCGGATAGGTTTTCTTGAGCGCCGCAACGATCTTGTCCTGCAAGTCGTGGTAGCTCTCGTATTTGTCGTCCACGGCATTGACCGCCTCGAACATGGCAAGGTGGACCATTGCCAAGACGCGGCTGGTTCTGTGCGGGCCAAACTGCTCATGCCCGTTTTGGTCTGGGCTCGCCAGCAGGGTGTGGTCAATCGCGGTCATGTCCAGGGAATGCAGATTCCAGAGGAGCAGGGTCCCCAGTTCGGGAGCCTGAGACTTCATCGCCTTTATGCCCGGATCGTTCTGGAGGTACTGCTTGTAGGCTTCGGGCGTTGACCCCGGTAGCGCGGAGCGCTTGGTCTGGGCTTCTAGAAGGAAATCAAGCTCCTTCTGCGCGGCTTGGCTTTTGGCCGCACGCGCGGGATCGAGCCGGTAAACGTCCGCAAGCGACTTCCGCTGGTCTTCAGAGAGCGAGGATTGAGCGGTAGCCAAACAGGTGAGCGAAATGAGCGAAAGAATGGTCGCTCCGAGGAGGCGACCCCTGTGGGCGATGAGCATGAGAATTCTCCAATGAAAAAGCACTCGTTCAAATCGGCGACAAAGCCCGCAACTTGAACGTCATAGAAGTAAAAAATACAGTGGGAGGATGATTCTAGTTGAGGTTGCCGTTTGTCAATACCTTTTCCCAAACCATTCGCACGGAATGACCGAGAAGCTCGTTGCTGTAGGAGCCAGTCACCCGATCACGGCCTGACGGGACAGGGAACGGAGGGTAAGCGGCGGGGGCAGGCTCCGACTGAGGGACCGGAATTTACGGTGACAGTGCTGGACTGCACTGGAATCCGATTAGCGGCTGATCTTCCCGACGTTCGACGTTTGGCTACAATGCGAGTCGGTTCGATGCTGCCGAAAGTCAGGGCTGGTGGCTGCGCCTCTCCGGCGGGCGCGCAGTCGCGGTAGAGGCGGCTGTCCTGCGGCGGACCAGCCGCGGCCGCGTTGCGACGAAATAGTGGTCATGTGCGTTGTCGCGAAACGACCACGATAACCGGTGGTGCGGGCAGCCGGGGTCGAACCGGCACAGCGCTTGCGCACCGAGGGATTTTAAGTCCCTTGCGTCTACCAATTCCGCCATGCCCGCTTGATCCAACGAGATCAAACACTTAAGTCCCTGTCCGGCCGTCTGGAATTGGCGTATCGCATGGCCGGGTGGGTGGTTCTTCCTTAAGCGAGGTGGCCGCGCAAGGCAAAGCCTCAATCCGGACATCTGTTGTTGCTTTAGGCATTCTCAATCCAAGGGGACTATTCATCCGGCATGTCTGCTTCGCTCCCAAATCGCCTGCGCGCCTGCGTCGCGCTCGCCGCGCTGCTCGCGGCCGGCCTCGCGCTGGCCGGCTGCGCCGGCATGAGCGACACGGTCTCTCCGGCCTTCGCCGACCCCGGCAAGTACGAATTGTATGATTGCAAGCAGCTCGAGACCGAGCGGAAATCGCTCGCGCGTCGTGCCGCCGAATTGCAGGGGCTGATGAACAAGGCGGAGACCGGCGCCGGCGGCGCGGTCGTGTCCGAGCTCGCCTATCGCAACGACTACATCGCCGTGCGCGGCCAGTCGCATTTTGCGGAGGAGGCCTGGCAACGCAGCAAGTGCCGGGAAACGCCGCCGGACGCCACGCCGACCCCGTCTGGTCCGCAGCGGCCCGTCATCAAGCCCGCTCCGAACCGCAATAGCGCGGTTCGCTGAGACGCGGCGGCGCGCGCCGTCCTCAGGGACGCCAGCCGTAGATCCAGTCCTGACGCGCCAGCATGCGCTCCGGCCCGAGCGCGCGGATCGCAAGATCGCGCGCGATCGCGAGCGGGCCGGTGAAATGATAGATCCGGCCCTGCTGCCGCGCGGTCCGTTGCACCTTCTGGACGCGGGCCTGGCGCGCCCGCCCGTAACTCTTCAGCGCCGCGGCGACGCCGGCCGCGCTCTCGGTGGTATCGCCAGTCAAATGCCGGGCGAGCACGGCGGCATCCTCGATCGCCATGCCGGCGCCCTGGGCCGCGAACGGCAGCATCGCGTGCACGGCGTCGCCGAGCAGCGCAATCGGGCCTTTGCTCCAGCCGCAGCCCTCGGGCACGCCGAACAGCGCCCATTTGCGCCAGCTATCGACCGCGCCGAGCATCATCCGCGCAGACGACGGCCAGCGTGACCCGGCGAAGGCATCCATCACCTCGAGCGGATCGCCGGGCGTGCTCCAGCCCGGCCTGTTCCACGTTCCCGGCAGCACGGCGACCACGTTGATCTGACGTCCGCCGGCGATCGGATAGGCGACGAGGTGGGCATTCGGGCCCATCCAAAGCTGAACCCGGCGCGCGGTGTACTCCCTGGGGAGCTGCGTCGCCTCGAAGGTGCCGCGCCAGGCGATCAGCCCGGAGAAGCGCGGCTGGACCTCGGGAAACAGCTGCTTGCGCACCGTCGACCAGACGCCGTCGGCCCCGATCAGCGCGCTCGCCAGATCGCTGCGGCGGATCGTGCCGCTGCGATGGACGATGGTCAGTCCCTTGGCGTGGGGCGCCACGTCCTCGAAGGTCGCGCCCAGCTTCAGCTCGATATCCGGATGCTCGGAGACCGCTCCGGCGAGGGCCGATTGCAGATCGGCACGGTGCACCACCCAATAGGGGGCGCCGGCGCGCGCCGAGGCAACTGCGCCAAGCGGCATGCGCAGCAATTCGCCGCCGGCGCGCGCGCTCATGATGCAGACCGCCTCCGGGGTCACGGCGCGCGGCTTCAGGCGATCCTCAAGGCCGAGTTCGACCAGCACGCGGCTCGCATTGGGTGAGAGCTGCAGGCCGGCGCCGACTTCTTCGAGCCGCTCGGTCTTTTCCAGCACGACAACGCGGAAGCCCCTGGCCGCGAGCGCAAGCGCTGCGGTCAATCCTCCGATTCCGGCTCCGGCAATGACAATTGTTCGGGAAAGGGCCACCCTGACCGATGAGACCGGTCAGGCCACCCTGTCCTTCAGGACGCATTCCGGCGGGCGGGCCTCGCCGGCCTTCAGGTCGGTCGCGAGGCGGTACAGCGTCGAGCAATACGGGCAGATGATCTCGTTGTCGTTGCCGAGGTCGAGGAAGACGTGCGGATGATCGAACGGAGGGTTGGCGCCCACGCACATGAACTCTTGCGAGCCGATCTCGATGACGGGGACGCCGGCATCGTTATGGAAGTGCGGGACGACATGGTCGGACATCGTAGTTCATCCTGGAGTGGCAACGGTCGCGGACACAATCACTGGTGACGCAGCGTCTTTGAACGCGGCGGACCATACTGGGGGGTGCAGATGATTGCTAGTCCAGCGGAACCGAATGTTCGCAACTACCCCATGCTCATTTGCTCATGCAAATTCGACACAATCTTGTCGCCCCGGAGAAGCCCTTCTTTCGTCGGGGACGTTGTGTCGCAAATCTGGCATACTATTTCTGTGGACGGGCACAATTCCGACGAAAGACGAACGATCAGGCGAGCGATCAGGCTGTGCGCATGAGGTGGCTACGAATCAGCACTGCTTTGACCGGCATCGCGGCGTGCGGCTTCATGCTCGCGCAGGTGGCGCCGCATGCCCGCGAGGCCGGCGCGATTCTGGCCGCCCAGGACGATCCGGCCGTGCTGTCCGAACTCAAGCTCAACGAGCTTCTGCGGCAGAACGACCGCCTGGTGCAGGACAACATCGAAGCCGCGCTCGCAGCCGGCGACGCCGATCTTGCCAATAGCTTCGTCGAGCTGGCGCGGGACCGCAACATCGCGCTCTCCGACGACGTCCTGAACCGGGTGAGCGACGCAGTCAGGGACGAGAGTTCCACCACGCATTTCGCAAAACGGTTTGCAACCGGCCTCGTCACCGGCAGCGCCGACGATGTCGCGAGCCTGTCGGGGACGGTGGCCGGCGATCTCCTCGTGATCGGCGACATCAGGGACGTCGTGCGCGAGGGCAAGCACCTCGCCATGGGCGAGGAGACCGATCGTCTCGTGCTCGGGCTCGCCGCCGCGGGCCTTGCCGTGACGGCCGCGACCTACGTGTCTGTCGGCGGAGTGGCGCCGGTGCGCGCCGGGCTGACGCTGGTCAAGGATGCCCGCAAGGTGAGGCGGCTCGGCGAAGGGCTCGCCGCATGGGCCGGCCGGTCCGCGCGCGAAGTCGTCGACACGCCGATGCTCCAAAACGCTGTCGCTTCCGGCTCGGTGCTGCGACCGGGCGAGACCGTGAGCGCGATCAAGGCCGCGTTCCGCGCCGAGAAGGCCGGGGCGCTGGTCCGGCTCGGCAAGGACGTCACGCGCGTTGCCGAAAAGACCGGCGCGCGCGGCGCCATGGACAGCTTGCGCATCGCCGAAGGCCCGAAGGATGTGGCGCGCGCGGCGCGCCTTGCGGAAGCGCAAGGCGGCAAGACGCGCGCGATCATGAAGCTGCTCGGCCGCGGCGCACTGCTGCTCGCCGGCGGCGCGTTCGATCTCGCACTCTGGCTGTTCGGCGCGGCAATGACGTTGTTTGGGCTGTTGTCCTCGATCAAGGCGACGACGGAGCGTCTGACCCAGGCCTGGTGCGATCGCAGGCGGGCGCGGAGGTTGCGCCAGGCGCAGGCCGCCGCGGAGACAGCTCTAGCGAGCACGGCCCTCAAGGCCTAAGATCAATCTTATCCCCCACAAGACGCGGAATATGCGATGCCGAGCTTCCACAACGGCGCAGTCGAAATTGCCTATCTCGACGAAGGCGAGGGCGATCCGATCTTCCTGCTGCACGGCTTTGCCTCGAGCAAGAACGTGAATTGGGTCTATCCGACCTGGGTCTCCGAGCTGCGCAAGAACGGCCGCCGCGTGATCGCGCTCGACAATCGCGGCCATGGCGAAAGCGCTAAGCTCTACGAACCCGCGCAATATTCGATACCGACCATGGCCGGCGACGTGCTCGCGCTGATGGATCATCTCGCCATCCCGCAGGCCGACATCATGGGCTACTCGATGGGTGGGCGGATGACGGCCTGGCTCGGGCTCAACGAGCCGCAGCGGCTGCGTTCGGCGATCCTCGGCGGCATCGGCATCGGCGGCCTGATCGAGGGCACCGGGCCCGGCGAGAACGTGGCCAAGGCGCTGGAGGCGGCCTTGCTTGACGACGTCACCGACCCTGTGGGGCGTACCTTCCGCGCCTTCGCCGATCAGACCCGCTCCGACCGGCGGGCGCTCGCCGCCTGCCTGCGCGGCACTCGCGAGCTCATGACCAGGGACGAAGCCGCGCGGATCGATGTGCCCGTGCTGATCGCGGTCGGCAGCAATGACGAGGTCGCAGGCTCGGCCAGCGCGCTCGGCGCGATCATCGCCGGCTCGGAAGTGCTCGACATTCCGAACCGCGATCACATGCGCGCGGTCGGCGACAAGGTCTACAAGACCGGCGTGCTCGATTTCCTCTCACGCCGCGGCTGAGGTGTCGTCCGCCGGCTCGTCGTCGCCGAAATGGCGCGACAGCGCCATCAGCACCACGAAGGTCGCAAGCCACACCATCCGCGCGCCGTAGCGGTCGTGCGGGCCCGAGATCACGCCGCAGATGAAGGCGTTGCCGAGCAGGGCCAGCGTCACGGTCGCGCCCAGCAGCGTCAGGTCGTCGAGCCGGCGGTTCGCCAGTGCGTGCGCGAGCAGGCCGAGCAGCGCCAGCATCGAGAGCAGCGCGACCGGCACGTGCAGCCAGTTGACGTATTCGAAGTCGACGCCCCAATGCTGCTGGCGCGCGGCGCGCATCGGCGCAATCTGCGCCGGGATGTAGCGCTCGATGATGCCGTAGGCGTGGGGAATCCAGCCATTGGTGCCTTCGCCGGTCGCCACATGCAGCATTTGCTGGCCCAGCGCTCTCAGGGCTGCGCCGGCCTGCCAGGCCGGATAGTCGGCGAGCGAATGCACGACGATGTAGCTCATCTCGTCGTTCATCCCTTCGAACCGGCCGAGCGTGTTGAACATGCTCTTGCCCCACAGGAACTCGTCGGCGGTCGCCGGCAGCTCGTTGCGATAGGGACAGAGCTTGAAATTTTCACGCGGGCAGTGGTCGCCCAGAAAGCGCGCGACGATGCCGTCCTGCATCATGCGGCCGAAGGCGACGCCATAGCCGCCGGGCGTCCAGGCCCAATTGCCCGACAGCGCATGGTTGACCGACACCAGCATCAGGCCGCCCACGACGAGCGTGAGGCTTGCCTGCGCCAGTCCCGCGAGCGGAAGGCGGGGCCCAAGCAACGGCCGCGCCAGCCAGCCGATGGCGCAGAGCCCGAGCAGCACGCCGAGCGTGGCGCTGTGGGTCGCGGCGGCAAAGGCGGTGAATCCGAACAGGAAAAGTCTTTCCAGGCCCGAAATCCGGCTTGCTCCGACGATCAGAAGGAACAGCGACAGCACCGACAGCCCGGCGAAGATGTCGGTGAGCAGCATGCTGGCAAGCCAGGGCAGGGCGGTCGACAGAATCAGGAGCAGGCTGATCGCGACGAAGCGGAACGTCTGCATCAGGCCGAGCACGCGCAGCGTCAGCTGCAACAGCCACAGCGCCGCCAGCGACTGGGCGGCGAGGTTGATCCAGAAGCCAAAGCTCTCGCCGGAGTGCAGATAGAGTCCGAACACGGTGGAGCGGCTGGGGACGAGATAGCCCTCGTACCAGCGCGCGAGATAGCCGCCAGTATCCCATTGGAGCAGGGGATAGCCGTTCCAGAACGCCGGCGCGATCATGAGGAGGGGCAGCGCCACCGCGGCCAGCCGGAGCCAAAACGACCCCGCGGCGCGGGCGCGCAATATGTCGGTGGTGATGCTCAAGGACTCTCCCCGGTCGGACGGACCATGCCCGCAATAACCGTTGAGGCGGAATTCACCAATAGTTTGACGCGGCCCGGCTTGAATTTGGCGAAACTCTGACCACTTTGAGCCAACCTTGCCGCCTGGGGCGTCAGAATAAAGTATTGTGATTCAATGCTTTGGTAGGCTTTTGCAGGTCAAGGCACTGTTCACTCTCAGGCAAGCCCGTCAGGACTTTGTCGCCTAAGCTGTGCTATAGACCGGTCAAAACGAGCCAATTCGAAAGAGCAGATCCCATGGCAGTGCATCAGGTCAATCCGGGAGGAAAGCTCGCATCCCTCGATCCGATCTGGGATCGAATCCGGAGCGAAGCCGAGGACATCGTGCATCGCGAGCCGGAGCTTGCGACCTTCATCTATTCGACGGTGCTGCATCATAGCCGCCTCGAGGATTCGGTGGTGCACCGTCTCGCCGACCGGCTCGATCATTCCGCGCTCTCGGGCGATCTCGTGCGCCAGACCTATGACGAAGCGCTGCGCGACGATCCCGATCTCGGCAATGCGTTTCGCGCCGACCTCGTTGCCGTCTACGACCGCGATCCCGCGACCGCACGCTTCATCGATCCCTTGCTCTACTTCAAGGGCTTCCACGCGATCCAGACCCATCGCCTCGCGCACTGGCTCTGGCTGAAGGGCCGCAAGGATTTCGCGTTCTATCTCCAGAGCCGCGCCTCGGCGGTGTTCCAGACCGACATCAATCCCGCCGCGCGCATCGGCCGCGGCATCTTCCTCGACCACGCCACCGGCTTCGTCTGCGGCGAGACCGCTGTGATCGAGGACGACGTCTCGATCCTGCACGGCGTCACGCTCGGTGGCACCGGCAAGGAGAACGAGGACCGACATCCAAAAATCCGTCACGGCGTCATGATCGGCGCGGGCGCAAAAATCCTCGGCAACATCGAGGTCGGGCATTGCGCGCGCATCGCCGCGGGCTCGGTCGTGGTGAAGCCGGTGCCGCACAACGTCACGGTCGCCGGCGTTCCCGCCAAGATCGTCGGCGAGGCCGGCTGCGCCGAGCCGTCGCGCACCATGGATCAGATGATCAACGCGATGGGACTCTGATGTCGCGCGGGGCGGATTTTTTCCGCCCCGATCGTCCCCAAAATTCTCGGGAATTCATGCTGGCGGTTCGTCGCGTCTCGTCCTAAAACCCGCCAACCCAGATTTCGATTGGAGACTTGCCGTGGACGTCAAAGAAGTGAGGAAGCTCGACGCGTATCTGAAGCGCGTATTCGGCAATCCCAAGATTCGCGTCGTGCCGCGTCCGAAGAAGGACGACTCCGCCGAGGTCTATATCGGCGAGGAGTTCATCGGCGTGCTCTTCGTCGATGACGAGGACGATGATCGCTCGTTCCAGTTCCAGATGGCGATCCTCGAGGACGATCTCGTCGACCAGGAATAGAGCCGCTGCGGCTCCTCGGAGTCACGCATCCATCGCGGCGAGCATGTCGGGGATCGTGACGAATTTCTCCCGTGGCTTGCCGAGCAGCGCTCCCCGGCGTTTCTCGGCCGCGTCGATCGCGGTCCAATCCGGATAGCTCACGATGCGTGTGACGCGGCCGGCGAGGCGCGCAAGCAGTGCATCGGGAGTGTCCGGGCGCGGACGTCGATCGGCAAGATCGGCCAGGACGGCCTCTGCGGTCGCGATCCCGCAGCCGCGATTGGTGCCGATCGTGCCATTCGGTCCGCGCTTGCTCCATCCACAGACATAGAGGCCGTCAATCACCGTACGGCCGATCGCGACGCGTCCGTCGACGTTGGCATGAACGCCGCGATGCGCGTCATAGGGAACACCGGCGACAGGGGCCGTCTTGCGGCCAACGCTGCTGAACACGAGGCCGCATGCGATGTCCTCGGCGGTTTCCGACCGATGCCTGAACGAGATCGTCTCCACCCGGCCTCGTCCCTTGATTGCGACGGGCGATAGACCAAACCGAAAAACACAGCGCCGCGGCTTCGTCGTGGCCGGCTGCGAAAACGCGCGCAGCAGCGACAGCTTTTCGACCAGCTCCGGGTCATCGGGGCGTTGCGGCTCGAAGTCGTCGGGCGTGACGTCGCGCCCGTCGACCGACGTGTCGGCTTCGCCCAGTTCTAGAAAGTCGCGCAATTCCTTCGCGGTGAATTTGGCCTGCGCCGGCCCGCCGCGGCCGACGACGTAGATCCTGCGAATTCTGCTTTCCGCCAGAATCTCGAGCGCGTGGCGCGCAATGTCGGTCTGGCGCAGCTCGTCGGCCGTCTTGGCGAGAATGCGCGCAACGTCGAGAGCGACGTTGCCGTGACCGATCACGATCGCTGCCTCATGGTCAAGATCGAACCGCAGGTCGGCAAATGCAGGATGCCCGTTGTACCAGGCGACGAAGTCGCCTGCGGTGTGGCTTCCCGGCAGTGCTTCGCCCGGAATACCCAGGGGCCGGCTCAGTTCGGCGCCGGTCGCGAGGACAACGGCGTCATAGGCGTTGCGCAATTCGTCGACCGTGAGATCGTCTCCGACCGTGACGCCGCCGATGAAGCGAAATCCGGGCATGGCGGCGATGCGGTCGAAGGCCGTCGCGACCTGCTTGAGTTTTGGATGGTCGGGGGCAACGCCGAACCGCACCAGCCCATAGGGCACGGGAAGCCGTTCGAACATATCGACGGTCAGCGGTGCGCCCGACCGCAACAATGCTTCGGCCGTATAGAAGCCGCTTGGTCCGCTGCCGATGACGGCGACGTGGTGTTGAGCGGGACCCGTCATCGGCCCAGTGCGACCTTGCGTTCGTCGGCGCCCGGCAGAGGTGGCAGGCGCGCGCTGATGACGGGAGTTTCAGTCGCGCGCTTGCGGTTGACGTCGATCCAGAACTTCTTGTCGGCCGCCAGGCGATAGTCGGGCTCGATCGCGCCGACAGGGCAGGCCGGCGCACAGCCGCCGCAGTCGATGCAATTCTCCGGATCGATATAGGTCATGGTGTCGTCGACGTGGAAGCACTCCACGGGGCAGACGGTGACGCATTCGGTGTATCGACAGCCGCGGCAATTGTCGGTGACCACATATGTCATCGTCAGGCTCCGCTCACCTGGACAAGGATGTCGGAGAATGTCGGGGCCCGGCCGAGGTCGGCGAAGGCAGGCGGCGTCAGCACGTGAACTGTCGCGCCTTTGCGATTGGAGCGCTGCCAGTAGCCGGACGGTGCCACCACGACCCCCGGCATGATGTCAGGTGAAACGGTCGCAAAGGCCTCAAACGAGCCGCGATCATTGAAGACGCGAATGGGTGCGCCCGCGACGATCCCGCGCTGTGCCGCGTCGCCCGGATTGAGGAGCACCGCCTGTTCCTCGCCGGCCTGCGCGGTCTGGGCGGGCAGGTTGCCGTAATTCGAGTTCAGGAAGGCATGGCTTTTCGGGGAGATCAGGCTGAGCGGATATCGTGTCGCCAGCGCCGGCGCCGTGCGCGCGTTCTCGTTCGGCGGAATGTAGTGGGGAAGGGGATCGACTGGTGCGGCGTCCTGGTCGCCGTTGTAGCCCTGTCGGAACAGCGGCACCACGAAGTTTCCGCCGCCGGCAATCGTCGACTTGAATTCGCACTTGCCCGAGGCTGTCGGAAAATTACCCTCGCGATGCGGCGCCCAGTCGGCGGGTGCGGGCATGTTGAGGCGCACGTAGCCCTTGGCCATGACGTCGCCCAGCGTGATGCCCTGCAGGACCGGGTTGCTCCAGTCGAGCGAGCTTTCGATGATCTCGTCGTCGCTCCGGAAGAAGGTCGGATCGGTGATGCCCATCGCACGCGCGAGCCGGCGGAAGAGCTCGGTGTTGGAGACGGTTTCGCCAAGCGGCTCGATCGCCTTATTGTTGTAGGACAAATAGAGGTGTCCCCAGGAGAACATGATGTCCTTCTGCTCGAGCTGTGTGGTCGCAGGCAGAACGATGTCCGCATATCTGGCGGTGTCCGTCAGGAAGTGCTCGCTGACGACAGTGAAGAGATCCTCCCGCGCGAGACCCGTTTCGAGCTTGCCCTGTTCGGTCACCATCGCCATCGGATTGGCGTTGTAGACGAACAGCGCCTTGATCGGCGGGTCGAAGCCGAGTTCTCCCGTCAGCGCCGGTCCGAGGCGCCACGAATTGAGGACGCGCATCTTCTCCGGCTGCAGCTCGGGACGCATCAGCACGTCCCATCTGACGGGGAACGCCCAGATCGGAAGCTGGAGCAGGCCGCCACCGACATGCTTCCAAGCGCCGATCAGTCCGGGAAGACAGGCGATCGCGCGCACGGTCTGGCCGCCGCCGGCGTGCCGTTCCACGGCCACGCCGATCCGCACGACGGCCGGCGTCGTCGTGGCATATTCCCTGGCCAGCTTGATGATGTCGTCGACGGGAATGCCGGTTTCCTGCGAGGCGAATTCGGGTGTATAGCCCGATGCTCGCTCCGCCAGCTCGTCGTAGCCGACCGTGTATTTGTCGATGTAGTCGCGATCGACCAGGTTCTCCCTGATGATGACATGGATCATCGCGAGCGCGAGCGCAGCGTCAGTGCCGGGCCGGATCGGAATATGCCAGTCGGCGAGTCGCGCGGTGCGGGTCCGGACGGGATCGATGACCACGAGCTTGGCGCCGGCCTTCTTCGCCTGCTCGATGAACGGCCAATGGTGCGAGTTCGTGCTCAGCGTATTGCAGGCCCAGAGGATGATGTATTTCGAGTGCACGAAGCTCTCGGGATCGACGCCCGGCGTGTGTCCGATCGTCATCATGTAGGCCGTGCATGAGGCGGAGTCGCAGAACGTGCGCTCGAGAACCGTCGCGCCGAGCTTGTTGAAGAGGGGATCGCCGACGTTCAGCCCGTTGATGATGCCCTGCGTGCCCAGATAGCTGTAGGGTAGGATCGCCTGCGCGCCGTGCTCGGCGATAACAGATGTCCAGCGCGAGGCGATGGTCTCGACGGCCTCGTCCCAGGAAATTCGTTGAAACTGGCCGGAGCCTTTGGGGCCAACCCGCTTCAAGGGATGGAGGATGCGCTTGTCGCTGTAGACGCGCTCCTCGTAATTGTTGACCTTCACGCACAGCCGTCCACGCGTGAACGGATGATCGGGATTGCCGCGGACGGCAATGGCCTTGCCATCTTCGACCGTGGTCAGGATGGAGCAGGTGTCCGGGCAATCGTGGGGGCAGGCGCCAACTACCGTGGTCCGGGCCATGGGTTTCTCCGCTTCCTGATTCAAGACAGCGAAGGATGCGGCGGTCAGGCTCGGCTTGGCTTTTCAAAATGTGCGGTGTTGTTTTCCCGGACTGCTCTCGGCTGATGGACGCACGGCCGGATCTCTGGCATGCTAATTGCTGGACCCGGCAATACCTTTTTACCCACATCGCGCTATCTGGCGGAGATTGACGATGGGTATGCTTGGCAACTCTGTCGATAAATATGTTACCGGCAGAATGCTCCAGACGTCGAACGACCGGCGATGGTCGCATCTCCTTGCCGAGCGATGGAGCCATGAGCCGGGTGATCTGCCGCCGCAATTGCCGCGCGACACCGAGATCGCAATCCTGCTGCGTGGCAGCTCGGTCGTCGATCGGGAAGGCGCAGGAATGCGGCAGCGCACCTTTGGCAGGAAGGGCACCGTGTGGCTTTGCCCGGCCGGCATCCGCGAAGACTTCATCCGCGTCGAGAACCAGATGCAGGAATGCCTGCATCTCTTTCTTCCCGGCAAGCCGTTCGACGACACCATGCTCAGGGATCTCGACATCGACCCCTCGGGAGTCTCGATCCGCTACGAGACCATCGATCAGGACATGTTCATCGAGCACGTCGCGGACCGGATCCTGAAGGAGCTTGCGCAGGAAACCTCGACCGGCCGGCTTTTGATCGAAAGCCTCGGGCGCGCGTTATCGGCTCATCTGGTCCACGCCTACTCGGCGACAGCAGTCAGGTTGAAGCAGTCCATTGCCGGTCAGAGGCCGCTCGACGCCAAGCGGCTGTCGCGCGTGACGGAGTTCATCGACGCATCGGTCGAGCGCGATTTCTCGGTCAAGGATCTGGCATCGGTGGCGTGCATGAGCCCGGCGCATTTCTCCCGCAGCTTCAAGGCGGCCACGGGTGCGGCACCACACGAATATGTCAGCCGCCAGCGTCTCGACCTCGCCAAGCGGTTGCTGTCCACCAGCGATCGCCCGCTGGTCGACATCGCCTATGCTGCTGGATTCTCATCGCAAGCCAATTTCAACCGCGCCTTCCGAAAGGCCGTGGGCACGACGCCAAGCCTTTACCGCGCGCAGAAGCTCCGCGACTGACGCGGCGGGTTGTTGATCTAGCTCCTTGCGCGGTTTTCCCTGGAGCGAGACCATAAATGACCGATCAGTGATAGGGTTATGGCGGCCGCAATTATTGGGAGCCAAATCGCCGTGGTTATGATGAACAACGAAGTGATGAGCAGACGTCCAAAGACCGATTCGCTGACTGGATGCTTAAGACGAGCGAAATAGGCGTAGGCGATGAAAATGGTGGCTGGCACCATCCACGCGGCGACAAGCACCAGCAACAGGTCAATGAGTTGGCTGGCATAATGGTGCATGAGCGCACCTCCTGACAACGTCGGAGCGAATTGCTGTCACCGCCGCGAGAGCTGCGATAATCGTCGAGGAGAATTGGTCTTTGTTCGTGTTGGCGGGCATCTGCACGCTCGGCGCCCGCTCTCCCGGCCGGTGCCCAAACTCATAGGAATCTGCAGCCTTCGATTCGCCTGAGCTGGGGCTCTCAACGCGCACTGTTTGAAATGGCTCGGGCAAGGGCTCGTCCAATGCAATCATAACCATCAGAGGTGTTGTGTAGTCCGTCCCACGTTACGAGCGTGCTCTGCACGACGCCGGCATTGACGGAGTTTCGCATCAGCGTGAAACGAGAGAACAGCCCGACCCGTTCCTGCTTCGCGACATCGGCGATGATGTTCTCCATCGTCGAGTAGCCTGCTGAAGCGAGCACCTGGGGTGCATATTGCAGGTCCATCAACACGACGTCGGCAGATCCTGCCTTGAGCGCTCTCACTCCTTCGAGAACGTGACTCTTGAGTCCTTGGTCCGGCCGGCCACCCCATGCGACGTCATTGGTGCCCAGCTGCCATATGACGAGATCAGGAGCGTACGCGAAAACGTCGCGTTCGAAACGTGCGATGTTATTCGGAATCGTATCGCCGACTCGGCCGCTATTGATGACCTTGATCGTGGCGTTCGATCTAAGTCTCAAGAGCTCGCGGCGCATCACCTCGGGATATGTGGCCGCCGATCTAAGCATCCACAGTCCTACCGTCGAGGATGATCCGATTGCTACAATCTTGAGCGGCTCACCAGATTTGAAACGGGCCGCGGTGCGGGGCAATTGCGCACCCAGCGAGACGTCCCGATTTGCCGCCAGGCATCTCTCTGCAGAAGGCATCTCCTCTTGCGCGTGAGAGGGCGCTCCGCCAGACGATCCGACAAGCATCGCCGCGCCGATCGACGCTATTCGAGCGGCCCTAGACAGGATAGCGGAATGGGTACAGAAGGCAAAATAGGTCAATACGGGTTCCCCCAACGCTGGTCGATTATCTCTTGACAGGCGTTCGCTAGGTCTTTGCTATTACAGATGGATTCACGCGTGCGCGATGAGTAGCATGAGAAATTCGCGGACAGAAGTTGTCTCGGGTGACATTATGCCCGGAGCGCCCGTGGCGAAGCGCCTGGTGTTTCATGTTGGCGGCTACGATCCAATCACGCCATCTGCCAGCCCGCAACGACGCTTTGTGCGCGAAATTGAAAGGTTCCAGCGCACCTGGTCAGTGGAAGCGATCGTTGACGATTTGCGCGACAGCGCGGATCAGAGCCGGTGGAATGTGACGACCACTGGCCCCAATTGGCGGGTCGAAACCGACTATCATTTGGTTCGATGGGACGACGTTATCGACCGCTTTAGCCGTCGAAGCATCGCTTCACGAATTCCTCTCGGCCTCCTTGCCTTTCTCGAATTTGTTTCGGCCGGCACCCTTTGGCGTTACTTGCAGTCCAACTGGCGCTACGCATTTTTCTTTCTCTATCCATTCGTCATGTTCGGAGTGCTCACCGCGGCCGCCGTCTTGATTGGCGTGTTGGCATTCAGAATCACCTCGTCAATCCCCGTTGCCATCGGTGGAGGTCTTTTCGGCTTCGCAGCCGTATTGGCGGGCCCGTGGCGCTGGCTGAACCTGGGCAACCTGTTCGACGATTGGATTTTCTCTCGCGAGTATATTCGACGCGGGAATTCGGAAATCGAGCAGAGGCTGGACAGGTTGGCCGCCGAGCTCGTGAATGCGGCGAACAACTCCGCCGCAGACGAAATTTTGGTCATTGGGCACAGTCTTGGCGCCGTACTTGCGGTTGATCTGCTTGACCGTGCCTTGAAGCTGGACCCTGCGCTCGGTCGGGACAAAATTCCCGTCACGTTCTTGAGCGTCGGATCATCCATACTCAAGATCGGCTTGCACCCGAAGGCAATACGCTTTCGCACGACGGTGGAACGCGTCGCCAAGTCGCGCGCGATCTTCTGGGGCGACTATCAGGCCCTCGTCGACCCGTTGAACTTTTACAAGAGCCGGCCGATGGGCGATATGGGCCTGTCGATAGAGAATGAGGCGACCGTCAGGGTCGTGAAACTTAGTCGAATGCTTGACCACGAGATCTATCAACGCATCCGCTTCAATTTCTTCCGCTTGCACTGCCAGTTCGTGAGTGGAAACGATCGGCGAACATCGTACGATTACTTTATGCTCACATGCGGACCTGTTTCGGCCAAATCGCAGACGCTCGCCCCAGATGGTGCCCTTTCGATGATCGGGGACGACGGTGCGTGTATTGTCGGCGCGCGGCCGGCTGAAAACACGCTGCTGACCAGTCCGGGCGCGGCAGCCTGATTCAAATGACGCCAGCTATTTCCAAGATCATATTCGTTGGGTTGGCGGTCGCCTGGTACCTTATACGTTACAAGTACGCGCGGCGCTCCCGCCGCGAAAAGGTTGTGTCGAGCGCCCGCGGCCCCCTGGAAACCGCGCTACTGCTCATATCTCTTTCGGGGCTTGGACTTGTGCCGCTCCTCTACGTAGCGACAGGAATACCTCGTTTCGCAGCTTACAGCTTCCATCCCGCGCTGGCTTGGCTGGGGTCTTTCTTTGCGATCGCGGCTTTGGGCATGTTTTACCTGACACATCGTGCACTCGGCCGGAATTGGTCGGTAAGTCTCGATGTGCGGGAGAACCATCGACTCGTGACGGAAGGGATTTACCGCAGGGTTCGGCACCCGATGTACTCGGCATTTTGGCTCTGGGCTGTTGCCCAGGCGTTGCTGCTGCCAAACTGGATCGCCGGGTTCGCGGGCCTTGTCGGTTTTGGGATTCTGTTCTTCGGCCGCATCGGAAGGGAAGAGCGGCTGATGCTGGAAACCTTTGGCGACAGCTATCGGGCGTATATGGCACGGACGGGCCGGATATTCCCGTCGATACGCTGAAGCGGGTTCCGACATCGGGTCCTGAGGAACCGGCCAGACCAAAATTCGTGCCATTTTCGCAACATCCGAAGGAAAACGGCTGCCGGGGCTGCGGGTTCCTGCGTCTATTTGTTGCTACCGCTGCGAGCGTCAGGTTACCTGTTGTTGGGTGAATTCCATCTAATCCCGATTCATACGTGGGGAGACTTTGATGCTGAAGTTCGTGATCCTGGGCGTCGCTACTCTAGCTTTCGTGGGAACGGCGGCTGCTGCCGACCTCCCGCGGCCGCAGCCTCAGCCGGTGGCTGCACCGGTCGGCAAATATCCCATGGGTAAATATCCCGTCGGCAAGAGCCCGGTCGGCAAATACCCGGTTGCGGCCCCGGTAGTGACCAAGGGTTGATCCGATTATCCATTCGGGCGCGGGGCGGCGTTCGTTTGAGATAGCTGGACTGACTATGAAGTCCTGTCTTTGATCCACGGGGATTCGAAGATGCTAGGGGTGGCTCGGAAATATCCAAGTCTGCAACACCTTGCCGGGGCCGCGATTCTCGCGGCCTCGGTGAGCCTGGGGGCCGGGAGCAGTAGCGCACAACAGCTCGCGGCGCACTCCGACCAGCAACAGGACGCCCTGCCCAGATCAGCGGCGAAGCATGCCGGGAGCATGGCTGCTGTTGCGCCCAGTGCCACGCCGGCCAGATC
The DNA here is from genome assembly GCF_001641695.1 of Bradyrhizobium neotropicale. Lineage (GTDB taxonomy): Bacteria > Pseudomonadota > Alphaproteobacteria > Rhizobiales > Xanthobacteraceae > Bradyrhizobium > Bradyrhizobium neotropicale. The sequence continues at coordinate 195,972 of NZ_LSEF01000061.1, forward strand.
CGATGCAAAGCCGGCTCAAAGAACCGCGGCCAGAGGTCCCTACTACGTCGATTTTCGGGCCCGCACGGCAGCAACCTACGGTCATGCGTTCGTCTGGTACGGAAAGACGAGCGAAAAGACGGTCGAGGTCGCGGGTTTGGCCCCGGCTGGTGACACGCTGCCGTATCTCTTGGGACACATCATGTTTGTTCCCTCTGAGACAGGGGCGAGCTATGGCGATCTTGACGAGCAATATTTGACGGCGAGCTATCGTGTCTATTTGAGCGAGGCTGACGCCAAGAAGGTCTTTGCTTATATCAAGCATCTGCAGGAGACCTCGCCGTTGTGGAATGCGGCAACCACAAACTGCACCGCTTTTATCGGCCGTATAGCGACTTTTATGGGCCTGAAGGCCCCGTTCCATCTGCTAAAGCCCGAGGCTTACGTAAACGAGCTCATAGAGCTGAACGGCGGACGAAAAACGGTGCAGCTTGAGCCCGATCGAGGCTAGATCGCTCGGTATTGAGTTCATCCAGTTTTCCTTGCCGTCTGGACAGGTGCGTGGACTTCGAGTTCAAGCGAGCGCCGTCCTTCAAGGAAGCGTGGCTCAATGCGGCTGGCATTCGTGTGCTGCCTCATCTGATTAAAGAACAGGCCGTGAGATCGTGTGCATGTCCGCGGCGCACCGCGGCGAGGCAACTCTAGGCTGGTGTTAGGAACCGTTCGAAGAACGAGTCCCGCTCGGCGCAGTTGAGGAAGGTCCGCCAAGACGGTCCGTGCGCTTCGGGAAGGCCGTCACGGCGCGATGCACAGTCTCCAGCACTTGTGAGACAAAGGTCACCGACAGGCAATTCTTGATTCTGCTTCGAGACTGAGCATCGACATCAATCGATCAATGGGCCTCGCGTACGCTGCAGATGATAGACGCTCTCCGGGATCCGTCTGTAGTGCATTAAAATTTCGCACAACGGATGCGCCGGATCGAACTTGTGCCATCGGTGCACTGATGGCTGCCCGTGGTTGGCCCGCGATCATGATCGCGGCGCAGCCGACCTTCGCGGGCGTCACGGCGCGTGAGCTGCGTGCTCAAGCCGACAAAGCGCTCTTCGCGAAGTGATGATGCGCCCTGGTTAGCGTCCTCTGCATTTGCGGCGATGGATCAGACCTTTGTTTTGAGCTAAGCCATCCAAGCCGCCTGGAACGGCGCGGGCGGCCGCTCCATTGCGGCAAATGAAGTGCATGCAAGCTATTGCGCCGGTTCGGGGACACCAATGCGGGTCTATATCGTTGTTGCAGGCCTAGTTCTTTCGGTCATCGGAAAGGGAAGCGCCACGGTTGTCGATAAGGGAAACGATCTGAAGAGATCTTGCCAGCTACTTGTTCAGAACTCGTTTCGCGATCAGGACGAAGCCCGGTCTGCCGGCGCATGTGAGGGAATGATCGAGACTGCGATGATCTTTTCACCCAATCTGCCGGCTAACGTACGTGCATGTCCCCCGGCGCAAGGCAGCCCTTTGCAGAGTGCCAAGGTCCTCCTGCGGTACGTTGATGGCAATCCGGATCGAGTGAGCGAACCGGGGATTACCCTTGCTCTCGAGGCACTCAGAGATGCTTGGCCTTGCCATGGGGACGACGCCGGTGGGCCGAGATCAAAAAAGCGTGCGCCGACAAAATCAATAAAGCCTACACCGCCTGCGAGCAGTGGGAACAGCGAGTGATAAACCGAGCTGGGTGGGCGAGGTGACCATTCGCATGGCGACGGCGAGCACGAAAGTTTGAGGGAGGCGCAATCGAGGGAAGCCGCAAGACCTTCAGTCAATTTCGCATCGGGTCATTTTCGACGGATTGAGCGGGCGTCGTTGGGTGGTTGATGTCCGCTTTGTCCCAAAAGCACCAAAGCGCGTTGCTAGCACTACTTTGGCAGATTGTCGGTTTTGCTGTGCTTTATAGGATTCCCGAATCAATTTTTCAATGATTCATGGGTGGTCGGCTCTTGGAGGGCTGACCATGGCGGGATGGGAAGACGAACTTGAACGCTGGCTGATGCCGTTCTTGGACCGGCTGGGCCATAAGACTCGGCAGCGGATGTGTCCTCTGTATGTTGCGGGACTGATTGGTCCTGGCGATCGCAAGAGCGTTCAGCCGATGGCGGAGCGCCTTGCCTCGGGCAACTACGATCAGCTGCACCATTTCATTGCGGACGGTGTCTGGGACGCGACGCCGCTGGAGACGGAGCTGCTCAACCAGGCGGACCGACTTGTCGGCGGCAGGGATGCGGTGCTCGTTATTGATGACACCTCACTGCCGAAGAAGGGCGAACGCTCGGTTGGTGTTGCGGCTCAATACGCATCGGCTCTCGGCAAAACGGCAAATTGCCAAACGCTGGTGTCTTTGACGCTCGCGCGCGGCGAAGTGCCAGTGATGGTCGCGTTACGTCTCTTTCTGCCTGACAGTTGGACAAGCGACGTGTCTCGTTTGAAGCGCGCTCGCGTGCCAGTCGAACACCGAACGCCACGGTCCAAGCCGGAAATTGCCTTGGCCGAGATTGACCGCGCGACGGCAGCCAACGTGCGCTTTGGATGTGTGCTGGCGGATGCAGGATACGGACTTAGCGCACCATTTCGACAAGGGCTAACAGAGCGCGGGCTGGCCTGGGCTGTCGGCATCCCTCGGCACCTGAAGGTGTATCCGGTCGATGTGAAGCTCGTTTGGCCGATTACCAAGGTCCGCGGGAAACCACGAAAGCACCACGTGCCCGATGTCTTATCGATTGCGGCAGAACAAATGCTGGCCAGCGCCAAATGGAAAGCCGTGAGCTGGCGCAGCGGGACGAAAGGTCGGCTGAAAGCCCGATTTGCTGCTCTCCGTGTCCGCACCGCCGACGGCCCTCCTCAGCGGATTTGGGATAAGGGTCAGCAGCATCTCCCGGGCGACGAAGCTTGGCTCATTGGCGAGCAACGTGCCTCAGGGGAGAAGAAATACTATCTTGCCAATCTCCCCGCGGCGACGGATCTGCGCACACTAGCTGCCACCATCAAGGCAAGATGGATTTGTGAGCAGGCGCATCAGCAGTTGAAGGAGGAGCTCGGACTTGATCACTTCGAGGGGCGATCATGGCAGGGTCTTCATCGCCACGCCCTGATGACAATGATTGCCTACGCCTTCCTGCAGCATCGTCGCCTCGCACACGCGGGGCGGAAAAAAAAGAATCAACGGACCTCCGCCTCAGCCAACCATGCCCGCCGTACGTCACGCCATCGTCGATCTCATCCTTCGGCCGCCGTCTCAGCGGTGCCCATACTGCCGAAAACAAATCCTTGAAAAACACTGGCGCAAATAGCTTCTGCCAAAGTAGTGCTAG
>NZ_LSEF01000062.1:0-35731 GCF_001641695.1 Bradyrhizobium neotropicale
GGGCGGATTCAACCGCTCGTCGCAACACTCCGTGTATCGCTCACTCGGAGCAATTCGTCGAGGGTTTCTGCCGGTGTTTTCCAGCCGAGGGTTTTGCGGGGCCTTGTGTTGAGTGCAAGAGCCACGGCCTCCAGATCATCGGCATCGTGCATGCTGAGATCCGTCCCCTTTGGAAAGTACTGGCGCAGCAACCCATTCGTGTTCTCGTTGGTGCCGCGCTGCCACGGGCTGTGAGGGTCGCAAAAGTAGACCTGCACGCCTGCATCGATCTTCAGACGCGCGTGCTGAGCCAGCTCAGCTCCTTGATCCCAGGTTAGAGACCGCCGCAGTCGCTCGGGCATGGTGAAGATTGCGCGGGTGATGGCGTCTCGCACCGCCTCAGCGCCATGTCCGGCGAGTGCAGGTCCATTCTTCACGCGAGCATCCTGTTCCTGACCGGTCATGCGCGGCAAATGCAGCAGAATGGTAAAACGGCTCGTGCGCTCCACCAAAGTGCCGATCGCGGAACTACCGAGGCCCATGATGAGGTCACCTTCCCAGTGACCCGGCACAGCTCGATCGGCAGCTTCCGCCGGACGTTGACTGATCATGATCTCGGAAGGAATGAAGCTTCTGCCTTTGCGGGCGCGCGCCCTCGGCATCCGCAAGGCCCGCCCAGTGCGCAAGCAGGCCGTCAGTTCACGGCGCAAAGCTCCTCGACCCTGCACATAAAGGGCCTGATAAATTGCCTCGTGACTGATGCGCATCGTCTCATCCTCGGGAAAGTCGAGCCGAAGTCGCCGAGAAATCTGTTCCGGGCTCCATGCCGTCGCCCAGCGTCGGTTTTGCCGATGCACCGCCCGGCGGCCCTTCCACACGACCTTCGGGCCAACGAGGAGCGCCCCGTCTGGCTTAGCGATCATACCGGCAAGCCTGTCCTGCACATAATCCCGCAGGGTCGGGTTGATTGCCAACTTCGCAAACTTGGGCCGTCGGGCGGACTGATCAGCATGCCATTGTGCCGTGGTCGCCCGGTACTCTGGAGCGCCATGGCGGCGCGCCACATTGCGACGGAGCTCACGGGAGATCGTGCATGGAGGCCGGCCGAGCTGACGAGCGATGGCTCGCACCCCATGCCCCTGCGCGCGCAAGATGGCAATCTCCTCACGTTCGGCGAACGACAGGTAGCGCTCCGACCGAGGTTTGGACGATCGCGACAAATGTGTTGGCGGCATACCGCCCGCCCTCCGGAACCAGCGTACTCCGACCGACGGCGACACCCCGGCCTCAACCGCAGCATCCCCGCTCGATCGCCCCAAGGCAATCGCAGTCCAGAACGGTCTATAATCTTCTCGTAGGACCTCTCGGGGACGATCTGTCCGCACACGCTTCTCCATCGCAACCTCTTTTGCTCGAGTGTTGCGACGAGCGGTTGAATCCGCCCAGTACGCCGCGGCGTCTCAGCAAGATAAGTAATGTCTCTGGGATACTGGGTCGCCCGGTCGAGCCTGGCGACGACAGCGGAGATGTGATCACCCGAAGAGCGCATCCGCCAGCAGCTTCACGTTCAAAACCACGATGACGCCCGCGACGATCCATGCGATCGCTGCGACTGACGTGGGGATCGCGAACTTGCCCATCTTGCGGCGGTCAGAGACGAAGCGCACCAGCGGGATGACGGCGAAGGGAAGTTGCATCGACAGCACGACCTGGCTGAACACCAACAGATCGGCCGTACCGCGCTCGCCGTAGATCGCGGTAACGATGATCACGGGAATGATGGCGATGCCGCGCGTCAAGAGGCGTCGCGCCCAGCTCGGCAGGCGCAGGTCGAGAAAGCCCTCCATCACGATCTGTCCCGCCAGCGTTGCCGTCACCGTCGAGTTCAGACCCGAGGCGAGCAGCGCCACTGCGAACAGGGTCGAAGCGATACCGAGGCCGAGCAGCGGCGACAACAGCTCGAAGGCCTGGCCGATCTCGGCGACGTCGGAATGGCCGCTCTTGTAGAAGGTCGCGGCGGCGACCACGAGGATCGCGGCATTGATGAACAGCGCCAGCATCAGCGCGATGGTCGAGTCCGTCGTCGCCCATTTGATCGCCTCGCGCCGGCCGGCTTCGTTGCGCTCATAGGCGCGCGTCTGCACGATCGAGGAGTGCAGATAGAGATTATGCGGCATCACGGTGGCACCGATGATGCCGATCGCGAGGTAGAGCATCTCCGGATTGGTGACGATCTCGGTCTTCGGCGCAAAGCCGCGCAAAATCTCCGCGACCGGCGGCGCCGCAGCCGCGACCTGGATCGCAAAGCAGACCGCAATCACCGCAAGCAGCGCCATGACGAACGCTTCCAGAAATCGGAAACCGCGGTTCATCAGGAGCAGCAGCAGGAAGGCATCGAGCGCTGCGATCAGCGCGCCGCCGATCAGGGGAATGCCGAACAACAGCTTGAGCGCGATCGCGGTGCCGATGACCTCGGCGAGATCGCAGGCGATGATCGCCGCCTCGCAGGCAAGCCAGAGCAGGAAATTCACTGCCGGCGAATAGGTCGCGCGGCAGGCCTGCGCGAGGTCGCGATCGGTAACGATGCCGAGCCTCGCGGAAAGCGACTGCAGCAGGATCGCCATCAGGTTCGAGAGCAGGATGACCGAGAGCAGCGTGTAACCGAACCTCGATCCGCCGGCGAGGTCGGTCGCCCAGTTGCCGGGGTCCATGTAGCCGACCGAGACGAGATAGCCAGGACCGACAAAGGCGAGCAGCCGCCGCCACCAGCGGCCTCCGGCCGGAATGGCCACCGTTGCATTCACCTCGGCCAGGCTCTTGGTGGCGGGCGCATCAGCGCGCCAACCGGCGGCCTCGGGGGTCAAATCGGGCGAGCGGGCATCCATGTTGCGAGAATACCGAAGTCGATCCTTATTGCAACTCATTTGCAACTGCATCTAGCCGCACCGGTTCCCGACGCGGGACCCGCCATGCCTGGGCCTGTCGGGAAGCGGGTGGGTTTAGCCGTCCACAGAGGTGAATAGTGGCGCTGGATCACTTTGCAGGACATGTGCCATGTCAACGAGCTCTCGCCTTCCGGACACCTTCAACCGCCTCGCCTGGTCCAACCTGGCGGCGCAGTCAGCCGAGCAGATCGCGCTGGCGGCCGCACCCATCGTCGCCGTGCTGACGCTCGGCGTCGCGGAGGGCCAGACCGGCCTGCTGCAGACGGCCCTCACCTTGCCCTTCGTGCTGTTCGCGATCCCGGCCGGCCTGCTCGCCGACCGCATCTCCCGCCGCTCGCTGATGGCCGGCGCCGAAGCGCTGCGCGCGGCCGCGCTCGCGGCCGTCGTGCTGCTGCTCTGGCTCGGCGCGCTCAATCTGCCGCTGCTGGCGCTGCTCGGCTTTGCCGCGGTGTGCGGCACCGTCGTCTACAGCGTGGCCGCGCCGGCGCTGGTGCCCTCGCTGGTAACGTCGGAGCTGCTGCCGGCGGCGAATGCGCGGATTGAGCTTGCGCGCACCGTCGCCTTCGCAAGCGGGCCTGCGCTCGGCGGCGCGCTGGTCGGCTGGCTTGGCGCGAGTCCCGCCTTCGCCTTCGCCGCCGCACTTTCGGCGATCGCCGTGGTGCTGCTGTCCGGGCTCTACGAGCCGGCCCGCGCGCCCGTGCCGCGGCGTCATCCGTTCCAAGAGATCCGCGAAGGCGCGGCATTCGTGTTCCACCACGCACTGCTGCGGCCTGTGTTCGTCACCCAATTTATCTTCAACACCGGCTGGTTCCTGCAGCTCGCGGTGTTCGTACCCTATGCCGTGCGCCATCTCGGGCTGTCGGCCACAGGCGTCGGCATCGTGCTCGGAATGTACGGCGTCGGCATGGTGATCGGCGCGCTGCTCGCAACGCGCGTCATGCGCCGCATCGCCTTCGGCACCGTGATCGGCCTCGGCCCGGTCACCGGTTTCGCCGCTGCGGTGGTGATGGCGCTGACGGTGCTGCTCCCCTCGCCCTGGCTTGCGGGCCTGAGTTTCTTCCTGCTCGGCGTCGGGCCTATCCTCTGGGTGATCTCGACCACGACCTTGCGCCAGTCCGTGACGCCGTCGAGTCTGCTCGGCCGCGTCTCCGCCATCAACATCATGAGCTACGGCGCCCGCCCGGTCGGCTCGGCGCTCGGCGCGGTCGTCGGCGGCTTCTGGAGCGCGGAGGCGTGCCTGTATCTCGCCGCGGCGGTGTTCGCCGTGCAGGCGCTGGTGATCTGGCTCTCGCCTGCGGTGGCACTGGATCGGCAGCCGAAGATGGTGGAGGACGGCGCGGCGGCGCGGTGCTAGCGCCACCTCGTCAGAGAAACGGGGCAATTCCCTCCGCAGTCGTCCTGGCGAAAGCCAGGACGACTGCGGGGAAACAGGCGGGCCTAACCCGCCAAATACCGCTCATAGCTCCCCGTCACCGGCTCGTTCGCGTCGATATCCGGATCGAGCGTGTAGAGATCCTGCGCGCGGCCGATGCCACGCAGCGCGTAGCGGCCGGTGGAGACGAGATAGCGGCGGCCGGTGGCATCGAGGCCCTTGTAGAACTCCGACGACGCCAGGAGCTCACGATCGACCGAACGGCTCATCGATGCGATGCGGCTGACCTCGTTGACGGTCGGTCCCACCACCGTGAAGTCGAGCCGGTCCTCGCTGCCGATATTGCCGTAGAAGACTTCGCCGACATGCAGGCCGATATAGGCCGACGTGGTGGGACGGCCGTCGGCCGCCCGGCGCGTATTCAACGCCACGGCGTTCTGGCGGAACAGATGCTCGGCCCGCAGCGCTGCGCGACGCGCTGTCGCCATATCCTCGCCGGTGAACATCGCGAGCACGCCATCGCCGATCAGCTTCAACACGTCGCCGCCGGCGTCGTGGATCGCGTCGATCACCGCTTGAGCATAGTCGTTGAGGAACGGGATGATCTCGTCAGGCCCAATGCTCTCGCTGATCCCGGTCGAGCCGCGCAGGTCCGAATACCAGAGCACGGCGTTGATGCGTTCGGTGACACCACGGGAGATGCGCCCGCGCAGCACCTGCTCGGAGGCGTCGCGCCCGAGATAGACGCGCCCGAGCGTACGCACGATATCGACTTGCTGTGCCGACTTGATCGCGAGCCCGAGCACCGGCACGAGGTCGCGCAGCGCGGCGAGTTCGGCTTCCCTGAAACCGTCCGCGCGCCGCGTCGTCCAGTAGGAATAAAGGCAATCCATCTGCCCGAGCGCGCCTGTTTCGCCGAAGCGATGCACGAAGGCGAGGAAATGCCGGTGACCCTTTTCGGCAAGTTCACCGATCTGCGAGAAGTCGAGCTTGTCGCAGTCGGCAAGATCGATCTGCATCTCGTCGTGGCCGTGCTCGAGCAAATGGAAGAACACCGAGCGCCGCCAGTTCTTGTTCGGATCGCCCTCGGCCGTCGAGCCGTATTCGAAGGCTTCGCTCTCGTTGCTCGGCCTGTCGCTCCAGCGAAAACCCCGCCCCTCGTAGATCGGATGCAGCGTGTCGATGAAGAGGAGGCCGCGCGACAGCTCGAGCCCCTCGGCGCGGCAGCGCTCGCAGAAGCCGCGAAGCAGTTCGGGTTCGGGCAGGCCGGTGAGACCCTGGCCGGTCAGCCAGTTCATCAGCTCGAGACGGGAGGTCAATTGCATACGCCATTATGGCGTGCATTCGTGACCAGCGAAAGGCGGAAGCCGCGCGCGGGCCGTGCACAACCAAGGCTCCCGTTCGCCGCAGGTCGAATATGCCGCAGGTGCGGTTGACGCGCCCGCGCTGCGGGCGGCAAATGCGATGGATGATGACTTTGTCGGCCAGAATCGGAAGCGCGCGCGGATGAGCCAGCGACAGCTTCCGATCATCCTGGCGCTCGGCACCACGCAGACCCTGGCCTGGGCCTCCAGCTACTACCTGCCGGCCCTGCTCGCCGACCCCATGGCACGTGACCTCGGCGTCTCCTCCAACTGGATCTTTGGCGCGTTCTCCGCCTCGCTCGTGATCTCCGCGATGCTCGGCCCGCGCATCGGGCGACAGATCGATCTCGTCGGCGGACGGCAGGTGCTGTCGGCCTCGAACCTGACGATCGCCGCCGGCCTCGTGCTGCTCGGCGTCTCGCAATCCGTCACGATGATGGCGATCGCCTGGCTCGTGCTCGGCATCGGCATGGCGATGGGACTCTATGATGCCGCCTTCGCCGCGCTCGGCCGAATCTACGGAACCGAGGCGCGCGGCTCGATCACGGGCATCACGCTAATGGCGGGATTTGCCTCGACCGTCGGCTGGCCGCTCACCGCCTGGGGCCTGTCGCATATCGGCTGGCGCGACACCTGCTTTGCCTGGGCGGCTGCCAACATCCTCATCGGCCTTCCGCTGAACTTCTTCATGCTGCCGGCGATCAAGGGCGCCAAGCAGGCCGCCGCGACGGCAGCGAAGCCGCATCTGCCGCTCGACCGCACCATGATCCTGCTCGCCTTCATCTTCGCCGCGGTGTGGACCGTCACCGGCGCGATGGCCGCGCATTTTCCGCGCATCCTCGAGACCACCGGCGCAACACCGGTCGAAGCGATCGCGGCCGGCGCGCTGATCGGGCCGGCGCAGGTCGGCGCGCGCATTCTCGAAGCGGGCTTCCTCAGCCGCTTCCATCCGCTGTGGTCGACGCGCCTCGCCTGCCTCACCCATCCGATCGGAGCAGTGATCGTAGCGATCTTCGGCGGCGCCGCGGCGAGCGCCTTCGCGCTATTCCACGGCTCGGGCAACGGCATCTTGACGATCGCGCGCGGCACGCTCCCGCTGTCGATCTTCGGCCCGAAGGATTTTGGCTACCGCCTTGGCATCATCGGCGCGCCGGCACGCATGGCGCAGGCCGTGTCGCCACTTGCCTTCGGCCTGCTCATCGACGTGATGGGAGCCAAGGTGCTGATCGTGTCGTCCGCGCTCAGCCTTTCGGCGCTGGCAGCGCTGTTCCTCATCCGCGCAGAGCGACGGCCGGATTGACCGCAGCGGCGCTATCGCGCACAAGCGGCCCATGACCGAAGACACCAGCACCCCCGGCACATTCAGACGCGCCTTCCGCTGGGCGACCACGCCGCCGCAGGCCTGGGGCGTCTATCTCCTCGCCGTCGTGCTGGTGTGGCTGCTCTCCTTCTATGCCGGCACGCTGAAGCCGAAGAAGAGTCCGGAAAGCGGCCCACCGCCGGTGACGGCACCGCGAAGTTAGGCCGTCTTCGTCTCGCTGGTGGCGATCCAGATGCCGGCGAACACGGCAACCAACCCGATGAGGAGATTGGGCGTAATCGGCTCGCCGATCAGGAGCGCTGCGAGCAAGGCGGCCGCGATCGGATTGACCGTCATCGTATTGGCGACGCGGGTCGGTGTGGCGCGTTCCAGCGCCTTGACCCAGAGGATGAAGGCAAGCGCGCCGCCGCCAATGCCGAGATAGACACCGGCGGTCCACTGCGCCGCGGTGAAACGATCGAGCGCCGCAAAGCTGCCACGCCAAAGACCCACCAGCACCAACACGACTGCACCTGCGCCCATGCCGACGGTGAGAAAGCCGAGCGCGCTGGAGCGCTTCATCAACGGGCGCGACAGCACATTGTAGAACGCCATGCAGAACACGGCTCCGGTCATGATCAGTTCGCCGCGCCGGGCGCCCGGCGGGCTTTGCGCCAGGCCCGTCGCGAGCGCCGCCGTCACGCCGAGCACGGCGATGCCGACGCCGGTGATCTTGCGCGCCGTCAGCCGCTCCACGCCTAAGAGCGCGCCGACCACCATGGTGTGGAGCGGCAGCGTCGCCAGCGCAAGACTGGCGCGCGCGGCGGTCGTGTAGGACACCGCGATGTTGTAGAGGATGAAGAACAGGCCGAAGAAGCAGACGCCGAGCAGCGCTACGGCCGGCAAGTCACGTTGCGACGGCCAGCGTACGCCGAGCAGAAGCGCGCTCGGCAGCAGGCAGGCGAAGCCGATGCCCCAGCGCAGGATTGCAAGCAGGATCGGATCGGCGCCGACGACGAGATAGCGGGTGATCGCCGCCGCGGTGCCACCGAGGCTGCTGGACGCCAGCGCGATCGCAACTCCGCCCCACTCTCCCACAGGCGTTCCCTCTCGGAGACGATGCGGCCGCTTAGCATGGTGCTGCTGCCACCGTCATGGCAGCAGGGTCGGTTGGCCTGCAGGCCTCAGTCGTAAAACTCCGGCGCCAGCTTCTGGCCGTCGCGCTGGGCCTTGTCGTGGTTGATCCAGAGCTGCCCCTTCTCCTTGGCGAGCGTGTCGGCGATCTTCTGCATCGAGGCCACGCTCTGGTCCTTGTCGGCGTTCATGCTGGGCACGCGACGGTTATCCCAATTATCCCTGAAATGGACGGCATCGCCGGACAGCACCACCGCCCCGGTCTTCGACAATTTCACCAGCAGCGACTGATGCCCCGGCGTGTGCCCGGGCGTCGACAGGATGGTCACGCTGCCGTCGCCGAAAACGTCCTTGTCGCCCGACAAAAGCTCGACGGGATGGGAGGGCTTGAAGCGCGGCTCATTGTTGGTGCCGGGCCAGTCATATTCAGCCTTCTGCACGTAGAGCATGGCCTGCGGAAACATCTCGACATTGCCGATGTGGTCGGGATGCGTGTGCGAGACGCCCATCGCCTTGATGTCCGCTGGCTTCACTCCGATCTGCTCGAGCTGCGCTGCAAGCGTCTTCGGTCGCCGCCAGGTGACCGCCTTGGGGTCGGCGGGCGCGAGCCCATTGGGCATCGCGGCAACGGCATCGGTAATGCCGGTGTCCCACAGAAACCAGTCCTGCCCGTGCTTGATGAGGTAGCAGGTGTCGACGAAGTCCATCGACTTGCCTTCGTTCACGCCGGGCGACCAGCGCGAGATGTCGCCGGCGGTGCCCTCCCCGCAATTGAGAATGTAGAGCTTCTCGACGGCGGATGTCTGCGACTGCGCGGACGCTGTGGTGGCGCAGAGCACAAGTGCGATGGCGGAGAAGGCAAGGCCGATCCGACGCATGGTTGCTGTTCCTTTTTCACCGTGACGCGCGAGGCCGCGCGCCGATACCGAGGACCAAACCCGGAGTGGGCTGAAAATTCCCGAAGGCGCCGATCACATCAGTGCGGACAGGTCTCGACCTCGACCGTGATATGGCTGAGCCCCTTCAGCCCGGCGAGCCGCCTCTTGTAGACGGCCGGCTGCTTCGGCGCATCCGAGACCACCGACACCAGCACGGCGCAATGGCCGGGGCCGACCTGCCAGAGATGCAGATCCGTGACGCGGTCGTCGCCAACCTCCATCCGAGCACGGACGATGCGCTCCAGCTTCTCGTCCGCGCGCACGTCGAGCAGCACTGCGCCGGAGGCCTTGACCAGACCGAACGCCCAGCTCGCGATCACCACGCTGCCGATCAGGCCCACGGCCGGATCGGCCCACACCCATCCCGAATACATCGCGACGACGAGCGCACCGATCGCAAGCACCGAGGTCGCCGCATCGGCCATGACATGGACGTAGGCCGCGCGGAGATTGTGGTCGTGATGATGGTGGTGATGGCCGTGATGATCATGGTCATGATCGTCGTGATCATCATGTGCATGACCATGGTCATGATCGTGGCCGTGGTGGTGATGGTCATGGCTGTCGCGCAGCAGCCACGCGCTCACCAGGTTGACGCACAGGCCGAGGGCGGCAACCGCGATCGCCTCGCCATAGACGATCGGCACGGGCGTGAACAGCCGCAGCACGCTCTCATAGGCGATCTGGACCGCGATCAATCCCAGGATGATCGCGCTGGCGAAGGCGGCGAGATCGCCGAACTTGCCGGTGCCGAAGGTGAAATGCGCATTCCCGAGGTGCCGTCGCGCAAAACGGTAGGCGAAGGCGGCAATCCCGAGGGCCGCCGCATGGGTGCCCATGTGCCAGCCGTCGGCGAGCAGCGCCATCGATCCGAACAGCGAGCCGGCCAGAATCTCACCGACCATCATCACCAGCGTCAGGACGACCACGAACCAGGTGCGCCGCTCGTTCTCGTCGTGCCGCTCGCCCAGGAACGCGTGATCGTGTGTCCATTGTTCGATGGAATGGGAATGCATCGGACCAGATCTCCAGGAGTAGATTCCAGCGCCCAATATAGGCCCTGACAGCATCCCTTACTAACGCTCATTGCCGGCAAAACCGGCGATTGACAGCCCCCCGCGGTTTCGCTGTAATTGGCGCCATGGGGATTGAGCGATCTCCCCACGAGGCGACATGCCCAAGTATCGCGTCCCGTTCGGTTCTTACGAGGACGCATCATCATGTCTACTTTCACGACCATATCTCCCGACAAACTGGCGCGCCTGATCGGCACGCCCAATGCCCCCACCCTGATTGACGTGCGAACGGAGGAGGATTTTTCCGCCGACCGGCGGCTGATCCCCGGCTCCATCAAGCTCAGTCACGAGAACGTCCAGGACTGGGGCGGCGAGTTTGCCGGCCGCTCCGCCATCGTCACCTGCTTCCGCGGCGAAAAGCTCGCCCAGGGCACGGCGGCCTGGCTGCGCCAACTCGGCGTGCAGGCCGAGACGCTGGAAGGCGGCTTCGAGGGCTGGAAAGCGGCAAATCTGCCGCTGATCGACACCAGAAAACTGCCGCCACGCGATGCCAGGGGGCGGACCATCTGGGTGACGCGCGCGCGGCCGAAGGTCGACCGCATCGCCTGCCCCTGGCTGATCCGCCGCTTCGTCGATCCCAACGCGGTGTTCCTGTACGTCGCGCCCTCCGAAGTGGTCGCCGTCGGCGAGCACTTTGGCGCGGCGCCCTTCGACATCGAAAACGTGTTCTGGAGCCACCGCGGCGAGCTCTGCACCTTCGACGTGATGATGGAGGAGTTCGGGCTCGCCACACCGCCCTTGCAGCGGCTGGCAACGCTCGTGCGCGGCGCCGACACGGCCCGGCCCGACCTTGCGCCGGAGGCGTCTGGCCTGCTCGCGGCGTCTCTCGGGCTGTCGCGGATGTATGACGACGACCTTGCGCAGCTCGAGGCCGGCATGACGCTCTACGACGCCTTCTACCGCTGGTGCCGCGACGCCACCACCGAGACCCACAACTGGCCGACCAACAAGGTGAAGGCGTAATGGATACCCGTAGCGTTCAAGCAGAAGCTGATGCCGGTCACGGCATCAGCTTCGGCGAAGCCTTTCGCGTCTGGCTCCGCGTTGCCTGCCTGAGTTTCGGCGGGCCCGCGGGGCAGATCGCGGTGATGCACCGCATCCTGGTCGAGGAGAAGAACTGGATTTCGGAGGGCCGCTTCCTGCATGCGCTGAACTATTGCATGCTGCTACCGGGACCGGAGGCGCAGCAACTCGCCACCTATGTCGGCTGGCTGCTGCACCGTACCGCCGGCGGGCTGGTGGCGGGCGGGCTGTTCATCCTGCCCGGCATCATCGCGATCATGGGCCTGAGCTACATCTATGCCGCCTATGGCAATGTCAGCTTTGTCGCGGCGCTGTTCTTCGGGCTGAAGGCCGCAGTGCTCGCCATCGTCGTCGAGGCGGTGGTGCGCGTCGGCAAGCGCGCGCTGAAGAATCGGGTCATGATTGCGCTCGCCGCGCTCGCCTTCATCGCCATCTTCTTCTTCGCGGTCCCCTTCCCGCTGATCATCATCACCGCCGGCGTGATCGGCTATGCCGGCGCGCGAAGCGGCCGCCCGGAATTCGCGCCGGCCGGTCACGGCCATGGTGGCAACACAGCCGTGATCGACAGCATGCTGGGCGAAGCCGTACCCGAGCACGTCCGCCCCGACACCGGACGCGCCATCCGCGTCGGCGCGTTCTGGCTTGCACTGTGGCTGGCACCGGTGATCGCGCTGCTCGCGACCTTCGGCGAGGCCAATGTGTTTAGCCAGATCGCCCTGTTCTTCTCGAAGATGGCGCTGGTCACCTTCGGCGGCGCCTATGCGGTGCTGGCCTATGTCGCCCAGCAGGCGGTCGAGCACTATCACTGGCTGAAGCCGAATGAGATGCTCGATGGCCTCGGCATGGCCGAGACCACGCCGGGCCCGCTGATCATGGTGCTCCAGTTCGTGGGCTTCATGGCCGCCTTCCGCGATCCCAGCGGGCTGTCGCCGATGCTCGCGGCAACCCTCGGCGGACTGCTCGCGACCTGGGTCACCTTCACGCCCTGCTTCCTCTGGATCTTCGTCGGCGCGCCCTACATCGAACGGTTGCGCGGCAACACCGGCCTTGCCGGCGCGCTGAGTGCGATCACGGCCGCCGTCGTCGGCGTGATCCTCAACCTGTCGATCTGGTTCGCGCTGCACACGCTGTTCCGCGAGACCGTGCCTGTGAACGCCTTCCCGCTTTCCTTCGACAGTCCCGTGCTGACCAGCGTCGACATCCCGGCGCTCGCGCTGTCGATCGCAGCCGCAACCGCGCTGTTCCGCTTCAGGCTCGGCATGCTCACGGTGCTGGCGGGCAGTTGCGCGGCGGGTATCGCCTTGCGGCTGGTGGGGGTGATCTAGGGAGACTGATCAGATCATAGCTGGACTCCTCGGGCCCTGCGAAAGACAGTAAGGTGTTGTTCGAGAGGAGTCCCGCCCCGTGGGATCAGTGTCGCATCAGGCTGCCAAACCGAGCGGACGATTGCTCCTCGTTCTGTCGCTCTTCGGTTTCTTTGCGGCTGTGTGCGTTGGCGCCATCTACTACGCTGGCGACCTGTCGAGGCTTCAGGCCGTCAGGTCCGCGGAGGAGAGCCGGGCTGCGTTGCGCGACGTGACCGATCCTGCAGAGCTCGATCAAGCCATCAAGCAATATCCGTCCAACAGGTTGCTCAGGCTCGTCGCACTCGCAAACGAGGACGTGAACGACATCGACGCTGCGGCTCGGCGACTGCTCGATGAAGCCGCGGCAAGGCCCTTGCCGATGCTCGGCGATCTCGGCACGGCCAGCCGCAATGACCTCGACGCGCTTCGGCGCGACCTGAAGACCGCCGAAGCCAATGTCGCGACGTTCGCGCCGCGCTACGATGCGCTGCTCACGTCTGCACGTGAGAATGTGGAGAAGGACGTTCGGTCACTGAACGTCGGGGACGAGCGATTGACCTCGTTCATGGCGATGATCGACGAGCAGCATGGAGCCTGGACCGCGCTCACTTCCAATATGCTCATCGCACGCGCAGACTATTACAACGCCTACGAAAAATGCGTGGCGCTGCTGGTGCGCGAGTTTGGCATCTATAGGGTCACAAACGGCCAGTTCGTGTTTCCTTTCCAGTCCACGGCCAATGGCTACAATCGCGCTGCGACCGCAATGACGGACGCGGCGAAACGCAGCTCCGAGCTCGATGGCGAAAGAGCGAGCTTGCGACAGTCGGCGCTGAGCCGATGGAAAGCGTTTGTGGAGGATTAGCGGCCGGTGGATGCCCCGGTCGAGCCGGGGCATGACAGTCTTTGTTGGGGCAGCAACCAGCCTACCCGATCACCCGGCCGAACTTGTTCGACTTCGGGAATCCCTTCGGCGGCAGGCGGCCGGCGTCGGCGCGGGTGCCTTGCCACTCGGCGAGCTCCTTCATGGTCGCACTGAATTCGCGCCCCGCGGAGTCCTTCCAGGTCAGACCCGCCTTGGCATCGAATACGGCGACGTCGGACAGGCCGCCGTCCTTGTACTTCTGCAGACGGACGCCGCGGCCACGCGCCATTTCCGGCACCTGATCGAGCGGGAAGATCAGCATCTTGCGGTTCTCGCCGATCACCGCAATCGTGTCGCCGAGCACCTCTGTGACCGCGCGCGCCTCGTTCGGCATGTCGACGTTGAGGACCTGCTTGCCCTTCTTGGTGGTGCCGACGCAATCGTCCTCGTTGACGACAAAACCCTGGCCTTCGTGGCTAGCCACCAGGAATTTGCGTCCGCCCTTGTTGACGAACAGCGCGACGGGGGCGGCCTCCTGCTCGAGGTCGATGAACAGGCGGATCGGCTCGCCGTGGCCGCGGCCGCCTGGCAGCTTCGCCACATCGAGCGAGTAGAACTTGCCGTTGGTGGCGAACAGCAGCAGCTTGGAGGTCGTCTCGGCGAAGAAGGCGAAGCCGAGCTTGTCGTCCTGCTTGAAGGCAAGGCCGGAGAGATCCTCGACGTGCCCCTTCATGGTGCGGATCCAGCCCTTGTCGGAGACGACGACCGTGACCGGCTCGCGCTCGACGAAGGCTTCCTCGATCGCCGCAAGATCGTGCTCGGGCGCGTCCGCAAACGTGGTGCGGCGCTTGCCGAGCGGCGTCTTGGGTCCGAACATGTCGCGGACCTTGCCGACCTGCTCGCCGACCTTCTTCCACTGCTCGGCTTCGGAGGCGAGCAGGCCTTCGATACCCTTCAACTCCTTGCGCAGATCCCTGTCTTCATTGCGGATCTCCATTTCCTCGAGCCTGCGCAAGTTGCGCAGACGCATATTGAGGATGGCCTCCGCCTGGACCTCGGTCAGCTTGAACGCCTTGATCAACGCCGGCTTCGGCTCGTCCTCGGTGCGGATGATCTTGATCACCTTGTCGAGGTTCAGATAGGCGACCAAATGGCCGCCAAGGACCTCCAGCCGGTGCTCGATCTGGCCCTTGCGGAAGTTGGAGCGGCGGATCAGCACGTCGCGAAGATGGTCGAGCCATTCGCGCAGGCACTCCGCGAGTCCCACCACCTTGGGGATGCGGCCCTTGATCAGAACGTTGAGGTTCAGCGGAATCTTGCTTTCGAGCTCGGTCAGCCGGAACAGCGATTCCATCATCAGGGCGGGATCGACGTTCTTCGACTTCGGCTCGATGACGAGACGGATGTCTTCGGCGGATTCGTCGCGGACCTCGCCAACCAGAGGCAGCTTCTTCTGGTCAAGCAGCTCGGCGATCTTCTCGACCAGCCGCGACTTCTGCACCAGCCACGGGATCTCGGTGACGACGACCACCCAAGTGCCGCGAGCGCCCTCTTCCTGCTGCCACTTGGAGCGCACCCGGAACGAGCCGCGGCCGGTGGTGTAGGCCTCGGCGATCGCCTGCTTGGAATCGACGATGATGCCGCCGGTCGGGAAATCCGGACCCTTGACCCATTTCAGCAGGGCCTTGGATTTCGCGTCGGGCTTCTCGATCAGATGCAGCGCGGCGTCGCAGAGCTCGGCGGCGTTGTGCGGCGGGATCGAGGTCGCCATGCCGACCGCGATGCCCTGCGCGCCGTTGGCGAGCAGGTTGGGGAAGCCGCCGGGCAGCACGACCGGCTCTTTCGACTGGCCGTCGTAATTGGCGCGGAACTCGACGCCGTCTTCGTCGATGCCCTCGAGCAGAAGCCGCGCGACGTCGGTCATGCGCGCTTCGGTGTAGCGGTAGGCGGCGGGGTTATCGCCGTCGATATTGCCAAAGTTGCCCTGGCCGTCGACCAGCGGATAGCGCGAGGAGAAATCCTGCGCGAGGCGCACCATGGCGTCATAGATCGCCTGGTCGCCATGCGGATGGAACGAACCCATCACGTCGCCGACGATCTTGGCGGACTTCTTGAAGGCCGTGCCGGGGTCGAGCCTGAGCAGCCGCATGCCGTAGAGGATGCGCCGGTGCACCGGCTTCAGGCCGTCGCGCGCGTCCGGCAGCGCGCGGTGCATGATGGTGGAGAGCGCATAGGCGAGATAGCGCTCTTCCAGCGCTTCACGCAGCGGCACCTCGTGAATTTCGGCCGGCTCCTCCGGCGGAATCAATCGTTTTCCCATGCCGCCCGGTTAAACCGTGGAAGCGAATCGGGCAAGGATGGATTGGTTCCTGTGGGCCGTTAATGCCCGGCCCAACCAGCGGTCACAGGCGGGGTGGCTTGCGGATTCCTGGCCTGCGCGGGCGCCGGCGCGTTGGTCAGACAGCGGCGCGCAGCGTCGATTTCGGCCTCAGTCGCGCCATGGGACCGCGCCCATGTCTCTGCGGCTGCAGCGGAATATTTCGCCACATAGTACCTGACCACCGTGCACGAGGCGCGACGGAACAGGCCCGGCTGTGGTTCGCCGGCCATCGCGTCCGGCGCAAAAGCGAGCAGCGCCGCCGACAGCGCAAATCCTCTCATCAACATGTGGACTGTCCCCGATGTGGAACCTGCTCCCCCCTAACACGAACAGGGCGATTCCGTTCCGAAGAACTCCATGCCTGTGGACAAGGCAGTGGCGCAGTCAGGTCATGGCGCTGATACCGCCGCCCTCGCCTGCTGGCGCGTCAAGGCATTGATGAAGCCGGCACGCGCATCGGAATGGCCCTGCCCACGCGGCTCCAGCACATGGCGCAGCAGGAACAGGCCGGTGAGGCGAAAGCCATCCTGCAGGTCCTCGTCCGTGAGCTCGCCCGCTGTTTCGCCCCGGCGCAGGAACGGCGGCAGACGTAGCAGCCGGTCGCGCCACGGCTCGCCGGCGGCGCGCGACACCGCGCCGCCGGATTTCGGCGAGACGTAGATGAGGTCGGTGGTCTCCCCGGTCACCGCGCAATTCTCCAGCGCCAGCCCGAAGCCGAGCTCGGAGAGCATCGCCAGCTCGAAATGGATGAGATGGACGGCCGCACCGCCGATGTCGTCGAAATCGTCGAGCGAATGTTCGAGCAGCGCAAAAATCTCTTCGTGCGGGTCGCGCTCCGGCAGCAGCCGCGCAATCGAGGCAAGATGGGTGACGCCGTAGACGCCATGGGACGAGGCAAGCAGCGCCGCCGCGCGCAGTTTCAGGCCTTCGATCGCGTAGGTTCCGAGATGCTCGTCGAGCCGCGCCCGCCAGACCGCGCTGACGCTGTTCCCCGGCTGCAGAAGGGGCCGCATCCGCGAGCTGGCACCGCCACGCACGAGCCCGAGATGACGCCCGTGCTCGCGCGTCAGGAGCTCGACGATGGCGCTGGATTCGCCATGCCGCCGCACGCCGAGCACGATGCCTTCGTCGGTCCATTCCATGGGGTGAGCCTAGCGCATTTCGAGGGATCGTAGGGTGGGCAAAGCGAAGCCTGCCCACCAATTTTGATCCACTGCGCACTGGCGATTGCGGTGGGCACGGCGCAAGAGCGCGCCTTTGCCCGCCCTACGGCATTGCGTGAAACGTCACGCATTGAACCAGCCCTGGGCATCCCCGGTGAACGAGAAGTAAAGCCCGATCGTCGTCAGCACGCAGGACACGATCTCGATGGCGCTGTCGAGCTCCATCCCCTTCTCGCCGATGATCTGGCCGAGCGAGATCACCGACAGCACCAGGGCCGCCGCCAGCACCCAGCGTGGCCAGTTCTTCCGCCATCTCGCCGCGAGCCAGACGAAATAGACCAGAAGCAGGATCATGCCGCCGGCGAGCAGCGTCGCCGTCATGATCATCTGCTCGGTCATCTCCGCATTCGGCGTGCGGTCCTGCACCGCGACCGACAGGGCATCCAGCATCAGCGATGCATATAGCAGCGCTTCGAAGCGCAGGACGTTGCGAGGCACGCTCATCGGATCCCGGTCATGTCTTATTCTTTGGGGAATTCCAGGCCCATCTCGCGATAGCGATCGGGATCGTCGCCCCAGTTCTCGCGCACCTTGACGAACAGGAACAGGTGCACCGGCACATCCAGGATCTGCATCAGCTCCTTGCGCGAGTCCGCGCCGATCGACTTGATGGTGGCGCCGCCCTTGCCCAGCACGATCTTGCGCTGGCTTTCGCGCTCCACGAAGATCGTCTGCTCGATGCGCACCGATTTGTCCTTGCGCTCCTCCCACTTGTCGGTCTCGACCGTGGACTGGTACGGCAATTCCTGGTGCAGCTTCTGATAGATCTTTTCGCGTGTAATCTCTGCCGCAAGCTGCCGCATCGGCGCATCGGACATCTGGTCCTCGGGATAGAGGAATGGGCCGGGCGGCACCATCTCCGCAAGGGTCGTGCGAATGTCGTCGACGCCATCGCCCGAGATCGCCGAGATCATGAAGGTCCTGGCAAACGGCATGCGCTCGTTGGCGGCCTGCGCCAGCGCCAAAAGCTTCTCGCGCTGGACCAGATCGACCTTGTTGATCACCAGTATCTTCTCGTGATTGACGCTGGCTGCCTTGGCAAGGATCGCCTCCGCCTCCTCATCGAGACCGGTCTTGGCATCGAGCAGCACGCAGACGAGATCGGCGTCATGCGCCCCGCTCCAGGCGGTCGAAACCATGGCGCGGTCGAGCCGGCGCTTGGGCGAGAAGATACCGGGCGTGTCGACCAGGATGATTTGCGCGTTGTTTTCGATGACGATGCCGCGGATCAGCGCGCGCGTCGTCTGCACCTTGCGCGAGACGATCGTGACCTTGGCGCCGACCAGCGCATTGACCAGGGTGGATTTGCCGACGTTCGGCGCGCCGATCAGCGCGACGAAGCCGCAGCGCGTCGCGGCAGGCGCTTCGCCGCTTGCTTCAGCCGTCATTGCCGCCGCCAACGCCTTCGCGTTCGATCATGACGGAGGCCGCCACCTTCTCCGCCGCGCGCTTGCTGCCGCCGATGCCTTCGGCCGGCGCCAGCCCCGGCAGGTCGACGGCGACGCGGAACTGCGGATCGTGATGCGGGCCGGTGCGCTCGACCTCGCGGTAGACCGGCGTCGGCAGTCCCTTGCCCTGCGCCCATTCCTGCAGCACGGTCTTGGGATCGCGCAGCGGCCGGCGCGGCTTGTGCATGCGTTCGGTCCAGTTGCGCTTGACGAACTCCGCCGCGGCCGCGTGGCCGCCGTCGAGGAAGATGGCGCCGATCACGGCCTCGCAGATGTCGCCGAGTACGCTCTTGCGCAGGCGGGCGTCGGCGCTGGGGCCGACCGAGCCGAGCTTGACGTCGTCGAGCAGACCGAGCGACTTGGCGACGTCGGCGCAGCTTTCCTTGCGCACGAGTTCGGCAAGCCGCTTGGACAACTCGCCCTCGTCGGCACTCGGGAAGGCGTGATAGAGCATGTCGGAGACGACGAGCCCGAGCACGTGATCGCCGAGAAATTCGAGCCGCTGGTAGCTGTCGCCGCGCTTGCGCCCGGACTTCAGCGCCGAGACATGCGTGATCGCCTGCATCAGCAGGTTCGGATCGGCAAAGCCGTGTCCGATGCGCGCTTCGAGCGCCGCGTTCGCCCCCTTGGCCTTGGCGCTCCGTGCCCGCTTCTTCTTCGCGGGTGTCTTGGGAGCAGCTTCGCCTTCAGGGCTCACTGGCGCCTCGGTCGGTTGGATCGCGATGTCCTTGGCCTCGTCTTTCATCGGACGATTTTGAAGAAGCGGTTCCATCTCACCGCCCACGGCCAGCGCCAGAACATCCAGGCATGCTCGCCTTCGGCGATCGAGAAGAAGATCATTTGCGCGCGGCCGATCAGATTTTCCGACGGTACATAGCCGACCTGGCCCAGGAATCGGCTGTCAGTGGAGTTGTCGCGGTTGTCGCCCATCATGAAGAAATGGCCGGGCGGCACGTTGTAGACGTTGGTGTTGTCCATGTAGCCGTTGTCGGCGCAGTCCAGCGTCTCATAAGACACGCCGTTCGGCAGCGTCTCCTTCCAGCGCTTCACCCGGGAGATGCCGCCGCCTTCTGAGCCGCACGGATCCTCGCCGACATACTCGCTCATGCGCTGCCGCTCGACCGGCGTGTCGTTGATGTAGAGCAGCCCGTCCTTCATCTGGATGCGGTCGCCGGGAAGCCCGATCACGCGCTTGATGTAGTCGGTCGAGTCATCCTTCGGCAGGCGAAACACGACGATGTCGCCGCGGTTCGGGTCCGAGCCCCAGATGCGCCCCGAGAACAGCGGCGGCGAGAACGGGATCGAGTAATGGCTGTAGCCGTAGGAATATTTCGAGACGAACAGATAGTCGCCGACCAGCAGCGTCGCCTTCATCGAGCCGGATGGAATGTTGAAGGGCTGAAACAGGAAGGTGCGGATCACCAGCGCAATCAGGAGAGCATGGATCACGACCCGGATGGTTTCGCCGAGGCCGCTCTCAGATTTTGTTCCCGAAGTCACGCTCATTGCTCTCTCAATTCCGGCCGGCGGTCACAGAGCGCCCTCCTCCCGCGCATGGCCCATCGGTTCGCGGCGTAAGGAGATTGTCCTGATTCTGATAGTGAGGGCCAATTCCGGCGTAAAGCCGAATTCACCCAGGCTGATTTGCGTCCGCGGACTTTTAGACGGTTGTCGGGGTCCACGCAATCAAGGATCGCATCAAAACTGCATAAGATATTGATTTTTAATGCGAATTATAAAATGACCACCGAACCGTCAGGACTTCGCCAGCGGGACCGCGGAAATGATCACAAAGGCCTGCGCCAGGGGCCAGTCGTCGGTGATCGAAAGGTCGATGCGCGCCTCGAAGCCCTCGGGCGTCAGGGCCTGGAGCCGGGCCAGTGCCCCGCCGGTCAGCAGCATGGTCGGCCGCCCTCCCGGCATATTGACCACCCCCATGTCGCGCCACCAGACGCCGCGCCGGATGCCGGTGCCGAGCGCCTTCGAGCAGGCCTCCTTGGCCGCGAACCGCTTGGCATAGGTCGCCACCACCATCTTCTCGTTCTTGGCGCGCCGCTCGGCCTTGGCGCGCTCGGTCTGCGTGAAGATGCGATCGAGGAAGCGCTCGCCGTGGCGCTCGATCACCTTGGCGACACGCGTGATGTCGATCAGGTCGGAGCCGATGCCGATGATCATGCCCGGCTCCGGCCGCGGTCCATCGCCGCGCGCATGCCGCGGACCGTCTCGGCGAGGCCGACGAAGAGCGCTTCGCCGATCATGTAGTAGCCGATGTTGAGCTCGACGATCTCCGGCAACGCCGCGATCTTCTCCGCGGTCGCATAGTCGAGCCCGTGGCCGGCATGAACTTCCAGCCCCGCAGCCCGCGCGAGCTTCGCCCCCGCCACGATCCGCTGCCATTCGGCCTCGGCCTTCTCGGCGTGGCCGTCGACCACGGCATCGCACCAGGCACCGGTGTGGATTTCGATCACGGGCGCGCGCAGCCGCGCCGCCATCTCGATCTGCTGAGGATCCGCCGCAATGAACAAGGAGACGCGGATGCCGGCATCGTTCAGCCGCGCGATGTAAGGCGCGAGCGCGTTGTGCTGGCCGACCACGTCGAGCCCGCCTTCGGTCGTCACCTCCTGCCGGCGCTCCGGCACCAGGCATACCGCGTGCGGCTTGGTGGCGAGCGAGATGCGCATCATGTCGTCGGTCGCCGCCATCTCGAAATTGAGCGGCTTGGAGATCTCGGCCTTCAGCCGCGCCATATCCTCGTCGCGGATGTGGCGGCGGTCCTCGCGCAAATGCGCCGTAATGCCGTCGGCACCGGCCTCGATCGCGAGCAGTGCCGCGCGCACCGGATCGGGATTGCGGCCGCCGCGCGCGTTGCGCAGGGTCGCGACGTGGTCGACATTGACGCCGAGGCGAAGCGGAGGAGCGGGCATTGCAGGGCTCACTTAAGTGACATTCCTCAACTCGTCATCCGCGGGCGAGCCCCGCGCATCCATCCTCTTCGAAAGATGAGTTGCCGGGTCAAGCCCGGCAACGACGAGCCTTATCCATTAACACGTTCGACGCGGGCGACGACCGCCTTCGCGCGCAACTGGGCTATGATCGCGCTCAGGTGCTTCAAATCGTAGACCTCGAGGTCGATCGTCGTCTCCGTGAAGTCGGGCGAGCGGCGCTGCATGCTGATATTGTCGATATTGCCGTCATGTTCGGCGATCACGGTGGCGATCTGGGCCAGCGCGCCGGGCTCGTTGACGTTCTCGACCTTGATGCGGGCAGGAAAGCGCTGCGGAGTGCTGTCCTCGATGTCCCAGCGCACGTCCAGCCAGCGCTCCGGCTCCTCCTCGAAATCCTTCAAGGCCGGCGACTGGATCGGATAGATCGTGATCCCCTCGCCCGGTGTGACGATGCCGACGATGCGATCGCCGGGCACGGCGCCGCCATTCGGCGCGAACTTGACCGGGAGGTCGGAGTTGATGCCGCGGATCGGAATGGCGACCGGGCTGCGCGGCGCCTCGGGGACCACCTTCTCCTTGAGCTTGGCGGCGAGCCCCTTCTTGCCGGCATAGCGCGCGACGCGCTCCTCCTTGTAGTCGGGATACATCGCGCGGGCGACGTCGGAGGCCTTGATCTCGCCGCGGCCGACTGCCGCCATGACGTCATCGATCGAGGCGCGGGCGAGCCGCGGCAGCGCGCCTTTGAGCTTGTCGTCGGCATATTCGATCTTGGCGCGCTCGAACAGGCGCTCGACGATGCGCCGGCCGAGGCCGGCATATTGATCGCGCACAGCCGTGCGCGTGGCACGCCGGATCGCGGCGCGCGCCTTGCCGGTGATCGCCAGCGATTCCCAAGCCGACGGCGGCGCCGACTGCGCTTCCGAGGTCAGAACCTCGACTTCGTCCCCATTCTGGAGCTCCGACGACAGCGGCGCGAACTTGCCGTTGATCTTGCAGCCCACCGCGCTGTTGCCGACGTCGGTGTGCACGGCATAGGCGAAATCGATCACGTTGGCGTGGCGCGGCAGTGCGATCAGCTTGCCTTTCGGGGTGAAGCAGAACACCTGATCGTGGAACAGCTCGAGCTTGGTGTGCTCGAGGAATTCCTCTGGATTTGCACTCTCCGACAGGATGCCGACGGTGTGGCGGAGCCAGGCAAATGCGTTGGACTCGCGCTTGAGGAATTCGGTCGGCGAACCGGCCCCTTCCTTGTAGAAGACGTGCGCGGCGATGCCGCGCTCGGCGATCTGGTCCATCTCCTCGGTGCGGATCTGGAGTTCCACGCGCTGGTTGCCGGGGCCGATGACCGTGGTGTGGATCGAGCGGTAATCGTTCTGCTTGGGCGTCGAGATGTAGTCCTTGAAGCGCCCCGGAACCACCGGCCAGGTGGTGTGGACGATTCCGAGCGCCCGATAGCAGGCAGCCACGTCCGTCACCACGATGCGGAAGCCGAAGATGTCGGACAGTTGCTCGAAGCCGACCGACTTGCGCTCCATCTTGGTCCAGATCGAGAACGGCTTCTTGCGCCGGCCATAGACCCGCGTGCCGAGGCCATTGTGGCGCAGATTGTTGGAAAGCTGCGCCTCGATTTCGCCGATCAGATTGCGGTTGCGTTCGGCGAGCGCATCGAGACGCTGCATCACCACCGAATAGGCTTCCGGATCGAGCATGCGGAAGGACAGATCCTCCAGCTCCTCGCGCATTTGCTGCATGCCCATGCGGCCGGCTAGCGGCGCATAGATGTCGAGCGTCTCCTCGGCGATGCGGCGGCGCGATTCCGGTGGCACGAATTCCAGCGTGCGCATGTTGTGCAGGCGGTCGGCGAGCTTGACCAGGAGAACGCGGACGTCGTCGGCAATCGCAAGCAAGAGCTTGCGCAGATTCTCGGCCTGCTTGGCTTCGCGCGACACCAGCTCGAGCCGCTTCAGCTTGGTCAGGCCCTCGACCAGCGCGCCGATCTCGGGCCCGAACAGCTGGTCGATCTCGGCGCGGGTCGCCTCGGTGTCCTCGATCGTGTCGTGGAGCAGCGCCGCGACGATGGTCGCGTCGTCGAGCTTCAGGTCGGTGAGAATCGCCGCCACCTCGAGCGGGTGCGAGAAATACGGGTCGCCCGAGGCGCGGGTCTGCGAACCGTGCGCCTTCATGGCGTAGACGTAGGCCCGGTTCAGCAGGTCTTCGTCGGTGTTGGGATTGTAGGATCTGACACGCTCGACGAGGTCATATTGACGCATCATGCGCGCGCGCGGCTTCGCCGGTCGCGCTCCTGCCGGCGCCGTCGGGGCCACGGCAACCGATTCGGTTGCGGCCAGCATCTGCGTGTGTCTCCGGCGCCGATACACCATGCCTTCCTGCCTTCAAACGGGCCACCAAGACGCCCGTTGTATACACCTTAGCCCCGATCCCGCGCGGTTCCGATCAATTCGATGACAGGAAACGTCGCGATCCGGCAACGCCATGGTAACCACGAAAAGGTCAACAAAAGCAAAGGCCCGAACGCGGGTTCGGGCCTTTGATCCGATCACAAGAATTCGACGACAGCGACGGAACGATTACTCGTCCTCCTCGGGCTGCTCCTCCGGCGGTGCGAGACCCTCGAGGCCCTTCAGGAGCTCCTCTTCGGTCATGCGCTCGACGGCAACTTCGGTATCGTCGGCATCGACGCTCGCGCCCGCGGAACCGATCAGCGGCACCGTATCGGGCTCGGGCTCGTCCACCTCGACGAACTTCTGCAGGGAGTGCACCAGCTCCTCGCGGAGATCCTCCGGCGAAATGGTCTGGTCAGCGATTTCGCGCAGAGACACAACAGGGTTCTTGTCGTTATCGCGGTCAACCGTTAGTTGTGAACCGGACGAGATCATGCGGGCCCGGTGGGCGGCCAGCAGGACCAAGTCAAACCGGTTGTCGACCTTGTCGATACAATCTTCTACGGTGACGCGAGCCATGGACTGTCGCTCCGCTCTGGGTGGGACCAAATATGTGGATGATGCGGGCTAGTTATAGGGGCCGGGGCGGTTTCGCAAGATCATTTTGTGATTTGGCCTCGCCAAACGGCTCTGCTACCCCCAAATTGGGGCTGGGATGGGTGGTTTTTCGGGCTACCATTGATGGCGGGCCCGGACTTATGCACCGCCGCCATAACTATACCTTGATTGCCCCGACTTCTCCGGATTTGTTTTCGACGGGACTCGGCAGCACTCTAGAACCGCGCGGACTGCCGCCGCGCCAACAATAAACGATTAATCACAACACTACGCGAGCAACTGAATGTCACCTTCTCCTACCAACAAGATCGCGCTCTTCATCGACGGGGCCAATCTCTACGCGACGGCCAAAACGCTAGGCTTCGATATCGATTACAAGCGCCTGCTGAAGGAATTTCAGAGCCGCGGGACGCTGTTGCGGGCGTTCTACTACACCGCGATCATCGAGGATCAGGAATACTCCTCGATCCGCCCGCTGATCGACTGGCTAGACTACAATGGCTACACCGTCGTCACCAAGGCGACCAAGGAATTCATCGACGCCTCCGGCCGCCGCAAGGTCAAGGGCAACATGGACATCGAGCTCGCGGTCGACGCCATGGAGCTTGCCGAGCACATCGATCAGATGGTGCTGTTCTCGGGTGATGGCGACTTCCGCTCCCTGGTCGAGGCCGTCCAGCGCCGCGGCGTGCGCGTGACGGTGGTCTCGACGATCGCCAGCCAGCCTCCGATGATCGCCGACGAGCTGCGCCGCCAGGCCGACGTCTTCACCGACCTCGTCGAGCTGCAATCCAAGCTTGGCCGCGACCCGTCCGAACGCCCCGCCCCGCGCGATCGTAGCGAGCGCGAGGCACGCCACCACGCCCCGCAATTCCTGCAGCGCGCAACCACGATGGCACCGAGGGGCGATGACGACTTCGACGAGTGAGGCGGCCCGGTTAAGCCACCAGGCCCCCACCGTCGTTCCCGACCGTGACTGTCCGCTCTGTCCGCGGCTGGTCGCCTTTCGCGAGGCGAACCGCACGCGCGAGCCGTCATGGCACAATGCGCCGGTCGCGCCATTCGGCGACACCAGGGCGCGCCTGCTGATCGTCGGGCTCGCACCGGGGATGCAGGGCGCCAACCGCACCGGCCGGCCCTTCACCGGCGACTATGCCGGCGACCTGCTCTACACGACGCTGATCGAATATGGATTTGCCAGGGGAACCTATCAGGCGCGGCCCGACGACGGCCTGAAGCTGGTCGGCTGCCGGATCGCCAATGCGGTGCACTGCGTGCCGCCGCAGAACAAGCCGCTGCCGGCGGAGATCAACACCTGCCGCCGCTTTCTCGCGGCGAACCTCGCGGCGATGCCGAACCTGCGCGCGATCGTCGCGCTCGGGCGCATTGCGCACGACACCGTGCTCAAGCCGCTGCAACTGAAGGGCTCGCAGGCCCCTTTCGGCCACGGCGCCGTGCATCAGGCCGGCGCGATCAGGCTTTACGACAGCTATCACTGCTCCCGCTACAACACGAACACGGGCGTGCTGACGCCGGACATGTTCCGCAAGGTGTTCGCGCGGGTGAAAGCCGACCTCGACTAGGCCCTGACCGGATCTTTGGCCGGATTGGCCTTCAGCCAGTCCAGGACATCGCCGGCGTTCCGGTCCGGCGGGAACACCGGATAGAACACTTGCGTGATGCGTGCGTCGTCGATGATGAGCGCGAGGCGCTTGATCAGCGTGAGCCCCGCAACCTCCATGGTGGGCAGATCGAGGGCGCGCGTGAGCTCCAGCTTCTCGTCCGACAGCACCGGGAACGGCAGATGCAGCCGTGAGGCCATCTCGATCTGGTAGTTATTGCTCTGCGTCGACAGGCCGAACACCTGCGCCGCACCGGCGGCCTTCAGCTCGGCGAAGAGATCGCGGAACGCGCAGGTCTGCGGCGTGCAGCCGCGCGCCCCCGGAATCATGTCCCAGTCGTCGACCAGCGCGATCTTGCCGGGCTCGCCGGTGCGCGGATAGGCGAACACCACGGTGCGCCCGCGCAGCGTCGACAGCGTCACCGAGGTATCGTCGGTCGCGAGCAGGCTGACCGGAGGCAACGCCATACCCTTCAGATGCGCGGCGCCCCCATCGTCGGCGGGTGCGGGAATCTTGCTCCAGTCGACCTCGGTCAAGCTTCTCTGATTCATCTCGCTAACCCCTCGCCCGCATCAGCCGGCCCTTCTCCCGGCCCCAGTCGCGCTTCTTCACGGTCTCGCGCTTGTCGTGCAGCTTCTTGCCCTTCGCAACCGCGAGCTGCAGCTTGGCGCGGCCGCGCTCGTTGAAGTAAAGCTTGAGCGGGATCAGCGTCATGCCTTCGCGGTCCACCGCGCCGATCAGCTTGTTGATCTGCCTGCGGTGCAGGAGCAGCTTTCGAGGCCTCTTGGGCTCGTGGTTGAAGCGGTTGCCCTGGAGATATTCGGGGATGTTGGCGTTGATCAGCCAGATCTCGCCGTTCTTCGAATCCGCGTACGATTCCGCGATCGTGCTCTTGCCGTTGCGGATCGACTTGACCTCGGTTCCGGTCAGCGCAATGCCGGCCTCGACCGTGTCCTCGATCGCGTAATTGAAGCGGGCTTTGCGATTCTCCGCCACGACCTTGATAGGACGTTCGTTCTTATCGGCCATGGCAGACAAATCCGATCGAGATGCGCGTCAACGCTAACAGTTTGGACGAAGCGCGCGCGTCAAGACTTCTTGAGGAGATCGCGGATCTCGGTCAGCAGTTCGACCTCCGCGGATGGCTTCGGCGGCCCTGCCGGCGCGACCTCCTCCTTGCGCTTCAGCTTGTTCATGGCACGGATCACGAGGAACAGCACGAAGGCGATGATGATGAAGTTGATCGTCAGCGTGAGGAAGCTGCCCCAGGCCAGCACGGCGCCTTGCTTTTTCGCATCGGCCAGGTTGGCGGCGGTGACCTTCGCCGACAAGGGGGTGAAGTAGTTTGAGAAGTCCAAGCCGCCGGTGGCGGCGCCGATGATCGGCATGATCACGTCGCCGACCAGTGAATTGACGATCGCGCCGAACGCCGCGCCGATGATGACGCCGACCGCGAGATCGACGACGTTGCCCTTCATGGCGAATTCGCGGAACTCCTTGAGCATCTGCATGCCCCTCTCCTCGACGCCCATGAAAAGCTCTCCCTAAAACGCGAATGCGTCAGTTGATCAGTCCGGCGTGGACCATGGCGCTGCGCACCGCAACGCGCGTCGGCTCGGAGACCGGCACCATCGGCAACCGCAACGTCTCGTCCATCTTGCCGAGCAGAGACAACGCATACTTGATCGGCGCCGGATTGCTCTCGATGAAGAGGTTGTTGTGCAGCGGCATGAGCTTGTCGTGCAGCTTCAACGCGGTGGCGTGATCGCCCTTCTGCCAGGCTATGTGGAATTCCGAGCACAGCCGCGGCGCGACGTTGGAGGTCACCGAGATGCAGCCGTGGCCGCCATGCGCCATGTAGCCGAGGATGGTCGCATCCTCGCCCGAGAGCTGGTTGAAGTCCTCACCCATCGCCGCGCGCTGCTGCGACACCCGCACCATGCTGGCGGTGGCGTCCTTGACGCCGGCGATGTTCTTCAGGTCCCACAGCCGCTTCATGGTGTCGACCGACATGTCGATCACGGAGCGCGGCGGGATGTTGTAGATAATGATAGGAATTCCAATCGCATCATTGATCGCCTTGAAGTGCTGGTAGAGCCCTTCCTGGGTCGGCTTGTTGTAGTAGGGCGTCACGACCAGCACGGCGTTCGCGCCCGCCTTCTCGGCGTGCTGCGCGAGCTCGATGGCTTCCTTGGTCGAGTTGGAGCCGGCGCCGGCGATCACGGGCACGCGCCCCTTGGCCTCAGCAATGCACCATTCGACGACCTTCTTGTGCTCGTCATGGCTGAGCGTCGGGCTCTCGCCGGTGGTGCCGACCGGGACGAGACCGTTGGTGCCCTCGGAAATCTGCCAGTTCACCAGCGAGCGAAACGCGGCTTCATCCAGAGAGCCATTCTTGAACGGCGTGACCAAGGCGGTGAACGACCCCCGGAATTTCGACTTGGCTGCCATGGACTTCCTCCGTACGCGGCTGGCTTTAGAGCAAGCCCCATACATATCGGGTCTATCCCGACCGTAAAAGGGCCGCTTCCGCGTGACGCACCGTTTAGGCCGCGATTTTGCCGCGGTGGTGGTGCAAACCCGCCCAAAGTAAGCGGCTGTTGGTGATTTGTCCGCATATTCAATCGAATACTGCTAGGTCTTGAGCCACTTGACTGATTCGGGGCGACGAAACGCCGTGACTTTCTTTCCTCGTGCCACATGGCGATCCGCCGGTCTGGTCGCATGCCTGATGGCAGGGCTCTCGGTCGGTTGTGCCGCCTGGGCCAAGTCCAATGAGGCGCCCCCTGACGGGGCCAAGGACACCGTCAAGGAAACCGCGAAGCAAGCCCCTAAGGAAACCACGAAGGGACCCTCCAAAGGATCGGCCAAGGGAACAGGCAAGGACGCAGCGAAGGGAACGAGCAAGGAAGCCGCTAGCGCCCCCGCCAAGGATGCCGCGAAGAAACCGGCCAAGGATGCCGGCAAGGAACTTGCAAAGGACAAGCACAAGCCTACGGCAGCGGCCCCCGCGCCAAAATCACGACCGACCGCCAACGGTTCGCCCCCCCAGGCCACTCCTGCGACGGCCACCGTCCGACCTGCCGCCCCGACCGCCGTCAGACCTGCCGCTGCCCCTGTGCTGGCTCCGGCGACCCGCCAGCACGCGGCGCCGCGCAAGCCGGTGCTGCCGGCCGCGGTCGCTGCGACGTCGTCGACCTCGCAAGGTGACAAGGACACGCTGGAAAACGTCATCGAGCTCGTGCGCAAGCGCCGGTCGGGCGATGCAACCAACGCCGAAGCGGCCATCTCCGACCCCGTCGCGCGCAAACTTGCGGAATGGATCATCCTGCGCAGCGAGGACAATGGCGCGAGCGTGGAGCGCTACCGCGCCTTCCTCTCCGCCAATCCGAGCTGGCCATCGCAGACCTTCCTGCGCCGGCGCCTCGAGGCCGCGATGTGGGACGACAGGCGCGACGATTCGGTTGCGTGGTCGTGGTTCGAGAACGAGTCGCCTATCTCCGCCAAGGGCCGCTTCTCGCTCGCCAAGGCGATGCTGGCGCGCGGCGACCGCGCCAACGCCGAGCGGCTGGTGCGCGAGGCCTGGCGCAGCGATCCGATGTCGGAGGACACCGAGAACAACGCGCTCGACCAGTTCGGCGCCCTGCTCACGCCGGGCGACCAGAAGGCGCGGATGGACTCGCTGCTCTACGGCAGCGAGCACGAAGCCGCGCTGCGCGCCGCCAAGCGCCTCGGCGCCGGCTATGTCGCGCTCGCCAAGGCCCGCATCGCCTCCTACAGAAAGGCGCCCAACACGCGCGCGCTGCTCGAGGCGGTGCCGCGCGAGCTGCACGGCGATCCCGGCTACATCTTCAGCAAGATCCAGCTCCTGCGTCGCGAGGAAAAGTTCGCGGAAGCGGCCCAGCTCATGCTGTCGGCGCCGAAGGATCCGAACCGGCTCTACAATCTCGACGAATGGTGGATCGAGCGGCGCCTGCTCGCGCGCAAGATGATCGACACCGAGGAGTTCCGCAGCGCCTATCTGATCGCGCGCGACGCAGCGCTGCCCTCGCGCGACATCTACAAGACCGAGCAGGAATTCACCGCGGGATGGATCGCGCTGCGCTTCCTCAACGATCCCTCGACCGCCGCCCAGCATTTCGCGCGCATCGGCGTCGGCAGCGTCAACCCGACCACGCTGGCGCGCGCCGGCTATTGGCAGGGCCGCGCGGCGGAAGCCATGGGTCGCCAGCAGGAGGCGCGCAACGCCTATGCGCGGGCGGGCGAGCAGTCGACCAGCTATTACGGCCAGCTCGCCCGCGCCAAGCTCAGCCTGCCGCAGATCGCGCTGAACAGCGCACCGCACGGCCGCGGCGCCGAGCGGCTGGAGATCGTGCGCGCGGCGCAATTGCTCTACGAGCTCGACGAGCGCGAGCTCGCGGTACCGATGCTCGCCGACATGGGCGAGAACGGCGACCCCGAGGCGCTTGCCGGCCTCGGTGAGCTCACCCAACGCTACAGCGACGCGCGCGGCATGCTTCTTGTCGGCAAGGCCGCGCTCAATCGGGGCCTGCCGTTCGACTTCTACGCCTACCCGGTCAACGGCATTCCGCAGTTCTCGCAGATCGGCCCTGAGGTCGAGCGCAGCATCGTCTATGCCATCGCGCGGCAGGAAAGCGCGTTCAATCCGTCCGTGGTCTCGCCGGCGCAGGCCTATGGGCTGATGCAGGTGACGCCGGATGCCGCGCGCTACGTCTGCAAGCGGCATGGCGCGACCTACGACCTGTCCCGGCTCAAGAACGATTCGGCCTACAACGCAACGCTCGGCGCGGCCGAGCTCGGCGGACTGCTCGAGGACTATCGCGGCTCCTACATCATG
Source organism: Bradyrhizobium neotropicale (assembly GCF_001641695.1). Lineage (GTDB taxonomy): Bacteria > Pseudomonadota > Alphaproteobacteria > Rhizobiales > Xanthobacteraceae > Bradyrhizobium > Bradyrhizobium neotropicale. The sequence goes on from NZ_LSEF01000062.1 coordinate 30,839, forward strand.
ACCTTTGCCGCCTACAATGCCGGCCGCGGCAGCGTGAAGAAGTGGATTGACCGCTACGGTGATCCGCGTGACCCGAAGGTCGATGCGGTCGACTGGGTCGAACTGATCCCGTTCTCCGAGACGCGCAACTACGTGCAGCGGATCATGGAGAATCTTCAGGTCTACCGCGCCCGCTTCGGCGGCGGCACGCGCCTGCAGATCGAGGCCGATCTGCGCCGCGGCACCGGCAGCGTGGAGTAGCGCCGCCCTACCCTATATGCGCTCGTCCGGGCCGATAGGGGGCCCGCCCCGTGGAAGCGGCTGCCGCTCCCGATCCGAATCGTAGAGCCCGGTCGAACGCGATCTTCACGCCGCCCCTGGAAGCGAGGGATTTGAGAGCGGCGAGCTGTTGCCCGGTAGATCGGCGACCGCGGCCAGGCCGCCCATCGAAGGCCAACGCGTTGATTCTCTCCAGCCACGACGGTCGCGGCCTGAGTCGTTCGCAGGCAAATGCCGGAACGGCCCGCAGATGGACGATCGCCGTCGTGGATTCAGGAAGCCTCGACTGTACGCAGAGCGATGTGGCTCGACATGCAGCCCCGTCGGACGACCATGTTCCGGCAGCGCCTGCGGATAAAGGTAGCTTCGGGCGCGATCCCAACCGGCAAGCCTGCGCCTTCCGCAGCGATCGAAGATACCGCCTCATCTCTGAGCGCGTTCGGCCCGCGACGGGCTCTCGGTGCGGTCCTGCGCAACCCGGCGAGGGCATCAACCTGGTGCGCATCTTCGCGGTGCCAGCAAGCTCAGACCGGCAAAGAAAAACCCCGGCGGTTTCCCGCCGGGGTTCTCATTCAGATCGTTAGACCGGAATTACCAGTTGCGCTGAGCGCGGAGGAGCAGGGTGAAGGTGTCCTGGTCCTTCAGCTCGTACGTAGCGACCGGCTTGGCCGGCACAGCGATAATCGCCGCCGGGGTCACGAAGCCCGAGTACTTCTGGTCCAGATGGCTCCAGGTGAAGTCTGCCGAGAAGGTCAGGTTCTTCACAGGAGTCCAGCGGGTGATGATACCAGCCTGGCCGATGTTGAAGTCCGGGTTACAGGTCGAACCAACCGAAGCGATCGTCCCGAAGACGGCAGCGCTGCAGATCGTCGACTTGGCCAGCGTGCCGAACTGAGCCGCTGCGTAAGCACCGTAGACCGAGGTGTTCCAGTACGGATCCCAGTTGTGGGTGTAAGCACCGCGGAAGCCCCAGGTCTTGACCGTCTCCTGGCTGCTGCCGTTGATGAACACCGTGTCAGGGGCCGACGCAAAGCCGACGCTCTGATAGGCCGAACCCGAGCTGCCGAACATCGCGAACGTGCTGCCCGCGAGGTTCTGGAAGTTGTAGCGGGTCGCGCCGTCCGTGTAGACGCCCGACACGTTGATCGTGTCACCCGCGCCGGTCGGGATGTTCTTGATCGACAGAGCGAGCTGAACCGCCCAGCCCCACTTGTCGTCGGGGTGGCCAGAGATTTCGGTCTGCTGGTAGTAGGCGACGTGGTTGTCCTTCGCGGCCACCGACGCCTGGAACAGACCCCAAGCCTGGTCGACACGAACCATACCGACGAGGTTCGGCGAGCGCGTGCCGCCGATGCTGCCGGTGTTGCCGATCGAACCGGCGAACAAGCCAAAGCCGCCAGTCGCACCCGGGGTGATGTTGAGGTTACCAGCCTGATAGTACTGGGTCACGTCTTCGGCCGAGAACGACGCCGTCACGCCCTGACCGAAGTCAGCGGTGTAGGTGAACTGGTTGACGCCGGTGACCGTGCCCGAACCGCCGACGAGACCGTCGAAGTTGTTGCCCGGGTAGTTGGTCCAGGGAGCGTCGAACTGCGACACTGCCTTACCCATCGTGAAGCCAGCGAACTGGATGAAGGCGTAGTACACGCCGAGCGAGCCGCCCGAGGTGTTGCCGTCGGTGCCGTTGACCGAGCCAGAGCCCGAGCCGAACAGCGACACCGGGCTGGCAGCCGTGCCAACCGGGTTCGGGCCGACGCCGAGCGTGCCGCTATACTGGGTCGCACCAGAGCCGCTGTTGGTGCCGACGTAGTTGCCGGTCGTCCAGGAGAAGACGCCATCGAAGAAAGTACGGACGACGCCGTACTCGGTCGCGGTGCGCGTGTCGATGTTGAGATCTTCACGAGCGCGCATGGTGTAGTAGTTCGTCAGACGGTTGCGTGCACCGTTCGCGCCCTGAGACGAGACGTTGAACTGGCCGCTGATGTCCGAGTTGGTGTTCAGCGCGACTTCAGCGCGCAGATAACCACCCAGCTTGATGCAGGTGTCAGTGCCCGGGATGTAGTAGAATCCGGCACCGTACAGGGAGCAGATCTTCACGTATTCGACCGCTTTGGCCTTCACGGGGAGATCGGCTGCCTGCGCTCCGCCAACGGCGATCAGACCCGCCGCTGAACCGAGCAAAAGGCTCTTAACCAACTTCATGTTAAACCTCCAAGTTGCTCTATAGGGAAGGTTCCGGATCCGCTGGGTGAAACACCCTAAGGTTGGTTCCCTTGTCCCTTTAACTCACCGCTTAGTCGCTTCGCGCCTTCGGACACACCCGCATGAACGCGAGGGACTTAAGCGAACCACCTAAAACGGGACGACCTCGGGATGCCCCCCTCCGTCGCTCGGTCACAATTACCGAACGTCCTTGCACACACAACAACAGAACGCTCCGAAGCGGGCCTATGAAGCGCGTTTTCCGACGGGTGTTGCACAAATAACACGCAGTTGTGATCGAGGCGCCTCGGCAACACATTGGTTTTACTCGTCTTTTTCAGACGGTTCCATTTGTCGCCAAAATTCCGACGCAACGCTCCAGAGGCGGAGCCCCCCACCGTGTTGCGGTTCTGACGCGATCGAATCGTGGAATCGACGAAAGGACTCAGCAGAGCGCGGAAGGTCCCAAAGACGGCCGCGACGAACGCGCGGAGTTCCCGGAATGCACAAGGTCACGCGCGGCAGGAACACTCTCTATATCGACCGGGAGGATGCGATATGGGCCGGAAGGATGGGCCGGGATGCCGCGAGATCGATTCGGGGTTCAGACTTGGCATCTTGACTGGCGGAGACGGAGTTCGCTCGACGAAGCAAATTTCTCGAAGAATTCAGCTATTTCTGATTTTTACCCACACTTTGACTCATACAACGCCGAGGATTGGCGCGACCTGCCCCTTCCAGACAGCGGACCGCGACTGGCTCAGCCGCCGGTTCGTCACGGGCAGGTGCTGATGACCCTTGGGCTGTTTGAGGCGGACTCCCCTAGCGGCCCCCTACCCGCGGGATACATCCTGGTAAACATCACCGCGCATCTCAAGCAGCGGGCCCGATCCGAAGATCGGCGGCAATGAGCAATTCCTGCTCGGGATGCTGATCGACGCGGTCCTGACGGTCTGCGCCTCTTGGGCTGCATTCTCGCCTTGCGGTTAGCTGCTCGACGGCACCCTTGAGCCTCCATCCGCATTTCTACTCATTACCAATTGTGCGAATCTGCAATTGACTACCCGCGCCGGTTGAGTATCGATACTCTGGGGCTGGGCGCCATCTTTCGTTTTTGTGAGTGCGATCGGTTGTTTGGCTGTCCCGGCTTCGTTTTTCTGGAAGCCAACGGGACATTCATGCTCAAGGAATTCGTTCAGGCCTCTGAATCACTGATCTACAACGACGCCACCATGTACAGTGTTGCGGCCGTCGGGCTCTGCGCCTCCGTTGGCCTCTATTATCTGGGCGACTACCTCTTCAGCGATCGAGAGCCCGAAGGATCTGCGGCATCGGAGACCAGCGACGGCATTTAGGCCGGCTAGCTCACGTCGCCGGATGGATGCACATGAACGTCACGACGGCCCAGACATTTGGGCATCGGTCACACCTGCGCCTTGCGTGGTGAGCACCGCAACGCTGGTCGAGTTCTGCACCGGCTGGAGCCGCTGACCGTTCGCCGAGCTGGGGCGCCAACATCGCTGGCGCGCGGGATTAGTGGATATTCAGGAGACACTCTAGGCAGAGCAAGACCAGATTGATGAACTGCGCTGAAAAGGAATTGCCGCGTGAGATATTACGTTGCTGGGGCGGGAATCCTGATTGCCGGATTGACCCTTTAACTTGGCATCCCTCCCGCCCCCGGTGATGCCGACTTGGAGCTCTCAAGGTTCGTTGGTCTGCCCGGCCGGGTACCACTTCCACCCCATGCGGCGCCTTTGTAGCGTGATCAAGGAGACGCCTGCAATTATAGCTCTCACCTGGGCGCTCGCAGCAGCAATCGTATTTCCGCCTCTCTTGGTCATCTATCGCGGTTTGTTGTCTCTAGTTGACGAAACGTCGAACTGAGAGCTACGCGCCATAGCAGCCCCTTCCACCTCGCCGGGTTCTCGCCATCGCGCAGCTTCTTGGCCTTCGCCCAGTCGAGGATGTTCTCGATGCGGCTCGCGCCCGGCTTGCCGTCTCGGTGCGGGCGTTCCAGAACGTGGGCGCGTTCTCCCCCGCGCCCACCGGCTGCTCGAGCACCTTGAGCACGAGGTCAGTGGTGATGCTGCCGACGGGCAACTTCCCGATGATCGGATAGGCCCACCTCTCCAAGGTCGCCGACCACTGCTCGGCGTGCTTGGCGTTCTTCCAGCCGGACCGGTGGGCCTTGATGTAGGCCTTGCCGCATTCCTGGAAAGTGGTCGTCTTCGCCTTCTCTAGCGCGCTGGCTTGGTCCTGGAACTTGCGGACCTTTCAGGCGAATGACGCAAATGATCAAGAATGACCTTTGCCAGGAAGTGCTATAGATTCAGAGGGTTGGCGAAGGATGGCGAACAACGCGCTGGCGGAGACGGAGGGATTCGAACCCTCGATAGGCCTTTACAAGCCTATAACGGTTTAGCAAACCGC
>NZ_LSEF01000062.1:35771-46041 GCF_001641695.1 Bradyrhizobium neotropicale
CGACACAGCGGCGAGCCGCAAGCGGCAGATTCGCATCGGCGGATTTCTTTCACCTGAAAGCTGGCTGTGCGCCTTTCAGCCCGGGAGCTGCGCGCCAGTCCGGCCGCACATTGCCCCGCCTCATATGGGATGTCGGAATCTAGCGACGGGATCGCCAGATGCGCCAATGGGAGGGTGAGATCAGCACCGCCTCGCCGGCCCAGACATTGAACCACACGCCGGATTTGCGCCGGCATGGAAAGGTCCAGGGCACGACGCCCGTCTTGTGCAGCCGCCCGAGTTCCAGATCGCAATCCTCTGGCGCGATCTGCATCGGCAGCCATCGGCCGCTGGTGTCGGTATCACCCATGCCACCCGATCTAGTCGGCGGCACGCGCCTTGAACTTGATTCAGCGCAACGAAGTCAGCCCGTGAAACCACGGACCTCCGTGCGTTTCTCCAGATCAGTGCATTGAGACCCACGCCCTCGCCTCGCGCTGGGCCGCGGAGATTTCGGCTTCCGACATTTGCCCGGCGACTTCCTGGCGCAGCGCGATGGCGTCCTTGCGGCCCTTCAGCGCGGCAAGGTTGAACCATTTGTGCGCGGCGACGAGGTCGACGAGGCCGGAACGGCCGCTCGCCCAGTACAGTCCGCGCTCGAACAGCACGTCCGACAACGCGCTCGCGTCGATCGGCGTCGCCGTCTCCAGATCGAAAGTCCCCTGAAACATGTCGCATCCCCTTTTATCATTGTGCCGCCTCGTTCCCCCGAGCGCGGCTCCCGTCCAACTCTGATTTGCATGATCCTTCTCGGAAAACCGGAAACCCACTTTTCCGGGATCATGCGCTGTTCAACTCGTCCCCATGCCGTTTGCCGGCTTGTTGGAGGCGATGATGACGGGCAATTTTGAATGGCAGTTTAAGTATCGCGATGAAGGGGACGTAAACGCGAGCGCGCGAGACCCTTGAGGCGAATGCAAGAAGTCCGCGATTTGCAGGCACTTCTGCGATTCGTCAGACTTGGTTTACCCTGCGATGTTCGGATAACGATAACCATCGTGCGCGGTCGGAAGCGCGAGAGGCAACCGCGCAGCGCGAGCTCATTGCCGGCGAAAGCGGGGAATCCGCGACGCCGAGGCGCTTCAGCGAGACAACGACCGAATTCTGGAAGAATGGGACGCCCGGCCCGGGCGACAGCGCCAGCACACGGGGCGCGACGATCATGAGGCGACGATCGCCTGCTCACTGGCAAGCGGTACCGCGCGTCGTACCGAGATGTCGGGAAATGAAATGCCGGCAGGATCCCGGCTCAGGGGAACGAGGGCGTCGGCGAACACGTCAGGACCAGATTCCACTTTGGCCCGAAGGCCGCTTGTGAAATTGCGGAGCCCCTTGAGGGAAACCGCACCGAACGAAGAAAACTCGTTTCTTCTGCCGGGCCGGACTTTTGCGAGCGAACTCGCAAGAAGCGAACGACCCGACCGTTGACCTGATGTCTCGCCGACACCCTCTATCGTCGACCAGAGCCCGCTAGAGAGGCGCTGATGACGTGCCGGCTATCTAGGAGCCGGCAACTTCAGAGGCGAAGTTACTTCTTCTTCTTCGCGACCTTGCGGGTCTTCTTCGCAGTCTTCTTCACTGCGCTCTTCGCCTTCTTCGCCTTCTTCGCTTTCTTGGCCATGTTGCCCTCCGATGTGTGAGATGGCTTTAATCGCTGCGTGCATTCGGGGATCGAATGCACTTCATCCCGAATACACCAACACAGCGAAAAAAACAGCTTCCCGCTTAAGGAAGTGTTGACGCAGCAAGCCGCGTGCGCCTTGCGCGCTCGGTGCGAACGCTCCGCAAGAGACGCGCTTGCGATTGCAGGCAGCGCTCGCAGCTTCACTCTCGCCGCGCGTCGCGATTGCACGAAAACCCTATGCAGCAAGTATTTTCCTGCATGCGTGCTTCGCGCGCGATCACTGCGAAGATGCGCGCAGCGACTCGCTCGAAGGCGCGCGAGAGGCCTTGCGCGGACTCTGAGTCGCGACTTTTGGCAACGAAAATATTTTCATGCTTAACGGCGCCAGCGTTCGCCGTCGCGCGCTCGAAGCACCTTTTGGCGCGAATCGAAGATGGCGATTCGGTTGGGCTTGAAGGCTGCGATCGAGCCGGCGATCGCTGTCGTCGCGCGCGTGCGACGGATGCGCGGCGGGTTGATCGCGGTGACGACGCGCGCCGTCACCGCGACATGTCAGATGCCGAGCTTCGACTTGAGCAGGTCGTTGACGCTCTGCGGGTTGGCCTTGCCGCCGGACGCCTTCATCACCTGGCCGACGAACCAGCCGAGCGACTGCGGCTTGTCCTTAACCTGCGCGGCCTTGTCGGGATTGGCCGCGATGATGTCGTCGACGACCTTTTCGATCGCCGAGAGGTCGGTGACCTGCTTCATGCCGCGGCTTTCGACCAGCGCGCGGGGATCGCCGCCCTCGTGCCAGACGATCTCGAACAGATCCTTCGCTATCTTGCCGCTGATCGTACTCTCGCCGATCAGATCGACGATCGCCGCAAGCTGCTCGGACGTGACCGGAGAGTCCGTAATATCCCGGCCTTCCTTGTTGAGACGGCCGAACAGCTCATTGATCACCCAGTTTGCCGCCAGCTTGCCATCGCGCGCGCGGTTGGCGAGCCTGTCCAACACCGTCTCGTAGAACACCGCGCTCTCGCGCTCGGCAACCAGCACGCTCGCATCATAGGCCGACAGGCCGAAGTCGGCGACGAAGCGCGTCTTCTTCTGGTCCGGCAACTCGGGCAGGTCCGCCTTCAACTCATCGACGAATTGCTGCGAGAACTCGAGCGGCAGGAGATCGGGATCGGGGAAGTAGCGGTAGTCGTGCGCCTCCTCCTTGGACCGCATCGAGCGCGTCTCGCCCTTGTTGGGGTCGTAGAGACGGGTCTCCTGGTCGATCTCCCCGCCGTCCTCGATGATCTCGATCTGGCGGCGCGCCTCGTACTCGATCGCCTGGCCGATGAAGTTGATCGAGTTCATGTTCTTGATCTCGCAGCGGGTGCCGAGCGGCCCGCCGGGCTTGCGCACCGAGACGTTGACGTCGGCGCGCAAGCTTCCCTTCTCCATGTCGCCGTCGCAGGTGCCGAGATAACGCAGGATCGCGCGCAGCTTCGTCACATAGGCCTTGGCCTGCTCGGCGTCGCGGATATCCGGCTTGGAGACGATCTCCATCAGCGCCACACCGCAGCGGTTGAGGTCGACATAGGTCATGGACGGTGACTGGTCATGCAGCAACTTGCCGGCATCCTGCTCCAGATGCAGCCGCTCGATGCCGACGGTGACGCTGCGGCCGCCGTCGAGCTCGACCAGCACCTCGCCCTCGCCGACCACCGGCGATTTGTACTGGCTGATCTGGTAGCCCTGCGGCGAGTCTGGATAGAAATAGTTCTTCCGGTCGAACACCGAACGCAGATTGATTTTTGCGTTGAGGCCGAGTCCGGTCCGGACAGCCTGCCTGACGCATTCCTCGTTGATGACGGGCAGCATGCCCGGCATCGCGGCATCGACCAGCGACACATGACTGTTAGGTTCGCCGCCGAACGCGGTCGAGGCGCCCGAGAACAGTTTTGAGTTCGAGGTCACCTGAGCATGAATCTCCATGCCGATGACCATCTCCCAGTCACCGGTGGCGCCCTTGAGAAGCTTGTGCGTGGCCGTGCTCATGTCTTGCTCCCGAGCAGCGTGGCAGCAATCCGCTCCCACTCCGCCTCCAATGAATCCTTTGCCGCGGGCTGGCCGGCCTGGCGATACCAGTAGCCGGCATTGCCGAGATCGCCTTCGACGCGGTGCAGATAGGCGTGCACCCAGGCGGCGTCGCGGCTGTTGTCGTCCTGAACGATCCTGTGCGCCTGGTCCCAGTCGCCCTTGGCGGCCCACCAGAGACCGGCGAGCGGCGCGTTCAGGTCCGGCGCGGGCGCCGCGCCTTCGAGGCTCGCGATGAACGCGGCGACATTCACCACCACCTCGCGGGCGTGAAGCGGCCGGCCGCCTGCTCGATCACCTCGCCGAGCGAGAACAGTGTCTCCTCGTCGAAGGGCCGACCGATCAGCTGCAGGCCGAGCGGCAGGCCTTGCCCGTCCTTGCCAGCGGGCACGGCGATACCTGGCAGGCCCGCCATGTTCACGGTGACCGTGAAGATGTCATTGAGATACATCTCCACAGGGTCCGCGCCGCCCTTCTCGCCGATGCCGAATGCGGCGGAGGGCGTTGCGGGGGTGAGGATCGCGTCGACGCCCTTGGCGAAGCAGTCCTCAAAGTCCTTCTTGATCAGCGTGCGGACTTTTTGCGCACGCAGGTAATAGGCATCGTAGTAGCCAGCCGACAGCACGTAGGTGCCGATCATGACGCGGCGCTTCACCTCGGCGCCAAAGCCTTCGGCGCGGGCGTTCTCGTACATCTCGATGATGTTCTTGCCTTGCTCGCGCAGGCCGTAGCGCACCCCGTCATAGCGCGCGAGGTTGGACGAGGCCTCGGCCGGTGCCACGATGTAATAGGCCGGCAGCGCATATTTCGTGTGCGGCAGCGACACCTCGACGAGCTCTGCGCCCGCGGCTTTGAGCCACGCCGCGCCCTCGCTCCAGAGCTTCTCGATCTCGGCCGGCATGCCGTCGAGACGGTACTCCCTGGGAATGCCGATCTTCATGCCCTTCACGGATTTGCCGATCGCGGCCTCGTAGTCGGGTACGGGAATGTCGACCGAGGTCGTGTCCTTCGGGTCGTGACCGGCCATCGAGCGCAGCAGCATCGCTGCGTCGCGCACGCTGCGCGCGATCGGGCCAGCCTGGTCGAGCGACGAGGCAAAGGCGACGACGCCCCAGCGCGAGCAGCGGCCATAGGTCGGCTTGATGCCGACGGTCGCGGTGAACGCCGCCGGCTGGCGGATCGAGCCGCCGGTGTCGGTCGCAGTCGCACCCATGCAGAGCAGCGCCGCCACGGCCGAGGCCGAGCCGCCCGACGAGCCGCCCGGCACCAGCGTGGCGTTGGAGCCATCGCGCCGCCAGGGGTTGCCTACGGGACCAAAGCAGGATGTCTCGTTCGACGAGCCCATCGCGAACTCGTCATTGTTGAGCTTGCCGAGCATGACGGCGCCGTCGCGCCAAAGCTGCGAGGTGACGGTGGACTCATAGGTCGGCACGAAATTGCCGAGGATGTTTGAGCACGCCGTGGTGCGCACGCCCTTGGTCGCGAACAGATCCTTGATGCCGAGCGGAATGCCGGCGAGCGGGCCGGCATCGCCCTTGGCGATCTTGGCGTCGGCCTCGCGCGCCATGGCGCGCGCCTGGTCGGGCGTCTCCATCACGAAGGCGTTGAGCACGCGCGCGGCTTCGATTGCGCCGAGGTGCGCGTCGGTCAATTCCAGCGACGTGAAAGATTTGTCGGCGAGACCCTCGCGGGCCTCGGCGAGCGTCAGCGATGTCAAATCGGTCATTTATTGATCGGGCTGCAGAAGAACGGAGACAGGGTCTTGTCGTTGGCCGGGTCGTCTTTTTTGGCGGAGGCTTTCGCCGCCGCTTCGATCTCGTCGAGCACGGCATTGACGGCGACATTGGGATCGGCAGCCTTGCCCTGCCGCTCCATGGCGTCGAGATAGTTCATATAGGCCTGGTAGGCCTTCTCATCGTCGCATAGCAGGCACATCGGACCTGGTGTCCTTAGTTTGACGCGTTTTCTTCACGCGAACCGGCTTCCACTTCGCTCGAAAACGCTATGCAAGTTACTCGACGACCTTCGGCACCAGGAAGAAGTGACCTTCGGTCGCCGGCGCATTGGCAACGATATCGTCGGCGATCTCGCCGTCGTTGACCACGTCCTGACGCTTCTTCATCTGCATCGGAGTCACCGAGGTCATAGGCTCGACGCCGTCGACATTCACCTCCGAGAGCTGCTCGACAAAGGCGAGCATGGCGTTGAGCTCGCCCTGCAAGTGCGGAACCTCGTCTTCGGAAACCGCAATGCGCGCCAGATGCGCGATGCGGCGGACGGTAGCAGCGTCGACGGACATTATATAAGGCCTCTAACGGCAAAACCTAACCGCCGTATAGCAGAGGCCCCTTTTGCGCTGCAACCGGCGCTTCCCGCCTAGCCGGCCAGCGCTTTCAGGCGGGCCTGCGCCGATCTGGCCAGATCCCGGGTCAGTTCTGCCGCCGGCACCTCGCGGCCCATGGCGATGGCCTGGCCGGCCCAGAGGTTGGTGAAATCCACCCTGCCCTGCTTTTCGGCAGCGGCCTTGAGCGGCCCCAGCGCGGTCGCGGCATGGGGAAAGACCGGCGCGTCCGGCGATATCGGGCCGACTTCGCGCATCAGGCGGTTCTGCACCCCGCGCGCCGGCCGTCCGGTCATCACGTTGGTGATGACGGTGGAATCGTCCCCCGCCTCGGCGAGCGCCTTGCGGCCACCGGGCGTGACCTTGGATTCCGGACAGCGCAGATACGCGCTGCCGATCTGCACGCCGGACGCACCGAGCGCAAAGGCCGCGGCAATGCCGCGCCCATCGGCGATGCCGCCGCAGGCGATCACCGGCACCTTCACGGCATCGACGACCTGCGGCACCAGGGCGAAGGTGCCGGGCTGCTCGCTGATCTTCTCCGTCAGGAACATGCCGCGATGACCGCCCGCCTCCGCGCCTTGCGCGATTACGGCGTCGACGCCGCGCTGCTCGAGCCAGACCGCTTCCTTCACCGTCGTGGCCGACGAGATGACGATGCATCCGGCCGCCTTGACGCGCTTGAGCAGCGCCGCCTCCGGCAGACCGAAATGGAAACTCACGACCTCCGGCTTCAGCTCCTCGACCACCTCGCAGAAGGCCGCATCGAACGGCGCGCGATTGGCGGCATTGATCGGTGCGGCCGGATCGAGGCCGTGCTCGCTGTAGTAGTCCGCAAGCCGCTGCTTCCAGCGTGCTTCGGCCTCGGCCGTAAGATCGACCGGCGTGTGGCAGAAGAAGTTCATGTTTACCGGCGCGGAGACGTGCTTGCGGATGGCGCCAACCTGCTCCCGCGCCTTCTCCGCTGACAGCATCGCACAAGGCAGCGAGCCCAGTGCGCCGCCTCGTGCAGCGGCAATCACGAGCTCCGCATCCATCACGCCCGCCATCGGCGCCAGCACGATCGGGAATTCGGTCTTGAAGAGGTCGATCAGTCGACGGTCAGGCCACATGGTTTGGTCTCTCTAGTTGGCTCGCTGCAACCCCTCTCCCCTTGTGGGAGAAGGGAAAGAAGCACCGGAATTGCGCCGGCCAGCAAGAAGCAGCTCCGCTTCGATTGCAATCCGCTCGACGATTTCGGCCGCGGGCGGAATATCATGGATCAGGCCGACGGCCTCGCCGGCAAAGACCGCCGCGACCTCGAAATTGCCCGCGGCTTTCGCCGCGGCGTACTCAACGGCCACCTCGCCGGCTCTTTGCATCAGCTCGATCTCGCGGCCAGTCCAACGCCTGATATGGTCGTTGACCAGCGTGCGTGCGGTGAACGGGGCTGGCCAGAACAGACTTCGAGACCAGTCGACGATGACGCCGCGCACCGTGTCATTGCTGTTCGCCGCGCGAATGCGCTGCTTCGCCTCCTCCGCGCCATCGGCCTCCACGCTCGCATAGAAGCGCGTCCCGATCAGCACGCCGGATGCGCCCAGCATCATCATTGCCGCGAGGCCACGACCATCCGCAATCCCTCCGGCCGCAACGACCGGTACGCGTCCGGCCGCAAGATCGACGATCGCCGGTACGATGTCGACGGTGGTGCGCGATGCGCCATGGCCGCCAGCTTCAGTGCCCTGCGCGATCAGGATCTCTGCGCCGGCGTCCAACGCCTGTTTTGCCATGTCCTCGCTCTGCACCTGGCAGATCAACCGTGCACCGTGCGCCCTGACGCGCGGTGCAAACGGCGCGGGATCGCCGAATGAGAGCATGACGGCCTGCGGACCCGCGTCGAGCGCAACATCGAGGAGCTCGGGTTGCCTGGCGAGGCTCCAGGTGATGAAGCCGATGCCGAACGGCGCAAAGCCTTTCAGCCGGGCCGTCTCGGCCTCCAACCGGGCGCGGTCGCCGTAGCCGCCACCCAGGATCCCGAAGCCGCCGGCCTCGCTCACCGCACGCGTCAGCCGGCTGCCCGCGATCGTATCCATGGGCGCGGACAGGATCGGATGCGTGATCCCAAGAAGCTCCGTCAGCGGCGTCGCAATCGGCATGGCTCCTCCCACTCTGGACAGCAACGTTAAGCGCGAATAGCATTCTCGAAAATTGAATTCTTGTGAACGCTGCCATCTCGGAAACGAAACGACACCATGGAACTCAGCGATATCAAGACCTTTGCCGCGGTGGCCCGCGCCGGTGGTATCACCCGCGCCGCCGAAGAGCTCAACACCGTGCAGTCGAACGTCACCCAGCGCATCAAGGCGCTGGAGGCCGAGATCGGCACGCCGCTGTTCGAGCGGCACAGCCGCGGCATGACGCTCACCGCCGCCGGCAAGCGCCTCTTGCCCTACGCGCGAAAAATGGCCGCGTTGTCGAACGAGGCCGTGCTTGCCGCGCGAGACGATGGCGAGCCGAAGGGCCCGCTGGCGATCGGCTCGATGGAGACAACCGCCGCCGTGCGGTTGCCGCCGCTGCTTGCCGATTTCCACCGCCGCTTTCCGGCGGTGCGGCTGACCTTGCGCACGGCGACCACCGCTGACCTCGTCGCTTCGGTGCTCGATGGTGTCCTCGACGGCGCTTTCGTCGCCGGACCGATCGAGCACGCCGACCTCGTGGCCACCAGCGCGTTTCGCGAAGAGCTAGTGGTTCATCACAGTGGTTTTGACTCTTTGGCGGCAACTGGATAGGCGCGACCGAGTTTGGCGCGGGCTTTGTCGGTTGTGAACATCCATTTGATGCGGTCTCGCGCCTTGTTTCGCTGCCGTTGCCATGCTGCGATTTCTTTTCGAAGCCTTTTGGGATCGTCGATGCGACGGCCGAGACACTGGCGCTGCAGCACGCTGATCTCGCACTCGACCATATTGAGCCAGCTGGCGTGTTTCGGGGTGTAGTGGAACTCGAGGCGGCGCAGGATGCGACGGGCCTCGGCAGGCGCAAATGCCTGATATAGCGCGCCGGCCGTATGAATCGACAGATTGTCCTGCACCACACGGATGCAGGCGGCATTGGGATAGTGGACGTCGACGAGTTCGCGCATGCAGTGCGCGTAGTCGACCGCGGCGCGGTGGTCTGTAACCTTGACATTGCGCCAGCCGCGATGCGGATCGAAGGTGACGAAGAGATTGACGGTACCGTTGCGGCGATATTCGTAATCGTAGCGCTCGCGCTGTCCCGGTTGGGCAGGGATCGGCTGGCGTACCTCGCCGATCAGCTGGACTGGGGTCTCGTCGAAGCAAACCAGGGGCCGCTCGGGATCCGGCGCCTCGGCGTAGAGATCGAGCACATCCTCCATCCGGGCGACGTATTCGCCGTCGACATGAGGAATGCACCACATATCCCGGCGCCACGGCTTGAGGTCGTTGTCGGCCAGCCGGCGGCGCACGGTCTCGCCCGACAGGCTGGCGTGATCGGTGAGCTTGACCATCGCGTCGGCCAGCAATGTCAGCGTCCAGCGTTTGCGGCCGGCGGGCGGCTTGGCGCATGCCGTCGCCACCAGCAGGGCCTCTTCCTTGCCTGTCAGCTTGCGTTCCGCGCCCGGACGCGGCTCCTCACTCAAGGCCCGCTCCAGATTGCCTTCTACGAAACGGCGTTTGGTCCGGCCGACGGTGGAAAGGCTGACCCGGACGGTTCGGGCAATCTCCGCGTCGCAGCTGCCTGAATCGGCCGCCAGCACAATCTGAGCCCGTTTGAGTTTGCGGGCGGAATGCGTGCCGCCGCCGAGCATTGCCGTCAGTTCGTCCCGCTCGGCTTGGCTCAATTCGACCCGATAACGTACATTCATGCTTCGCCTCCTTGTCGGAGGCCGGGACGAATCCAGCTATGAGTCAAAAATCAGGCGCGCACTTCACCGAGAAGCAGGGACACTATCTCGCTTTCATCCATACCTACTCGTACATGTTCGGACAGCCGCCCGCCGAGGCCGACATCCAGCGGCATTTCCGCGTCAGCCCGCCGTCAGTCCACCAGATGATCCTCACCCTCGAACGCAACGGGTTCATTCGTCGCCAGCCCGGCGTCGCTCGAAGCATCGAGATCCTCTTGCCACCCGAAAAGTTGCCTATCCTCGGATGGCTCGGTATCAAAACGTCAAAATCACTGTGATGAACCACTAG
>NZ_LSEF01000063.1:0-97956 GCF_001641695.1 Bradyrhizobium neotropicale
GGGCGGATTCAACCGCTCGTCGCAACACTCCGTGTATCGCTCACTCGGAGCAATTCGTCGAGGGTTTCTGCCGGTGTTTTCCAGCCGAGGGTTTTGCGGGGCCTTGTGTTGAGTGCAAGAGCCACGGCCTCCAGATCATCGGCATCGTGCATGCTGAGATCCGTCCCCTTTGGAAAGTACTGGCGCAGCAACCCATTCGTGTTCTCGTTGGTGCCGCGCTGCCACGGGCTGTGAGGGTCGCAAAAGTAGACCTGCACGCCTGCATCGATCTTCAGACGCGCGTGCTGAGCCAGCTCAGCTCCTTGATCCCAGGTTAGAGACCGCCGCAGTCGCTCGGGCATGGTGAAGATTGCGCGGGTGATGGCGTCTCGCACCGCCTCAGCGCCATGTCCGGCGAGTGCAGGTCCATTCTTCACGCGAGCATCCTGTTCCTGACCGGTCATGCGCGGCAAATGCAGCAGAATGGTAAAACGGCTCGTGCGCTCCACCAAAGTGCCGATCGCGGAACTACCGAGGCCCATGATGAGGTCACCTTCCCAGTGACCCGGCACAGCTCGATCGGCAGCTTCCGCCGGACGTTGACTGATCATGATCTCGGAAGGAATGAAGCTTCTGCCTTTGCGGGCGCGCGCCCTCGGCATCCGCAAGGCCCGCCCAGTGCGCAAGCAGGCCGTCAGTTCACGGCGCAAAGCTCCTCGACCCTGCACATAAAGGGCCTGATAAATTGCCTCGTGACTGATGCGCATCGTCTCATCCTCGGGAAAGTCGAGCCGAAGTCGCCGAGAAATCTGTTCCGGGCTCCATGCCGTCGCCCAGCGTCGGTTTTGCCGATGCACCGCCCGGCGGCCCTTCCACACGACCTTCGGGCCAACGAGGAGCGCCCCGTCTGGCTTAGCGATCATACCGGCAAGCCTGTCCTGCACATAATCCCGCAGGGTCGGGTTGATTGCCAACTTCGCAAACTTGGGCCGTCGGGCGGACTGATCAGCATGCCATTGTGCCGTGGTCGCCCGGTACTCTGGAGCGCCATGGCGGCGCGCCACATTGCGACGGAGCTCACGGGAGATCGTGCATGGAGGCCGGCCGAGCTGACGAGCGATGGCTCGCACCCCATGCCCCTGCGCGCGCAAGATGGCAATCTCCTCACGTTCGGCGAACGACAGGTAGCGCTCCGACCGAGGTTTGGACGATCGCGACAAATGTGTTGGCGGCATACCGCCCGCCCTCCGGAACCAGCGTACTCCGACCGACGGCGACACCCCGGCCTCAACCGCAGCATCCCCGCTCGATCGCCCCAAGGCAATCGCAGTCCAGAACGGTCTATAATCTTCTCGTAGGACCTCTCGGGGACGATCTGTCCGCACACGCTTCTCCATCGCAACCTCTTTTGCTCGAGTGTTGCGACGAGCGGTTGAATCCGCCCAGTACGCCGCGGCATTTCTGCGCAGCCACGACCTCCTCTAGAATACTGGATCACCCGCTTTCGCGGGTGATGACAGCTTCTGTGTTGCAAGGGCGTTAGCCCATAACCCTTATGACTCGATCTTCACGTACTCGAAATCGCCGGGCTTGTTGTCGATGCCGACTTTCGGCGGCGAGATCCAGGAGGCGAACTTGCCGATCTCGGTGACGGGCTGCATCAGCGAGGTGATGAAGTCGCCGTCGCTGGTCGACGGCAGCCACTCGTCCCGGCGCTTGGCCCAGGTGGCATCATCGATGAGGATGCCGTCGGGCGTCGCATGGATGTCCTTGAACTCGCCGATATGGCGATGGAAGGCGACGTTGGGCAGCGTCAGCTTGAAGTCGTAGCCCGCGGTCGAGATCACCTTGTTCCAGCGCAGCATGCCCTTGACGCAGTCCTGGCTGTAGTCGTCGCGCAGACGCATGTTGAGCGCCGTCAGCGCCGGCTCGTCGACCAGCTTGATCTCGCCGTTGATGAACTTCAGCACCGGATAGGTCGCGTTCTTGAGCTGGTGATCGTCCTCGATCTGGGTCTCGTGGTAGCGGCCCTTGATGCCGGCGTTGAAAGCGTTCGCAGCGTTGGTCGAAACCTCCGAGCCGAACAAATCGAGCGACAGCGTGTAGTGCAGGTTCAGCTTCTTCTGGATCGTCGGCAGGTCGATCACGCCGAGCGCGCGGACTTTCGCGATGTCGGTCGGATCGGTGATGCCGGCCTCCCGCATCGCATCGCAGGTGCGCTGCACGACGCGGGTGATACCGGTCTCGCCGACAAACATGTGGTGCGCTTCTTCCGTCAGCATGAAGCGGCAGGTGCGCGACAAGGGATCGAAGCCCGACTGCGCGAGCGAGTGCAGCTGCATCTTGCCGTCGCGGTCGGTGAAGTAGGTGAACATGAAGAAGGACAGCCAGTCCGGCGTCGCCTCGTTGAAGGCGCCCAGCATGCGCGGCGCGTCCGCATCGCCCGAGCGGCGGCGCAGCAAGTCGTCGGCTTCCTCGCGACCGTCGCGGCCGAAGTATTTCTGGAGCAGGTACACCATCGCCCAGAGGTGACGGCCCTCCTCGACATTGACCTGGAACAGGTTGCGCATGTCGTAGAGCGAGGGCGCGGTCTTGCCGAGATGCCGCTGCTGCTCGACGGACGCGGGTTCGGTGTCACCCTGGATCACGATCAGGCGGCGCAGCATGGCGCGATGCTCGCCGGGGACTTCCTGCCATGCCGGCTCGCCATAATGCTCGCCGAACGGCACGACGCGGTTTTCTTCCTGCGGCGCAAGCAGAATGCCCCAGCGATATTCGGGCATGCGGACATAGTCGAACTTGGCCCAGCCGCGCGGATCGACCGAATAGGCGGTGCGCAAGTAAACCAGCGACTCCTGGAAGCCCTCCGGCCCCATGTCGCTCCACCAGTCCATGTAGCCAGGATGCCAGCCTTCCAGCGCCTTCAGCACCTGGCGGTCTTCGGCGAGGTTCACGTTGTTCGGAATCTTGGTCGAGTAGTCGACGTTCATGATGTTCATGTTCATGGCCGTGCTCCTTGCGATCTCTTTCCGTCATGCCCGGCCTTGTGCCGGGCATCCACGTTCTTGCTTCTTGAGCCAAGCACGTGGATGGCCGGGATAAGCCCGGCCATGACACAGTGAATGTCGTTACACCCGCGTCATATCGAATTTCGGCTTCTGCCCGCTGCCGTAGCGGCGCAGCGCGCCTTCCTCGCCGACGGCGTTGGGGCGCTGGAAGATCCAGTTCTGCCACGCGGTCAGACGCGCGAAGATCTTCGACTCCATCGTCTCGGGACCTACGAAGCGCAGGCTCGCCTCCATGCCGGTGAGGCTATCGGGCGAGAAGCTCGCGCGCTCCTCCAGGAACACACGAACCTCGTCGTCCCAGTCGATGTCGTCGAGCGCGAAGGTGACGAGGCCGAGCTCCTCGGCCGCCTCGGCGTCGAGAGTCGTGCCGACGGTGGCCTCCGCGCGTTCCACATCGGACGGATCGGCCTGGAAGCGCGACTCGAGCCGGGTCAGGCCGTGGCTCATCGGATACGGGCCAAAGTTCATGGCGGAGAGCTCGATCGACGGCGGCGGGCGGTTGTCGCCCTGGCGCGCGCCGATCAGCATGTAGGAGCGGTCGGCGGCGAAGACGAGCTCGGCGAGCGTGCCGGCAAAGCAGGAGCCGGGCTCGACCAGCGTCACCAGCGTGCGCGAGGTGACGTCGATGCGCTTCAACACGCGCTTCCAGTAATGGCGGATCTCGTTGACCAGCCAGTGCGCCTTGTTGGCTTCGAGGAACGCGTCGCAGGCCAGCACATGGGCGCGATCGCCGTGGCTCTTGAACACCAGCATGGCGATCTCGAGCTCGTTGATGCGCAGATGCAGGATGGCGTCGTCGAGCTCGCACGCGACCTGGAGCGGCCAGAACGAGGCGCCCTGCGCCATCATGCCGTCGATGTCGGCGGGCGGCGCGGCCTCCGGCGCCTTGATCGAGATGGTGGCGATGCGGGCGGCGCGGTCGATATCGACGCTGACGAAGCCGTAGCGGACGCTGTTCTCGTCGATCGTCCGCTTGAGCGGCGTCAGCGCAATGCCCTTGCCGCTGCCGTTGCGCTTCGAGGCGCCAGCGAATTCCTTCGCGCGCTCGGCGATCTTGGCCTCGAGCTTGGAGTTCGGCGCGATCTCGTCGACCAGGCGCCAGGCGACGGCGCGCTTGCCCTTCACGCCTTCCTCGATGGTGCAGAAGAAGTCGGCGTGGTCGCGGCGCACCTTGCGCTTGTCGACGACGCGGGTGAGACCGCCGGTGCCCGGCAGCACCGCGAGCAGCGGCACTTCAGGCAGCGCGACAGCGGAAGAGCCGTCATCGGCGAGGATGATGTGATCGGTCGCAAGCGCGAGCTCATAGCCGCCGCCGGCGGCGGAGCCGTTCACCACGGTGATGAAGCGCTGGCCGGAATTCTCCGAGGAGTCCTCCATGCCGTTGCGGGTCTCGTTGGTGAACTTGCAGAAGTTGACCTTGTGGGCATGGGTCGAGCCGGCGAGCATGCGGATATTGGCGCCGGCGCAGAACACCCGGTTCTTGGCCGAGCGCAACAGCACGACCTTCACCTCCGGATGCTCGAAGCGCAGCCGCTGGATCGCGTCGGCCAGCTCGATGTCGACACCGAGATCGTAGGAATTAAGCTTGAGCAGGTAGCCCTCGAACAGGCCGCCGTTCTCGTCGACATCCATGGTCAGCGTCGCGACGTCGCCCTCAATTGCGAGCTTCCAGTGCCGGTAGCGGGACGGATCGGTCTGGAAATCGATGAATGTCGCACCGCCTGCGAGGCGACGATCTTCCCCGGCCATGGGCCACCCTTGAGCTTGATTATGAGCCTCGGTCTTTAACCGTTAGATGCACAATAGTGCATCTTTTTAGACCCGTCTAGCCCTTAATCGGCGCTACATGCACTTTGCTTCATAAAGATTTCTCAGCGCAAGATAGCGCCGAAGGAAATCCAATCGGCCTTGGAAAGCCTCTCGGCACCGAGCTTGGCCAGGAGCAACGCGACCAGTGCCGCGACCGGAAAGCGCTCGACAAAGCCGTCACCGACGGGGGCTGCCTTGCGCGAGTTCAACCCGCGCAGTTCGCCGAGCGCATCGCCGAACAGACGCGCGGCCGAATGCAGCCGCTGCATCCGCAGCCGCAAATTGGCATTGGCGACGTGAATGCAGGCGCGCAGCAGGATGCGCTCGCGGCCGCCTTGCGGGGCCGCAGCCCACACCGCTTCCAGCACCTCCTGCGCTTCCCAGAAATAGCCGCGGTCGTTGAGCGCGAGCCCGTAGCGCAGCGCCGGATGGCGCGCCGGCACATGGCCGCGGAAGGCCGCCGGCACGAGCGCCTTGGCCATGGCGAGCGTCTCGTAATCGGCATCGACTGCGCTGGTCTCGCCCGGCACATAGGCCCATTGCGGCCACGGCAGCGGGCCGCTCGCGGTTGGCGGCACACTCATCGAAAGTGCGCCTCCAACAGATCATGCGGCGCGTCCCTGAAATCCCCAGTCGTCGCGCAGGGCCGCCGTTGCAAATTGTACAATCGCGTCAAGCGTCGCTCCCGGCGCTTCACGATGCGGGGAATGCCCCGCGCCTAAAATGACTTTCAAATCTACCGGACAATAACACTCTTCCTGCGCAATCTCGACCTGGCGCAGTGTCCCATATTGATCATCGACACCTTGCAGGACCAGGACGGGGACCCGGATGTAGGCGAGGTACTCGGAAATGTCCCAGTCACGGAATTCCGGATCGAGCCAGGCGCCGTTCCAGCCATAGAAGGCGTTGTCGACATCCTTGTGCCAGCGCGCGAGCTTTGTCTTCAGGTCGGTGGTCTCGTAAGCGGTCTTGATTTCGGCGATTGATTTCACCGAGATGTCCTCGACGATGAAATGCGGCGCGATCAGCACGAGGCCGCTGAGGCGGTGATCCTGATGCGCGCCGGCATAGATCGCGGCGATCGAGGCACCATCGGAATGGCCGAGCAAGAGGCCACGCATGAAGCCGATTGCCTCCAGGATCTTCGGCAGCACATCCATCGCCTCGCGCTGCATGTAGTCGAGCGGCCGCGGCAACTTCGCCGGGCTCGACTGGCCATAGCCCGCGCGCGAATAGACGAAGATGCCGGCGCCGGTGGCCTGCTGCAGCTTCTCCGGGAAGTCGCCCCACAACCCGACCGAGCCGAGCCCTTCATGCAGCATGACGATGGTCGGCGCGTTCTGATCTTGCGGCGCGAGCCATTTGTATTCGAGGCTGGCGCCGTCGATGGTGAGGAAGCCTGTGGGGGTGAGGTTTGTCATGTTCTTATTCCTATTCGCTCCGTCCGCACCCTCCCCCTCCAGGGGAGGGTGCGCAGCGGAGCTTGGGCGCGACTGGCCTGCACGCTCAGTTCGTCCCTTCCCGCAACTTGAAGCGCTGAATCTTCCCCGTCGCCGTCTTCGGCAAGGACTCCACCACGTCGATCCAGCGCGGATATTTCCACGGGCCGATCTTCTGCTTGACGTGCTCTTTCAGCATTTCCTGCAAATCCGCCGTCTTGGCGCCGGGGCGCAGCACGACGAAGGCCTTTGGCTTCAACAGGCCTTCCGGATCGGCCTCGGGCACGACGGCGGCCTCCAGCACGGCCGGATGCGTGATCAGCGCGCTCTCGACCTCGAACGGCGAGACCCAGATGCCGGAGACCTTGAACATGTCGTCGGCACGGCCGCAGAAGGTGTAGCGGCCATCGGCATCACGGACATATTTGTCGCCGGTGCGGGTCCACGGCCCCTCGAAGGTGCGGCGGCTCTTGTGGCGCTGATTCCAATAGCCCTCGCCGGCCGAGGGCGCATCGACCAGGAGCTCGCCGACTTCGCCGTCGGCGACGTCCTGACCCGCTTCGTTGACGAGCCGCACCGCATAGCCCGGCACCGGCTTGCCCGACGAGCCGTATTTGATGTCGCCGGGCGCGTTCGACAGGAAGATGTGCAAGAGCTCGGTCGAGCCGACGCCATCGAGAATGTCGACGCCGAAGCGTGCCTTCCAGCTATTGCCGACGGACTCAGGCAGCGCCTCGCCGGCCGAGGTGCAGATGCGTAAAGCGCTGCCGCCGCGCTCGCTCTTCATCGTCTCGTCGTTGAGCATCGCCGCGAACAGCGTCGGCACGCCGTAGAAGATCGACGGGTTGTAGCGGTTCATCAGGTCGAACATCCGCGCCGGCGTCGGCCGCTCGCTGTTCAGCACCACGCTGGCGCCGACCGACATCGGGAAGGTCAGCGCATTGCCGAGGCCATAGGCGAAGAACAGCTTTGCCGCGGAGAGGCAGACGTCGTTCTCACGGATGCCGAGCACCTGTTTGGCGTAGGTGTCGGCGGTTGCCTGCAGGTTCGAGTGCAGATGACGCACGCCCTTGGGCATGCCGGTCGAGCCCGACGAATAGAGCCAGAACGCCGGCTCGTCGGGATGCGTCGCGGCGGTCGTGAACTGATCGCTCTCGCCCGCGAGCTCTTCAGCGAGCTGCTTGTGGCCGTTCATCTTGGCACCGGACACCACGACATGCTCGAGGTCCGGCATGCGGCCGACGACGTCCTTGATGACGGGATAGAGCGCCTCGGACACGAACAGCACGCGCGCGCGGCAGTCGGCGAGGATGTAGGCGTACTGATCGGCGGTCAGCAGCGTATTGAGCGGTACCGGCACGATGCCGGCGCGGATCGCACCCAGGAACACGATCGGGAAATCGACCGTGTCCAGCATGATCATCGCCACGCGCTCTTCGCGGCGGACGCCGAGACGGCGCAGCATGTTGGCGGCGCGCCGCGTTTCGCGTTGCAGCTCGCCATAGGTGAGTCGCGAGACGGTGTCGTCGAAGACCAGCTTATTGCCGCGGCCCTGCTCGACGTTGCGATCGAGCAGCCAGGTCACCGCGTTATAGGATCCCTCGCTCACGGACTTCTCCCCAGAATTTAGAATTATAATTCATAGAAAGACACTGTGACGGCTTGCTGTCAATGCTATCAGGCATTATGTTTCATTAAAATGCGCCGCGGGACCTCCGCTAAAGAAGGCCCATGATCTGTAGTCCATGACCGACAGTCCCGACGCCGAATCCCGGTTTCTCGAACAGCTCGGCCAGCGCGTGCGCACCATGCGCGCGCTGCGCGGCATGTCGCGCAAGGTGCTCGCCAAGGTATCGGGAATCTCGGAGCGCTACATCGCGCAGCTCGAAAGCGGCAAGGGCAACGTCTCCATCGTGCTCTTGCGCCGCGTGTCTGACGCGATGGGCGCGCATCTCGAAGATCTGCTTCCTAGCGCCGATCCGACGCCGGATTGGCAGATGTTTCGCGATCTCCTGCGCAAGGCGACGCCTACCCAAATCGCGCAAGCCAAGGATCTGCTCGCCGGCGGCAGCGCATCCGCGCCGCGGCGCGCGCCGTTCTGCGGCATCGCGCTCATCGGCTTGCGCGGCGCCGGCAAGTCCACGCTCGGCAAGATTTTGGCGAAGAAGATCGGCTGGAGCTTCGTCGAGCTCAACAAGGCGATCGAGGAGCAGAACGGGCTTTCGATCGCCGAGATCATCGCACTCTACGGCCAGGAAGGCTTTCGCCGCATGGAGCAGGCGGCGCTGCAACAGCTATTGGCGCGCAACGAGCTGATGGTGCTCGCAACCGGCGGCGGCATCGTCTCGGAGCCTTTGACCTTCGACCAGATCCTGTCGTCGTTCTACACGATCTGGCTGAAGGCCGAGCCCGAGGAGCACATGGCGCGCGTGCGCCGCCAGGGCGATCTGCGCCCGATGGCCGACGACCGCTCCGCGATGACGGAGCTGCGCAACATTCTGCTGAGCCGCGAGCCGCTGTATTCGCGTGCGACGGCGGTGGTGGATACCGCGGGCCTCTCCGTCGACGCCGCCGCCGCCCGCCTGATCGACGCAGTGCGCCCCGTACTCCAGAACGAAGCCCGCAGTTTTGGATTGCGCAGCGTCGCGCTGTAGGCGGTTGATCCTCCGCGCCATCCAGCCTCTCCGCTGTCGTCCCGGACAAGCGAAGCGCAGATCCGGGACCCATAACCCCAGGGGAAGACGTTGCGTGAGATAGCAACCAGGAGTCTTCGCCAAACAACTTCGTGTGGATATGGGTCCCGGATCAGCGCTCGCTGACGCTCGCTTGTCCGGGACGACGGCGGAGTTTGTGGGCGCGCCGCAATGCCACTATATCCGGCCCAACAGCAAGCCTTGGGATGACGAATGACTGATAGCGACGCCGCGGTTTCCATGTTCGAGCGGATCGGCGGCAGTGCCACGATCGATCGGCTGGTCGACCGTTTCTACGAACGCATGGATACGCTGCCGGAGGCGAGAGTGATCCGCGCCATGCATGCGGCCGACCTCGGCGACATCAAGGACGTGCTGAAGCGCTATCTCACCGAATGGACCGGGGGCCCTCGGGTCTACTCTGTCGAGAAAGGCCATCCGCGGCTGCGCCAGCGCCACATCGGTTTTGCCATCGGCGATGGGGAACGCGATGCCTGGCTGCTCTGCATGCGCGGCGCGCTGGAGGAGACGGTCGCACACACCATCGCGCGACAGGACCTCGATCGCGCACTGTCCGGCCTCGCCGACTGGATGCGCAACCGGCAGTGAGAGCGCCGATCAGCGGGGAAAGATCTCGCGGCCGCGACATGGAGCGCGAGGCGGAGAATCAGAACGAATGAATGCGATCGCCTAGATCGACCAGTAATTCGGATGCTGGTAGGGCCGCGAGCGGTCACCCCAGTCGAATTCATCGCCATCGACCTCGCAGGGGCCGCTGCTCAATTGCTCCGGCGTCAGCTCAACCTGGAAGGCCTGACGTCCCGGATCATATTTCAGCGCGCTCCACTGCAGGGGATAATGGTGGTGAGTGCCGAGCAGCCGGCCGGTCTTGATCACGGCATAGGCGACCGTTCCGCTCACTTTATCGAGCATCAATCGCTCGATCGTGCCGAGCTTCGTGCCGTCACAGCCATAGACGGCGACGTGCTCCACGCGATCACTGGGAACCATGGTGTGTTGCATGGCGTGCTCCCTGGTCTTGTGTGGAGCACATTATAGCACAAACGGCAGGAGTGTAGGGTGGGTTAGCGTCAGCGTAACCCACCTCTCCGTCGATCCTTGCTGCACAAGTGGTGGGTTACGCTTCGCTAGCCCACCCGACACAGCTACAGCAACTGCGACCGCACCGACTCCGCACCCTCCCGCAGCAAGGGCAGAAATCGGTCGAGCAGCTCCTGCGACGGCACGCGATCGACATGGGCGCCCATGTTGATGGCGGCGACGATCACGCCGTCGTAGCGGCGGAGGGGAACGGAGATCGAGCGGAAATGCGGCTCGGCCTCGCGGTCGACCAGCGAATAGCCTTGCGCGCGGTCGGCGATGATGCGTGCAAGCAGCGCCTCGGGATCGGTCACCGTCTGCGGCGTCAGCGTCTCGCGCTTCATGGCCTTCAGGCGCACAGCGAGGTCGGCATCTTCGAATTGGCCGAGCATGGCGCGGCCGACCGATGTGCAAAACGACGGCAGCCGGTAGCCGATCTCCAGTCCGCCCGAGAACACGCGCGCCGGACCGCCACGGGCGATGAACACGACGTCGTCGCCATCAAGCACCGCAAGCGAGGAGATCTCCTGCGCCGCGGTCGCGACGCGGTCGAGCACGGGCTGAAGCACGGCGACGAGCTGGCTCGACCGCAAATACGAGGCCGCTAGCGTCAGCACATGCGGAGTCAGCGAGAACAGCTTGCCGTCACCGGCAACGAAGCCGCCGCGCCGAAGCGTGAACAGCATCCGGCGCGCCGTGGCGCGTGGCAGCTCGGCGGCACGGGCGAGATCGCTCAGCGTCATCGGGCCCGCGGTCGTGCCGAAGCACTGAAGCAGGCGCAGGCCACGATCGAGGCTTTCGACGAAATCCGTCGCGCGCTCGTCAGTCTCGCTCCGCTTCAGCTTGGGCATGGGTGTCGGGAGATTCCTGCAAAATAGTGCTTGCTGCCGATCCAAGTCATGTCATAATTCGCCCATTAGTTCAATAGGCGAACACAACGCCCCTCCGGAAAAAGGACGCGACCGCCATGATGAGCCAGGAGCAGAACGACCTGATCACCCGCACCGGGCCGAAGGACCCCTGCGGAAAGCTGATGCGGAGCTACTGGCAGCCGGCGGCGCTGGTCGATGAGCTGCAAGGCGCGCGTCCGATCCGCCCGGTCAAACTGCTCGGCGAAAACCTGGTGCTGTTCCGTAACGAGCAGGGGCGCTACGGGCTGATCGACCGCCACTGCGCGCATCGCGGCGCCGACCTCGCCTTCGGCCGACTCGAACATGGCGGCCTGCGCTGCGCCTTCCATGGCTGGCTGTTCGACGCGACCGGCCAGTGCATCGAGACACCGGCGGAGCCGAAGGACTCGAAGCTCTGCCAGAACATTCGCCAGCGCTCCTATCCCGTGGTGGAGAAGAGCGGCATCCTCTGGGCCTATCTCGGCGAGGGCACCCCGCCCGCCTTTCCGGAGCTCGACTGCTTCGTCGCACCGGGCACGCACACCTTTGCGTTCAAGGGTCACATGGCCTGCAACTGGCTGCAGGCGCTGGAGGTCGGCATCGATCCCGCGCACGCCTCCTATCTGCACCGCTTCTTCGAGGACGAGGACACCTCCACCGCCTACGGCAAGCAGTTCCGCGGCGCGTCAGCAGGAAGCGACCTGCCGATGACGAAAATCCTGCGCGAATACGACCGCCCGATCATCAATGTCGAACACACCGAATACGGCCTGCGGCTGATCGCGCTGCGCGAGATCGACGAGGAGCGCACCCATGTGCGGGTGACCAACCAGCTCTTCCCGCACGGCTTCGTCATCCCCATGAGCACGGAGATTACGATCACGCAGTGGCACGTGCCGGTCGACGACGAGAACTGCTACTGGTACGCGATCTTCACCAGCTACACCAACCCGGTCGACAAGCAGAAGATGCGCGACCAGCGCCTCGAGCTCTACGAGCTGCCCGACTACACTTCGCGCAAGAACAAGAGCAACGATTACGGCTTCGATCCGCACGAGCAGGCGACCGCGACCTACACCGGCATGGGCACCGACATCAACGTCCACGACCAGTGGGCGGTGGAATCGATGGGCGCGATCCAGGACCGCACCAAGGAGCATCTCGGCCAGAGCGACAAGGCGATCGTGCAATATCGCCGTCTGCTGCGGCAGGAGATCGAGAAGGTCGTGGGCGGCGAGCGGCCGATGCTGTTCTTGGACGAGAGCAAGGCCCGCAGCATCCAGGGGCCGGCCACCATGGACGGCATCGGGCCGACCCAGGGCTGGGAGCTCTACTGGATGGAAGTCGACGTCAAGCGCCGCCGCGGCGCACCCTGGACCGCGCCGGTGCCGAAGGAGATCGAAGGCAAGGTGCACCATTTGACGGCGGCGGAGTGAGGCTCATGGGCGGAACCCGTAGGGTGGGCAAAGGCGCAATGCGCCGTGTCCACCATCCTTCCATGCGGACAACGGGGCGTGGTGGGCACGCTTCGCTTTGCCCACCCTACGGCAGCGGAGCGAGCGTGAAAGCCTATCCTCCGCTCGCAGTGACGGAGCATGCGGCGCATATTTCGCACCCAACGACTGAAGGAGTTCTGGAGTGACGTTCATCGCGCGTCATGCGCTGTGGTCGGATGAGCAGAAGGACGCGGCGACGCGGCTCTCCCGCATCGTCGAGGAGAAGAACCTCGAGGTCATCCGCCTCGCCTTCCCGGACCAGCACGGCATCTTGCGCGGCAAGACCATCATCGCCTCCGAGGCGATCGCCTCGCTGGAAAGCGGCTGCTCCATCACCACGACGATGCTCGCCAAGGACACCTCGCACCGCACGGTGTTTCCGGTGTTCACCGCCGGCGGCGGGTTCGGCATGAAGGAGATGGAGGGCGCGGCCGACGTGCTGATGGTCGCCGACCCCTCCACCTTCCGCGTGCTGCCCTGGGCGCCGGCGACAGGCTGGGTGCTGTGCGACCTCTATTTCAATGACGGCCGGCCCGTGCCGTTCGCAACGCGCGGGCTCTATCGCAAGGCGCTCGATGAGCTCGGCAAGCGCGGCCACGATTTCGTCGCGGGGCTCGAGGTCGAATTCCACATCTTCAAGCTCGACGACGCACATATGCGCGCGGAGGACGCCGGCCAGCCCGGCACGCCGCCCTCGGTGAGCCTGCTCAGCCACGGCTATCAATATCTCACCGAACAGCGCTTCGATCAGATGGAGCCGGTGCTGGAAATCCTGCGCCGCGACATCGTCGCGCTCGGGCTTCCCTTGCGCTCCGTCGAGGTCGAGTTCGGACCAAGCCAGTGCGAGTTCACCTTCCAGCCGAAGAAGGGGCTGGAGCCCGCCGACAACATGGTGCTATTCCGCTCTGCCGTGAAGCAGATTGCGCGGCGGCACGGCTATCACGCCACCTTCATGTGCCGGCCGAAGCTGGCCAATTTGTTCGCAAGCGGCTGGCACCTGCACCAATCGATCGTCTCGCGCGCGAGCGGCGAGAACCTGTTCATGGCGAAGGGAGGCGGCGAGCCGCTGAGCGAATTCGGCCGCGCTTATCTTGCGGGTCTGCTCGACCACGCCCGCGCCGCGACCGTGTTCACCACGCCGACCATCAATGGCTACAAGCGCTACCGCTCCTATTCGTTGGCACCGGATCGCGCGATCTGGGGCCGCGACAATCGCGGCGTGATGATCCGCGTTCTCGGCGGAGCGAACGATACGGCCACACGCCTGGAAAACCGTGTCGGCGAGCCCGCCGCCAATCCCTATCTCTACATGGCCTCGCAGGTCCTTTCCGGCCTCGACGGCGTCGACCGCAAGCTCGATCCGGGCCCGTCGGCCGATACGCCGTACGAGACCAAGGCCCCGCTGCTGCCGAAGTCATTGCGCGATGCGGTCGCTGCGCTCAAGGACGATCCGTTCTTCCGCGAGAAACTGGGCGCCGAGTTCGTCGACTACTACACCCACATCAAGAACGCCGAGATCGACCGCTTCCTCGCCGAGGTCACCGACTGGGAGCACCGCGAATATTTCGAGATGTTTTGATCCCCTCACACCCCCGTGAGACGACTTCGTCCCGCCTGCTCCGACGACATAACTCCCCCCGCCGACGAAACCATTTTCCTGACGCCGCGAAAACCGCCGGAAAGACTGCGGCCTTAGCGTGCAGCCAAGTGATCAAACAGTGGAGTTCGATCATGTGGGACCAATTGTTCAGCCTGATTTATCGCCTGTCCTGCCGGACAACCCTGATTGAAATCGGTACGCATCACCTGTCCCGATAGCGGGCGAACGCTATTTAGGTAAGGTGGATTGACCAGATAACGGGGGCTTCCATGCGCAAGCTCATGTTGATCGCCGCAGTGGCGCTTGTTGCGACCCAGGCGAATGCCGGCTCGCGGAGCCTGAGTTTGGCCAGCCAGCCAGCGACCGAGCAGCCGGCCACGCCGGCGGCCAGCACACCTCAGACGACGCAGTCTCTCGCCACGCCACAGCCCACGACCACGCAGACGGCAACCACGACGCCGACGTCGACAACGTCAGCCACGACAGCGCCAGCCGCGACGAGTTCAGCCGCACCCACGCAAACCGCGACCACGACCAAGCCGAAGCACCGCGCGCCCTCGGCCGAGTCCCGCGTCGTCCGCGAGCTGCACCGCCACGGGATCTATTGGTGAATGGCAGGTAGTCCTCTCCTCCGTCATTGCGAGCGAAGCGAAGCAATCCAGACTGCCTCCGCGGAAAGATACTGGATTGCTTCGCTACGCTCGCAATGACGAGGCCGCGGCAGCGTCTTCCACGACCGACGCACGCGTGCCGCCCCTCCAGCCGTCAATCGAAATTCAAATCCCGAGATACCGGTGTTGCAGATCCGGTTCGGCCATCAGCTCGTCCGATGTGCCGCTCCACACCGTCTTGCCGCGCTCGATGATGTAGTGGCGGTCGCAGATGCGGGCGAGGTGGTCGACGTTCTTGTCGACCACAAGGATCGACTGCCCGCGCTTCTTCAGCATCGACAGGCAGTTCCATATCTCCTCGCGGATCAGCGGCGCCAGGCCCTCGGTCGCCTCGTCCAGGATCAGGAGCTTCGGGTTGGTCATCAGCGCACGGCCGATCGCGAGCATCTGCTGCTCGCCGCCGGAAAGCTGGTTGCCCATGTTGGAGGCGCGCTCGGCGAGCCGCGGAAACAGCGAGTAGATCGCGGCGAGCGTCCAGGGATTGTCGCTGCCGAAGCGATCGGCGGCGGCCGCGACGAGATTTTCGCGCACGTTAAGGTTCGGAAAGATCTGGCGTCCCTCGGGCACCAGTCCGACGCCGAGCTTTGCGATCCTGTAGGACGGGAGCTGCCGCACCTCCGCACCGGCAAAACGGATCGCCCCCGCGCGCGCCGGCGTCAGGCCCATGATGGAGCGGATGGTCGTGGTCTTGCCCATGCCGTTGCGGCCCATCAGCGAGACCATCTCGCCGGGCTTGATAGACAGGGACAGGCCGAACAGCACCTGGGAGAGGCCGTAGCAGGTCTCGATGCCGTCGACGTCGAGCAGCGTGTCAGCCATGGTGCGTCACCACATGCTGGTCGCCGAGATAGGCGCGCTTGACTTCGTCGTTCTGGCGGATCGCGGCCGGATCACCCGAGGCGATGACGCGGCCATAGACCAGCACCGAGATGCGGTCGGCGAGCGCGAACACCGCCGGCATGTCGTGCTCGACCAGCACGATCGAGACTTCCTTGCGCAGCTCCTGCAGCAGTTTCACCATGCGCTGGGATTCGGTGACGCCCAGGCCCGCCATCGGCTCGTCCAGCAGCAGCAGTTTCGGCTTGCTCGCGAGCGCGACCGCGAGCTCGAGCTCGCGCCGCTCGCCATGGCTGAGCCGGGATACCACGACATCGGCGCGATGGGACAGGCCGACGCGGTCGAGCGCGGCGTGCGCGGCATCGCGCAGTCCTTTCTCCTTGCGCGCATTGGCGAAGAAGCGGAACGACGTGCCGGCATGCGCCTGCGCAGCGAGTGCGACATTGTCGGCGGCGGTGAAATCGAGCAGCAGCGAGGTGATCTGGAACGAGCGCGCAAGCCCCAGCGCACAGCGGCGATAGGCCGGCAGATAGGTGATGTCGCGGCCGCCGAGCGAGACGGTACCGGCATGCGGGGCAAGATGTCCGGTGAGCTGGCTGATCAGCGTGGTCTTGCCGGCACCGTTCGGGCCGATGATGGCGTGCAGCTCGCCGGCCGCGACGTCGAGCGAGACGTTATCCGTCGCCGTGATGCCGCCGAAGCGGCGCACCAGCTTTTCGACGCGAAGCAGCGGGTCAGCCACGATTGAGCCTCCCGAGCAGGCCCATGATGCCGCCGCGCCCGAACAGCACGATCAGCAGCAAGAGCGGGCCCATGATCAGAGCCCAGTATTCGGTGATCTGCGACAAAAATTCTTCCAGCAGCAGATACACCACCGCGCCCATGACCGGGCCGAACAGCGTGCCCATGCCGCCGAGGATGACCATCACCATGAGGTCGCCGGAGCGGGTCCAGTACATCACGGCGGGGCTGACGAAATCGGTGTTGTTGGCGAGCAGCGCGCCGGCGAGCCCGCACATGGTGCCGGCAATGACGAAGCAGACGAGCTGGTAGCGCTTGGCCGGGAAGCCGATCGCCTGCAGGCGCTGCTCGTTGGAGCGCAGGCCCTGCACCACGAGGCCGAAGCGCGAATTGACGACGCGCCAGATCAGGAAGATCACGCCGAGGAGGCCGGCGAGGCAGAGATAGTAGAACTGCACGCGGTCCGACAGGTTGATCAGGCCGGAGAAGTCGCTGCGCTTGTAGACCGTGAGGCCGTCGTCGCCGCCGTAGCGCGCGAGGCCCGAGGCGACGTAATAGGCCATCTGCGCGAAGGCGAGCGTGATCATGATGAAATAGACGCCGCGGGTGCGTAAGCTCAGCGCGCCGATCACGAGCGCAAACAGCGCGGAGGCCGCGAGCGCGACCGGAAACTGGACGAAGCCGGAGCCGACGCCTTCCTGCGCCAGAATGCCGACGGCATAGCCGCCGATGCCGAGATAGGCGGCGTGGCCAAAGCTCATCATGCCGCCATAGCCCATGATCAGGTTGAGGCTCGCGGCGGCCAACGCCAGGATGACGATGCGGGTGAACAGTGTCAGGATGAAGATGTTGCCGGACAGCGACGAATACAGAGGCAGCAGCACGAGGCCCGCCAGCATCAGGGCCGTGACGGCCTTGCTCACGTTCAAACCCTTCATCGACGGCTGGCCGGAAACAGCCCCTCCGGCCGCACCACCAGCACGATCGCCATGAGGAGGTAGATCAGCATGGACGACAGCGCGGGCGCAGCGGTGGAGGCGGCAGCGCCGTTCAGCACCTGCCGCAATAGGTTGGGCAGGAAGGCGCGGCCAAGCGTGTCGATCATGCCGACGAAGATCGCGGCGAGGAAGGCGCCGCGGATCGAGCCGATGCCGCCGATCACGATGATGACGAAGGCGAGGATCAGGATGTTCTCGCCCATGCCGATCTGCACCGTGAGGATGGGCGCCTGCATCATGCCGGCAAGGCCTGCGAGCGCGGCGCCCAGGCCGAACACCAGCGTGTAGAGCAGCTTGATGTTGATGCCGAGCGCGCCGATCATCTCGCGGTTGGAGGCGCCGGCCCGGATCAGCATGCCGATGCGGGTGCGCATCACGCCGAGATAGAGCAGCAGCGCCACCAGCAGCGCCACCACGATGATCGCGAGCCGATAGGCCGGATAGTGGATGCCGGGCAGGATCGGCACTGGCACCGTGAGCCAGGCCGGCAGCGGCAGCGCGAGGCCCGCCGGGCCCCAGATCAGTCGCACGGCCTCGTTGAAGAACAGGATCAGGCCGAAGGTCGCCAGCACGTGGTCGAGATGGTCGCGTCCGTACAGATGCCGCAGTGCCGTAACTTCTAGCGCGATGCCGAGCAGCAGTGTCGCGCCGAGCGCCATCAGCGCGCCGAGGACGAAGCTGCCGGTCCACGCCGCGAAGGTCGCGGCGAAATAGGCGCCCATCATGTAGAGCGAGCCGTGTGCGAGGTTGACGAGATCCATGATCCCGAACACCAGCGTCAGGCCGGCGGCGAGCAGGAACAGCAGCAGGCCGAACTGCAATCCGTTCAAGAATTGTTCGACGACGAGCAGCATCAAAACTCTTTCAGGCGCACGCAGAGTCGCGCCGATGTTCGAACACGGTCGCCATCAGTGAAAGAGCTCCCCCCGCCTCTTCAAGGCAGAAAAATGGGTAATGGCAGTATCGTTCCGAGGCAAGAGCGATTCTGCGCCAGACATGCACTTTGTTGCAGCTCGATGCCCGCAGCCGAGCAGCCTCGCAAGAGAGTTGCCGCGCGAATGGGTCAAGCTGCCGCACCTACGGCTTCCACGGCGGAGCGATTGGTGGATGTTGAACGGTCAGGTTGCTGATGACGTCCGGCTGCAACTCATTGCGCGCAGGTGGGACGACGGGATGCGCGTGATCACCTCGGTGGCAGGTAGGCTCCTAGCGGCCCATCCTTCGAGACGCCCGCTTTTGGCGGGCTCCTCAGGATGAGGTCTTATTTCGCGGCGAAATCCTAGACCCTCATGATGAGGAGCGCCGCCTTACGGCGCGTCTCGAACCATGAAGGCCGAGCGCGTTCGCGCCGCAAGAGCATATGCGTTAGCCCTGCCCTTGCGGGGGAGGTTGAAAGCGTGTCCTTCGGGAAAGGAAGAGGATGCGTCTAATGCGACGTCATCTGGTGCGAAAAGTCGTCCGGTTCGGCCATGACGGTGTCCACAGTGGAAGCTTCCAGCGCCGCCATCCGGAACAGATAGGCGAGCGTCGCCAATCCGGAGTCCTCTGCCATCTGCGCGAGCTCGAGCGCCATGTCGGACATGTAGCCGAGATTCTCGTCCTTCGTCTGTGCCATGATCTGGATGTCCCGCATGATATTCGACATCTCAGGCGGTCTTTCGTTGCGCTGCGGCAAGGCCGCAGCTGTTGGCACGGGCGATGGCATCGATGCGTGGACCGTCCTGCTGGATGACCTGCGTCATCCCGATGCGCTCCCGCACGACATCGAGCGACTGCTGGCGAACCTCGATCGTTGCCGCCATGGTCCACGAGTTCTCGATCAGGGCCGGCAATCCGAGCGGCGTCACGACGAACCCGATGTCGTGGAAGCGCGGCAACCACCAGGTCTCCATGACCAGGCAGAGTCGCTCGATGCCCTGTTCGAGACAGAACTCCTGCGCCGCGGCCATCAGTTGCAGGTTGAACGCGCCGTCGCGACGATCGCGCGTGACGAAGAAGCGCGACCACTCCCACACCAGCGGATCGGCGGGGCAGCCGCGCACCGCGGCGAGATGCGGAAAGACCTCGCTCATCATCGTCGGCTTGGTGGTGGGATAGAGCCGAGAGCCGCCGAGCACGCGGCGGTCCTCCAGGGCGAGCAAATAGATCGCGTCCTCATTGTCATAGGCGTCGATCTCGCGGCCGTCGGGCCTGCGCAGCGCTTCCCACTTGCGCTCCTCGACGAAGATCTCGTGCCTCACCTGGAAATGCCGCTCGATCACCTCTTCATAGAGGTGTCGATTGTCGGCAGAAATCACATGAATCATGAAGTCCCCCATAGCTCGAAATGGGGGAAGCCTCGGAAAAAAAGCCCGGCACGACTATTGGGAAATTTCCCAGTAGGCGCAGAGGCTCATGGATTGATGATTCTGTGGCGGATCGCGATCGCAACCGCATGCGTCCGGTTGACCGCGCCGAGCTTGCGCGCGGCGGTTGCAAGGTGCTCTTCTGCGGTGCGCTGGGTAATGCTCAGGATCTCGCCGATCTCCCAAGCGGACTTGCCTTGCGCGGCCCAGGCGATCACCTCGCGCTCGCGCGGCGTGAGCCGCGTCGACGGATGCGGCACCGGATCGAGCAGACGCCGAATGTGGTCGTAGCCGTACATCGCCATCAGATGCAGCGCCGGCTTGCTGCGCGCATTGAGATCGAGGTTGACGCCACCGAGCGAGACGCCAGCCTCATAGCCCGTCAGGCCATGAATCGGCACGACGAAGCCGCGCGACATACGGAAATCGGCGGCCCGCCGCATCACCTCGACAGCTCCGGGCTCGAGTTCCGCATCATAGGGCGCCTCGGACCATTCGAACGGATTCACCGTCTGCCGGCATTTGCGGATGACCGGATCGACGCGGTCGAAGTTCCTCTCGGTATAGATCTTGAACCATTCCGCTGGCCAACGCTTGGCAAGCACCATCTGCGAGAAGCGCTGATCGGGATTCGGTAAACCCGTCACGATCATGTGCTCAAACCCGAAGCGGTTGAACGCTGTTTCAAGCGCATCCATGGCATCCGGGACCCTCCTGTAGGCTCCCAGACCTTCGATGAAGTCGAGCGCTTCCCGGCCATAGTCAACGGCGGACATCAGCGAGATTCCCGTCCCTTGCCGTTCGGTATAGCACGTCTTTGGGGGCTGCCTCAATTCGCTGCTCCCGTAGTTTCCCGGTGCGACACGCGCGCCGAAGATTTAATCTACTTGTGGAAGAATGGGCGTCAAGATACACCTCCGATCGTCCGAAGCGGGAAACCACGATGGAAGACGAGAACATCGCCCTCAACAGCGTGCTCGGCCTCGAACTCAACCGCGTGTTTTTCGCCGTCCGCGAAACGGCAAACAAGCAGAAGATCATCGAGTTCGCGCGCGAAGTGCTGGAAAGCGAGCGCGCAAAGCTGCCCGACAGCGCTTCCCCCGAGGGCCCGGCGAACTGAGCCGCGCTGTTGCTGCAACGTTGCCGATGAAACCCATCGCGCGACGCCGCCGCCTCTCCATTTGTACGCGCCGATTTTAGTCCAACAATCTGACCGCGTTGCTCCGCCGTTGCGAGCCGCGCCCTCGCTTACCCTCCCCTGGAGGGGGAGGGTGAAGCGCCGCGCGGCTCTCCATGTTGACAAGCATTTGCCGCTGGAAGTCCTCACATTGCTCGTGAGATGATCGCCGCGATCGCCTTTCGGGATGTCCGGGACATGATGACGCTGCGCCAGGTCGAAGTGATCCGTGCCGTGATGGTGACGGGCACCATCGGCGGCGCGGCGAAGCTGCTCAACGTGTCGGCACCCGGCATCAGCCGGCTGGTCAAATACACCGAGCGTTCGCTCGGCATCCGCTTCTTCCAGCGTCAGAACGGCCGCTACTTCCCGACGCCGGAGGCGGAGAACATTTTTGAGCAGATCAACGGCGTCTACAAAAAGGTCGACGATCTCTCCGAGATCATCTCCAAGATCGGACGCGGCGGCTTGTCGGAGCTGCGCATCGGCTCGGTGCCGAGCATCTCGCAGGTGATGGTGCCGCGCGCGATCGAGCGCGTCCGGCGCCGTTATCCGGATCTCGGCATCGACATCAACATCCTCAAGCTCGAGGAGGCCATCGACTACCTCCTGCTCGGCCGTGGCGAGTGCGTTGCGATGAGCTACCGGCTCGAGCATTCCGGCCTCGACTTCATGCCGCTCGCCTCGGGCGAGCTCTATTGCATTGTGCCGCCCGGTCACGAGCTCGCCGGGCGGAAGCAGGTCTCGGCGGCCGAGATCACCCGCTATCCGCTGATCGGCATCGATCCCAACGATCCCTATGGACGGATCATGGCCGAGATCTTCGCGCGCCACCGGCTCGACTACAACATCACCATCCGCGCGCGCTTCGGCACCACGGTCTGCGCGCTGGTGAAGGCGGGGCTCGGCATCGCCATCATCGACCAGTTCACGGTCGCCCATGGCGGCTACCCCGGAATCGAGCTGTTGAAGATCACCGAGCCGACGCGGTTCGACACCTACATCGCGGTAAAGCGCGGCGCGCCGCTGTCGCTCCACGTCGAATATTTCATCGAGGCGCTGCGCGCCGAGATGCGCGCTGTCGAGCCCTCCCGCAGCAATGGAAAAGGCGGCGCGGCGCGCGGCCGGCGAAAATAACACCATGTTAGGTTTGCCGGATAAATGAGTAATTGTGTTAGGCAAGGGAAAGTCTATCGTCACTCTTGGAATTGCGCGGATTTCCCCGCTAATGGCCGGGAAACAACGCCCCTCACGAGACGATAGTGGATCATGTCGAAGCGCGGACCCGCCACCAGCAAGAAGCTCCTCACCGGCCTGCTCGGCGCGCCGATCGCACACTCCGCTTCTCCCGCCATGCATGAGCGCGCCGCCGAGGCGCTCGGCTTGCGTGGCCATTACCAGCTCATCGAGATCGCCGGCGCGGATGCCGCACTGCTCAGCACGCTGCTCGAGGGCGTGCGCCGTCTCGGCTTCGCCGGCATCAACGTCACCTATCCCTACAAGGAGGCGGTGGTCCCGCTGCTCGACGAGCTGGCGCCGGGCGCCGCCGCCATGGGCGCGGTCAATACCGTCGTCGTCAGGGACGGTCGGCTGATCGGCCACAACACCGACACCACGGGCTTTGCCCGCGCAGTGGCGCCGCTGCTGGCGCCATCTGCCAACGCGGTTGCCGTCATTGGCGCCGGCGGCGTCGGCAAGGCGATCGCCTTCGCGCTGGCGAGCCTGGAGGTGGCCGACATCCGCATTTTCGACAGCGAGCCGGCGCGCGCCGGGAAACTCGCCTCGCTGCTTGCAGCGCGAAGCGGTGCCAGGGTCGCTAGAAGCGTCGAGGATGCGCTTGATGGCGCAACCGGCCTCGTCAACGGTACACCGGTCGGCATGCTGCCGAACCGGGGCATGCCGGTCCCGGCCACGCTGCTGCACGAGGGATTGTGGGTCGCCGACGCCGTCTATTCGCCGCTGATCACGCCGCTGCTGGCGGCAGCGCGCGCCAATGGCGCGCGCATCATGACCGGGCGGGAGCTCGCGATCTATCAGGCCGCCGATGCCTTCGAGCTGTTCACGGGCCTTGCCCCATCGACCGAAGTCATGGGAGAGGCTTTCGACGAGGTGATGGCGACACGAAGCTCAACCTATCACGCAGCGTAACCCAAGCGGCCGGACACAAGGCCGCTGACACCATCAAGCGAACTGGAGGAGACGATGAGATCGACCATTCTGGCAGGCGCCCTGCTTGCCTTTGCTGCCGCAACCGGCGCCCATGGCCAGGCGATCAAGCTCGCCGATGTCGCCGAACTCTCGGGCGGCGGCGCCACCGTCGGCACCAACTGGAAGAATGGCATCGACCTCGCGATCGAGGAGATCAACGCCAAGGGCGGCGTGCTCGGCCGCAAGTTAGAGGTCACCCACGCCGACTCGCAATCCAACCCTGGTGTCGCCCGTGCCCAAGTGCAGAAGGCGCTCGACGCCGAGCCCTACGTGCTGCTCGGACCCGGCTACTCCGGCTCCGTGAAGGTGACAGCGCCGCTCGCAGCCGAAGCCGGCATCGCGCAGATCATGGGCGGCGAGGCCGCCGAGCTGACGCAGGCCGGCAACAAGTTCCTGTTCCGCACCTCGTTCGGCCAGCAATCCTCGATGCCGAAGGTCGCAAGGTACATCCACGACGAGATGAAGGCGAAGACGGTCGCAGTGGTCTGGGTCAACAATGACTTTGGCCGCGGCGGGCGCGACGTCGTCGTCAAGGAGCTCGACCGCCTCGGCTCAAAGGTCGTCGCCGACCTCTCGACCGAAGCCGGCCAGGCCGACTTCGCCGCCGACGTCGGCAAGATCAAGGCCGCCAATCCCGACGCCGTCTTCGTCTATCTCAACGAGGAAGAGAGCGCGCGCATCCTCAAGGAGCTGAAGCGCCAGGGCGTGACCGCGCCGCTGATGGGCGAGACCACGCTGATCGGCCAGAAGGTGATCGAGCTCGCGGGCGACGCCGCCAACGGCGCGCGCGGCCATGTCGGCCTCACCACCGACGCGCCTGTCGAGCTGATCAAGGCGTTCCGCGACAAGTTCGCCAAGAAGTACAATTACGTGCCCGACCACAACGGCCTGAAGGGCTATCTCGCCGTCTACATGGTGAAAGCCACCACCGAGAAGATGGGCAAGGTCGATTCCAAGGGGTTCGCGGACACGCTGCACGGCTTGACGATCAAGGCCGCGGACGAGCCGGGCATCCTGATGGACGTCACCTTCGACCAGAACGGCGACATCGATCGCCAGAGCTTCCTGGTCGAGGTCGTGGAAGGCAAGCAGGTCGTAAAGCAGGTGCTGCCGAAGGTGAAGTGAGGTCTCCTCTCCCTCTCCCCGTTCTTACGGGGAGAGGCCTGCCTCTCTTCTCCCTCTCCCCGCGAAGAGCGGGGAGAGGGAGAAGAGAGAGCGGGGCGAGGTGAAGAGTACCCGGTACTCGCTTCGAACAAGTCATCAGGGCCGCGCGGCCCGGGAGAACCCATGTCCAATCTGTTCGATCTTCTGGTCGCGGGACTTGCCGCAGGCGCCATCTACGCACTGGTGGCGGTCGGCTTCACGCTATTATGGCAGACCTCGCAGACCATCAACTTCGCGCAAGGCGAGTTCGTGATGCTGCCGGCGTTCCTGATGCTGGCGGCGATGCATGTGGGAGCGCCATTCTGGCTCGCGATCATCCTCGGAATCCTGCTCTCGATGATCCTTCTCGGCCTCGCCTTCAAGATGCTGCTGGTCGACCCGATGATGCGTCACGGCGTGCTGCCGCTCGCGATTGCCACCATGGCACTGGCGATCGGCATCAAGGAGGCGGTGAAGCAGTTCTTCAGCGCCGAAGCCTCGCCCTTCCCTTCGATCGTGCCGACCGGCGACATCTCGGTGCTCGGTCACGCCGTCTCGCTGCAGAGCATCGGCGTGCTCGTCGTCGCCATTCTCGCGGTCTTCGGCCTGACCGCGCTTTTGAACCGCACCTCGCTCGGCCACCAGATGCAGGCGGCGGCGCAGAACCCGACGGTGGCGCGCATCATTGGCGTGCCCGTCGAGCGGATGATCCTCCTGACCTTCCTGATCAACGCCTTCCTGGTCGCGCTGGCCTCGCTGCTGATCACGCCGATCTATCTGGCAAAATTCTCTTCCGGTGAGGTGCTGGGCCAGGCCGCCTTCATCGCCGCGATCGTCGGCGGCTTCAACCAGGTGCGCGGCGCGATCGCCGGCGGCCTGTTGATCGGCGTGCTCGACAATCTCGCGGCAAGCTATGTCTCGACCCAATATCGCGCCGCCGTGCCGCTGATCTTCCTGATCGTCGTCATCCTGTTCCGGCCGCAAGGATTGCTCGGCCGCGCCGAGGAGCGCACGGTATGAGCGGATTTGCCAAACCCCTGAAGATCGCGCTCCTCCTCGCCGTCGTCGCTGGCCTGATCGTGGTCCCCATGAACTTCAACCGCTACGGCCTGTTCATCCTGAGCCAGTGGGCGGTGATGACCATCGCCGCGATGGGGCTCAACCTCACGCTCGGCTATGCCGGCCAGGTCTCGCTGGCGCAGGGCGCCTTCGTCGGCATTGGCGCCTATGCCGCCGCGATCATGACGACCCATGGCTGGCCGCTGCCGGCGGCGATCGTGGTGGCGATCGTGTCGAGCTTCGCGGTCGGCTGGGTGCTCGGCTATCCGGCGCTGCGCGTGCAGCACCATTACCTCGCCTTCGTCACGCTCGCCTTCTCCACCCTCGCCTTCCTGGTGTTCCGCAACGAGAGCTGGCTCACCGGTGGCATCTACGGCATCTCCAACATTCCGCGGCCACACATCTTTGGCCTCGCGACCAACAAGCCGCTGCCGTTCTACTATGTCTGCCTCGGTTCGCTCGCAATCGTGTCGGTCGCGGTGTGGTGGCTGATCCGCTCGCCCTGGGGCCGCGCCTTCATGGCGCTGCGCGAAAATCCGCTGCGCGCGCAGTCGCTCGGTGTCGATACGCGGCGCTACACGCTGATGGCCTTTGCGATCGGCTCGGCACTCGGCGGCGTCGCCGGCGCGCTCTATGCCCCGCTGACGCAATATATCGACCCCGTACCGTTCAACCTGTCGCTCTCGCTCGACCTGTTGATGATGGTGATCGTCGGCGGCGCCGGCTTCTACTTCGGCCCGTTCCTGGGGGCGATGATCGCGGTGCTGCTGCCGGAATGGCTGCGCTTCACCGAGGGCTACTATTTGATGCTTTATGCGATCGCGGTGATCCTGCTGCTGATCTGGTCGCCGACGGGCATTCTCGGAATCCTCGATCGCTACATGGCCGCGCGCCGCACCAAGGCAGCCTCCGCGCTGCGCGCCGTTGCCAAATCACGCCTGGAGACGGCGCAATGAGTGCGGTTCTCGAAGTCACCAACATCAAGAAAAATTTCGGCGGCATCAGCGCCGTCGACGGCGTCAGCTTCGACGTCCGCGAGGGCGAGATCCTCGGCCTGATCGGGCCGAACGGCTGCGGCAAGTCGACCCTGTTCAACTGCATCCTCGGCCAGCTCACCCCGAGCAGCGGCGAGGTCAAGCTCGACGGCAAGACGGTGACGGGCCTGCGCCCGTCCGAGCTCAACAAGCTCGGCGTCAGCCGCACCTTCCAGCTCCTGCAGGTGTTTCCAAAGCTCTCGGTGCGCGAGAACCTGATCCTTGCCGGGCAGGAGCACCAGGGCAACATGGCCTCGCGCCTGGTCGGCCGCTCCGACGCCGGATTGACGGGCGCCGCCGACCAGATGATCGGCTTCTTCAAGCTCGATCATCTCGCCGCCGAGCCGGCCGGCGGCCTTTCCTACGGCCAGCAGAAGCTGCTCGACGCCGCCATGGCCTTCATGGGCGGACCGCGCCTGGTGCTGCTCGACGAGCCCGCCGGCGGCGTCAACCCGTCGATGCTGGCCGACCTGAAGGATCGCCTCGTCGCAATCAACCGCGAGAAGAACGCCACCTTCGTCGTGATCGAGCACAACATGGAATTCGTGATGTCGCTGTGCTCGCGCGTGATGGTGATGGCGGAAGGCAAGGTGCTGGCGATGGGACGGCCGGACGAAGTCCGGAAAAACCCCGCCGTGATCGAAGCCTATCTGGGACATTGAGGGAGCGAGCCATGAGCGATCCGATCCTCTCGG
Organism: Bradyrhizobium neotropicale; assembly: GCF_001641695.1. Classification (GTDB taxonomy): domain Bacteria; phylum Pseudomonadota; class Alphaproteobacteria; order Rhizobiales; family Xanthobacteraceae; genus Bradyrhizobium; species Bradyrhizobium neotropicale. The sequence continues at coordinate 26,987 of NZ_LSEF01000063.1, forward strand.
TTCACAATCTCGTCGGCGGCTATGGCAAGATGACCATCCTGAACGGCACGACCTTCGCCGTGCCGCAGGCGACCATCACCACCATCATCGGTCCCAACGGCGCCGGCAAGTCGACGGTGTTCAAGGCGATCTTCGGCCTGTTGAAGCTGCGCGAGGGCAAGATCAGCTTTGCGAACCGCGACGTCACGAACTTGAGCCAGCGCGCGCTGCTCAACGCCGGCATCTGCTACGTGCCGCAGGGCCGCAACATCTTCCCCGAGCTGTCGGTCCGCCACAATATCGAGCTCGGCGGCGTCGCGGCGAAGGGCATCGACTTACCGAGCCGGATCGAGGCCGCGCTCGACCTGTTTCCGGCGCTACGGCGTAAATCCACGCAGCAGGCCTCGACGCTGTCGGGCGGCGAGCAGAAGCAGCTCGAGATCGCGCGCTCGCTCCTGCTTGAGCCGAAGCTCGTGCTGATCGACGAGCCCTCGATCGGCCTGTCGCCGCTGATGGTGCAGCAGACCTTCGATATCCTCAAATCCCTGCGCGACCGCGGCGTCACCATCCTGATGATCGAGCAGAACGCGCGCTCGGCGCTGGAGATCTCCGATTTCGGCATCGTGCTCGAGCTTGGCCAGACCCGCATGGTCGGCGGCGCGAAGCGCATCCTGAACGACCCGCGCATCGGGCAACTTTTCCTCGGCGGCGCCATGGAGGAGAGTGCGGCATGAGCGCGCAAATGCGCATCGCCGTTGCCGGCGCCGGCCTGATCGGCCGGCGTCATGTCGAATTGATCGAGGCATCAAGGGATTGCGTGCTTGCCGGCATTGCCGATCCCTCGCCTGCGGCAAAAGACTTTGCGCAGGCGCGCAATGTAAATTGGTACGCGGACCATCGCGCGCTGCTGGAGCAGGAGAAGCCTGACGGCCTCATCATCGCTTCGCCGAACACACTGCATCTGCCGATGGCGCTCGATTGCGCAGCGGCAGGCGTGCCGGCGCTGATCGAAAAGCCGGTGACCGATACGGTTGCCGCCGCGCAGCGCCTGTGCGCTGCCGTCAAGCGAACCGGCGCGCCAATGCTGGTCGGCCATCACCGCAGGCACAATCCGATCATCAAGGCTGCACGTGAGGCAGTCGCGACCGGAAAGCTCGGCCGGCTGACTGCCGTGGCCGGGCTGTGGCTCCTGAAGAAGCCCGACGATTATTTCGAGGTGGCCTGGCGGCGCGAAGCGGGCGGCGGGCCACTCCTCATCAACCTCATCCATGACATCGACAACCTCCGCTTCATCTGCGGCGAGATCGCCGAGGTGCAGGCGCTGACCTCGAACATGGTCCGCGGCTTTCCAGTCGAAGACACCGCGGCACTGTTGTTGCGCTTCGCCAGCGGCGCGCTGGGAACGGTGACCGTATCGGACGCGACACCGGCGCCATGGAGCTGGGAGCTGAGCTCGGGCGAGAACGCGGCGTATCCGAAGCAGGATCAGCCCTGTTACGTCTTCGCCGCGACGAACGGCTCGCTGTCGGTGCCGACCATGGAGCTGTGGTCCTATCCGAAGAATCCCGGCTGGCACGCGCCGCTGCTTCGCGAGGCCGTCGCACTCTCCAGGTACGATCCGCTCGCCGAGCAGCTCCGGCATTTCCTGTCCGTCATCGCAGGCCGCGAACAGCCGCTGATTTCCGTTGAGGATGCGATGGGAACGCTGGCCGTCGTCGAAGCCGTCAGTGAAGCCGCCCGCACAGGGCTCATCATATCGCCGGGCCGGATCATGGAGCAGGCAGCATGAACAAGCGCTCGATCGCGACCGTCTCCCTCTCCGGCGCTCTAGATGAAAAGCTCCGCGCCATCGCGGCGGCCGGCTTCGACGCGGTCGAGATTTTCGAGAACGATCTCTTGTCCTTCGGCGCAGGCCCCCGCGACATCGCAAAGCTCTGCCGCGATCTCAATCTCGCGATCTGCGCGTTCCAGCCGTTCCGCGATTTCGAAGGCATGCCGGAGCCGCAACGCGCCCGCAATTTCGCCCGCGCCGAGCGCAAGTTCGACCTGATGCAGGAGCTCGGGACCGACCTGCTTCTGATCTGCTCCAACGTCTCCCCAAGCTCGCTCGGCGGCATCGATCGCGCCGCGGACGATTTTCGTGAGCTCGGCGCGCGCGCGGTCGAGCGTGGCTTGCGCGTCGGCTACGAGGCGCTGGCCTGGGGGCGCCATGTCAACGACTACCGCGACGCCTGGGAGATCGTGCGGCGCGCCGATCATCCCGCGATCGGGGTCATCCTCGACAGCTTTCACGCCTTGGCGCCGGGCTTTCCGACCCGCGCGATGGCGTCGATCCCCGGTGACAAGATCTTTCTGGTGCAGCTTGCGGACGCGCCGAGGCTCGAGCTCGACATCCTGTCGTGGAGCCGGCATTTCCGCTCCTTCCCCGGCCAGGGCGATTTGCCGGTCGGCGAGTTCATGGAGGCGATCGCGGCGACCGGCTATGCCGGGCCGCTGTCGCTGGAGATTTTCAACGACCAGTTCCGCGCCGGCTCGGCCGCGCAGACCGCGATCGACGGCCTGCGCTCACTCATTCTGTTGGAAGACCAGCTTGCACCGGATTGGCCGAAGCTGATCGGCGAGCCGCTCGCGCCGAAGGCCAAAAGCCGCGGCACCGGCTTCGTCGAGTTTGCTGTCAACGAGACCAAGGCGGACGATCTCGCCCGCCTGTTCGCGCAGCTCGGCTTCCGCAAGACTGGCAGGCACCACAGCAAGGCGGTGGAGCGCTGGTCGCAAGGCAAGGTCGAGCTGGTGATCAATTGCGAGACCGACGGCTTCGCGCATTCGCACTACGTCACGCACGGCCCCGGCGTCTGCGCCATTGCGCTCGATGTCGACAATGCCGGCCTCGCCATGCAGCGAGCCGAGACGCTGAAGGCGCGCACCTTCTATCAGCCGGTCGGGCCGGGCGAGCTGGAGATCCCCGCGATCCATGGTGTCGGCGGCAGCCTTTTGTATTTCCTCGATCAAGCCGGCAAGAACTGGGACACGGATTTCGAGACGATTGCGGGCAACGCAAATGCGGACGCGTTGCTCGCCGTCGACCACATCGCGCAGTCGATGCCCTATGACGAGATGCTGTCGTGGCTGTTGTTCTACACCGGCATTCTCGATCTGACGCGGCTGCCGCAGATGGAGATCGCCGATCCCAGGGGGCTCGTGCAGAGCCAGGCCGTCATCAATGGCGACCGGAGCCTGCGCTTTGTGCTCAACGGCTCATCCGCCAACCGCACGCTGCCGGCGCGGTTCATCTCGGAATTCTTCGGCTCGGGCGTGCAGCACGTCGCGTTCTCGTGCGAGGACATCTTTGCGACGGTTGCCGCGATGCGCGCACGCGGCGCCGACTTCCTCGATATTCCAGACAACTACTACGACGACATTGAAGCCAAATACGACCTTGCACCGGAGGTCATGGCGAAGCTTCACGCCAATCATATCCTCTATGACCGCGAGGGCGACGGCGAGTTCTTCCAGGTCTACACCCACATTTTCGACGAGCGCTTCTTCTTCGAGATCGTCGAGCGAAGGAGCTATCGGGGATTTGGCGCAGCCAACGCGGGGATCCGTCTCGCCGCGCAAGCGCGCGAAGTGCGGCCCGCCAGCGTGCCACGGGTGTAGGTGCCTCTTCGCCTCTCCCCGCCTGCGGGGAGAGGCCGGATTGCATCGAAGATGCAATCCGGGTGAGGGGGACTCTCCGCGAGTCTCATGAGCGCGATTGCGAACGCACAATCCGCGCCGTCATTGCGAGGAGCAAAGCGACGAAGCAATCCAGAATCTCTCCGCGGAAAGATTCTGGATTGCTTCGCTTCGCTCGCAATGACGGAGAGGTGGAATTTTCGCGAACCTAACACCGAGCGTGCTCGCGGAAGCAGCCCCTCACCCCGCCCCTCTCCCCGTAGGAACGGGGAGAGGGAGAGGAGACCTCAGCTCACTTCATCGGGCACTTGTCGTGGAAGCGATCCTGGTCGTTCTCGACGATGGTGGCGATTGTCTTCAGCGAGAGCTGGCCTTCGGCGTCCTTGACCACGTCCTGCAGATAGAAGCTCTGCACCGGGATGTGGTTGCTGCCGAACTTGAAGGCGCCGCGCAGCGACTTGAAGTTGGCCTTCTCCATCTCGGCCTTCATCGCATCCTTCTTGCCGGTGTCGCCCTTCACCGCGACCACCGCGCTGTTGATGAGCTGGGCGGCGTCATAGGCCTGGGCGCCGTAATAGGTCGGGCGCAGACCGGTGTATTTCTTGCGATAGTCGGCGACGAAGCGCTTGTTCTGCTCGTTGGGCAGGTCGTTGACCCATTCCTGCGCCCCGGGAACCCCGAGCGCATTCTCCTTCTGCAGCGGCAGCGAGAGCTCGTCGACGGTGAAGGCGGTGTAGAGCGGCATCGTGCTCTTCAGGCCGGCCTGCGCATATTGATTGAGGAACTGCACGCCGGCCGCGCCCGGATAGAATACGAAGATCGATTCGGCGCCGGAGGCGCGCGCCTTGGAGAGCTCGGCGGAGAAATCGAGCTGGCTCGGCCAGACCGTGTATTCCTCGCCCTTGATCTCGCCCTTGAAGGTGCTCTTCACGCCCGCGAGCATGTCCTTGCCGGCGGCGTAGTTCGGCCCGATCAGGAAGACGCTCTTCACGCCCTTCTGGTTCATGTAGAGGCCCATCGCCTGCGGCGTCTGGTCGTTCTGCCAGGAGGTCGAGAATACGTAGGGCGAGCACAGCTCGCCGGCGAGCTGCGACGGACCGGCATTGGCCGAGATCATGAAGGTCTTCGAATCGACCGCGGTCTTCAGCGAGGCCAGCAGCACGTTGGACCAGATGTAGCCGACGATGAAATCGACCTTGTCGGACTGCACCAGCTTCTCGGTCTTCTGCTTGCCGACATCCGGCTTCTGCTGGTCATCCTCGTAGATCACCTCGACCGGCTTGCCGTCCATCTTGCGCCCGAGATGATCGAGCGCCAACTCGAACGAGTTGCGCATGTCGTTGCCGATCACGGCGGTCGGGCCGCTGAACGTCGAAACGAAGCCGATCTTGATGGTGTCGCCGGCGAATGCCGGGCTTGCCAGCGCGAGCGCAGCCGCACCCGCCAGCCAGAATGCCGTCCTCATAATCACTCCCCTCCTTGAATTATTGATCCCGGAAACGGAGTGATCGCCGCCCCGGGTCGTCTCTATTGAACGCAAAATCTGTCGGGCCGCCAATGGCTCAGCGCCCGCCCCTGCACCATATTTCGCCCCAATCGGGGATGGCAAGAAATATAATTCTACTCACTTTGGCGAAGCCTGCGGCGCTTTTTCGCGGATATCGATACATCCCGCCTATTCCCCAATTGATGACTGCTATTGGACCGCGGCGCCCGATCCGCTCTTAAATGAAGAGAAGAGATAGCGAGATTCGAGGACGCATCATGACCACGACACCCCACCGCGTCGTCATCGTCGGAGCCGGCTTTGGCGGCCTGGAGACGACCTACCGGCTCACAGGCGCGCCGGTCGAGATCACGCTGATCGACCGCCGCAACCATCATCTGTTTCAGCCGCTGCTCTACCAGGTCGCGACAGCTTCGCTCGCGACCAGCGAGATCGCCTGGCCAGTCCGCCACCTCATGCGCGATCGGCGCGAGGTGACGACGCTGTTTGCGACGGTGAGCGGCGTCGACGCCGAGCGGCGCTGCGTCCTGATCGACGATGGCAGCGAGGTGCCCTACGACACGCTCGTGCTCGCGACCGGCGCGCGGCATGCCTATTTCGGCCATGATGAATGGGAGCAGTGGGCGCCGGGCCTGAAGACGCTGGAGGACGGGACCACGCTGCGCCGGCACATCCTGGTCGCGTTCGAGCGCGCCGAGCGCGAGACCGATCCGGCGCGGCGCGCGGCCCGGCTCACCTTCGCGATCATCGGCGCCGGCCCCACCGGCGTCGAGATGGCCGGCACCATCGCCGAGATGGCACATCACACTTTGCCCGACGACTTCCGCAACATCGATACGCGGAAGGCGCGCGTGGTGCTGATCGAGGCGGGCCCGCGCGTGCTGGCCGGCTTTGCCGACGATCTCTCGGCCTATGCGCAGGCCTCGCTGGAAAAGATTGGCGTCGAGGTCGTGCTGGGACAGCCCGTCACCGACATCGACCGCGAAGGCGTGGTCTATGGCGGGCAGCGATTGAATGCCAAGACCCGGATCTGGGCTGCCGGTGTGCGCGCCTCGCCCGCCGCCGAGTGGCTGGGTGCCCCAGCCGATCGTGCCGGGCGCGTGCAGGTCGAGGCTGATCTGACGATCCCCGGCCATCCCGAGATCTTTGCGATCGGCGACACCGTCAGCATCAACGCCTGGGAGGGCAAGCCGGTGCCCGGCATCGCGCCGGCCGCCAAGCAGCAGGGACGCCACGTCGCCGAAACCATCAAGGCACGCCTGCGCGGCCAAGCAACCGGCCAGTTCCGCTACAAGCACGCCGGCAGCCTGGCGCAGATCGGCAAGCGGCTCGCGGTGATCGACTTCGGTCGCATCAAGCTGCGCGGCGCGATCGCGTGGTGGATCTGGGGCATCGCCCACATCTACTTCCTGATTGGCCTGCGCCACCGTCTCAGCGTCGCCTTGAGCTGGCTCTGGATCTACGCCCGCGACCAGCGCGCCGCGCGGCTGATCACGCAGGGCAGCAGCAAGGTGGTGTAGCCTTCCCTTCTCCCCTTCTTGTGGGAGAAGGTGGCACGAAGCGCCGGATGAGGGGTCTCTATCGGCACGTTCAATTGCGAGAGATTCGTTCGCGGAGACAACCCCTCACCCGGCTTCGCTTCGCGAAGCCACCCTCTCCCACAAGGGGAGAGGGTTGCATAAGAGTTCGTGGCTAGAAGAGCTACTTCACCAGCTCACACCCGCCTTCCGTCAACGGACGGAACGCCTGGTCCGCGGGGATCGTCGAGATCAGCTTGTAATAGTCGTACGGATATTTCGACTCCTCCGGCTTCTTCACCTCGAACAGATACATCGGGTGCACAACGCGGCCGTCCTGGCGGATTGCCGTGTCGCCGAACAGCTTGTCCTTGCCCCTGAACTTCTTCATCTCGGGCACGACGTCCTTGGCGTTGTCGCTGCCGGTGGCGGCGACCGCGTTGAGATAGGCGAGCGTGGAGGCGTAGACGCCGGCCTGATTGCCGCTCGGCATCTTGCCGTTCATGCCGGGCCGCGCGGCGAAACGCTTCGCGAAGGCGCGGGTGTCGTCGTTCATGTCCCAGTAGAAGGCCTCCATGAGTTGGAGGCCCTGGGCGACCTTGACGCCCATGCCGTGCACGTCGTTGATGAAGAGCAGGAAGGCGACGAGCTTCTGGCCGCTCTGCTGGATGCCGAACTCCGCGGCCTGCTTCACCGCGTTGATGGTGTCGCCGCCGGCATTTGCGAGGCCGATCACCTGCGCCTTCGAGCCCTGTGCCTGCAACAGGAAGGAGGCGAAATCGGAGGTGCCGAGCGGATGCTTGCTTGATCCGATCACCTTGCCGCCATGCGCCTCGATGTATTTCTGCGCCTCCGACTCGATGCCCTTGCCGAGCGCGAAGTCCACCGTGAGGAAATACCACTCCTTGCCACCGCGCGACACCATCGCGGCCGCCGTGGTGTTGCCGGTCGCCCAGGTGTCGTTGACCCACTGGATGGTGTTGGGCGAACAGGCTTTGCCGGTGAGATCCGAGCTTGCGGTTGAGGACGCCAGGAACGTCATGCGGCTGTCGCGCAGCAGCGCGTTGATGGAGAGGCCGACGGCCGAGTTCGGCACGTCGACGATGGCGTCGACGCCTTCGACGTCGAGCCATTTGCGCGCGATCGCGTTGCCGACGTCGGCCTTGTTCTGGTGATCGGCATAGACGATCTCGACCTTGATGTTCTTGCCGCCGCCGTTGAAGTCCTCGGCGGCCATGCGCGCGGCTTCGACCGAGCCCATGCCGTTGGTGTCCTGGAAGATGCCGGAAATGTCGTTGAGCACGCCGACGCGTACGACATTGTCCGAGATCTCGGCGCTGGCCGCGCCGCTCAGGAGGCTCGCGGCCAGCGCGAGCGTCCACTTCAGATGTCTCATAGTTCCCTCCCCTGTTCGATTGTTTGCCGCGTCGCTCGTTGTCGGCACGGTCGAAAATTCAGACCTGTCGCTCCGGCAGCCTCAGCACGAGCCCGTCGAGATCGGGCGTGATCACGATCTGACAGGACAGCCGGCTCGCGGGGCTGCGCTCGGCGGCGGCGCCGTCGAGCAGCGCGTCCTCGTCGTCCGCCATCGCGGGCAGCCGGGCGAGCCAACTCTCGTCGACATAGACGTGGCAGGTCGCGCACATAGCGTTGCCGCCGCACTCGGCCAAGATGCCGTCGAGGCCGTGACGGGTCGCAGCCTGCATGGCGCTTTCGCCGTCGCCGGTCTCGACGCGGTCGGACTTGCCGTCGGAATGGATGAAGGTAATCGCAGGCATCAAGGCTCCTCGTCAGGCCGGGGTGATGGTGACCGGCAGGCTGTCGAGCCCGCGCAGCGTGTTGTTGAAGCGGCGTTTCGGCTCGCCGGTGATCTCGATTTTCGCAATGCGCTTGGCGAGCGCCGTCAGCATCACCTCGCCCTCGAGACGGGCGACGAGTTGACCGACGCACATGTGGATGCCCGAGCCGAAGCCGACATGGCCCGACGTGCGGCGTGTGATGTCGTAGCTGTCGGGCTTGTCCCAGCGCCGCGGATCGCGATTGGCGGCGGCAAGGAACATCAGCACTTTTTCGCCCTCGCCGATGGTCGCGCCGGAAAGCTCGACCTCGCGCGTCGTGGTGCGAAAGAATGTCTGCACCGGACTTTCAAAGCGGACCGCCTCCTCGAACGCGCCGCGCGCGAGCGAGAGATCGTCGCGCAGGCGCTGCCATTGATCGGGAAAGCGGGCGAGGCAATAGATCGCGGCGCCGATGCCGTTGACGGTGGTGTCGAGACCGGCCGACAGCAGCGAGCGCACCAGCAGCGGCGCCTCGGTTGCGGTGATCGCGCCTTCGTCGACATGCGCATGGATGCAGGCGCCAAAGCCACCGGGCGCGAGATTCTCTCGCTGGCACTGCTCGGCGACATAGGCCTGGTGCGGGGCCGAACGTTCGATCGCCTCCTGGCGCAACTGATTGGGCGGGCCGAAGGCGTTGAATACGACACTCGCATAAGGAATGAGGTGCTCGCGGCCTTCGGGCTTGAGGCCGAGCGCATCCGGGAAGATCGAGAGTGGATAGGCTTCCGCAAGATCCGCGACCGCGTCAAAGCTCCGCTTATCGATCAGCGCGTCCACCCGCTCTTCGGCCGCCGCGGTAAAGCGGTCGCGCACCTGCTTCATCACCGTCGGCGACAGCACCTTTGACAGCACAGCGCGGGTGCGGGTGTGCGCGGGCGGATCGGCCTCGAGGATCAGGCTCGGCGGCCGCCACGGCGTCTCCTTCTTGAAATCGGACAAGCCGACGCCACGACTGGAGCAGAAGGTCGCGGGATCGTTCAGGACGGCATGGACCTCGGCATAGCGCGCCACGCCATAGACGTTCCACTTGTCGAGATAGACAACCGGCCCCGCCTCCCGCAGCACCTCATGCGTGGGATAGGGGTCGGCAAAAAAATTCATCGCAAAGGGATCGACGTCGAGATGCGGGATCCCCGGCGAGCCGGTGGATACAGGAGAGGCGGATGCACTCATTGAAGTTCTCCCTCACTTTGATCTTGTGAAACGCGAGCGCATGCCCTTAGGTCTGCGGGCACACCAAAAATCAAAAGCCCGCTATGCCTCCGCCTTCGACCAGACCCCGACAGAAGCCTGCGGCCACTGAGGTCGGACCGACGCTCGACCTCGACCGTTACGTCCCGGCCCTCATCACCTTCATCGCCAACAAGCTCTCGAACAGTGCGACCGCGTTCTACCAGCGGCACTTCGGCGTCAACGTCACGGAATGGCGGATCATGTCGCTGCTGGCGATCGAGCCCGGCATTCCTGCCGCGCGCATCTGCCACGTCATCGGCTTCGACAAGGGGCCGGTGAGCCGGACGCTGTCGGGCCTCGAGAAGCGCGGGCTGGTGTCGATCCGCACCGACCCGAACGACGGCCGGACCCATTCGATCTCGCTGACGGCGAAGGGCCGCGCCACCCATGACAAGGTCATCGTCGCGGCCCTTGACCGCGAACGGCGCCTGCTGTCCTGCCTCAGCAAGGACGAGCGCGAGGTGCTGATCGGCCTGATCCGCCGCCTGCACGAAAATCTCGGCGCGGTGACGGCCGGCACCGACGGCTGACACGCCGCGCCGGGCGCGCGGTCCATTGTCGTCGTCGGGCATGCGCCGGAATTTGCCGGTGGCACCATTCCTGCCGAACATGCTTCCTCCAGATCAGGCGCAGCGGTTCCCCCCGCCGTCATCCTTGTTTGGAACGGTTCGCACAAATTAGTTGCCTAGGCAACAAAAGAATTAAAGTTCGGCGATCCGGCAAGCATGCTGCCCTAAAGCCGCGCCGCGTCACTCCCTCTCGCCCGCCCTCATGGGGAGGGGGAGTGGCGCGAACGCACTCGGGCCTTCATGGTTCGAGACGCGCCGTAAGGCGGCGCTCCTCACTATGAGGATCTAGGATTTCGCCGTGCAACAAGACCTCATCCTGAGAGCCCGCCTACAGCGGGCGTCTCGAAGGATGGGCCGGAAGGAGGCTGCCCGCCAAACTCTCTCGGGGGAGAGGTGAAAACGGCGCAAACTCCGTTTGATCGGCGGATAACTACAAGCCGATCCATTCGCCCGACGCATCGTCGTTCAGCCGGGCCACAGCATCCGCGCGGCGCGTCAGCACGGCGCGCTGATTGATGTAGCCCTTGTCGGTGATCTCGCCGCCATCGACCGATGGCGGCTCGGCGAGCAGCAGCGCCCGCGTCGCATGACCGGAGGAGTTCGCGCCCTGCTGCTGCTTCAGCCTGGCCAGCCCCTGCGCGATCGCGGTCCTGACCTGGTCGTGCGCGAGCACGTCACTCACGCCTGCCGCCTCGGCAAGACCGGCTTGGGCGCGACAGGCCGCGATGTTCGGGAAGACCAGGAAGCGCACCTCGTCGCCGCCATGACCGGTGACGACGACGTCCTGCGCGAGCGGCGCCAGCGCGGCAATACCGGCGACGCGCAGCGTGCCGACGCTGACCCAGGTGCCGGAATTCAGCTTGAAGTCCTCCGCGACGCGGCCGTCGAAGAACAGGCCGCGTTCGGGTCGCTCGGCGTCGGCGAATTTCACGGCATCGCCGATGAGGTAAAAACCTTCCTCGTCGAAGGCCTGCTTCGTCAGCTCCGGCGCCTTCCAATAGCCCGGCGTGACGTTGGGCCCGCGCACACGCACCTCGAGCTTGTCGCCGGAGGCGACGAGCTTTAGCTCGGTGCCGGGGATCGGCACGCCGATATTGCCGGAGCGCTCGGCGAGGAAGTGGCAGTCGGTCGCGAGCGGCGAGGTTTCAGTGGAGCCCCACGCCGACACCATCGGCAGCGGGCGGCCGACCGTCTCGACGGAGAGCTGTTCGAGCGCGTCCCAGAGATTCTGCGGCAGCGCGGCGCCGGCATAGAAGGCGAACTTCACCTCGGCGAAGAAGCGGCGCCGCAGATCTTCGTCACTGCGCAGCGCCGCGATCAGCATGTCGAAGCCGCGCGGCACGTTGAAATAGACCGTCGGCATCACGCTCTTCAGGTTCGCAAGCGAGGTCGCGAACAGGCCCGGCGCGGGCTTGCCGCCGTCGATATAAAGCGAGCCGCCGTTGCGCAGCACGAGGTTGAAATTGTGGTTGGCGCCGAAGGTGTGGCTCCAGGGCAGCCAGTCGAGAATGACGAGATCGCCACGGCCTGGCGCGAGGAACGTCCAGGTCTGCGCCTTGGCCTCCTGGCTCGAGGTCAGCATGCGCTGGCTGTTGATGACGGCTTTGGGCGTGCCGGTCGAGCCCGACGTGAACAGGAATTTTGCGATCGTGTCCGGCGTCACCGTCGCGAAGGCTTTTGCGACATCGGGTGTCTCGGTCGTTGCCGCGATCGCGCGGAACGCGAGCGCATCGACGTCATCGGCATTTCCGCTGATGATCTGCGCCCGATGCCGCGGCTTGATCGCGGCCAGCGCCGCGGCAAACGGCTTTGTCGCGGAGACATAGATCGCACCGGGCTCGAGCAGCGCGATCATGCTCTTGAGCTTGTCGAAGTCCCTGGACATCAGCGAATAGGCCGGCGAGATCGCAGCCGAGGGCACGCCGACATGCTGGGCGGCGAGCGCGAGCAGCGCGTGGTCGATGCTGTTGTCGGAGAGGATGACGACAGGACGTTGCGCGCTCAGACCCTGCGCCAGGATCCAGGACGCCGCCGCGCGCACCTGCCGCAAGGCCTGCGCATAGCTGACCGTGGTCCAGGGCGCCTCCACACTGCCGCGCTCGGCAAGGAAGATCGCGTCGGGCGTCTGCCGCGCCCATTGCTCCAGCCAGTCGCCGATGCAGCGCGCGCCCTCACGCAGGCGTTCGGGTGAGCGCAGCACGATGCTGCCGTCGGCGCGATGCTCGGCGACGGTTTTCGGCATTGCGAACAGGCTGGAAGCATCACCGCGTGCGGTGGCTGTCATGTGTTTTCCTCCTCGCCCGGTCGAATGCCGGGATCGGCCGCAGCCTCGTACCGGGCTGCTTCGGCGATAATGTTGGGCATCGCAATTGTTGTCGTCAACAACAATCTTTCCTTCGCCGCCGGCAGCCGCTAGGCTTGAGGCGATTTCGGCGGAGAAGCCACGTGTCGGAGAGAGCGATTCATCGACAGACCGGCGTTCCGGCGCGCAAGCGTGACGGCAACGGCGCGGCGCGACCGAACGACGCGGACGAGATCGACCTCGACGCGCTGGTCGGCCACGCCGGCTATGCGGTGCGGCGCTTCCAGATCTGGATCTTCCAGGACTTCGTCAAGACGCTCAGCGAGGTCGACATCCGGCCGACGCAGTATTCGGCGATGACGGTCATCGGCGCCAATCCGGGCCTTACCCAGATGGCGGTGGCAAAACGCCTCGGTATTGAGCGCGCCCGGCTCGTGCATCTGCTCGACAGCCTCGAATCCCGCAGGCTGGTGAAGCGGATCAAGTCGAAGGCGGACCGGCGCTCCCACGCGCTGCATCTCACCGCGCAGGGCACAACAGCGCTGGCGAAGTTCAAGCGCCTCGCCGCCGAACACGAGCGGCACGTCGAGGCGAAGATCGGCAAGGAGAACCGGGAGCACCTGCTCCGGATCCTCGCCTGCTTCACCTGATCCCGACTGCCCAGGATTTGGGCAGGTGCCCCGATTAAGGCGCCGATGCGGTGACCGGTCGGCCATCTAAATATCGCCTAAAGCCATGATAAATCGATAATATCTAGAGCACCCGCCCCGCCCGGCTTCTGTACACAATGGCACATCGCTTGCTTCAATCCGGGCGAAGACGAATTGCCGGAGTTTTGTCGACATGGGGGCCGAACAGCCTGAAACGATCGCCACGATTGTGGCCGCGCACCGCGCAGGCACGGTCACGCCGGCGCAGACCGTCGCGCGCAGCTATCAGCGCATCCGCGACCACCGGGATCCCGCGGTCTTCATCAGCCTGCGCAATGAGGCGGATGCGATCGCCGAGGCCGAGAAGCTCGCCGCGCGAGAGGACGCAGCGAGCCTGCCGCTCTACGGCGTGCCGGTCGCGGTAAAGGACAATATCGACGCGCAGGGTTTTGCGACCACCGCGGCCTGTCCGGCCTTCGCCTACACGCCGACGCATGATTCCACCTTGGTGGCGCGGCTGCGCGCCGCCGGCGCCATCGTCATCGGCAAGACCAACCTCGACCAGTTCGCAACCGGCCTCGTCGGCGTGCGCTCGCCCTATGGCATCCCCAGGAATTCGATCCGCGAGGATCTGATCCCGGGCGGATCGAGCTCGGGATCGGCGACCGCCGTCGGCGCGGGGCTGGTGCCGCTGTCGCTCGGCACGGATACGGCCGGCTCAGGCCGCGTGCCGGCGATGCTCAACAACATCGTCGGGCTGAAGCCGAGCCTCGGCATGATCTCGACCGCGGGTGTCGTGCCCGCGTGCCGCACGCTCGACTGCGTCTCGGTGTTCGCGCTAACCGTGGACGACGCCGCGCTCGCACTCTCCGTGATGGCGGCGCCCGATCAGGCCGATCCGTTTTCGCGCGACCGGCCGCTTCAGCCGCTCACGCCGTTCCCGGCAAACCTGCGCCTCGGCACGCCGCGCAACGGGCAGCTGATCTTCTTCGGCGACAAGAAGGCGGAAGCAGCTTACGGCGAGGCGCTGCAACGCTGGACCGCACTTGGCGCAACACTCGTCGAGTTCGACCTCGAGCCGTTCTACGAGACGGCGCGGCTGCTCTATGAGGGGCCCTGGGTCGCCGAGCGCTATCTCGTGATTCGCAATCTGCTCGCCTCCGCGCCGGATGCGATTCATCCGGTGACGCGCGAGATTACGGCGGCCGGCGCTCGGCTGACGGCAGCGGAGACCTTCTCCGCGCTCTACCGTCTGCAGGGCCTGCGCAAGGTCGCCGAGCGCACCTTCGCCAATCTGGACGCGCTGGTGCTGCCGACGGCGCCGACGGTCTATTCGACCGCGCAAGTGCTGGCCAATCCGGTCGAGCTCAACAGCCGGCTCGGCACCTACACCAATTTTGTGAACCTGCTTGACCTCTGCGGCCTGGCGCTGCCGGCGTCGATGCGTGCTGACGGCATTCCGTTCGGCATCACGTTGCTAGCACCCGCGGGACGTGATGCTTTCCTTGCGAGCATTGGCCGCGTCTTCCATGTGGATACGAAGCTGAGCCTCGGTGCGAAGGGCGTTGCGCAAGCACCGCTCGCGCCGCTGCCTGCAAGCACTGGCGACGAGATTCCGATCGCGGTGGTCGGCGCGCATCTCTCCGGCATGGCGCTGAACGGCGAGTTGACGGCGCTGAACGGACGCCTGATCGAGGCGACCAAAACCGCGCCGGACTACAAGCTCTATGCGCTCCAGACCACGCCGCCGAAGCCGGGCATGCTGCGCGTCGAAGCCGGCAAGGGCGCGGCGATCGAGCTGGAGATCTGGTCGCTCTCGGCATCCGCCTTCGGCAAATTCGTCAACGCGATTCCCGCGCCGCTCTCGATCGGCACGGTCAGGCTCGCGGATGGCCGCAGCGTGAAGGGCTTCATCGTCGAGCCCGAAGTGCTGGCCGATGCCCGCGACATCACCGCCTATGGCGGCTGGCGCGCGTATATGGCGGAGAGGGCGACGGCGTAAACTCTCTCAACAGCGTCATTCCGGGGCTGCGTGCCGCGCACGCATCCCGACATGACGGGCTGAGACATCATTCACGCCGATTTGCGCCAGGCGGATCCGTTCTTCTTCTCGTAATCGTCGAACGCCTTGATGAGGCCGGACAGGACTTCGGCTGAAGTCTCGAGCATCGCGGCGAGCCGCGGCTCATCGACCTTGCGGATGTCTTCACGCAGATACGTCACCGTCTCCTTGAGACGCTGCTTCATCTTTTGGGTGTGACGCCTGGGGACTTTCTCGGAGGACGCCATCGTATTTCTCCTCATCGGGGCGATCCGAGGAAACGATCGGCGGGAGTGACGGTTCCTAGCCCGGGAACCTTCGCCAGGACGACATCGAGAGTGTGATAACCGTCGCTGCCTTAAACCGACACCGCGTAGATCTCATACTCCCCGCGCACCAGTTCGATATGCGCGCGCATGGCGGCGGCGGCGCCCTGCTTGTCGCCGCGCATGATGGCGACGACGACGCGGTCGTGCTCGGCTTGCGACTTGGCGAGGCGCCCGAGGTTGCGGAACTGGGCGCGGCGGAACGGCTGGACACGGACGCGCGTCGCAAGCGTGATCTCGGCGATATAGCCGTTCTGCGAGCCGGCATAGATCGCGTTGTGGAAGCGCTCGTTGACCTCGTGGAAGCGTTCGGGATTGCCGGTGTAGCTCAGGACCCTGAGCTCCTCGTGGATGGCCTCCAGACCATGGCGCTCGGCCGCCGACATGCGTTCGGCGGCAAGGCCGGCGCACAGCGCCTCGAGCTCCGCCATCGCCTCGAACATGCTGGTCAGCCGCTCGATCGAGGGCTGCGCCACCACTGCGCCGCGATGGGCGCGCGCCTCGACGAGGCCGCTCGCGACGAGCTGGCGCAGCGCTTCGCGCACCGGCGTGCGCGAGACGTTGAAGCGGCGCGCGATGTCGGTCTCGTCGAGAGGCGCGCCGGGCGCCAAGGTTCCGCGCACGATCTCGTCGGCGAGCTGCAGCCGCAGCTCCTCGGCGCGCGTGACCTTGTGCACGGTCGGTTGCGGCCGGTCGACACGCGGCACCACCGGTTCGGCTGGCAGTGCCCCTGGCGGAAAGTCGTCGAGCGTCATGCGTTCATGTCTCTTTCGACTCGTCGATGATGCTGACATGGGCGGCGACGACGCGCCAGCCCTCCGGGAAGCGAATCCAGGTCTGCATCTGCCGGCCAACCTTGCCGGGCGCCGTTTCGCGATAGAACAAAGTAGAGGCGACGGCCGTATCGCGGCCGTAGCTGGTGATGACGGTCTTGGCGGTGCAGCGGCTCAGGCCGACGGGAGAGCGCGCCGCGCGAAAGCCGGAGATCGCCTCATAGCCGTAGAGATTCTCGCCGATGCCGTAGCGCAGCGTGCGGGGATCGTTGCGGAAGAGCTCGCCGAGCACGGCGACGTCGTTGGTGACCAAAGCCGTCTCGTAGCGCTCGAACGCGGCTTTCACTTCCGCGATCACGTCGGGGAGATCGATCTCCATCTCAAAGTCCTCTCGGCGGCGGCGCGGAAACCACGCCCATTCGTTCCAATGCGTGCGCGACGCGCAGGCCAATGTCCTCGCGCCAAGGCGCGGTGATGATCTGCACGCCGATCGGCAGCGGCTCGAGCGGCACCGGCACGGCCACCACGGGCAGGCCGATGAACGAGATCGGCTGGGTGTGGAGGCCGATATTGGCGCGTACCGGCATCTCGACGCCGTCGAGCGTGAAATTCACCTGGCCGAGTTTTGGCGCGACACAGGGCGTTGCGGGGGCGAGCAGCACGTCGACCGATTTGAAAAGCTCCATGACCTGTGCGCGATACCAGCGGCGAAACTTCTGCGCGCGGTCGACCAGCGGCGCCGGCACCATCGCGCCGGCGATCAGCCGGTCGCGCACCGCCGGATCGAAATCGTTGGGGCGCTTGCGCAGGCGACCGAGGTGCAGCGAGGCACCTTCGGTCGTGGTGATGACATAGGCCGCCGCGCGGGCGCGCGAGGCTTCGGGAATGTCGACGACGCCAGTCGCACCGAGCGCCTTGGCAACGTGGCCGACGGCCTCGACAGCTTCGGGAAACACGTTCTTCTGGAAGTGGCCGCCGGCGATCGCGACGCGCAGGCCCGCGATGGATTCGCCGAGCAGCGGCGTCACCGGCTGGACGCCGCGCGTGGTGCAGGCGGCATCATCCGCATCCGGCCCCTGCATCGCGTCATAGGCCAGCGCAAGATCAGTGACGGAGCGCGCGAACGGGCCAAGATGATCGAGGCTGGCGACGAACGGGAAGGAGCGCGCGCGCGACAGCCGGCCATAGGTCGGCTTCAAACCAAAAATGCCGCAGAACGAGGACGGCACGCGGATCGAGCCGTTGGTGTCGGAGCCGAGCGCGATCGGCACCAGCGCGCCGCCGACGGCGCTGCCGGAACCGCCCGAGGAGCCGCCGGTCATCCGTGTGGTGTCATGCGGATTGCGCGAGGGACCGTCATGGACGTTCTCGCCGGTGAAGTCGTAGGCGTATTCGCCCATGTTGAGCGCGCCGACCAGCACGGCCCCGGCGGCTTCCAGCCGCTCGATCAGCGTCGCGTCGCGCTTTGCCGGCGCATGGTCGCGGTTGATCTTCGAGCCGGCGCGCGTCGGCAGCCCTGCGACATCGAACAGGTTCTTCACCGCAAAGGGAACACCGGCGAGCGTGCCGACCTTCTTGCCGGCGGCGATATCGGCATCGATGGCGCGCGCTCTGGCGCGGGCGCGATCGGCAGTGACGTCGGTGAAGGAATTGAGGATGGTGTCGTGCTGCTTGATGCGCGCGAGCGCCGCTTCAACCACCGCGAGGGCGGACGATTGGCCGCCGGCCACCGCTTTCGCGATGTCCGCAGCCGTCGACTCTGGCTTGATCGTCATGGCGGCGTCAGGCCGTGAACACGGGCGCCGGCTCGGTCTCGTCCGGCAGCGCGAATTCGTCGACGAGGCGGCCGAGCCGCAGCGAGACTTCGAGGTTGGCGCGCACCGCAGGCCGCCAGGCGTCCTCGACCGGCAGCGCCAGCGCTTTCGATACGGCGTCGATATAATCGTCCAGCGGTTCGGCCATCGCGCTCTCACAGTCTCTCAGTGCACCGGCAACGGCGGATGCGGGATCGCCGTCAACAGCTGCTTGGTGTAGTCGTCCTGGGGATCGCTGAGGACCTTCTCGGAAGACCCTTCCTCCACGGTTCGACCCGTCCGCATCACAATGACACGATCGCACAATAAGCGCACCACATTCAAATCATGCGAGACGAACAGGTAGCTCATGCCTAGCCGCTGCTTGAGGTCCTCCAGCAGATTCAGGACCACCGCCTGCACCGAGACGTCGAGCGCGGCGGTCGGCTCGTCCAGGATGACGAGCTTGGGATGCAGCGCGATCGCCCGGGCGATGCCGACACGGGCCTTCTGGCCGCCGGACAATTGATGCGGAAAGCGGTCGAGCAGATTGAGGGGCAGGCCGACCATCGCCGCCAGTTCCTCGCAGCGGGCGCGCAGCGCATCGCGCCCCCTGACATTGCCGAGCTGCAGAATCGGATCGACGATGGCGCGCGCGGCGGTGAAGCGCGGATTGAGGCTGTCGGTCGGATCCTGGAACACCATCTGGATGCGGCTGCGCAGCGGCAGCCGTGCAAAGGCGCTCGGCATGATGCTGCCGATCTCCTCGCCATCGAACTGGATACGGCCGGAGGTCTGATCGAGCAGCCGCATCACCATCATCGACGTCGTCGATTTGCCGCAGCCGGATTCGCCGACAAGGCCGACACTCTCGCCATGGCCAATCGAGAAGCTGATGCCATCGACCGCGCGGAACACATCCGGCTCGACCGGCGGCCTGCGGCCGAACAATTTGCCTAGCACTGCGGTGGCGCCCTGGCGCGGATACTCTTTCACAAGCTTTTCAACGAGGAGGAGGGGTTTCTCGCTTCCGCCGCTCGCGACGCTGCTCTCCCTCTCCCCGCTCTTCGCGGGGTCGAGACGAGCTTCGCTCGCTCTGAGAGGGTCGGGGTGAGGGGCTGCTTCCACGAGTGGAGTGCTTGGAGAGTCCCCCTCACCCGCCGCGCTCTGGCGCGCAAGTGCGCTGCCGAGCGCGTTGGCCTCTCCCCGCGTGCGGGGAGAGGCGAAGGAAGTTGCCGCGCTACCTTCCTCCTCCGGCAATAGATCCCGCAAGGACACACCGATCCGCGGAGTCGCGCGCATCAGCTTGCGCGTGTAGGGGTGCTGCGGATTGGCGAAGATGTCGGCGGCCTTCGCGGTCTCGACCACCCGGCCCTTCTCCATCACTACGACATGGTCGCAGTAGGCTGCGGCGAGGCCGAGGTCGTGCGTGATCAGGATGGTCGACATCGCCCGCCGCTTGGTCAGCTCGACGATCAAATCCATCACCGCCTTCTGGGTGGTGACATCGAGGCCGGTGGTCGGCTCGTCCGCGATCAGGAGCTGCGGATTGCAGGCGAGCGCGAGCGCGATGACGACGCGCTGGCACATGCCGCCGGAGAGCTCGAACGGATAGGCGTGATAGCGCTCGCGCGGCCGGGCGATCTTCACCTGCTCCAGCGCTAGAAGTGCCTTCTCGCCATGATCGGCGACCTGCGCCTGCTGCACATGGGTGCGCAGCACGTCCTCGATCTGGTCGCCCACTTTCCGGATCGGATTGAGCGCGGCGCGCGGGTTCTGAAAGATCATCGAGACCTCGCGGCCGCGCAAATCGCGCATCTGGTCCTCGGTCGCGGCCTTCACATCGATGCCGGAGAACATCACCGAGCCCTCGGCGATCCGCCCGGCGCGGTCGAGGATGCGCATCACCGCATATGAGGTCACCGACTTGCCGGAACCGGACTCGCCGACGATAGCCAGCGTCTCGCCCTTGGCGACGGAGATGTCGACATGCTGCACCGCCTTGACGATGCCGCGACGGGTGGTGAATTCGACCGTGAGGTCCCGGACGTCGAGCAGGGGCTGGGCGGTCATGCTGGCCTCCGCAAAAATCGCGAAAACAACCCCATGCAAAGTAGAACGGGGCTAGTCCGGACGGATGCGCGTGAGGAGAGGTGAAGCGCGCCAAGCACTTGAGACCGTTCGAACATTTATGTCCTCCGCTCCCTCTTCCCTCTCCCCGTTCTGACGGGGAGAGGGTTAGGGTGAGGGGCCTCTATCCGCGCGGACAATAGGCAGAGGAGTTCGCGGAGACTCCCCCTCACCCGGTCCGCTAGGGCGGCATAGCCGAAGCTCAGCTTCGGCGTTTCCTTAAGGGACGGCCGCCAAAGGCGGCCTATGCCTCTCCCCGCAGGCGGGGAGAGGCGAAGAGCGGCGCGATGGGAGGAGCGTTCGAACATCACGTCCTCCGCTGCGGGTCGACGATGTCGCGGAGGCCGTCGCCGAGGAGGTTGAAGCAGAACACGGCGATCATCAGCGCGAGGCCCGGGAACAGCGCGATCCACCATTCGCCGGACACCATGAAGCCGGCGCCCTCGGCGACCATGATGCCCCATTCCGCAGTCGGCGGGCGCACGCCGAGGCCGATGAAGGAGAGGCCGGCAGCATTGAGGATGGCGTAGCCCATGGTCAGCGACATCTGCACGATCATGATCGGCATGATGCTGGGCAGGATGTGCACGAGCAGGATGCGGAACTCACCGTTGCCGGACAGACGCGCCGCCTGCACAAAGCCGGCATTGCGACGGACATTGGCTTCGGCACGCGCCACGCGGGCATAGAGCGGGAAGTTCACGATGGCGGTGGCCAGGATGATGTTCTGCACGGTATTGCCGAGCGCGGCGACGATGCCCATCGCCAGCACGAACAATGGGAAGGCCATGATGGTGTCGGCGATGCGGCCAACGATGCGATCGGTCCAGCCGCCGAAATAGCCTGCCGCGATGCCGGCAAGCCCGCCCATCAGGAACACCAGAACGACGGAAGCGACCGCGATGAAAAAGTCGAGGCGGGTTGCGACGATGACGCGGCTGAAAATGTCGCGGCCGAGTTGATCGGTGCCGAACCAGTGCGCTGCCGACGGCGGGTTCAGTGCGGCCGCGGTATCCGAGGCGAGCGGATCGTGCGGCACCACATAGGGGCCGAACAATGCCGCGAAGACGATGAGGAGCAGCAGCCCGAAGGCAAAGCCCGTGACCTTGTTCTCGCCGAGCACATACCGCGTGTGCTCGAACATCGCCGCGAACCCTGAGGTTCGGGCCGGTCCAATCGGTTCAGCAGCAGGCGCAACGGTGCTCATGTTCGCACTCTTCTTTGGAGCATGATCTTGTCGGAAAACCGGCGTCCACTTTTCCGGATCATGCCCTACCCTTCCAGCCGCACGCGCGGATCGATCACGCCGTAGAGAATGTCGATCACGAGATTGAGCAGCACGTACATGACCGCCATGGTCAGCACGAAACCCTGCACCGGCGCGAAGTCGGACGCGATCAGCGCTTCCACCGCGTAGGAGCCGATGCCGGGCCAGGCGAAGACCTTCTCCACCAGCACGTTGGCGCCGAGCAGGAACGAGAACACCATACTCAGCGTGGTGATGACGGGCAGCATCGCGTTGCGGAAAGCGTAGGTGACGATGACGGTTGCCGGCGACAGGCCGCTGGCGCGTGCGGTGCGGACGAATTCGGAGGCGAGCACCGCGAGCATCGAGGCGCGCGTCATGCGCGCGATCGGCGCCAACGAGAAGATCGCGAGCGTCGCCGCCGGCAGGATGAGCTGGCTCAGCGCCGAACGGAACGCCTCGAGATCACGCGCGAGCAGCGTGTCGATGAGATGGAAGCCCGTCACCGTCGGCGGTGCGCTGTAGAACACATCCAACCGACCGAGCGGCGCGGGCGACCAGCCGAGCTGGAAGTAGAAGACGTACGCCAGCACGAGCCCGGTGAAGAACACCGGCAGCGACACGCCGGCCGTCGTCGTCACCCGGCAGAGATGATCGATCCACGACCCCGGCCGCGTTGCTGCGAGTACACCAAGCGGAATGGCAATCGCGATGGAGACGATGAGCCCGAGCAGCGTCAGCTCGGCGGAGGCCGGCAGGCGATTGCGAATCTCGGTCGCGACCGGCTGGCCGGTCGTGAGCGAGGTACCGAAGTCGCCATGGGCGAGATCGTTGGCGTAACGGAAGAACTGCTCGACCAGCGGCTTGTCGAAGCCGAGTTTTTTCCGGATCTGCTCGACGGCCTCCTTGGTCGCGGCGGGACCGGCGAAGTAGGCAGCCGGATCACCCGGCAGCGCGCGCGTCAGCAGGAACGTGACGATGACGACCCCGATCAGCGAGGGGATCGCGAACATCAGGCGCTTGCCGATCAGGGGCAGCATGGGGCCCTCCGAACTGTTGATGCTGATAGGCCGTCGACGCGAGCGCTCTCGCTCATTGGCAACAACGCCGCCCCCTGCTCCGCTGCGTTCCCTCCCCCCTTGCGGGGGAGGCGTAGGCCACCTTCGGCGGCCGTCCTTCTAATCAACGCCGAAGCGAAGCTTCGGCTATGGGAGGGGGGTAGCCCCGGGAGAGGTCGGAGTTCGTGGNCCCCGCCCCTCCCCCGCAAGGGGGGAGGGAGTGAGAGAGCGGTGCCCACCTCACTCAAGCCACAGAGACCAACAAATGCCGATGCGTCGCAGACCATCAGCATGTTCGCTCACCCCTTCGCCATCGCGCGGTAATCGAGCCGGCGGTGGAACCAGTACTCGTAGCCGCTGATGTTCTTCTGCATCGCGACGTTGACGAAGGGCTGGTAGAGCGGGATGCGCGGGATGTCGGCGTAGGCGAGATCGACGAAGCCCTTCACGTCGGCGTCATAGGTCGCCTTGTCGCCGATCGCGGCGGCGTTGCGGGCGCCGTCGATCAGCTTGTCCATCTCCGCCGACTTGTAGCTCATGGTGTTGAAGACGGAATTGTTGCCGTGATAGCACCAGTAGAAGAAGTACTCGGGGTAATCGAGCCAACCCGAGAACACGTTGGTGAAGAGCGGCATCTCCTTCTTGTTGAGCTCAGTGCGCCAGTTGGCGCCCGGCACCTTGTTGATGGTCGTCCTGATGCCGAGCTGCGCGAGGCTCTCCTGCACGAGCACGCAGAGCGGCTCGTTGACGCCGGCGAAGTTGAGGTCGAACGAGATCGTGGTCTCAAAGCCGTTGGCATAACCGGCCTCGGCCAGCAGCGCCTTCGCCTTCTCCATGTCGGTGTTGTATTTGTGCGGCTGCGGCCAGGCGACTTTGGTGGCCTTGTCCGCAGATGCGCCGAACATGGGATTGCCGAGACCGAACAGCACGGCGTCCATGATCTTCTGGTACGGCATCGCATAGGCCATCGCCTGCCGCACCTTCGGATTGTCAAACGGCGGCCTGGTGACGTTCATGCCGATATACTGGATGCCGTTGGAGAACGGCAGCGACACCACGTTGAGCTTGCCGTTGGCCTTCATCTCCTGGAAATCCTTGAACGGCAATTCATAGGAGATGTCGGCATCGCCGCGCTCCAGCAGCGCACGGCGGTTGCCGGCTTGCGGCACCATGCGCCAGATCACGCGCTTGATCTTCGGCAGCGGACCGCAGGCCCAATCCTCATTGCGCTCCATCACCACTTCGGTGCCCGCCGTCCACTTCGTCACCTTGTAGGCGCCTGAGCCCGCGGTCTGCTGTTTGGTAAACTCGAGACCCCACGGGTCCTTCTCGCTGGCGTTCTTCTTCACCAGCTCGGAGTTAACGACGCAGGGCACGATCACGGCGAGATCGGGAATCGTCAGTCGATCCTTCTTCAGGAAGTCGACGCGCACGGTGGTATCGTCGACCACGACGAACTGCTCGGGTTTTGTCAGCGAGCCCGCGCTCATCTGGAAGGTCGGAAAGCCGCCGACCGAGACGGCGCGGTCGAGCGACCACTTCACGTCCTTCGCGGTGACCGGCGTGCCGTCGTGGAATTTGGCGTTCTTGCGCAGCTTGAAGGTGACCGACATGTCGTCGATCTTGATGTCCTCGGCGAGCTCGCCCTTGAACTTGTCGCGGTCGTAATAGGGCACCCCGCCGGGACCGCTCTTCATCTCGTGGCTGATCAGGCGGTCGTAGCAATTCCAGGACACTTCATAGCCGGGCACGTTGGTGCCGACGCCGTGGATGTCGAGATTGTTGGGGCCGCCTTCGGAGACGATCAGCAGCGTCTCGGAGCGGGCATCGGCCCTGGCGGGAGAGATCACGGCGGGCATCGCCGGAAGCGCCGCGCCAGCGGCCAATCCGGACACGGACCTGAGGAAATCGCGGCGCTTCATGAAATGGCTCCAACACAAACGTTTCTGGTTGGAGCTGGCATCGCAAGGTTCGTGCCAAGGCTTAGTGGAGGCCTAGGTCCGACCTAAGAGATTGGTCTTGCAGGGTAATGTGGAAATCTACGCCTCTTCCGGCTGCCGCGCACACCTCACCAACTGCATACAAAGAGGCGTACTTGCTCATTAAATAAGCTGAAAGTTACCCACGCCCATTTGTTGAGCTGATTCACCGATATCGCCGTCGTCCTGGCGAAAGCCAGGACGACAGTGATGATTGGGGAGCCCGCCCCTTTCAACGCGCTCCACCGACGTCTCCTGCCCGCCGCTCACCCCGGCCAGATCAGGTCCTGAAGCTCGACGAGATCGTTTGCCTTCTGCTGCCGGCCCTCGATGCAGACATGGCTGTTGAGGTCGCTGGCACGATGCAGCAGCATGAGGGCCATCAGCCGCCGCTTCAGCGCGTAGTCCAGCTTCGAATAGCCGAAGCCTTCGAGCAGGCTGCGCACCCGGTCGGGCCGCCCTGCTGCCATGAAGGCGCTGGGGCCGAGCAGGTCGTAGTCACGCCATCCCGTCAGCACGTCGCCGAAGTCGAACAGGCCGGCGAGCGACCATTCGCCATCGTGGCAGGCGAGCAGGAAATTTTCCGGAATGTATTCGCCGATCAGGATCACCGGCGCCGTATCCATCGGAATGAGCCCGGCCGCATCGTGCAGGAGATCGTCGAGGCCGGCGAGAAATTTTGGCGCAAGGCCGAGACGTTCATGCCTGCTACGGCAGCCCTGCATCTGCCGGCGCATGAATTCGTCCCAGCGCGGCTCGATTTGCGCGAGCGGCCCGAGCGGAGCGCGCTGCACGGCCGCGATGGTCTCGCCGATCCGGCGCAGCACGCGCTCTTTCTGGTCTTCCGCTAGATGCGGCCACGCCTCCGAGCCGAGTGTTCCGGCAAGGCGCGTGATGACGAGATAGGGCCAGCCGTCGCGCTCGCCTTCCGCGACGATCTCGGGAATCGGCAGGGAAAGGCGGCCCGCAAGCTGCGCCAGCGAACCGCGCTCGGAGACGAATTGCGCGCGCAACAGCGGCGGGAAGATCTTCAGGATCCGCTGCTCGTCGAGCCCGACGACGAGATTGGTCCCGGTCGAGAACACCTGCGGCGCGCGAGCTTCAAGGCCATGGCTGCGCGCGATGTCGATCGCGATCGGCAGCCACAGCCGTGGATCGGAACGCCAGACGCGAAAGCTTTCCGCGTCGGCGAAAACCGGCAGCGCCGACGATGCATCATTAGTCATCTGAGCGCGACCGGCACGACGTGCTTTTGAAGGCCGGCGCGTCTTGATTGGAGTAGGTTCACGCCAGGGGGGTCTCGATTGTGGAGACACCCTCTCCCCAGCCCTCCCCCGCGAGCGGGGGAGGGAGCACACCTCCTTCGCGGCTACAGCCAGATCTAATCGTAACATGCCGCTACCGGTCCGGGCTCGCGCGCTCGAACTGGCGCAAGAGCTTATTGCCGCGCTCGACCGCGGAATCCAATGCCGCCTGTGCGTCCTTCTTGCCGGCAAAGGCCTGCTCCAGCTCGTCCTCGATCACGCCGCGGATCAGCACGAAGGAGCCGAGCCGGATGCCTTTGGAGTTCTGCGTCGGCTGGTGCAGCGTGATCTCCTCGAACGAGATCGACGAGCCCGGGTTGCGTTCGTAGAATCCTTGCGCGCGCGTCAGCTCGAACGCGGCGCGGGTGATCGGCAGATAGCCGGTGTTCTGGTGCCAGGCCGCCTGCACGCCGGGCTGCGACAGATAGGCGAAGAACCTCGCCACGCCCTTGTATTCGTCGCGCGGGCGGTCGCGCAGCACCCACAGCGTGGCGCCGCCGATGATCGAGTTCTGCGGCGCGTCCCTCACGTCCGGCCAGTACGGCATCATGCCGTAGCCGATCTCGAACTTCGAATTCGCCTTGATGTCGGCGCGCGTCGCCGAGGAGCCGATGAAGATGCCGCATTCGCCATTCTGAAAGCGCGGCTC
Source organism: Bradyrhizobium neotropicale (assembly GCF_001641695.1). Taxonomy (GTDB): domain Bacteria; phylum Pseudomonadota; class Alphaproteobacteria; order Rhizobiales; family Xanthobacteraceae; genus Bradyrhizobium; species Bradyrhizobium neotropicale. Next base: position 53,556 of record NZ_LSEF01000063.1, read on the forward strand.
GGCCGACTGCCCGCGGCCGCTGTAGTCGAACACCTTGTCCTTCTGCCACTCCGCGAGCTGGGCGATGTGATGCACCAGGGCTGCGTTGTTGATGGTCAATTCCGCATCCAGGCCGGCAAAGCCGTTGGTCCTGGTGGCAAGCGGAAGGTTGTGAAAGGCGGAGAAATTCTCGACATGAATCCAGGATGGCCAGGATGTGGTGAAGCCGCACACCGCGCCACGCTCGCGCAGGCGCTTTGCGGCGGCCCCGAGCTCGGGCCATGTCCGCGGCGGCTTCTCCGGATCGAGGCCGGCGTCGCGGAACATGGTCTTGTTGTAATAGAGGATCGGCGTCGACGCGTTGAACGGGAACGACAACAGATTGCCGGCGGCATCCGTATAGTAGCCGGAGACTGCCGGAAGGTAGACATCTGGCGCGAACGGCTCGTTCAGGTCGCGCATCAGGCTGTACACCGGATAGATCGCGCCCTTGGCCGCAGTCATGGTGGCGGTTGCGACCTCGTTGACCTGGACGATCGCGGGCTGGCCGCGCGAGCGGAAGGCGAAGATCGCCGCCGTCACGGTCTCGGTGTAATTGCCCTTGTAGCTCGGCACGATCCGATAGTCGGATTGCGAGGCGTTGAAATCAGTGGCGAGCTTCTCCAATTGCCGGCCGAGCTCGCCCGACATCGCGTGCCAGAGCTGAATATCGGTGGTGGCGCCTGCCGGCGAGGTCAGGGCAAGCACGGCAGCGGCGGCAAGGACTTGGACAAGGGCTTGGACAAGGGCTTGCAAGAGGCGCGAGGCTGACATCACGATTCGCTCATCCCGTCGGCTGCGAACAAAAAGGCGGCTTTCGCACATCCCGTGCTTAAGGCGCAGCACCTCCGGTTTCAACCGGGAATAAGGCTAAGACGCACCGCACAATCGACGGCCGCGACGGCCCGGGATGGCCTTCCCTTTACCATCTGCTAGATTGCATTGAACCTTTTCGTCCCGCCATAGACTCCATCACTGAGGGGTTGAGTGTGCCAGTGTTGAGCCGTGCCGAACTCTCGCGGACCGGGGTGGTTTTCGTCGTGCTTTTGTTCGCGATATGCGCGACGGAGGCGTTTGCGCGCGAATTTCGCGCCGCCGACACCCAGACCGAGGATTACCCCACCGTCCAGGCGCTGCGTTACATGGGCGCCCTGATCGCAGAGCGCACCGGCGGCCGGCACGAGGTGAAGGTGTTTCACTCCCGCCAGCTCGGCGAGGAGAAGGAAACGATCGAGCAGACCCGGGCCGGCGCGATCGACCTCAACCGGACCAACGTGGCACTGATCGGCAACTTCGTCCCGGCGATAAATGTGCTCGCCATGCCGTTCCTGTTCCGCTCCATCGAGCACATGCAGAAGGTGCTGGATGGTCCGATCGGCAGCGAGATCCTGGACAGCTTCGAGCCCTATGGCTTCGTCGGCCTCGCCTTCTACGATTCCGGCGCGCGCTCGATCTATAACGGCGTCCGGCCGGTGAAGGGTGTGGCCGATCTCAAGGGATTGCGGATCCGGGTGCAGCAATCGGAGTTGATGAGCGAGATGATCCGCTCGCTGGGCGCCGAGCCGGTCGAACTGCCCTATGGGCAGGTGCTGACCGGGCTTGCGACCCATCTGCTCGATGGCGCGGAGAACAACTGGCCCTCCTTCGTGACGACGGATCATTACAAATATGCCGGCTACTACACGCTCACTGAACACACCATGAGCCCGGAGGTGCTGGTGATCTCCCTCAAGGCCTGGCAGAGCCTGACGGCCGACGACCGCAAGATCTTCAAGGAGGCCGCGCTGCGCTCCAGCCGCTTCATGCGCGAGAAATGGCGCGACCTCGAGGAGCAGTCGCAGCACAAGGCGGAGGCTGCCGGCGTCACCATCGTGCGCGACGTCGACCGCAAGCCGTTCGAAGACGCGATGGCTCCGATCTACGCCAAGGCCGCGCGCGATCCCGCCGCGGCTGCACTGATCGAACGCATTCGCAAGGTGGAGTGAGGCTTTTTGGCTGAGCCCGGACACAGCGAGCACGCGGACAGGCTACCCGGCCCGATCGGGCGGCTGCGCGCGCGCCTGGTCGGCATGCTGCGGGCGGTGCCGATCCGCTGGCGCATCCTGTCGATCGCCGGGCTCAACTCCGCCGTGGTGGTGGTGCTGGTCGGGCTGATCTGGAACGGCTCGCAGGTGCTGGGCTCGGCCTGGGACGACGTGCGCCAGGTGCGCGAGTCCGACAAGATCCTGGCGCTGCTCGAAAGCGAGACCGGGCGGCTGCAGAACCTGATCCACCGCTACATCAACCAGCCGAGCCCGGACCTGTTCGCCGAAATTCTGCTGCTGCGCGAGGCCGTGCTGGGCACGCTGACCAACCGCGCCGCCAAGGACCCGATGCTGGCTGGTTCGGTCGAGGAGCTCGAGCGCACCACCGAGCGCTTCCTCAACGGCTTCGGCGAGCTGCGCAGCGTGCAGGCGACCATTGCCAAGACCTATGAGGAGCAGGTGCAGGGTCCGGCCAAGGACATGGCGGGCCTCTATTCCATCATAGAAGGCGCCACCGGTCACCGCGACGCGCTGATCTGGCCCTCGCTCGGCAAATCCCGCGAGGCCTTCACCGCGATGCTGGTCGCGGCGAATTCATATTATTTGTCGCTGTCACCGGCCGCCGCCGACGACGCGCGCCGCAACACCGAGACGATCGAGAAGACCATCCCGGTGATGATCGATCTCGCCGACAACGACCTGCAGCGCATGGCGCTGCAGAAGCTGGCGGCGCGCACCACCGCGATGCGCGAGGGCTTTGCCAAGCTGTCCGAGCAGCTCACGAGCCGCACCGAGCTGCTCCGCAACACGATCGACGCCAGCCAGGCCGAGGCGATCGGCGCCATCGACGATCTCTCGACCAAGATGCGCCAGCGCGAGCAGAAGGCACAGGAGACCTTCGACCGCACGCTGGCGGACATTTCGCGGCGGGTGCTGTCGATCGCCGTGATCTTCCTCGGCATCATCCTCACCGCCGGCGTGCTGATCGCGCTGTCGATCCGGCTGCCGCTGCAGCAGATCATGACCGCGATGCGCGCGATCACGATGGGCGATCTCGACCGCGAGGTGCAGGGCATCAAGGCGCGCGACGAGGTCGGCGCCATGGCGCGCGCGGTGGAGGTGTTCCGCGAGAACGCGATCGCCAAGCGCAAGGCCGAGGACGAGCTGCGCGCGTCCAAGGAGAAGGCCGAGAGCGCGCTGCTCGAGCTCAACACCGCGCAGCAGAACCTGATCGATGCCGAACGGCTCGCCGCGCTCGGCGGGCTCGTTGCCGGTGTCGCCCACGAGGTCAACAACCCCATCGGCATCAGCCTCACCGTTGCCTCCAGCTTCGCCCGGCGCAGCGAGATCTTCGAGGCGCAGCTCAAGGGCGACGGCGGCCTGCGCCGCTCGCAGCTCGAGGAGTTCGTGCAGGCCTCGCGTGATGCCTCACAGCAGCTCGTCGCCAACCTCACGCGCGCCGGCGAGCTGATCCAGTCGTTCAAGCAGGTCGCGGTCGACCGCTCCCATGCCGAGCGGCGGCAGTTCTCCCTCAACGAAGCCACCGATCAGATCATCGCGAGCCTGCGCCCCGTCCTGAAGCGCTCGCCGATCACGCTCAAGGTCGACGTGCCCGAGGGGCTCTTGCTCGACGGCTATCCCGGCTCCTACGGCCAGATCCTGACCAACCTCTTCCTCAACGCCGCCAACCACGCCTTCGCCGACGGCCGCGCCGGCACGATCTCGATCTCGGCGCGGCCGCGCGGGGGCGACGACATCGAGATCATCTTCGCCGATGACGGGGCCGGCATGACGCCCGACGTGCAGCGGCAGGCCTTTGACCCTTTCTTTACCACCCGGCGCAATGAAGGCGGCACGGGCCTCGGCCTGCATATCGTCTATAACCTGGTGACCCAACAGCTCGGCGGGCGGATGATGCTGGAATCCAAGCCGGGACAAGGCACTACTTTCCGGATTATCATGCCGCGGATCGCCAAGGGCGGTGCGCAAAGCACAGAGACTGACGGGACTTCTCAATGGCCGAACAGGACGATGTCCTCCACCTGATCGACGACACCGGTACCGCGTCGGAGGATACCAACGCCCGGAAATGGAAGATCGCCGTCATCGACGACGATCCGGCCGTGCATGACGGCACCCGCTTTGCGCTGTCCGATTACAGCCTCAACGGCCAGAGCCTGGAGATCCTCTCGGCTTATTCCGCGGCGGAAGGTCGCAAGCTGATGCGCGAGCACGGCGACATCGCCGCGGTGCTGCTCGACGTCATTATGGAGACGGACGTCGCGGGTCTCGACCTGGTTGAATTCATCCGCAACGAGATCAGGAACGAGACCGTGCGCATCATCCTGCGCACCGGCCAGCCCGGCCAAGCGCCCGAGCGGCGCGTGATCGTGCAGTACGACATCAACGACTACAAGGCCAAGACCGAGCTCACCGCCGACAAGCTGTTCACCTCGCTGACCGCGGCGCTGCGCTCCTACCAGCAGCTCGAGCGCATGGTGCAGACACGGCGCGGGCTCGAGATCATCATCGATGCGGCCTCGACGCTCTACGACTTCAAGTCGATGCAGCGCCTCGCCGAGGGCGTGCTGACCCAGCTCGCCTCGCTGCTCAATGTCGACTGCGCCGGAATACTGGTCCTGCGCGACAATGGCGGATCGGACGCCGAGCTCTCGGTGCTCGCTGGCAGCGGCTGCTACAGCCGCTTCATCGGCACGACCTCGTCGAAGGCGCTCGATCCCGACCTGCGCGCGCTGGTGGAGGCCGCGTTCCAGCGCCGCAAGAACGAATTCGCCGACCATCGCAGCGTCATCTATTTGCGCACCGGCTCTGGCCGCGAGGTCGTCGTGCTGCTGCAGGCCGAGCGCGAGCTGTCCGAGACCGACCGCTCGCTGGTCGAGATCTTCTCCAGCCGGCTCTCGATCGCCTTCGACAACGTGATCCTCTATCAGCAGCTCCAGGACGCCAATACGCAGCTCGAGGACCGCGTCGCCCAGCGCACCCGCGCGCTGATGCAGGCCAACCGCCGCCTCTCGGCGCAATGGCTGCGGCTGCAGCGCGCCAACGGCTTCAAGAACGAGATTCTCGGCACGGTCGCCCACGACCTGAAGAATCCGCTCGGCGTCATCCTCGGCCGCACCGAGATGCTAAAGGAGCTGATCTCCACCGGTGCCTCCGAAGCTGGCGTGATCTCCCAGGTCGACCACATCCGCGACGCCACCAAGCGGCTGACCACGATGGTCGATCATCTGATCTCGGACGCGATGGCCGATGCCTTCGACATCACCATCCGCCGCGAGCCGGTCGACGTCGCCGCGCTGGTCCAGGAGGTTGCCGAGGCCAACCAGCCGCTCGCCGTCAACAAGCAGCAGGCGATCAGCGTCATCGCGCCGCCCAACATCGTCACCATGTGCGACACCGATCGCATCCGCGAGGCGATCGACAATCTCATCAGCAATGCGATCAAATACAGCCCGATCGGCGGCAAGATCGCCGTGGAGGTCACGCATGAGGGCCATGACACCGTCGTCCGTGTCACCGACGAGGGCGCCGGCCTGTCGCCGGAGGATCTCGGCCGCCTGTTCGGCCGATTCCAGCGGCTGTCGGCCAAGCCGACCGCGGGCGAGAGCTCGACGGGCCTTGGGCTTTCCATCGTCAAGCGTATTATCGACATGCATGGTGGCGAGGTCACCGCCGAGAGCGACGGCCCCGGCAGGGGATCGACCTTCACCATCACGCTGCCCGCGACCGAAACGCCCTGATCTGAATGCCAGGATCTGAATGATATGACCCAGAGCCAGCACATCATGATCGTCGACGACGAGGCCCCGGCCCGGGAAATGGTCGGCGATTACCTCAAGATGCACGGCTTCAACGTGACACTGTGCGACGGCGGCAAGAGCCTGCGCACGGCGATCGAGGGCGGCATGCCCGATCTCGTCGTGCTCGATCTCAACATGCCGGAGGAAGACGGGCTCTCGATCATCCGCGACCTGAAGAGCCGCATCAACGTGCCGGTGATCATGCTCACGGCGACGGCGAGCCCGATCGACCGCGTCGTCGGGCTCGAGCTCGGCGCCGACGACTACGTGGCAAAGCCCTGCGAGCTGCGCGAATTGATGGCGCGCATCCGCTCGGTGCTGCGGCGGAGCACGCCGGTGAAAGCAGCGGCGACGGAAGCCGCGGCGGCGAAATCGGACAAGGATCAATTGGTGCGCTTCGGCACCAAATGGCTCGACCTCGAAGCACAGGCGCTCCGCGATGACGAGGGCAACGAGCATCCGCTGACCGCGTCCGAGTTCGGGCTTTTGAAAGTGTTCGCGGCCAATCCGAAGCGCGTGCTGTCACGCGAGCGTCTGCTCGAATTGGCCAATGCGCGCGATGCCGAAGCCTTCGACCGCGCCGTCGACCTTCGCATCATGCGCATCCGCCGCAAGATCGAGCCCGATCCGACAAAGCCCGCCGTGATCCGCACCATCCGCGGCGGCGGCTACCTGTTCTCGCCGGCGGGCGAGAAGGCGTAAGGGGCCCAGGCGCAGGCAACACCCTCTGCCGTCGTCCCGGCCTGCGCCGGGACGACGGCTTTAATTGCGGCCCCGTCAAACGCAAGATCCCAAATTTCGTTCCGCCCAGTCCAAATCCGCACTACCGTATTTTCCGTACATTGAAATTGCACGGTTTTTTGTCCCGAATGTTTCGTCGCGCGGCTTGCGACGAAACAATTTGGCGGCGCACGAAACCATTTTCCGCTTGTCGCGCAGACGTCCCGAAACGCTGGCTCTTTAACACTTTGGTCCAAGGAAACGCCGCTCGGTTGCGGCGCTACGGGGAGCCAGTCATGCAGAACGTCGTCGCCATCAACGCCGAAGCCAGCCAGAGCATCATTGCTGCTCAGGCGACCTCGGACGACATGCTTCTGGAAAGCATCGCCGACGGCAACCGGACGGCCATGCACATTCTCTACTGCCGGCATAATGTGCGGGTGTATCGCTTCATCCTGCGCATCGTGCGCGACGCCACCGCGGCCGAGGACCTCGTCAGCCAGGTCTTCCTGGACGTGTGGCGGACCGCCGGACAATTCCAGGGCCGCTCACAGGTCTCGACCTGGCTGCTCTCGATCGCCCGCTTCAAGTCCCTGACCGCGATGCGCCAGCGCCGTTTCGAGGACATCGACCAGGAAGACGTGCGCGAGATCCCCGACGAGGCCGACACGCCCGAGACCTCGCTCGACCGCAGCGACACCAGTGCGATCCTGCGCGCCTGCGTGGCGAAACTGTCGCCCGCGCATCGCGAGATCATCAACCTCGTCTACTACCATGAGAAGTCGGTGGAAGAGGTCGGTGCGATCATCGGCATCCCGCAGAGCACGGTGAAGACGCGGATGTTCTACGCCCGCAAGCAACTGGCCGACTTGCTTAAGGGCTGCGGCGTCGACCGCTTCGCGGCGTAAAGAATTTAGATTTCAATGGGATAGGACCACGGCTTCGGCCCTATCCCGGACACGGAAGTGTTACCGCCGGCGAAACAATTGAAACAAAGCACGACATCAGGCGGAAAAACTTCGGCCCTATAAAGCTCACATACGGTTTTGGTTAAACCTCCCAAGGACCTCCAACGACCCGGACGGGATGCCCCCCTCCTCCGGGTCGTTTTCTGTTTGGGCGCATGTGTCGCCATGAGCTGCGGTGTTTGTGGCTGTACTTGAGTGAGGCTGGCACCGCTCTCTCATTCCCTCCCCCTTGCGGGGGAGGGGCAGGGAGGGGGGTGCCACGAACTCCGACCTCGCTTGTGGCTACCCCCTCCCCAACCCTCCCCCGCAAGGGGGGAGGGAGCGCACCGACTTGTTGGCCACCCCCCGGTCAACGTCACGAACGCGTGACGCGGCGTAACGACCGACGCATCCAGCACGAACCAACCTCGTGACCCCTTCGCGAGTGGCCCGATGCTCGAACTGATCTTCGCTGTGCTTGCCGGCATCCTCACCATCGCCGCGCCATGCACGCTGCCGATGCTACCGATCCTGCTCGGCGCCTCGATCGGCCGCACCTCGCATCTGCGCCCCGCGATGATCGCGCTCGGCTTCGTCGTCTCGTTCTCCGCAACTGCACTGCTGCTCGGCGCGCTCACGCGGCTGTTCGATTTCGACCCCAACGTGCTGCGCTCGGCTGCGGCGATCCTGCTGCTCGGCTTTGGCCTGTTGATGCTGTGGCCGGCACCGTTCGAATGGCTCTCGATCCGGCTCAATGCCTGGCTCGATCTCGGCTCATCCAGCGCCGCGCAGCGTGCGGGCGCGCTCGGCGGGCTCGTGCTCGGCACCACGCTGGGCCTGGTCTGGACGCCCTGCGCCGGCCCCGTGCTCGGCTCGATCCTGACGCTGGTCGCGACGTCGAAGAACCTGTCCTGGGCCGGCACGCTGCTGGTGGCCTACGCCATCGGCGCTGCCATTCCGATGCTGGCGATCGCCTATGGCGGGCAGGCCGCGACCACGCGCGTGCGCAGCCTCGCGCGCATCTCGCCGCGCCTGCAGCAGGGCTTCGGCGTCGTCGTGATCGCCTTCGCCGTCGCGGCCTATTTCCAATACGACACGCTGATCGTGGCGTGGCTCACCGGCTTCTACCCCACCGGCCAGATCGGCCTGTGATCAACCAATACCTAACGGAGGAAGCTTCCATGTCTCTCAAACTGCTCGCCGTATCTGCTTCACTGATCGGCTTCGCCCTGACCGGCGCCGTCATCCCCGGCATCTGCGACGAGGCCGCGCGCGCGACGCCGATCGTCACCGCGGCCGCAACGCAGGCGACCGCGCCCGAGTTCACCGGCATCAGCAACTGGTTCAACTCCAAGCCGCTCAACATCGCCGATCTCCGCGGCAAGGTCGTGCTGGTCGATTTCTGGACCTATGGCTGCGTCAACTGCGTCAACACCCTGCCGCACGTCACCGAGCTCTACGCCAAATACAAGGACAAAGGGCTGGTCGTGGTCGGCGTGCACACGCCGGAATTTCCGTTCGAGCGGTCGGCGTCCAATGTGCAGGCCGCGCTGAAGCGCCACGGCATCACCTATCCGGTGGCCCAGGACAACGACTCCCGGACCTGGAACGCCTACCGCAACCAGTATTGGCCGGCGCAATACGTCATCGACCAGAGCGGCAAGATCGTCTTCCAGCATGAAGGCGAAGGCAGCTACGACGAGATCGACCGGACGGTGGCGAAGCTGCTGAACGCCAGCAGCTGAGGCCGCGCGGACACCGCGGCTGGTTCCTGCTGTAGCCGTTGCTGCTTGACTCCACGGATACGTCCGTGGAGTTTCGTGCCGACGGAATCAGCCGCCCGCAATGGACGACGCGCCCACCAGCAACGACATTCGCCTTCGTGAAGGCGCCTCGATCGCGCAGCGGCTGGTCATGGCCGGTTTTGCGGCGGCCGTTGCCCTCTGCTTCACGCCGGGCCTGTTCGCGCACGACTATTTGGAAGTCATCATCTCGGTGGCCGCGCTCCTTTTGGGGGCCGCGTTCATCGGCGGTGTCATGCTTGCACCGGCGGTGGTGTGGATCATCACGCCGAATGAAATCCTGATCGGGCGACAGAGCCCCTTCGGACGGCTCCGCAGCCGGATCGTCGCGAAGAGCGACATAGCGGAACTGGGGGTCCCCAGAAGCAAGGTTTCCAAGGCGCGCTTCCATCTCGTCTTCACGCTTGTCTCGGGCGAGCGCCTGACGTCCCCGCCGATCTCCGACGTCACGCATGTCCGTGAAACGGTTAGCCGGATCGCCGCGCAGTTCGGCGTTCCCAATGTCGAGACACCGGTCAATCCGCTCGATGCCACCAATCCCGAGATGCACCTTGGCGAACCGGTCGAGCCGTTTTCCACCAGAGACGTTCGGATCGTGGCATCGATCGTGGTCGGATTGTCCGTCGTTCCCTACGCCTACAAGCTCTGGCGGGGTCTGTCGCCCGGCCCGGTCGACATCATGCTGCTGCCGATTGGTGCGATCGCCGCATACGCCGTTCACAGATACGCCAATCTCGTGACCGGCGCCTTCTGGATCATCCGGCAAGGGGATATTCGCGTCGAACGCTTGTGGGGCGACGGCAAGCTGCGCGCGGACCACATCGAGGGGCACGACGTCGAGGCGATCACGGTCGAGCGCCGCGGCCGATCCGAGGACGAGCACTGCATCATCGTGATCAGATTGCGGTCTGGACAAAGGTTTCGCAGCCCCCGCATCGGCTCGCGAAACGAGGCGCGCGCCGTGGGCGCCGAAATCGTCCGGCGGCTCGGGATCGAGCCTGAGAACAGCCAGATCTGACAGCCCTCTACCCGCCGTTGAGGTTGTAGCCACTGCTTTTCGCGCCATGCCCCCATTTCATGGCATTGAGACATGTCAAAAAACCAAAGTATTCTCGTGACATACCAGCCGGGCGCGCCATCAACTTGCCATGAACTTGCCCCTGAGATTTGATGGTTCCGAATGATTTGCGCTGTGGCAGCGGGGAGAGCTTTGACATGACGGATTTTCGTCGCCTGACCGGGATATTCATCACAGCCGTTGGCCTGGCCCTAACCACCTCCCTGGTCACCTCATCCGCCTTCGCCCAGCAGCCCGATCGCGGCGACGAGCCGGGCCTGATCGCTGATGACGCCTACCAGCTCGATCCGGAATGGCAGAAGCAGGTCGTCTATTTCCGCACCACCGAAGCGCCGGGCACGATCATCGTCTCGACCGCCGAACGCCACCTTTATCTGGTGCAGCCCGGCGGGCGCGCGATCCGCTACGGCATCGGCGTCGGCCGTGACGGTTTCCAGTGGCAGGGGCTGGTGACCATCACCAACAAGAAGGAATGGCCGGACTGGACGCCGCCGCCGGAGATGATCCAGCGCCAGCCCTATCTACCGCGTTTCATGGCCGGCGGCCCCGGCAATCCGCTCGGCGCCCGCGCCATGTATCTCGGCACGACCGTCTACCGCATCCATGGCACCAACCGACCGGACACGATCGGCACCAAGGTGTCATCGGGTTGCTTCCGTCTCGTCAATAACGACGTCGCCGACCTTTATGACCGCGTCCCGGTCGGGACCAAGGTGGTCATCCGGCAGAAGCCCGAACTCTGAGGGTTATGGTTTGAGCATGATCCGCTTCCGGATCATGCTCCCCGCCTCCGTCCGAATTCCTTTTCCCGATTATTTCGAGAGAGAGACATCATGCGCACATTTCGAGGCGGCCTGCTGATCGGGCTCGCGGTCGCCGTACTGGTCGGCGTCCTCGCGGTCATCTACGAGTTCTACGACACCCGCACGCTGAAGCGCACGGTCCGGCGCGGCGAGGTGCTGTGCGGCGTCAACAAGGGCCTGCCGGGCTTCTCGATTCCCGACGACAAGGGCAACTGGACCGGCTTCGACGTCGATTTCTGCCGCGCGGTTGCGGCGGCGATCTTCAACGATCCGAGCAAGGCGAAGTTCGTTCCGCTCGACGCCAGCGAGCGCTTCAAGGAATTGCAGAGCCGGAAAGTCGACATCCTCTCGCGCAACTCGACCTGGAGCATGGCGCGCGAGCTCGACTACGACCTCTATTTCCCGGCCGTCGCCTATTACGACGGCGCGGGCTTCATGGTGCCGCGTTCGCGCAACAAGGAAACTTCGCTGGACCTGACCGGCAGCAAGGTCTGCGTGCAAGCCGGCACCACGACGCTGCTCAACCTCACCGACTACTTCCGTGCCAACAACATGAAGTATGAAGAGGTGAAGTTCGACAAGCTGGACGACGTCGTGAAGGCCTACGACACCGGCAAGTGCGACACGCTGACCGCCGACGTCTCCCAGCTCTACGCGCTGCGCCTGAATCTCTCCAAGCCGGGCGACCACATGATCCTGCCCGACATGATCTCCAAGGAGCCGCTCGCCCCCGTCGTGCGCCAGCGCGACGACGACTGGATGATGATCGTGAAGTGGACACTCTACGCGATGATCAATGCCGAAGAGCTCGGCGTCAGCTCGGAGAACATCGACGAAGCCCTGAAGTCGAAGAAGCCCGAGGTGATGCGGCTGGTCGGCACCGAAGGCAATTACGGCGAGCAGCTCGGCCTCACCAAGGACTGGGCCGTACGCATCATCCGCAACGTCGGCAATTACGGCGAGATGTATGAGCGCAATATCGGCGAGAAGTCCAAGCTGAAGATCCCGCGCGGCATGAACCAGCTCTGGAACGCCGGCGGGGTGCAGTACGCACCGCCGATGCGGTAGGCGGTCTTTCGGCCGTCATTGCGAGGAGCGAAGCGACGAAGCAATCCAGAGTCTTTCCGCGGAGACAGTCTGGATTGCTTCGCTTCGCTCGCAATGACGAGCTAATGGCACGACCTCTCCACTCTCAGCCGTCATCGCCCGCCTTGTGCGCAATTGCGCACTGGAGCGGGCGATGACAACTACCTTTGTTCAACTTCAGACTACTCCCTCCCCTCATCCTAAGGAGCGCGGAACGTGCGTCTCGAAGGATGAAGGCCGAGGTGCGAGAGCCGGGCCTTCATGGTTCGAGACGCCGCGAAAGGGCGCGGCTCCTCACCATGAGGGGATAGAGCTCAATGCGGGGATGGAGCTCAATACCCCCGCGCCCGCGCGAGTTGCTCGGTGTGGTAGTTGGCGTCGCCGAACAGTTCCTCGCAGACCCGCGCGCGCTTCATGAAGAAGCCGATGTCGAACTGGTCGGTCATGCCCATGCCGCCATGCATCTGCACGCCTTCCTGCACCGCGCGCGTCGCGGTGGTGCCGGCGCGGGCCTTGGCGACCGCGACGGCTGACGCGGCGTTGGCGACATCGGTGTCGAGCGCCTGCAGCGCCTTCATCACGGCGGCGCGGGTGATCTCGATGTCGACATAGAGCTGCGCCGCGCGGTGCTGCAGCGCCTGGAATTCGCCGATCAGCTTGCCGAACTGCTTGCGCTGCTTCAGGTACTCCGTGGTGCGGCCGAACACCTCGTCGCTGAGGCCGACCATCTCGGAGGCCACCGCGCCGCGGCCGATGTCGAGCACGCCGTCGAGCAGGCGGGCGCCCTGATCGACCTCGCCGAGCACGCTGTCGGCATTGACCTCGACATTGGCAAGCTCGATCCGCGCCGCGTTGTGCGAGTCCACCATGATGGTGCGCTCGACCGCAACGCCCTTGGCGTGCGGATTGACCAGGAACAGCGTCAGCCCTTCGCGTTCCCCGGCCGAGCCCGCGGTGCGCGCTGCGACGATCATGAGGTCGGCGACATGGCCGTCGACGACCAGCGCCTTGGCGCCGGAGAGCTTGAAGCCGTTGCCCGCGCGCACGGCCTGCAGGCTGGTCTGCAGCGGCCGGTGTTTTGCGCCCTCGTCGATCGCGAGCGTGGCGAGCAGCGAGCCATTCGAGATCTTCGGCAAAAATTCCGACTTCTGCGCGGCATTGCCGCCGCGGTTCAGCGCCGAGGCCGCGACGACGCTGGTCGCGAAGAACGGCGAGGGCATCAACGTGCGGCCGATCTCCTCCATGACCACGCCGGCCTCGACAAAGCCGAGACCGCTGCCGCCGAACTCTTCCGGCACGAGCAGGCCGGCAAAGCCCATCTCGGCGAAGGACTGCCAAAACTCCTTGGAGAAGCCGGTCGGATCCTTGGAGTCGCGCAGGTGGCGCAGATGCGACACCGGCGCCTTGTCGCTGATCAGCCCGCGCGCTGAGTCGCGGAGCATCGATTGTTCTTCGGTGAGGACGAGGGCCATGGTGGTGTTTCCGATTCGAAATCTATCTGATCTTCGTCATTCCGGGATGCGCCGTAAGGCGCAGGCCCGGAATCCATACTCCCGATTGGTGGTTATGGATTCCGGGCTCGCCGCTTCCGCGGCGCCCCGGAATGACGTGCTGCAAAAGTGTGCCTCACGCCCCCGGCAGATCGAGGATGCGCTTGGCGACGATGCCGAGCATCACTTCGCTGGTGCCGCCCTCGATCGAATTGGCCTTGGTGCGCAGCCAGGCGCGCGGACGGGCGCCCTGCTTCGAGCGCTCGCTCTCCCATTCGAGCGCATCGACGCCGCCGGCCGACATCAGGATCTCGTAGCGGCGCTTGTTCAGCTCGGTGCCGTAATATTTCATCGCCGAGGAGAACGCCGGGTGCGCCTGCCCCGCCTTGGCGAGATCGACCGCGCGCTCGGCGCAGGCCGCAAGCGCGGCTTCATCGACATCGAACGTTGCGATCTGGCCGCGCAGTATCGAATCATCCAGGCGCCCCTGTGCATCGGTGCCGACCGAGTCCGCCGCGATCTGGCCGAGCGGGCGGCCGACGCCGCGTTCGCCCATGCCCGAGATCATCGCGCGTTCGTGCTGCAGCAGGTATTTCGCGACGTCCCAACCGCGGTTGACGGTGCCCACCACATGCGACTTCGGCACGCGGACATTGTCGAAGAAGGTCTCGCAGAACGGCGAGTAGCCGGAGATCAGGAGGATCGGCTTGGTCGACACGCCCTTCGAGGTCATGTCGAACAGGATGAAGCTGATGCCGTCGTGCTTCTTCGCCGCGGGATCGGTGCGCACCAGGCAGAAGATCCAGTCGGCGTAGTTCGCATAGGACGTCCAGATCTTCTGGCCGGTGATGACGAAATCGTCGCCATCGCTCTCGGCGCGGGTCTGCAGCGAAGCGAGATCGGAGCCGGCATTCGGCTCGGAATAGCCCTGGCACCAGCGGATCAGACCCGCGGCGATGTTCGGCAGATGCTCCCGCTTCTGCGCCTCGGTGCCGTACTTGAGCAGCGCCGGCCCGAGCATCCAGATGCCGAAGCTCGACAGCGGCGGCCGCGCGCCGATTCTTCCCATCTCCGCGCGCAGCACCTTGTGCTCGGCAGCACTCAAGCCGCCGCCACCATATTCCTTCGGCCAGTCCGGCACGGTCCAGCCCTTGTCGCGCATGCGCTCGAACCAGATGCGCTGCGGCTCGGACGAGAACTTTGCGTTGCGTCCGCCCCAGAACACGTCGGTGTCGGCTGTGGCAGGCTTGCGCATCTCGGGCGGGCAGTTGGCCTCGAGCCAGGCGCGCGTCTCGCTGCGGAATGTCTCGAGTTCGGCCGTCTCGGAATCTGTGGCCCTAGAGTCGCTCATGGGTCGTTTCCATCAGTCAAAAATCGACTTGTTGCTGGCGACTCTGGGCCATCGCACCGCGGAATTCAACCACTTCCGTATCCGCCGACTACTCACGCGATTGGGCATCAGGCTATAATCGCCGCGACGGCGACGCCTAAAAACAAAGAGGAAACAACGATGCGCCTGAAACTACTTTTGCCTGGCGAAATGAGCGACAACCAGCGGCAGACCTATGAGGAATCGATTGCCGGAAAACGCGGCAAGCCGCCGGCGCCGATGATGGCCTGGCTGAGCAGCCCCGACATGGCCCGCCACGCCACGCGGCTCGGTGAGGTCCTGCGCTTCGATACGGTGTTTCCCGCAAAACTCTCGGAGATCGTGATCCTGGTGACGGCGCGGCACTGGACCGCGCACTACGAGTGGTATGCCCACAAGCGCCTCGCGCTTCAGGGCGGAATGAAGCCGGAGATCATCGAAGCGATCCGCGATCGCCGCACGCCGGAGTTCGACGATCCCAAGGCTAAGATGATCTACGACGTCGCGAAGTCGCTGCATGAGGGCCACGGCCTCGATCTGGGCCTCTATGATGAGGCGGTGAACGTGCTCGGCGAACGCGGGCTCGTCGAGGTGATCGGGCTGTGCGGCTACTACACGCTGGTGTCGATGACGCTGAACACGTTCGAGTTCGGTCTGCCAGAGGGCGAGGTGTCGGAGCTGTCCTAGTTGCGCATCCGGATGCGCAATTGCGCATCCGGAAACGCTGGGTTTCGGGATAGGCTGGTAGCACTGTCCCGAAGCCCGCCCTATGTGGAGTTGGTCAACGGAGCAGCCACATGTCGCAAAATCCAGCCGTCAATGCCGGCACCAGGATCGGCCACGTTCACCTCAAGGTCGCCGATCTCGATCGCGCGCTGGGCTTCTATTGCGGCGTGCTCGGCTTCGAGCTGATGCAGCGGATGGGCTCCGGCGCCGCCTTCATCTCGGCCGGCGGCTATCACCACCACATCGGGCTCAACACCTGGGAAAGCAAGGGCGGCTCACCGCCACCTCCCGGCACGACCGGGCTCTATCACACCGCGATCCTCTATCCGACGCGGCCGGCGCTCGCCGATGCGTTGCATCGCGTGCTCTCGGCCGGCATCGCGCTCGACGGCGCCAGCGATCACGGTGTCAGCGAAGCGCTCTATTTGCGCGATCCCGACGAGAACGGCGTCGAGCTCTATTGGGACAAGCCCAGGGAGAAATGGCCGTTCGGGCCGGACGGCAAGCTCGCGATGTTCACCAAGCGGCTGGATCTCGAGGATTTGTTGAAGCAGCGGGAGGCGTAAGCACCGCTGCGCCCGTGGGGTGGGTTAGCCCGCGGCTGCGCGAAGCGCAGTCCGCTAGCGTAACCCACCACTTCTCTCGCAACCGGAAGGAAAAGAGGTGGGTTACGCCTTCGGCTAACCCACCCTACGAAGTCTTACGCGCGTTGCCACCGCGCATCATGATCAGCGCCGCGGCGACCACCTCCAGCGCGATGCAGACGTAGAACGGCAGCGCGTAGCCGCCGGAGAGATCGCGCAGGAAGCCGACGACACCGGGACCGAATGCATAGGTGACCTGGTTGATCGCGGTGTTGAGGCTGATCAACACGCCGAAGAGGCGCGAATCGAACTCCTGCTGCACGATCAGCGACGGCAACGTGATGAGGTTGCCGACGGAGAAGCCGAACACCGCGCAGGCGGCAATGAGCACGTAATCATTGTGCAGATTGATCACGACGAGGAGCGCCGCCGCCTGGCTGAGGAACGACAGCGCGGACGCCAGCCGCTGGTTGAGGCGGTCGATCACCATCGAGAACAGCACGCGGCCGACCACCGCCATCGCCGTCAGCACCGCGACGGCGACTGCCGCACGCTCGCGCCCGATCACGGGATCGAGGAACGAGATCAGGTGCACGATGAAGCCGACCTGCGCGAACAGCACCAACGCGAAGGCAGTGGTGACCGTGAGAAAGCCGACATCGCGCAGCGCTTCTTTTCGGATCTGCGCCGGTGATTGCGGTTTTGCGCCGGCCGCCACGTGCCAGCCGTGGCGGTCGGGCGGATGGCCGACGACGATCAGGATCACCGGCAGGAGCAGCACCAGCATGGCACCGGACGCGGCGAACATCGCGCTCGCGAAGCCGACATGGCCGATCATGGTCACCAAGAGCGGCACGCCGGCGATGCCGCCGAAGCTGGCGCCATTGAGCGCTAGGCTGATCGCCATGCCGCGCTTGTGGTCGAACCACAGGCTGATCGTGTTGGTGATCATGGCGAGACTGGTCCCGGCCCAGCCGAAGGCGAGCACGGCGTCCGCAAGATAGAGCTGCCAGGGCTCGCGCACCGCGCCGATCGCAATTGCTGCGGCCGCCATCGCCAGCGTGCCGGCGATCAGGCTGCGCCGCGCCCCGTATTTTCGGATCGCCTCGCCGACGAAGACGACCAGCAGCGCGCCGAACAGATAGAAGAACGTGGTGCCCGAAGAGATTAGCGAAGCCGACCAGCCATGCGCGCGCTGGAGCTCGGCGACGTAGACGCTCTGCCCGTAGAAGCCGAGCCCCCAGCCGAATGTAGCGAGCAGAAAGCAGACCGCGACGATGCGCCAGCCCTCGTAGCGGAGGGAGGATTCGATAGTGGGGTGTCGAGGGCTGTCCAGCATTGCCGCTTTTGTTTTTGTTTCCTCCGTCATGCCCGGGCTTGCCGGCTTCGCTGAAGCTACGCCGCCTAGCACCGAAAGCCCGGCGAAGCCTTGGCGGAGCCGGGTCCCGGGCATCCACGTTCTTCGATCCGCACTAAAGACGTGGATGGCCGCGACAATTGGCGTGAAGACGCGCTCCGCGCTTTAGTCCGGCCGTGACGACACCGATTAACAACCTTCGCAAGGCGAACGCTTCGATGCAAATCGAAGCATCAACGCTGCTGACAGACTCCTGCCAGTCTCAGATCGCGTCGGGGAACTCGCCCATGGCCGCCTCCAGCCGTTCCTTGCGACGGTGGGCCCAGGAGGCGAGCGAGAGGACGACAAGGCCGAGCAGAACCGGCGGGAACACCACCATGTTCACGGCCGACCAGCCATAATTCGCGAGCAACTGGCCGGAGGAGAACGAGCCGATCGCCATCATGCCGAACACCAGGAAATCGTTGAAGGCCTGCACCTTGTTGCGCTCCTGCGGACGGTGCGTCTCCAGCACCAGCGCGGAGGCGCCGATGAAGGAGAAATTCCAGCCGACGCCGAGCACGATCAGCGTGGCCCAGAAATGCATCGCGGTGATGCCGGAGAGGCCGATCGCAGCGGCGCCGGCTTCCAACAGCAAACCGGCGGCGACGATCTTCGGCGCGCCGAAGCGAGCGATCAGCGAGCCCGTGAAGAAGCTCGGCCCGTACATGGCGACGATGTGCCATTGAATGCCGAAATTGGAATCGCTGACGCTGAGCCCGCAGAGCTTCATGGCGAGCGGCGCCGAGGTCATCACCAGGTTCATCATGGGATAGGCGATGACACCGCACAGCGCTGCAGCGATGAAGCGCGGCTGGGTCACGATGCGAATCAGCGGCCGCCCGCCATGCAGATCAGCCGCCGCCGGCTTCGGAATGTCGACGCCGGCGACGATGCCCATCGCCACCAGCGCGACCGCGGCCTGGATCACGAAGCTGAACGCGAACAGATAAGGCGGCCAGACGTCCATGGTCCATTGCACGAGTTGCGGACCGAGCACCCCGGCGAACACGCCGCCGGCCATCACCCAGGACACAGCTTTCGGCCGGTAGGCGGCACTGGCGCCATCGGCCGCGGCAAAACGATAAGACTGCGCCACCGCGCCATAGAGGCCGCCGAGGAAGGTCGCGAGGCAAAACAGCGGAAACGAGGCGTGCAGGATCGCGAACGCGCCGAGCAGGCCGGTGAGCGCGCCGCAGGCGGTGCCGATGATGAACGCAACGCGGCGGCCGAAGCGGCGCGAGATCGCGCCGGTCGGCAGGGTGCCGGCAGCGAGCCCGAGCACATACATCGACAGCGGCACGGTCGCGAGCGACATGTCGGGCGCGAGCGTCGCGCCGACGATCGAGCCGGTGGCGAAGATCACCGCGGAGTTGGCACCGGTCAGGGCCTGCGCGGCCGCAAGGCGCACCACATTGGCACGGACGCGGACGTCGTCGGCGATCTCGTCGGCTGAAGTCACATCTAGCATCGGTATTTTCGCCCAGGGCGCTCAGGTGATTCCCGGCACTATGGAGACAGCGGCGGGGCCGGGCAACCGGCGCAAACGAGCGCAAGCCATGCCCCTGACGCAATTGGCCGGAGTATAACGGGGTTTCGCGGTTTACCGCTTGCGCACGATCAAACCGCACCTCGCGTCGATCCGTTGGAGATCCGATCATGTCCGTCGACGACAGGCCTACCCCCTCCGCTCCGGACGATGATCCCTGGCTCTGGCTGGAGGAGGTCGAAGGCGTGCGGGCGCTCGACTTCGTCGAGCGGCAGAATCGGCTGACGCTGGAGAAGTTCGGCGGTCCAGCCTTCGCGCGCGACCGCGACACGCTCGCCGCCATCTACGATCGTCCGGACAACATCCCCTATGTCAGCCGCTGCGACGGCCTGCTCTACAATCTCTGGAAAGACGCAAACCATCCGCGCGGCCTGTGGCGGCGGACCACGACCGCGGAATTTCGCAAACCCAATCCATCCTGGGAGATGCTGCTCGACATCGACCGGCTCGCAGCAAAGGAAGGCGAGGACTGGCTGCTGAACGGGTCGAGCTCGCTGCCGGGCGATGCGCCACAGACGATGCTGAGCCTGTCGCGCGGCGGCAGCGATGCCGTCACCTTGCGCGAGTTCGACCTGAACACGAAGAGCTTCGTTGCTGGCGGCTTCACGCTGCCTGAGGCCAAGGGCGGTGCCGCCTGGGTCGATCCTGATACGCTGCTGTTGTCGAGCGCCATTGGCGAGGACATGGCGACGACCTCCGGCTATGCGCGCACGGTGCGGCTGTGGCGCCGCGGCCAGCCCGTAGGGCAGGCGCGCGTGGTGTTCGAGACGACATCCGATCGGATGAGCGCCTATTGCGATGTCGATCGGACCGGCGAGGCGCCGCGGATTCTGTTCGTCGACCGGCAGGACTTCTTCAACTTCGACGTCTGGCTCGGCACCGAGCAAGGTGCGAGCGTCAAGCTCGACCTGCCCTCCGACATCTGGCTGCAATTGCACGGCGACTGGATCGCGCTGAAGCTGCGCTCAGCCTGGACTGTCGGCGGCGTCACGCATCCTGCGGACACCGTGCTCGGCATCTCGCTGTCGGCCTTCCTCGCGGGACAGCGCAACTTCGCCGTGATCTTCCCGCCCTCGCCGCGCCGCGCGCTGCAAGGCCTGTTCTGGGCCAAGGGCAGGCTGGTGCTGTCCATCCTCGACGAGTTGCGGCCGGTGTTCGAGATCTGCACGCCGTCGGCGGCCGGCTGGAGCAGCACACGCCTGCCCGGGCTTCCCGCGATCGGCGTCGTCGACGTCTGGCGCTTCGATAGCCACGAATCCGAAAGCAATGGCGACCTGCTCGCCAACGTTCAGGATCCGCTCACGCCGCCGTCCCTGATGCTGATCGAGCCGGATGTCGCAAGTCCAACCGTGCTGAAACAGGCGCCGCGAACGTTCAACGCGGATGGTCTCATCGTGACCCAGCACGAGGCGATCTCGATCGACGGCGAGCGCATTCCCTATGTGCAGACGGGTCCCGCCGGCGTGACCGGCGATGCGCCGGTCTATATGAGCGCCTATGGCGGGTTCGGACTGTCGGTGAAGCCCTATTACAATTCAGGCCTCGGCAAGCTGTGGCTGGAGCGCGGCGGCACCATTGTGCAGGCGAATTTGCGCGGCGGCGGCGAGTTCGGCACGCGCTGGCACGATGCCGGGCGGCTCGCCGGCAAGAGATTGTCGCATGACGACTTTGCGGCCGTCGCCGCCGATCTCGTCCGTCGCGGCGTCACGCGCGCCAAGCGCATCGCGGCGCAGGGCGGATCGAACGGCGGCATCCTGATCACCAACATGCTGACGCGCTATCCCGAGCGCTTCGGCGCGCTGTTCTGCACCATCCCTCTGATCGACATGCGCCGCTACACCAAGCTGCTCGCCGGCGCGAGCTGGATCGCGGAATATGGCGACCCGGATAAGCCGGAGGAGTGGGAGTGGCTGCAGACCTACTCGGCCTATCACAACGCAAAGCGGGGCCAACCCTATCCGCCGATCTTGATCGCCACCACGCGGCGCGACGATCGCGTCCATCCCGGACACGCGCGCAAGATGGCGGCAAAGCTCCACGCGATGGGCTATGAGGCCTATTTCTACGAGCCCGCCGCGGGCGGCCACGGCTACGGCAAGGACAACAAGGAGCGCGCCGGCTTCGAGGTGCTGGGCTTTCGCTTCTTGAAGGACAAGATCGGCTGGCGGGACGGCGAGGCGTGAAGGCGGCCTCTTGATTGAATCAGCACGAGCCCAGGAGGTCGTGCACCTCTCCTGCTTGCGGGAGAGGTCGGCGCGAAGCGCCGGGTGAGGGTTCTCTCGTCTTGGGGGTTCTCGATTGCGGAGACACCCTCTCCCCAACCCTCCCCCGCAAGCGGGGGAGGGAGCGCACCTTCTTCGCGCCCTACCGCGAAAACACCAGCGTCAGGTTGTTCGCGGGCATGTCGATGACATCGACGAGACGCAGACCCGCGCCTTGTGCGAGCCCCTCGACGTCGCCGACGTCGCGCACGCCCCATTCGGGATTGCCTTCACGCAAGGAGGTGTCGAACACGGCATTGCTGAGCGCGGTGTGCTTGCCGTCGCGCTTGAACGGGCCGTAGAGGAACAGCTTGCCGTCGGCCCGCAGATAACGGCCGGCACCAGTGAACAGGCCTTCGGCCACGTTCCACGTCGCGATGTGGATGACATTGGCGCAGAAGATGGCCGCGAGGTTCGCGGGCCCCTGCCCGCTCTTCATGTCCGGGCACCAGTCCGGATCGGACAGATCGATCCGCATCGGCGGGCGGATGTTCGGCAGGCCGGAATGGACGCGCCAGGCCTCGATGCTCTTCAGATGGCGCTGATTGAGGTCGCTGGGCCACCAGATGAGGCCGGGCGTATGGCGGGCGAAATGGACCACATGCTGGCCGGTTCCGCTGCCGACCTCGACCACATCGCCCGAAACGCCCTTGAGGTGCTTTTGCAGCGCCGCCCACAGCGGCTCGTGATTGCGATGGAACGCCGGCGCATCGAGCCGCCCATCGGGCTCGACCCGCCCACCGTCCCTGCCAAATTCAACGAGATATTCAGCCAATTGAGGTCCCCGAAAAATACGAAAGAAATGAAAACACGACGAAGCGGCGGAACGCCTCCCAATAATGGCCCGCGCCAGGGCCGAATCCGTCAAACAAATAATCTCTGGGTTGCAATGCGCTGGATATTAACGCGATTTTGCAGCATGCATAGTCTTGATTGTCAGGCGATGCCCTTTGTGCTTTGAGCATTATATTTCCGTGAACGAGATCATCGACATAACGGTTCGGAACGCCCCTTGACCGCCCTTCCCCGGAAGCCTTCCCTGATGTTCATGCTGGCCATGCTGGCCGGCCTTGCCGTGAGCCCGGCGCGGGCACAATCCGCTGTTGCCGAGGGCCAGAAGCTCGCCTTTGACCGCGGCAAGGGCAATTGCCTGACCTGCCATGTCATCCAGGGCGGCGACCTGCCCGGAACGATCGGCCCCGCGCTCAAGGACATCAAGAGCAAGTATCCTGACCGCAACGAGCTGTTCGCGATTTTGTTCGATGAGACCAAGCGCAATCCGCAGACCATGATGCCGCCGTTCGGACGGAACCGGATTTTGACCGAACAGGAGATCAACGCGATCGTTGATTTCCTGCAGACCCTGTGACGGCCGGCACGCCAGGAGACCTTGAGATGACGACAATCACCGGCCCTCTCGCGACGCGGCGCCTGATCCTACAGGGCGCGGCTTCCGTCGCGCTGATCGGCCTCGGTAACCTGCCGTTTGCCGCCCAGCCCGCGCGCGCCGCAGCCAACGACAAATATCCGGAAGAGGCGTTCAAGCAGAAGAGCGAGGCCGACGCCATCAAGGCGCTCTATGGCAAGACCGCCGAGCCCTCCGACAAGGTCAAGCTGGATGCGCCCGAGATCGCCGAGAACGGCGGCGTCGTGCCGATTGCCGTGACGACCACGCTCGACAAGGTGACCTCGATCTCGTTCTTCGTGGCAGAGAACCCGAACGCGCTCGCAGCGTCCTACAAGATCCCGGACGGAACGGTGCCGAGCGTCTCCAACCGCCTGAAAATGGCGAAGACCACCAACGTCGTCGCGATCGTCGAGGCCGACGGCAAGCTCTACAGCGCGACCAAGGAAGTCAAAGTCACCGTCGGCGGCTGCGGGGGTTAAGGAGATCAAGATGGCATCCACCATTCGCGTGCGCGCCACATCCAACGGCGACATCACCGAGGTGCAGGCGCTGATCCAGCACCCCATGGATTCCGGCTTCGTCAAGGATTCCAAGGGCGAGCTGATCCCGGCGCACTTCATCCAGGAGCTGAAGTTCGAATATAACGGCAAGGACGTCTTCGTCGCCGACTGGGGCCCGGCCGTCTCCAAGGACCCCTACGTCAAGTTCAGCTTCAAGGGGGCCAAGAAGGGCGACGACCTCAAGATCTCCTGGGTCGACAACAAGGGTGCGTCGGATACGACCACCGCGAAGATTTCGTGATGAAGGCGCGATCTGCAATTCTGTTCGGCTCTGCGCTTGCCGCGCTCGTCGTGGGCGCTCTGGCGTCAACGCATGTGACCGCGGCCGACAAGGTCGATCCCGCCGCCGACATCAAGGCGTTCCAGAACTTCTTCTTCCAGAAGTTTCCGAACGTGAAGCACGAGGATTTCGCCAACGGTCCTTATTCCATGAACGAGGACATGAAGCGGCAGTGGCAGGAGAAGGAGGAATTCCCGCCCTACGAGTTTGCGCTCGATGCCGGCAAGGAAATGTTCGCAACCCCGTTCAAGAACGGCAAGACCTATGCCGACTGCTTCCCGGACGGTGGCATCGGCATCCGCCAGAACTATCCCTATTTCGACGAGAAGGAAGGCAAGGTCGTCACGCTGGAACTCGCGCTCAACCGCTGCCGCGAAGCCAATGGCGAAGCGCCCTATTCCTACGTCAAGGACGAGATGGCCTCGCTGACCGCCTATATGGCCTACACCTCGCGCGGCAAGCTGATGGACATCAAGATCCCCGATGATCCGCGGGCGCTGGCCGCTTTCGAGAACGGCAAGCGCTATTTCTACACGCGCCGCGGCCAGATGAACTTCTCCTGCGCGAGCTGCCATGTGCAGAGCCCGGGCGAGCGCATCCGCGCCGAGGTCCTGGCACCCGCGCTCGGCATCCTCAATGCGATGCCAATCTACCGCTCCGAATGGAGCAGCATGGGCACGACCAGCCGCCGCTTCGTCACCTGCAACAGCCAGACCCGCGCAGTTCCGCTGGAGCCGCAGTCGGACGAATATCGCGACGTCGAATATTTCCTCTCCTATGTCGCCAACGGCCTGCCGATTTCCGGACCGGGAGCGCGGCCATGAAGCGGTCACTTTCACTCGCCCTGTTGCTCGCGGTGATCTTCGCGCTGCCCCCGGCACGCGCGGCGACCGAGGCGGACTACAAGGCGGCCTATGCCGCCGCGGAAGCCGCTTCCAAGGAGGCGACCGGCTTGCGCAACCAGTGGACCACGACCGTCGCGACTCTTGCGGCGGCGAAGAAGGCGGCCGATGGCGGCGACTTCGACCGCGCAATTGCCGCAGCGAAAGAGGCCGAGGCGCTGGCAAAGGCGTCGATCTTCCAGGCAACGTCGGAAAAAGAAGCCTGGAAGACGATGGAAATCCGCTAGACTGGGCCTCCTGTGGAACCATCGGACTGGCGTTAAGGGGCGCGGAGTACTCAAGCATGGCTATCCGCCGCCGCGATTTCCTGAAGAGCGCAGGCGCCATCGCCGCATCGATCGGCCTGCCGCGGCTTGCGCGCGGCGCCGAAGCCGCGAGCATCTACGACCTCGAACATTTCGGCAATGCGCGGATCCTGCACATCACCGACGCGCATGCGCAGCTCAATCCGGTCTATTTTCGCGAGCCCAGCGTCAATATCGGCATCGGCGAGATGGCGGGACGGCCGCCGCACCTGGTCGGCCGCGCGTTCCTGGACCGGTTCGGCATCCGGCCCGACAGTGCGGACGCTTATGCCTTCACCTGCTTCGAGTTCGAGAAATCCTCGGCACGCTTCGGCAAGCTCGGCGGCTTTGCCCATCTGAAGACGCTGATCGATCGCTTGCGCGGCGATGTCGGCGAGAAGCATTCCGTGCTGGTCGACGGCGGCGACCTCTGGCAGGGCACGGGGCTCGCCAATGTCATGCAGGGCCGCGACATGGTCGAGGTCGCCAATTTGCTCGGCATCGAGGCGATGACCGGGCATTGGGAGTTCACCTATGGCGAGCAGGCGCTGCGCGACAATCTCGAGCGCTTCAAGGGCGAGTTTCTGGCGCAGAACGTCTTCCTGACCGAGGAAGCCGCGTTCAACGACGCCCGCGCCTTCGACAAGGCCACGGGCCGCGTGTTCAAGCCTTCGATGATCAAGGAGCTCGGCGGCCATCGCGTCGCGATCATCGGCCAGGCCTTCCCCTACGTGCCGATCGCGCATCCCAAGCGGTTCACACCGGACTGGACTTTCGGCATCCGCGAGGAGGAATTGCAGAAGCATGTCGACGGCCTGCGCGGCCACGACAAGGTCGATGCGGTCATCCTGCTGTCGCACAACGGCATGGATGTCGACCTCAAGCTTGCAAGCCGCGTCACCGGCATCGATGTCATCCTCGGCGGCCACACCCATGACGCCGTGCCGCAGCCGGTCGCGGTGAAGAATGCGAGCGGCACGACGCTCGTCACCAATGCCGGCTCCAACGGAAAATTTCTGGCGGTGCTCGATCTCGCGCTCGACAAGGGCAAAGTCAGCGACGTCAGATATCATCTGCTGCCGGTCTATTCCGAGCTATTGAAGCCGGATCCGGCGATGTCCGAACTGATCGGCCGGGTGCGCGCGCCGCATGTGATGGACTGGTCGGAGAAGATCGCAACGCCCGATCGCCTGCTCTATCGCCGCGGCAACTTCTCGGGTCCCGTCGATCAGCTGATTTGCGCGGCATTGCGTACTGAGCTCGATGCCGAGATCGCGCTGTCACCGGGCTTTCGCTGGGGCGTCACCACGCTGCCAAATCAGGCCCTGACCATGGAGGACGTGCTCGCGGAGACCGCGATCACCTATCCCGAGACCTATGTGCAGGAGATGACGGGCGCGCAGATCAAGGACGTGCTCGAGGACATCTGCGACAATCTCTTCAACGCCGACCCCTATTATCAGCAGGGCGGCGACATGGTCCGCGTCGGCGGCCTCACTTACACCTGCACGCCGGCGGGCGCAGCCGGCGGTCGCATCTCGGAGCTGCAGCTCGATGGCGGCAAGCCGCTGGCCGCAAACAAGCGCTACAAGGTCGCGGGCTGGGCCTCGATCAACGCGCAGCAGGGCGCGCCGGTGTGGGACGTCGTCGGCAAATATCTGCGGTCGGGCCGGATGCCCGAACCGTACCATTCCGGCGTCACGTTGCAGGGCGTCGAGGACAATCCAGGAATCGCAGGACAGGGATGACGCATTTGCAGATGTTTCGCGCGATGATGCTGGCGCTGCTCGCCGTCGTGGCGGCACCGGTCGCTGCGCAGCAGGTGCCGCTCCAGGACAAGCCGTTCGCAGAGCACAAGATCGTGCTGCAACTGTCCGACGGCGATGCCAGGAAGCAGGCGCTGGTGCTCAGCGTCGCCAACAACCTCCTGAAGTTCTACGACCCCGACAAGGTCGCGGTCGAGGTGGTGGCGTTCGGTCCCGGCATCGACCTGCTGCTCACCGGCAGCGACCATCGCAAGCAGGTCGAAAGCCTGATTGCACAGGGCGTGCGCTTCGACATCTGTCTCAACACCGTCGATACGATCGAGCGGGAAAGCGGCAAGCGGCCGGACTTCATCCCCTCCGCCACCCCGGTGCAGGTCGGGGTCGGACAGATCCTGTTCCTGACCGAGAACGGCTACACGCTGGTAAGGCCCTGACCTCCGTCGTCATTCCGGCGCGGCTCGCAGAGTCGAACCCGGAATGACTGTACGTAAAATGGTCATTGCTACAGCCCCATAGAGTAAAATATTCCCCATTTCCCTCGCCATACAGTGACTTGCTTCTCTTTTTTACCCGTGGCGTAGTAGGAACCGGAATCAATTCACGCCGGGGCCTGCCATGATCTTTCGCCAGCTCTTCGACAGCGTTTCGGGCACCTACAGCTACGTCCTTGCCAGTCGCCCCGGCGGCGAGGCGCTGATCCTCGATCCCGTGCTGGAGAAGGTCGATCGCTACTGCCAATTGCTGCGCGAACTCGACCTCAAGCTGGTCAAGGCCGTCGACACTCATCTTCATGCCGACCATGTCACTGGACTCGGCGAGCTGCGCGACCGCACCCATTGCATGACCATCATGGGCGACCAGAGCAAGGCCGACGTGGTGGCGATGCGCGTCTCCGATGGTGACAAGGTGACGATCGAGGGCCTGTCGCTCGACGTGATGTACACGCCCGGCCACACCGACGATTCCTATTCCTATCTGATGGGCGACCGCGTCTTCACCGGCGACACGCTGCTGATCCGCGGCACCGGCCGCACCGATTTCCAGAACGGATCTTCGCGCGCGCAGTACGATTCGATCTTCAATCGCCTGCTCAAGCTGCCGGACGAGACGCTGGTCTTCCCGGCGCATGACTACAAGGGCGATACCGTTTCCACCATCGGCGAGGAGAAGCGCTACAACCCGCGGCTCCAGGTACGCTCGGTCGACGAATATATCGAGCTGATGGCCAATCTGAAGCTGCCCAATCCGAAGATGATGGACGTGGCGGTGCCGGCCAACATGCATGTCGGCCTGCATCAGGAGGAATTGGAGAAGGAGGGCCGCGCGCTCAGCGCCGTCGACGCGATCCGCTCGCTGGGCCGGCCCGACATTCTGCTGGTCGATTTGCGCGAAACCAACGAGCGCGCCAAACACGGCATGCTCGAGGGCGCACTACATGCGCCCTATCCGTCGATCGAGGAGAGCCTGAAGCCCGGCGGCATGCTGCGCGAGGTCGCGGCCGCCACCGGCCGCCGCGTCGTGTTCTTCTGCGCCTTCGGCGAGCGCTCGGCGATGGCGGTGACCGCGGCGAAAGAAGCCGGCCTTTCCAACACCGCCCATATCGCCGGCGGCATCGACGCCTGGAAGAAGGCTGGCGGTCCGGTGGTGCAGGGCTGACGCCTCGGCCGCTTGAGATAAGTCAGGAACCGCCCATATTTTCCGGATAGAAGCGGATGCAGCATCACCATCCGGGACCAGTCATGGCCAAGACCGGCAAGACCAGCGCGCCACCCAAGAAGGCCGACGACAAGGCGAAGAAGCCACAGCCTCCGCGCGACGGCGACGACGATTACGAGGACGGCGACATCGCCACGCCGAAGCGCGATCGCTACGGCAATGATGACGAGCCGTTGTGAGGGGGATCCTGACCACGCTCTCAACTGTCGTCCTGGCGAAAGCACGACCCATTACCCCAGGGAGGAGCCGTGGCGCGACCTGCTGACCACGAGTCTTCGCCAAACAACTCCCTGTGGTAATGGGTCCAGGGTCAGCGCTCGCTCTGCTCGCTTGTCCAGGACGACGTGGGTGAAGCCTTGCCCGCCTAGCTGGCTTCAGTCAGGACGACGATGGGGGCGAGCCCTCCCACACGACCCGCCCCGAACTACCTGCCATGCGCCGCCGTTCATGGACAAATAACCGCCCTGCCCGATAGTTTGCGCCCCAAGGACGCAAAACGGAACTGCAATGGTCGACGTTCTCGCCGCACCGCAGCAAGGCAAGGCGGACAGCGCG
This sequence comes from Bradyrhizobium neotropicale, assembly GCF_001641695.1. Taxonomy (GTDB): domain Bacteria; phylum Pseudomonadota; class Alphaproteobacteria; order Rhizobiales; family Xanthobacteraceae; genus Bradyrhizobium; species Bradyrhizobium neotropicale. Next base: position 82,701 of record NZ_LSEF01000063.1, read on the forward strand.
CTGACGCTGACCGGAATCTCGATCGCGCATTGGGTCAGCCATTTCCATATGCTGGTCCTGCCGATGCTGTTCCCGTTCCTGAAGAACCAGCTTGGCGTCGGCTATATCGAACTCGGCTTCGCGCTGACCGTGTTCGCGGTGGTGTCCGGCCTGACTCAGGCGCCGACCGGCTATCTCGTCGACCATTTTGGCGCGCGCAAGATCCTGCTGGCCGGGCTCGTCCTCGGCGGCTTCGCGCTGATCCTGCTCGGCGTGCACCTCAGCTACGCCTCGCTGATCGCCTGCGCCGTGCTGCTTGGACTCGCCAACAGCGTCTATCATCCCGCCGACTACGCGATCCTTGCCGAACACATGGATGAGGCGCGGATGGGCCGCGCCTTCTCGATCCACACCTTTGCCGGCTTTCTCGGCGGCGCGGTCGCGCCGGCGATCGTCGCGGCGCTCGTCACCGTGTCCGGTGGCGTCGGCGCGCTGATCGCATCGGGCGCGATCGGCGTCGCGGTGGCTCTGCTGCTGGTTGCCATGAACATTCCCGACGCCGGCGCGCACAAGAAGAAGCCGGGCAGCGCGAATGCGCCGAAGCAGGCCGTCATCACCCCGGCGCTGATCATGCTGACCGCGCTCTTCATGCTGCTGAGCCTGTCGGTCGCCGGCATCAGTAATTTCGGCGTGGTCGCGCTGATGAGCGGCTATGGGGCCTCCTATTCCACCGCCAACGTTGTGCTGACCGCATTCCTCGCAGCCAGCGCCATCGGCGTGCTCGCGGGCGGCTTTCTCGCCGATCGCACTGAGCGTCACGGCCAGGTCGCAGCGGCCTGCTTTGCCGTAAATGCGGCGATCGTGCTGCTGATCGCGCTCGTCACGATGCCGGGCTGGGCCCTCACCGTCGCGATGACGGCCGCGGGCTTCCTTTCCGGCGTGATCGCGCCCTCCCGTGACATGCTGGTGCGCAATGCCGCGCCCCCCGGTGCCGCCGGCCGCGCCTTCGGCATCGTCTCCACCGGCTTCAATCTCGGCGGCGTCATCAGCCCGCTGCTGTTCGGCTGGATCATGGACCAGAGCGCGCCACACTGGGTGTTCGGCGCCTCCGTGATCTTCATGGTGGCGACGGTGGTGCTGTCGCCGTTCACCGAGCGGAAGCCGCAAAACGCTTCGTGAGCCCACCGGCTCAGCCACAAACTCGACTGTCGTCCCGGGGCGCGAAGTCACGAGCCCGGGATCCATAACCCCAGGGAGTAGTTGCGGCGCGAGATTGGCAATCACGAGTCTTCGCGGATCTGCGCTCCGCTCCGCTGCGCTTGTCCGGGACGACGCTGGAGAGAAGTAACAACAACCATTGGGAAGAAACACCATGACCAATCCTGATCTCGTGATCCGCGGCGGCACCATCGCAGATGGCCGCGGCGGCGAGCTGTTCGAGGCTGATGTCGCCATCACCGGCGGCAGGATCAGCGAGGTCGGGAAGGTTGCGGCAAAGGGACGAGAAGAGATCGATGCGCGCGGCAAGCTGGTGACGCCGGGCTTCGTCGACGTCCACACGCATTATGACGGCCAGGTCACCTGGAGCCAGGACATCACGCCGTCCTCGCAGAACGGCGTCACCACCGCGATCATGGGCAATTGCGGCGTCGGCTTCGCGCCGTGCAAGCCGGACGATCACATCCGCCTGATCCAGCTCATGGAAGGCGTCGAGGACATTCCCGAGCCGGTGCTGAGCGCCGGCATTCCCTGGGCCTGGGAGAGCTTTCCGGACTACATGAACTGGCTGTCGAAGCGCGACTTCGACATCGACGTCGGCGCGCAGCTGCCGCATGCGGCGCTGCGTGTCTATGTCATGGGCGAGCGCGGCGCGCGCCGCGATCCGTCGACGGTGGAGGACAATGCGGCGATGGCAAGGCTCGCGGGCGAGGCCGTGCGTTCGGGCGCGCTCGGCTTCTCGACCTCGCGTACGCTCAACCATCGCACCTCGACCGGCGATTTCACGCCGACGCTGAAGGCGGGCGAGGACGAGCTCACCGCGATCGCCGGCGCGATGCACCGCGAGGGCCGCAGCGTGCTGCAATTCGTGCTCGATCTCTCCACCATCCACGAAGACCTGCCGATGATGCTGCGGGTCGCAGACAAAACCAAATGCCCGATCTCGTTCTCGATCACGCAGAACGACAAGTCGCCGCGGCGCTGGCGGCAGACGCTTGACGAGATCAACGCGGCGGCGAAGCGCGGCCTCTCCATCACCGCGCAGATTGCGGCACGCCCCGTCGGCCTCCTGCTCGGGCTGGAGCTGTCGCGCAATCCGTTCCAGACCCATCCGAGCTACAAGGCGATCGCGCATCTGCCGCCAGGGGAGCGGCTGGGGCGGCTGCGCCAGCCGGACGTACGCAAGGCGATCCTGAGTGAAACAGCAACCGCCACCGACGATCCGCTGTTCTTCCGTCCCGACTACGACAAGATGTTCCTGCTCGGCGATCCTCCGGACTACGAGCAGCCGCCGGAGAACGCGCTGGGCCCGCAGGCGCGCAAGCAGGGCCGCCAGCCGGAGGAACTCGCCTATGATGCGATGCTGACGGACGACGGCCGCGGCATGCTCTACGTGCCCTTCCTCAACTATTCCGACGGCAATCTGGACGCGACGCGCGAAATGCTGATCGATCCGCGATCGGTACCCGGCCTCTCCGATGGCGGCGCGCATTGCGGCATCATCTGCGATGCGAGTTTTCCGACCTACCTGCTGACGCACTGGACGCGCGACCGCAAGCGCGGCGAAAAGCTGTCGATCCCCTTCGTCGTCGCGGCGCAGTCGCGCAAGACCGCGCTCTCGGTCGGTCTCACCGACCGAGGCCTCATTGCTCCCGGCTATAAGGCTGACGTCAACGTGATCGACTATGACCGATTGCATCTGCACCCGCCGAAGGTGCATTACGATCTGCCGGTCGGCGGCCGCCGCCTGCTGCAGGACGTCGACGGCTATGAGGCCACGATCGTGTCGGGTGTGGTGACACGGCGGCATGGCGAGGCGACCGGACGCCGGCCGGGAAAGCTGATTCGCGGCGCGCAGGCTGTGAACTAGCAAGACGATTGCCCCTGACCCTCCCCTGGAGGGGAGGGTCAGATCGGACAGCACGCCAACCTTACGTCGGCGACACCACGCCCTTCAGCGCGTTCGGCTGCGGGGCGGCGCCGCGGGTCAGCCTGGCGCGCTCGGTGTTCGGCCAGAGCAGCAGCAGGCCGAGCAGGCCGGAGCCGACCATGACCGCGGCGTTGATGGTGAAGCCGGTCATGTAGCCGTCGAGCATGCTGCCGGCGCGCTGGATCACCGTGCCCATCACGCTCGGCGCAATGATTCCGGCGAGCGTGTACAAGGCGCCGTAGATCGCGATGATGGCGCCGCGCTGCGACACCGGCGTGAACTCGCTGAGCATGGGCGGGCAAACCACGTAGATCGCGCCGCACAGGCCCGTTCCGACCACGAGCAGCGTGAGCTGAAGGCCGGCGCCCGCGACATGCGGCATCATCGCCAGGGTCAGGCCGCCGATCACCAGCGGCACGGAGCCGAGCACGCCGCGCGCGATGCGGGTGGTGGCGCCGCGCGCCATCATCACCTGCGAGATCCAGCCCGTCAGGATCACGATGGTGGCGCCGAACACCCAGGGCAGCGTCGAGATCCAGCCTGCATCGCTTTGCGAGAAGCCGAGCCCCTTGATGATGAAAGGCGTGAACCAGGTGAGCCCGAGCGACAGCGCCCAGTACGCACCGAAGGTCGCGGCCACGCAGCCGACAAAGGTGCGCGAGGTGAGGAGCTGGAGATAGGGGATCTTCGGTTCGGTGGCCGCCAGGGCTTGCGTATCCTCCAGCGGGCCTTCCCTGCCGAGCGCGAGCCAGGCCGCGACCCAGATCAGGCCGGTGACGCCGAGCGCGCCGAAGGCATAGTGCCAGGAATGATTGACGATGATCCAGTTCAGCGCCGGCACGGCGAGGATCACGCCGAAGGCGGAGCCCTGCGACAGGATCGCGGTCGGCAGCGTGCGCTTCTCATCGGGGAACCACTTGTAGATGGCGTGCGCGGCGACCGAAAAGGCCGGGCCTTCGCCCGCGCCCAGCACGATGCGGCAGATCAGCAGCGTGGTGAAGCTGACGGTGCCGACCATCGGAAACTGCGCCAGCGCCCAGATCACCGCAAGCGTCAGCAGCACCCAGCGCGTCTGCACCTTGTTGACGATGAAGCCGACCACGATGGCCGAGATCGAGAACAGGAAGAAGAACGACGAACCGAGCAGGCCGAATTGCTCGGCATCGAGCTTCAGGTCGGTCATGATCGGCACGCCGGCAAGACCCACGACGATCTTGTCGGCGAAGTTGACCAGCATGAACAGAAACAGGAGGAATGTCACCGTCCAGGCGCCCTTCGGCGTCTCCTTGCCGGCTTCTCTCGACGTCCCTGTCGTCTTGCCAGCCGCCATTGGCGATCCCTGAGCGCTCATCGTTCTCCCCGCTGTCCCTTTTAGCACTTTTTTGATTTGGCCGTTTTGGAGCTAACAACGGCTTTGAAGCCAACGCAACCCCGGCATTTCCCCATCAACTGTGCTACGCAGCATCCCGGTTAATTCCGTCCGGCGCCATTCATCGTGCTCAGCATCAAAAATCTCTCCAAGAGCTTCTCCTCGGCCGGCGAGCCGGTCAGTGTGCTGCGCGGTGTCGATCTCGACCTCAGGGCCGGCGAACGCGTCGCGCTGACCGGCGAATCCGGCAGCGGCAAGAGCACGCTGCTGCACCTGATCGCGGGGCTCGATGCCGCCGACAGCGGCTCGATCCGGCTCGAGGAGACGGAGGTCACCGCCCTGTCGGACGCGGGGCGCGCGAGCCTGCGGCGGAATCGGATCGGCCTCGTCTTCCAGCAGTTCAACCTGATCCCGAGCCTGTCGGTCGAGGACAATCTCGCCTTCCAGGCGCGGATCGCCGGCCGACATGACGCGGCCTGGAGCAAGGAGTTGATCGAGCGGCTCGGGCTCGGCAGCCTGCTCAGGCGCTATCCCGAGCAATTGTCAGGGGGACAGCAGCAGCGCGTCGCGATCGGCCGCGCGCTGGCGACAAAGCCTTCGCTGCTCCTGGCGGACGAGCCGACCGGCAATCTGGACGAGGCGACAGCGGACGACGTGCTGGCGCTGACGCGCGATCTCGTCGCACGGACCGGCTGCGGCTTCCTGATGGTGACGCACAGCCTGCATCTTGCCGCCAAGCTCGACCGCCATGTCACCCTGCATGCGGGGCGGATCACATGAGACGCGCGCTGTGGGTCCTCGCCGTGCTCCTGAGCCATTGGCGACGGCACAAGATGCAGTTCGCGACATTGCTGATCGGGCTGATCGCGGCGACCGCCTTGTGGAGCGGGGTGCAGGCCATCAACCAGCAGGCCCGCAACGCCTATGATCGCGCCGCGGCAACCTTTGGCGGCGTGCGCACGGCGATGCTGGTCGCGCCGAACGCGGCGACGTTCTCGCAAGACCTGTTCGTCAAGCTCCGGCGCGCGGGCTGGCCGGTCTCGCCGGTGCTCGAAGGCCGCGTCCAGCTCAACGGGCATTCGATGCGCCTGCTCGGCATCGAGCCGGTGACGCTGCCGGCCGACGTCGGCAATGCGCCTCGCCTCGGCGCTGCGGATCTGACGCGCTTCGTCGCGCCGCCGGGGCAGACGCTGGTCGCGCAGGAGACGCTGATCGATTTGCAGGAGGCCGAAGGCACGGCGCCGCCGATCAGCAGCGGCGCAAAACTGCCGCCGCTGCATGTGCTGCCGCAACTCGTGCCCGACGTGCTGGTCGTCGATATCGGCGTGGCACAGCGGCTTCTCAACAAGCCCGGGCAAGTGTCGCGGCTCCTGATCGGCAAGCCGAACGGCAGGCCCGCGCCGCTTCAAAGCGTCGTCGGCGACCAGTTGCAGCGCGTCGAGCCGACTGCGGAGACCGAGCTCGAACGTCTCACCGACAGCTTCCATCTCAATCTCACGGCGTTCGGGCTATTGTCGTTCTTCGTCGGTCTCTTCATCGTCAACTCGGCCGTGGGCCTCGCCTTCGAGCAGCGGCTGCCGATGCTACGTACGCTGCGGGCGTGCGGCGCTTCTGCGCGCATGGTCAACACGGTGCTGGTGGTCGAGCTCGTGGTGCTCGCGCTCATCGCCGGCCTGATCGGGCTCGTCTGCGGCTACTTCATCGCCGCCGCGCTGCTACCGGATGTCGCGGCATCGCTGCGCGGACTCTACGGCGCGCAGATTCCGGGACAGCTCACGCTGCATGCCGAATGGTGGTTCGCCGGCATCGGCATCAGCGTTGCGGGCGCGGTGGTGGCGGCGGCGACCAGCCTGATCAAGGCGATCCGGATGCCGGTGCTGGCGACCGCGCAGCCGCGCGCCTGGCAGCAGGCACAGCACCGCTGGCTGATCCTGCAAAGCGCAGCCGCCTGTGCCGTGTTCGCGGTCGCGCTGTTCTTGCTTCGCTATGGCGAATCGCTGATCGCAGGGTTCGGCGTGCTCGCCGCGCTGATGCTCGGTGCGGCGCTGATCCTGCCGGCATTCCTGGAGATCATCCTGCTCGCAGGCCAGCGCCGCGCGCGCGGGCCGGTCGCGTTGTGGTTCTGGGCCGACAGCCGGCAACAGCTCTCCGGACTATCGCTCGCGCTGATGGCGCTCCTGCTCGCGCTCGCCGTCAATGTCGGCGTCTCCACCATGGTGGAAACTTTCAGCCGCACCTTCATCGGCTGGCTCAATGGACGGCTCGCCGCTGACGTCTACATCAGCGCGTCCGACAATGCGCAAGCCATTGCGATCCGAAACTGGCTGAAGGACCGCGGCGAAGTTCAGGCGATCCTGTCGGGCGGACGCGCCGAGACGCAAGTTCAGGGCCAGCCGGTGGAATTGTTCGGGCTGCCCGATCACGCGCTCTATCGCGAGCTCTGGCCGCTGCTGGAAGCCGCACCGCGCCCATGGACCCGGCTCGTGCCGGGCAATGCCGCCTTCATCAGCGAACAATTGAGCCGCCGCCTCAATGTCGGGGTCGGCGATGTCGTCGAGGTGCCGGCGCCGGGCGGCCCCTGGGAGCTCGACATCGTCGGCATCTATGCCGATTACGGCAATCCCAAGGGGCAGCTCGCCGTGAATGTCGCGGCGCTGATCCGGCAGTTTCCGCAAACGCCGCAGACGCGGATCGGGCTCATTGTCCCGCGCGAAAAAATCCCCGGACTGATCGCGGCATTGCAAAAGCAGTTCTCGCTCGACGAACGCAGCGTCGCCGATCAGGCGACGGTGAAGGCGGAATCGATCCGCATCTTCAACCGGACGTTTGCGGTCACATCCGCGCTCAATGCGTTCACGCTCGGCGTCGCCGGGATCGCGCTGCTGACCAGCCTCCTGACATTGGCGAACTCACGCCTGCCGCAGCTCGCGCCGCTCTGGGCGATCGGCATCACGCGGCCACGACTCGCCGCGATCGAGCTGACCAAGACGCTGTCGGTCTCGTTGTTCACGGCACTGCTGGCGCTGCCGCTCGGGCTCGTGGTGGCGTGGTGCCTGATCGCGATCGTGAATGTGAAGGCGTTCGGCTGGCGGCTGCCGTTCCACGTGTTCCCGCTGCAGCTGATCGAGCTGGTGGCGGTCGCGCTGCTCGCCGCGCTGCTCGCTGCGCTGCTGCCGGTTGCACGGCTCGCGCGGATGCAGCCGACCGATCTCGTCAAGGTGTTTGCCAATGAGCGCTGAGCGGATCTCGCGGCGTACTTTTGCCGGCGGTATCGCCGCATTCGCCTTCGCGCGCCGCGCGGGCGCGCAGGGCTATGCGGGTCTCGGCGACACCGCCGACGGTTTCGCGCCGGTCACGCCCGGAAAGGTATTCGCCTTTCCGGGCGATCACGGACCACATCCCGAGTTTCGCATCGAGTGGTGGTACCTCACGGCGAACCTCACCGACGCCAGCGGCGCGGCTTGCGGCCTGCAATGGACGCTGTTCCGCCAGGCGACGCAGCCGGGACCGCAAGGCGAAGGTTGGGCCAACCAGCAGGTGTGGATGGGGCACGCCGCGGTGACGCGCACCGACACCCATCGCTTCAGCGAGCTGTTTGCACGCGGTGGTGTCGGGCAGGCTGGCGTCGAGGCAAAGCCGTTCATCGCCTGGATCGACGATTGGGAGATGAGGGGATCCGAGCGCACCGACGATCGCACATTGGCGCCGCTGACGCTGAGAGCCTCGGGCATCGATTTCAGTTATGCGCTGACGCTCGAAGCCAATCGTCCCGTGGTGTTGCAGGGCGATGCCGGCTACAGCCGCAAATCCGAGCGCGGCCAGGCCTCCTACTACTACAGCCAGCCGTTCTTCCGCGTCCGCGGCACGCTCAGCATCGACGACAAGCCCGTCAACGTCTCCGGCCAGGCCTGGATGGACCGCGAATGGAGTAGTCAGCCGCTCAGCCCCGATCAGAGCGGCTGGGACTGGTTCTCGCTGCATCTGCCTGATGATGAGAAGCTGATGCTGTATCGGCTGCGCCAGAAGGACGGCCGCGAAAATCTCTTCGGCAATTGGATCACGCCCGACGGCCGCTCGGTGGAGATCGCGGCGCCCGCCAACAGCCTCACGCCGCTCGCGATGACCGAGATCGACGGCCGCAAGCTGCCGACCTCGTGGCGCGTGAGCCTTCCCGGCCACGGCCTCGCCATCGAGACCGCGCCGCTCAACCCGCGGAGCTGGATGGGGACCGGCTTCTCCTATTGGGAAGGCCCGATCAGCTTTACCGGCACGCACAACGGCGTTGGCTATCTCGAGCTGACCGGGTATTGAACCGCGGCTTCTGCAAAGGAATCAGCGATGTATCACTTCACCGCCCTCATCACGCTGCTGGCGATCCTCATGTACTTTTCCACCTGCATCAACGTCGCGCGGTCGCGCGACCGCACAGGCGTCAAGGTGCCGGCGATGTCGGGTCATCCGGATTTCGAACGTGCGTTCCGCATCCAGATGAATACGCTGGAATGGATGCCGATCTTCCTGCCATCGCTCTGGCTGTTCGCGATCTATATCAGCGACGCCATCGCAGCGGCGATCGGCGCGGTCTGGATCGTCGGCCGCATCGTCTACTTCATCGGCTATTCGAAGGCGGCCGCCAAGCGCAGCCCAGGCTTTGCAATCCAGGGTATCGCCAGCATTGCACTGTGGGTCGGTGCGCTGGGTGCCGTGGTGTTGCGGTTGGCATGAGGGGCACTGCGGCCACACAAAAATGCCGCGCGTCAGCGCGGCATTTCGCGTGTGATCGAGGCAGTCCTCACTTCGTCAGCGGGCAACCGCTTTCCTTGGCGGTGAAGAACGCCTTGTCGCCGGGGACGGTGGCGAGCAGCTTGTAATAGTCCCAGGGCTTCTTCGACTCCGAAGGCTTCTTGACCTCGAACAGATACATGTCGTGGACCATGCGGCCGTTCTCCAGCACCTTGCCGCCCTGCGCGAAGTCGTCGTTGACAGGAAGCTCCTTCAGCTTCTTCGCGACCGCGTCCGGATCCTTGGTGCCGGCCGCCTTGACCGCCTTCAGATAGCTCAGCGTCGCCGAATAGGTGCCGGCGTGGATCATGCTCGGCATCCGCCCGGTGCGCTTGAAGAAGCGTTCGCCGAGATCGCGCGTCTTGTCGTTGAGATCCCAGTAATAGCCCTCGGTGAGCACGAGGCCTTGCGCGGCCTGCAGGCCGAGGCCGTTGACCTCGGCGAGCGTCATCAGGAGGCCGGCGAGCTTCTGGCCGCCGGTGACGATGCCGAACTCGGCCGCCTGCTTGATCGAGTTGGTGGTATCGAGGCCGGCATTGGCGAGCCCGACAATCTTGGCCTTCGAGCTCTGCGCCTGGAGCAGGAAGGAGGAGAAGTCAGACGAATTGAGGGGCACGCGGACCTGCCCGACCACCTTGCCACCATTGGCAGCGACGATCTCGCTGGTGTCCTTCTCCAGCGCGTAGCCGAACGCGTAGTCGGCGGTGAGGAAGAACCAGGTGTCGCCGCCGGCTTTGGTCAGCGCGCCGCCGGTGCCAACCGCAAGCGCGCGGGTATCATAGGCCCAGTGGAAGCCGTAAGGCTGGCAGGCGTCGCCCGTGAGGCGCGATGTCGCAGCACCCACGACGATGTCGATCTTCTTCTTTTCCTTCGAGAGTTCGTGGATCGCGAGCGCGACGGAGGATGTCGTCAGTTCCGTGATCATGTCGACGTTCTCGACGTCGTACCAGCGCCGCGCGATCGAGGTCGCAAGGTCCGGCTTGTTCTGGTGATCGGCGGTGACGAGCTCGATCTTCTGGCCCAAGACTTCGCCGCCGAAATCCTCGATCGCCATCTTTGCAGCTTCGACCGACCATTTGCCGCCATAATCGGCATAGACGCCGGACTGGTCGTTGAGGATGCCGATCTTGACGCCCTGTGCCGAGGCCGGCACGGCCAGCAACAGGGCAGTGGTTGCGGCGGCGGCCAAAAGTGGTGACTTCATCTTGCGAACTCCCAGCAGTTTTCTGTTTTGAAATCGCGCGGATACTAGTGAAGAACCCCGCCCCTGCCCATCCATTTCGGCCTCAGCCGTTAGTATGGCGGNGCGGGTGTGCGTCAAAGCCGTCGTCCCGGCGAAGGCCGGGACGACACCGTGAATGTTGAAGCGCCAATCGTCACGACCAGCACTGGTCAGGCCGCTACCTCCGCCTTCTTCCCGCGCCCATCGGCCAAGTTGCGCACGACCACGTAGAAGATCGGCGTGAAGAGGAGGCCGAACAGGGTGACGCCGATCATGCCGAAGAAGACGGCGACGCCGACGGCCTGGCGCATCTCCGAGCCCGAGCCGGTGGAGATCACCAGCGGCAGCACGCCGAGGATGAAGGCGAAGGAGGTCATCAGGATCGGCCGCAGGCGCAGGCGGCAGGCCTCGATCACGGCGTCAAGCCGCGGCTTGCCTTCGAGCTCGATGTCGCGGGCAAACTCGACGATGAGGATCGCGTTCTTTGCAGCCAGGCCCACCAGCACGACGAAGCCGATCTGCGTCAGGATATTGACGTCCTGGCCCATGATGCGCACGCCGATGGTGGCGGCGAGCAGACACATCGGCACGATCAGGATCACCGCGAACGGCAGGGTCCAGCTGCCATATTGCGCGGCGAGCACGAGGTAGACGAACAGCACGCAGATCGGGAACACGAACAGGCCGGCATTGCCGCCGGTGACCTGCTGATAGGACAGGTCCGTCCATTCGAACGAGAAGCCGCTCGGCAAGGTGTCGTCGGCGAGCTTCTTGATGGTGTTGAGCGCGGTGGTCGAGCTCGTGCCCGGCGCCGGCTCGCCCTGCAGCTCGGAGGCCGCATAGAGATTGTAGCGCGCGACACGGTCGGGGCCGGACACGTCCTTGAAGTCGACCACGCTGCCGAGCATCACCATGTCGCCGGAGGCGTTGCGTGTGCGCAGCCGCGCGAGGTCGCTGGTCTCTTTGCGGAACGGCAGGTCGGCCTGCGCGGTGACGTGATAGGTGCGACCGAACAGGTTGAAGTCGTTGACGTAGGTCGATCCGAAATAGGTCTGGATCGTGTCGTTGATGCTCGCGATGGGAACGCCGAGCTTCTGCGCCTTGGTGCGATCGATGTCGACGAAGAGCTGCGGCGTGTTGGCCGTGAACGGCGAGAACACCGAAGTCAGATTGGGCGACTTGCGCGCGGCGGCCACCAGCTCGTCGGTCGCAGCCGCAAGCAATTCCGGTCCGCGGCCCTGGCGGTCCTGGATGCGGATGGTGAAGCCGCCGCCGGTGCCGATGCCGGGCACGGCCGGCGGCGGAATGACGATGATGAAGGCACCCTGGATCGCGGCGAGACGCTTGCGCAACTCAGCCGTAATCGCGTTCGCAGTCAGTCCTTTCTTCAGGCGCACCTCGGGCTCGTCGAACACCGGAAACAGCGCCGCGGCGTTGCCGGCCTGCGTGCGCGTAGCGCCCGAGAAGCCGGCGAAGGCTGCGACGCGGACGATGCCCGGCGTATCCAGCGAGATCCGTTCGATCTCGCGCACGACCTCGGTGGTGCGCGCCAGCGACGCCGCACCGGGCAATTGCACGGAGATGATGACGTAGCCGCGGTCCTGCGCCGGAATGAAGCCCTGCGGCGTGGTCACGATCAGCCAGCCGGCGCTGCCGATCAGCACGACGTAGACCAGGAGCATCACCACCGAGTGCCGGATCACGAAATCGGCGACGCCGGCATAGCCCTGCGACAGCCGGTCGAACACGCGGTTGAAGACGCCGGTGAAGGCGGCCCAACCGCGCGCGATGACGTTCCAGCGCGCCGGCGGCCGTTTCTCCTCATGCGGCACCAGGATCTGCGAGGCCAGCGCCGGCGACAGCGTCAGCGAGCAGAAGCAGGAGATCGCGGTCGCAACCGCAATCGTGACGGCGAATTGCTGGAAGAATTGCCCTGAAATGCCGCCCAGGAACGCCGTCGGCACGAACACGGCGCACAGAACCAGCGCGATCGAGACCAGCGCGCCGCCGACCTCCTCCATGGTCTTCAGCGCAGCATCGCGCCGGCTCAGGCCGTGCTCGAGATGGCGCTCGACATTCTCGACCACCACGATGGCATCGTCGACCACGATGCCGACGGCGAGCACGAGGCCGAACAGCGTGAGATTGTTGATGGAGAACCCGAGCGCCGCCATCACCGCGAAGGTGCCGACCAGCGAAACCGGGATCGCGATGATCGGAATGATCGCGGGCCGCCAGCCCTGCAGGAACACCAGCACGACGACGACCACGAGCAGCATGGCCTCGTAGATGGTCTTGATCAGCTCGTGGACGGATTGCGCGATGAACTCGGTCGGATTGTAGCCGATATTGTAGTCGAGACCTTTCGGGAAGCTCTCCTTGAGCTTCGTCATGGTGTCGGAGATGCTCTTTGCGGTCGCGAGCGCGTTCGATCCGGGCCGCTGGGTCACCAGCATTGCGACGGCCGATTTGCGCAACAGGAAGCTGTTGGTGGTATAGGACAATGCGCCGAGCTCGATGCGGGCGACGTCGCGCAGCCGCACGGTGCGGCCGTCGGAGCCGGCCTTGATCAGGATGTCCTCGAATTGCTTTTGGTCTTTCAAGCGCCCGGTGAAGGTGAGGTTCGGCTGGAAGGCGCGGTCCGCGATCGGCGGCTCGGCGATCTGTCCGCCCGCAATCTGCACGTTCTGCGACCGGATCGCCGCGAGCACCTCGGTCGAAGTCAGGCCGAGATTGGCGATGCGGTCGGGATCGAGCCACAGCCGCATCGAATAATCGCGCGCGCCAAAGATCTGAATGTCGCCGACGCCATCGAGCCGCAAGAGCTGATCGCGGACCTGGAGCAGCGCGTAATTGGAGATGTAGAGCTGGTCGAAGCTGTCGTCGGGCGACAGCATGAACACGACCATCAGGATGTCGGGCGAGTTCTTGCGCGTGGTGACGCCGTTGCGCTGGACTTCCTCGGGCAGGCGCGGCTGTGCGATCGCGACGCGGTTCTGCACCAGCACCTGGGCCTTGTCGAGATCGGTGCCGAGCTTGAAGGTGACGGTGATGGTGAGCTGGCCGTTCGAGGTAGCCTGGCTGTAGAGATACAGCATGTCCTCGACGCCGTTGATCTCCTGCTCGATGGGAGCGGCAACGGTGTCGGATACGGTTTGCGCGGAGGCGCCCGGATATTGCGTGGTGACGACGACGGTCGGCGGCACCACTTGCGGATATTCGGAGACCGGCAGCGTGGTATAGGCGATCGCGCCGACGATCAGGAGCACGATCGACAGCACCATCGCCAGGATGGGCTGGTTGATGGAGAGACGGCCGAGATTCATGACTTGCCACCAGCCGGCGCTTGCGCGGCATGCGGGTTGACCTTGGCACCGACGCGGGCGCGCTGGATGCCGTCGACGATGACGCGATCCTCGGCCTTGAGCCCCTCGCGGATCACCCGCAGGCCCTCCTCGAGCGGCCCGAGCGTCACGGGACGCGCCTCGACGGTGTCGTCCGGCTTGACCACGAACACGATCTTGCGCGACTGGTCGGTCGCTATCGCGACGTCGGGAATCAGCAGCGCCTCATAGGGCGCGCTGCCGATCAGCCGTACGCGGCCGAACTGGCCCGGCAGGATCGACAGATCGGTGTTCTTGATAACCGCGCGGCTGCGCAGCGTACCGGTCGAGACGTCGAGGCGGTTGTCGAGGAAGTTGATGGTGCCGTCGTGCGACGGCTTGGTTTCGCCGGCGAGCGTCACCTGGACCGGGTTTGGCGTGTCGCGCGAGCTCGGGCGACGGCCTTCGAACCACAGCTTGCTGTATTTGATGAACGTCGCCTCATCCATGTCGAAATAGACGTAGATCGGATCGAGCGTGACGATCGAGGTGAGCAGCGTCGAGGAGCCGGCGTCGCTGCCCTGCACGAGATTGCCGGGGCTGACGAGATGACGGCTGACGCGGCCGGTGATCGGCGCCACCACATGGGTGAACTCGATATTGAGCTTGGCAGCCTTCAGTGCGCCGTCGGCCTGCATCTCGGCGGCGTGCGCGGCCTGCAAGGCCTGGCGGCGCTGATCGACGACCTGCTCTGAGACCGCGCTGGTCTGGACCAGGTTCAGGCCGCGGTCGAGCTCGCGCTTGGCCAGCTCCACCTTGGCACGTGCGTCCGACAGCTGGCCTTCCGCCTGCGTGGCCACCGCCTCGAACGGGCGAGAATCGATCACATAGAGGAGGTCGCCGGCATGCACGATCGCCCCGTCCTGGAATTCGACCGAGTCGACGTAGCCGCCGACGCGGGGACGGACCTGCACTTCCTCCACGGCCTCGAAGCGGCCGGTGAATTCGTCCCAATCGGTCACGGTGCGCTTGACCGGCTGGGCAACGGTGACTGCGGGCGCCGGCGGGGCGGCCGCCTGTGAAGCCGGCTTTTCACAGCCGGCGAGCAGACCGGCGACGGCGAGCGCCAGGATGCCAGGCAAGACAGACGGCGCGGACCGCCACCGAGCTGACTGTTGTTCGAGGTACGGCTCGCTCATGTCTTGCCCCCTTCCTTGGTGGCTGCGGTCGCAAACAGGGTAACCACTTACCCGCAGGCGGCACAAGATGTGTTTCAATGATGAAGCCTTCAAGACGATGAGGCACGTGATTCTTTGTAAAACGCCGCTAGCCGAGTGGAGAGGTTGACAGAGCGATAGCCGGCCACACACGCCGCGATTAGCTGGCTGGATGCGAATGAACTTATGCGTCGGGCTCATGAATGGAGCGGCGGG
>NZ_LSEF01000063.1:98043-232795 GCF_001641695.1 Bradyrhizobium neotropicale
CCATCCACGCCTTGCCCACGGCACAAAGAACGTGGATGCCCGGGACAAACCCGGGCATGACGACCACTCGCGAGCGTTCAAATGCGATTGCCCTGCCGCAAGTCGGGAGAGGGGAAGAGAAGCCCAGCGTCTTCGCGCATGACGGGGGCCACGGCCTCGGCTAGATTGCTTGAACAAGAACAAGACGAATTGTCCGGGAGGACAGGCGTGCACCAAGGGCGTGTCGTATTCGGCGCGATCGAGGAGGTCGTGTTTGGCCATCCGGCCGCAGGCGCCATCCTGGCGCAGATGGACCGTTTGGGATCGAACCGCGCCTTCCTGATGGTCTCGGGCACGCTGAACCGGCAGACCGACGAAATCGAGAAAATACGGCAGGTGCTGGGCTCCCGCTGCGCGGGCCTGTTCGACGCCATGCCGGCGCACACGCCGCGCGAGGCGGTGATCGCGGCCACCAACGCGGCACGGGACGCCAAGGCGGATCTGATCGTCACCGTCGGCGGCGGCTCGATCACCGACGGCGCCAAGGCGGTGCAGCTCTGCCTTGCCAACGGCGTCGACGCTATCGACGGCATCGAGCGCATCCGCGTCCACAAGGGCGTCGCGCCCGAGATGAACGCACCATTGGTGCGGCAGGTCAGCGTGCCGACCACGATCGCGGGCGGCGAGTTCAGTTCGATCGCAGGGATCACCGACCGCAGCACAAATGTGAAGCAGATGCTGCGTCATCCGCTGATCGTGCCGCGCGTGACCATCCTCGATCCCGCCATCACTGTGCACACGCCGGAATGGCTGTTCCTGTCGACCGGAATCCGCGCCGTCGATCATTGCGTCGAGGCGATCTGCTCGCGCGAGACCCACCCTTACGCCGATGCGCAATCGGTCAAGGGCCTCGCCATGCTGGCCGATGCGCTGCCGCGGGTGAAGGCCAATCCCACCGACCTCGACGCACGCATGGACGCGCAGCTCGGCACCTGGCTGTCGATGGGCGCGCTTTCGGCCGGCGTGCCGATGGGCGCGAGCCATGGCATCGGCTATGTGCTCGGCGCGGCCTTCGACGTGCCGCATGGCTACACCTCCTGCATCATGCTGCCGGCGGTGATGCGCTGGAATGCTGTTGAGAACGCCGATCGCCAGCAGATCGTCGCGACCGCAATGGGCTTCCCGGGGCAGAACGCCGCCGACGTGCTCGACGCCTTCATCCGCTCGCTCGGCATGCCGCGCAGCCTCACCGAGGTACACGTGTTGCCGGAGCATTTCGATGCCATCGCCGCCCAGGCGATGCGCACGCCCTGGGTGCCGCGCAATCCGCGCAGGATCGATAGCCCTGCGCAGGTGCGCGAAATCCTGCTTCTCGCCGCATAATCCAAGCCGGAGGATCGATGTACACAGGTACGCATGCCCGCCTACGCCCGCTCCAGCCCGCCTTCATCATGGCTGCTACAGGCGAGACCGTGACGTATCGCGAGCTCGAGGCCCGCAGCAACCGGCTCGCGCATCTGTTCCGCAAGCACGGCTTGAGGCGGCTCGATCACTACTCGATCTTCATGGAGAACAATTCGCGCTATCTCGAAGCCTGCAGCGCGGGCGAGCGCTCCGGGCTCTACTACACCTGCATCAACTCGTTCCTCACGGCGGGCGAACTCGCCTACCTCCTCGTCAACAGCCAGTCCAAAATCCTGATCACGTCGGTGGCGAAGCTCGATGTCGCGCGCGAGGCGATCCAGTCGTGTCCCGACGTCGGGCTCTGCATCGTTGCCGACGGTCCCGGCGAGAGCGACCGTATCGTCGGCCTTGCGGACGTGACCACCGACCTGCCCTCGACGCCGATCGCGGACGAGTGGCTCGGCACGGCGATGCTCTATTCATCGGGCACGACGGGACGGCCGAAGGGCATTCTGCGGCCGCTGCCGCAGGAGCCGCCGAAGCACAATCTGCCGCTGTTCGATTTCCTCACCAGGCTCTGGCACTATCGCGAGGGCATGGTCTATTTGTCGCCGGCCCCGCTCTATCACTCGGCGCCGCAGGCCGCAGTCAATCTCACGATCCGCATGGGCGGCACCGTGATCATCATGGAGAGCTTTGATCCTGAGCGTTACCTCCAGCTCGTCGAGACATGGGGCATCACCCACACCCAGCTCGTGCCGACGATGTTCTCGCGCATGCTGAAGCTGCCGGAGGAGGTGCGCAAGCGTTACGACCTGTCCTCGCTGGAGATCGCGATCCATGCCGCCGCGCCCTGCCCGGCGCTGGTCAAGGACGACATGATCAAATGGTGGGGGCCGATCATCCACGAATATTACGGTGCGACCGAGGGCCTCGGCTTCACCGCCTGCAACAGCGAGGAATGGCTCGCCCATCGCGGCTCCGTCGGCAAGGTGCTGCTCGGCGATCTGCACATTCTCGACGAGAACATGAGGGAATGCGCGACCGGAACCGCCGGCACCGTATGGTTCAAGACGGGATCGCCGTTCGAATATTTCAACGATCCGGAGAAGACCAAGGAGGCGCGCTCGGCCGACGGCAGCATGAGCACGGTCGGCGACGTCGGCTATGTCGATGCCGACCGCTTCCTCTATCTCACCGATCGCGCGACCTTCATGATCATCTCGGGCGGCGTGAACATCTATCCGCAGGAGTGCGAGAATCTGCTGATCACCCATCCGAAGGTCGCCGACGCCGCGGTGTTCGGCGTGCCCAATGTCGATCTCGGCGAAGAGGTGAAGGCGGTGGTGCAGCCGATGCCCGGCGTCGTGCCGGGCCCCGCGCTCGCCGAAGAGCTGATCGCCTTCTGCGGCCAGTCGCTGTCGCGGCAGAAGGTGCCGCGCTCGGTCGATTTCGAGAAGGAACTGCCGCGGCTGCCAACGGGCAAGCTGTACAAGCGGCTGCTGCGGGATCGCTATTGGGGGAACAAGTCGTCGCGGATTGTGTGATTCTTCGCCTCTCCCCGCCTGCGGGGAGAGGGAGCGCAGCGTCGGCGCGACAACAGCTTCACCCCAGCATCTGCGTATCGCCGCAGATCGAAATCGCCTGGCCGGAGATGGTGCGGCCGCGCGGGCTCGCCATGAACAAAATCTGGTCGGCGATCTGCTCCGGCGTGACGTAATCCTTGATCGACGTATAGGAGAACGCAATGCGTTCCATCTCGGCGTAGGAGATGCCGCGCTGCTGCGCCTTGGCCTCCAGCACGCGGCGCTGGCGGTCGCCGGCGACGAGACCGGGCAGGATGGCGTTGACGCGGATCTTGTCGGGGCCGAGCTCGATCGCCAGCGACTTGGTCAGGCCGATCACGCCCCACTTCGCCGCCGCATAGGGCGTGCGCATGGCGAAGCCGACCTTGCCCGCCGCGGACGAGATATTGACGATCGAGGCGTTCTCGCTCTCGCGCAGCAGCGGCACGGCGAGTCGCGTGCAGTTGAACTGACCGGTGAGGCAGACCTCGACGCAGCGATCCCAATCCTCCGGGTTCATCTCCTCGATCTTCGCGGTCGGGCCGGCAATGCCGGCATTGTTGACGAGCACGTCGAGCCCCCCGAGCGCGCGAATCGTAGCGTCGAACATCGTCTTCACCGCGGCACGGTCGGACACGTCGCATTGCGAGCGCGTCAGCGCGGGATCGCTGTTGGTAAGCGTGGAGAGCGCCATCTCGTCGACATCGCAGACATGCACCTTCGCGCCCTCGCCGGCGAAGCGGCGGGCGATTGCAAGCCCTATGCCGCCCGCCCCCGCGGTCACCAATACGCGCAAACCCTTGATGTCGAGATCCATGATGGCTCCAGTCGATCCGAAATGCTAAGCGTGACGTTAGATCACAGCCCGCTTGGAGTTAAAACCCGGAGTTCGAATCCATGGCCCGCAAAGTCATCATCACCTGTGCCGTCACCGGCGCGATTCACACGCCGTCGATGTCGACGGCGCTGCCCGTGACGCCGCAGGAGATCGCGGACGCCGCCGTGGAGGCCGCGGAAGCGGGCGCTGCGATCGTGCATCTGCACGCGCGCAACCCCGAAACCGGCCAGCCCGATCAGTCGCCGGAAGCCTTCGCGCCGTTCCTCAAGATCATCAAGCAGCGTTCCAAAGCGGTGATCAACCTCACCACCGGCGGCTCGCCGACCATGACGGTGGACGAGCGCGTGCGCCCCGCAGCGGTCTACAAGCCGGAAGTCGCCTCGCTGAACATGGGTTCGATGAATTTCGGCTTCTTCGGCATGCTCAACCGCTTCAAGACCTTCAAGCACGAGTGGGAACGCAAGCATGTCGAGAACAAGGACATCGTGTTCCGCAACACCTTCCAGGACATCGAGTTCGTTCTGAAGACGCTGTCGGAGACCGGAACCCGCTTCGAGTTCGAGTGCTACGACACCGCGCATCTCTACAATTTGCAATATTTCCTCGATCAGGGCCTGGTGAAGCCGCCGCTGTTCGTCCAGACCGTGTTCGGCCTCCAGGGCGGCATCGGCCCGCATCCGGAAGATGTGCTGCACATGAAGCGCACGGCAGAGCGGTTGTTCGGAGACAAGTTCATCTGGTCGGTGCTCGGCGCCGGACGGCACCAATTGTCGATCGCGGCGATGGCGGCCGCGATGGGCGGCAATATCCGCGTCGGCCTCGAGGACTCGCTGTGGGCCGCGCCGGGCCGGATGGCCTCCTCGAACGCCGAGCAGGTGCGGCTCGCCCGCAAGATCATCGAGGGCCTCGGCCTCGAGGTTGCCTCCTCCGACGAGGCGCGCGAGATGCTGCATCTGAAGGGCGGGGACACGTTGCAGGTCTAGTTCCGCCATTCGCTCGTTCGCATCTGCACTCTCACATTGTGAGAGAATGAAGCCCGCGACTTTACGTCATCCGAATTGCCAAGGCCGCAGAGAGCCTTGGCCGTTGCCTCGCTCCGCCCGCGTCGCTATCGTTACGACAAACAGGCCACAAAAGGCCGATGTCTAGGGAGGATGAGCATGCGGAGCGTGTGGGCGCTCGCCGCAGTGGCGGCGCTATCTGTGCTGACGACCTCAACGACCACGCTCGCCGCTGGGCCCAAACAGGGCGGCATTTTGCGGATGTATCATCGCGATAGCCCCGCCAACGCCTCGATCCACGAAGGCGCGACCTATTCGGTCAACATTCCCTTCATGCCTGTCTTCAACAACCTCGTCATCTTCAAGCAGGACGTGGCGCAGAACAGCATGGACAGCATCGTCCCGGAGCTCGCGGAGAGCTGGGCGTGGGTGAACGACAACAAGACCCTGACCTTCAAGCTGCGCCAAGGCGTGAAATGGCATGACGGCAAGCCATTCACGTCGGCGGACGTCAAATGCACCTTCGACATGCTGATGGGCAAGGCGCAGCAGAAGTTCCGCCAGAACCCGCGCAAGGCCTGGTACAACGAGGTCAACGACATCACGACCAACGGTGATTTCGAGGTCTCCTTCAACCTGAAGCGGCCGCAACCCTCGCTGCTGGCGCTGCTCGCCTCCGGCTACACGCCGGTCTATCCCTGCCACGTCTCGCCGGCGGAGATGCGCACGCATCCGATCGGCACCGGTCCGTTCAAATTCGTCGAGTTCAAGGCCAACGAATCGATCAAGCTGACCCGCAATCCCGACTATTGGCGGGAGGGTCGGCCCTATCTCGACGGCATCGAGTTCACCATCATCCCGAACCGCTCGACCGCAATCCTCGCCTTCGTGGCCGGCAAGTTCGACATGACCTTTCCGACCGAAGTGACGATCCCGCTGGTGAAGGACGTCAAATCGCAGGCGCCGAACGCGATCTGCGAGATCGCGCCGACCAACGTCTCGACCAACATCATCGTCAATTCGACGGCCGCGCCCTTCGACAACGCCGACATCCGCCGCGCCATGGCGCTGGCGCTCGACCGCAAGGCCTTCATCTCGATCTTGTTCGAGGGCCAGGGCGACATCGGCGGCACCATGCTGCCGCCACCGAATGGTCTTTGGGGCATGCCCAAGGAGATGCTCGAGACCATTCCCGGCTATGGCCCCGACGTGAAGGCCAACCGCGACGAGGCCAGGAAGCTGATGCAGAAGGCCGGCTACGGACCGGACAAGCATCTCGCCGTCAAGGTCTCGACCCGCAACATCCCAGTCTACCGCGATCCCGCGGTGATCCTGATAGACCAGCTCAAGAGCATCTATATCGACGGCGAGCTCGACGTGGTGGAGACCGCGAACTGGTTCCCGAAGATCGCGCGCAAGGATTACATGATCGGGCTCAACCTCACCGGCAACGCCGTCGACGATCCCGACCAGTCTTTCTACGAGAACTATTCCTGCGGCTCGGAACGCAACTACACCAATTACTGCAACAAGGAGATCGAGAAGCTGTTCGACGTGCAGTCGCAGGAGACGAATATCGACAAACGCAAGAAGTTGGTGTGGGAGATCGACAAGAAGCTGCAGGAGGACGTTGCCCGTCCGATCATCTTCCACAGCCGCATGGGCACCTGCTGGCAGCCTTACGTCAAGGGCGTCACGATCATGACGAACAGCTCCTATAATGGCTATCGTTACGAGGATTTGTGGCTGGACAAGTAACGCGACGAACGGGCGGTTAAAGGCTCGGCAGGAGGCGTTGGGATGTTTGCCTATCTGGTGCGCCGCCTGTTCCTGATGCTCGTGACCCTGTTCGGGATCTCGATCGTCATCTTCTTCCTGCTGCGTATCGTTCCCGGCAACATCGTCGACATCCTGTTTGCCGCGGCCGGCTATGTCGATCCCGCCGACAAGGTCAATCTCGAAAAGGAGCTCGGCATCGATCAGCCGCTGGTGGTGCAATATCTGCACTGGATCGGCGGCTTCCTGCGCGGCGATTTCGGCTACTCCTACGTCTCGGAGAAGCCGGCTCTGCAGGAGATCTTGCCACGCATTCCGATCACGGCGCGGCTCGCCGGATTGGCGCTGCTGTTCTCCGCCTCGATCGGCATTCCGCTTGGCGTCATCAGCGCGGTGAAGCAGGGAACTAAGCTCGATTATGCGCTGCGTGTGTTCAGCCTCAGCGGCTTGTCGCTGCCCTCGTTCTGGCTGGGCCTTCTGATCCTGACCGCGTCGGTCGCAATGTTCGGCCAGATGCCGATCTTCAACCCAAATCCGCAGACCTGGCTGGAGGCTTTCGCGACTTACGCTGTGCCGGCCGCCGCGGTCGGCTTCCGCAGCGCCGCGCTGACCATGCGCATCACGCGCTCGTCGATGCTGGAGGTGCTGCGGCAGGACTATATCCGCACCGCGCGCGCCAAGGGCGCATCCGACGCCGCGGTGAACTATCACCACGCACTGAAGAACGCGATTTTGCCCGTCATCACAGTGATCGGCATCGAGGCAGCCTTCCTGATCGGCGGCCTCATCGTCACCGAGACCGTGTTCAACATCCCCGGCGTCGCGCGTTTCCTGGTCGAGGCAATCCGCTGGCGCGACTATCCGATCGTGCAGAACCTCGTGATGTTCATCGCGATCGTCGTGGTGTTCGCGAATTTCACCGTCGACATGCTCTACGCCGTGTTCGACCCGCGCATCCGATTTACGGACTAGGAGAGGCGCTTGGCGACAATCGACTATGATCTCGAGCTCAAACGCGCCGGCGCCAATGCGACCGGTGGCTGGCGACGCGTGCTGTTCCTAGCGCGGCGCCACGTCCTCGGGGCGGCCGGCCTCGTCATCATGACGGTGTTCGTGCTCACGGCCATCTTCGCCGACTTCATCGCGCGCTATGATCCGCTGACGGTCGATGCGGCGCATGCGCTGGCACGTCCCAGCGCCGCGCACTGGATGGGCACCGACTCCTTCGGCCGCGACGTGTTCAGCCGCATCATCCACGGCGCGCGGATCTCGCTCGCGGTCGGGATCGGCTCGACCGCGCTCGGCGGCACGATCGGCGTGATCGTGGGGCTGACCTCGGGCTATCTTGCCGGCTGGTTCGATCTGGTGTTCCAGCGCGTCTCCGACATCCTGCAGGCGCTGCCGCTGCTCGTGCTGGCGCTGGTCATGACGGCCGCGCTCGGCCCGTCGCTGCCGAACGTGATCCTCGCGATCGCCATTCCGCTGATCCCGACGGTCGCCCGCGTGATCCGCGCCAACACGCTGGCGCTGCGTGAGCAGCCGTTCGTCGAGGCCGCCAAATCGATCGGCATGAGCGAAGTGCGGATTGCGATCCGCCACGTCCTGCCCAACACGCTGGCACCGCTGATCGTACTCGCCACCGCCCAGCTCGGCTCGACCATTCTCACCGAAGCCTCGCTGTCCTTTCTCGGCCTCGGCATTCCCGAGCCCTATCCATCCTGGGGACGCATGCTGTCGGAATCGGCGGCCGAATATGTCCGCACCGCGCCGTGGCTGGTGATCTTCCCGGGCATCGCAATCAGCCTCGCCGTGTTCGGTACCAATCTGTTCGGTGACGCGCTGCGCGACATCCTCGATCCGAGGCAACGCGGCTGATGACGGAAAAATCCGATATCGTGCTCGATGTGAAGAACCTGAAAACGGTGTTCTTCACCAATTCCGGCCTGTTCAAGGCCGTGGACGACGTCTCCTTCACCGTGAAGCGTGGCGAGACGCTGGCGATCGTCGGCGAATCCGGCTGCGGCAAGAGCGTCACCGCGCTGTCGCTGCTGCGGCTCGTGCCAGATCCGCCCGGCCGCATCGTCGGCGGCTCGGTCACGCTCGAAGGCACCGACCTGCTCACGCTGGATGAAGCGGCCATGCGCGCGATCCGGGGCAATCGCATCTCCATGATCTTCCAGGAGCCGATGACCTCGCTCAATCCGGTGATGCGGATCGGCGACCAGATCGTCGAGGCCGTGCGGCTGCACCGGAACTTGTCGGCCAAGGAGGCCCATGACATCGCGGTCGAAATGCTGCGCCTGGTGCGGATCCCCGAGCCGGCGCGCCGCGCCGGGGAATATCCGCACCAGCTTTCGGGCGGCATGCGCCAGCGCGCGATGATCGCAATGGCGCTGGCCTGCCGGCCGGCGCTGCTGATCGCGGACGAGCCGACCACCGCGCTCGACGTCACCATCCAGGCCCAGATCCTGGCGCTGATCCTCGATCTTCAGAAGGAGCTTGGCACCGGCCTCGTGCTGATCACGCACGATCTCGGCGTCGTCGCACAGACTGCGCAGCGGGTGATCGTGATGTATGCCGGGAAGAAGGTCGAGGAAGCGAGCGTCGAGGCGCTGTTCGCCGCGCCAAAACATCCATACACGCGCGGGCTGATGGCCTCGATCCCGGCGGTGCCAGCGTCCGGAGTCCCGGCGCAGGCGCGGCTCAACGAAATTCCCGGCACGGTGCCGTCCCTGGTGCGGCTGCCGACGGGCTGCGCCTTCGCGCCGCGCTGCAAGCTCGCGATCAAGCGCTGCCAGGAGGAATATCCGCCGCTCGCCGATTGGGGCGGCGGCCATCTCGCCGCCTGCTGGCGCGCGGCAGAAGTCGCGGAGGTCGCATGACCGAGGCGCTGCTCGAAGTCACCGATCTCACGAAGCATTACCCGGTGCGTGCCGGCGTGTTGCGCCGGCAGGTCGGCACCGTGCATGCGGTCGATGGCGTCTCGTTTGCGCTTGGCACCGGCGAGACGCTGGGGTTGGTCGGCGAGTCCGGCTGCGGCAAGTCGACGGTCGCACGCAGCGTGCTGCGGCTGGTCGAGCCGACCTCAGGCCAGATCCGGCTCAGGGGCGAGGACATCACCCATCTCTCCAAGGCCGAGCTCAGGCCGCATCGCCGCTCGATGCAGATCGTGTTCCAGGACCCGTTCGCTTCGCTCAATCCGCGCATGACCGCAGGCGACATCGTCGGCGAGCCAATTGCGGTGCATGGCCTCGCCAGCGGCAAGGCGTTGGAAGCGCGCGTCGCAAAGCTGTTCGAGCAGGTAGGCCTCCGGCCCGACCAGATGCGCAATTTCCCGCATCAATTTTCGGGCGGCCAGCGCCAGCGCATCTGCATCGCGCGTGCGCTCGCGCTGGAGCCGCGCCTGATCGTCTGCGACGAGCCGGTCTCGGCGCTCGACGTCTCGATCCAGGCGCAGGTGATCAACCTATTGATCGATCTGCAGCGGCAGCACGGCTTTTCCTACCTCTTCATCGCGCATGACCTTGCCGTGGTCGCCCATATCAGCCACCGCGTCGCGGTGATGTATCTCGGCCGCATCGTCGAGATCGCCGACAAGGACGAGCTGTTTAGGAATCCGCGCCATCCCTACACACAGGCCCTGCTCGCCTCGGTGCCGATCGCGAACCCGCACGCCAAGAAGATCGCGCCGCTGGTCGACGGCGACGTGCCGAGCCCGGTCAATCCGCCCTCGGGCTGCGCCTTCCATACGCGCTGCAGGTTTGCAATGGAGCGATGCAAGACGGAGCGGCCGGCGCTGGTGGACGCCGGCGCGGGGCATCAGGTGGCGTGTCTATTGAACGAGGGGACGGGGCGACCCAACGCGATACCGTAGGGTGGGAAGCGTAACCCACCACTGTCTATCTCTGCGGAAACGAAAGAGGTGTGTTACGCCTAGTGACTGCGCTTCGCGCAGTCGCAGGGCTAACCCACCCTACGATTGCGGTGCTCGCAGCGCTAGCCTGCCTCGATCTCCGCCACGATCTTCCCCGTCGTGACCTGCTCGCCTTCGGTCACGTCGATCGCCGCAATCACACCGTCGATGCCGGCCTTGTGGACGTGCTCCATCTTCATCGCCTCCAGCGTCATCACCGGCTGACCGGCGGCGACGCGGTCACCCGGCTTGACCAGCACGGCGACGACGCGGCCGTTCATGGCGGCGCGGACCTTGCCATCGCCGCCGTTCGCTGCGGCGGCCTTGGGCGCGGCGAGGGTCAGATCCGTCACCGCGAGCGGGACGCCGCGATGCGCAAGGTAGAGCCGATCGCCGTCGCGCAGGAATCTTGCGTTGTCCATTACGCCATCGTGGCGGAAACGGATGGCGTCGGAATCGAGCTGGTCGATCTCGAGCCCGTCCTGCCGGCCGTTGGCAATGGTGTAGCTGCCGTCGCGCTCGCGCGTGACCTCGAGCTCATAGGCTTGACCGGCGATCTCGATCCTCGCCGGCAGCGGAAATGTCGCCGCCAGGCTTCGCCCGTCGCGCCATGACGGCGCGTGCGGGTTGGTGACGTAGAGCAGGAGACCGGCGAGCGCCGCGTTGAACGCGCCGTCCCTCCCCGGCGCCAGCAATTCATCGCGATGCGAACCGATGAAGGCTGTGGTCGCCTCGCCCCTGGCAAAGCCGGGATGGCGCAGGCAGGACATCAGGAAGGCCTGGTTGGTTGTCACGCCGAAGGCCGTGAGCTGCTCCAGGCCACAGATCAGGCGGCCGCGCGCCTCTTCGCGCGTGGCGCCATGGCTGATGACCTTGGCGATCATGGAATCATAGAACGGCGGAATCTCCGAGCCCGATTCCAGCGCGTGCTCGACGCGGATTCCTTCCGGCACCTGCCAGCGCGCGATGCGGCCGGACTGCGGCATGAAGTCGTGCGCAGCGTCCTCCGAGCACAGCCGCACCTCGATGGCATGACCGGAGAATTTGATGTCCCGCTGCTTCACCGGCAGCGGCTCGCCGCGCGCGACGCGCAGCTGCAGCTCGACGAGATCGAGCCCGGTGATCGCCTCGGTCACGGGATGCTCGACCTGGAGACGCGTGTTCATCTCCATGAAGTAGAATTCGCCGCTCTCATCGAGCAGGAATTCCAGCGTACCGGCGCCCTCATAGCGCAGTGCCTTTACCGCCGCGACCGCCACCTCGCCCATCTTCGCGCGCAGCTCGGGCGTCACCGCCGGCGACGGCGCCTCCTCGATCAGCTTCTGGTGCCGCCGCTGCACCGAGCAGTCGCGCTCGCCGAGATGGATGGCGTTGCCGTGGCTGTCGCCGAAGACCTGGATTTCGATGTGGCGTGGGTTCTGGATCGCGCGCTCAAGGATGACTGTGGGATCGCCGAACGCCGCCTTGGCCTCCGACCGCGCGCTGCGCAGCGCATCGGGGAACGAGGCGGCATCGGTCACGAGCCGCATGCCGCGGCCGCCACCGCCGGCAACCGCCTTGATCATCACGGGGAAGCCGATCTTCCTGGCCTCGGCGAGCATCACCTCGTCGCTTTGGTCAGCGCCCTGATAGCCGGGCACGATGGGCACGCCGGCCTTCTTCATGATTTCCTTGGCGCCGGCCTTGTTGCCCATCGCCTCGATCGCCTGCGGAGACGGGCCGATGAAGGCGAGGCCGGCATCCTTGCAAGCCTGCGCGAACTCCTCGTTCTCGGCGAGGAAGCCGTAACCGGGATGCACGGCATCCGCGCCGCTCGCCTTCGCCGCAGCGATGATCGCGGGGATGTTGAGATAGGATTGCGCCGGCAGCGCTTCGCCGATGCGGACGGCCCGATCGGCCTGCCGCACATGCAGCGCGTCGCGATCGGCGTCCGAATAGACCGCGACCACGCCAAGGCCGAGCCGCCGCGCACTGCGCATCACGCGCAGCGCGATCTCGCCTCGATTGGCGACCAACACTTTGAAGAACGGCCGGTGCTGCACTGATCCGTTCCTCATGGGCGGGCCACCGAAAATTGCATGCGCTGGGGGCTCCGCGCGTCGCCCTCGCGGCAGATCGCCAGCACCTCCGACAGGACCGCGCGGGTGTCGCGCGGATCGATCACACCGTCGTCGAGCACGCGGGCGCTGGTCGAGAATACGTCCATCTGGCCGTCGAAGACGCCGACGATCTGCGCCTTCATGGCCTCCAACTTGTCCTTCTCGATCGGCTTGCCGCGGCGCGCGGCTGCAGCCTCGGTCACGATTGCCATGGTTTCGGCAGCCTGCTCGCCGCCCATCACCGCGGTCTTGGCGTTGGGCCAGGAGAAGCAGAAGCGTGGATGGAAGCCGCGACCGCACATGCCGTAATTGCCGGCGCCGAAGGAGGCGCCGCAATAGATGGTGATCTGCGGCACCGTCGCTGATGTCACCGCCTGGATCATCTTCGAGCCGTGCTTGATCATGCCGGCCTCCTCATAGGCTTTGCCGACCATATAACCGGTGGTGTTGTTCAGATACAGCAGCGGCGTGCGGGTCTGGCAGCAGGCCTGGATGAAATGCGTCGCCTTGTTGGCGCCGGCCGGATCGAGCGGACCGTTGTTGGTGATGATGCCGATCGCCTGCCCCTCGATGCGGGCGTGACCGCAGACGGTGGCCGGGCCATAATTCGGCGCCATCTCGGTGAAGTCGGAATCGTCAACGATGCGCGCGATCACCTGCTTCATGTCGACCGGACGCTTGTGGTCCATCGGCATGATGCCGAGGAGCTCGTCCTGGTCGTAGCGCGGCGGCTTGAATTGCGCAGCTAACCTGCCCGGCCGCTCCCATTGCATCGCCGCCATGATCTCGCGCGCGATGCGCAGCGCGTCGCGATCGTCCTCGGCGAGATAGTCGCCGAGGCCGGAGATCTGCGTGTGCATCTCAGCGCCGCCGAGCTCCTCCTCGGTCGCGATCTCGCCGGTCGCGGCCTTCAGCAGCGGCGGCCCTGCAAGGAACGCACGGGTACGGCCGCGGACCATGACGATGTAGTCGGAGAGTCCGGTCTGATAGGCGCCGCCTGCGGTTGATGAACCGTGCGTGACGGTGACGACGGGCAGGCCTGCGGCCGACAGACGTGCGAGATTGCGAAAGATGTTGCCGCCGCGGACGAAATCCTCGACGCGGTAGCGCAAAAGATTGGCACCGGCACTTTCGACAAGCTGGACATAAGGCAGCTTGTTCTCCAGCGCGAGCTCCTGCACGCGCAAGGTCTTGTCGAGGCCATAGGGCTGGAGAGCGCCGGCATCGATACCGGCGTCGTTGGCGCTGACCATGCAACGGATGCCCGAGACGAAGCCGATGCCGGCGATGACCCCGCCACCGGGCACGCTCTTGTTCGGATCCGGAACGTCGAACATGTAGCCGGCGAGCGTCGACAGCTCGAGGAAGGGCGCGCCGGGATCTAGCACCAGCGCGACGCGCTCGCGCGGCAAGAGCTGGCCGCGCTTATGGAAGCGATCCTTTGCGGCGGCGGACGCCGCGCGCGTACGCTCTTCCAGCGCGCGCATGCGGTCGATCAGGGCGAGCATGCCGTCACGGTTGGCGTGGTAGGCGGCACTGCCGGGGGAGATGGTGTTTTCGAGAATGGACATAACTCTATCCTGCTCGTCATTGCGAGGAGCGAAGCGACGAAGCAATCCAGACTGCTTCCGCGGCGAGATTCTAGATTGCTTCGCTGCGCTCGCAATGACGGTTGAGGCGATACCTTACCGATTCGTCCCAAAGATCTTCCGCGCCTCGGCCGGGCTCGCGATCTCGCGGCCGGCGCGGCGGGCGCAGGCGGCGACTGCTTCGATGAGCTGGCCGTTCGACGTCACCTTCTTGCCGTCGGCCAGATAGAAGGTGTCTTCAAGACCCGTGCGCAGGTGGCCACCGAGCTCGGCGCAGCGCTGGTGCAGCGGCCAGATTTCTTCGCGGCCAATCGCCGTGACCTGCCAGTGTGCTTCGGGACGTTTCAGCTTGATCAGGATCGGCAGCAGCTCCGGATCGGACGGCATGCCGGAGGCGACGCCCATCACGAAGTTATATTCGAGCGGGCCATCGTACATGCCGACTTGGGTGTACATGCCGACGCAGCGGACGATGCCGACGTCAAAGCATTCGAACTCGGGGATGGTGCCGACCGCGTTCATGACGTCGAGATAGTCCTTCACCTTCTCGACCGCGTTGTCGAACATCATCGGCGGCCAGGCCCAGGTGTTGTCGGCCTTGACCTTGAGATAGTTCAGTGAGCCGGCGTTGCAGGCCGCAATCTCCGGCCTCGTCTCTCGGATGCAATCGAGCGCGCCGCTGTAGTTCGGCCCAGAGACACCCGAGGTGTGGTTGATGATCACCCCGGGGCAGGCCTCGCGGATCGCCTGCTGGATCTCCTTGCTGACGCCGACCTCCCAGGACGGCAGGTGCCCCTTGTTCGGCGCCTGCTGGCGCAGATGGATGTGCATGATGCTGGCACCGGCGTCGAACGCGGCCTTGGCCTCGCGCGCCATCTCTTCCGGCGTGACCGGCACGTGGTGCTGCTTGGGGTCGGTAAGCACGCCGTTCAGCGCGCAGGTGATGACGGCCTTGTCGCTCATGCCTCGGATGTCTCGCAGGTTGAGAATTCAACGCTTGCGATCATGTGACGCGCGACATGCGGCTTCTTGCGCGGAGAAGCTAGGAAAATGGCACTGTCGTAGGGTGGGCAAAGGCGCTTTTGCGCCGTGCCCACCGTCTCTCCACGCTTCACGGAAGCGGTGGGCACGCTTCGCTTTGCCCACCCTACGAAGATGCGATATTTGGCTAGCTCGCCTCCGCAAGCTCCCTAACCGTCTCGCTGCTGCGATAGATCGCAAGATCCCGCGAGCCGACGAAGATCGCGCGCGGCTTCAGCCCATAGAAGCGGCGGATCGAATGGCTGAAATGGGTGCTATCGGGATAACCGATGTCCTGCGCGAGATGGGCGAGGTTGAGGTCCTGGTTGGCATAGTGCAGCAGGTGTCGCGCACGCTTCCAGGCGCGGAATGATCGGAAGGAGATGCCGGTCTCCTCCTTGAACAGATGCAGGAAGCGCGAGGCCGAGAGGCCCGCTTCCGCGGCGCAGGTATCCGCGGTCACCGGCTCGCCGGAGAAGCGTTCGATGCGCGCGACAGCGCGCGTCACACGCGGGTCGAGCACGCGGCGCGGCAACGCCTCGCCAAAGCACATCTCGTCGAACTCGGCGGTGGTGATGTCGCCATAGCGGCGCTGGCGCAGGAACGCATAGGCGGCGAGGATCTTGCGGGCAAAGACGGCCTTGTCCGGTCCGGTCAGCCGCTCGGCCAACGCCTCGATCACGCCGTCCGGCATGCTCTCCGGCTCGAGCGTCACACTGATCGCGGTGCGATAATCGCTGGCAATGGAATGCCGCTGGTTCGGCAGCGTGACGAACAATTCACCCGTGGCAAGGACGTCGTCGATCGTCAGATGCAGATTGCCTTTGACCGCCACATAGACATGGCAGCAACCGGGCGTCCGCTTGCGGGGACGGCCCAGCAGGCCGGCATAGAACACCCGCTCCGGCGTGATCAGCATCAGATGGTCGGATTCGCGACCCTTGTCTTCCATTGGCGGTCCTCCTCGCGCGGCTCTCCGGCCGCTGCGGAACGGAGGTCACCTTAGCGGAAATTTGGGCGCTGTCACGACGGGATAGCGCTGTCAGGAGGCGCGACATTTCATCGTTCCGGGGGCGGTCAGGAACCGCGTCCGGAACTCTGGCAACGATGAAGGGGCTTACGCCCTCACCCGCACCGCGACGTTCTGCTCGATGCCGGCCTTCTGTTCCGCCGCGACCGCGCGCTTGAAGCCGTCGCGCTGTTGCAGGCGGGCCCAATAGGCTGCGACATTTGGCCCAAAATCCTTGGCGAGGCCGATGTTATCTGCGAGCCGCAGCGCGTAACCGATGACGATGTCGGCGGCGGTGAAGCGGTCGGCGCACAAGGTTTCGGCATTTGCGGTCGCTGCCTCGACGGCGCGCAGGCGACCCAGGAACCATTTTGCGTAATCGCTGGCGACTTGAGGATTGCGGCGCTCCTCGGGCTCGAGCTGGGTGTACCGGAGCACCAGCGTCTGCGGGAAGGTTAACGTGGCATCGCTGAAATACATCCAGTTCAGGAACGCGCCGTAGGCGGGATCCTCAGGGCCAACCATCAGCGGCGTCGGACCGTATTTGACGCCAAGATAGTGGCAGATGCCGGAGGACTCCGTCATCCGCGTCTCGCCGTCGATCAGATAAGGGATCGTGCCAAGCGGATTGATGCCGAGATAATCCTTGGCGAAGACCCGCGGCGGAAACGGCAGCATCTTGAGCTCATATGGCAGCTCCATCTCCTCCAGCATCCAGAGCGGGCGGAAGGAGCGCGCAGCATCGCAGTGGTAGAGCGTGATCATCAGGCATTCCCCCTAGAGCATGATCCGGACCCGAAGGGCCACGCCAGCGCAAAGTGTGCAGCGGTTTTCCGAAAAGATCATGCTCAACCTTTCGTGCTGCCGGGCAGCGTGCCCATCATCTTGCACAGGACCATTAGCATGACCTCGTCGGCGCCGCCGCCGATCGAGGTCAGGCGGCTGTCGCGATAGGCTCGGCTGACCGGCGTCTCGTTGGTAAAGCCCATTCCGCCCCAATATTGCAAGCAGGCGTCGGTGAGCTCGCGGCCGAGACGGCCGGCCTTGAGCTTGGCCATGGTGGCAAGCCTGGTGACGTCCTCACCGGCGACCAGCGCCTCGCCGGCGCGATAGATCAGCGCGCGCAGCAGCTCGACCTCGGTCTGCATCTCCGCAAGCTTGAAGTGGACGACCTGGTTGTCGAGGATGCTCTGGCCAAAGGCTTTGCGGTTGCGGGTGTATTCGATGGTCTCGTTGATGATGTATTCGTGGGCCTTCAGGCAGGCGGCCGCGCCCCAGAGACGTTCCTCCTGGAACTGGATCATCTGGTAGGTGAAGCCCTTGCCCTCCTCGCCGATCCGGTTGCGTTTGGACACCCGGACATTGTCGAAGAAGATCTGCGCCGTGTCCGAGGACCGCATGCCCATCTTGTCGAGTTTTCGCGCGACAGTAACGCCCTTGCTCTTCATGGGCACGCAGATCAGCGACTTGTTGCGGTGAACGGGCCCATCGCTGGTGTTGGCGAGCAGGCAGATCCAGTCGGCCTGCGTGCCGTTGGTGATCCACATCTTGCCGCCATTGATGACGTAGTCGTCGCCGTCCGAGCGTGCATTGGTCTTGATCGAGGCGACGTCCGATCCTGCACCGGGCTCGGAGACACCGATGCAGGCAACGTAATCGCCGGAGATCGACGGCGCCAAAAATTCTCGGCGTACCTCGTCCGAGCCGAACCGCGCCAGCGCGGGCGTCGCCATGTCGGTCTGCACCCCGATCGCCATCGGCACGCCGCCGCAGGTGATGGCCCCTAGTTCCTCCGCCATCATCAGCGCGTAGGAGTAGTCGAGGCCGGAGCCGCCGAACTCGACCGGCTTGTTCAGCCCGAGGAAACCGAGGCAGCCCATTTTCTTGAACAGCTCATGCGCCGGGAAGATGTCGGCCTTCTCCCATTCATCGACATGGGGATTGATCTCGTTGGCGATGAATTTCTGCAAGCTACGGCGGATCTCGTCGTGATCGGCGGTGAACAGCATTGTCTCCTCGAACTTCAATCGACGTTCATCTCGTCATTCCGGGGCATCGCGAAGCGATGAGCCCGGAATCCATTTCTCCGCGGGCATATGCGACCCGATGGATTCCGGGTTCGACCCTTCGCGTCGCCCCGGAATGACAGAAAGTCACAACCCCATCTGCCTGCTCGCGAGATCCTTCATGATCTCCTCGGTGCCGCCGCCGATGGCGTTGACCTTGACCTCACGGTAGATCCGCTCGGCCTTGATGCCGCGCATGAAGCCGGCACCGCCGAAGATCTGCACCGCTTCCGAGGCGCAGAACGCCATGGTCTGCGTCGCCTGGTTCTTCATCATGCAGATTTCCGCGACCGGGCTCTCGCCCTGCTCCAGCCGCCAGGCCAGCAGCTCCAGCATCGCTTGCGACGCTGCGACCTTCTGCGCCATGTCGACGATCTTGTGGCGGATCACCTGGTGCTGGGCGAGCGGCTTGCCAAAAGTCTTGCGCTCCCTGGCGTAGGCGATCGCCTCATCGACGCAGACCCGCGCAAAGGCGGTGCAGCTCGCCGCCATGCCCATGCGCTCGCTGTTGAAGTTCTGCATGATGATCTTGAAGCCCTGCCCCTCCTCGCCGATCAGGTTCTCGGCCGGCACGCGGCAGTCGTCGAAATGCAGCGTCGCGGTGTCGGAGGCCCACCAGCCCATCTTCTTCAATTTCGTCCGCGACAGGCCGGGCGTGTTGCCCTCGATCAGGAGCAGGCTGACGCCGCCGGCGCCCTCGCCGCCGGTACGCACGGCAACGGTCAGATAGTCGGCGCGCACGCCCGACGTGATGAAGGTCTTCTCGCCGCTCACGACGTAGTGATCGCCGTCACGCCGCGCCTTGGTGCGCAAGCTCGCGACGTCGGAGCCGCCGCTCGGCTCCGTGATGGCCAGCGCGGAAATCTTCTCGCCGGCGAGAATTTGCGGCAGCACTCTTGCCTTGATCTCGGGCCGTGCCGCGCGTGCGATCGGCGGCGAGCCGATGGTGTGGCTCATCAGGCTGGCGCTGACGCCGCCCGCACCAGCGCGCGCCATTTCCTGGCTGGCCACGATCTTCATGAACTGGTCGGCCTGGATGCCGCCAAATTCCTCGGGGAATCCCAGCCCGAGCAGCCCGATCTCGGCAGCCTTGCGATAGAGCGCACGCGGGAATTCGCCGGCCTCGTCCCATTCATGGGCGTAAGGCTCGATCTCCTTCTCGACGAAACGACGCATCACGTCGCGGAAGGCATCATGCTCGGCGGTATAGAACGGGCTCTTCATTGCGCTTTCGCCTCGCTGACGGCGATTCTTCGCATCCACCATGGCCGGAACATTGGCGGCTCACTTGCGCGGAGTGGCTGACCCGACAGAGCGACGCCAAGCAGGCCACGACCTAGCAACTCAACGCAAGACAGTTTTCGTCCCTCGCGGACCAACTCCGGATCAAAAAAAGACGTGCTGCACAAAACTCCGGCTGGCCTCCCAGGGCCACGCCGGGCATGGTGCACGGCAATAAAAAATGCAGACGGCACAAGACCGTCGAGGGAGGAAGTTTTGGCCGTTCGTTATTACGACTGGATCGTCCATCATGCTCGCCGCACACCTGGCAAGGCCGCGGCCATCGACCTCGCGAGCGAGCGCCACTTCACCTATTCGCGGCTTGATGCCCGCATCTCGCGCCTCGCCTCGTTCCTGCGCGATGCGCTGAAGGTCTCGCGCGGCGACCGCGTCGCGGTGCTGGCGCTGAACACGACGGACACGCTGGAAGTGCAATTCGCCTGCGGGCGGCTCGGCGCCATCTTCGTGCCGCTCAACACCCGCCTGACCGTCCCCGAGCTCCAGTTCATCGTCGGCGATTGCGCGCCGAAGGTGATGATCCACGACGCCGATCTCGCCGAGACCGCGCTTAGCGTCGCCAAGCTCTGCGGTGTCGCTTCCCACCTGCTGCTCGGCGCAAGCGGCTCGTACGAGGCCGGCATCGCCGCCGCAAAGCCGCTCGACCGGATCGAAGAGGTCACGCTCGATGACGTCTCGACCATCATGTACACGTCGGGCACGACGGGGCACCCGAAGGGCGCGACCATCACCCATGGCATGACCTTCTGGAATTGCGTCAATCTCGGCGGTCCCGCCTGCATCGGGCCATCCTCGGTGCTGCTCACCGTGCTGCCGCTGTTCCATACCGGCGGGCTCAACTGCTACACCAATCCGGTGCTGCATGCCGGCGGCACCGTGCTGATCATGCGCGCCTTCGATCCCGGCACTGCGCTCGGCCTGATCAACGATCCCGCACGGGGCATCAACGTCTTCTTCGGCGTGCCCGCGATCTACCAGTTCATGGCGCAGCATCCGGCCTTCGCGACCACCGATCTCCGCCGGCTGATCGTCGGCGGTGTCGGCGGCGCGCCGATGCCGGTGCCGCTGCTGAAAGTCTGGGAGGCACGCGGCGTCGCGCTGCAGCAGGGCTACGGCATGACCGAGACCTCGCCGGCGGTGCTGGTGCTCGACCGCGAGGATGCGGCGCGCAAAGCGGGCTCCGCAGGCAAGCCGGTGCTGCACACGGAGGTGCGGATCGTGCGGCCCGACGGCAACGATGCGGATATCGGCGAGCTGGGTGAGCTCTGGGTGAAGGGGCCGAACATCACGCCGGGCTACTGGAACAGGCCGGAGGCGAACAAATCCTCCTTCACCGACGGCTGGCTGCATACCGGCGATGCGACACGCGTCGACGAAGAAGGCTTCTACTACATCGTCGATCGCTGGAAGGACATGTACATTTCCGGCGGCGAGAACGTCTACCCGGCCGAGGTCGAGAACGTCCTGCATCAGCTCACTGCGATTGCGGAAGCCGCCGTAATCGGCATTCCGGATCCGCAATGGGGCGAGGTGGGCCTCGCCATCGTCGCGGTCAAGCCGGGCGAGAGGCTCACCGAAGCCGAATTGTTCGCCCATTGCTCGGCCAACCTCGCGCGCTTCAAATGCCCGCGCCAGGTGCGCTTCGTCGCCGCGCTGCCGCGCAACGCCACCGGCAAGATCCACAAGCCGACCTTGCGCAAGGAGTTTTCAGTGACCTCCGAAACCGACAAGGCCAAGATCGCCACCTCCTGATGGAAAGGCCTTTCGCCGGCGCTGTTGTTTTTCCGAAGTGCCTGTCTCCACCCGGAAGAAACCCAAGAGAAGAACCCAAGGAATTTTCATGAACAACAAGAAACTCTCCCTGCTCGCCGCAGCGACCGCTTTGACCTTGCTCACCGCCGAGAGCGCCTACGCCCAGAAGAAATACGATACCGGCGCTTCCGACACCGAGATCAAGATCGGCAATGTCGAGGCCTATTCCGGCCCGGCGTCCGCCTACGGCATCATCGGCAAGACCGAAGAGGCCTATTTCAAGATGATCAACGAGCAGGGCGGCATCAACGGCCGCAAGATCAACTGGATCTCCTATGACGATGCCTATTCGCCGCCCAAGACGGTGGAGCAGATCCGCAAGCTGATCGAGAGCGACGAGGTTTTCCTGGTGTTCAACGCGCTGGGCACGCCGACCCAGACCGCCGTGCAGAAATATCACAACACCAAGAAAGTGCCGCAGCTATTCCTCGCCACCGGCGCCAGCAAGTGGAACGATCCGAAGGGCTTCCCGTGGACCATGGGCTTCCAGCCGAGCTACCGGGTCGAGGCGCGGGTCTTTGCGAAGTACATCCTGCAGGCGAAGCCCGATGCCAAGGTCGCAATCTTTTATGCCAATGACGATTTCGGCAAGGATTACGTCGCCGGCATCAAGGAGATCTTCGGCGACAAGGCGTCCTCGCTGATCGTCGCGGAAGAGAGCTACGAGACCACCGAGCCGTCGATCGATTCCCACATCGTCAAGCTGAAGGGCACCGGCGCCAACGTCTTCGTCAATATCGCCACGCCGAAATTCGCGGCGCAGGCGATCAAGAAGATCGCCGAGCTGGAATGGAAGCCGATGCAGGTGATGACCGACGTCTCGATTTCGATCGGCGCGGTGATGCAGCCTGCCGGCCTGCAAGCTTCCGAAGGCGTGCTGTCGGCGACCTATCTGAAGGATGCATCCGACCCGCAATGGAAGGACGATGCGGGCATGAAGAAGTTCATGGCCTTCATCGATAAATACATGCCGGGCGCCAACACCTCCGACATCAACCTCGTCTACGGCTACGCCGCTTCCCAGACCATGGTGCAGGTGCTGAAGCAGTGCGGAGACGAGCTGACCCGGGACAACGTGATGAAGCAGGCCGCAAGCCTGAAGGACTTCACACCCGACGTCATGATTCCCGGCATCAAGATCAACACTTCGCCGAACGACTTCGCCCCGATTGAACAACTCAAGATGATTCAGTTCAAGGGCGGCAAGTGGGATCTGATCGGCGACGTCATCAGCGCCGAGACCGGCGGCTAGCAGGAGCCACCTCCGGCTGAAACACGCTCCGATCGAACAAAATGGCGGCCGAAGGGCCGCCATTTTAGTCAAGCGATTCCGACGCGAGCCTAGACGGGCAGGAACAGCGCAAAGGATTCGTCGACCGTGCGCCGCAAATGATCGCGATAAAGTTCGCAATTCGGATGGCCGGGCGCGATCCGCCCGACCGCGGGATCGCTGAAGTTTCGTGCAGGAACGTAGGCGATCGGCGCCGCAATCGGCGTCAGTTGCGAGCCGGGGCCGGCGCGCAGCGTCGAGATGATGCCGTACATTGCACCGGTAACGGTCGGCCGCGACACGGTGATCACGCGATGCTGGCCGTGCTTGATGATGACGAGATAGATGAAGCCGGACTGGTGGGGCACCGCGACCTCGCCGGTGTGCTCATAGGCTGCATCCGTCCGCTCGCCCTCGCGGAAAACGAGCGAGGAGACTTTCGGCTCCCACAGGATCTCGGTGCGATAGGCGAAGATCGCGTCCTTGGCGCCGAATGACGGTCGCAGCGTGATGTAGACGTCTTCCAGCCAGGTCACCGCGCGATGCGAATAGGAGCCGAGGCTGTCTGGCGCGACGTCGTTGCCGGCCGGAGGCGCCGCCGCCGGCACGACGGCGCTCTTGCGCAGGGACACACCCAGCGCCTGCTCGAGCCGCACGGTCGTTGCCAGGGTGAACGGACGGCGGCCGCCAAGCACCTTCTCCAAGGTCGACAGGCTGAGCTTGGCCTGCTCGGCCAGCGCCTGCCGGGAGATCCGACGTTTCGCCAGCTCCTCGCGAATGGTCTCGGCGATCTCGCGGCTTTGCTCGTCCGAAAGCTGCTTGTCGGTGAGTTTATCCTGCGTCTGCATCGTTAGCCCTGCTCCACAAGGCCATTCTAGCAGGGCGGACGGACCAGCACAAAACCGCACAGAGCCGCCGACGCCGTGGCACAGCCGGGCCGACCATGGCGGAACATTGCCGATCATTCTGCTCGCGAAATCGGCCCATCCCGGCGGAAGGTCAGGGCCAGCAAACATCCTTGGAGCAGGCCAAATGGATACCTACGACGCCGACGACAGCTACGAACACCCCATGCTGGACAGACTGATCAAGCTCGGACTGTTTCTTCTGGTGCAGGGCATTGCCGTGCTCCTGGTCGGCTTCGTCGTCCTGCTCGTCAGCTTCGAGCCGAGCTGGTCGGCAACGACGGAGCAGGCCAGCCTGCTCCAGCCCGGCGATGCCCGCTCCGGCACCCTGCTGCTGAAGGACGACGGCGCCTATACCGAAGCCATCCGCCTCGGCATCGATGTCGACATCACGGTGTCGGGCCCGACACTGCGCGCCCGCGTCACGCAAGTCTTCCGCAATCCGACCAGGGACTGGGTCGAGGCGACCTATGTCTATCCGCTCGCCACCGACGGCGCCGTCGATACGCTGAAGATGGTGGTCGGCGACCGCGTCATCGTCGGCGACATCAAGGAACGGCAGCAGGCGCGCGTGATCTACGAGCAGGCGCGCCGCGCCGGCCAGAAGGCGGCGCTCACCGAGCAGGAGCGGCCGAACATCTTCACCAACTCGGTCGCCAATATCGGCCCCGGCGAGACCGTGCTGGTACAGATCGAATATCAGGAGCCGGTGCGCCAGTCCGGCAACGAATATTCGCTGCGCGTGCCCCTGGTGGTCGGACCGCGTTACAATCCGGCGCCGATCGCGCAGAGCGTCGACTTTCGGCCCGACGGCTCCGGCTGGGGCGCGACCACGACCGACCCGGTGCCGGACCGCGACCGCATCTCGCCACCCGTAAAGGATCCTGCCAAGAACGCTCCGGTCAACCCGACCAGCATCACAGTGCGTCTGCAGGCCGGCTTTGCGCTCGGCGAGGTGAAGAGCCACCTTCACAACGTCAAGATCGATAGCCCGGACAGCGCGACGCGCGTCGTCACGCTCGCCGACGGCCCCGAGCCCGCGGACCGCGATTTCGAGCTGACCTGGAAGCCGGCCGCAGAGAAGGCGCCGTCGGTCGGTCTGTTCCGCGAGCACATTGGCGATGCCGACTACCTCCTCGCCTTCGTCACGCCTCCCACGGTCGACCAGGCGTCGCAGAAGCCGTTGCCGCGCGAAGTGGTTTTCGTAATCGACAATTCGGGCTCGATGGGTGGCACCTCGATCCTTCAGGCCAAGGCGAGCCTTCTTTATGCCCTCGGCCGCCTGCAGCCGACCGACCGTTTCAACGTCATCCGTTTCGACGACACCATGGACGTGCTGTTTCCGACTTCCGTTCCGGCCGATGCGGCGCATGTCGGTGAGGCGACGTCGTTCGTGAGCGCGTTGCAGGCACGCGGCGGCACCGAGATGGTGCCTGCGATGCGCGCGGCACTGACCGACAAGCTCGGCGAGACCAGCATGGTTCGCCAGGTCGTGTTCCTCACCGATGGCGCGATCGGCAATGAGCAGCAATTATTCGAAGCGATCACCGCGATGCGCGGCCGCTCGCGCGTCTTCATGGTCGGCATCGGGTCGGCTCCCAACACCTATCTGATGACGCGCGCGTCCGAGCTCGGCCGTGGCGCCTTCACCCATATCGGCTCGGTCGAGCAGGTGGAGGAGCGCATGCGCGGCCTGTTCGCCAAGCTGGAGAACCCGGCCGTGACCGGCCTCACCGCAAAATTCTCCGACGCCAGGGCCGACATCACGCCGGCGATCATCCCCGACGTCTATCGCGACGAGCCCCTGGTGCTGGCGGCGAAGCTCGACAAGCTCGCAGGCGCGCTGGAGATCAAGGGCCGTGTCGGCGACCGGCCGTGGTCGTTGACGTTGCCGCTGCGCAATGCCGCCGAGGGTAAGGGCCTGTCGAAGCTCTGGGCCAAGCGCAAGATCGGCGACGCCGAAGTGGCGCGCACGATGCGGGAGATGACGCCGGAAGATAGCGACAAGACGATCCTGGCTTTGGCGCTCGATCATCAGATCGTCACGCGGCTGACCAGCCTCGTCGCGGTCGATAAGACGCCGAGCCGCCCCGCGGGCGAGCCGCTCAAGCTCAGCGAGCTGCCGATCAACCTGCCGGCCCGCTGGGATTTCGAAAAGGTCTTTGGTGAGCGGCCGCAGGTGCCGGCGCAACTGCGCGATCGTCGTGCCGATGCGAACGGCCAGCCGGCCGTGAGGCGGCCGACGCCTGCATTGCCCGACGCAATCCGTCTGCCCAAGACCGCAACCTCGGCCGATCTCAAGATGATCGCGGGCCTCACCCTGATCCTGCTCAGCCTGATCCTGTTCATGTTCAACCGGCGTCAGCCCTTGCTCACTGACGCCGCTTGAGAGAGGAGCCCCCGTACTCCTCTTCCTCAGCGCGCGCGGCTGCCCGTTCCCACCGACACGGCCGCGCGCGCCTTTTTATTCAACGTCATTGCGAGGAGCGAAGCGACGAAGCAATCCAGAGCACCACACAGGAGACGGTCCGGATTGCTTCGCTTCGCTCGCAATGACAGGAGAATATCCGCAATGCCCCGCCTGATCTCGCCGCTCGTCCTTGCCATCGTCGGCATCATCCTGTTCGGCGATGGCGCTTACATCCATGCCAAGGCGTGGCTCGCGCAGGTGCTGCTGGAGCGCGCCTTCGACAGGAGCGTTGCGACCGGACAGCCGGTGAAGCCGTGGTCCTGGGCGGACACCTGGCCGGTCGCGCGGATCGAGGTGAAGCGAATCGGCGCCAGCACCATCGTGCTGGCGGGCAGCAGCGGGCAGGCCCTCGCCTTCGGACCCGGTCATGTCGAACAAACGGTCGACGCCGGCGAGCGCGGCGTTGCCGTCTATGCCGCGCATCGCGACACGCATTTCCGCTTCCTGCGGAATGTTGCGATCGGCGACGTGATCGAGATCACGCGCAGCGACGGCAAACGCTTTCGCTATCGCGCGGACTCCTCGGATATCGTTCGTTTCGACAATTCGGGCATCGATCCCGCAACACAGGGTTTTGAACTGGTGCTCTCGACCTGTTGGCCATTCGACGCTGTCACGTCCGGTCCGGAGCGCTACATCCTGCATGCGGCCCTGGTCGGCGCCGACGGATAGGTTTGTCATCCACGCCATCCCGTGGGATGCTGCCCGTCGAAATCGTCTGCGATCGGATCCGACAATGCGTGGCGAGGTCCAGTACCTACCAATCACACCGGGATTGTTCACCATACTGGTGCTGCTGTTTGCCGCGCTGATCATCCTGATCCAGCTCCGCATCCTGCGTTACGCCTATATGCGGCTCGGGGTCGGACCAGGCACGGCGCTGCTGCTGCTGTTCGGATCGCTGGTCGGCAGCTATTTCAACATTCCGATCACGGTTCTGCCGGCCAAGGTGGTGCGCTCGGGCGAGATCGTCGATTTCTTCGGCATGCGCTACGTGGTGCCGCTGGTGACGGAATGGCCGGGCACGGTGCTCGCGGTCAATGTCGGCGGCGCGATCATCCCGACGATGATGTCGACCTATCTGGTGCTGAGGTATCAGCTCTGGGTGAAGGCAGCGATCGCGACCATTGCCATCGCATTCATCATCCACATGATGGCAACGCCCGTGCAGGGGGTCGGCATCGCGGTGCCCGTATTTGTGCCTGTCGTCGCCACGGCGATCCTGGCATTCCTGCTGTCGCGCGAATATGCCGCGCCGCTCGCCTATATCGGCGGCTCGATGGGGACTTTGATCGGGGCTGACCTGCTCAACCTCGACAAGATTGGCGGTCTAGGCGCACCCGTCGCGTCGATCGGCGGCGCCGGGACCTTCGACGGCATCTTCCTCACGGGAATCCTGGCCGTGCTGCTTGCCGGCCTCGCCTCGCCGTCGCGGCCGCGTGAGGTGTGGTAGCGGATCGAGAGCACGCAAGCCGGCGTTGCGTGAGAACAGCAATTGCTGGAGCACAGCGCTGACGATCGCGAGCACGCGCGCGGATCGTTCGCACTTTCGCCAAAAGTCCGGTGATGCTAGCCTTCTCGCAAGAAGTCCTGCCTATTCCGTCTGGCGGCATTGCGTTCATCACGAGCGCCTCGCCAGAGCTCGCCATAGAACAGAACGACGCGCCGCAACAAAAACAAAAAGTGAGGATTGCGCCATGGAAGCCCAGGTGTCTGCTGCATCCTTCTCTCCGCGCTCATGGTCTCCGTCACCTGGCGCCAGCGACATCGTGAGGGGCATTCATGCCATGCTGCACCCGCGCAACATCGTGCTGGTGGGCGCGACCGACAAGCCCGGCAATTACGCCGAGCGCATCTGGAACAATCTCGTCAAATACGGTTTTGAGGGCGGGCTCTATCCGGTCAATGCCAAGCGCGAAACCATCTGGGGCGTCACCTGCTACAAGGATTTTGCGAGCCTTCCCGAAAAGCCCGATCACGTGCTGGT
The DNA here is from genome assembly GCF_001641695.1 of Bradyrhizobium neotropicale. Taxonomy (GTDB): domain Bacteria; phylum Pseudomonadota; class Alphaproteobacteria; order Rhizobiales; family Xanthobacteraceae; genus Bradyrhizobium; species Bradyrhizobium neotropicale. The sequence continues at coordinate 126,046 of NZ_LSEF01000063.1, forward strand.
GCTGGTGCCTGCACGCTTCGCCGTGCAGGTGATCCGCGATGCGGCTGCGGCCGGCGCGCGTTCGGCCACCATCGTCACCTCGGGCTTCAGCGAGTTGCAGGATGAGGAGAGCCAGAGGCTCGCGGCCGAACTGCAGGCGGCGATCCGCGAGACCGGCCTTGCCGTCACCGGCCCGAACTGCCTCGGCAATTTGAGCGCCGGCGAGAACCTCTTCACCAATATCGACGACCGCATCGTCACCATGGAACAGGGTGCAGTGGCGATCGCCGGACAGTCCGGCGCCATCGTCATGGCGATCCGGCAAGCGCTGGAAGATCGCGGCGTCGGGGTCGGCTACATGGTGACGACCGGCAACGAGGCCGGACTCGAGACGCCGGACCTGATGCGCTATTTCGCCGAGGATCCCAGCATCAAGGTGATCGTCGTCTATCTCGAAGGCGTGCGCAACACCAAGTCGTTCCGCGACGCCTGCAAGGCGGCGCGCGCCGCGAGCAAGCCGGTGATCGCACTCAAGCTCGGCGCCTCCGAGGGCGGCCGCGCAGCAGCAATGGCCCACACCGGCGCGCTCGCAGGTTCGATCGAGACGTTCGATGCGATTGCGACCCGCGAGGGCGTGATCCGCGTGAGCGGGCTCGACGAGCTGATCGAGACCACTGAGTGCTTCGCGCACGCCGCGATGCCCAAGGGCGACCGGCTTGCCGCGGTCACGCTGTCCGGCGGCAAGCGCGGCATGCTGATCGACGCCTTCTATGCCGAAGGCCTGAACTTTGCGCCGCTGAGCCCGCATGTCAGCGGCGAGCTCGCGAAGATGCTCGGGCCGGGCTCGATCGTTGGCAACCCGCTCGACGCCGGCTTTGCCGCGGTGGTCGATCCCTCCGTTTACATGAAGTCGATCAAGCTGATGATCGACGATCCCGACATCGACGTCGTCATCATCGATTCCGAGCTGCCGAAGGCGCCGCACGAGCTGCGCGAGCGCAATTTGCGCATCGTCAACGAGATGGCGAGCGGAGCCTCGAAGCCCGTTATCTATGTCAGCGCGATGTCGATCGGCTTCACCGAGTTCACCAAGGGCCTGCGCAAGTCGCTGCCGCATCTCACGGTCATGCAGGGCATGGACCGTGCGGTGACCGCGATCAAGTCTCTGCTCGACTATGCCAGGCTGCGCAAGGAAGTGCCTGACATTCTCTCCAGCTCGAAGGCTTCGGCGCGCGCCGTGCTGGAGAAGACACTGAAATCGGCAACCGGCGCCGCGCTCGACGAGGTCGCCTCGAAGAAGCTGTTGAAGGCCTACGGCATCCCGATCTCGAAGGAGGCGATCGCGCAGACGGCGGCGGAGGCGGTGAAGATCGCCAAGCAGATCGGCTTTCCCGTCGTGGCCAAGGTCGTCAGCGCCGAGATCCTGCACAAGTCCGACATCGGCGGCGTGGTGCTGAACCTCAACAGCACGGCCGAGGTGAAGAAGGCATTCACCGATATCACCGCGCGGGTGAACAAGCTGAAGGGCAAGCCCAGGCTCGACGGTATTCTCATTGCGCAGCAGGTCAAAGCCGATCTCGAGCTCGTGGTCGGCGCGTCCCTGGATGCGGAGATGGGTCCGGTCGTGCTGTTCGGAACCGGCGGCATCGACATCGAGCTGATGAAGGACGTGGCGCTCGCCGGTGCGCCGCTGGACGCGGCTGAGGCGAAGCTCGTGATCGGCCGCACCAAAGCTGGCATCAAGATGCGCGGCTATCGCGGCAGGCCGAAGCTGGATGAAGCCTCGGCCGTAAAGGCGCTGGTCGGTCTCTCCAACCTGATCGCGGATGCCGGCGACCGGATCGCTTCGATCGACATCAATCCGTTCCTGATCAATACAAAGACCGGCGTTGCGGTCGATGCCCTGATCGTCCTGAACAATGCCGCGGCAAAGCGCGCGGCGGGACATTGAGGTCGCGTGAGGGATCGTGGGGCGGATTAGCGCAGCGTAATCCGCCAATTCGCGCAATGGCCGCTCAAGACAGTGGCGGGTTACGCTTCACTAACCCGCCCTACTTTCCATGACCAATAGACCGCGTCCGGTATCGAGGTTCTTCCAACTTACCCGGTTTGACCGTAAAATCGGGCTGCATGGCACGCGCGAGCAATCTGGTAATCGGAACGGCGACGCTGGCGGCGATCGCCGTGGCGTTCGGCGGCCTGCTCGGCGTGCAGAAATGGCGCAGCATCCAAAGCCGCAGCCAGTTGCGCGTCGTGTTCGAAGGCGGATCTGCCAGCGGCCTGCGCCGCGGTGGTCCGGTCAATTTCGACGGCGTTCCCGCGGGCCAGATCCTGTCGATCAAGCTGGACAAACCGCGCCGGATCGTGGCGCTCGTGATGCTCGACAACAACGCGCCGATCCGCAAGGACACGGTGGCCGGCATCGAGTTCCAGGGCCTCACGGGCGTTGCCGCGATCTCGCTGATCGGCGGCGCGCCCTCGGCGCCGCCGGTGCCGGTGGATTCGGATGGCATCCCGGTGCTGATCGCTGATCTCAGCGACGCCGAATCCATCGTTGAGACCCTGCACAGTGTCGACCGCATGATCGTTGCCAACTCCCCTGCGATCAAGGACGGCTTGCGCACGTTCGAGGACTACACCGCCGATCTCAAGGGCAAGGGCGACGAGATCGATTCGGTCATGGCCAAGGTCGACAGCGCCTTTGCAGGCTTCGACAAGGCGGTCACGAAAATCGAGGGCACGGTGCCCGGTTTCGTCGACGGCAAGGCCGACGAGCTGTTCGAGAAGGTGCAGGGATTGCGCGAGCTCGCCGATACCATGAAGAAGAAATCGGCGAGCTTCATCGAGGATGGCCGCAAAACCCTGCTCGATATCAGCGAGGCCGCGAACAAGATGACCGGCAAGTTCGATCCGCAAGGTGCCCCCGCCCCGCGCCCTCCCCGCAAGCCGCCGCAGCCGAAGCGGTGATACTTACCCTGCCCTGGAGGGCCCTCCAGGCCGCGCCCTACCACGCGTAGCGCACGACGCCCTTGCCGGCGTAGGAGCGGGTGACAGCCGAGAACTCGCCCTCGAAAGTCAGCACCGCGGACCAGCCGTTCATCCAGCTCATTTGCGCCGACGCCGTGGTCAATGCGGAATCGCGCGCCTGTGCGGCGCCGTTCACGACGAAGGCCGATCCGGGCAGCGTCTGGAACACTGCACTGACGCTGCGGTCCGAATTGAAATCATGCGCCCAGGCGGCACGGCCGCGCAGCGTGAGCAGGCCGCCGGCGGCCGCGAACGATCTGTCGGCGCGAAAGCCCAGCTCGGTGCGGGTATCGGTCACGCTCTTGGCGGCGTAGTTGAGCGCAAAGGCGTTGCTGCCGACCACGGCAGTCTCGGCATAGTTCGGCAGGCTGAACATGGTGGCCTGAAGCGCGGCATAGGGCGTGAGACCGATCCACTGTGTCGCATGGCGATAGCCGCCCTCGATGCGGCCCGAGATGGCGTTGGCATTGAATTGCGCACGCAGCTGGTTGGAGCCGGCATCGGTGAGCGTGCGATTGGTCGTCACGTCCTGCCAGCCGTAGGCCAATGCTGCCGAGAGATAAGCCGGTCCGGTCGTGTGACGCACGAAGGCGCCGGCCTGGAACAGGTCGGAGCGTCCCCAGCCGAGCCCGTTCACGGCAAAACCGGTGCCGCCGCCGGCAAGCGCAAAGCCGGCGAGCGTCGACGGCGAGATGCGATAGTCGAGGCCGACGGCGGTGCCGTAGATGCTGCTGGTGGTGTTGTTCGAGCCGAGCGCCGCGTTGCCGTCGGTGGTCTGCGAGCCCCCGTAGCCGGCCGCCCACACATCCCAGCGCTGCACGAAATTTACCGGCGGCGCCTTGCGAGTGATCGAAGCAAGGGCATCGCGCGCGCTCCTGCCGGTCGCGGCATAGGCGTTCGCGCTCGTCTCCTCGGCGAACGGCGTCGCGCCGGACGTGCCGCCGCGCCCCGAGCCGAACACGTCGGTCAGCAGGCCGAGGAACTGGTTCATCGCGTTGAACGTGGTCTGCTGCGATCCCGTCGCAGGCTCGCCCGAGGCTTGCGTCAGGCCGGCGGGCGTGAGGTTCGCGAGCGCGACGGGCAGGCTGCCGGTGCTGTTGAAAACGGCCGTCAGCGCGTTTGCGACGTTCCGCTGATTGACGTTGAGGCCTCCGCCGTAACTCAGCGCGAGATCGAGAAAGACGTTGTTGGGATCGTAGCTGAGAGTGGCCCTCAGGTTTGACGAGAGCCCGGTGACGACCGGGTTGAACGTGTCGGGAAGCGTCGCCGCATTCAGGATCGCGTAGTGCTTCGCGATCGAGCCGGTCGGAACGACGACGACGGTCGCGCCGCCGAGCGTCGCCGTTCCGGTCACGACCGCAAGGCCGTTACTCGCGCCGGAAACCTGCACCATGTAGCGCGACGCACTCGCGAGCGAGAGATTGCCGGAGACGGTCAGCGTTCCCGTCGGATTGCCCGGCGCCAATACGCCACCATTGACGGTGGTCGTGCCGACCGTGCCGACACCGCCGAACGTGCCACCCGCGGCGACGCTCACAATGCCGTTGATGGTGCCGGCGAGCAGAAGCGTTCCGCCGAGCACGCTCCAGTTCTGGTTGCCGACGCCCGTCACCGTCCAGGTCGAGCTGCCGACCTTGTTGAAGGTCGAGAAGCCGGTGTACTGGCCGCCTATCAGGCTGAGATTGAACGTATCCTTGCCGATACCGCCGAGCTGGAACGTGTCGGTGCCGGAGGCGAGCACCTGGCCGTTGATCACGCTGCCGGGGCCGAGTGTAAGCACGTTGGTGCTGCAGCCGCACAAATCGATCGCCAGCGCACCCGCCGCGGCGGCGTTGATGGTTCCGGAATTGAAGACGCTGACGCTGCCGAGAGTGCTGATGCCTACGCTTCCGGCCCCGACATTGATAGTGCCGGTATTGACGATCTGGTTGCTCGCCGAAGTCGTGGACACGGAGATACCGTTGCTGGAGGCGCCGACGGAAATCGTTCCGTTGTTGATCACGACGACGTCGTCGCCCAACGCGGTGATGCCTTGCGCGCCATCGCCCCCCGTAATCCGGCCGTTGTTCGTGATGGTGCTCGACGAGCCGGAAAAAGCGATGCCGGAGCCGCCAACGGATATGGTGCCGTTGTTGCTGATCGTGGCATGGCTTCCCTGAACTGAAATGCCCGTTGCAAAATCGCTGCCTGTGATAGCGCCGAAATTGCTGACGGTTTCGAGATTACCCTGCATGAGGATGCCGGTGGCGTTCTGGCCGACCGAAATATGGCCCGTGGCCGTATTCGTGACGGCGTTATTGTCGCTGATCGCGAGAATGCCGCCGGTGAACCCGGAAGAGGAGGCGCCGACTATGATCGCGCCGGCATTCGTCGCGGTCGAGCTGCCGAAAACCCAAATACCCCTGGAGTCGTCGAGACCGGTGATCGTGCCACCCGCGGCGTTGGTCACCGTGTTGTTCTGGCCCGTGAAGATGCCTGCGCCCGATGCTCCGACCGACAGCGCGCCGCCGTTGCTGACGGCGTTGTTGTTATGGACCGAGATCGCTGCGCCGCCATCACCCGTGGTGATCGTCCCGGCATTGGCGATGATGTTGTGATCCTGCGCGGAGATGCCCGCACCGTTGCCAAGCACCGTGATGGCGCTGTTGTTGGTCACGGTGCTGGAATTCCCCACACTGATGCCGATCAGGCCGGAGCCGGCCGACAACGTCCCGTTGTTGGTGACAGTGTTGGAATCGTTGAGGCCGACCGACGCCGTGCCGTTGTCGAGCACGGTGGCCCCGGAGAGCACGTTGACGGTGAGGCTATCGACGCCGACCCCGGCCTGAAAGCCGTTGGCGTCGGTGCCGCTGCAGGTGACGGTCTGACCGCTCGACGCCGGATCGGGGACGCATTGCGCCTGCGCTGCCGTCGTCGACAGGGTGAGGCCGATCATAATTGCGAGGACCGAGGACGCGGCGGCGAAGGACACGGCGCCATATCGGCGTAGCTGGCCCTGCCGCTTCGATAGCCACCCGCCGTTCACACGACTTCCCCATTCCCACGCTTTCGCGGCGGAACTTAAGTCATGAGGCCTGCGTGTGAAACTCCGACCGCACCCGATGCCTCCATTTGGCTCACAACCGAGGCAGATTCAAATGGCCATGTTGCAACCACGCCACGGTCTTGCAGCGCTGAATTCCCGTTCTGCGCACGCAACGCGATATGCAGATCCATCAATGTGGACGGGGGTTCACATCAATGGCCTGACATTCAAAGCCGCACGGCTGCCGGCTCGCGCCACAACATTGTCCTGGGTAATCGGCCCCGGCTTTCGCCAGGACGACAGCGAGCGAGCCGATTGCCCAATAGCCAGTGTCGCCCCGGCGATCTCTACCGCACCTCACCCGTAGACAAACGCCTTGTCATCCAGATCCGTCTTCGGGATCTCGTCCTTTTCGGTCCAGTAGTCCTGGCTGTGCTCCCATTCCGGCTTATCACCGCGCTTGGGCAACAGGGCCATGTTGCGCATCATGTAGCCGGGGTTGAAATTTTCCGGATCGATCCACGGCAGGATCGGCATGTTGTGATCCTCTGGCCGCAAGCGGACCTCGACCTTGTTCGCGCCCTTGTCCTTCATGTGGCCGAGCAGCCGGCAGACGAAGTCGGCGACGAGATCGACGCGCAACGTCCAGCTCGCGCGGAAATAGCCGAACACCCAGACCATGTTCGGCACGCCCGTGAACATCATGCCGCGATAGGTGACGGTGTCGCCGAAGGCGAGCGGCTTGCCGTCGATCTCGAAGGCGATGTCGCCGAGGGCTGCAAGGTTGAAGCCGGTCGCGGTCACGATGACGTCGGCCTCGAGCAGCTTGCCTGACTTGAGCTGGATGCCGTTCTCGACGAAGCACTCGATCTCGTCGGTGACGACGGATGCCTTGCCGCTGGCAATGCCCTTGAACAGATCGGCATCGGGCACGAAGGCGATCCGCTGCCGCCACGGCCGATACGATGGCGTGAAGTGCGTCTCGACGTCGTAGTCGGGACCGAGCACCGCGCGGATCTGATCGATCAGCTCCTTCTTCACATGATCGGGCTTGGCCACGCAGAGTTTCGTAAAGGCATCCTGCTCGAACAAGATTTTGCGGCGGACGATCTCGTGGATCCACTCTTCGTCGACCTGAAGCCTGCGCAGCTCCTCGGCGATCTCGATGGCGTTGCGGCCGAGCCGGAAATAGGTCGGCGAGCGCTGCAGCATGGTGACATGCGCGCAAGCATCCGCAATGTTCGGCACCAAAGTCGCCGCGGTCGCGCCCGAACCGATCACGACCACCTTCTTGCCAGAGAGATCGAGATCATCCGGCCAGGTTTGCGGATGGACGATACGGCCCTTGAAGCGGTCCATGCCTTTCCATTCCGGCGTGTAGCCCTCGGAATGGCGATAGTAACCCTGGCACATCCAGAGGAAGTTCGCGGTGAAGGTCCTGGCCTCGCCGGTGTCGGTCGTTGTCGCTTCGATGGTCCAGAGATTTTGCTCGCTCGACCAGCTCGCGGAATTGATCCTGTGTCCGTAGCGGATGTGCTTATCGAGACCGTTGTCCTCGATCACCTCGTTCATATAGGCGAGTATCTCTTCGGCGGTCGCGATCGGCGGGCCGACCCAGGGCTTGAAGCGATAGCCGAAAGTGTGGAGATCGCTGTCGGAGCGGATGCCGGGATAACGATGCGTGATCCAGGTGCCACCGAACGACGCCTGTGTCTCCAAAACGACGAAGCTGGTACCGGGGAGCTGCTTGGTGAGGTGATAGGCGCTGCCGATGCCGGAGATGCCGGCACCGACGATCAGCACGTCGAAATGTTCCGAGGCCTGTTTGGTCGTGGCGTGACTGCGAACAGCGACATTCATTGTTGCTTCTATGCCTTGCTTGTTTTGGACCGCCCTTGACCGGACGGCGCGTTTCCTCCGCGATCGGCATCCTCACCGATCGTGCTTCCGCTTCAAAATGGCATAGATCAAGTCGCGATCAAATCACAGCATCGCACCCCAGCTCCGCGCGGTCTGCAAGATCCAGTCGCGATAGAGCGTGAGCGGTGTGACGCCGGTCAGTCCACCGCAGCCGGCGGCGCCATTCGGCCCGGTCGACCAGCTAACGACGCCGACAATCACGGGCCCGTTCGGCTTGTCTTCGAATACGGGGCCGCCGGAATCACCGGTGCAAGCGCCGATTCCGTCGCGAACACCGTTGGTTACGGGATCGACCAGCCGGATCTGGAGCGTTCCCGGCTGACCTGTTGCAACGAGGCCCGCCACCCGCGTGACACCGCCGCTCTTGCCGTCACCGCGCGTGGTGACACCCATACCGGCGATCGTGAAGCGGCTGCCGACCTGGATTGGAATTTGCGGCGCGCCGACCGGCACCGTCGATTTTCCCTTGAGTGGAATTTCCAGTTGCAGCAGCGCAACGTCCGCGGTGGCGCGATGCGCCTGCATCGCCTGCATGTTGAAGTTCGGATGAATCGCGACGATGCGGACGTTCATCAGTTGCGGCTTACCGTCGGCGCCGTAGTCGACGACCTTGTAGTCGGCACCGGGCTGCACGCAGTGCGCCACCGTCAGCACCAGTTTTGGTGCGATCAGGCTACCGGTGCAGAAATTACCGCGCGAGCCGACGATGGTGACGACGGCACGCGCCACGCCTTCGGCCTGCGGTGTGCCGCCGCCGACGATGGCGTGGGCGGGCGTCGTGAGCAGCAGTGCACCTGCAATGAACGTCGCGAACTTTGTCATGGGAACATGTCTTGTGGGATGGCATTTGGGCGGTCGATCGGCGAAGGCCCGACATGGCTTCGGTCTGGCCCTTGCCCATAGCGCGTGCTAGCCGTCTTGTCAGCTATCTTGGCACGAATTAACGAGGGTGGGACAGTGGCGATCGGGGCGGTGATCTTTGATTTTGGCGGCGTGTTGACGAGCTCGCCGTTCGAGGCGTTCACGCGTTTCGAGACCGAACGGGGTCTGCCCGCCGACATCATCCGGCGCACCAATGCCGCCAATCATCTGGAAAATGCCTGGGCCAGGTTCGAGCGCGCCGAGGTCGATATCGAGACCTTCGATAAGCTGTTCGCCGCGGAATCGCTCGCGCTCGGCGCCGAGGTCCGCGGCCGCGATGTGCTGCCGCTGCTCCAGGGCGATCTGCGCCCCGAGATGGTCGAGGCCTTGAAGCGCATCAAGGCGACGTTCAAGACCGGCTGCATCACCAACAATTTGCCCGCCAACGCGATCGGCAGCCTCACCGGGCGCACGCTCTATGTCGCCGAGGTGATGGCGCTGTTCGATCACGTGATCGAGTCCGCCAAGACTGGTCTGCGCAAGCCCGACCCGCGTATCTACCGGATGATGGTCGAGACGCTGAAGGTGGATCCGAAAACTTGCGTCTATCTCGACGATCTCGGCGTCAATCTCAAGCCCGCGCGCGAGATGGGCATGACCACGATCAAGGTCACCAGCGGCGCGCAGGCCATCGCCGAGCTCGAAGCGGCGACGGGGCTTAGCCTTCGTTAGTCAGGACAAGCGCGACACTGCCAGTCCCTCATCCTGAGGAGCGCGCTCTTGCGCGCGTCTCGAAAGGATAAGGCCCGCTCGTACCCCTCACCCTTCGAGACGCCGCGCAGGCGCGGCTCCTCAGGGTGAGGGATGTAGATGGTCACGCGCTGCTTCACCAAAACTCGTCAATGCGAGCGCAGCGAAGCAATCCAGACCGTCTCGGCGGAGGGATTCTGGATTGCTTCGCTGCGCTCGCAATGACGGTGTGGCTCGATATCGCTTTGACGAATTAACTATTCCGCCGCAGCCGCGATCCGTTCCGGGAATGCGGCTGCGAGCGAGGCGCGATCCGGCTTCAGCACGCCGCGTTCGGTGATGAGACCGGTGACGAGCCGCGCCGGCGTGACGTCGAAGGCGTAGTTCGCAACCGGCGACCCCTCCGGCACGATGCGGACCGTCTCCAGCCGGCCATCGGCGGTGCGACCGGTCATGTCGGTGACCTCCACCCCGCTGCGCTGCTCGATCGGAATGTCCTTGATGCCGTCATTGACGGCGAAATCGATCGTCGGCGACGGCAGTGCGACATAGAACGGCACGCCGTTGTCGTGGGCGGCGAGCGCCTTGAGGTACGTGCCGATCTTGTTGCAGACATCGCCATTGGCGGCGACACGATCGGTGCCGACGATGGCAAGGTCGACCATGCGGTGTTGCATCAGATGGCCGCCGGTGTTGTCGGGGATCACGGTGTGCGGCACGCCGTGATGACCGAGTTCCCAGGCGGTGAGCGAGGCACCCTGGTTGCGCGGGCGGGTCTCGTCGACCCAGACATGGATCTTGATGCCGCGCTCATGCGCGAGGTAGATCGGCGCGGTCGCCGTGCCCCAGTCGACGGTCGCGAGCCAGCCGGCATTGCAATGGGTCAGCACGTTGACCGTCTCGCCCGGCTTCTTCGCCGCGATCGCCTCGATCAGCTGCAGGCCGTTGGCGGCGATGCCGCGGTTGATCTCGACGTCCTGTTCGACGATCTCGTCGGCACGCGCATAGGCGGCCTCGGCCCGTTCCAGAGGATCGATCGGCGCAAGCGTCGCGCGCATCTCGTCCAGCGCCCATTTCAGATTGATCGCAGTCGGCCGCGCCACGATCAGCGTCTCGTAGGCGCGCTTCAGGCCGGCATCGGAGCTGTCCTCGCGCATGGCGAGCGCCATGCCGTAGGCCGCGGTGGCGCCGATCAAGGGCGCGCCGCGCACCAGCATGTCGCGGATGGCGACCGCCGCATCCTCGCACGACGTCAGCCGTGCGATGACGAATTCATGCGGCAGCCTGCGCTGGTCGATCGCGCCGACAGACCAGCCGTCGCGCTCGCGCCAGATGCTGCGAAAATGCTTACCGTCGACCTTCATGGCATTCTGCCTTTCGTCTCAGCCCCGCAGCACGCGCCCCGCCACCGCATCGAGCTTCCGGAGCAGCTCCGGATCGCGGGCCTCGGGCGCCGTGATCAGCGCGGTGTCGAGTGCGCGGTCCGAGCCGATCGGGCACGGCTCATGCTCGCGCGGAAACTCCTTGGCCAACCGCGCCACCAGCGCCTTGGCCTTGTCGGCGTTCGAGGTCAGCATGCGGATGATGTCCTGCACGGTGACGGCATCATGGTCGGGATGCCAGCAATCGAAATCCGTCACCATCGCAACCGTGGCGTAGCAAATCTCCGCCTCGCGGGCGAGCTTCGCCTCGGGCATGTTTGTCATGCCGATCACGGAGTAACCGAGCGTCTTGTAGGTCATGCTTTCTGCAAGGGTCGAGAATTGCGGTCCCTCCATGCAGACATAGGTACCACTGCGGGCGATCGCGATGCCCTCGGCTTCGGCCGCGGCCGCCAGATGAATGCGCAGGCGCGGCGTGACCGGGTGCGCCATCGACACATGCGCGACGCAGCCCCTGCCGAAGAACGAGCTCTCGCGCTTGTAGGTGCGATCGACGAACTGGTCGACGAGAACGAAGGTGCCGGGCGGCAGTTCCTCCTTGAACGAGCCGCAGGCCGACAGCGACACCAGATCCGTGACGCCGGCGCGCTTCAGCACGTCGATATTGGCGCGGTAGTTGATGTCGGAGGGCGACAGCCGGTGGCCCTTGTCATGGCGCGGCAGGAACACGATCGGCAGGCCCGCGATGGTCCCGCGCCGCAACGGCGCCGACGGCTCGCCCCAGGGGCTCTTGATCACCTCTTCGTGTGCGCCTTCGAGACCCGGCAGGTCGTAGATGCCGGAGCCGCCGATGATGCCCAATACCGCCTGCGTCATGCCTGCTCCACCCCGTTCGCGATATGCCATCCCGCGGAGAAGCTATGCCAGCTTTGCGGCGGTTTTGGAACGGGGGTTGGGGGGGCCTAGACGCCAACGCTGTAAGAGGCGCAAAGCGCTCGCCGCACATTCGATGTCGTCCCGGCGCAGGCCGGGACCCATAACCACAGGGCGTGGTTTGGCGAAGACTAGTCGTTCGGTACTACTACCAGTCGCTATCGATAGATTCCGCGGTATGGGTCCCGGCCTGCGCCGGGACGACGTCGGAGAGCAGTAGAGCCCATGGCTCAAGCCGCCGTCGCCGGCTGCAGCTGGATCGCGACCATCCGCTCCAGCGTCTCGACGGATTGGAAATTCTCCGGGGTGATCTCGGACTGCGGGATGGTGAAGTCGAACTCGGCTTCGACGCCCAGCATCAGGTTGACCATGTCCATCGAGGTCAGGCCGACGTCGACGAGCTTCGCCGACGGGGCGACGTCAGCGGAAAGCGAATTCTGTTCGAGGATGCCCTTCACCAGCTTGATGATGCGATTGCGCATGTCGGTATCGAAGGCTTGCATCGGCAAATTCCCATCTGTCTATCAATGTCGGACCGGACTGCCGGCTACGATGGGCAGGGGCGGCCGATCCCGCAATGGGCGCGACCATTACTTCGCGTTTCTTAGTAAACGATGACTCAGATTGTCTAAAAATCAGGCCGCTTCCAGAGTCCTAACGCGTTGGCCGAAATCTCGGTGATGCGAACAACCGGACTTTAACTGTCCGTTCGGAATTGGGGTTCGTTTACCCTCTATTTCATCGACGAATTTGAATTAAATCCGTAGCCTCACATCACAAGCAAAGATTGTCGGATGATCGCTGGCTGCATCGCAAATGATGGCGGGTGATCTCGAACGGCGAAATGGAGAGGCGGACGAGCATGAACGTGCGTGAAGCGGTCCTTCAATCTATCGACGACGCGCAAGCAAGCTTTCTCGAACAGGGCCCCTCGCTGGTCGAGCGCGCGGCCAAGACCGCCGCGGCAGCCGCCGCTGACGCCGAGGGCGTCGATCGCGACGCCCGCTTCCCCTACAAGGCTTTTGAAATTGCGCGCGAGCAGAAGCTGCTCGGCGTCATGATCCCCGTCGAGTACGGCGGGTTTGGTGCCTCGATCTACGATGTCACCGATATTTGTTACACGCTCGGGCGCGCCTGCGCCTCGACCGCGATGATCTATGCGATGCACCAGACCAAGGTCGCCTGCGTCGTCAGGCACGGCCACGGTATCCCCTGGATGGAAACCATGATGCGCCGGGTCGCCCGCGACCAGTGGCTGCTCGCCTCCTCCACCACCGAAGGCCAGAACGGCGGCAATATCCGCGCCAGCGCGGCCGCCGTCGACCACGCCGGCGATACCGTCTCGCTCGTGCGCGACGCCACCGTGATCTCCTACGGCGCCGAGGCCGACGGCCTCGTCACCATAGCCCGCCGCGCCACCGAGGCCGCCGCATCCGACCAGGTGCTGCTGGCGCTCGCCAAGGACGACTATTCGCTGAAGCGTACGCTGGGCTGGGAAACGCTCGGCATGCGCGGCACCTGCTCGACCGGCTTCGAGCTGAAAGTGGACTGCCCCAGCGACCGCGTTTTTCCCGAATCCTATGACAAGATTCACGCTCAGACCATGACGCCATTCGCGCATCTGTGCTGGTCGTCGGCCTGGGCCGGCATCGCGGCCGCAGCCGTGACGCGCGCACAAGCCTTCGTCCGCAAGGCGGCGCGCGGCGCGGGCGGGCAGATGCCTCCCGCCGCAGCGCACTTCACCGCCGCGAAAATGTCGCTCGCCAAGCTGCGCGCGCTGATCGCTGCCAATGTCGACGCCTTCGCCCGCGCCGAGCATGACGAGCGCGCACTGAGCTCGCTCGACTTCCAGTCCTCGATCACGCTCCTGAAGGTCCAGGCTTCCGAGCTCGCGGTCGAGACCGTGATGCATGCGATGCGCACCACGGGCCTCTCGGGCTATCGCAACGACGGCGAGTTCACCATGGGCCGTCACCTGCGCGACGTGCTGTCGTCGCCGATCATGATCAACAATGACCGCATCCTCGCCAATGCCGCGACATCGACGCTGATGAGCGGCGTGCCGGCAAGCCTTAGGGACTAACAAGCCTTCGCGACCAACAAAAACAATTTGAGATAGCAGGACTCGCATCCATGAATATTGCCGTTCTTCCCAATTCCCCCGAGACCGCGCCGCAGATCGCCGATCCGCTCGATCACCTCGCCGACACCCTGTTCCACCGCATGGGCTCGGATGGCGTCTACGCGCGCACCGCGCTCTATGAGGGCGTCGTCGAGCGGCTCGGCACGCTGATCACGAACCATCGCGAGGCCGGCACCGAGGTGATGCGCTTCCCGCCGGTGATGAGCCGCGCCCAGCTCGAGAAGTCCGGCTATCTCAAGAGCTTTCCGAACCTGCTCGGCTGCGTCTGCGGCCTGCACGGCACCGAGCGCGAGATCAACGCCGCGGTGAGCCGCTTCGATGCCGGCGGTGACTGGACCACCTCGCTCTCCGCGGCCGACCTCGTGCTGTCGCCGGCCGCCTGCTATCCCGTCTATCCGATCGCGGCGAGCCGCGGCCAGCTGCCGAAGGGCGGCCTGCGCTTCGACGTCGCCGCCGACTGCTTCCGCCGCGAGCCATCGAAGCATCTCGACCGGCTGCAATCGTTCCGGATGCGCGAATATGTCTGCATCGGCAGCCCCGACGACGTCGCCGATTTCCGCGAGCGCTGGATGGTGCGCGCGCAGGCGATCGCCTGCGACCTCGGCCTGACCTTCCGCGTCGACTATGCCAGCGATCCCTTCTTCGGCCGCGTCGGCCAGATGAAGGCGGTGAGCCAGAAGCAGCAGCAGCTCAAGTTCGAGCTCCTGATTCCGCTGCGTTCGGAAGAACAGCCGACCGCGTGCATGAGCTTCAACTATCATCGGGAGCATTTCGGCACCACCTGGGGCATCCAGGACGCCAATGGCGAACCCGCCCACACCGGCTGCGTCGCCTTCGGCATGGACCGGCTCGCGGTCGCCATGTTCCACACCCATGGCACCGATCTCTCCGCCTGGCCCACCAAGGTGCGGAACATCATGGGCATGCAGCCGCACGTTCCGGCCGATGCCCATGGCGAGGGTTGGCGCTAAAGCAACGAGGCTTACCATTTCCACGGGCAAGACGAGCGTGATCCACACCAAGGTCCGATGCCGCGAGATCACTGAGTCCGACGTCGAGGCGATTGCGGACTTGCTGACGCGCGGCTTTGTCGGCCGCTCGCGCAACTATTGGATCCAGGGCCTGCGCCGGCAGGCCTTCCGCCCTGTGCCGGAGGGCTATCCGCGCTTCGGCTACATGCTCGACGACAACGGCACACCCGTCGGGGTGCTGTTGCTGATCTACACCGCGCGGAAGATCGGCGAGGAGACCGCCATCCAGTGCAATCTCTCGAGCTGGTATGTCGACCCCGCGTATCGCAACTACGCGCCGCTGCTGACCAAGATCGCGCAGCGGCACAAGGACGTGACCTATCTCAACATCAGTCCGGCGGTGTGGACCTGGCCGATCATCGAGACGCAGGGATTCCGTGCCTATTCCGGCGGCATGTTCTTCTCCGTCCCGGCACTGACGCGCCCGCCGCGATGGAGCAAGATCGAGGTCATTTCGCCACACGC
The DNA here is from genome assembly GCF_001641695.1 of Bradyrhizobium neotropicale. Taxonomy (GTDB): domain Bacteria; phylum Pseudomonadota; class Alphaproteobacteria; order Rhizobiales; family Xanthobacteraceae; genus Bradyrhizobium; species Bradyrhizobium neotropicale. The sequence continues at coordinate 141,562 of NZ_LSEF01000063.1, forward strand.
CAAGCAGATCGAGGGGCTGTCCGAAGACGAGACCGAACTGTTGAGGCGGCACGCGCGCTACAACTGCCTCAGCGTGGTCTGCCGCACGCCGCAGGGCACCTTCCCGTTCATCCTGCAGGCGGTGCGGATCCGCCGCGGCTTCGTCGCGCCACCGGCGATGCGGCTGATCTACTGCAGGGACACCGCAGAATACGTCGCCTGTGCCGGCCGTATCGGCCGGCTGTTGCTGCGGCTCGGCAAGGTCTCGGTGATCGTCGATTCCAACGGCCCGATTCGCGGCCTCGTCGGCATCTACAGCGACCGGCGCGGCCGCAAATATTTCAAGGGTCCGCACCGGCCGCAGCTCGCCGATCTCACGGACACGGAACTCGTGCTGTACGGTCCGTGAGGCGGGCGGCCAGCACAAGGTGGGCCGCTTGCTCCTCGTTTCTCCGCCGTCATACTGGGCGTCGCCCCAACCTCGTCATTGCGAGCGCAGCGAAGCAATCCAGAGTGTCTCCGCGAAAAGATTCTGGATTGCTTCGCTGCGCTCGCAATGACGGAGTATATGGCACCTACGCCGCCAGCTTCATCGCATGCGCAAAGTCCCAGTAGAGCTTGCGCGCCTTGGTGTAGAACGGGCCCGGCTTCAGCTCGCGGTCATCGATGCGGATGACGGGAGCGACCTTGGCGAAATTGCCCGAGGAGAAGATCTCGTCGGCGGTGACGAAATCGGAATAGCGCAGCGTCTTCTCGACCACGGTGACGCCGTCGGCGCGGAGGAGGCTGATGACGCGCTGCCGCGTGATGCCGTTCAGGAACGTGCCGTTCGGCACCGGCGTATAGACCACGCCGTCCTTCGCCATGAACACGTTCGAATTGCCGAACTCCGCGACGTTGCCGAGCATGTCCAGCATCAGCGCGTTCTGGAAGCCGCGCGAGGCAGCTTCCGCGAGCGCGCGCGAATTGTTCGGATAGAGACAGGCAGCTTTCGCCTCGACCGGAGCGCATTCCGCAGTCGGCCTGCGGAACGGCGACAGCGTGATGGCGTTGCCGACGGGTTTCGGCATCGGCGCCTCGTAGATGCACAGGCACCAATTGGTGGACTCGGGGTCGAACAGCACGCCGCCGCCGCTTCCGTTCTGCGCCCAGTACATCGGACGGATATAGAGCTCGGCATTCGGCGCGAAGCGCGCCAGCCCGTCGCGCGCGAGCGCGAGCCAGGTGTCGGTGTCGACCACCGGCTTCAGGCCGAAATTGATCGCGGATTGATTGGCGCGGGCGACGTGGCGGTCGAGGTCCGGCGCGACGCCCTCGAATGCGCGCGCGCCGTCGAATACGACCGAGCCGAGCCAGGCGCCATGCGTGCGCGGGCCCATGATCGGCACGTTGCCGTCATGCCATGCGCCCTCGAAGAAGGTCCAGCTCGGCGAATATTCGATGGGCTTCTTGATCTCGGCCATGACCGGCCTCCCCTGGCGTGATGCCGCATTCGGCGCCACTATTGTCCCCAATTCCTAAATGATTTGCTGCGGGGAACTGCACCCTCCGCTGGAGGCTAAACAGCGACGCCAACCCGCATCAATTACTGGAACAAACCGGCTATAGTGCGGCTACGTTACGGAGTGCCCCATGCCGCTTGATCCGCTCGCAAAGCGTTTGTTGACCATGATGGCCGCGGCCGCGCCGCAGGCGCGAAGCCGGCCGAGCGTCGAGGCACGGCGGCAGTCGCTGGCGAAGCTGATGCAGTTTGCGCGCGCCGAGGCGCCGGATGTGACGGCCTCCGACGGAACGCTGCCCGGTCCTGCCGGGAGCCTCCCCTATCGCCTCTACACGCCGGCGAGCGCGGGTGAGCGCGCGCCTGGGTTTGTCTTCTTCCATGGCGGCGGGCTGGTCGCCGGAAGCATTTCGACGCACGACCGCATTGCCGCGGCGCTCGCCCATGCCACCGGCTGCCGGCTGGTCTCGATCGACTACCGGCTCGCGCCCGAGCATAAATTCCCTGCCGCCGTTGATGACGCCATCGCCGCGACAGAATGGGTCGCGCGAGAAGCGCCGGTGCTCGGCATCGATGCCGAACGGCTCGTGGTCGGCGGCGATTCCGCGGGCGCCACACTCGCAGCGATCGTGTGCCAGGAGGCGCTGCGGAACGCAGGTCTCTCGATCGTCGCGCAATGCCTGATCTGCCCGGTGCTGGATTTCGAGGAGACCTCGCCTTCGCGCGAGGCCTTTGCCGAGGGACATCTGATCGATCGCGTCACGATCGAAGCCGACCTCGCCGACTATCTTCCCGACGGCATCAACGCCGCCGATCCCCGCATCTCGCCGCTGCGCGCGACGCGGCTCGCCGGACTGCCGACAGCGATCATCCACACCGCCGAGTTCGACCCGATGCGCGACGAAGGCAATGCCTATGCACGCAAGCTGCTCGCCGCGGGCGTTGTGGTCGAACATGTCTGCCATGACGGCATGGTTCACAATTTCCATGCCATGGGCGCGATCCTGCCGCAGGCGCAGCTCGTGCTGTCGCAGATCGGCGAGCAGGTGCGCCGGGCGGTTGGAGGGTAAGGCGCATCTTACCCTCTCCCCTTGTGTGAGACAGGTGAGGGGTCTCTCTTCGCGAACTCACGTCGCCGTATGGATAGATACCCCTCATCCGGCGCTTCGCGCCACCTTCTCCCACAAGGGGAGAAGGGAAAGCAGCGCACCACGCGACGCCAACCCTGCACACAATTCACTAACCCAATTTGTCTCAAATTTTAGCCAATTCGCCAACAACCGTTAGGGTTACTTCATCGATCTCTAGGCGAATTATTGCCCGCTTTACCACCCGCCTCTAACACGAGGACGGCGGCCAACGCACATCGCTTTTCAGGCCAATAAGTGCGGCCCGCCCCACTCGGAGGTGGACGATGCGCAACGAGACGATCGCTATTCACGCCGGCTACGAACCCGAAGCGACCACGCACGCAGTCGCGGTGCCGATCTACCAGACCGCAGCCTATGCCTTCGACAGCGCCGATCATGGCGCAGCGCTCTTCAATCTCGAGGCCGAGGGCTTTCGTTACAGCCGCATCGCCAATCCGACGAGCGCCGTGCTGGAGAAACGCATCAGCCAGCTCGAAGGCGGCGTCGGCGCGCTCGCGGTCGCGACCGGCCAGGCCGCGCTGCATTTCGCTTTCGTCAACGTCGCCGATCACGGCGGCAACATCGTTTCGGTGCCGCAGCTCTATGGCACCACGCACACCCTGCTCTCCCATATCCTTCCACGCCAGGGCATCACCGGCCGCTTCGCCGAGAGCGACAAGCCCGAGGCGATCGAAAAGCTGATCGACGAAAACACCCGCGCGGTGTTCGCCGAGACGATCGGCAATCCCGCCGGCAATGTCTGCGACATCGAGGCCCTCGCCAGAATCGCGCATGCGCATGGCGTGCCGCTGATCGTCGACAATACGGTCGCGACCCCGATCCTGCTCAAGCCGTTCGACTACGGCGCCGACATCGCCGTGCATTCGCTGACCAAGTTTCTGGGCGGTCACGGTACTACGCTGGGCGGCGCCATCGTCGATTCCGGAAACTTCCCGTGGGCCAAGCACGCCGATCGCTTCCCGGCCTACAACAAGCCGGACGCCTCCTATCATGGCCTCGTCTATGCCGAGCGATTCGGCCGGACCGCCTATATCGAGCGCGCGCGCAGCGTCTATCAGCGCACCATGGGCTCGGTGCTGTCGCCGTTTAACGCCTTCCTGCTGCTCCAGGGCATCGAGACCGTGGCGCTGCGCATGGAGCGCCACGTCGCGAATGCGCGCAAGGTCGCCGAATTCCTGCGCGGCGATCCGCGCGTAGCCTGGATCAACTACACCGGCTTCCCGGACAGCCCCTATTACCCGCTGGTCCAGAAATATCTGAACGGCGACGCCTCCTCGCTGTTCACCTTCGGTATCAAGGGCGGCATGGAAGCCGGCAAGACCTTCTACGATGCGCTGAAGCTGATCACGCGCCTCGTCAATATCGGTGACGCCAAGTCGCTGGCCTGCCATCCGGCCTCGACCACGCATCGGCAGATGTCGGCCGAGCAGCAGCGCGCCGCCGGCGTGCTGCCGGAGACGATCCGCCTCTCGATCGGCATCGAGCATTCCGCAGATATCATCGAGGACATCGATCAGGCGCTGGATAAAGCCTGCCCGTCGGCGCGTCTTCAGGCCGCGGAGTAGGCGACGACGCCGATGAGCATCTTGATCGAGAGAGATCAGGGTGTGCCGAGCCCGGCGCTGGTGCCGGCGCAGGAGGATTTCGCGCACGAGCGCGGCGGCGCCGAGCTCACCATCGGGCTGATCAACAACATGCCCGACCCGGCGCTGAAGGCGACCGAGCGGCAGTTCATGAAGCTGCTGCAGGCCGCGGCCGGCCCGCGCCGCATCCGCTTCCATTGCTTTTCGCTGCCCTCGGTCAAGCGCTCGCCGGAAGCGAAGTGGCATGTCGAGAGCGAATATTCCGATCTTTCCGATCTCAAGCGTCAGAGATTCGACGGGCTGATCGTGACCGGCGCCGAGCCGGTTGCGCCCGAGCTCGACCAGGAGCCCTACTGGCGCGATCTCACCGAGCTGATCGACTGGGCCAAGGTCAACACGCGCTCGGCGATCTGGTCGTGCCTCGCCGCGCATGCGGCGGTGCTGCACCTCGATCGCATCGCGCGGCGGCGGCTACCCGCCAAGTGTCACGGCATCTTCAACTGCGAGGCGATCGCGAGCGACCCGCTGACGCGAGCGGCGCCCGCGCCGCTCAAGGTTTCGCATTCGCGTCTCAACGAGGTCGCCGAAAGCGATCTCACCCAGGCCGGCTACCAGGTGCTGACGCGGTCGGCTCAGGCCGGCGTCGACATCTTCGTCCGGCAATATGCCAGCCGCTTCGTGTTCTTCCAGGGCCATCCCGAATATGACGCCCTGTCGCTGCAGCGCGAATACTTGCGCGATATCGGTCGCTACCTCGCGCGCGAGCGCGAGAACTATCCGGCCGTGCCGGTGAGCTATTTCGACGCAGCGACGGAGGAGAAACTCGCGCGCTTCGAGAAGAAAGCGCGGCAGCAGTGCCACCCGGCGCTGGCAAGCGAGTTGCCCGCACTGACTTTGCGCACCGATATTGCAGCCGGAAGCGCCGCGGCGGCGCTGTTCCGGAATTGGCTGAGCTATCTCGCCGCGGATGCGGAGGCCGCGCTGATTGCGCGCTAGGCGAAGACCGCACGTCTTATGTTAGGATTAATCAGGCGTTAACCTTGCCTCGGACGATGGCCAGATGGTTCAGTCGACGAGGTCGGGGCAAACAGGGAATGCGGTCGTGTGGTCGGCGGTCAACGGACGCGTGAGCAATCGGCTGGCCCGGCATTTTCGCGCGGCGCCGCACCGGCTGACGACCCATGCCCCGATGGTGAGCTTCACCTTCGATGACGCGCCCGACAGCGCAGCTAGCCTCGGCGCATCGCTCCTGGAAGATCATGGCGGGCGCGGCACGTTCTACCTCGCCGGCAGCCTGATCGACCGGCCGTCGGACCACTGGCACGCGCTGTCGAACGAAGCCATCGTGCGACTGCACCAGGCCGGACACGAGATCGCGTGCCATACCTTCTCGCACCTGCCCGCGGTCGATCTCGACGAGACCGCCATGGCGCGCGAGATCGAGCAGAATCGCCGCTACTTCATAGGCGTCGATCCCGAGATCAAGCTGGAGAATTTCGCTTACCCCTATGGGCTCGCCTCGGTCTGGCGCAAGCCGCAGCTCGCAAGAAACTTCCGCTCCGCGCGCGGCATTCTTCCCGGCGTCAACCGCGACGTGATCGACCTCCAGTTCCTGCGCGCCTCGCCCCTGATCGATTGCGAGATCGACAAAGGCGGCCTCGATCGCTATTTCGACGCGGCACTCGACAGCGGCGGCTGGCTGATCTTCTACGGCCACGATGTCGTCGACCAGCCGAGCCCCTATGGCTGCTCGCCGCCGCTGCTGCGCCACGCATTGAAGGCGGCGCAGACGCGCGGCATGCCGATCGTGACGATCGCCGAGGCCCTGCGCCGGATCGGCGCCTAGGCAATTTCTTTTGCCTGCCTGAAGCCTTGCCATAGATTCGTCGAGGAGATCGATCAGGCAGGCTCGGCCCCGCCTCAAAGGATTTCCCATGACTCTCGATCGTCGTTCCGTGCTGGCCTCGCTGTGCTGGATGGCCGCAGGCCCCGCGCTTGCCGCAGACGCACCACCTGAGCTCGCAAGCTACGAGCGCGAGAGCGGCGGGCGGATCGGCGTCTATGCCGAAAACCTCGCCACCGGCGCCAAGCTCGCCTGGCGCGCCGACGAGCGCTTTGTCATGTGCTCGACCTTCAAGGCCTCGCTCGCGGCTTGCGTGCTGGCGCGGGTCGATCGCGGCGAGGAGCAGCTCAGCGCCACGATCCCCTACAGCCAGGCCGACCTGCTCGAGTACGCGCCGGTCGCCCGGCAGAATCTCGCAGCCGGCACCATGTCGGTTGCCGACATGTGCAAGGCGATCGTCGAGCTCAGCGACAACACCTGCGCTAATCTATTGCTGGCGCGGGTCGGCGGGCCCGCCGCGCTCACCGCATTCTGGCGCACGATCGGCGACACCACCTCACGGCTCGACCACAACGAGCCCGAGCTCAACCGCTCCCCGCCCGGCGATCCCCATGACACCACCACGCCCGCCGCGATGGCGGGCAATCTGCGCCGGCTGGTGCTGGGCGAAAGCCTGTCACCGGCATCGCGCGGCCAGCTCACCGACTGGATGGTGAACTGCAAAACCGGCGCCAACCGGCTGCGTGACGGGCTGCCCGGGACGTGGAAGATCGGCGACAAGACCGGGAACAACGGCAAGGACGCATCGGGCGACCTCGCGCTTGTCTGGCCGAGCCCAGACAAGCCGCTCGTGATCGCGGCCTACACCCAGGGCGGCACGCCGTCTCCCGCACAGATCGAGGCGGTTTTCGCGCGCACCGGACGGATCGTTGCCGAGCGGCTGGCCTGATCCCAGCGCATTGACCCCGCGGCCGCTTCCGGGCGAAGACAGGCCATGATCGCAGCGCAGTTTCAGACCTTTCTCATCCTGCTCGCCGTGCTGGCGGGCACGGCACTCGCCGCACGCCGTTTCAACATCGCGCCGGCCATTCTCCTGATGCTGGCCGGCGTCGGCCTTGCCTTCGTGCCCGGTATGCCGCCGGTCGAGCTGCCACCGGAACTGGTGCTCTTGATGGTGCTGCCGCCGCTGATCTATTCGGCGAGCGTCGCGATGAGCTGGCGCGAGTTCAAAAAGAATCTTCGCCCGATCGTGCTGCTCGCGGTGGGCGCGGTGATCTTCACCGCGGCAATGGTGGCAACCGCCACCCACTACCTGATCGGCCTGCCATGGACCATCGGCTTCCTGCTCGGCGCCATCGTCGCGCCGCCCGACGTGGTAGCGCCGCTCGCGATCGCGCGCCGGCTGAACATGCCGCGCCGAATCCTGGTCGTGCTCGAGGGTGAAGGGCTCGCCAACGACGCCACCGCACTGATCCTCTATCGCTTCGCGCTCGCCGCGATCATGGTCGGGCATTTTTCGCTGCCGCTCGCGGCCGGCGAGTTTTCTCTCATCGTCGCCGGCGAGATCGCCTTCGGCATCGGTGTCGGCTGGCTCTCCCTGCGTTTCCGCAAGTGGTCCAGAGACCCACAGGTCGAGCTCACGCTGTCGCTGATCACGCCTTATGTCTCCTACTGGCTGCCCGAACACGTCGGCGGCTCCGGCGTGATCGCTACGGTGGCCTGCGGCCTGTATGTGAGCTGGAACGGCCCGCTGCTGATCTCCTCGACGACGCGTCTGCAAGGCATATTCTTCTGGGATCTCATCATCTATCTGATCGAGGGCGTTCTGTTCCTGCTCACCGGCTTCCAGATGCGCGCACTCTATGAGAAGTCGAAGGCATTCCCGCTCGACGAGATCATGATCGCGACCGCCGTGGTCGTTGTGATCGTCGTCATCGCGCGCTTTGCCTGGCTCTTTCCCGCGACCTATCTGCCGCGGATCCTGAGCCGGTCGCTGCGCGCGAGCGATCCGTCGCCACCCTGGCAATGGGCGTTCACCCTCGCCTTCACCGGCGTGCGCGGCGCGGTCTCGCTCGCGGCGGCGCTGGCGCTGCCGTTCACGCTGCCGGGCGGCGAGGCCTTTCCGTTCCGCGATCTGATCCTGTTCGTCGCCTTTGGCGTCATCTTCATCACGCTGGTCGGCATCGGCCTCGGGCTGCCCACGGTGGTGCGATGGCTCGGCATCGCCGATGCCGGACGCAGCGAGCACATCGCCGAGCACGAGGCCGAGATAGCGGCACGGCGCCAGGCGCTCGATGCCGCCCTGCAATCGCTGGACACGCTGACGGCGGAGAAGGAGGTGTCGGAGGAAGTGATGCGGCTCCTGCGCGCGCGCCACGAGATCCGCGTCAATCAGCTCCCGGACTCGCTCGATCCCGCCCACCACGATGTCTCCGCGGCCGGCACCGCACTGACCCGCGAGTTGATCGTCGCCGAGCGCAAGTTCATCCACGACCTCCTGCGCGACGGCCAGATCACCGACGAGACACGCCGCCGGATCGAGCGCGATCTCGACCTGGAGGAGGCGAGCCTGGCGAACAGGGAGTATCGGGGGGCGCCGCTGTAGGCAAGGGCGATGGCGGTGAGGATGACCGACACTGTTACCCCGTCATTGCGAGCGCAGCGATGCAATCCAGACTGCCACCGCGGCAAGTTTCTGGATTGCTTCGCTGCGCTCGCAATGACGATGGTTGAGCCGCCGCCTACCGCTTCTCGCAGAACTCCCCCATCGCCGCTGCCACGGCTGCCGCGATCAGCTCCTGCCGCTCGGGCGAGTTCATCGCCATCTCCTCGTCGCGGTTGATGATGGAGCCGGCCTCGAGCAGCACCGCGGCGCTTCGGGTCTGGGCGAGCACGATGAGGGCGTCATAGCGGTAGACGCCGACGTCCTTGTCGAGCAGTTGGCGGCGATAGCGTCCCATCACCGGCAGGCTGTATTGGCTCGCATATTGCAAACCACGGCTCTTCAGCTCCTTGCCCACAAGTCGGGCGAACGCCAGGCTGGCGGCAAACCTCGGATTGCGCTCCGAGACGAACACTGAATGGCCACTGAAGCGATCGCTGAACCAGCTCCTGGCGCCTTCGAACTCCCACTCTTCGAGCAGCTTGTCCGGCACCGAGTCGTGATGGATCGACAGGACGAGATCGGCATGCGCGGCGTTCGCCGCGGCAACCCGCTTGAACAGGCTCGCTTTCGCCTTGCCATCCGTGACGAGGACCCGGGTCGCGGCAAACCCCTCGGACTTCAATCTCTCACCGATCAGATTCGCCAAATGGAAGTTGAAGCCGAATTCGGTATCGTTGCGCGCGCTGGTCGCACCGAACGACTCCGGCGTATGTCCGACATCCAGGATGATCCGGAATTTGCGCGGCTCGCATTTCTCCGGCGCTGGCGCCTTTGGCCTGGCTTTGGTGACCTTCCGCGCATGCGCGGCGTAGCCGCGGTCGGTCGGCGAGAACACCAGCGCGACGAGCAGAACGACGATGGCTGCGACGATGCCCCGCAACGACAAGTCCTACTCCGCCGCTGCTATCCGCGGCCGGCCGACGAAACCCGCGATATCGCCAAAGCGTTCCAGCATCACCGCAGGCAGGTCCTTGGCCTTGCTGGTGACGCAGGCGCCGGACCGCACCGCGTAGCGATCCTGATGCGCGACCTGCGGCGGCGCCTCGCCCTGCTGCAGCGCGCGCGCCAGATCCATCACGGTCTTGCGGAAATGCATGATGCCGAGATCGGTCGGGCCGAGATGCTCGCGCGTGCGATCGGCGATCGGGCCCTGGCTGTCCTGCACGGCGGCGTCCTGCTCGGACACGCCCTTGATGCCGGTGTAGCTTTTGGTCTTCTGGAGCCTGCGGTCGATCAGATAGTCGTTGCCCTTGTGACGCAGCGGCACGTAATTGTCGTCGACCTCCGCAATCACGCCATTGCCCCGGTCATAGGCCTCGCGTTCGGCTTGCGTCAGCGGCCGCTCCGGATTCCAGGCATAGGTGTAGATCCAGCAATTGGTATCTGTCACCGGCACGAAGGTCTGGCCAAAGATGTTTTCGCCCGGCATCGCGCTCGGCGCGTAGGCGTGGAACGGCATCAAGAACTGCGCGATGCGCCAGTAGATATTGTCGCCGCCGGTGAGCCGACCGCCGGCAATCGTCAACCCGGCATCGTGCGGACTGACCTTTATCACCGGGCGCGGATCCTCTGCGATCCAGCGCATGTGGTCGGTGTTCATGCGCACAAGTGGATTCACAAAGTGCTTCTTGATGTCCAAGATCTCGTCCTCCTCCTTGTCGAAGGAGAGATGCGCGAAGGTGAAATGCGCGGTGTCGATCGAACCCTCCAGCGCCTGCACCCAGTTGCAGTCCTGCCATTTCTTGCTGACGTAGCGGTGGGAGGCCGGCAGCAGCGCCATTTCGAGGTCAGGCAGCTCGGACATGACCTCCAAGGGACCCATATAGGCCCAGATCATCTCACCCCATTCGCGCACCGGATAGGATTTGATGCGGATGAGGTCCTTGGCGCTGAGATCGGGATAGGAGGTCGGCATGTCGACGCAGCGACCGTCCGTGTCGAACTTCCAGCCGTGATAGACGCAGCGGATGCCGCATTCCTCGTTGCGCCCGAGCCAGAGATTGGCGCCGCGATGCGGGCAGTACTGGTCGATGACGCCGACGACGCCGCGCGAGTCACGGAAGGCGAGCAGCTCCTCGCCGAGAACGATGATCTTTTTCGGCTCGCCGTCGGGCTCGGGGAGCTCCTCGGACAGCAGGACGGGAATCCAGAAGCGTCGCAAGAGTTCGCCCATGCCCGTTCCGGCACCCGACTCGGTCAGGAATGTGTTGTCCTCGGCGCGGAGCATAGCGAATCCTCCGGGATTGTTTTTGATTTTCCCGGAGCTTGGCGTAGCGGATGCGAGACGTCAATGGATTGCCGGCGCGGCCCGCCGCCCGCCTGACCCGGATTTGTGCGCGATTTCTGCGCCAACCGCACTCGCTCAAGAGGGTTCAGAGCAAGCCAATCCTCCAGCTCACGGCTTCACGTAGGTCCATCCCTTTTCCTGCAGCTCGATCACGCGCACGACGCCCGATTTCACGACCTCGGCCTGCTTGATGATCGGTATGGGCTTGTTCTCGGCTTTCTGCATCTTCTCCTGGGTGTTGCCGCAGGCCTTGAACGACACTTCGGGCGCGCTGAGGGCCATCTCCTCGATGCGAGCCTTCACCGGCGAGGTATCGTCGCGGAGCATGTGCAGGCCCGGGCCGAACGTGACCACCTCGATCTTCACCTTTTCGCCAAGGCCTTTGTAGTATTCGGCCACGTTCGTCGCGTTGTTGAGCGAGAGATTCATGGCGGCAGGATCGTTGGTGTTCACCTGCAGGATCAGACGATGCTCCTTCTCCTTCGGCGCCGCCGGACTGTGCATGCGCGCAAATGCAGCACGCTTGCGTATCTCGGCCGCGGCTCGCGGCTTTTCGGCTTTCCGAACCTCGCCCGCCCGGTAAGTCGCGGGCTGCTCGTTCGCCGTCCAGTATTTATGCTGCGCCACCGTGCATGACGTGGACGCCAGAAAAGCGACGGCACCCATCGCAATCAATTTCGTAACAGATCCAAAACTACACATTGCACTTCTCCATTCCTGAAAAATAAGAACACCATTCTCAATTGCCCGGCCTTGCGACAGCGAGCGGCCATTTGCAGATCGCGGCCATCCTCGCGCGCATCGCATCCAGCCCCGCGAGGGAGAACCTTGCGTCATGGGCGGCCCCGGTGCGGGGCGCGAGGTGGACAGCAAGGTCCGCGTTGTCCGGAAGCGACTGCAACAAGCGGACAACATCGCCTGCGACTGCCACGCCGGAGCCTAATGCCGGCACGGCTGCCGCAACCTGCACCGGCTGACCGTCGTTGACGCGATAGGAAATCACATAGTCGTCGCCCCGGCCGGAGATGCCGGGCGCCGTGAGAGACAGTTCGGTCCGCCCGCCGCGACACCGGATCGACAGCTTCATGGATGATTCGACCGAACCGGCGCGCGGTGATGTCGTCGCGGTCGCGATCGGCGAATAGTCGACGGGAGACGTCGTCTGGCTGATCGTCCAATTATCCGCTCTCGACGCTTCGCGACGGGACGGCGCGGCCGCCTGCGACAGTTTGTCGAGGCACTCCAGACGCGCCTCGCGTTCCAACTGGGAACAGGCACGAAGCTGTGCCATCGGATCTTCCGTCCCTTGCGCCAGGGCAATGCCGTTGATGGCGGCGATTGCAACGAGGAGCGGGGCGGCGAGCCTGGTCATTGCGATGCCTGTGTCGTGCGCGGCTGGCGATCGATCCACGCCTGCGCGGCAGGAAAGCGCGTGAGACCGGGCACCGTCGCGCCGAGGTTGATCGACTTCCACTTCGCATCGAAGCCCGGCCCCTGCAGCTTGTCGATACGCGAGAACAGATGATCGACGAAGCGTGCAACCCGGTCGAAACGATTCGTGTTGGCCGGCCAATTGAAGGCAACGAGAGCGGTCGGCACGGCTATCGTCACCACGCGATCACCTTGTTTGATCAGATTTGGGTAATCGGCCGCATCGAGAGCTGCGGGAAGATAATAGTCCTCGAACTTGCTCTCATACGGCACGGGCAGGAACTTGAAGCCCGGTTCGAAGCGGCCTTTCACAAACGCGTCGACCGGCTTCGAGGTAATGAAGACGACGGCCGCCATCTCGCCTTTGCGCATCTGCTCGAGTGCGATCTGGTGCGGAATGAACGTCTTCTCGACATCGATGCCGAGGCGACTGAAGATCAGCGGTCCTGAATAGGCCGCGGCCGTACCCTGGCTGTTGAAGTTCACCTTCTTGCCGGCGAGGTCACTCAGACTCTGAATCTCCGGCCGGACGAAGATATGCAGTTCAGACGGGAACAAATTCAACACATAGGCAATCCGTTGCTGGATGTCCGGCACCTGGCTCTTGTATTCCTCGAGCGCGTCGGAATTGATGATCGCCGCGTCGATGCCGCGCAAATACAGCAGCGAGTTCAGATTTTCCGTGGCCCCCCGCGTCACCACCGGCAGAACGTGCAGATTGTCGCCATCATCGACCACGCGGGCAATCTCCGCGGCCAGGCGGATCGGCGCGCCCTCGAGAAGACCGCCGGCGAGGCCCACGGTCCAGGCGTTCATTGCCTGTATTTCGGGCTTGATCCGGGGTGGTTCAGCCCGGATCTGGCGAGCCTTGTGAGACTGAACGTGCTGCGGCCGCGCATCCGCTGGGGACGGCTGAAAGGCCAGGAGCAACGGCACCAGGGCCGCAAGCAACAACAGCGGACGCAATCCGATAGACCTTTTCATCGACCAGCTCCTTTGCATAACACCCCTTCGGTGCGTTCGTCCTTGCCGCGAGGATCTATCGACGCAGCGCATCGAATCGCGCCTTTGCCTCCTTGATTCCCCCGGCCTCTGCCTTGGCGTAGAGATCGCGAGCCTTGGTCGCATCGCCGCGCGTTCCGTACGTTCCCCAGGTGGAGAGGATCCGCGGATCGTAGGTCTCAGCGAGCGCGAAACTTGCCTGGGCACTGCCCATCTCGGCGACGCGTTCCAGCACGATCCGCGCACCACCGATGTCTCCGCGCTCAACCAGCAAGCGTGCCCGCGCGATCAGTCTCGCCTCTTGCGCACCGTCGTTAAGATGGACCTCGGCGTTAGCCGGAGTACGCGCCACCGTGGCCTGGCTCTCGGTTGGTCGCACCGGCGCGCGCGCCGGCGCCTCCGGCGCGGCGCGGCCAGTGGCGCCCGCGGTGACCGCCTGAGGCGCAGCGGACGGCACTTTCGCGGCGTGCGCACCGATGTCGCGGCGCGCCGATGCGAGATCCTTCTCCAGTTGCTCGGCCCTGCCACGCTCCCGCTGCAGCAGGCTACGTTGCTCGGTCGCAGCCTGCTCCGCGGCCTGCTTCATCGCGGCGACTTGCGCACTCGCTTCGGCGGCCTGCGCATCGCGTTCGCGGCTCTTTATTGCAAGATCACGAGCCAGTTGCCCAGCGCGCTGCTGCTCTCGTTGGAGTGATTGCCGCAATTCAGCGGTATCGCCTGCCTCCGACTTTTTCTGCTGGGCTGCTTCGTCATTGGCCTTGGCCGCCTGAGCCTCGTACGCGTAGATTTTGGTGCGCGCCATCGAGAGATCCTGTGCCAATGCATCGGCTCTCTCGTGCTCCTTCTGCATCGATCGGCGCAGTTCCACGGCGCCGGCTTCCGTCGTCAGCTTCAGCCTGGCGAGTTCGTCGCCTGTCTTCGCCGTCAGCGCGGCCTGCGTTTCCACGTCACGACGGGACGCCGCAATATCTTGCTCCAGTCGCGCAGCTCGCTCGTGCTCCTGCTCCAGCGACTTCTGCAGGTCCGCCGCGCCGCTTTGCGAAGCCTGCTTCAGCTTCGCAGCTTCATCGCTTGCCTCGGTCGCCAGCGCGGCCTGCTTTTCCACGTCACGACGAGCCGTCGCAAGGTCCCGCTCCAACTGCGCGGCCCGCGCCTGCTCCTGCTCCAGCGACTTCTTCAAATCCGCCGCGCCGCTCTGCGAAGCCTGCTTCAGCTTCGCAGCTTCATCGCTTGCCTCGGCCGCCAATGCGGCCTGCTTTTCCACGTCACGACGGGCCGTCGCAAGGCCCTGCTCCAACTGCGCGGCCCGCGCCTGCTCCTGCTCCAGCGACTTCTTCAAGTCCGCCGCGCCGCTCTGCGAAGCCTGCTTCAGCTTCGCGGCTTCATCGCTTGCCTTGGTCGCCAGCGCGGCTTGCGCTTCCACGTCGCGACGGGAGGCCGCAAGGTCCTGCTCCAGCCGCGCGGCCCGCGCCTGCTCCTGCTCCAGCGACTTCTGCAGGTCCGCCGCGCCGCCTTGCGGGGCCCGCTTCAGCTTCGCCGCTTCATCGCTTGCCTCGGCCGCCAATGCGGCCTGCTTTTCCACGTCGCGACGGGAGGCCGCAAGGTCCTGCTCCAATCGCGCAGCTCGCTCGCGCTCCTGCTCCAGCGACTTCTGCAAATCCGCCGCGCCGCTTTGCGGGGCCTGCTTCAGCTTCGCCGCTTCATCGTTTGCCTTGACCGCCAGTGCGGCCAGCGTTTCCACATCATGACGAGCCGCCGCAAGATCGCGCTCCAACCGTGCGGCCCGCGCGTGCTCCTGTTCCAGCGACTTCTGCAAGACCTTCTCGACCTGAACCCGCTCCTCGCGCTCCTTCTTCAGCAAGTCCTGCAGCGATTCGAGATCTCGCCGCGTTGTCGCGGGCTCGCTGGCAAGGATCTCCGGCGTTTGCTCTTGATCTCCGGCCTGACGCGCCTCGCCCGCATCGCCCGGCTTTGCCTGTCCGGGTTGCTGGGAATCGCCTGCGATGCCATTGGACTGCGCGTGCGCGCTGCCTGACCCCGGCGGGTTCGAAACACACATCGCCACGAGGGCGGCGGCAAACCATAGGGGAGCCGCCGGACGCCTCATCGTCCTCGGCGGAAGTGGCACGTGATCCGATTTGACGCGCGAGCCGGCACTTTCACAAGTCGAGTTCCCGTCATCATTGCGAATGACGATGCTCTCATGTCTCGCCGCGTCCACTATCACCTGTCGCATGGTGATATGGCCCATTCTGATGCAGCATCATAGGGCTCAGCGGATCGCGGATTCTATAACTCGCATGGGCGACCCCTGACCTAGCCCTTTCGGGCTAGGCTGCGAGCACCGATCTCAACCGAGATCAGCGCGGCAGCGCATGGCAGCGGCTGCGCTCACGCCGGCCGCTCACCCTTCACCGTTACGCGCGTGCCCGAGCGCGTGTGCGGCCAGTAATCCCACATCGCGCGATGCTGGGTGCAGCGGTTGTCCCAGAAGGCGATGGCGTTCTCGGTCCAGCGGAAGCGGCACTGGAACAGCGGGTTTTCGGCGTGCTGGTAGAGATAGGCGAGCATCGCGTCGCTCTCGTCGCGGGGGATGCCGTTGATGTGGCGGGTGAAGCCGCGATTGACGTAGAGCGCCTTCTTGCCCGTGACGGGATGCGTGCGCACCACGGGATGCTCCGCGTGCGGATAGGAAGGACGGTCGGTGACGCCGTAATTGGCATAGAGCCCGCGATAGATCGGCTCGCCGTCATGCAGTGCGGTCAGGCCGTCGAGGTAGGTCTTCATGCGATCCGACAATGCGTCATAGGCCGCGTACATGTTGGCGAACAGCGTGTCGCCGCCCCGCGGCGGGCATTGCCTGATGTAGAGGATCGAACCCATCGGGGGCTCGAGATCGCAGGACACGTCGGAGTGCCAGCCTTCGCCATTGGCGCGCGGCGAGTTCTGGTCGGCGTAGATCTTCATCAGCGCCGGATCTTCGTCCTCGTGGGGCGCAGCGGGATGGAAATGCAGTTCGCCGAACTTGCGGCCGAAGGCGAGATGCTGCTGCGGCGTGATCTGCTGGTCGCGGAAGAAGATGACGAGGTTCTCCGCGAGCGCGCGATGGATCTCGTCCATCTGCCGGTTGGAGCGCGCACCGTCCGAGACGAGCTTGCCGATGTCGACACCGGTGATTTCGGCCCCGATGATGGGCGTGAGCTTTTCGACGGCGATCGTTTCATACGGTGCGCCGGCGTCGGCCGTGTGGCGATAGCGCGGACCCTGCTTGCCGGCGAGTGAGCTCATGGCGTGTCTCCCGATCGTCTTGATTGGGGACATCGTAGCCCGGGCGGAGCGCAGCGCAATCCCGGAACAGTCGTCCCGCCTCAGGCGAGGTGGCCGGATTTCGCTGCGCTCCATCCGGGCTAGAGCCGGTCGTCTCGCACGGGCCCAACGCGCAAAAAGNNNCCGCGACTCCTAACTGTTCGAGCGACGCTTTACTCCGCCGCGGGCGCCGGCACCTTTGCGCCCTGCCCGTAGCGCTGGTCGATGTAGTCGATCACCAGCGCCTTGAAGTCGGCGGAGATCGTCGGGCCGCGCAGCGTGCGGAACTTCTTGCCGTCGACGAACACCGGCGCGGCCGGCGCTTCACCGGTGCCGGGGAGCGAGATGCCGATATTGGCGTGCTTGGATTCGCCGGGGCCGTTGACGATGCAGCCCATCACCGCGACGTTGAGCTCTTCCACGCCCGGATATTTGGTCTTCCAGGTCGGCATCTCGTCGCGGATGAAATCCTGGATCGAGCGGGCCAGTTCCTGGAACGTGGTCGAGGTGGTGCGGCCGCAGCCCGGGCAGGCCGCAACCAGCGGCACGAAGGTGCGGAAGCCCATGGTCTGCAGCAGTTCCTGGCCGACCTGCACCTCGCGGGTGCGGTCGCCGCCGGGCTCCGGCGTCAGCGAAATGCGGATGGTGTCGCCGATGCCCTGCTGAAGCAGGATGCCGAGCGCCGCGGACGAGGCAACGATGCCCTTCGAGCCCATGCCGGCCTCGGTGAGGCCGAGATGAATCGCGTAGTCGGAACGGCTGGCGAGATCCTGATAAACCGCGATCAGATCCTGCACCGCCGAGACTTTTGCGGAGAGGATGATGCGATCCTTGGGCATGCCAAGCTCCTCGGCGCGCGCCGCCGAGAGCAGCGCCGACTGCACCATGGCCTCGCGCGTCACCGCGCGCACGTCGCGCGGATTGGCGGAGGCCGCGTTCTCGTCCATCAGCTTGGTCAGCAGTTCCTGGTCGAGCGAACCCCAATTGGCGCCGATGCGCACGGGCTTGCTGTTCTTGTTGGCGATCTCGATGATGTCGGCGAACTGCGTATCGCGCTTGTCCTTGAAGCCGACATTGCCGGGATTGATGCGATACTTGGCGAGCGCTTCGGCGCAGGCCGGATAGGCCGCGAGCAGCTTGTGGCCGATATAATGGAAGTCGCCGATCAGCGGCGTGGTGATGCCGCGCTTGAGCAGGCCGTCGCGGATATGCGGAACGGCGGCGGCGGCCTCCTCGCGGTCCACCGTGATGCGGACCATTTCGGAGCCGGCGCGCGCGAGCGCTGCGACCTGGGCGATGGTGCCGTCGATATCGGCGGTGTCGGTGTTGGTCATCGACTGCACGACGATCGGCGCGCCGCCGCCGACGGCGACGTTGCCGACCTTGACCTGGGTGGTCCGGTGCCGTGGCGCGGGGCCCGCGATGTCGGAATCGATGGTGTTTTCGAGCTTGTTCATGGGGTCCAAATATCAGGTTTTGGTGACGTTCAGCAATGCATCGCGCGGCGCCGCAGCCTGTTGGCTGGGACGGTTAACCAGAAAAAGCCCAGCAATTACAAGGAGGGCGGCCGCCCCGAAAGCCAGGCTCAGGCTGTCATGCATGATGAAATAACTACCCACCACGCCAAACAAAGGGGTGATGAAGGTAAAAGCCGACAATTTGCTGGCCGAATAGGCCTTCACCAGCGCGAACCAAAGCGTGAACGTGGTTCCGACCACCCAGATCGCCTGGAACGCGAGCAGCGCCAGGGACAGCGGCGCCGGCGTGTGGGTGATCGATTCGCCAAACAGCCAGGCCGCCCCACCCAGAATCGGGATCGAGGTCGCGACCTGATAGCTCAGCACCCTCTCGGGCGCCGCAAAGCGGAGCCGCGTTGCCTTGGCGACCAGCGTGGTGGCCGCCCACAGCGCGGCGCCGCCGACGATCATGAGGTCGCCGAGCAGAACCTTGGTATCGACATCCGGCTGCGGCACGCCGATCGCGAGCGCGACGCCGGCAAAGCTCACGGCGAGCCCGAGCCATTGCGATCCGCCAAGCCGCTCGCGGAGCACCTGATAGGAACCGAGCGCGACGAAGAACGGCGCGGTGTAGAGGAACACCACCGCACGGGATGCGGAGGTGAAGCGGATACCCTGGTAGATCAGCACGAACTCGACGCCGAACATCAGGCCGGCCACAAGGCCGGGCTTCCACGTTCCGTCGCGCTCGAAGAATTTGACGCCGCGAAGCGTGCCGATGATGAACAGCACCGGCAGCGCGCCGATCGAGCGGATCGTCGCCTGGAGCATCGGCGGAATGTCCGGCAACACCAGCTTCACCGCGATCTGGTTGAACCCCCAGGTCAGGCACAGCATGAGCATCAGGGCGATGGCACCGGCACTGAGAGGGCGCTCGGCGGACGGTGTGGCTGGTGGTGAGGACATGGTTCCCGAAAAGCCGACTTGGCGCCGTTGTTGTTTTAAGAAGTCTTCTGACAATGGGCGCAGGTGCCCGTGATCTCGACCACGGACAGTTTGGGTGCAAAGCCCGAGGCACGCGCCGCAGAACTGAGGTCTTGCGCAAAGGACGCCGACGGAATCTCGCCGACGAGGCCGCAGCGCTCGCAGATCAGGAACGCCACCGCCGAGGTCGCGTCATGGTCGTGGGCGGCACAGGCGAGATAGGCGTTGCGGCTCTCGATCCGGTGCACGAGGCCGTTGGCCATCAGGAAATCGAGAGCGCGATAGACCGTGATCGGCGCCGGCCGCGGCATCGACTTGGCAAGTTCGTCGATGACCTCGTAGGCCCCGAGCGGGCGATGGCTGGAGAGCAGCGCCGCCAGCACCTGCCGCCGGATCGGCGTGAATTTCTGCGCGCGCTGCTCGCAGACCTCCTCGGCATGCGCCAGCGCGTCCGCGGTGCAGCGGCCGTGATCGTGGTCAGGCGCGGGAAAGGCCGGCTTTGCGAGGGTCATGCGCCGAGCATTTTAGCATTTTGGTCCGGGAACCCAAAGCGCGGGCCGGCAAACGGCGGTCAGCCATGCTTTTGCGGCGGGACAGCATTCCGCCAATCCGCCATGAAATAATCATAAGCTTGCTTATTATATCCCAAGCTTATTGGAGACAAAGCTTATGAGCCGCGGGTCCGTGGACCAGAACTTCCTTTTCACGCTCGGTGAACTCTACCGCCTGCTGCGCGTCTATGCCGACAAGGAGGCCTCGCGCTTCGGCATCACCCGCGCGCAATGGGCGGTGCTGGCCAAGGTCGAGCGCAGCGAGGGCATGAAGCAGTCGGAGCTCGCCGACCTGCTCGAGATACAGCCGATCACGCTGACGCGCCTGATCGACAAGCTCTGCGACAACGACTGGATCGAACGCCGCAACGACGCCTCGGACCGTCGGGTCAAGCGCCTGTATCTCAAGAAAGCGGGGCGGCAACTGCTCGGCCGGATGAGCGGCCTCAAGTCCGAGCTCACGGCGAACGCGCTCGACGGCATCAACCCGACGGACGCCCACCGTCTCCTCACCCAACTGGAAACAATCAAGGAAAACGTGCGGAACGCGACCCAGAATAGCGGAGCGGAACAAGCGCGTAAGGAGCAGCGCTATGGCTGATCAGGTTCTCAAGTTCCCGCCCGAGCAGAAAATCGACAGCGGCAAGCCCACCAAGAAAGCCGGCACCGAGCCGCGCCGCCGCCTGATGGCCGCCCTGCGGCGCTACCGCCGCTTCCTGCTCATGGTCGTGCTGCCGATCGTCGCCGCCATCGGCGGCATCACCTTCTATCTGAACGGCGGCCGCTATGTCGGCACCGACGACGCCTATGTCGGCGCCCAGAAGGTGCTGGTGACGCCCGACATCTCCGGCAAGATCGAGAAGGTCGTCGTCAAGGAGGGCCAGCTCGTCAAGCAGGGCGACGTGCTGTTCGAAATCGACCCCGTGCCGTTCCGCCTGGCGGTCGACGAGGACAAGGCGCAGCTCGCGCAAGCGCAGACGACCTATGACAATCTCCGCGCCAACATCAAGATCTACGGCGACATGCTCAATCTCGCCCAGCAGGGCGTCGATCTGAAGCAACGCGACGTCGAGCGCAAGCAGGCGCTGGTCAAGAACAGCTACGGCTCGCAGCTCGACCTCGACAACGCGGCGAACGCGCTGGTCACGTCCGGCTCCATCGCGCAATATGTCAGGCAGCAGATCTCGACGGCCAAGACCCAACTGCTCGGCGATCCCGACCTGCCGCTGGAAAAATTCCCGCCCTATGCGCAGGCGAAGGCCAAGCTCGACAACGCCGAGCGCAATCTCGACCACGCCGTGGTGCGCGCGCCGATGAGCGGCGTGGCGACGCAGGTCGAGCAGATCCAGCTCGGCCGCTTCGTTGCCGCCGGCTCGCCGGTGTTCTCGATCATCGACGTGGCCCATCCCTGGGTCGACGCCAATCCGAAGGAGAGCGACCTCACTCATGTCGCAGTCGGCCAGCCCGTCACGCTCGAGGTCGACGCGTTCCCGAACCACGTCTTCAAGGGCAAGATCGGTTCGCTCGCGCCCGGCACCGGCGCGCAGTTCGCGATCCTGCCGCCGCAGAACGCCACAGGCAATTTCGTCAAGGTGGTGCAGCGCGTGCCGGTCCGCATCTATTTCGACGAGGACGACAAATACGTGAAGAAGCTGAAGGCCGGCATGAGCGTCTATGCCACCATCGACACCGGCCACCAGCGCTCGCTCGCCGGCCTGCTCGGATTGTCGGCCACCGCGAACCAGGACAAGGACTAACCTCATGTCCGGTCCCGCGGCCAATCTGATGGTCCCCGGCCTGCGCCGGAACATGGTGACGATCTGCGCCATGACCGCGACCATCATGCAGGCGCTGGACACCACCATCGCCAACGTCGCCCTGCCCTACATGCAGGGCACGCTGTCGGCCTCGCAGGACCAGATCAACTGGGTGCTGACCTCCTACATCGTCGCCGCCGCGATCATGACGGCGCCGGTGGCGTGGATCGCCAATCGCTACGGCCGCAAGCGCATCTTCATCATCTGCTCGGCCGGCTTCACGATCGCTTCGGTGCTGTGCGGACTCGCACAGGACATCAACCAGATGGTGCTGTTCCGCCTGCTCCAGGGCGTGTTCGGCGCCGCGTTGGTGCCGCTGTCGCAGTCGGTGATGCTCGACTATTACACACTCCAGGAACGCGCCAAGGCGATGTCGATCTGGGGCATGGGCGTGATGATGGGGCCGATCATGGGCCCCTCGCTCGGCGCCTGGCTGACCGAGACCTATTCCTGGCACTGGGTGTTCTTCGTCAATCTGCCGTTCGGCGCGATCACCGTGCTCGGGCTGATCGTCTTCATGGATGAGACGAAGAAGGACCTGACGCTCAGATTCGACTGGCTCGGATTCACTGCGCTGGCGATCGCGATCGGCTCGCTCCAGCTCGCGCTCGACCG
This sequence comes from Bradyrhizobium neotropicale, assembly GCF_001641695.1. GTDB lineage: Bacteria > Pseudomonadota > Alphaproteobacteria > Rhizobiales > Xanthobacteraceae > Bradyrhizobium > Bradyrhizobium neotropicale. The sequence continues at coordinate 163,731 of NZ_LSEF01000063.1, forward strand.
TGGCGAGCAGCTCGGCTGGCTCGAATCCAACGAGATCATCGCCGAATTCATCGTCTCGGCCGTCGCCTTCTACTTCTTCCTCGCGCACTCCTTCACGACGTCGACGCCGTTCATCCGTTTCGCGCTCTTCAAGGATCGCAATTTCGTCACCGGCTGCATCTTCATGATCGTGATGGGCCTCGTGCTGTTCTCGACCATGGCACTGGCCTCGCCCTACCTGCAGAACGTGATCGGCTATCCCATCATCACCGCCGGCCTGCTGCTGGCGAGCCGCGGCTTCGGCACCTTCTTCGCCATGATGCTGGTCGGCCGCATGATGCGCTATTTCGAAGCGCGCACCCTGATCATCTCCGGCCTGACGCTGACCGCGGGCTCGTTGTTCTGGATGACCGGCTGGACCGACCAGACCCAGGTGCCGGAGATCGTCACCGTCAGCATCATCCAGGGATTTGGCTTCGGCCTCGTCTTCGTGCCGCTCTCGACCGTGGCTTTCCTGACGCTGCCGAACAATTTGCGCACCGACGGCACCGCGATGCTGACGCTGCTCCGCAACGTCGCGAGCTCCGTCGGCATTTCCGTCGTCATCGCGGAGCTGACGCAGGGCACGCGAAAGACCTATGCGACCCTGTCCGAGTACATCAACCCGTTCAACCATGCGCTGCAGATGCCGGACGTCAGCCGCATGATCGACCTCTCCACCGACGCCGGCCGCGCCATGGCGGACAGGCTCGTCGGCGTGCAGGCGCAGATCATCGCGTTCGCGCACGACTACCAGCTCGTGATGATCTTCATCCTCTGCACCATCCCGCTCGCGCTGATGATCGGCTCCACCAAGGCCGCCCTGCGCAAGCAGGCCGCGGGGCCGGAACATGCGGTGATGGAGTAGGTTCGACTTCTGGCGTGCCCCGCGCAGCGCAGCACGCGGTGACGCGCTGCCGAGCCGGGGCCCATGCCCTTTATGGAAAGATGGGTCCCGGTTCTGCGGCGCATCGCGGCGCTGTACCGCGCCCGGGACACGAGAGCGCTACAAGAACTCCTCGCAGCCCAGATCATCCACCGCCGAAAACACCCGCTCCAGATTGTTCCACCAGATCACCGGCGGGATGTTGATGCTCCACTGCCAGACCGGTTTGGTGATGTGCCAGAGCACCGACCGGCGATAATCCTGGTCGAGCGCCCCGCGGGTGTAGCCGGTGACGCCGTGCGCGATCAGCGTCTCGTAATAGCGGTTGAGCAGCGGGCGTTCGAGCGCCTGCCGGCGCTCCGGATACCATTGCGTCGCCATCATGTAGGCGAGGTCGCCGGTCGGTACGTTGATGCGCCACTGGTCGAAATCGAAGATGCGCACGACGTCCGCGACGCCGGCGCGCGGCAGCAGGAAATTCCAGATATGGGCGTCGCCATGAGCGATCGAGACGTTGCGGCGCGAATGGTAGCGCTCAAATAGCCGGCCCGACTGCTCGATGAAGCGACGGTAGATGATCCGCCGCTCCTCGCTGAGGCGGTCGCCGAGCAGATCGGCGAAGCGGTCGTAGTGGCCCGCGAAGGTCTCCACCAGCTTCGTGCTGTCGTCGGTGCTCATCCAGCTACCGACGGTTTCGCCGAGGCTGGCGTGATCCCACCATGCCGCGTGCATACGCCCCAAGGCCGTGACGATCGCCATCGCCTGGCCGCGCGACGGTGGCAGCGGCCATTGGGTCGCGATCACATGGCTGTCGGTGAGGTCCTCGAGCAGGAGATGCCAGGCGAGACTCTCCTCGTCGAACGTCCCGTCGAAACAGCGTGGCACGACCTGCGCCGGTATCTTTGGCGCGAGCTGGGTGTAGAAGGCCACTTCCTGCCGGCCCGCATTCGCCAAGGTCTTTGCGAAATTGGCATGCGGTGTCTTGAGGATCAGGGATTGTGGCGCGCCGTCGGACTCTCCGACATAGCGCAGCCGGAGCCGGATGATGTGCGAGACGATGGTGTCGCGCTGATGCAGCACCTTCACCTCACGGACGGCGCCGCGGTCCAGCGCGCCCGCCTTGCGCAGCGCCGCAGTGAGGTGGCCGGCCTCAGCCGCCGCCGGCAGTTGCGGATTTGTCATGAAAACCACGACGCCCCTGTGCGGTGCCATACTGCACGAACACACCCGGAAGCGCCAGAACGGTCCGCCTTCACTCAGAAGGCGTCCCCGGTTTTACACGTCGAAGAACACCGTCTCGTCGGCCCCCTGCAGACGCAGGTCGAGGCGATAGACCGGCTTGCCGGCCTCGCGCACCGCAGTCAGCGTCGCCCGGCGATCGGCGGGGACCAGCGCCAGCACGGGATCGGTGGCGTTGGCGGCCTCGTCGCCGAAATAGATGCGGGTGTAGAGATGCCGCAGCATGCCGCGCGCGAACACCGCCACGAGAATGTGCGGCGCCTGCGGCTTGCCGTCGGGGTCCGGCACCACGCCCGGCTTGATCGTTTCGAAGGAATAATTGCCATCCTTGTCGGTGCCACAGCGGGCAAAGCCGCGGAAGCTGGCGTTAGGCAGCGCGCGCTTGTCCTGCGGGTCGGCGAACCGCCCTTGCGCGTCCGCCTGCCAGATCTCCAGCATGCAGTCGGGCACGACGACGCCGTCGCCGTCGAACACGCGGCCCTCGATGCGGATGCGATCGCCGGAGACGTCCGGCGTCAGCGTCGAGTTGGTGAACGCGTCGTTCCAGGCGTACTCGCCGTTCGGCGTCAGGCCGTATTTGAAGAACGGACCGACCGTCTGCGATGGCGTGATCCCGTTGGGCTTCACAGAATCCTGCACTTTAGGTGTTCTCCATTGGCGTGGCGTTCTTGCCGCGCAGCACGATGTTGAAGCGGTAGCACAGCGCCCATTCGGGCTGGGTGTTCTCGAGATCGAACGACGAGACCATTCGCGCGCGCGCCTTCTCGTCTGGCACCGAGTTGAAGATCGGATCGAACGGGAACAGCGGATCGGCCGGAAAATACATCTGCGTCACCAGTCGCGTGACGAAGGAGTGGCCGAACACCGAGAGATGGATGTGCGCCGGCCGCCACGCATTGTGGTGATTGCCCCAGGGATAGGCGCCGGGCTTGATGGTGACGAAGCGATAATAGCCGGAGGCATCGCTCTGGGTGCGGCCAGCGCCAGTGAAGTTCGGATCGAGCGGCGCGGGGTGCTGGTCGCGGACATGGACGTAGCGGCCGCAGGCATTGGCCTGCCATATCTCGACCAGCGAATTCGCGACGCCGCGGCCGTCCTCGTCGAGGACATGGCCGTGCACGATGATGCGCTCGCCGAGCGGCTCGCCCGCGTGCTGGCGGGTGAGATCATTGTCGCCCTCACGCACGGTCTCGTGGCCGTAGACAGGGCCGGTGAGCTCCGACAGCGTGTGGCGCATCGGGATCAGGGGCTTGTTCGGCGCGCGCTTGATCGAGCTCTTGTAGTCGGGCGACAGCGGCAGCGGGTGCGCCTTGTTGCTGTCGACGGGGTAGATGAATGTCATGGCCAAACTCCTGGCGCCAAACTCCTGGCGAACTTCCTCCCCGGCCATTTTAGCTCCGACCGGTCAACGCTTCGGCCAATCATTATAATATATAACTAATCGAGGGAAGCTGGTTTAGCGGCCTCCTGCAGCGCCCTATTTGATCGGCGGACGCGGCAGTATGGCCTCGCCGGCCTCGAGCCGGTAGGTGTGGTCGAGCGAATACCAGGGCGTCGCGACGTCAGGCTCGGTCGGATGCGGCGAATCATGGCGCAGGAACTTGCCGATCAGCGCTTGTGTCACGCCGAACTGCACGTCGCTGTCGATGTGAGGATCGGCGGGATCATAGACCTGCGAGATCAGCACCTTGAATCCGGGCTTGAAGATCAGGCCATGCAGATGCGCGGGACGATAGGGGTGCCGGCTCTGCGCCTCCAGGAGGCGGCCGACGACACCGTCGGTCGGAATGGGATAGCCAACCATCATCACCGAGCGGAAGGAGAAGCGTCCATCCTGGTCGGTCGTGAACTTGCCGCGCAGGTTCATGTCGGCCTGCTCGGGATCCTGGTTCTCATAGAGACCGACCGGCGAAGCGTGCCAGATATCGACCTCGGCGCCCGCGATGGGACGACCGTCCTTGTCCACCACACGGCCGCTGACGAACAGCGGCGCACCCGGCGTATCGGAACGAACGATCGACCCGCCATTCTCCACCCGCGGTGAGTTCAATCGCCAGAACGGTCCGAGCAGTGACTGATCCGTCTCCGTGTTGCCCTGATCGCCATTGTTCAAGAGGCACACCAGCGAGGAGACGCCGAGCGAACCCGCCATCAGCACGGCTTCATTATGCGTGTCGGTCGTGAGCTTGCCGAGCTCGACCAGGATCGCCGCGGCGTCGCGGAATTCCGCCTCGGTCAGGCGGACATCGCGGACGAAGCCGTGCAGGTGCTTGACCAGGGAGATCATGATCTGGCGCAGCCGCGGATCGGACGTCCGCTCCATCACGGCCAATGCCGAGGCCGTGACGTCCTGCTCACGCTCGATGATCATGGGTCATTTTCTCCCTGTCATTCCGGGATGGTCCGAAGGACCAGACCCGGAATCTCGAGATCCCGGATTCCGCCCTACCGGGCGGCTCCGGGATGACGGGCCGCTACGCGTCCCGTCAATTCAGCTTCTCGATCGCGACCGCGACGCCCTGGCCGACGCCGACGCACATGGTGGCGAGCGCGAGCTTGCCGCCGCGCTTCTCCATGCCGTGCACGGCGGTGAGCGCGAGGCGCGCGCCGCTCATGCCGAGGGGATGGCCGAGCGCGATCGCACCGCCATGCGGATTGACGAAGTCGGCATCGTCCTTGACGCCGAGCTGGCGCAGGCAGGCGATGCCCTGCGAGGCGAAAGCCTCGTTCAGCTCGATCAGGTCAAAGTCACTGATCTTCTTGCCGAGACGCTCCATCAGCTTGCGAGTGGCAGGGACCGGACCGATGCCCATGATGCGCGGCGGCACGCCGGCCGAGGCAAGACCGAGGATGCGGGCGCGCGGCGTCAGACCGTGCTTCTTCACGACGGCCTCGGAGGCCAGGATCATCGCAGCGGCGCCGTCATTGACGCCGGAGGCGTTGCCGGCCGTCACCGTGCCGGGATTGCGCACGATCGGCTTCAGCTTGGCGAGGCCTTCGAGCGTGGTCTCGGGACGCGGATGCTCGTCCTTGTCGACCGTGATCGGGCCGGCCTTGCCGCCGGGGATCGTGATCGGCGTGATCTCTTCCGCGAAATAGCCGGCCGCGATCGCGGCACCGGCACGCTGCTGCGAGCGGATTGCGAAGGCGTCCTGGTCGGCGCGCGAGACCTGGAATTCCTCGGCGACGTTCTCGCCGGTCTCGGGCATGGCGTCGACGCCATACTGCGCCTTCAGCAGCGGATTGATGAAGCGCCAGCCGATCGTGGTGTCGAAAATCTCGGCGGAGCGCGAGAAGGCTTCCTGCGCCTTGCCCATTACGAACGGCGCGCGCGTCATCGATTCGACGCCGCCGGCAATGGCGAATTCGATCTCGCCCGAACGGATCGCACGGCCTGCGGCGCCGACCGCATCGAGGCCGGAGGCGCAGAGCCGGTTCAGGGTCTGGCCGGGAACCGAATCCGGCAGACCCGCGAGCAGGAGCGCCATGCGCGCGACGTTGCGGTTGTCCTCGCCGGCCTGGTTGGCGCAGCCGAAGAAGACTTCGTCGACCTGCGACCAGTCGAGATTGGGGTGCTTGGCCATCAGCGCCTTGATCGGTGCGGCGGCGAGGTCGTCGGCGCGCACCTTGGCGAGCGCGCCGCCGAAACGGCCGATCGGGGTCCGCACGGCATCGCAGATAAAGACATCACGCATCGTTGTTCTCCCTGAATGCCGCGGTTCGGCCAAAATTCTTCAATGACGGCGGAGTTTTAGGAGGGCGCCCGCGGCAGGTCAATTGACGGTTTCGCGGGGCGCGTATTCGACCAAGCGCCATGAAACTCCGCTGTCATTCCGGGGCGCCCGAAGGGCGAGCCCGGAATCCATAACCACCGATCGGGGCTATGGATTCCGGGCCTGCGCCTGTCGGCGCATCCCGGAATGACGACCGAGAATGTGTCGACCGCGTTCCACAACACGGACAACGTGGAAAACCCGCCTCCCCCGGCCAAACCGATAGGAGGGTGGTGCGAAATTTTGTAGGTTGCGCCGCTTGGAGCACGGTCAGAACCGCACTCCAAGCCTCTTGTTTTTGACGCGTTTTCTTCACGCGAACCGGTGCCCACTTCACTCGAAAACGCTCTGATGACGACCCAACAGCCCATCCCCGCGCCCGCCCCTGAACCCACGCCCGCGCCACAGGCGGAAACTTCTGCGCGCGTGACGCCGATGATGGAGCAGTACCTGGAGATCAAGGCGGCGCATCCGGGCCTGCTGCTGTTCTACCGGATGGGCGATTTCTACGAATTGTTCTTCGAGGATGCCGAGATCGCCTCCAAGACGCTCGGCATCGTGCTGACCAAGCGCGGCAAGCATCAGGGCGCCGATATTGCGATGTGCGGCGTGCCGGTTGAGCGCGCCGAGGATTATCTGCATCGCCTGATCACCGCGGGCCACCGGGTCGCGGTGTGCGAGCAGACCGAAGATCCCGCCGCCGCCAAGGCGCGCGGCAACAAGAGCGTGGTCCGTCGCGGCGTGGTGCGGCTGGTCACCCCGGGCACGCTGACCGAGGACACGCTGCTCGATGCACGCGCCAACAATTATCTGCTGGCGATTGCGCGCGCCCGCTCCTCCGCCGGCGGCGACCGCTTCGGGCTCGCCTGGATCGACATCTCCACCGCCGAATTCATGGTGACGGAGTGCAGCGGCGGCGAGCTCGCCGCGACGCTGGCGCGCATCAATCCGAACGAGGCGATCGTCACCGACGCGCTTTATGGCGACAGCGAGCTCGGGCAAACCTTGCGCGAGCTGCCGGCGGTGACGCCGCTGACCCGCGATGTCTTCGACGGCGCCACCGCCGAGAAGCGGCTGTGCGACTACTTTGCAGTCGCCACCATGGACGGGCTGGCGCAGCTCACGCGTCTGGAGGCAACAGCCGCGGCCGCTGCCGTGACCTACGTCGACCGTACCCAGGTCGGCAAGCATCCGCCGCTGTCGCCGCCGGCGCGCGAAGCGTCGGGCGCGACCATGGCGATCGATCCTGCCACCCGCGCCAATCTCGAGCTGACGCGCACGCTCGCGGGCGAGCGCCGCGGCTCGCTGCTCGATGCCATCGACTGCACGGTGACCTCGGCCGGTTCGCGCCTGCTTGCGCAGCGGCTCGCGGCACCGCTGACGGATGCGGCGGGCATCGCGCGTCGGCTCGATGCGGTCAGCGCTTTCGCTACGGATTCAGCCGCGCGCGAGGACATCCGCAGCATCCTGCGCGGTGCTCCCGACATGTCGCGCGCGCTGGCGCGGCTCTCGGTCGGCCGTGGCGGACCCCGCGACCTTGCAGGCATCCGCGACGGCATCGTGGCCGCCGACCAGGTGCTGGCGCGGCTCTCCGAACTCGACCAGCCGCCACAGGAGATCGCGACCGTGATGGCGGCGATGCAGCGGCCGTCGCGCGAGCTGGCGGCAGAATTTGCCGTCGCGCTCGCCGAGCAATTGCCGCTGATCAAGCGCGACGGCGGCTTCGTCCGCGAGGGCTACGAGCCCGCGCTCGACGAGGCCCGCAATCTGCGCGACGCCTCGCGGCTCGTGGTGGCCTCGATGCAGGCGCGCTACGCCGACGACACAGGCGTCAAAGGCCTGAAGATCCGCCACAACAACGTGCTCGGCTATTTCGTCGAGGTGACGGCGCAGCACGGCGACAAGCTGATGTCGCCGCCGCTGAATGCCACCTTCATCCACCGCCAGACGCTGGCGGGCCAGGTGCGTTTTACCACTTCAGAGCTCGGCGAGATCGAGGCCAAGATCGCCAATGCCGGCGACCGCGCGCTCGGGCTCGAGCTCGATATCTTCGAGCGGCTCTGTGCCAAGGCGCTGGCGATCAGCGACGATCTGCGCGCCGCCGCGCACGCCTTCGCGCTGCTCGATGTCGCAACGTCGCTGGCCAAACTCGCGGTCGACGACAACTACGTGCGGCCCGAGGTCGACGGCTCGCTCGGCTTTGCGATCGAGGCCGGCCGCCATCCCGTGGTCGAGCAGGCCTTGAAGCGCAATGGCGAGCCGTTCATTGCCAACGCCTGCGATCTCTCGCCGGCGCCTGGGCAAAAGTCCGGCCAGCTCTGGCTGCTCACCGGTCCCAACATGGCCGGTAAGTCGACCTTCCTGCGCCAGAACGCGCTCATTGCTCTCCTCGCGCAAATTGGCAGCTTCGTGCCGGCCTCGCGCGCGCGGATCGGCATCATCGACCGCTTGTTCTCGCGCGTCGGCGCCGCCGACGATCTCGCCCGCGGCCGCTCCACCTTCATGGTGGAGATGGTCGAGACCGCGGCGATCCTCAACCAGGCCGGCGAACGCTCGCTCGTGATCCTCGACGAGATCGGCCGCGGCACCGCGACCTTCGACGGCCTGTCGATCGCCTGGGCGGCGATCGAGCATCTGCACGAGAGCAACCGCTGCCGCACGCTGTTCGCCACTCACTATCACGAGCTCACCGCGCTCTCGGCCAAGCTGCCGCGGATGTTCAACGCGACGGTGCGGGTGAAGGAATGGCAGGGCAACGTCGTGTTTCTGCACGAGGTGCTGCCGGGCTCGGCCGACCGATCCTACGGCATCCAGGTCGCAAAGCTCGCGGGCCTGCCGCCGGCGGTGATCACGCGCGCGAAATCCGTCTTGGCAAAGCTCGAGGCGCAGGATCGCGGCCAGACCGCGCGCGCCCTCGTCGACGATCTGCCGCTGTTCGCGGTGCCCTCGCGCGCCGCCGCCGAGGACGCACCGCCGAGCGAGGCCGACTTGTTGATGGAAGCGGTGAAAGCGCTGCATCCCGACGAAATGACGCCACGCGAGGCGCTGGATGCGCTCTATGCCTTGAAGGCCAAGCTGCCGAAGCAGTGACAATGCCGTAGGGTGGATTAGCCGAAGGCGTAACCCACCACCTTTGTCGCCGCTCGAGAAGAGGTGGGTTACGCTTGGCGGACTGCGCTTCGCGCAGCCGCAGAGCTAACCCACCCTACGATCCGGGTGCCCGGCTATGCCCTTGCCGCGATCGCGGCGGCTTCCGCGGCGGCGCGCTGCATGCTGGTCGACATCTCGTTCGTCACCGTGCTCTGCTCCTCGACTGCGGCCGCCGTCGACGTCACATATTCACTGACACTGTTGATGGCGTGCTTGATCGAGCCGAGCGCGCTGACGACGTCGCCGGAAATGCCATTGAGGCTGCCGATCTCCTGGGCGATCTTGTCGGTCGCCTGCTTGGCCTGGTTGGCGAGGCTCTTCACTTCGGAAGCGACCACCGCAAAGCCGCGGCCGGCCTCGCCTGCACGGGCGGATTCGATCGTGGCGTTGAGCGCCAGCAGATTGATCTGCCCGGTGATGCTGTTGATCATCTCGACGATACCGCTCATCGCCTGCGCCGCCTCGGTGAGGCGCTGGGCCTGCGCATCGGCGGCCGCGACCTGCTCCACCGCGCCCAGCGCTGTCTCGCGCGATTTCGTCATGGCTTCGGAGATTTCCCGCACCGAGGCGTTCAGCTCCTCCGAGCCGGAGGCAACCGACTCCATCATGCCGCGGACGCGTTCATTGCCCATGCGGACCAGCACCTGCTTGGTGGTATCGGCCGCGTATTTCACGACCTTGAACGGCTTGCCGTTGAGATCGAGGATGGGATTGTAGGAGGCCTGGATGTAGACCTCCTTGCCACCCTTGCCGATACGCTTGTATTCGCCCGCCTGGTACTGGCCGCGGTTGAGCGCCGCCCAGAACTCACGATAGGCCGCGCCGTCGCGGTCCGACGGCTCGACGAACATGCTGTGGTGGCGCCCCTTGATCTCGTCGAGCGAGTAGCCGAGCGCACCGAGGAAATTGGGGTTGGCGGTGATGATCGTGCCGTCCATGTTGAATTCGATCACCGCCTGCGCCTTCCCGATCGCCGCGATCTGACCGGCGAGGTCAGCGTTCTTCAGCTTCTCTGCGGTGACGTCGGTTGCGAATTTCACCACGCCGAACGGCTTGCCGGCCTCGTCGAGCAGCGGATTGTAGGAGGCAAGGATCCAGACTTCGCGGCCACCCTTGCCGATGCGCTTGTATTCGGCCGCCTGGTACTGGCCGCGGTTGAGCGCGGCCCAGAACTCGCGATAGGTCGCGCTGTCGCGTTCAGCCTGCGGCACGAACAGGCTGTGATGCTTGCCCTGGATCTCGCTCAGCGAATAGCCGAGCGCATTGCGGAAGTTCTCGTTGGCGGTGACGATGGTGCCGTCGAGCTTGAACTCGATAACGGCCTGCGCGCGGCTGATGGCGGCGATCTTCGACGCATCCGCCATGCTGCGAATCTTCTTCTCGGTGATATCGGTCGCGATCTTCACGACCTTGACGGGCTTGCCGGCGCCATCAAGCACCGGATTGTAGGACGCCTCGATCCAGACCTCGCGGCCGCCTTTGGCGATCCGCTTGAATTCGCCGGCCTGGGCCTCGCCGCGGTTGAGCTGCGTCCAGAACGCCTTGTACTCGGCGCCATCGCGCTGATCGGCCGGCATGAACATGGCGTGCTTCTTGCCGTTGATCTCCTCGCGGGAATAGCCGAGGGCGCCGAGGAAATTCTGGTTGGCGTCGAGGACCGTGCCGTCCATGGCGAATTCGATCACGGCCTGCGAGCGGCCGATGGCGGCAAGCTGCGCTTCTGAGTCACCGCGGGACTTGCGACCAAACATCAAGGAATCTCCGTTTCAAAATAAGACCGACGGGAAACAGCGTGTCGGAACCGGTGGTCATGACCAGGCGGCAGCGCTGCCGGACTCCAAACAAATCCCGCGAGATCCGAGCGATCGAAAGAACCGTCAAAATGCGTGCTGACGGAATCGGATGCGGGTACGCAGTGTTGATTCGTACGGGAAAAGCTCGAACAAAGTTCTAACAAAAGGGGCGGAAGTACCCGTCGCGCCTGTCCGCAATCTCACGACGCCCGAAGCGCCTTGCGCGTCGCACGCCGGCCGTTCCACCAGAGCGTCAGATTCCAGCTGACGCAGGTCGCGAGCGCCAGGCTCAAGCCGATCGCAGAGCCGAACCACACCACGGCCACGTGCATGACCGCGATCGCCATGCCGAATCCGAGCAGCCCCCAGGCGGAATTGGCGAGCACTGCCGCGGTCGGCGGACCGCCGATGCGCGGATGGAGGATCACCATCATGCTGGTGAAGACGATCGGGTAGAGCGCGATGACGCCGGAGACCCGCGGGCCGACCCAGCCCGACGTCGAGACCACGATCGCGACCAGGGTCGCAACCAGGGTCGCACGAAACGGAATGTCGTACCAGCGGCGCGTGACCAGCGGCATCTTCACATGGCGGTAGCGCGCCAGCAGCGGAATGCAGATACCGAACGCGATCAGATTGACGGCGAGCCCGGCCGCCAGCGTCCAGTCGAACAGACGGATGATCGACGCGAGCACGATCCAGACCGCGACTGCGCTTCCGCAACTCACCAGAAGACTACGCCGCTGCGCCAGCACGACATAAATGAGCCCGAGAACGATCGTCGCCGCATTGACCGGCAGGCTCGCCAGCGCGCCCTGCGCAATGAAGGCGGCGTCATGGTCGAGCGCGAGGAAGACGTAGGAGGGACCGGCCGAGATCGGCAGGGTCGCCACCAGCGCCCCGATCACCGGCCCCGAACGCTCGGTGATGATCGACGCCGACACGACAAACGCCGCGGCGATCGCCATGCGCAATACGAGGAGGAGGATGAAGTGGAGCTCGGGGGGCATTTTTTTGCTTCTTACCGTCCCCTGGAGGGGGAGGGTAAGAAAATCACACCCGCTGCATCGAGACCGAAACCTTCGGCCCGTTCTTGATGGTCTGATAGACCACGCAATAGCGCTCGGTGAGCTTGAGCAGCAGATCGAGCTTGTCCTGCGGCGCATCGGTGTCGACCTCGAAGCGCAGGCGGATCTCGGCGAAGCCGACCGGCGTCTCCTTGTCGACGCCGAGCGTGCCGCGGAAATCGAGATCGCCTTCGGCGTAGACGTTACCGGTCTTCAGCGGCACCTCGATCGCGGTCGCGACCGATTTCAGCGTGACGCCGGCGCAGGCGACCAGCGCCTCCAGCAACATGTCGCCCGAGCAGAGCTCGAGGCCGGAGCCGCCGGTGGCCGGATGCAGGCCAGCCATCGCGATCGCGCGGCCGGTCTCGACCTTGCAGGCGATGCCATCACTGTCGGTCGAGCCCTTCGCCTTCAGCGTGATCAGTGCGGCTTTGGGATCGGTCTTGTAGCGCTCCTTGATCGGAGCCTGCATCTGGCGCAGTTCGGCGGCGTCCATGTTGTTCTCTCCCGGCAAAATCGCCCCTCGATGTACCGGCTTGAGGGGAGATTGTCACCACCACATGGCCTGACCGGGACCCTGGGTTGCGTCACGGTCGGGGACGTTGCGGTCGAGCGAACGATCGAGTGACGTCAGCACACTGCGCTTGAAATTCTCGAACAGCGGCGAATTGCGGTCGCGCGGCCGCGTCAGATTGATCTCGATCTGGTCGAACAGCCGGCCCGGCCGCGGCCGCATCACCAGCACGCGATCGGCCAGCACCACGGCTTCGTCGACGTCATGCGTGACCAGGATCAGCGTCGGCCGCGTATCGGCCCAGAGGTCGAGCAGATGGTCCTGGAGGTCGCGCCGGGTGAAGGCATCGAGCGCGGAGAACGGCTCGTCGAGCAGCAGCACCTCGGGCTGCGGCACCAGCGCGCGCGCGATCGCGACGCGCTGCGCCTGCCCGCCCGAGAGCTCGCGCGGCCAGGCCTCGGCCTTGTCGGCAAGTCCAACGCGTTCGAGCGCACGCGCCACCTTCTGGCGCCGCTCTGCCGCAGGCAGGTCGGCGAGGCCGAAGCCGATATTGTCGGCGACGCTGAGCCAGGGCAAAAGCCGCGGCTCCTGGAAGATGATCCCGATCTTGGCGTGCGGCGAGGTGATTGCTTCGCTGTCGAGCGTCACCGTGCCGGCGCTCGCGCGGTCGAGGCCGGCGATCGCACGCAAGAGCGTGGACTTACCGCAGCCGGAGCCGCCGATGATGGCGATGATCTCGCCTTGCCCGATCTCCGCCGAGAAGCGCGCCAGCGCCTGCACGCCGTTGGGATAGGTCTTGCTGACCCGGTCGAGCGCCAGCATCGCGTCAAGCTCCCTTCGCGCGCCCGAAGGCGTCCTGCCAGCGCAGGAAAGGTAAAGCTGCAACCTCGATCAGCCAGTCGGTGAGCTTGCCGAGGATCGCGAAGATCACGATCGCGGCGAGGATCTGCGCGGGCTTGCCGAGCTGCTGGCCGTCGAGCAGGAGATAGCCGAGGCCTTCGGAAGCGCCGATCAGCTCGGCTGCCACCACGAACATCCAGCCCAGACCGAGGCCGACACGCAAGGACACCACATAGGCCGGCAGCACCGCGGGCAGCAGGATGCGGCGGATCATGGCAGGTCCCGAGAGGCGGAAGACGCGGCCGACCTCGACAACCTTGCGATCGACCGAGAGGATCGCGCCCATGACGCCGAGATAAACCGGGAAGAACACGCCGACCGCGATCAGCGCGATCTTCGACGTCTCGAAGATGCCGAGCCAGAGGATGAACAGCGGCACCCAAGCGAGCGACGGGATCGCGCGCAATGCTTGCACTGTGGGATCAAGGAGCCGCCGCGCCAGCGACCAGTAGCCGGAGATCGCGCCAAGCGCCGTCCCTGCAACGACGCCGAAGGCGAAGCCGAGCCCGACGCGCCACAGCGTCGCGGCAATGTGCCGCGCCAGCTCGCCGGAGTGCGCAAGCTCCAAAATGGTCGCGAAGATGCGCGAGGGCGGTGGCACCAGCCGGCCATTGGAGTAGCCCAGCCACACCACGAGTTCCCAGCCGACCGCAAGGATCAGCGGCAGCAAGATCCCGAGCATCGGCCGCGCATAACGCGCAAGCCGCGACGGCGCGGGCGCGGCGGTGCTTTCGGCTTGTTCCGAGGATTGTTGCAGGACTGGCGCGTCGGAGATCATGGCCGTAGGAAGCGCGTCTCGCCGGGGAATGCAAGGGCGTGCGGCATTCTCAGCGGCTCCCTTCCTTCTCCCCTTGTAGGAGAAGGTCCGCGACGGATGAGGGGTTCTCTCCACGCGCAAGACCGTTCGTGAGGATAGAGACCTCTCACCCGGCTTCGCGTTCCGCGAAGCCACCCTCCCTCACAAGGTAGGGCAATCGCATATGAGAGAGGAGTTTGGCAGGTAGGCTCCTTGCGGCCCATCCTTCGAGACGCCCGCTTTTGGCGGGCTCCTCAGGATGAGGTCTTGTTTTGCGGCAAAATCTTAGACCCTCATGGTGAGGAGCGCCTTACGGCGCGTCTCGAACCATGAAGGTCCGAGCGCGTTCGCGCTACAAGGGCATATGCGATAGCCCTGCCCCCACAAGGGGGAGGGTTAGCAGCGTCAATTCGTCGGCAGCGGGACCTGGTCGTCGATCAGGGCATCGAGCGTTGCCTTCACGTCGACCTTGGCGTCGACGACGCCGGCCTGCTGGAGCGCGAGGCCGGCGGCGAGGATGGACTCGCGCTGGGGCGTGCCGATGCGGCTGTGGGTGAGCTCGGTGCGCTCCTTGAGCTGCTTGTCGACGACGGCCTCAGGCAGCTTGGTCACGGCGATGAAGGTCTTCTTCAGCTCGTCGTAATTCGCCAGCGAATATTTCCGGGCCTCCTCGTACACCGCCAGCACGCGGCGGGCGACGTCCGGATAGTCCTTCAGGAACTGCTCGCGCGCATTGAGGATGCCCCAGGTGTTGGCGTCGGCCTTGCGATAGAACAGCTTTGCGCCCTCTTCCACCTCGGCCTGCGCCATCATCGGATCGAGGCCGGCCCAGGCGTCGACATCGCCGCGGATCATTGCGGTCTTGCCGTCGGCATGCTGGAGCAGCACCGGCGTGATGTCCTTTTCGGTCAGGCCCGCCGCGAGCAGCGCGCGCACCAGGAAGATGTGCGGATCGGTGCCGCGCGTCACCGCGACGCGCTTGCCCTTCAAATCAGCCACGCTCGCGATCTTGGAATCCTTGCCCGTGACCAGCGCGGTCCACTCGGGACGCGAATAGACATAGATCGACTTGATCGGGTTGCCGTTGATCCGGGCCACCAGCGCCGCCGAGCCCGCGGTCGAGCCGAAATCGATCGAGCCCGCATTGAGGAATTCGAGCGCCTTGTTGGAGCCGGCCGACTGCACCCAAGTGATGCTGATGCCGTCCTTGGCGAACTCCTTCTCCAAAAGCCCCTTCTGCTTCAGGACCAGCGACACCGGATTGTAGGTCGCCCAATCGATGCGGATCTCCTTGAGCGGCTCCGCCGCTCGCGCCGCAGGGGTCAATGCAAGAGCCACGGCTCCTGCCAACAGAACGCGTCGTGAAAGTTGAGTCATACCCGGCTCCTCGGAAACTTCATTGTTTTTCAATGAGTTATATCTAGAGGTCAACAGGAAAATCCGCCCCTTGAAAGCCTGCCCGCCGAGAACAAGTTTGCCGGAAGCGAGCCTTTTCAAGCATGGAACGACTATTGCCTGAGAATGGCGGGTGACAGCGCCTGTCACCTCTTATATCCGGTGAAGCATGGATAGCGTTGCGACCCAACACAGAGCAGAGGTGGACGACCGCTTCGACACCGCACGGATCACCGCCGCGGTCGATGCGCTCGCTGAAAAGCACGAAGGGCGCGAGGACGTGTTCCGCTCCGCGCTGGCGCAACTGCTCAAGGCCGAGCTGATCGCCGCCCGCGCGGAGGCGCAGAAGATTCTGCTGAAGGACCGCCACGGCCGGCGCTGCGCCGAGCGGCTGTGCCACGTGCAGGACGAGATCATCCGCATCCTGTACGCGGCCGCAACCCAGCATCTCTACCGCTCGCCGATCCCGAGCGGAGCCGAGCGCATGTCGGTGGTCGCGACCGGCGGCTATGGCCGCGGCCTGATGGCACCGGAATCCGACATCGATCTGCTGTTCATCCTGCCCTACAAGCAGACCGCCTGGGGCGAGCAGGTGGCGGAAGCCATCCTTTATTGCCTCTGGGACATGGGCCTGAAGGTCGGCCACGCCACGCGCTCGGTCGACGAGTCGATCCGCCAGGCGCGCGGCGACATGACCATCCGCACCGCGATCCTGGAGACGCGCTTCCTCACCGGAGACAAGCCGCTCTATGACGAGCTGGTCGCGCGCTTCGACAAGGAAGTGGTGCAGGGCACGGCGTCGGAATTCGTCACCGCGAAACTCGCCGAGCGCGAGGAGCGGCATCGACGCGGCGGCCAGTCGCGCTATCTGGTCGAGCCCAACGTCAAGGACGGCAAGGGCGGCCTGCGCGACCTGCACACGCTGTTCTGGATCGCCAAATACGTCTACCGCGTGCGCGACACCGACGAGCTGGTGGAGCGCGGCGTGTTCGACGCGCAGGAATTCCGCTCGTTCCGCCGCTGCGCCGATTTCCTCTGGTCGGTGCGTTGCAATCTGCACTTCTACTGCGGCCGCGCCGAGGAGCGCCTCTCCTTCGACCTGCAGCGCGAGATCGCGGTCCGCCTCGGCTACACCTCGCATCCCGGCATGCAGGACGTCGAGCGCTTCATGAAGCACTACTTCCTGGTGGCCAAGGAGGTCGGCAATCTCACCGCCATCCTCTGCGCCAAGCTCGAGGACCAGCAGGCCAAGCCAGCGCCGGTCCTGAGCCGGATGATGGCGCGGTTGCGGCCGAGCGCCGTGAAGCGGCGCGTGCCCGAGAGCGACGACTTCATCGTCGACAACAATCGCATCAACGTCGCCGCGCCCGACGTCTTCAAGCACGATCCGGTCAATTTGATCCGGATCTTCCGCCTGGCGCAGAAGAACAACCTCGCCTTCCATCCGGATGCGATGCGCGACGTGACGCGCTCGCTCAATTTGATCAACGGGGCCCTGCGCGAAAATCCCGAGGCCAACCGTCTCTTCATGGAGATCCTGACGTCCGACAACGCGGAGATCGTGCTGCGGCGGAT
Source organism: Bradyrhizobium neotropicale (assembly GCF_001641695.1). Lineage (GTDB taxonomy): Bacteria > Pseudomonadota > Alphaproteobacteria > Rhizobiales > Xanthobacteraceae > Bradyrhizobium > Bradyrhizobium neotropicale. The sequence goes on from NZ_LSEF01000063.1 coordinate 180,837, forward strand.
GAACGAGACCGGCGTGCTCGGTCATTTCATCCGCGCCTTCGGCAAGATCGTCTCGATGATGCAGTTCAACATGTATCATCACTACACCGTCGACGAGCATTTGATCCGCTGCATCGGCTTCCTGCAGGACATCGAGCGCGGCGGCATCGAGGAGTTCGCGCTCGCCAGCGACCTCATGCGCAAGACCCGGCCCGAGCACCGGCCGGTGATCTACATCGCGACGCTGCTGCACGACGTTGCCAAGGGCCGGCCGGAGGATCACTCGATCGCTGGCGCCAAGGTGGCCCGCCGGCTCTGCCCACGTCTCGGCTTCAGCCCGGCCGATACCGAGCTCGTGGCCTGGCTGATCGAGGAGCATCTGACCATGTCCACGGTCGCGCAGTCGCGCGACCTCTCCGACCGCAAGACGATCGAGAATTTCGCCGCCGTGGTGCAGTCGGTCGAGCAGATGAAGCTGCTCACGATCCTGACCACGGCCGACATCCGCGGTGTCGGCCCGGGCGTGTGGAACGGCTGGAAGGCGCAGCTCCTGCGCTCTCTCTATTATGAGACCGAGCCGGTGCTGACCGGCGGTTTCTCGGAAGTCGACCGCGGCAAGCGCCTCGCGGCCGCACACGCCGAATTCCGCATGGCGTTCGCCGAATGGCCGAAGGACGAGCTCGACGCCTATATCGGCCGGCACTATCCGGCCTATTGGCTCAAGGTCGAGCTGCCGCGAAAAATCCGCCACGCCCGCTTCGTGCGATCGAGCGAACAGGCCGGCCACAAGCTCGCGATCAATGTCGGCTTCGACGAGGTGCGCGGCGTCACCGAGCTGACGATCTTCGCCGCAGACCATCCCTGGCTGCTGTCGATCATCGCGGGCGCCTGTGCGTCCGCCGGCGCCAACATCGTCGACGCGCAAATCTACACCACGACCGACGGCCGCGCGCTGGACACCATCTCGATTTCGCGGGAATACGACCGCGACGAGGACGAGGGCCGGCGCGCCACGCGGATCGGCGAGATGATCGAGGACGTGCTGGAAGGCAAGCTGCGCCTGCCGGAAGTGGTGGCGCGCCGCGCCGTGCGCAGCAAGGCGCGGCCCTTCGTGATCGAGCCGGAAGTGATCATCAACAACCAGTGGTCCGATCGTTACACCGTCATCGAGGTGTCCGGCCTCGACCGCCCCGGCCTGCTCTACGAGCTGACCACCGCGATCTCGAAGCTCAACCTCAACATCGCCTCGGCCCATGTCGCGACCTTCGGCGAGCGTGCGCGCGACGTGTTCTATGTCACCGATCTGCTCGGCGCACAGATCAACGCTCCGACGCGTCAGGCCGCGATCAAGAGCGCGCTGATCCATGTGATAACCGGCGACAAGGCGGTTCAGCCGGCGGCGTGAGGACGGGCTTCGCGCACTACTCTCTTCCTCGTCATTCCGGGGCGCCGCGCAGCGGCGAACCCGGAATCCATTTCGCCACCTGCTCTGCAGATAAATGGATTCCGGGCTCGCGCTTCGCGCGCCCCGGAATGACGAAAGGAGAGGCGAGCGCGCCGCCGCCCTAAACCTCCACGCCCTCATGCCTGAGCAGCCAGCGCTTGCGCTCGAGGCCGCCGCCGTATTTCACCAGCGAACCATCGGCGCCGATCAGGCGGTGACAGGGCAGCACCACGCTGATCGGGTTGGAGCCGTTGGCGTGACCGACCGCGCGCACAGCCTTGGGCATGTCGAGCTTCGCGGCGAGCGCGCCATAGTTGAGCGTGGTGCCAACGGGGATTGTCGCGAGCGCCGTCCAGACCTTGCGCTGGAACGGCGTGCCGGCGACGCGCCAGGCGACCGTCGCAAGCTGGGAAAGATCGCCGTCGAAATAGCCTGACAGCGCGGCCTTCATGCTGGCGGGCGCCGGCTGATTGCGCAGCTCCACCGCACCGTAATGCAGGCGCAGGAGCTCGCGCATGCGGTGCTCGTAATCCTCCCAGTCCAGCGCCCGCAGCACGCCTTCGGCATCGGTGACGAGCAGCGCGATCCCGATCGGCGTCTTCAGCCGATCAAGACCGAAGCTCTCAGGTCGATGTGTCGGTCGAGCGTTCATTGCGACACCATTGCGTCAGAACAGATATCGCACGTGACACATGAGGCATGCTAGCGTCCACCCGAAAGCTGACGTTTGAGTGGGGGCTCAACTTGAACTTGATCGCCAATATCCTGGTGGCGCTGGTCGCCGCACTGCACGCCTATTTCCTGATCCTGGAGATGTTCCTCTGGGACAAGCCGCAGGGCTTGAAGGTCTTTCGCAATACGCCGGAAAAGGCCGAGATCACAAAAGTGCTGGCCGCCAATCAGGGGCTCTATAACGGCTTCCTCGCGGCCGGGCTGATCTGGGGCCTCGTCCACGGCAATCCGGCCTTTGCGTTCCAGATCAAGGCATTCTTCCTCGTCTGCGTCATCGTGGCCGGCGCTTACGGTGCAGCGACCGTCAGCACACGCATCCTGATCGTGCAGGCACTGCCGGCGGCGGTCGCGCTGGTTGCGCTGTTCCTCGCCTGAAGACGCTACGGCGCGGCGCCGCGATCCTTGCGCGGTACCTCGCCTTCCTCCACAATCTTCGGCAGCGATGGCGACCGTTGCAATCAACGGAAAAAGACCGTCGGCAGAAAATTCCGTCAGGAGGAACATCCCAACATGAACAATCGCAGAGTTTTCATAACTGCCACGGCGGCGCTCGCTTTCGCCTTCTCCGCCAGCCAGGCACTCGCACAGAAGAAATACGACACCGGCGCCAGCGACACCGAGATCAAGATCGGCCAGACCGTGCCGTTCTCCGGCGCCTATTCGGTCTACGCCAATATCGGCAAGACGCAGGCCGCCTATTTCAAGATGATCAACGATCAGGGCGGCATCAACGGCCGCAAGATCAACCTGATCCAGTATGACGACGCCTATTCGCCGCCGAAGACCGTCGAGCAGGTGCGCAAGCTCGTCGAAGGCGACGAAGTGCTGTTCACGTTCCAGCTCATCGGCACCGCCGCCAACGCGGCCGTGCAGAAATATCTCAACGGCAAGAAGGTGCCGCAGCTCCTGGCCTCCACCGGTGCCGCGCGCTTCAACGATCCCAAGAACTATCCGTGGACCATCGCCTATAATCCCAACTACGTGTCCGAGGGACGCATCTACGCAAAATACATCCTCGCCAATCACCCCAACGCCAAGATCGGCGTGCTCTACCAGAACGACGATATGGGCCGCGACTATCTCGCGGGGCTCAAGAGCGGCCTCGGCGACAAGGCCGCCAGCATGATCGTCGGCGAGGTGTCCTACGAGGTCACCGACCCCACGGTCGACTCGCAGGTGGTCAAGCTGAAGTCGATGGGCGTCGACCTCTTCTACGACGCCTCGACCCCGAAATTCGCGGCACAGGCTATCAAGAAGCTCGCCGATCTCGGCTGGACGCCGGTGCACATCCTCGACATCAATGCGAGCCCGATCTCGGCGACGTTGAAACCTGCGGGCCTCGACATCTCCAAGGGCATCATCTCGACACAGTACGGCAAGGAGCCCGTTGATCCGCAGTGGAAGGACGATCCCGGCGTGAAGGCCTTCTTCGCCTTCATGGACAAGTATTTCCCGGAAGGCGACAAGCTCAACACGGTCAACACCTATGCCTATTCCGTGGCCGAGCTGCTGGTCCAGGTGCTGAAGCAATGCGGCGACGACCTGACGCGCGAGAACGTCATGAAGCAAGTCGCCAACATCAAGGGCTTCACCCCGAGCCTGGCGCTGCCCGGCATCAAGATCAGCACCGGGCCGGACGATTATCGCGTCAACAAGCAGATGCAGATGATGAAGTTCAACGGCGAACGGTGGGAGCTGTTCGGCCCGGTCATCGAGGACGCCGGTCCGTCGGGCTAGCCTCTTCGTAGGGTGGGTTAGCCCGCGGCTGCGCGGAGCGCAGTCCGCTAGGCGTAACCCACCTCTTCACCGCATGTCGACAGAAGTGGTGGGTTACGCTTCCGCTAAGCCACCCTACGAACTCTTAACATGCGTCGACCTTGCGTCGCAGCAACGGCTCCGCCACACTCCGGCGCAGCGATGGCGTCCGGTGCTTAACAGCGCGCTGGACAGACCGTCGGCAATAACAATCCGAGGAAACTGCGAATGAGGAATGGAGTTCTGCACCTGGTCACGGCGACGGCGCTGGCTATGGCGCTGTCGGTCTCAGCGGCCAGCGCCCAGAAGAAATACGATCCGGGTGCCAGCGATACCGAGATCAAGGTCGGGCAAACCGTGCCGTTCTCAGGGCCCGCGTCGGCCTATGCCACGATCGGCAAGACCCAGGCCGCCTATTTCAAGATGATCAACGACCAGGGCGGCGTCAACGGACGCAAGATCAACCTGATCCAGTATGACGACGCCTATTCGCCGCCGAAAGCGGTGGAGCAGGTGCGCAAGCTCGTCGAGAGCGACGAGGTGCTGCTGACCTTCCAGATCGTCGGCACGCCATCCAACGCGGCCGTGCAAAAGTACCTCAATGCGAAGAAGGTGCCGCAGCTCTTTGCAGCGACCGGCGCCTCGAAGTTCACCGATCCGAAGAACTTCCCCTGGACCATGGGTTACAATCCCAACTACTTCGTCGAGGGCCGCATCTACGGCCAGTACATTCTGAAGGAGCATCCGAATGCCAAGATCGGCATCCTCTATCAGAACGACGACCTCGGCAAAGATTACCTGAACGGGCTCAAGGCTGGCCTCGGCGACAAGGCCGCCAAGATGATCGTGGCGGAAACGTCCTACGAGGTCTCCGATCCGACGGTCGATTCGCAGATCCTCAAGATCAAGGACGCCGGCGCCGACCTGTTTTTCAGCGCCACGACGCCGAAGCAGGCGGCGCAGGCGATCAAGAAGATCGGCGAAATGGGCTGGCACCCGGTGCAGATCGTCGACATCAACGCCACCTCGGTCGGCGCGGTGATGAAGCCCGCGGGCCTCGAGGCCGCCAAGGGCGTGATCAGCGTCAACTACGGCAAGGATCCGCTCGATCCGACCTGGAAGGACGATCCCGGCATGAAGAAGTATTTCGACTTCATGGCCAAGTACTATCCGGACGGCGACAAGGATTCGAACTTCAACGTCTATGGCTATGGCACCGCCCAGCTCCTGGTGCACGTGCTGCAGCAGTGCGGCGACAACCTCACCCGGGAAAACGTCATGAAGCAGGCGGCTTCGCTAAAGGACGTGACCGGCGACACCGGGCTGCCCGGCATCAAGGCCAACACCACGGCGACTGACTACCGCGTCAACAAGCAGCTTCAGATGATGAAGTTCAACGGCGAGCGCTGGGAACTGTTCGGTCCGATCCTCGAGGATGCGGGCCCGGCGGGTTAGTCGCACATTGTAGGGTGGGCAAAGGCGCGCAAGCGCCGTGCCCACCACCTCTCCACGATCGCGATGGAAGTGGTGGGCACACCCCGGGGTGCGCATTCGCGCACTCCGGGGCTTTTCCCACCCTACGAATCACGAAGGTATCTCCCCAAAGTTCTTCCCCACCTGCAGCACCGCGTGCCGGATCAGCCGCGAGTCCTCGACCGCGGCCTGCCGATGCTTCACCGCTTCCCGATAGACGGGATCGCGGATCATCTCGACGAAGGCGGCGACGCTCGGGTATTCGGCGATGAAGCAGTGGTCCCAGCGCTCCTCCTGCGGACCGATCAGCATCAGCTCGAATTTGCCCTGCCAGACGATGCGGCCACCGAGGCGCTCGAACACCGGACCGCTCTCGCGACCATAGGCCGCATAGGCTTCCGCACCGGTCGCCTTGCGGCCGTCGGGGTAGGCCGCTTCCTTCCGCAAGCGCACCAGATTGAGCATGTGGGTCGGACCCGGGCGGTCATTGTCCCGGAATTGCGCGAAGATTTCCTTGGTCGGATCGATATGGCCCATCTCGAGTTCCCTCATCTTTGTGCCGCCGATCCTAGCTTCGTCACGCGGAGTGCGGAACGGAATCTCCGCGCCGCCGCACCTCCTAATCGCGCATTAAGCTTTGGGTAACCGGGTCTTAAACCGCGACCGCTAGCGTGCGGCAGGGCGGCTGACTGGGCGTTTGCGTATGGCGTGGGGAAAGAAAAAGGGCGGGCGGAAAGAGCCGCTGTTCGGCTTGCCCGCGGCGCTCGCCGATCTGCGCCTGACCGCGGCGGATCGTATCCCGAACGCCGAGGACGATAAGCCGAAGAAATCAGCCAAATCATCCGCCAAGCGCAAAAGCGATGATTCCGACGCCGAGCCGCCGCGCGAGCGCAAGGCGCAGCCGAACCGCAGCAGCGCCAAGCGCCGGTCGAAGTCGCGCAGAGGTCTTGGCATCGGCCGCCTCGTCTATTGGGGCGCGGTGCTCGGCCTGTGGGGCGCGATCGCCGTGATCGGCGTCGTGATCTGGGTCGGCGCCCATCTGCCGCCGATCCAGTCGCTGGAGATTCCCAAACGGCCGCCGACGATCCAGATCGTCGGCATGGACGGCAGCATGCTTGCACAGCGCGGCGAGATGGCCGGCGCCAATGTCGCGCTGAAGGACCTGCCGCCCTATCTGCCCAAGGCCTTCATCGCCATCGAGGACCGCCGCTTCTATTCGCATTTCGGCATCGACCCGGTCGGCATCTTGCGCGCAGCGGTCACCAACGTGCTGCATCGCGGCGTGTCGCAGGGCGGCTCGACGCTGTCGCAACAGCTCGCCAAGAATCTGTTCCTGACCCAGGAGCGCACCTTCCAGCGCAAGCTGCAGGAGGCCGAGCTCGCGATCTGGCTGGAGCGCAAGCATTCCAAGAACGAGATCCTGGAGCTCTATCTCAACCGCGTCTATTTCGGCTCCGGCGCCTACGGCGTCGAGGCCGCGGCGCAGCGCTATTTCGGCAAGTCGGCGAAGAACGTCACCATTGCCGAAGCCGCGATGCTGGCCGGCCTCGTCAAATCGCCCTCGCGCCTTGCGCCGAACCGCAACCCCGAAGGCGCGGAAGCGCGCGCGCAGGTCGTGCTGGCCGCGATGGCGGACGCCAAGTTCATCACGGAAGCGCAGGCCCAGGCCTCGATCGGCCATCCCTCGTACAACGTGAAGCCGGTCGGCGCCGGCACCGTCAACTACGTCGCCGACTGGATCGGCGAGGTGCTGGACGACCTCGTCGGCCAGATCGACCAGAGCATCACGGTCGAGACCACGATCGATCCGAAACTCCAGAGCGTGGCGGAAGCCGCCATCATCGACGAGCTGGCGGCCAAGAGCGTGAAGTTCAACGTCAGCCAGGGCGCGCTGGTGGCGATGACGCCTGACGGCGCGGTGCGCGCCATGGTCGGTGGCCGGAACTATTCCGAGAGCCAGTACAACCGCGCGGTCACCGCCAAGCGCCAGCCGGGTTCCTCGTTCAAGCCATTCGTCTACCTGACCGCGCTCGAGCAGGGGCTGACGCCGGACACGATCCGCCAGGACGCGCCGATCGAGGTCAAGGGCTGGAAGCCCGAGAACTATACCCATGAATATTTCGGCGCGGTCACGCTGACGCAGGCGCTGGCGATGTCGCTCAACACGGTCGCAATTCGCCTCGGCCTCGAAGTCGGGCCGAAGAACGTGGTGCGCACCGCGCACCGGCTCGGCATCTCCTCGAAGCTCGAGCCCAACGCCTCGATCGCGCTCGGCACCTCCGAGGTCTCGGTCGTCGAACTGGTCGGCGCCTATGCGCCCTTCGCCAATGGCGGCTTCGCGGTGGCGCCGCATGTGGTGACGCGGATCAAGACGGCTGAAGGCAAGCTGCTCTACATGCGCCAGCCCGACGAGCGCAACCAGGTGATCGAGCCGCGCTATGTCGCGATGATGAACACGATGATGCGGGAGACGCTGATCTCCGGCACTGCCAAGAAGGCGGAGATCCCGGGCTGGATGGCGGCCGGCAAGACCGGCACCAGCCAGGATTACCGCGATGCCTGGTTCGTCGGCTACACCGCCAACCTCGTCACCGGCGTCTGGCTCGGCAATGACGACAACTCGCCGACCAAGAAGGCGACCGGCGGCGGCCTGCCGGTGGAGGTCTGGTCACGGTTCATGCGCACGGCGCACGAGGGCGTGCCGGTGGCAGCCTTGCCGAACTCGCAAGGTAGCTGGGGTCTGTCGAACCTCGCGCAGGCGGCGTCGCAAGTCTCGGCACCGGCACCGTCGGCAGCGCCCGCGCCGGCCCCGGCGAACAACGGCGGCTATCGCCCGCCACCCACGCGCGCGAATGTGCGGCCGGAAGCGGCGGCGGGGCTCGATGGCTGGCTGATGGACCGGCTGTTTGGCGGCAACAGGTAGCCTCGGCCTGAGGTCTTCGTGACGTCAAAGCCAAAATCTCGAAAACAACCCCATGCAAAGTAGCCGGTGATTGCCGGCGCGATGCGAGGTGGAATTTGCGAAGTTATTGACGCGTCGGATCATTCGGTCGCGCGATGCCACAAGCCTGCGATCCGCGGCTCGGAGAGGCAAGTCCTGCCTACGGCGGCAAGACTTACCGAGGCCGGGGTATCCCTGAACGCCAAAACTCCAGTCCCTTCAAGCTCCCATCATCGGCCCAGGATTTGCTCCCTTAGGTTGTGCTGAGGAATTGAGTTTATTGCCGAGGAGCGTTCCATGATTTCAGGCCTAGCCAGTGCGGCGTCGACTTATCTGCGCCCTGCATCAACGCCCAGTTCAAATGCGACATCGACAGCGGGCGTCCAATCGGAGGTGTCGGCTGCAAGCGACGCGGCGACCGGTGGCCCCCGGATCGACGTCTCCCAGCTCAAGCCGCTGCAAGGTGCCAAGCCAATATCGGCGGCGGACAATCCCGTTCTGCGCGACCTGATGGCGACGAACTGGCTGATGTCCCACGGCGCGACTGCAACTCAATCGTCCGTCGCGGACAATGCACCCGAGAACACTTATGCTCGGGTGACGGTTAACGGCAAGGTGGTTGCCACTCTGTACAATGGCGGGTCGTCGGCAATGACCAACGAGGCGGCCGCAAGGATCGGCGACCTCAAGGACCCTCCGGATCTGAGCGGACCAGATCTGGCGCAGTGGCGGGCCGACAGCTACGCCAAGCTGCTTGGTGGCACTGTCGAAAAGGCTCCCACCGCGATCACGCAATCGCAATGGACGCCGCGTGAAAGCAGTTCCGCGGCTTATAGCCGCGATCAACTCGACGCGGCCTTCCAGGCGATGCTGGCCGAGGGCCAAAAGGCCACTGCGCAACGGCAATCGCCGTATCTCGCGTCACCCACGCCGCCGGGGACAAGCGCGGATTTCAACGCCTGACCCTGGAGATGAATTGTTGTCGGCGCCTGGAAGGGCGCAGACGTCGCCGCATTTTCAACTGTCATTCCCCGCGAAAGCGGGGAATCCAGTACGCCGCGGCTTCTCCGTAATGCGTCACTGCCTCTGGAATACTGGATCGCCCGCTCCAGTGCGCAATTGCGCACAAGGCGGGCGATGACAGCGTCAGTTGGGGCACCAGCGAGCCCTAATCCTCGATCCCGTACCGGTGCAGATCGTTGCCGTGGGTGTCGAGCCACTTCTTGGCGCGCTCCATTGACGGGCAGACCTTTCCGCACACGCGCCAGAACCGCGCTGAGTGGTTCATCTCGACGAGATGGGCGACCTCGTGGGCGGCGAGATAGTCGAGCACGAAGGGCGGCGCCAGGATCAGGCGCCAGGAGAATGACAGCGAGCCCGCCGAGGTGCAGGAGCCCCAGCGGCTCGATTGGTCGCGGATCGAGAGCCGCTTGACCCTGACGCCGAGCTCGGCGGCATAGGCTTCGGCCGAACGCTGCAGATCGCGCCGCGCCTCGCGCTTGAGGAAGTCATGGACGCGGCGATCGACATGATCGAGACCGCCGGCGACGCAGATGATGCGCTCGCCGCTATCGCGCACTTCCGTCCACACCGTCCCGCGAATGCCGGCGCGATGCACGATGCGATGGGACACGCCACGCAGCGGTATCACTGTGCCCGCCTGGAAGGGTGCTGCCTTCGGCAAACGGCCGAGGCGTGCCGCGATCCACGCGCCGTGGCGCTGCGCGAAGTCTTTGGCTTCGGCGAGTGTGCCCCGCGGCGGCATTGTAAGGATGGCTTCGCGATCGCTCGGATGAATTCTGAGCGTGTAGCGACGCGCGCGGCGGTGCCGGCGCAATCGGATGGCAAAATATTGCGATCCGTGGGTGATCAGGAGGGTCTTTGGTTCGTGGGGCCGCCGATAGAGGAGCGCGCGAGTGGCCATGTCTGTGAGTCCGGGGAGCAGGAGTTCGCCCGGATTCTGCCATAACCGCCGCCAGGGAAAGCGCTCGGCGCAAAAACAAATCATTTGCCCAATATACAGGGGTTGGCGGGCCGGGAGACCCTACAGACTGGGGTTGGAACCCCAATTTTTCGCCCCCGCCCGGCGCATGCGGCCTCCCCAAGGGTTGAGGGAAGACTCACTCCTATAAGACTACCTAAATACCGCGAATCTGGCGGTATCGCAGCCCTGTCGAGACCTGCGACAGGGGCCGAATTTACAGCGGGAAAGCCGAAAAACGCGGCTATTCGGCAGCGAGAGCCTGCGCCGCCTTCGGATTCGCGGCCGAGACCATGAAATCATGAATCCGCGGCACGATTTCCGACTTGAAGCGCGAGCCGTTGAACACGCCGTAATGTCCAACACCCTTCTGGACGTAGTGAACGCGGCGATGATCAGGAATCGAACTGCACAATCCGTGCGTTGCTTCGGTCTGACCGAGACCCGAGATGTCGTCGTTCTCGCCTTCGACCGTCATCAACGCCACGCGCGTGATCTTCGAGGGGTCGACGCGTGTTCCGCGATGGGTCATCTCGCCCTTCGGAAGCGCGTGCTTCACGAACACCGTGTCGACCGTCTGCAGATAATACTCCGCCGAGAGGTCCATCACCGCGAGATATTCGTCGTAGAAGTCGCGATGCTTGTCGACGAGGTCGCCGTCACCCTTCACCAGATTGGCGAAGAGCTGCTTGTGCGCGTCCATGTGACGGTCGAGATTCATGCTGATGAAGCCGTTGAGCTGCAGGAATCCCGGATAGACGTCGCGCATCATGCCCGGATGCGGGAACGGCACCTTGCTGATGACGGTGTTGCGGAACCAGTCGATGCCGCGCTCTTCGGCGAGCTTGTTCACCGCGGTCGGATTGCGACGGGTGTCGATCGGCCCGCCCATCAGCGTCATCGACAGCGGCACGAACGGGTCGCGCCGCGCTTCCATGATCGAGACAGCAGCGACGACCGGAACGGAAGGCTGGCACACCGCCATCACATGGGTGTTGCCGCCGAGCACGTGCAGCATCTCGATGACGTAGTCGATGTAGTCGTCGAGATCGAAGCGGCCCTCGCTGAGCGGCACCATGCGGGCGTCGGCCCAATCGGTGATGTAGACCTCATGCGCCGGCAGGAAGGCTTCCACCGTGCCGCGCAGGAGCGTTGCATAGTGGCCGGACATCGGCGCCACGATCAGCACGCGCGGCTGCGGGCTGCGCAGCGGGCGGGTGAACTTGCGATCGAAGTAGAGCAGCCTGCAGAACGGCTTTTCCCAGACCGGGCGGATCTCGACGGGGACCCGGATGCCGTTGACCTCGGTGTCGTCCAAGCCCCATTCCGGCTTGCCGTAGCGGCGCGTGGTGCGCTCGAACAGCTCGCAGGCCGCTGCCACCGACTTGCCGACCTCGGTGTGCGCCCAGGGATTCATGGGATTCTGAAACAGGATCTTGGTGGCGTCGGTGACCGCGCGTGCCGGGTTGAGAGAGGCGTGCGCCATCTCGTACATCCAGTACATCGGCGTCGTCAGGACCGGACTGCCTTCGGCCGCCAGGGGCGGTGCGCCGCCAAACTCACCAATGGGCATATTCAATTCCTCTCGCATCGCAGCATACTGCCGAATGCGTAATATTGCGTCAATGTATGCTTCCGTACATTTACGTAGCCCGAATGGATAAAACAGCGAAAATCCACGGGAAAGTGACGACTATTCACCGCTCGAGAGCAGTGACCCGTGCTTCTTGGCGCTGCGCAAAAGGGCAAGGAATGCCCAAAAGGATGCAACCAGGAGGCCGGCATTGATCGCCAGCGCATCCAGCATCAGGTCGGTCCGGAAGGTGTGCTCGATCAGGAGCGCGCGCATCCCCTCGAACACATAGGTCGGCGGCAGCGACCAGGCGACATATTGCAGCCAGCCGGGCAACACGCTGACGGGATAGTAGATGCAGGCGAGCGGCATGACCGCGAACATCAGCGTCCAGACAATGCTCTCGGCCCCCAGGCCGTTCCTCAGGACGAGGCCGGAGACGAAGATGCCGACCGCCCAGCTCGTGAAGATCAGGTTGCAGAAGAAGGCGATCAGCGGCAGGCCGAGGCTGTAAACGTTGAAGTGAAACAGGAACAGCGCGAGCAGCGTCATCGGAATGACGCCGATCGCGAGCCGGATCAGGCTCATGATCATGAGCGCGAGCAGAAATTCGATCGGCTTCAACGGGCTCATCATGAGATTGCCGAGGTTGCGCGCCCACATCTCCTCCAGGAAAGAGATGGAGAAGCCGAGCTGCCCCCGGAACAAGATGTCCCACAGGATGACAGCGCCGATCAGCGTGCCGCCGGCGCGCGCGAAGAAATTGGCATTCTGCGCGATGTAGAGCTGAAGGAAGCCCCACGTGATGACTTGGAGCGCCGGCCAGTACAGAAGCTCCAGGAGCCGCGGCCAGGATGACATCAGCAGGTACCAGTAGCGCAGGATCATCGCGCCGATACGGTGCATGGACAGGCCGCGATGGAGGGCGGCCTCTCTCATCGCGCCGCCTCTTCGCGGACGCCGTTCACGCGTCCGCGCGCGACGTCCAGGAACACGTCCTCCAGCGTCGAGCGGTTGTAGCGCGCCATGATGGCCTCGGGCGTGTCGTCGTCCTCGACGCGGCCGCGCTTCATGATAATGACGCGGTCGCAGAGCCGCTCGACCTCGAGCATGTTGTGCGAGGCAAGCAGGATGGTGGCGTTGTTGTCCTTGCGGTAGCGCTCCAGATGCGCCCGCACCCAATCGGCAGTATCAGGATCGAGCGAGGCGGTCGGCTCGTCCAGCAGGAGCAGCTCGGGCGTATTGATCAGCGCCTTGGCGAGCGCAACGCGGGTCTTCTGTCCGGCGGAGAGCTTGCCGTTGGCGCGGTCGATGAACTCGGTGAGATCGAGATCGTCGGCCAGCTTTGCGATGCGGTCGGACAGATTCTTCACCGCATAGAGCTTGCCGAAGATGGTGAGGTTCTGCCGCACGGTCAGCCGCATCGGCATGTCGACATAAGGGCTCTCGAAATTCATCCGCCCCAGAACCTCGGCGCTCTCCTCCGGCATGGCGTGGCCGAGCACGCGCACGCGCCCCGAGGTCGGCAGCACCAGGCCCATGATCATCGCGATGGTGGTGGTCTTGCCGGCGCCGTTGCCGCCCAGAAGTCCCGTGATGCTGCCGGGCGGCAGGGTGAATGAGATACCGTCGACGGCGCGGGTCTGCTTGTAGACCTTGACGAGATGGTCGACCTCGATCGCCGCGGGCGGGGAGCGGTCCGCGACAGTGAGCCGACTTGAAGCCTCGTCATTCTCGGTCATGCTGGGCGTTCTTCTGCTATTGCAGCGGCAAGCGCAAGGCTTGTAACCAGACGGATTGTGTGAGCCACCGTGTTTGTGATCGAGAAGGCGCCGCCCCATTGGCCGATATGACCGAAATCGCCACGTCCGAATTCCGCCCCTCACAGCGGCATATCCGCCTGGACACGATCCTGCGGCTGCGCTGGCTCGCTGTGCTCGGCCAGCTTGCCGCGATCTTCATCGTGGCGCAGGGGCTCGAGTTCAACGTCGAGATCGTTCCCTGCGTCAGCATCATCGCCCTGTCGGCAGCGCTCAATCTGGTGCTCCAGACCGCCGCCAATCCGATGCAGCGGCTCGCCCCGGTCCACGCCGCCGCACTGCTTGCACTGAACATCGTGGAACTGGCCGGCCTGCTCTTCTTCACCGGCGGATTGCAGAACCCGTTCTCGTTCCTGTTCCTCGCCCCCGTGCTGATCTCGGCGACCGCGCTGCCGGCCCGCCTCACCTTCGGCCTTGGTCTATTGGCCGTCGCCTGCGCCTCGATCCTTTTCTTCTTTCATCTGCCGCTGCCCTGGGACTCGGACGATCCCCTGGTGCTGCCGCCGATCTATCTCGTCGGCGTCTGGCTCTCGATCGTGCTCGCGATCGGCGTCACCAGCCTTTACTCCTTCCAGGTCACCGAAGAGGCGAGGAAGCTTGCGGACGCGCTTGCCGCAACCGAACTGGTGCTGACGCGCGAGCAGCATCTGACCCAGCTCGACGGGCTGGCGGCGGCCGCCGCGCATGAGCTCGGCACGCCGCTCGCCACGATCTTCCTGATCTCGCGCGAGCTGGAGAAGACGGTGAGGGACCCGAGCTTTGCCGCCGACCTGAAAACCTTGCGCGAGCAGACGCAGCGCTGTCGCGACATTTTGAGCAAGATCACCCAGCTCTCCTCCACCGGTGCGCCGTTCGATCGCATGAAACTGTCGGAGCTGATCGAGGAGGTGGTGGCCCCGCATCGCGATTTCGGCGTCGCGATCAAGGTTCGGATTGCGGTGGCCGCCGCGGCCGAGCCGGTCGGTTCGCGCAACCCGGCGATCCTCTACGGCGTTGGCAACATCGTCGAGAACGCCGTCGATTTCGCCCACACCACCGTCGAGGTGAATGCCTGGTGGAACAACGACACGATCGAACTCGTGATCTCGGACGACGGTCCCGGCATCCCGCCCGATCTCCTCAACCGGATCGGCGAGCCCTATCTGTCGCGGCGCCGCACCCAGGACGAGGGCGGCGGCCTCGGGTTGGGTGTGTTCATCGCGCGCACGCTGCTCGAACGCACCGGCGCCAAGGTCTCGTTTACCAACCGGACCTTCCCGGAACACGGTGCGGTGGTTCAGATCACGTGGCCCAGGCAGCGTTTTGAGGCTATCGAGACGCTTGAAGAAACAATAGGATAGACCGCGACCTTGCGTCGCACGGAAGGGCTGATCGACTATCGACGGCCTTGGCACCGACAGATTGTGACGCCATATGTAGATGCGCTGGAGAGAGGACAAAACCTTGAACGCCATCGCCGAACTGAACGAACAGACCGACCGCTCGCTGCTCATCGTCGAGGACGACAAGCCGTTTCTGGAGCGGCTGTCGCGGGCGATGGAGACGCGCGGATTTTCCGTGACGTCGTGTGACACGGTGTCCGACGGATTGGCACAGATCGGCAAAGCCGCGCCGGCTTTCGCCGTCGTCGACCTCCGGCTCGGCGACGGCAACGGTCTTGACGTCGTCTCCGCGCTGAAGAAGAAGCGGCCCGAGGCGCGCGCGATCGTGCTGACCGGCTATGGCAACATCGCCACCGCCGTCACCGCGGTGAAGATGGGCGCGATCGATTATCTCTCGAAGCCCGCCGATGCCGACGACGTCGTCGCGGCGCTGCTCTCGACCAGCACGGAAAAGTCCGAGCTCCCGGCGAACCCGATGTCGGCCGACCGCGTGCGTTGGGAGCACATCCAGCGCATCTACGAGATGTGCAACCGTAACGTCTCGGAAACCGCGCGCCGCCTCAACATGCACCGCCGCACGCTGCAGCGTATTCTGGCGAAGCGCGCGCCGAGGTAACCTCTGACCTTGTAGGGTGGGCAAAGGCGCGCAGCGCCGTGCCCACCACTTATGCTTCGACCTGATTGGCTGGAATTGGTGGGCACGCTTCGCTTTGCCCACCCTACCGGAATCCGCGTTCGCGGTACCGCTACTCCCAAAAATCTGCGTGCCCCTGCGGATCGACCAGCCGGTTGATCCTGAGCGCTGCCGCCATGGCGAAGCGCACGGTCATCTGCTTGCGCGTCGGCGCCGGCAGCTTGTGCTCGGGCGCCTCGCAATGCAGATGCGCGCCGTAGGCGTCCGCGATGATCAGGCCGGTGTCTTGCGGAAATATCTCGCAAGGAAGATCCTGCGTGAAGGCGAAGAACAGCCGATCGCAATGGGCGCGGTATTCGTGCCATTTCTGGTCGGCGCGCAGATCCTCGACCGACGACTTGATCTCGACGATCCAGATCTCGCCGCGCTCGTTCAGCGCCACGAGATCGGCGCGTCGGCCCGACGGCAGCGGCAATTCGCTGATGCAGGTGAAGCCCAGCGAACGCAACAGCCGCGCCGTGCCGCGCGCGATCGCCAGCGCCGTCTCTGACTGGCGGCGGTCCGGCGGCGGCACGAGGGCGATGTTGCGGGCGGTACTGTCCATGGGGGCAGCTTAGCCGATTCCGCGGTGGGCGCACATCGTTCGATGGAGGGGAGCTGCGGCCCATTCTCAACTGTCGTCCCGGCGAAGGCCGGGACGACGCCTAAGAGGCCGGCCCGACCAGCACCCCTTCGTTGCCGCGCAGATTCAGCATGCCTTCGAGCCGTTCCCCTTCCCGATCCAGATACGTTGAGAGCAGAATCTCGCTGCCAAAGCGGATCGCGCTGGTGGTGACGGCGATCGGTTCGGGGCCGAGATTGAGCGCGACGATCACCGCGCGGTCCTCGGTCTTGCGGCGATAGAGCAGCAGGTCGCCCTGCGCCGAGATCGGAACGTAATCGCCCGACACCAGCGGCGGACAGGCCTTCCGCAAGGCGATCAGGCGCTTGTAGAGATTGAGGATCGAACGCGCGTCAGCTTGGAGATTGACGACGTTTTCATGGATATGGTCCTCCGGCAGCGGCAGCCATGGCCTCGTGCCCGAGAAGCCGCCGGCCGGCGATGAATCCCACTGCATCGGCGTGCGACAGCCGTCGCGGCCGACGCCGATGCCGGGCACGTTCTTTTCGAAGGGATCGCGGACATCCTCCGGCGCGATCGCAAGCTGATGCATGCCGATCTCGTCGCCGTAATAGAGCGTCGGGGTGCCGCGCAGCGTCAGCAGCAGCATGGCGGCAACGCGGGCCTGCTCGGGGCCGACACGGCCCGCCACCCGCGGACGATCGTGATTGCCGAGCACCCAGTTCGGCCAGGCGCCCTTCGGCAGCGTCTTCTCGTAATCCTCGATGATCTTCTCGATCGAGCGCGCGCTCCAGAAGGTCGAGAGCAGCGCGAAGTTGAACGGCATCTGCGCGCCGGCGAGGTCGTTGCCGTAATAGGCCATGAGCCGGTGCAGCGGCAGATAGATCTCGCCGATCAGCACGCGCGCGTCATAGGCGTCGGTGACGCGCCGCATCTCGGCGATGACGTCATGCACCTCGGGCTGGTCGGTGGAATATTGCGTGAGGATCGTCTCGTTCGGCGGCCGGCCCTCGACATAATGCGGGTTCGGCGGGTTGTCGCGGAATTCGGCATCCTTGATCAGATGCCAGATCACGTCGACGCGAAAGCCGTCGACGCCTTTCTCGAGCCAGAACCTCATGACGTCATAGATCGCCGCGCGCACCTGCGGGTTGCGCCAGTTGAGGTCCGGCTGCTGGGCGAGGAAGGCGTGATAGTAATATTGACCCGTCGTCTCGTCGAAGGCCCACGCGCTGCCGCCGAACTCGGACAGCCAGTTGTTCGGTGCGCCACCATCGGGTCCGGGGTCGCGCCAGATGTACCAGTCGCGCTTGGGGTTGTCGCGCGAGGCGCGGCTCTCGATGAACCAGGGATGCTGGTCCGAGGTGTGGTTCGGCACGAGATCGAGGATCAGCTTCAGGCCCCTGTCATGCGCGGCGGCGAGCAGCGCATCGAAATCCTCCATGGTGCCGAACAGCGGATCGATGCCGGTGTAATCGGAAATGTCGTAGCCGAAATCGACCATCGGCGAGGCGAAGATCGGCGACAGCCAGATCGCGTCGACGCCGAGCGATTTCACATAGGACAGCCGCTGGAAGATGCCGGCGAGATCGCCGACGCCGTCACCATCACTGTCCTGAAATGAGCGCGGGTAGATCTGATAGAAGATGCCGTCGCGCCACCAATTCTCGCCGCCCTGAGCCATGCCGGAAACACCAACCTGATATCTTCCCTGCGCGAGAGAACGCGGAAGGAACGTCCCGGTTCAAACCAGCAAGCCAATTGGGACGGCCATATGACGCCAGGCACGGCTGTTCCTCGGTCCGGGCGCGAATCTTTTGCTTGGCGGCCCGTTAAAAATCGGCATTGTGCGGCCATGACCGAGCAAAATGACACCCAAGAATCCCGACAAGCCAAGGCGGGCGCGATCATCGTTCCCGTGACGCTGTTCGAGCAGAACTGCACCGTCATCTGGGACGAGCCCGGCAAGAAGGCCGTGGTGATCGATCCCGGCGGCGACGTGCCGAAGATCCTCGAGGCGATCAAGCAGACCGGCGTGACGGTCGAGAAGATCTGGCTGACGCACGGCCATATCGACCATGTCGGCGGCGCCGCCGAATTGCGCGATGCGCTGAAGGTGCCGATCGAGGGCCCGCATGTCGCGGACAAGTTCCTGCTCGACAATGTCGTGGAGAGCGGCGCGCGCTTCGGCATGACCGGCATGCGCAATTTCACCCCCGACCGCTGGCTCGACGAGGGTGACAGCGTGTCGATCGGCGGCCTGCAGTTCGACATCCTGCACTGCCCCGGCCACTCGCCCGGCAGCGTGGCGTTCTTCAACAAGGAGCTGCGCTTCGCCCATGTCGGCGACGTGCTGTTCGCAGGCTCGGTCGGGCGCACCGACCTGCCCGGCGGCAATCACGCGACCTTGATCAATTCGATCAAGACCAAGCTGCTGCCGCTCGGCGACGACGTCGGCTTCATCTGCGGCCACGGCGCGGGCTCCAGCATCGGCCAGGAACGGATGACCAACCCGTTCATCACCGGCGCGATGTAACTTTACTGAGCCACGAGCACACGCCCTCATCCTGAGGAGCCCGCGACGAGCGGGCGTCTCGAAGGATGGCTGCGGGTAAGGGCCGGGCCTGAATGGTTCGCCCGGCGATGCAAAGCATCGTCCGGAGACGCGCGTTCCGCGCTCCTCACCATGAGGGTCTTGTGACGCAGTAAGTTCAGGCCACGCTATTCGGCGGCGTCCGCCAACGCCGCCGGCTCGCCGAGGTGACGCTCGCCCCACTCGCGGATCGCGGCAACGACCGGCACGAAACTCTTGCCCTTGCGGGTCAGGCGATATTCCACCTTGGGCGGCACCTCGCCGAAGTCCTTGCGGTCGATCAGGCCGCTCTCCGTCAGCGCCTTCAGTTCGCGGCTGAGCACGCGCGGGGTGATCTCGGAGCTGCCGGCGGTCCCACGCAAAAGACCGCTCCGGATCTCGCCATAGCGGCGCGGGCCGTCCTTCAGGTCCCAGACGATGCGAAGCTTGTACTTGCCGCTGATCATCTTCTGAAAGGCCGCGACCGGACAGGTGCGCAACGGTGCCGCTCTTGCCTTCGCCATGTCGTCTCCTCCATGCGCCAGCCATTCTTGTTTTGACGCGTTTTCCTTACGCGAACCGGTATCCACTTCGCTCGAAAACGCTATGCGATGAGGATAGGAGGGGCGGCAAAAAAGTCCATACTATCAATTTTGTCCATACTTGCAGGACTGCGCGTTGGGCCGCAGATGATGACGCACAAGACGAACAGGGAGCGTCACATGAAGCACTTCATGATCAAATATCGGTTCAGGAACGGCACGACGGAGGCCTGGCACCAGGAGATCGGCCGCTTCATCAAGGCGATCAACGACGATCCGGAGCTGAAGGGACGGATCGGCTATCGCTGCATGAAGAACCGCGACGACGACAACTATTTCCATATCGCCAGCGTCAGCGACGACGCCGCGCAGAAGACGCTGCAATCGCGCGACTTCTTCAAGCACTATACGGAGATGACGCGGAAGGTTGCCGGCGGCGAGGTCACGGTCACGCCGATCGAGGTGATCGATCAGACCGAACTCTGATCCGCAGCGCTGCCAAAATTCAGGTATCGTCCCGGCTCCCCGTGCACAATTGCGCACCAGGCCGGGACGACGACAAAAACTACTTCATCAATCCCGCCGCGGTCAGCGCCCGTGTGATGAACGCGCCGAGATCGAAGCCGCGGCTCCGCTTGCGCTTCGGCTCGGCCGGCTGCTCGGCCATGGCCGAGCGGATCGACCGCGCAAGGTGGGGTGCGGGCGACAAGGTCGCCGCCGGTTTCGCGGCAACGGCCGGCCTTGCCGTCGGCTGCTTGGTCTCGGCATCGCGGATCCAGTCGGTCAGGCCGAAGAATTTCGCGATGTGATAGGACGAGGAGATGCCGGCCTCGATGAGGAACGCGCCTTCCACGCCATAGCGGTGATCGTTGTCGGCAATGCCGAGCGGGGTGCCATGCGCCATGTCGGTGATGGTGTAGGACTCCACGAGCGTCTCGCCGTTCTTGTTCCACCAGGCCTGGCGCGGATAGCCGTCGACATCGGTCTCCGCCATCGGCTCCGCCGGCAGATCGTGCAGATCAAGCCACTGCTTGACGATCTCGTTCGCGTTGCTGGGATTGACGGTGCGGTCGGCGCTGCCGTGCCACACCGAGATTTTCGGCCAGGGGCCGCGATGATCCGAAGCGTTGCGCACGAGATCGCCGAGCGCGCCCGCCGAGCGCTCCGGTGAATGGAACATGCCGTCCAGCGCCTCGCGCAGGTTGGACGCGATGCCATAGGGAAGTCCGGCGATGACGGCGCCGGCCGCGAAGATTTCCGGATAGGTCGCAAGCATCACCGACGTCATGCCGCCGCCGGCGGACAGGCCGGTGATGAAGACGCGGCGCGGATCGATCTCATGCGCCGCGACCATGTGCGCGATCATCTCGCGGATCGAGTGCGCTTCGCCGCTGTCACGCGCGGTATCCTCCGGACTGAACCAGTTGAAGCAGGTGTTGCCGTTGTTGACGCGCTGCTGCTCCGGCATCAACACGGCAAAGCCATAGTGGCTCGCGAGCGTCGACCATCCCGCACCGAGATCGTACGACGCCGCGGTCTGGCCGCAGCCATGCAGCACGACGACGAGCGCGCGCGGCTGCTGCAACTGCGCCGGCACGAACGCGAACATGCGCAAATTACCGGGATTGGCACCGAAGCTCGTGACCTCTTCCAGGGGGCTGGAGGAATCAGCGCTCCGGCCGAACTCGGCAAGGCGCAGACCGTCCAGCTTTGGCAGACGTCTTAACAGATCGACATTTCTTGCTAACGACACGGCAACTTCCTGGTGGGCGACTTTCAACGATCACCCAAACCAAATAGTTGCTGCAGTGCAAAATAAAAAGCCCGTGTGCTGTCGATCTGCCCGGAATCGCGGGAAAACCCGCAGAAATCCGCAGGTATTAACCGCGGTGCCTCAACTTCGTGCAGATGCGCGGCGCATCCATGCCAGAAATGCGGCGCAGATCATGATTAACGTCGCGAACAAGGCGAGCGAGACGAAGAATCCTGCGCGCGCTGATTGCAATGATTCGACGGCGAAGAAAACTGCACCGATTGCGGCCACTCCGGCCGCATTTCCGATCTGCGCTGTCGTGCCGTACATGCCGGATGCAGAGCCTGCAGCAGCGGGCTTCACCGTCGAGAGCACGGCGCCGGAGAGCGGCGCCATCACCAATCCCTGACCGTAGCCGAAGATGATCATGGTGAGCGCGAGCCAGATCGGCGTCGTCGTATCGACATGGCCCACAACGAATGCCAGTGCTGCGAGGCCCGCGATTTGAAGCGCGCAGCCCTCGATCAACACCTTGGTGCCGCGATGCCGCGCCCGCGCACCGCTGTGGCGCGACGCCACCACGAAGGCGAGCGCAAGGGGAATGAAGGCCATGCCGGCCGACAGCGGCGGGATCCTCAATCCCCGCTGCATGAACAGCGTCATGACCAGATAAAATGACAGATTGGCAACAAAGAAGAAGAATGCCGCGCCGAGGCCGCGCAGAAAGCCGGCATCCGACAGCAGCGTCAGATCGATCAGCGGCATGCCGCCGGCGCGCGCGACCGCATGTTCGAGCTTGGGGAATGCGGCGAGGATGACGCCGCCGATCGCCATCACCGCCCACAGCCACGGCGCCCAGCCGACGTCATGGCCGAACAGCAGCGGCCCGATCAGGCCCAACAGACCTGCGAACAGGACGACGCTGCCCTTGATGTCGAGCCGGGTCGTGGCGCGGCGCGGCACCGACGGCATGATGCGCCAAGCGGCGGCGGCGATGACGAGTCCGCACGGCACGTTGACGAAGAATACCGAGCGCCAGCCGGTTCCGGCAAGATCGATCGTGACCAGGAGACCGCCGAGCAGGAAGCCTGCGGCGCCGGCAAGTCCAAGCACGATGCCATAGATGCCGAAGGCGCGGCTGCGCGATTCGTCGGTGAAGAGCAGATGCAGCGTCGCCAGCACCTGCGGCACCATCAGCGCCGCGGTCGCGCCCTGCGCCAGCCGCGCGATGATCAGCTCCGCGCCGGATTGCGCCAGGCCGCACCACAGCGACGTCACGGTGAAACCGAGCACACCGGCCAGGAACACGTTTTTCGTACCGTGGATGTCGCCGAGCCGGCCGCCGGTGACGACGAGCGTGGCATAGGCGATCAGATAGATCGCAATCACGGATTCGATCTGCGCGGGCGTCGCTTGCAGATCGATCGCAATCGTGGGGATGGCGACGTTGACCACGAAGGCATCGACCCCGAACATGAACTGCGCGGCCACGACGATCGCCAGCACCCACCAGCGCCGGGTCGAATCGACTTGTTGTGTGACGATCTGATGCATCGGCGCAGGACCTTCAATGTCGTTGCCCGATGATTTCAGATCGGATGAGGCGCCGGCGATTACCTCGGAGGTAGGATTTCCGCGCTTCCTTCGCCTCTCCCCGTAAGAACGGGGAGAGGGAGAGGAGGGATCGTGCTAGCCGAGAAGAAGGCCATTCCTCTCGTCTCTCCGCATGCCCGCATTCCGTCGCGCGGGATGTGCCGCGATTGCCTTCGCATCCGCCAGCACGTAGCCTCGCGCGGGCAACAAAACAGAAAACAAGCCGGAGAGAACGCCATGGCGCGCCTGAAATTCGGAGCCTTTCTTGCCCCGCATCACCCGATCGGGGAGCATCCGATGCTCCAGTTCCGGCGCGATCTCGATCTCGTCGAGCAATTAGATAGCCTCGGCTATGACGAGTTCTGGTGCGGCGAGCATCACTCCTCCGGCTGGGAGATGATTGCCTCTCCCGAAATGTTCCTGGCCGCGGCGGGCGAGCGCACCAAGCGCATCAAGCTCGGCACCGGCGTGGTGTCGCTGCCCTATCATCATCCCTTCAACGTCGCCCAGCGCATGGTGCAGCTCGATCACATGACCGGCGGCCGCGCCATCTTCGGCTCCGGTCCCGGCGCGCTGGCCTCGGACGCACACACGCTCGGCATCGATCCGATGACCCAGCGCGACCGCCAGGACGAGGCGATCGGTGTGATCCGCCGTCTCTTCAACGGCGAGCGCGTCACCGCCAGGAGCGACTGGTTCACCATGAACGACGCCGCGCTCCAGATCCTGCCGCTGCAGGAGGAGATGCCGTTCGTGGTGGCTTCGCAAATCTCGCCGTCCGGCATGACGCTGGCCGGCAAATACGGCATCGGCATCATCTCGCTGGGCTCGATGACGACGCAGGGCCTGATGTCGCTCCAGCAGCAATGGCAATTCGCCGAGGATGCCGCGAAGAAGCACGGCACCAAGGTCAATCGCGCCGACTGGCGCGTGCTCCTGACCTGGCACATCGCCGAGACCCGCGAGCAGGCCCGCCGCGAAGCCGGCGCCGGCCTGATGCGCTGGCACAACGAATATAATGTCGGCACGCTGCAACGGCCGGGACTCACGGCATTCTCCTCGCCCGACGAGGCCGTGGACAAGACCGCCTTCGTCGAGGGCGCGGCCTCCACCATCGGCACGCCCGACGATCTCGTCAAAACCATCAAGAACGTGATGCAGGTGTCCGGCGGCGTCGGGGCCATCATCGGCTTCGTGCACGACTGGGCCAATCCGGAGAACACCCGCCGGAGCTGGGACCTGGTCGCGCGCTACGTGGTGCCGGAGATCAACGGCTACATCGATGGCCTGCGCAAGTCGCAAAAATTCGTGATCGAGAATCGCGCGATCTTCGAACGCGCCGGCCAGGCCGTGATGGCCAAGATCATGGAGAACGAGAAGGCCGCCGAGGCGCTGAAGGTAACCGGCCCGGGCCGCGTTGCGATTCCGGCCGTGAACGCGCCGGATTTGCAGAAGGAAGCGGCGAAGCGGTAAGTCCCGATCGCAGCCACGCGCTAAATGACGATCACATGTTATCTACCGGCCTGTGCTATGCTGCGCGGGCCGCAATAATGCCGTGGTCGCGCTGTTCCGTTCGGCCCGCCAACCGGAGCACTCGTCATGTCGATGCAGAACGTCGCCTCGCCTGCGCTCGGCTTCGTGTCGCCCAAGCGCAACGAGCTGAAGCATATCCCGGGCGACGAGGGCTGGCCGATCATCGGCAAGACATTCGAGGTGCTGGCCGACCCGAAGGGCAATGTCGAGGCGTGCGCTGCGAAATACGGTCTCGTCTATCGCACCCACACCTTTGGCCAGACCAACGTCGTGCTGCTCGGACCCGAGGCCAACGAGTTCGTGCTGTTCGACCAGCAAAAGCTGTTCTCATCGACCCATGGCTGGAACCGCGTGCTCGAACTGTTGTTCCCGCGCGGCCTGATGCTGCTCGATTTCGAAGAGCACCGCCTGCACCGCAAGGCACTGTCGGTCGCCTTCAAGTCCGGGCCGATGAAGTCCTATCTCATCGACCTCGACAAGGGCATCGCAGCGCGGATCGCGCAGTGGAAGGCGAAGCCTGGCGTGATGCAGCTTTATCCGGCGATGAAGCAGCTCACGCTCGATCTCGCCGCGACCTCCTTCCTCGGCGCCGATATCGGACCGGAGGTCAACGAGATCAACCGCGCTTTTGCCGACATGGTGGCAGCCTCTGTCGCCCCGATCCGCCGTCCGCTGCCGGGCACGCAGATGGCGCGCGGCGTGGCCGGGCGGAAGCGCGTCGTCGCCTATTTTCGCGAACAGATTCCGCTCCGCCGCGCCAAAGACGGCGGCGAGGACCTGTTCTCGCAGCTTTGTCGCGCCACCCATGAGGACGGTGCGCTGCTCTCCGAACAGGACATCATCGACCACATGAGCTTCCTGATGATGGCCGCCCACGATACGCTGACCTCGTCGCTGACGTCCTTCATCGGCGCGCTCGCGGCGTACCCCGATTGGCAGCAGAGGCTGCGCAGCGAGGTTTTTGCGCTCAGGCTGGCAGCCGACGCGTCCACAGGCGTTGACGATCTGGAAAAAATGCCGCTGTCGGACATGGCGTTCAGGGAGACGCTACGGATCAGACCACCGGTGCCGTCGATGCCGCGCCGCGCCATGCGCGATTTCACCTTCAAGGGCTTTGCGATTCCTGCCGGCACCTCGGTCGGCGTCAATCCGCTCTTTACGCACTACATGGAGGACATCTGGCCGGAGCCGGACCGCTTCGATCCCCTGCGCTTCACCGAGGAGGCACAGCGCAATCGTCACCGCTTCGCCTGGGTGCCGTTCGGCGGCGGCGCGCATATGTGCCTCGGCCTGCACTTCGCCTACATGCAGGCGAAATGCTTCGCGCGGCATTTCCTGCAGAACATCGAGGTGTCGCTGGAGCCCGGCTACAAGCCTGACTGGCAGATGTGGCCGATCCCGAAGCCGAGGGACGGGCTGCGGGTGGTGGTCAAGGCGGTGTGAATTCGCCACACGGACAGTAGATCGTAGGGTGGGCAAAGCGAAGCGTGCCCACCACATCTCCTCCAGGTTCAAGCACCGTTGGTGGGCACGGCGCGCGAAGAACGCGCCTTTGCCCCCCTACGGATTCTGCGTCCGGGGCACGAGACCTACCCCGCCCCCTGATCGAATGCCTTGCGCAGCGCGACATAGCCCTGCTGCTGCTGGCTCCAGTTGCGGCCACCGGTCATGGCGCCGTCGATGACGAGATCATGGCCGTTGATGAAGCTCGACTCGTCGCTGG
This sequence comes from Bradyrhizobium neotropicale, assembly GCF_001641695.1. Classification (GTDB taxonomy): domain Bacteria; phylum Pseudomonadota; class Alphaproteobacteria; order Rhizobiales; family Xanthobacteraceae; genus Bradyrhizobium; species Bradyrhizobium neotropicale. The sequence goes on from NZ_LSEF01000063.1 coordinate 206,889, forward strand.
CCAGGAACACCGCGGCGTGCGCGATGTCGTCAGGAAGGCCCGCGCGCGGGATCGGCTGCGCGCTCTTATAGACCTCGCGCATCACCGCCGGCGTCTTCTCGGCGGCTTCGGTCGTTAGCCCCAGCGCCTTGCCGAAGATGCCGGTCGCGATTGCCCCCGGCGAGATCGAATTGACCCGCACGTTGGACTCGCCGAGTTCCATTGCCGTGCATTTGGTGAGGTGGATCACCGCGGCCTTGGCCGCACCATAGACCATCGAGGAGGAGAAACCGGCGAGGCGGCCAGCGATGCTGCCATTGTTGATGATGCTGCCAGACCCCTGCTTCTTCATGTAGGGCGCGGCGTGCTTCATACCGAGCATGACGCTCCGCACCAGTGTCGCCATCGCCGCATCGAAGCGCTCGACCTCGAGGCCTTCGATACCGCCGGTTTGTGCCGGTCCGCCGGCGTTGTTGAAGAGGCAATCGATCCGGCCGAACTTTTCCACCGCAAGCGCGATCAGCGCGCGCATCTGCTCTTCCACCGTCACATCCGTCTGGCGGAAGATACAGGCGGCGCCGAGTTGTCGCGCCAAAACTTCGCCCTCCGGTATACGGCGACCTGCGATCACAATTTTGGCACCTTCCGCAACGAAGACTTCCGCCGTACGCAGTCCGATTCCGCTCGTCGCACCGGTGATCACCGCAACCTTGCCGTCCAGCCTGCCCATTGAATGTTCCCCTTTTTGAGTGATTTGAGGCCAATTGGCGGGCACCGGTCGATGCCGCGGCCGCAATGGCAACTATCCCGCCCCGCTCCCGGCAAGGCAAGCTATGCTTGCGTGCGCGTTATGCGTAACATTCTCACCTGCCGCTCGAATTTCGAACCCACGACGCGATTGGGCCGCGCATGGTGAAGCTGGTCGACGAATTCCGGAAAGGCTGGCAGGGCGTGGCGCCGCCGTCGCTCGGCCTGAGCCTCGTCTTCGCGGCGGCCTGCATCGCGCTTGCAACGCTGGCGCGCTGGGGCCTCGCCCATGTCCGCCCTGACGTCTACTTCACTCCGTACTTCCCGGCCGTGTTCTTTGCCACCGCGTTCGGAGGTTTCCGGATCGGCATTTTGACGGCGATCGTCGGCGGCGTGCTCGGCGTGGTCCTGAACTTCGGCGACACCGTTGCCGACCACGCGCGATTTGCACTGATGGCGCTCTATTGGGCCGTCTGTGCGCTCACCATCTGGGGCGTCGAGCACTACCGCACGATGCTGGTGGAGCAGCGCCGGATCGCCAAACGCCTGATCGAGGAAGAGGACTATCGCAAGCTCCTGGTCGACGAGCTCCAGCACCGGCTGAAGAACAAGCTCTCGACGGTGCATGCCGTGCTGCACCAGGTGCTGCACGAGCAGCCGCAGGTCTGGTCCAGGATCGATCCGCGGTTGCGGTCGCTGGCCGCAACCGACGATCTGATCTCGCGGATCGACAATACCGGCTGCGACATCCGTGACCTCCTGATCTCGGAGCTCGGTCCCTACGGCCATGTCCGCTTCACGCTCAACGGCGATCGGCTGTTCCTGCCGGCGAAGCTCGCGGTCACGCTGTCACTGATGTTCCACGAGCTCGCCACCAATGCGGGCAAATACGGCGCCTTCTCCTCGCCGCGCGGACTGCTGCAGGTGTCATGGACCGTCAACGACGATCGTCTCACCATCACCTGGGATGAAACCGAGGGCCCGACGGTCGACAAGGTGTCCGCACCCGGCTTCGGCACCAAATTGCTGAAGTCGGCACTGTCCGCCTTCGACGGCAAGACCGAGATCTCGTATCTGAAGACCGGGCTGCATTGCATCATGCAGTGTCGCATCCCGCAAAAGGGATAGCCTCGCCGCAAACGAAAGCAGATCGCGCGCTTCGCTCGCGGTTTCGCAAGCGCTGTTGACGCTCTGTTAATGACGATCGGCGCCGCGCGTCGCAACGTCGCAAGTTTCCGCCAAAACACCCTCGTATTTCTGCGGACCCCTTAACCAAACCTAAGAGGGAGCTGCGCATGATCGCGCGCATTGCAAAAGCGCGCCTGAACAAGAAGATTCATGAATTCTATGAACGACAACAAATACTCCGGCGCGGGTGAAGCCGAACTCGGATTTCTCAAGGAAATCATTAGAATGCTGCCCGCCGGCCTGACCGTTCAGGACGCGCGCGGCGACCTTCTCCTGGTTAACGATGCCGCCGCCGCCCAGCTCGGCATGGACGGCAGCCGCCCCGCACACGATCTCGCGCAGCGCCGGGATGCCTGCCAGCAGGCACTGAAAGCCGGCCAGGCCATCGTCACCGAGGAAGCGCTGCAGGACGGCGCCGCGCGCCAGGTGCTGCTCACCACGCACCGGCCGGTCCGCCTTTCCGGCCGCGACCTCCTGATCTCGGCCTCCGCGGACATCACCGAGCAGAAGAACTTCGAGGACCAGCTGTTCCGCTCGGCCTATTTCGACGAGCTGACCGGGCTGCCGTCACGGCGTGTGATCGAGCATCGCGCAAACAGCATTCTCGCACGCGAGAAGTCCGGCGAACGCTTCGCGCTCGCCTTCCTCGATGTCGACAATTTCAAGCACATCAACGACTATTACGGCCACGCCGTAGGCGACGCGCTGCTGGTCGAGCTATCGAAGCGGCTCGGCAGGGACTTGCGCGAAACCGACATGCTGTCGCGCATCTCCGGCGACGAATTCCTGCTCTTGCTCTCGCCGATCGAGAGCGAGCAGGAGGTCGCCGAGTTCATGCAGTCGACGCTGAAGCGGCTGACCGCACCCTTCTTCATCGATCATTCCGAGATCTTCGCCTCCACCTCCGTCGGCGTCAGCCTGTACCCGGATCACGGCCGCAGCTTCGAGATGCTGCGACAGAATGCCGATATCGCGATGTACCGGATCAAGAACAACGGCAAGGGCACGGCGGCCTTCTTCGATTCCAGCATGGAGCGCGAGGCGCTCGCGCGCATGAAGATCGAGCAGTCGCTGCGGCTCGCGATCCTGGAGAAGCGCTTCTGCTGTGCCTTCCAGTCCAAGGTCGACATCAGGACGCAGGCGGTGAAGGGCATCGAGGCGCTGGTGCGCCTACGCGACGACGAGGGCGTGATCCAGGCACCCGGCTCGTTCATCAACCTCGCCAGCGAGCTGGGGCTGATCGACGAGCTGACCCATCTCGTGCTCGCCGAGATCGTGAAGTCGATCGACCTGATCAACGACACGTTCGGCGCCGAAGCCACCATCAGCATCAATGTTGCCGCCAAGCAGGCCGGCAATCCCGAATTCATGCGCACCTTCGCGCAGGCGCTGGAGGAGACCGGCTTTCCCCAGCGCTTCATGATCGAGGTGACGGAAGACGCGTTCGTGGCCAAGAATCATTTCCAGGCCGAGATCCTGCCGATGTTCCGCAAGCTCGGCGTCGGCATCTCCATCGACGATTTCGGCACCGGCTATTCCTCGCTGTCTGCGCTCGCCGACATCACCGCCGACGAGATCAAGATCGACCGCTCCTTCATCACCGACATCCATAAGCGTCCGCGCAGCCAGGGCATCTTGCGCGCGATCGAATCCTTGAGCGAAGCGCTCGGAATGACCGTCGTCGCCGAGGGGCTCGAGTCCTACGAGGAGCTGGCCTATCTGCAGGCCGCAACCAAGATCCGCTACGCGCAGGGCTATTACTTCGCCCGGCCGATCTTCCTGGAGGAGCTGAAGCTGGCAACGCCGGCCTCCAGCGAGGCGCGCGTCAGCGTCGCAAGCCGCCCGATGCAGCAAAACCGCCAGGGCTATTCGCGCGCGAGCGGGTACCGGCGGTAGGGGGCGCGACGCGATCATGCGATGAGCTGATCATTCCGTCATCCTGAGGTGCGAGACCCACGATGCGAATGCATCGTGGGTCGAGCCTCGAAGGATGAACGGCCGGGATGCAGCCGGGCCGTCGCCCTTCGAGGGTCGCTGGAGAAGCGGCCACCTCAGGGTGACGGGGATAGATCGAGAGCGGCTCATCCACCAAATCCCGCTTTGAAATTGCTACCCTTTTGGTAATAAGCAGGTGGACTTCGTCCGAGGTACGCCATGTCCGTCCCCGCCTCCGTCAGCGATCCCGTCTATCTCCGTGCGCGCGCGATGGAGACGCTGTTCGAACGGCTGGAAAAGCTCTGCGAGGGCGCAATTGCGATCGATCGCAACGGCCGGGTCGTCTACGTCAACGAGAAGTATCTCACCTCCCTCGGCCTCAAGCGCACCACCGAGGCGATCGGCCGTCCCATCGAGGAGATCATCCCGAACAGCCTGATGCGGAAGGTGGCCGAGACCGGCGAGCCGATCCTGCTCGACATCATGGAGCTCGGCGGCGAGCAGCTCGTCGTCACGCGCATGCCGATCGAGGACGAGAGAGGGACGGTGATCGGCGCGATCGGCTTCGTGCTCTATGATCACCTCGAAAGCCTCAAACCGCTGCTCGCCCGCGTCAGCCAGCTCGAGAGCGATCTGCGGCTGGCCCGCCGGCAATTGTCGAACGCCCGCGCGGCGCGCTTCACTTTCGCCGACTTCGTCGGCAAGACGCCGGGCATCGCCCGGGCCAAGGAGCTCGCAGGCCGCGCCGCGCGGCAGAGCGTCACGGTGCTTCTCACCGGCGAAACCGGAACGGGCAAGGAAATGCTGGCGCAGGCTATACACAATGCCTCGTCCCGCGCCGACAAGCCGTTCGTCAGCGTCAACGTCGCCGCGATCCCGGACACGCTGATCGAGTCGGAATTCTTCGGCACCGCGCCCGGCGCCTATACCGGCGCCGACCGCAAAGGCCGCGAAGGAAAATTCCGCATCGCCGATGGCGGCACGCTATTCCTCGACGAGATCGGCGAAATGCCGCTGCAATTGCAGGCAAAGCTCCTGCGCGTGCTGCAGGAGCGCGAGATCGAGCCGCTCGGCTCCGACAAGGTATCGAAGGTCGACGTCCGCGTGGTTGCCGCGACCAATGTCGATCTGCACAAGCGCGTCAGCGAGGGCGCGTTCCGGGCCGACCTCTACTACCGTCTGAACGTGCTCTCGATCGACCTGCCTCCCTTGCGCGACTGCCTCGATGATCTGCCCGAGATCTGTGCGCGGCTGCTCGAGGACATCAGCGCCTCCGGCGACTACGTCAACGCCAAGATCACGCCGAGCGCACTCGCCGCGCTCGCCCGCTACGATTGGCCGGGCAACGTCCGCGAGCTCCGCAACATCCTGGAGCGCGCGCTGATCCTCAGCGATTCCGCACGACTGACCGGCGACGATTTCGTCCGCATTCTCCCCGTCGGCATCGAGACCAGGCACGCCGCGCCGGCGCGGCCGGCCGGCATCGTGGTGCCCTATGCCGAAGCCGAGGCCGAGTTCGAGAAGCACACACTCGAACAGGCGCTCGCCGCCAGCAATGGCCAGATCTCGGAAGCCGCCAAGATGCTGCGTATCTCGCGCGCGACCTTCTACAAGAAGCTCGCCAAGTTCGGCCTGGCCTCGGGACCCTCCTCCGTCTGAATTACGAGACACGGGACTGTCCGGAGTCTCGGATTCCGGACACGGCGTCTTGCGCCCTTTTCCCGGACCAGGCGCAGGAAATGCCGGGTTTTCAGCCATTTTGCGCAAACCGACCGCAACTGGCGCGGAGCTTGCTCTTCGCTTTGCACAATGACGCATGCTGCAAATGCGCATTCGCAACCAGGGAGGACGCAAGATGAGTGGAGCGATCACCGTCAATCAGCTTGAGGCGAAACAGCCCTCGCATGTCACGGTCGCCACCGCGAGCCTGATCGGCACGGCGATCGAATGGTACGACTTCTTCCTCTACGGCACCGCCGCGGCGCTGATCTTCAACAAGCTGTTCTTTCCCACCTTCGACGCCATGGTCGGCACGCTCCTGGCGTTCGCGACCTACGCCCTCGGCTTCATTGCCCGCCCGCTCGGCGGCGTCGTGTTCGGTCACTACGGCGACAAGATCGGCCGCAAGACCATGCTCTATCTGACGCTCCTGATCATGGGCGCGGCGACTGCGGCGATCGGCTTCCTTCCGACCTACGAGACCGCCGGCATCTGGGCCGCGGTCCTGCTCGTCACCTGCCGGCTGGTCCAGGGTTTTGGGCTCGGGGGCGAATGGGGCGGCGCGGTGCTGATGGCGGTCGAGCACGCGCCCGAGGACAAGAAGGGCTTTTACGGAAGCTGGCCGCAGCTCGGCGCCCCGCTCGGCCTCGTGCTCGGCACGCTGGTGTTCTCGGTGGTGTCCTCGATGCTCACCGACGCCCAGCTCTATGCCTGGGGCTGGCGCATTCCGTTCCTGTTCTCGATCGCGCTGGTGCTGGTCGGCCTGTGGATCCGCTTCACCATCGCGGAATCGCCGGAGTTCCAGAAGGTCAAGGACTCCAAGCAGGAAGTGAAGATGCCGATCGTCGACGCGATCCGGATGTATCCCAAGAACATCCTGCTGGCGATGGGCGCGCGCTTCGCCGAGAACGGCTTCTTCTACATCTACGCCACCTTCGTGCTCGCCTATGCAACGCAATCGCTCGGCATGAACAAGCAGGACATGCTGAACGGCGTCCTGATCGCAGCGGCGATCGAAACCTTCACCATTCCGGCCTTCGGCGCGCTGTCCGACAAGGTCGGACGGCGACCGATCTACATTTTCGGCGCCGTATTCTCGGCGCTGATGTCGTTCCCGCTGTTCATGCTGCTGTCGACCAAGAACCCGCACCTCGCCTGGATCGCGATCGTGCTGGGCCTCGCGGTCGGTCACGCCGCGATGTACGGGCCGCAGGCGAGCTTCCTGTCGGAGCTGTTCGGAACCAAGGTCCGCTATAGCGGTGTCTCGCTCGGCTATAACCTTGCCTCGATCTTCGCCGGCGCGCTGTCGCCGCTGATCGCGACCGGCCTGATGACGGCTTACGCCCCTGCGACCTGGCCGATCTCGCTCTACATGATCGGGCTGGCCATCATCACCGTCGTGTCGGTGTATTTCGCCACCGAAACGCGCAAGGTCGCTCAGCCCTGAATGGGCTGAGCGCGGTCCCCCCGCGACGCCGGAGCGGCTGGTCGCCAGCCGCTCGACGCGATACCAATAAGGCCAAACGAGAAGAACGGGCATGCGGTCCGCAACAGACATGGGAGGGAATGCCATGAGCCAGCATCCTGCCTTGCCCTATTTGCGCAACGCCGAGAAGGGCAAAGTCGTCACCGCGGCGGAAGCCGTCATGCTGATCCGTGACGGCGACACGGTCGCCACCGGCGGCTTCGTCGGCATCGGCTTTGCCGAGGAGATCGCGCTGGCGCTGGAGGAGCTCTATCTCTCCAACGAAGGCGATGCGCCCTACACGCAAGGCAAGCCGCGCAATCTGACGCTGGTCTATGCCGCCGGACAAGGCGACGGCAAGCATCGCGGCCTCAACCATTTCGCCCATGAAGGCCTGGTCCGCCGCGTCATCGGCGGGCACTGGGGCCTTGCGCCAAAACTGCAGCAGCTCGCGATCGCCAATCAGATCGAGGCCTACAACCTGCCGCAGGGCGTGATCACGCACCTGTTCCGCGACATCGCCGCGCACCGGCCGGGACACATCACCCGCGTCGGCATGGGCACATTCGTCGACCCCCGCAACGGCGGCGGCAAGCTGAATGCACGCACCACCGAGGAGATGGTCGAACTGATCACGATCGGCGGCGAAGAGTGCCTGCTCTACAAGACCTTCCCGATCAATGTCGGGATCATCCGCGCCACCACCGGCGATCCCGACGGCAACCTCACCATGGAAAAGGAGGCGCTGACGCTCGAGGCGCTCGCCATTGCGATGGCGGCGCATAATTCCGGCGGCATCGTCATCGCTCAGGTCGAACGCGTCGCCGAGAGCGGCAGCCTCAATCCGCGCCAGGTCAAGATTCCCGGCATTCTCGTCGATTGCGTCGTCGTGGCAAAGCCCGAACACCATTGGCAGACCTTCGGCACGCAATACAATCCGGCCTTCTCGAGCGAGATCCGGGTCCGCGCCGCCTCGCTGCCGGTGATGCCGATGAGCGAGCGCAAGATCATCGCCCGCCGCGCCGCCTTCGAGCTGAAGGCCAACAGCGTCGTCAATCTCGGCATCGGCATGCCCGAGGGGATCGCCTCCGTCGCCAACGAAGAGCGGATCATCGACCTCATCACGCTGACGGCGGAGCCCGGCGTGATCGGCGGCATCCCCGCCAGCGGCATCGATTTCGGCGCCGCGATCAACACGCAGGCCGTGATCGACCAGCCCTACCAGTTCGACTTCTATGACGGCGGCGGGTTAGATGCCGCCTTTCTCGGGCTCGCCCAGGTCGACCGCGCCGGCAATCTCAATGTCAGCAAGTTCGGTCCGAAGCTCGCCGGCGCCGGCGGCTTCATCAACATCAGCCAGAACGCCAAGGAGGTCGTCTTCGTCGGCACCTTCGGTGCGGGCAGGCAGCGCATCGCGGTCAATGACGGCAGGCTGTCGATCCTCCAGGAGGCCACGTCGCGCAAATTCGTCGATAAGGTCGAGCACGTCACCTTCAGCGGCGCCGTTGCCGCCGCGCGCGGACAGCGCGTTCTTTACGTCACCGAGCGCTGCGTGTTCGAGCTTCGCCCTGACGGGATCGAGCTCACGGAAGTCGCGCCCGGCATCGATATCGAGCGCGATATTCTGCGCCTGATGGACTTCAAGCCGCTGGTTCCGCGCGATCCCATGCTGATGGATGCCCGCATCTTCCGTGACGCTCCCATGGATTTGCGCGAGCGGCTGCTCACCATCCCGCTCGACCAGCGCTTCACGCTCGACGAGCAGCAGAACCTGTTCTTCGTCAATCTGGAGCGCTTTCCCCTGCGCAGCAAGGCCGAGATCGACGCGATCGCGGCGATCGTCGAGGCCAGGCTCGCCCCGCTCGGCCGCCGGGTCTATGCCATCGTCAATTATGACAACTTCTCGATCCTGCCCGAGCTGCTCGACGATTATTCCGCCATGGTGCGAAGCCTCACCGATCGCTTCTATGCGGGCGTCTCGCGCTACACCACCTCCGGCTTCCTGCGAATCAAGCTTGGCGAAGCGCTGGAGAAGCGTGGCGTTGCGCCGCACATCTTCGAGAGCGCCGAAGAGGCGCAATCGGATTGGCGCCAGACCGAGGACGTCGCGTCCGACGGCGATGCGCAGCGCGCGGCGCGGCGGGCGGAAAAATGATGCGCATCTTGCAGGCACGGCCTCGGCCGGAAGGTTCAATTGCAATGTTCGTCGGGCTGTGCAAATCGCTGTTGCCCAACAAATTTTATCGGGAGGGACTGTCTTGCGTTTGTCATTCATCATCACAACAACCATTCTCGGCCTTGCCGCGGCGACGTCCGCGCGCGCAGATGACCTCAAGGTCGCGCTGATCTACGGCAAGACCGGTCCGCTCGAGGCCTATGCCAAGCAGACCGAGACCGGCCTGCAGATGGGTTTTGAATATGCCACCAAGGGCACCATGACGCTCGACGGTCGCAAGATCGTCATCATCACCAAGGACGACCAGGGCAAGCCGGACCTCTCGAAGGCGGCGCTGGCCGAAGCCTATCAGGACGACAAGGCCGACATCGCGATCGGCACGACCTCGTCGGCCGCGGCGCTCGCCAATCTCCCCGTCGCCGAGGAAAACAAGAAGATCCTGATCGTCGAGCCGGCGGTTGCGGACCAGATTACCGGCGAGAAGTGGAATCGCTACATCTTCCGCACGGCGCGCAACTCCTCGCAGGACGCGATCTCCAACGCGGTTGCGATCGGCAAGCAGGGCGTCACCGTTGCGACGCTGGCGCAGGACTACGCTTTCGGCCGCGACGGCGTCGCCGCCTTCAAGGAAGCACTCGCCAAGACCGGCGCGACGCTGGCGGCGGAAGAATATGCCCCGACCAACACGACCGACTTCACCGCAGTCGGCCAGCGCCTGTTCGATGCGCTGAAGGACAAGCCCGGCCGCAAGGTGATCTGGGTGATCTGGGCCGGCGCCGGCAATCCACTCGCCAAGCTCCAGGACATGGACCCGAAGCGCTACGGCATCGAGCTCTCGACCGGCGGCAACATCCTGCCGGCGCTCGCCGCCTACAAGGGCCTGCCGGGCATGGAAGGCGCGACCTATTACTACTATGACATTCCGAAGAACCCGGTGAACGACTGGCTGGTCGCCGAGCACCAGAAGCGCTTCAACGCGCCGCCGGACTTCTTCACCGCAGGCGGATTCGCCGCCGCGATGTCCGTCGTCGCCGCCGTCACCAAGGCGAAGTCGACCGACACCGAGAAGCTGATCACGGCGATGGAAGGCCTGGAATTCGACACGCCGAAGGGCAAGATGGTGTTCCGCAAAGAAGACCATCAGGCGCTGCAGAGCATGTATCACTTCAAGGTCAAGGTCGATCCGAACGTCGCCTGGGCCATCCTCGAGCCGGTCCGCGAGCTGAAGATCGAGGACATGGACGTTCCGGTCCGCAACAAGCGCTGAATTCTCTTGCTTCACCTCCCCCGCTTGCGGGGGAGGCCGGGAGAGGGCTCTGTCCTCTTGGGCAGTCTTAATCGTGGAAACACCCTCTCCCCAACCCTCCCCCGCAAGCGGGGGAGAGAGCGCAGCGTGATCCTGGATACGTCCCAACCCTATCGTTCGCCGGACTCACAATGGCCCTGACTGTCGAAACCCGCGACCTGACGATTCGCTTCGGCGGCCATGTCGCGGTCAACAATGTGAGCTGCATTTTTCGTCCGGGCGAGCTCACCGCCATCGTCGGGCCGAACGGCGCCGGCAAGACCACCTATTTCAACCTGATCTCGGGCCAGCTTCGCGCCTCGAGCGGCAGCATCCTGTTCGACGGCACCGACATCACCGAGCATTCCGCGCCCTTGCGCACCCGCGCAGGCCTCGGGCGCGCCTTCCAGCTCACCAATCTCTTCCCGAACCTGACGGTGGAAGAGAACGTCCGACTCGCCGTGCAGGCGGCGAACGGCACCCATTACGACATGCTGCGGCCCTGGATGGTGCGGCGTGACCTGATCGCGCGCGCCGATGGCATCCTCGACCAGGTCGCGCTCGGCAATCGGCGCGGTGTACCGGCGACCGCGCTGTCGCATGGCGACCAGCGCAAGCTCGAGGTCGCCCTGATGATCGCGCTGGAGCCGAAGGTCTTCATGTTCGACGAGCCGACCGCCGGCATGAGCATCGACGAGGTGCCTGTCGTCCTCAACCTGATCGCGCAGCTCAAGCAGGACAAGAGCAAGATCATCCTGCTGGTGGAGCACAAGATGGACGTGGTGCGCTCGCTCGCCGACCGCATCATCGTGCTGCATAACGGCCAGCTCGTCGCCGACGGCCCGCCGGCCGAGGTGATCGCCTCGCCGATCGTGCAGGAAGCCTATCTCGGCATTGCTCCGAAGAGCGCCGCATGACCGACCTTCTGACACTGTCCGGCGTGCACACCCATATCGGCCGCTACCACATCCTCCAGGGCATCGATCTCGTGGTCCCGCAGGGGCAGACCACGATGCTGCTCGGCCGCAACGGCGCCGGCAAGACCACGACGCTGCGCACCATCATGGGGCTGTGGCAGGCCTCGAGCGGCGAGATCAACCTTGCCGGCGAGCGCATCGAGAGTCGCGCCACGCCCGATATCGCGCGGCGCGGCGTCGGCTACGTGCCGGAGAGCATGGCGGTGTTCTCCGATCTCACGGTGAAGGAGAATCTGGTGCTGGCGGCGCGCGACGGGCCGCTCGACGACACCCAGCTCGACTGGATTTTTGGCTTCTTCCCGGCGCTGCGCCGGTTCTGGCTGTCGCGCGCCGGGAGCCTCTCCGGCGGGCAGAAGCAGATGCTGTCGATCGCGCGCGCCATCATCGAGCCGCGCAAGCTGCTGCTGATTGACGAGCCGACCAAGGGGCTGGCGCCCGCCATCGTGATGGCGCTGATCGAATGCCTGAAGGACATCAAGCGCAAGGGCGCCACCATCCTGCTGGTCGAACAGAATTTCTTCGCCGCCCGCGAGCTCGGCGACAGCGTGCTGGTCATGGACAACGGCACCATCGTCCATCGCGGCGGGATGGCGGCGCTGGCCGCCGACGTGCCGCTGCAGGAGCGGCTGCTCGGCCTGAGCCTGGAGGCGCATCAGTGACTGAACTCGCCGCAACCGATCCGCTGCCGAAGCCGAAGCGCGATCTCGCGCCGATCCTTCTGCCGATCGCACTGGCGCTGGCGGTGATCCCGTTCATCGGCTCGACCAGCTCCTGGCTGACGCTGACCGCCGCGAGCCTCGCCATGGGCATGATGATCTTCATCATGGCGTCAGGCCTGACGCTGGTGTTCGGCCTGATGGACGTGCTCAATTTCGGCCACGGTGCCTTCATCGCGGTCGGCGCCTATATCGCGACGCTGGTACTGGCGCCCTTCGCGGCCTCGATGCAGGCGGACTCGCTCTGGATGAACCTCGCCGTGCTGGCGCCGGCGGCGCTGCTCTCGATGGCCGTCTCGGGCGCGCTCGGCCTCGTCGTCGAGCGGGTGCTGATCCTGCCCGTCTACGGCCAGCACCTGAAGCAGATCCTGATGACGACCGGCGGCCTGATCGTCGCCGAGCAGACGCTCTATGCGCTGTGGGGGCCGCAGATCATCCCGCTGCCGCTACCCGCCTCGCTGCGCGGCTCGTTCGTGATCGGTGACGTCGCGATCGCGAAATATCGCGTGCTGGCAACGCTGATCGGCCTCGCCGTCTTCATCGCGATCCAGCTCGTGCTGAACCGTACCAAGCTCGGGCTCCTGATCCGCGCCGGGGTCGAGAACCGCGAGATGGTCGAGGCGCTCGGCTACCGCATCCGCCGCCTGTTCCTCGGCGTGTTCATGACGGGATCGGCACTCGCCGGCCTCGGCGGCGTGATGTGGGCGCTCTATCGCGAGCAGGTCCATGCCTCCATGAGCGACGACCTCACCGTGCTGATCTTCATCGTCGTCATCATCGGCGGGCTGGGATCGATCGGCGGCTGCTTCATCGGCGCCATCCTGGTGGCGATGGTCGCCAATTACGGCGGCTTCCTGGTGCCGAAGCTCGCCCTCGTCTCCAACATCCTGCTGATGGTCGCCATCCTGATGTGGCGGCCGCGCGGCCTCTATGCGGTGACCAGCCGATGATGATTTTATCCGGCGACCCGCCGCGGAGCCGCGTCCTCACCCTCATTCTCGTCGTCATCATCCTGGCGCTGGCGGCGACGCCCTTCCTGTTTCCCGGCGCCAAGGCGCTGAACGTCGCGGCCAAGATCTGCGTCTTCGCCGCGCTGGTCGCCTCCTATGATCTGCTGCTCGGCTATACCGGCACGGTGTCGTTCGCCCATACCATGTTCTACGGCATCGGCAGCTACGCGATCGCGATCGCGCTGTACGCGATGGGCCCCAATTGGGCCGCGGTCGCAACCGGCATCGTCGTCGGCCTGCCGCTCGCAGCCCTGCTCGCGCTCGCCATCGGCCTGTTCTCGCTGCGGGTTGCGGCGATCTTCTTCGCCATGATCACGCTCGCGGTCGCCTCCGCGTTCCAGGTGCTGGCCTCACAGCTCTCCTGGCTGACCGGCGGCGAGGACGGCCGCAGCTTCCAATTGCCCGAGCTGCTGCGGCCCGGCACGGTGCTGATCTCCAAGAGTCTCTTTGGCTTCGAGATCAACGGCCGTACCCTGACCTACTACCTCGTTTTCGCCGTCTCGGCGCTGATGATCCTTGGTCTGTTGCGGGTGGTGAACTCGCCGTTCGGGCGCGTGCTCCAGGCGATCCGCGAGAACCGCTTCCGCGCCGAAGCACTCGGCTTCCGCACCGTCTTCCACCTGACCTACGCCAACTGCCTCGCCGCTCTGGTCGCCGCCAGTGCCGGCATCTTGAATGCGCTCTGGCTGCGCTACGCCGGCCCCGACACCTCGCTCAGCTTCTCGATCATGCTGGACATTCTCTTGATGGTGGTGATCGGCGGCATGGGCACGATCTATGGCGCGATCATCGGCGCCACGATCTTCATCCTTGCCCAAAACTATCTCCAGTCGCTGATGGGTGTCGCAGCCAAGGCGGCGAGCGAAGCCGGCCTGCCTCTGCTGCCGGGACTCCTGCACCCAGACCGCTGGCTGCTGTGGCTGGGGCTGCTGTTCATTGCGAGCGTCTACTTCTTCCCGACCGGCGTGGTCGGACGGCTGCGCGGTGGCGGCGGCGACAAGAAAGCAGCCGCCCCGCATTAAGCCGCGATTAATGATGCAGCGCAACGTTTGCAGCAAGTGTCGCGCAACCTGCGGATGAGACCAGAAAATTCCCGCTGAGCTGCACGCCATCGCGGCCGCACAACCGGATTAATGCTTAGGTAACTGGCTTTCCTAAGGTTTAGGCCATTTGTGCGGTGTATTCGTGTTCCCTCAGGGAGGGGGAATGCGTCAGGTATTTTCAGGGATCGCGACCAGAATGTCCCGAGCCGCGAGAGGCGGCTGGGAGGCAGCGTCGCGGCGCGGCCCGGTGCTGTGGCTGACCCTGTCCGGCGCATTGCTCGTAGCCGGCATCTTCGCCGTGACCGCCGTGGCGGTCGGCGAGTTTCGCGAGCGCACGCTCGTCAACCGCGAGCGCGAGCTGGAAAACACCGTTCAGCTGATCGCACGCCATTTCGACCAGCAGTTCGAGGACTCCGACCTCGTCGCGGCCGATCTGATCGGACAAATGCGTCTGCCGGAGATCACCTCGCCCGAGATGTTCCGCGAGCGGATGTCGGGGCCTGCCGCAAACCAGATGCTGCGTGGCAAGGTCGGCGCCGTTTCCTATCTCGGCGACATCGCGATCTACGACGCGGACGGCGAGCTGATCAACTGGTCGCGGGCGCAGCCGCTGCCCAAGATCAACGTCTCCGCGCGCGCCTACTTCCAGACCTTCAAGTCGGATCCGCTTGCCGAGCCGGTATTGCTGGAATCCGTGCACAGCTTCATCATCGGCAAATGGACCACGATCGTGGCACGCCGGCTGAGCACGCCGGATGGCACTTTCCTCGGCGCGATGGTCCGCCGGATCGATCCCGACAGCTATCAACGCTATTTCGCCTCCGTGGCGCTCGCCGAAGGAGCGGCCATCTCGCTGTTCGACCGCGAAGGCAAGATGCTGGCCCGCTACCCGCACGTCGAAGAGCTGATCGGCCGGAGTTTCAAGGATGCGCCGCTGATGCAGAAGGTGCTGACCAAGGGCGGTCAGCAGACGCTTCGCGTCAGGAGCCCCATCGACGGCGAGGAGCGGCTCGGCTCCGCCGCGTCGCTGATGCACTTCCCGCTGGTCATCGTTGCGACCAACACCATGAGCGCCGCGCTGGCCGACTGGCGGCAGCAAACCGGCTTCATGGTCACCACGGCAACGCTTTCGGCCACAGTGATCGCGCTGATCCTGTTTCTGATCATCCGGCAGATCAACCGGCAGAACCGCGAGGCCCAGGAGCGGCTGGAAGCGGAGCGGCTGCGGCTCGACACTGCAATCAACAACATGTCGCAGGGACTGATCCTGTACGACGCCAGCGGGACTATCGTCACCTGCAACCGCCGCTATGCCGACATGTTCGGCCTGTCGCACGACATCATCAAGCCCGGCTGCCACATCCATGAGGCGATGTACCATCGCAAGGAGCGTGGAGCGTTCGACGGTCATGTCGAGGCGTTTTGCGCCGACGTGATGAGGATCGTCGCCGAAGGCACGGTCTCCACACGGATTCATCAACTGCCCAACGGACGCTCGTTCCAGGTGATCAACACCCCCCTCGCGCAGGGTGGGTGGGTCGCCACCATCGAGGAGATCACCGAGCGGCGCAATCTGGAGCAGGAGCGCGACCGCAACTACACGTTCCTGCGCGAGATCATCGATCACATCCCCTCGCAGATCACCGTGAAGGATGCCCACACGCGGCAATATCTGCTGGTCAACCGGATCGCCGAGGAAATCTTCACGGAATCGGGGGAGACCATCGTCGGCAAGACGGCGGCCGACATTCTGCCGAAAGCGGATGCCGATATCGTCACCAGCGATGATAACGCCCTGCTGCGATCGCCCAATCGACTGCTGCTCAAGGAGCAAAGCTGGAAGACGTGGATCCATGGCCATCGCCATGTCATCTCGAAGCGCATCAGCATCCGCGACAAGGCCGGCGAGCCGCGCTACATCATCAACGTCATCGAGGACATCACGGAACGGCGAAAGGCCGACGAGAAGATCGCGCACATGGCGCATTACGATGCGCTGACCGACCTGCCCAACCGCGCGCTGTTCCGCGAGCAGATCGAGCGCGAGCTGGAGAAGGTCGCCGACGGCGAGCAATTCGCGCTGCTCTACATTGACGTCGACGAATTCAAGGGCATCAACGATTCGCTCGGCCATCATGTCGGCGACGAGCTGCTCAAGGCGATCGCGGGCCGCATTCGCGGCTGCCTGAAGCACGGCGATCTGATCGCACGGCTCGGCGGCGACGAATTCGCCGTCATCCAGACCAAGGTGGAATCGTCCGCCGACGTGCTGTCGTTCGTGACCCGCATCCACGAGGCGATCCGCCAACCCTATCATTGCCTCGGCCATCAGCTCTCCACCGACGCCAGCATCGGCATCGCGCTGGCGCCGCAGGACGGCACCGACCTCGACCAGCTCATCAAGAATGCCGACCTCGCGATGTACGGCGCCAAGGCAGAAGGACGCCGCACCTACCGCTTCTTCGTGCCCGCCATGGATGCGAGCGCCAAGGCGCGCCTCACCATGGAGCAGGACCTGCGCCAGGCCATGGTCAACGGCGGCTTCGAGCTCAACTACCAGCCGCTGGTCAATCTGCACTCCAATGAGGTCTCCGGGTGCGAGGCGCTGCTCCGCTGGCGTCATCCCGAACGCGGCATGGTATCGCCGGCCGAGTTCATTCCGATCGCCGAGGATACCGGTCTGATCACCGAGATCGGCGACTGGGTGCTGCGCACCGCCTGCATGGAGGCCGCGACCTGGCCGGCGCATGTGCGGCTCGCGGTCAACGTCTCGCCGGTGCAGCTCAAATGCGACACGCTGGCGCTGAAGATCGCGGGCGCGCTTGCTGCCTCCGGGCTCGATCCCCGCCGGCTCGAGCTCGAGATCACCGAGGCCGTGCTGATCCGCGACGACGAGGCGGCGCTCTCGATCCTGCACCAGCTCCGGTCGATCGGTGTGCGCATCGCGCTCGACGATTTCGGCACGGGCTATTCTTCGCTGAGCTATCTGAAGCGCTTCCCGTTCGACAAGATCAAGATCGACCGCTGCTTCGTCGCCGACATTGCGGACGCGAGCGGCACACCCGTGATCGTGCAGGCGGTGGTGAACATCGCCGCCGCCAGCAACATGACCACCGTCGCCGAAGGCGTCGAGACCGAAGCGCAGCGCGAGATGCTGCGTACGCTCGGCTGCACGGAAATGCAGGGTTATCTGTTCAGCGCGCCGAAGCCTGCGGCTGAGGTGCGCAAGCTGTTCGGATCGGGCGACATGCTGGTGGCGGCGGTGGCCTGAGATGACAAAACCGGCCAAGACCGTCGACGTTGCGCATTCCTACGCCGTGCGGCTGATGCAGCACCTCGTCGTGCCGACCTTCGTGATCGACCCGAAGCGCCGGGTCGTGATCTGGAACAGAGCCTGCGAGCGGCTGACCGGTGTCGCCGCATCCGAGGTGATCGGCACGACCAAGCACTGGCAGGCCTTCTACGGGACGAAACGCCCTTGTCTTGCCGACCTCGTCGCGCTCGACCGGCCGGAACAGCTTCCCGAGTTCTATTCTGAATATGCTGCGCGCGGCCACAACGGGCTCGGCTTCAGCGCAGAGAACTGGTGCGTGATGCCGAAACTCGGCAACCAGCTCTATCTCGCCATCGACGCCGGCCCGATCCATGACGAGGCCGGCAATCTGATCGCGGTTGTGGAGACGCTGCGCGATCTCACCGATCAGAAGCGGGCCGAGATGGCGCTCAAGGAGCTCGCCACCAAGGATGGGCTCACCGGCCTGTCCAACCGCCGCTCCTTCGACGAGATGCTGCTGACGGAATGGGCCCGCGCCCAGCGGACGCAAAAACCCCTGGCGCTGCTGTACGTCGACGTCGACCATTTCAAGCTGTTCAACGACCTGCACGGTCACCAGACCGGCGACGAATGCCTGCGCGCGGTTGCCACCGTCGTCAGCCGGCATGCCGACCGCCCGCTCGACCTCGCCAGCCGCTATGGCGGGGAGGAGTTCGCGCTGATCCTGCCGGAATTGGATTGCGAGGCCGCCTGCGCCGTGGCCGAGGAGATCCGCAGTGCCGTCATGGCCTTGCAGATCGCCCATGGCGCCAATGGGGCCGGCGATCACGTCACCCTCAGCGTCGGCGTCGCAAGCCACGTCCCCGGCGAGGGCGACGGCGGCCCCGACCGGCTGCTCGGCTCGGCCGACCAGGCGCTCTATGCCGCAAAACGCCTCGGCCGCAACCGCGTCATCTGCGCCGAGCGGGTCCTGACCCAATTTGCGAGGCTCGACCGTGAGATGTCGCAGGTTCCGGCCGCGACCGCGCGCAAATCGGCCTAAAGCGCGATTCGCGCTTTAGGTTCTTGTTTAAGCATGATCTTTTCGGACAACCGCTGCACACTTTTCCGGATCATGCTTGCGCAGCGAGAAGCGGTTGCCCGCCCCTCGCCAATCAGCTAAATGAGCGGTCACTGCACCCGTAGCTCAGCTGGATAGAGCGTTGCCCTCCGAAGGCAAAGGTCACACGTTCGAATCGTGTCGGGTGCGCCAGCAATATCAGTCAGTTGCGCAATCCCGGGATTTGAGGCGCTCCGTGTGGGTAAGCACGGGTAGGCAACCGGATCGGCTAACGACCTCCCGTCTATCAGAGTAGGGCAGCTACCACCGCAAGGGACCATGACAGGCGACTTCGAACGCGATGCGCGCCGAAGGTGAAGCTCGAAGGTTAGTTCGAGCTAAAGATGGGGGGTAGTGTCAGACAGGCGCACATCACATGCACTTCAGGTAAGCAGGGACAATCTGCTCACCTTCGCTTTGCGAAGGCAAAGGTCACACGTTCGAATCGCGCCGGGTGCGCCACTTAGATCAAGGACCCGCTTGAGACACCTGGACATGTCGGTGAATACGGAGATGACCCATGAAACTCGCGCATGACGGCGTTCAGCTCTCCTTCGACATCGCCGGGGCGGGACCGCTTCAATTCCTGTTCGTCCATGGCCTAGGCGGGGATCGCACGCATTTTGCGCCGCAGATGGAGTACTTCGCCCGTCAAGGTCGGGCGTTGAATGCCGAGCTGCGGGGGCATGGTGAGAGCGACAAGCCGCAACAGGCGTATTCGATCGAAGGCTTCGCCGATGATCTCGTCTGGCTGTGCAACCGACAGCAGATCACAAAGCCGGTCATCGTGGGTCAAAGCATGGGTGGCAACATGGCGCTCGAAATCGCCGCCCGCTATCCGGACTTTCCGGCAGGCCTGGTGCTGCTCGATTCAGGGGTGCTCTTCCCTGCCTCGGCAGGGACGGTGTTCGCCGGGTATCTGGAAGGCTTAAGGGGCGCGGACTTTGCGGACGAGGCGCGAAAAATCGTGGCGGACTCCTGTCTGCCGACCGACAGATGCCGCGCCCATGTTGAACAGACCTTTCTGGCGACGCCACAGCACGTATTGGTGTCCACATTTACAAGCCTGTTTCCCTGGGATGTGCATCGGGCGCGTGAGTGCGCCCAGGCGTGCCGGGTCCCGGTGCTCTACATCGAAGCGGCCCATCGGCTCGCGGATCTGGATCGTTTTGCGGCGCTGTGCCCGCAACTGGTCACGGCCAAGGCCGTCGGCTCCGGGCATTTCCTGTCGCTGGAAGTGCCGGAGCAGATCAACCCGATGATCGACCGGTTTATCTCGCTCTACGTGCGAAGACCCGGGTGAGCTTCGGCGCGGCGGGATAGCCGTGCGCGGATCCGCACGGTTCGGTATAGTGCCACAGCGTAGCAATAGCGCCCATCTTCATCGGCCGTGGCGCGCCAACAGCGGCAGCAATTATCCAATGCATATTATCGATCGTTTGTTCTCTTGCCTCGTTCTATTCCTTGCAATCGCAGCCGCCCCGGCGCTTCCCGTGCACGCTGCCGAAACCTGCCCGTTCATCAGCGCCAAGGAACTCGCCGGCGCGATGCCGGCGCTCAAATGGTCACTGGTTTCAAATCAGGACGGCCGCGGCTGCATCTACCAGGGCGGGCGCGGCGACACCATGATGCTGACCGTGTTCCGCAATCCCGACAAGGACCGCGCCAAGGAATTGTACGCGACCTTCGTCAAGACGCTTGGCGAGCGCATGCCGCTTAACGCGATGTCCGGGGTCGGCGAGGAAGGCCAGGGCGGAATGAGCGCCGCCGGCGCGCAGCGCCAGGAGGCCTCGGTCGTCGCCTTGTCCGGCGATTACATTCTGCAGATCAGTGTCTACCCGATCGGCCGGCGTGCCGACGACGCGCTGCTCGGACCGCTCACCGAAGTCGCGCGCGTTGCCATCGGTAATATGGGCAAGACCAGCGAGCGATTCGGCGATTGCGAATGGCTCACTGGCGCGGATGCCGACGGCTTTCTCGACAAGAGCACGCTGACGGTCCAGCGGACCGGCGCGGGCAGCTGCATGATGTTCGATCGCGAGGGCAACACCATGGTCGTCGCGGTGATCGCGATTTCGCGCGACACCGTCATCAGCATGATGAAACGCACGGACCCGTGCAAACACGTGGCGATACCCGAGCTCGGCAGTGAAGCGTTCGGCGAGCATTCCTGCACCAAGGGCAACGGCAACGCCGTCAACATCTATGTCTGGAAGAACGGCAGGCAGGCTTCGATCCTGTTCGCGCCGGTGAAGCCGCATGCGGAGTCCGGCTCGGTCGAGCGCCTGAAGGCGGTCGCCGGGCGGGTCTATGGAAAACTGTAGCGGCGCCGCGCTACTTTGCCGGCGGCACGCGCCGTAGCTCCGCCACTTCGTGGCCAATGCTTCGGCGGGCTGATCGCCCGCCTCGCACCGTCATCCCCGCTCAATGCTTCATCTGCTCGAACACCACGATCACGCCGGTCGGCTCGGGCTCATGTGCCATCAGGCGCGTCAGGTCCGAATCGCCCCAATCGGCGAGGCTGACGACTTCACCGCTCGAGCGTTCCGCCCCGAGCGACTGCGCGGGCTCGAGGACCTTCAGTCCGCTCTCGTCGACGAAGAACGTGTGCTCGCCGAACATGCTGTTGAGTTGCGGCATGGCAGGATGCTCGTCGGGAAGCACCTGAGCGCCGAGTTGCCTGACGGTCTGCTTCACTTGCTCGGACGTTAGCTTCATGGGCTGCTCCGTTTCTGTCATGTCCGGTTTCATCGAGGCCGAGGCGGACGTTCCCTGCGCCCTTGTCCGCCTGGCTCAACTTCCGAACGGATGCTGCAGACAAATGTTCCTGCGCGATGCATTTCGTGATGTCGGGTTTCACCCGCCGCGCTCATGGCGCGAGATCGCCACGTTGCGCCCATCATTGAACGAGCCGGCAGGACCGGACGCGGCTATTGGCTTCGGTTCTCGCCGGCCGACAGCGCGCAGATGCGCGACAGATGCGTGTAGGGCAGACCGGTCTCCCCGGCCCAGGCGTTGAACTGCGCCTGCACCTTGGCGAGGTCGCCCTTCGACTTCACCTCCTCGGCAATGTCGAGGCCGGCGTCACGCAGGCAGGCGACCACGTCCTTGGACGTGACAAATCCGTCCCAGCCGACGAAGCGCAGCAACATCTGGCCGGTGTTGCCCCCGAGCCGGCTGCCGCGCTTGGCGAGAAGATCGAGCAGGCCGATCTCGTCGGATGACGGCCATTTCGCCAGGAACTTGGCGAAGCTGCCGTGCTCCTTGGCGATCTCCTGCACGAAGGCGGCGTTCGCGCGCACCGACATGATCTTGGCGCCGTTGCGCACGATGCGCGCGTCGCGCATCAGGCCCTCCCAATAGTCCTCAGGCTGGAAGGTGAGCTTGGCCGGCTGGAAGTGCAGGAATGCGTCTTCAAAGCCGTCCCATTTCGCCTCGATCACGCTCCATGCGAAGCCTGCGCAAAACACCCGCCTGGTCATCTCGCTGAGGATGCGATCGTCGCCGAGCTTCGCCAGCCGCTTCAGGTCGGGCTTTTCCGGCATCAGCTTTTCCAGCGCCTTGGGGCCGCCCTTGCGCTTCTCGGCACGGGCGCGAATGGTCTTGAAGGGGGTCATGGGTCACCGCGTTGAGGCGCGTTACGACAGCAGAGTTCGAAGAGCCCGTCCAGTGCGGCGCCACCCTCCGCATCGGCGCACTCGAACGCGATGCAGTATAGGTCCAGTGGGCGGCCTCCCGGCTGATTTGACGCGGCCAACGGGTGCGGCACTGGTCTGGTTCTTGCTTTTCCTTCTCGTCCGGAATTGCCAAACGTCCATTTCCGACCCAATGGATTTTCAAATGCGCTGCCTGGTCGTTGCAGACCTGCATTACGCACTGCCGCAGTTCGACTGGCTGGTGAGCGCGGCGCCGCATTTCGATCTGATCATCTTTGCCGGCGATGCGCTCGACATCGGCTCTATGGTGGATTTTCGCGCGCAGATCGTGGTGGTGAAGAAATACCTCGAGCTGCTGGCGGCCCGGACGCGCGTCATCCTCTGCTCCGGCAATCACGATCTCGACGAGCGCAACGCGGAGGGCGAAAAAGTCGCGCGATGGACCTCGGAGGTGCGCGAGCTCGGGATCGCCTGCGACGGTGACAGCCTCACCATCGACGACACGTTGTTCACGGTGTGCCCGTGGTGGGACGGGCCGCTGGTCAAGCAGCGCATCGCCGACCAGCTTCGCGACGCCGCCGCCAACCGGCCGCAGAGATGGATCTGGGCGCATCACGCACCGCCGGCGGATTCACCGACGAGCTGGGGCGGCAAGCGCTTCTTCGGCGATGTCGAGCTGGTGCAATGGGTCGGGCAATACCAGCCATCCATCGTCATCTCGGGCCATGTGCATCAGTCGCCCTTCGTCAAGGACGGCTCGTGGTTCGACCGGCTGGGTCCGACCTGGGTGTTCAATGCCGGCTTGCAGCCGGGCCGACCGCCGACGCACATCGTGCTGGATCTCGACGAGAGCAAGGCGTTCTGGCTTGCCGCCGGCGAAGCGCAATGGATCGATCTCGACGCCGCATTGACGCGGCCCGCCGCGCCTGTCGAGGATCCGCCGGACTGGCTCACATCCTTGGATCGGATTGCCGATCCGAGCCTGGCGAGACCTCAAGCGGCGGCAGGTTGATCATGCTCTGGAGCACCTCACCGACCATCGCCAGATGCGTGCCGTGCCCGGCATATTGCCGCTTGAGATCGGCGAGATAGGTGTTGGCGACGTTGAGCCGCTGCGCCAGCATGCGCGCGATCAGGAGCGCAACCTCCGGCTCCTGCTTGAGGAACGAGGCGGCATCCTCGATTTCGTAGATGACGGCATCCGAACACGCCCGCACCGTCGCGGTGTGCGGTTGCCCGAGCAGCACCGACATCTCGCCGAGAACCGCCCCACGCTCGGCGACAGTGGCGACCACCGTGTCGCCCTTGATCACCTCGAGCTTGCCCTCCATCAGGACGTAGAGATGGCCCGAGGTCCCGCCCTCGGTGACGACGAGCGTACCGGCCTTGACCTGCCGCTCCGTTCCGCCGGTGCAGTAATCCAGAACTGCGCGCATCGCCGAAAACTCCCTTAAGGCGAGACACTAAAGCACGATCCGCGCGGCACGCTTGCTCAAATTTACGGCAAGCCGACCAACGAGCGCCTGGAGCGGCGTCTCATTTTCGTTCACCGTCGACGCGACAGGCGCTTGGCGAGATGAATCGACTGCCAATCGCCAAGTCCGGTATCCCGAAACCCCGCTTTCTTCGCAAGACCGCGCATTTCAGCGTTCGTTCGCGCGGTCTCGCCCGCGATCATGTCGTGGCCGAGATTGACGGCGCGCATCTCCATCGCCGTCATCATCAGGAAGCCAACGCCCTGGCGCTGGAAGGCATCGGCGACCGAAATGGCGAATTCGCCCTGGCTCGCAGCCGCGTCATAGGCGTATCGCGTCTCGCCGATGATCGTGCCCTGCCCCTCCCGCCTGAGTTCGGCAAGCAGCGTGAAGCGATCGGGATGGCTCGTCTTTGGCAGACATTCGGCGGCGACCACGGCAAAGTCGGCGCGCGCTCCCATGAAGCGCTTGTTACGTGATGTCGGGGAAAGGCTGATGAAATAGGCCGACAGGCTCGCCACATCGGATGCACTGGCGGCTCTGATGCGGACCATGCCCTTCGCTTCGGCCACAACGCCGGCCTGGCGTCCGCCGAGAGGCACGACGACCAGCTCGGCCGGCTCGACAACATCCCCCGGAAATATCTCTGACATGCGTGACGCTTTCGGCAGGTTGCGTGAAACCGCAGACCTAGTGGTTCATCACAGTGATTTTGACGTTTTGATACCGAGCCATCCGAGGATAGGCAACTTTTCGGGTGGCAAGAGGATCTCGATGCTTCGAGCGACGCCGGGCTGGCGACGAATGAACCCGTTGCGTTCGAGGGTGAGGATCATCTGGTGGACTGACGGCGGGCTGACGCGGAAATGCCGCTGGATGTCGGCCTCGGCGGGCGGCTGTCCGAACATGTACGAGTAGGTATGGATGAAAGCGAGATAGTGTCCCTGCTTCTCGGTGAAGTGCGCGCCTGATTTTTGACTCATAGCTGGATTCGTCCCGGCCTCCGACAAGGAGGCGAAGCATGAATGTACGTTATCGGGTCGAATTGAGCCAAGCCGAGCGGGACGAACTGACGGCAATGCTCGGCGGCGGCACGCATTCCGCCCGCAAACTCAAACGGGCTCAGATTGTGCTGGCGGCCGATTCAGGCAGCTGCGACGCGGAGATTGCCCGAACCGTCCGGGTCAGCCTTTCCACCGTCGGCCGGACCAAACGCCGTTTCGTAGAAGGCAATCTGGAGCGGGCCTTGAGTGAGGAGCCGCGTCCGGGCGCGGAACGCAAGCTGACAGGCAAGGAAGAGGCCCTGCTGGTGGCGACGGCATGCGCCAAGCCGCCCGCCGGCCGCAAACGCTGGACGCTGACATTGCTGGCCGACGCGATGGTCAAGCTCACCGATCACGCCAGCCTGTCGGGCGAGACCGTGCGCCGCCGGCTGGCCGACAACGACCTCAAGCCGTGGCGCCGGGATATGTGGTGCATTCCTCATGTCGACGGCGAATACGTCGCCCGGATGGAGGATGTGCTCGATCTCTACGCCGAGGCGCCGGATCCCGAGCGGCCCCTGGTTTGCTTCGACGAGACCCCAGTCCAGCTGATCGGCGAGGTACGCCAGCCGATCCCTGCCCAACCGGGACAGCGCGAGCGCTACGATTACGAATATCGCCGCAACGGTACCGTCAATCTCTTCGTCACCTTCGATCCGCATCGCGGCTGGCGCAATGTCAAGGTTACAGACCACCGCGCCGCGGTCGACTACGCGCACTGCATGCGCGAACTCGTCGACGTCCACTATCCCAATGCCGCCTGCATCCGTGTGGTGCAGGACAATCTGTCGATTCATACGGCCGGCGCGCTATATCAGGCATTTGCGCCTGCCGAGGCCCGTCGCATCCTGCGCCGCCTCGAGTTCCACTACACCCCGAAACACGCCAGCTGGCTCAATATGGTCGAGTGCGAGATCAGCGTGCTGCAGCGCCAGTGTCTCGGCCGTCGCATCGACGATCCCAAAAGGCTTCGAAAAGAAATCGCAGCATGGCAACGGCAGCGAAACAAGGCGCGAGACCGCATCAAATGGATGTTCACAACCGACAAAGCCCGCGCCAAACTCGGTCGCGCCTATCCAGTTGCCGCCAAAGAGTCAAAACCACTGTGATGAACCACTAG
>NZ_LSEF01000064.1:0-16065 GCF_001641695.1 Bradyrhizobium neotropicale
GGGCGGATTCAACCGCTCGTCGCAACACTCGAGCAAAAGAGGTTGCGATGGAGAAGCGTGTGCGGACAGATCGTCCCCGAGAGGTCCTACGAGAAGATTATAGACCGTTCTGGACTGCGATTGCCTTGGGGCGATCGAGCGGGGATGCTGCGGTTGAGGCCGGGGTGTCGCCGTCGGTCGGAGTACGCTGGTTCCGGAGGGCGGGCGGTATGCCGCCAACACATTTGTCGCGATCGTCCAAACCTCGGTCGGAGCGCTACCTGTCGTTCGCCGAACGTGAGGAGATTGCCATCTTGCGCGCGCAGGGGCATGGGGTGCGAGCCATCGCTCGTCAGCTCGGCCGGCCTCCATGCACGATCTCCCGTGAGCTCCGTCGCAATGTGGCGCGCCGCCATGGCGCTCCAGAGTACCGGGCGACCACGGCACAATGGCATGCTGATCAGTCCGCCCGACGGCCCAAGTTTGCGAAGTTGGCAATCAACCCGACCCTGCGGGATTATGTGCAGGACAGGCTTGCCGGTATGATCGCTAAGCCAGACGGGGCGCTCCTCGTTGGCCCGAAGGTCGTGTGGAAGGGCCGCCGGGCGGTGCATCGGCAAAACCGACGCTGGGCGACGGCATGGAGCCCGGAACAGATTTCTCGGCGACTTCGGCTCGACTTTCCCGAGGATGAGACGATGCGCATCAGTCACGAGGCAATTTATCAGGCCCTTTATGTGCAGGGTCGAGGAGCTTTGCGCCGTGAACTGACGGCCTGCTTGCGCACTGGGCGGGCCTTGCGGATGCCGAGGGCGCGCGCCCGCAAAGGCAGAAGCTTCATTCCTTCCGAGATCATGATCAGTCAACGTCCGGCGGAAGCTGCCGATCGAGCTGTGCCGGGTCACTGGGAAGGTGACCTCATCATGGGCCTCGGTAGTTCCGCGATCGGCACTTTGGTGGAGCGCACGAGCCGTTTTACCATTCTGCTGCATTTGCCGCGCATGACCGGTCAGGAACAGGATGCTCGCGTGAAGAATGGACCTGCACTCGCCGGACATGGCGCTGAGGCGGTGCGAGACGCCATCACCCGCGCAATCTTCACCATGCCCGAGCGACTGCGGCGGTCTCTAACCTGGGATCAAGGAGCTGAGCTGGCTCAGCACGCGCGTCTGAAGATCGATGCAGGCGTGCAGGTCTACTTTTGCGACCCTCACAGCCCGTGGCAGCGCGGCACCAACGAGAACACGAATGGGTTGCTGCGCCAGTACTTTCCAAAGGGGACGGATCTCAGCATGCACGATGCCGATGATCTGGAGGCCGTGGCTCTTGCACTCAACACAAGGCCCCGCAAAACCCTCGGCTGGAAAACACCGGCAGAAACCCTCGACGAATTGCTCCGAGTGAGCGATACACGGAGTGTTGCGACGAGCGGTTGAATCCGCCCTGCGTCGGCCGGTCAAGCCGGGCGACGACTGCTTCAGTGCGGATGCTACGTAGGCCTCACGCCCCGTTCAGGAATTGAAGCGGGTCAACCGGACTAGATCCCTTGCGGATCTCGAAGTGGAGCTGCGGCGACGCCACTTCCCCGGATTGACCCGACTTGGCAATGACCTGGCCGCGCTTGATGGTATCGCCGCGCTTCACCAATAGCTCACTCGCATGGGCATATGCGGTGACGTAGCCGTTGGAATGCCGAACCAGAACCAAATTGCCATAACCCTTCAGCTCGTTGCCGGAGTAGGCAACGACGCCGTCTTCCGCCGCCTTGACCGGCGTGCCTTCGGGCACCGCGAGGTTGATGCCATCATTGGACTTGCCGTTGGTCTTGGCGCCGTACGTCGTGATCACTTTGCCACGCACCGGCCAGCGGAAGGTCGGCAGCGCGCCAGTGGCGTCCGCGGCCTTCGCCGGCGCCTCGGTGGGCTTCTCTTCGATGTTGCCGGTCGGCTGAGCCAGGCGAGCGCTCTGCATTGGCGCCGCGGCAGCGACCCTGGTGACCGGTGCTGGCGCAACCGCCGCGGGCTGAGCGACGGCGACCGGTGCCGGCGCAACCAGCGCCGGGACGGGAGCTGCGGGCGCAGCGAGCGCGGCGGTCTTGGCGCCGGGCACGGTCAGCTTGGTGCCGAGCTTGAGCTTGGCGGACGGCTCGAGGCTGTTGGCCCGGGCAAGCTCGGTGGCGGAGATGTGATTCTTGCGGGCGATGCTGGCGAGCGTATCACCGCGATTGACGAAGTGGATGCTCGGCGGCGCGGCGACGGCAACCGGCTTGGTCGCCGGCGCCATCGCGGGAGCAGCGGCGACGGGAGCCAGAGCCGGCGCAGGTGCAGCAGCCGTTGCACCCGGACGCGGAATGATCAGCTGTTGGCCGGGCGACAGCGCGCGCGGCCCCTTGTAACCGTTGGCGGCGAGGATCGCCTGCGGCGTGACGTGGTAGCGTTTGGCGAGCACGTCGAGCGTGTCGCTGGTGCCGACGATGATCTTGGTCCCGCCGGCCGGCTGAGCGGCCGCGACCGAGCGCGACGGCACGGTGGCCGTGGTCTCGAGATGCGGCTGGGACGGCGGCGCATAGGAACTCACACCGCGCCCGCCTCCGGACACGCCCCCACCCGAAACCGGATAGGATTGCGGCGCAGCAACCGCCGGCGGCGGCAAGGGCTGCGACTGGTAGTAGCCCGGCTGGGTCTGCGGCCGCGCATATTGCGGCAGCTCACGCTGCGGCGGCGGTGCCTGCTGCACCGAACCGGTCGAGTCGGAGGCGAAAGGATTGGAGAAATTCGACTGGGAGAGGCGCGACGACATGTCGGCACTGCACCCCGCGAAACCGAACGAGATCAGCGCCAGTACCGCGACCTGCGGCACGCGGCGCGAGTAAAGCAACTCGGCGACAGCGGACATGGTTACTCACTCGTACGCAACTGAACTGGTCTTTTAAGTAAACACGCGCCGAGTAAATAACGGCTTAACCCTCCCAATAAGGTGTTGGCAGCACAACCGATCCGGGAATCTACAGCTCCCGAGCCACGCCCGGCAGCGCCGGCACGAACCGGACATCGACGAGTTCCTTGCGCTCGATGCCCGCTTCACCGCGGGTCAGACGGATCAGCGTCTGCACGCCCTGATGCGGTCCGACCGGCGCAATCAGGATCCCCCCGACCTCGAGTCGCTCGATCAGGTTCTCCGGAATCTGCTCCATCGCCGCCGTCACGATGATGCGGTCGAACGGGCCGATATTGGCGGGCAGGTTGAGGCCGTCGCCCAGCATCACCTCGACATTGTGACAGCCGAGCTTCTCGAGCCGGCCGCGCGCGGCATCGGCGAGCCTGCGGTAGCGCTCGACCGTCAGCACCTGGCCGGCAAGCCGCGATAGCACGGCAGCCTGGTAGCCGGAGCCGGCGCCGATCTCGAGCACGCGGTGCTGCTTCTTCAGCTGCAGCTGTTCGGTCATGTAGGCGACGACGAAGGGCTGGCTGATGGTCTGTCCGCAGGCGATCGGCAGCGCGCTGTCGCGGTAGGCGTCCTCGCGATCGACCTCATCGACGAACAACTCGCGCGGCACCTCCTCCATGGTGCGCAGCACTGCCTGGTCGCTGATGCCCCGACGTCGCAGCGTGAGCTGAAACATCATCTTTTCCGGCGGCTGCTGATGGGAGGCCATTTGCCTGTGTTCGTCTCTTGGAGTTCAGGTCGATGTGATGGGTGTGCAGGCGCGGCAGATTCTTGTTCCGGCTCAGGAACTCATGATAACCTTTTGGCGCAGTGTTTGACCACATTTGGCTAGCAAACGGATCAACTGCCGTCGTCATTTGCAGGTTTCCGTAAGCCGAAACGCGCATTGCGCCGCATGGCGTTATCTGCGAACGTTTATGCGAATGGGCAAGGACTCACTTATGACTGCGGGAAGGCTGTCGGGCCGTTCTGTATTCCTCGTGGAAGACGAGGTCATGATCAGGATGATGGTCGCGGATATGCTGGAAGAGCTTGGTTACAAGGTCGCGGCTGAGGCCGGCGACATCACCGAAGCGATGCGGCTTGCCCAATCGACCGAGTTCGACCTCGCCATCCTCGACGTCAACGTCAACGGCAAGGTGATCTCGCCGGTCGCCGATCTGATCAAGGCCAAGGGCTGCCCCTTCATCTTCGCGACCGGATATGGCTCGTCGGGACTGCCCGAGCAATATCGCGACCGGCCGGCGCTGCAGAAGCCGTTTCAGCTCGACGCGCTCGGCAAGACCATCGAAGCGGCGCTTCGCGCCGGCTAGCTCCTATTTCAGGATTCCATCGAGCGCTTCGGAAAATGCTTCGTCCGTGCGGTCGAGCCTGAGCGGCGTGACCGAGACGTAACGATCCCGCAGCGCGGCGAGATCGGTACCTTCGGCGGGCGTGTCCAGCATCGCGGTGCGCTCGAAGCCGATCCAGAAATAAGGATTGCCGCGGCCATCCCTGCGCTCGTCGATCCTGAGAAAGCCGAGATTGCGCTTGCCTTGCCGCGTCACCCGGATGCCGAGAACGTCCTCCGGCGCACAGGACGGGAAGTTGACGTTGATCACCGTATCCTTCGGGATTCCTGCGGCAATCACCTTGCGCAGGATGTCGGGCCCGAATTTGCGCGCGGTGTCCCACGGCGGGCGCTCGCGCGTCTCGATGCTGAATTCCTGCGACAGCGCGAACGACGGCAGGCCCAGGATGGTGCCTTCCAGCGCGCCGGCAATGGTGCCGGAATAGACCACGTCCTCGGCGACGTTGCGGCCCTTGTTGACGCCCGACAGCACGACGTCGGGCAGCTTGGCGCCCAGGATATGGCGCGCGCCCATGATGACGCAGTCGGTCGGGGTGCCGCGCACGGCGAAGTGCTGCGGTCCGACCTCGCGCAGGCGCAAAGGATCGTTCAAGGACAGCGAATGCGACACGCCGGACTGGTCGAGCTCGGGAGCCACGACCCAGACATCGTCGGACAGCGCTCGCGCGATCTCCTCCACGACCTTGAGGCCGGGGGCGTGGATACCGTCGTCATTGGTGCAGAGGATTCGCATGCCGAAGATCGTTTCCAGGGATTGGGTGGGGCCGTCTTATCCGGCTATGGCCGATCAGGCAAACCGGGCGGCTTGCGGGATTTCAGCCGCCGGGACGGCTCTGGATCCGGGAACCACCATCCGCTGTTTTTCCCGGGCAGGAGTTCTGCCCAAACCGGCCATGCCCGACTAGCGTCGGATGCGCCATTGCGGCAGGAAGCGCGCAAGCCTGCCTTCGGCCCGCAATTTCATCGCCGGCACGAACGGGCTCGCGGCCGGCGCCGCGTCGAGCACATCCGGTTGCGCGATGATGGGGGCCGCCGGCGGCTCTTGCGGATAGCGTCCGCGTGCCACCGTCACCGCCTTGTCAAAATCCTCGGCATTGACACCAGGCCTGGTTCGCCGGTTTTGGATGAGATCGTCGTCCCAGAGCCGCGCGATCTCGATATCCAGCACGCCGCGCAGCCGCTGGTCGACGGCCTGGATGCCGAATCCGGTCACCGCCCATTGTCTGCCGACCCAGAAGATATCGCGATGCAAGGCCATGGACGGGACGTTTCGAGCTCTAGGGCTGCCGTCAGGATAACCGGCCGCCCAATCTTCGCAACCCGCGATCGGCGCGCTACTCGCGCGCGACCACCTTCACCCCGCCCATATAGGGCTGAAGCACGTCGGGCACGGCGATCGAGCCGTCCTCCTGCTGATAGGTCTCCATCACCGCGATCAACGCGCGGCCGACCGCGGTGCCGGAGCCGTTCAGCGAGTGCACAAAGCGCGGCTTGCCATCGGGGCCGCGCGAGCGCGCATCCATGCGCCGCGCCTGGAAGTCGCCGCAGACCGAGCAGCTCGATATCTCGCGGAACATGCCACCTTCGCCCTGCCCGGGCATCCAGACCTCGATGTCATAGGTTTTTTGCGCGGAGAAACCCATATCCCCTGCACAGAGCGTCATCACGCGGTAATGCAGGTCGAGGCGGCGTAACACCTCCTCGGCACATGCAAGCATCCGCTCCAGCTCGTCCTTGCTGGCCTCCGGCGTCGTGATCGACACCAGCTCGACCTTGGTGAACTGGTGTTGGCGGATCATGCCGCGCGTATCGCGTCCGGCAGCGCCCGCCTCGGCGCGGAAGCACGGAGTCAGCGCGGTGAGCCGCATCGGTAACTGCTTCTCGTCGAGGATTGATTCACGCGCGAGGTTGGTGAGCGACACTTCCGCCGTCGGGATCAGGCCGAGCCGCTCGGTCCGCAGCCGCTCCTGATCGGGCGCGGCGAGCAGTTCGCCCTTGATCGCCCAGAACTGATCGTCCTCGAATTTCGGCAGCTGCCCGGTGCCGAACATGACCTCGTTGCGCACCAGCAGCGGCGGGTTGATCTCGGTGTAGCCGTGCTCGGTCGTGTGCAGATCGAGCATGAACTGGCCGATCGCGCGCTCCAGCCGCGCCAGCCCCTTCTTCAGCACGACGAAGCGCGCGCCGGAGAGTTTGGCCGCCGCCTCGAAATCCATGTAGCCGAGCGCGCTGCCGAGATCGTCGTGCAGCTTGGGCGCGAAGCTGTAATTGCGCTTGTCGCCGAAGACATGGTGCTGCACGTTGCCGTGCTCGTCGACGCCATCGGGCACTTCATCGAGCGGAATGTTCGGGATCGCGGAGAGCTCCTTCGCAAGCTCCTCGTCGGCGGCCTTCGCAGCGGCCTCGAGCTGCGGCATCGTCGTCTTCAACTCCGCCACCTCGGCCATCAGCTTGGCCGCGCGCGCCTCGTCCTTCGCCTTCTTGGCGTCTCCGATTTCCTTGGAGGCGGCATTGCGCCGCGCCTGCGCCTGCTCGGAAGCCAGGATCGCCGCCCGCCGCTTTTCGTCGATCGCGAGCAGCGACGCCGACAACGGCTTCAGACCCCGCCGTGCAAGACCGGCGTCGAAAGCTTGCGGATTGTCGCGGATCGATTTGATGTCGTGCATGGCCGAGGGTCCTGGATGAGCGCGCAACAGCCAACGCTTGTGCTGGAAGCTTGCGCCGCGCTTCCCACTACCACAGGCGTCATCGCCCGCGAAAGCGGGCGATCCAGTATTCCAGAGACGCGGGTGATTCCTCGATAGCAGCGGCGTACTGGATTCCCCGCTTTCGCGGGAAATGACACCGGCGGGTACGGCGCCCTACTCCGCCGGATTGGCGCTCGACGAGGCGCCGCCGCCGGAGGCCTGCGAGGCGGCCGCCTTCTTCTCCACCATCGCCACCGCGATGATCGAGCCCTCATAGAGGGCCAGCAAGGGAATGGCGAGCGAGCACTGGCTGAGCACGTCGGGCGGCGTCAGCACCGCCGCTATGATGAAGGCGATGACGATGAAATAGCGGCGCTTCTCGCGCAGCATTTTTGCCGTGATGATGCCGATGCGGCCGAGCAGCGT
Organism: Bradyrhizobium neotropicale; assembly: GCF_001641695.1. Lineage (GTDB taxonomy): Bacteria > Pseudomonadota > Alphaproteobacteria > Rhizobiales > Xanthobacteraceae > Bradyrhizobium > Bradyrhizobium neotropicale. The sequence goes on from NZ_LSEF01000064.1 coordinate 7,390, forward strand.
CAGGATCACGGGCAGCTGGAAGGCGATGCCGAAGGCGAAGATCAGCGACATCATGAGCGACAGATATTCGCCGACCTTGGGCAACAGCGCGATCTGCGCGGTCTCCTCGCCGCCCGACTGCTGCATGCCCAGCGAGAAGCGGATCAGCATCGGCAGCACGACGAAATAGACCAGCATCGCACCCAGCACGAAGAAGAACGGGGTGGCGACCAGATATGGCAGGAAGGCCTGCTTCTCGTGCTTGTAGAGGCCCGGCGCCACGAACTTGTAGATCTGCGTGGCAACGATCGGGAAGGAGATGAAGCCAGCGCCGAACAGCGCGAGCTTGAGCTGGGTGATGAAATATTCCAGCAGCGCCGTGTAGATGAATTTCGAGTTCTCCGGCCCCGCGACCCACACGAACGGCCAGACCAGCACGTTGTAGATCTGCTTGGCGAAGAAGAAACAGAAGATGAAGGCCACGCCGAAGCCGAGCAGCGCCTTGATCAGCCGCGAACGCAGCTCGATCAGGTGGTCCATCAGAGGGGCTTTGCTGGCCTCGATATCGGCGTCGCTCATGACGCTTTGGCGTCCTTGATCGCTTCGGATGGCGCGGTGTCCTGGGTGACGGGCGCCTGGTCAAGCTCGCGGGTGATGGCGAGCGGTTCGTTCACTGCCGCATGCGCCTCCGCTTCCACAAAGGTCTCGGGCGTCGGGGTTTCCGGTGTCGTTGGAATTGCCGGCGCTTCACTTGAAGTCGCCGACGCTTCGTTTGAAGTCGCGGGCGGTTCGACAGCGGTGGTGGCCAAGGTCTCGGCCGGCTTGTCGAGCGCGTCGACGCGCAGGGCGTCGCTGACGTCCTTCTGCAGCGAGGTCATCAAATTGTTGCCGGTGAAGCCGGAGGCGGCTTCCTTGACCTCATCGAAACTCTTCTTGAGGTCGGCCATCTCGGCCTCGCGCATCGCTTCCTGGAATTGCCCCTGGAATTCGGCGGCCATCTTGCGGGCCTTGCCCATCCACTGTCCGACCATGCGCAGCACGCCCGGCAGTTCTTTCGGGCCGATGGCGACGAGCGCTACGACCCCGATGAGGACCAGTTCACTCCAGCCGATGTCGAACATGAGGTCTTCCGTTCAGGCCAGCCGCAACCCGCCCAATCCTCTTCGCTCTGGGATCGGGACCGCTCGCGTCTGTCCAATCTTTGGCTCAGACGGCCTTGCTGCCGACGTCGGACCGTGCCGCGGTCGGCGCAGCATTGTGCTCAATGGACTTGGCCGGCTCCGGCTTGTCGGCGGGCTTGTCGTCGTCCTGCATGCCCTTCTTGAAAGCCTTGATGCCCTGCGCCACGTCACCCATCAGGTCCGAAATCTTGCCGCGGCCGAACAGCAGCAGGACCACTGCGATCACCAAGATCCAGTGCCAAATGCTAAGCGAACCCATCCTGCAACCCTCCAAACACGCATGGCCGGCGACCCGGCCGATCTTTACCGAAACCTAGGCTTCGCAGGTGTCAAAAACAAGGACCAAGGCAGCGCCAATTCGCTGTTGGCGCTACGCAATCTTGCTAGTGTTAACTGGTCGCAGGGGCCCGTAAAAGGCCGGGACGTCAGTCCTCGCTGCCGCCCTCGCCGCCACTTTCCGGCGTCTCCGGCTCGGGTGCAGGCGCCAGCGCCAAATCGAGATCCTCGCCCGGTTCCAGCGGATCTTCGTCCTCGCGCAATGCGGGATCGTCGGACGGATTCGGCACGCTGAAGCCGGTCGGCAGCCGTGAATCCAGAAGACCCGTGCCCTTCAGCTCTTCCAGGCCCGGCAGATCGCCGAGCTGTTCCAGGGTGAACTGCGACAGGAAGCCCTCAGTGGTTCCGAAGGTCAGCGGACGCCCCGGCGTCTTGCGCCGGCCGCGCGGCTTGATCCAACCGGTTTCGAGCAGCACGTCCAACGTGCCCTTCGAGGTCACGACACCACGGATTTCCTCGATCTCGGCGCGCGTCACCGGCTGGTGATAGGCGATGATCGCCAGCACCTCGATCGCGGCGCGCGACAGGCGACGCGTCTCGGTGCTTTCCCGCGTCATCAGCCAGGCGAGATCGCCGGCGGTGCGGAAGGTCCACTTGTTGGCGACGCGCACGAGGTTCACGCCGCGCGTTGCATATTCGGCCTGCAATTGGGCAAGCGCTTCCTTGACGTCGACTCCTTCCGGCATCCGCTTGGCCAGCGTCGCGGTATCCAGCGGTTCGCTCGATGCAAACAAGAGAGCTTCGAGAAGACGCAGCTCTTCGGGACGGGCCTGGGATTCGTTCTCCATCGGCTCCGCCTCTTCTATCCGCACTTCAGCCAGGCTTGCCATGGCAGCTTCTCCTTCTTGCACTTAACCGACCGGCGCATCAGGCGCAGGAGCTGCGTCCGGAACCGGCTTGTGGCGCCCCTTCCGGAAATAGATGGGCGCAAATGCCTCTTTCTGGTTCAATTCCAGCTGACCTTCCCGCACCAGTTCGAGCGCGGCGGCAAAGCTCGAGGCGAACACCGTCGCGCGCTGCGACGGATCCGCGACATGGCGGACCAGGAAGTCGTCGAGATTTCCCCAGTCGTCCGATTCAGTAATGCTGCCGACCAGCCGCTCCAGCGTGGCGCGGGCCTCGGCGAGCGACCACACCGTGCGCTTGGCGAGATGCACGCTCGCCAGCACGCGCGACTGGCGCTGCGAGGCATAGGCGGTGAGCAGGTCATACAGCGTGGCCGTGTATTTCGGATGCTTGACCTCGGCGATCTGCTCGGGCTCGCCGCGCGGGAAGATGTCGCGCAGCAATTGCTGCCTGTTCATCAGGCGGTTGGCGGCTTCGCGAATGGCTTCCAGGCGGCGCAGCCGGTTGGCGAGCGCGGTCGCCATCTCTTCAGCGCTCGGACCTTCCGCCGTCGGCGGCTCCGGCAACAGCAGGCGCGACTTCAGGAAGGCGAGCCATGCCGCCATCACGAGATAGTCGGCCGCGAGCTCCAGGCGGATCTTTCGCGCCGCTTCGATGAAGTGCAGGTACTGATCGGCCAATGCCAGGATCGAGATTTTGGCGAGATCGACCTTCTGCTGCCGCGCCAGTGCGAGCAGCAGGTCGAGCGGGCCCTCATAGCCCTCGACATCGACGACAAGCGCCGGCTCATCCTCGGCGAGCTCGGCGGGCCGCCCGGTTTCGAACGATAGGATTTCTGCGGTCATGCGGAAGCCGTGTTTGCCCGTGCGATCAATGCATCCAGTTCAGCGCGTGCGGCCGCCCGGTCGAACGGCTGCGGCGGCTTGCGCGCGGCGAGCGCAGCGTTCGCCCGCTCCAGCGCCCTGCCCTTGAGTTCAGGCGTTTGGCCAGCGACATCGCGCATCTCCTCGATGTTGCCGTTGCAGTGCAGAGCCATGTCGCAGCCGGCCGCGAAGATAGCCCGGGTTCGCTCGGTGATGCCTCCTGCCAGCGCGTTCATCGACACGTCATCACTCATTAACAAACCTTGGAACCCGATCAGGCCACGAATCACCTGAGCGATCATTGTCGCAGAAGTCGTCGCCGGATGGGCGGGGTCGAAGGCGCTAAACACAACATGTGCAGTCATGGCCATCGGCAGGTCCGCCAGCGGCTTGAAGGCGGCGAAATCGGTACGCTCCAGCTCATCCCTGGGCGTGTCGACCGTCGGCAGCTTCAAATGGCTGTCCGCGGTCGCCCGTCCGTGGCCGGGAATATGCTTGAGAACCGGCAGCACACCGCCCTGTTCCAGCCCGTCCGTGACCACCCGTGCGATCGCTGCAACCTTGCCGGGCTCGGTGCCGTAGGCGCGGTTGCCGATCACGGCATCGGCCCCCGGAACCGGCACGTCCGCAAGCGGCAGGCAGTCCACGGTGATGCCGAGATCGGCGAGATCAGCGGCGATGAGCCGGGCGCTGAGACGCGCGGCGGTCAGCCCAAGGGCCGAATCAGTGTCGTACAGGGCCGAGAAAACGGCGCCCGGCGGGTAGACCGGCCAGTGCGGCGGCCCCAACCGCTGCACCCTGCCCCCCTCCTGGTCGATCAGGATGGGGGCCTCAGGGGCACCCGCAATGTCGCGCAATTCACCAACCAGCGAAGCAACTTGCGCCGGATTATCGATGTTGCGTTTGAAGAGGATGAAGCCCCATGGGCGTTCACCACGGATAAACTCCCGCTCAGCGGCGGTCAGTTCCGTTCCGGATACGCCGGTAATGAAGGCCCGCGTGCTCATAAGGGCCGATTAACCCTACCCCGCTAGGGGGTCAAGGAAACCGCCGTTAATTCCTCTGGACGAGGCACTGCGGTCCACCGGCAGATTTCAGATTGTTGCAGGCCTGCACCGCTTCCTCCGCCGAACTGAACGGACCCGCGAAGGCGCGATAGACGACCCCCTTGCCCTTGTCGGTGAGATCAACCCGCTTGATCACAGGCGACCGGGAGCCCAGCACGCTGCCATACTTGCCCTGGAGCACGCGGTAGGAGGCCTGGGCGCTCTCCTCGCTCAGCTGCGAGGAGACCTGCACCAGATAGCCGCCGCCGGCGCTGCTCGCGGGCGCGATTTGGGTCGGGTTCGTTGCCGCCATCCGCTGTCCCGCTAGCGGCGCAGGCGGTTCGGAGGTTGCCTGCGGCGCCAGCGACATCGGCTGATTGGCGCTGGCATTGGCCGAGGTCGGCGGATTGTGGGATGGGGCCGGCGCAGCGGGTGCCGCGACGGGCTTGGGCGGCGTCGTGGGCTTCGCGGCAGCCGCCGCGGTTTGCGGCGTTGTGCTGTCGGTCTGATCGCCCTTCACGGCGAGCGTCCTGATCCGGCGTGGCTCGTTATTCGGCAGCGTGCCGTTGCTGGCCATCTGCCCCGCGTTCGGTGGCGGCGGCGTAGACGGCGAGACGCTCGCAACCGGCGGCGGATTTGCATTCTGGTTCAGCGGCGGAAACACGACGCGCGGACCGCCCGACTTGGCGTTGAGGTCGACGGGGGCCTCCTCGCGCGGCACGATCTTCTCGGCACCGTCACCGCTCACCATGCGATCCGGCACCTTGGCCGAGGAATCGGTCGGCGCCGGCACGACCTTCGTCGGCGAGTTGTCGGCCCTGATGATCGGCGGCTCGCCGCTGCGCGGCGATCCCACGTAGTTCTTGTAGGCGAATGCGGCGCCGGTGCCGATCACGGCGAGCGCCAGGATCGCAGCGACCGTCATCATACCACCGCGCTGCTTCTTGGGCTCGTCGAGATCCGCTTCGGGATAGTCGCTCTTGAACGCGTAGGGATCGTCCGGATAGGCCGGCTCGCGCTGGAAATCCTCGTGGCCAGCCTCGAGCCGTCCGTAAAGCGCTTCATCGTAGCGCGACGGATCGGGCTGCTGGTGCGGGTCCTGATAGGCTTGATCCTGGTAGGCCTGCTCTTGGTAGGCCTGCTCTTGGTAGGCCTGCTCCTGGTAAGCGTGATCCTGATACGTCGTCTGGCCCTGATGGGCCTGCGGCTGATGAAAGTGAGGTTCGGGCTGTGCCGGCGCCGCCGAGTAGCGATGCAGAGGATGCACGGGATTCACGGTCACGGGATAATCGGGCTCCGGCGCGGGAGCCGGCTGCGGCTGCACATTGGCGCGGCGCATCCATGATGGCGGCCCCGGTGGAGGCGGCGGCGGTGCGGGCTCCTCGTAGCCCTGCTGATAGTTGTTCTGCGGATAATCGTCTTCCGGATAGTGCTGGGCCGGCTCCTGAAACGCTGCGGGCGCAGGCGCTGCCTGCCGCGCGCTGGGCTGGCTCTGCGCTGCGAACGGATCGGTCTGCCCGATCAGGCGGGCGAGTTCGGCCAGGGGATCGGATTCCGCCCGCCCATGCTGGTCGCCGCGACCATAATCATCGGAAGGAAACGGTCTTTGCTGATATCGATCGGCCATCGTGATGATGCGTCCCTTCGGGAAAGCCGCGCGCCCCTCGACCAAGACACGGCTTTCGACCCACAAGGCTTTGAACCAAGTCTAAGCGATCCGGCTTCTGCCGGTTACCCCGAATTCCCATTAAGTAGTTCGCCCCAAACTACCGCATCTCGTCCGGGGCATGGACGCCGAGGATGGCGAGGCCCGATGCCAGGACCGAGACGACGCCCTGGACCATCGCCAGCCGCGCCTTTGTAAGCTGTGCATCATTATTGATAATGAAGCGTAAATAGGGCAGATCGCGCCCCTTCGTCCAAAGCGCGTGAAATTCGCTGGCTAAATCATAGAGATAGAAGGCAATTCGGTGCGGCTCATGGGCCGCGGCGGCCCCTTCCAGCATCCGCGGATAAATTGCGAGCCGCTTGAGCAGGTCGAGCTCAGCCGTATCAGACAACCGCTCGAGCGACGAGTCGCTGAGCCAGGCGATACGCTTCTCCGCATCCTCGGGGAGTTCCGGGAATACTTCCGCCCGCGCGTTCCGGAAAATCGAGTGACCGCGGGCGTGGCCGTACTGGACGTAGAACACCGGATTGTCGCGCGACTGCTCCATGACCTTGGCGAGGTCGAAATCCAGCACCGCGTCGTTCTTGCGGTAGAGCATCATGAAGCGGACGGCGTCCTGGCCGACCTCATCCACCACCTCACGCAAGGTGACGAAGTCCCCGGACCGCTTGGACATTTTCACCGGCTCGCCATCGCGCAGGAGCTTGACGAGCTGGACGATCTTGACGTCGAGCGAGCCCTTGCCGGAGGTCGTCGCCCTCACCGCCGCCTGCATGCGCTTGATGTAGCCGCCATGGTCGGCGCCCCACACGTCGATCATCTCGGCGAACCCGCGATCGAACTTGTTCTTGTGGTAGGCGATGTCGGAGGCGAAGTAGGTGTAGGAATTGTCCGACTTGATCAGCGGACGATCAACGTCGTCGCCGTAAGCCGTCGCTTTGAACAGCAGCTGCTCGCGGTCTTCCCAGTCCTCGACCGGCGCGCCCTTCGGCGGCGGAAGGCGGCCTTCATAGATGTCACCCTTGGCCCGCAGGAAATCGATAGTCGCGGCAACCTTGTTGTTGCCGTTCTCGATCAGCGAACGCTCGGAGAAAAATACGTCGTGGCGGATGTTGAGGGCGGCGAGATCGTCCTTGATCTCGTCCATCATCATCGCGATCGCCTTGGCGCGCACCGTCGGCAGCCATTCGGCCTCGCTCATCGCGAGCAGCTTGTCGCCGTGCTCCTTCGCGAGCGCAGCGCCGACGGGCTTCAGATAGTCGCCCGGATAGAGCCCATCCGGGATCGCGCCGATGTTCTCGCCCAGCGCCTCGCGATACCTGAGGAAGGCGGAGCGCGCGAGCACATCGACCTGCGCGCCGGCATCGTTGATGTAGTATTCGCGCGAGACGTCGTGGCCGGCGAACTGGAGCAGGCTCGCCAGCGCGTCGCCGAACACGGCGCCGCGGCAATGCCCGACATGCATCGGCCCGGTTGGATTGGCCGAGACATATTCGACATTGACCTTGGAGCCGCCGCGAACGCGGCCGTAATCGGCGCCCTCGCGCAGCACGGTCCGCAGCGCCTCGGCCCAGGCGGCGGGTTTCAGCGTCAGATTGATGAAGCCTGGACCGGCGACGTCGACCTTGGCGATCAGCGCATCCGCACGGAGCCGCTCGGCGATCTGCTCAGCGAGGTCGCGCGGCTTGGCCTTGGCTTCTTTCGCCAGCACCATGGCGGCGTTGGTCGCCATGTCGCCATGGGACGGGTCGCGCGGCGGCTCGACCACCACGCGCGAGAAATCGATACCCTCTGGCCAATTGGCTTCCGCCGCGAGCGCGCGGCAAGCGGCGTGCACGCGCGCGAGCACGTCGGCGAACAGGTGCAGAGATGAGGATGTGTCGGGCATGGGCGCCGCCTAACGCAAATCCGGGGTCGAGTCAAAAAGCCGCTGGTGCTCGGTCAGGGCGAAACGGTCGGTCATTCCGGCAATGAAATTGCCGATCCGGCGGGCCCGGTCGCCCTCGCCGTCGCCCTCCGCCCCCAGCAGCCACTCCGGCGGCAGCTCGGCCGGCGATGCCAGGTATTTCGCGAACAGGTCGAATAGGATCTGTTCCGCCTCCCCCATCACCCGCATCACCCGCTTGTGACGGTACATGTGCTGATAGAGGAACGCCTTGATGGCGGCCTCCTCCTCGGCCACAGCGACCGGGAATGCGATCAGTGCCCGGCTCTGCTGGCGCACGTCCTGAGCCGATTGCGGCTTGACCGCGGCGAGGTTCTTCTGAGCTTCCGCGAACACCGCGCCGATCAGATGCGAGATCAACTCGCGCACCAGCTCGGCGCCGCGCCTGACATCTTCGAGGGCGGGATAGTGCGCGGCCGTCTCGGCGATGATCGCGGCCGTGAGCGGCATCACCTTGAGATCATCGAGGTGAAAAAGGCCGGCGCGCAGGCCATCGTCGATGTCATGGGCGTCATAGGCGATGTCGTCGGCAATCGCCGCAACCTGCGCCTCCAGCGAGGCAAAGCTCCACAATTCGAGGTCATAGGTCTTGATATAGTCGGCAATGCCGACGGGAATGCCGTGCTCGCGATAGCGGCCAACCGGCGCGCCGCTGCGATCCGTCAGTGGGCCGTTGTGCTTGACGATGCCCTCCAGCGACTCCCAAGTGAGATTGAGCCCGTCGAACTCGGGATAGCGGTGCTCGATAGCCGCGACGACGCGAAGGGCCTGGGCGTTGTGATCGAACCCGCCAAAATCTTTCAGGCACGCG
>NZ_LSEF01000064.1:16086-30330 GCF_001641695.1 Bradyrhizobium neotropicale
TGGCCGAACGGCGGGTGACCCAGATCATGGGCCAGTGCCAGGGTCTCCGTGAGGTCCTCGTCCAGTCCGAGTTGCCGGGCCAGCGCGCGGGCGATCTGCGCCACTTCCAGCGAGTGGGTCAGCCGGGTGCGATAGTGGTCACCCTCATGGAACACGAATACCTGGGTCTTGTACTTGAGGCGGCGGAAGGCGGTAGAATGGATCACGCGGTCGCAATCGCGCCGGAACGGGCTGCGAGTCCGGCTCGGCGGCTCCGCGACCAGCCGGCCGCGACTGCGATCGGGATCACATGCATAGGGTGCGCGGGGGGCAGCCATTCCGACGGACACGACGAATTTAGTCCCTATCCATTTGATTCTGCGGACCCTTGCACTTAACTATGCCGGACGCGGGATACCAACTGAATTGGGCAAGTGAACTTGGTATGACTGCGCTGCGACCGGAGGCGAACGATGACGACTGACGTGACCATCAGCGACCGCGCAGCACGCCGGATTGGGGAGATCCTCAAGGGCGAAGGTTCCGGCGCGATGCTGCGGATCTCGGTCGAGGGCGGCGGTTGCTCCGGCTTTCAGTATAAGTTCGACATCGACCGCGCGCGTGCCGACGACGATCTCGTGATCGAACGGGACAGCGCTGTGGTGCTGGTCGATTCCGCGTCCCGGCCATTCCTGGCAGGATCCGAGGTCGATTTCGTCGACGATCTGATCGGCGCCTCGTTCCGCGTCAACAATCCCAACGCGACCGCTTCCTGCGGCTGCGGGACGAGTTTTTCGATCTGACAGGCTAGGCGCCGGTTATCTGCCTTTCCTCGTCCGTCCAATCCGCGTCGACCGGCAACAGCTCCGGCTGAAGCGGGGCCTCCTCCGACCCCACGTGGTCCAGCGCCCGCAGCAGCGCCGCGACCAGCGCGGGCTTGCGCAAGGGCTTGGCCAGGAAGTCTGACATTCCCGCCTCGCGGCAGATCTTGACGTCCTCGGGGAAGGCGTTGGCTGTCAGCGCGGTGATGGGCAAGGCCGTGAACCGGTCGCCTTGCGCGCGGATCGCCCGGGTCGCGGCAAGGCCATCCATGTCTGGCATGCGCACGTCCATCAGGACGACGTCGTAATCGCCTTCGGACGCCGCCTGCACGGCCTCGACACCATCGGTGACGACGCGAAGATCGACGTCGAAGGCGCCCAGCATCTTGCTAACGACCATGCGGTTGACGGCATCATCCTCCGCAACGAGCACCTTCAGCGGCCGATCGAGCGCGGCGATGCGGGCCTTGAGCTCGTCTTCTTCGTCGCGGGCGGCGTCCTGCTCCGACGCCAACGCCTGGCTCCAGGGCAGCACCAGCGTGAAACGGAACGTCGAGCCCTCGCCCGGCGTCGAGGTGACGCCGATGGTGCCGCCCATCTGCTCGATGATGCGCCGGGAGATCGCGAGTCCAAGCCCAGTGCCGCCGAAACGACGGCTGATCGAGGCGTCGGCCTGCGAGAAGTCAGTGAACAGCTTGCCGACCTTCTCCGGCGCGATACCGATGCCGCTGTCGGTCACGGTCCATTCGACGGTGGCAAGCAGGTCGCGCCGCGCCTGGCAGGTCGCGGCGATTGTCACTTCGCCGGCGTCGGTGAATTTCACGGCATTGGAGGCGAGGTTGAGCAGCACCTGTCGGATGCGCGCGACGTCGCCGCGCAGCGTCGGCGGCAGGGTGGGGTCGAGCTCGATCTTGACGGCCAGCCCCTTGCTCTTGGCGCTCGCCCGCACCACGGTCGCGACCGCCTCGACCAGCGCCTGCGGAGCAAAATCGATCGCTTCGAACGCGAAGCGTCCGGCCTCGAGCTTGGAGAGATCGAGAATGTCGTTGAGGATGCGCTGAAGGTTGTCGCCGCACTCGCGGATCGTGGTGACGGCCTCGTGCTGCTCCGGATCGAGCTTGGCCTCTAGCAGCATGCTGGCGAGCCCGAGCACGCCGTTCATGGGCGTGCGGATCTCATGGCTCATCACCGCCAAAAAGTCCGACTTGGCGCGGCTCTCCGCCTCCGCCTTCTCGGCGCGCCAGCGCTCAGTCACGTCGCGTCCAAAGCCGCGATAGCCGAGGAACTGGCCGTCGCGGTCATATGCAGGCTTGGCCGTCAGCGACCACAGCCGCGCCTCGCCGCCGGCGACCACCTTGATGCTCATCTCATGCAGCGGCTCGCCCTGCTCCATCAGGCCGACGACGTTGTAGGCCGCCGTCTTGTCCTCGGGACACAGCATGTCGAGCACGTCGACGAAGTGCGATCCCTTCAACAGCGGAAGCGGGAGCTGCGCGACGGCTGCGAAGCGCTCGGGCACGTCGGTGAGATGCCCCTCGGCGTCGGTCTGCCACAGCCAATCGCTGGCATTCTCCTGAAATTCCTTCAGCAGCAGCGAGATGATCTCGGTCTGCCGTTCGAGTGCGAGCTGGGCCTTCAGGTTGCCGAGGAAGAGGTTGCCCTGCGAGACGATGTTGCGCGCCATGAAGAACGCGAACAGCAGCAGGAACCCCGAGGTCACGAGATACGGCCCGGCGCCGCACAGCAGCAGCGCGCCGGCGCAGGCGATGGTCATGGTCGCGAGATAGACGAGGCCTGCACGCGGGAAGGTCGACAGGGTGAAGGCACCGCCGGACATCATGCCGACCATCGGGCAGGCGAGGATGAGCTGGCCGGTCGGCTCGATCCGGCTGAACAGCGCAAGCGGCAGCGTGCCCCAGATCGCCGCGAGGAAAAACGCCTGCCGCATCATCTGCCGCGTGGCGCGGGGCGAGGCCTCCTGCGGNTTCTGGTGCGCCCGCCGCCACGAGCGCAGCGCGAGCGAGGCGGTGGTGGCGAGAGTGATGCCCCATATCGCCAGGAAGCTGTTCCAGCCCCTACCCCAGAACAGGATCAGCACGATCGCGACCGTGAGCAGGTTCACGGCCATCGTCACCGGGATCAGCCGCGTCACCGCATCGACCTGCTTGGCGCGGATGCGGCGCATCTCGCGCTCGCTGAGATCGGCGGTCAGGCCGTCCTCGATCTCGAAGCCGCCGAGCCAATACAGGAACGCGCCGACGAGGCCGTCACGCGGCTGATGTCGACTTGAGGACTTTTCGGGCCATCCCATCCGAGCAACCTTTTTGGCATCAATGGCAGAGGGGCCGCTTAAGTCGGGTTAATTTTGTGGGTGATTTTGCGCCGGGCAGGCCGCCGCCTTGACGGGCGCGTTTGCAGTTTGTTCTAACGGTGGCCCCGCCTGGAGCCGCCCGACAATGCCCATCAGAGTAGCCACCTGGAACGTGAACTCGGTCCGACAGCGGATCGATCTTCTGCTCACATGGCTCAGGGAATGCCAACCGGACATCGTCTGCCTCCAGGAAATCAAATGCGTGGACGAGGCCTTCCCACGGCTTGAGATCGAGGCACTCGGCTACAACGTCGTCACTCATGGACAGAAGACGTTCAACGGCGTCGCCCTGCTCTCCAAATTCCGCTTCGACGAGACCAAGTCAGGGCTCGCCGGTGACGACGAGGACGCGCACGCTCGCTTCCTCGAAGGCGTAGTGACGCTCAAGCGCGGGGTGCTGCGCATCGCCTGCCTCTATCTGCCCAACGGCAATCCAGTGGGCAGCGACAAATATCCCTACAAGCTCAAATGGATGTCGCGACTTCTTGAGTATTCGAAGGAGCGCCTTAAGACCGAGGAGCCGCTGATCCTCGCAGGCGACTTTAACGTCATCCCGGCTGCGCGCGACGTCTACAACCCGTCTGCCTGGACCGAGGACGCCCTGTTCAAGGCCGAGACGCGCGAGAGCTTTCAGTCCCTGCTCGGCCTCGGCCTGACCGACGCGCTGCGGGCGGTCACGGATGAGCCTGGGCTCTACACCTTCTGGGACTATCAGGCCGGCGCCTGGCAGAAGAATCAGGGCCTGCGCATCGACCATCTGTTGATGTCGCCGCAGGCGAGCGACCGGCTCGCCAATGTCGGCATCGACAGCTACGTGCGTGGCTGGGAGAAGCCCTCGGACCACGTGCCGGTATGGGCGGATCTGGATTTCGAGGCGGTCTTGAACTGAGGCAGTGCGAGCTTCGGTGAGGTGGCGGCCCGGGCACGGCGCCAAGGCGCCTTTGCCCACCCTATGCGGCGCCGATCAGTCCCGGCGGCCCTGCACCCACTGCTCGAGCATTTGCAGGCACATCGCGCGGTCGTCGTCGGAGGCCTTGGCGAAGGCGCGGTTGTAGCTTTCCTTGATCCAGGTCTCGTCGGCACCGGCGCTGTCACGCGCCAGGGTCAGCCACATCAGGCCGCGCGCGGCCTGCCGCGGCAGGCGGTCGCCGTTGAAGAGCATCTGGCCAAGCAGCGCCTGCGCCTCGTGCTGGCCCTTCTGCGCGGCAAGCCCGAGCCAGCGCGCGCCATAGCGGAAATCCTCGCGCGAGGCGTCCGGCGTCTTCAGATACAGGCGGGCGAGATCGTACTGCGCATCCGCATTGCCGAAATAGGACGCGGCATAAGAGAACATCTCCCGAGCCCGGTCTGGATCGGCCTTGATCTTCGAGTTCGGGATGCCGGCGAGGTAGTAGCGGCCGAGAGCGACGAAGGCGTTGGCGACGATCTGCGCCTGCGGCGCCGACGGGCTGTCCTCGGCATGGGCGTTGGCGATGCGGCTGAAATATTCGAACGCGCGCAGGTCGTCCTGGGCAACGCCGTCGCCATTGGCGTACATGCGGCCGAGCTTCCACTGCGCGATGGGGTGACCGCCTTCGGCAGCATATTGCAGGGCGCTGAGCGAGGTTTCCTGGGTGGTCGCGGCCGGCGGTACAGCCTTGCGCAGCGCACCCGCAGCGCTCGGCGCCGCCGTGACCACCGGGATCGCGGTATCCTTCTGGTTGACCGGCGCGCCGTCGAAGGCGAGCGCAGGTGCGGCCAGCGCAACAGCCCCGAACGCAAACGCAACTATGGTACGCCTAGATGTCCGCATAGCACTGCTTCTCGTGCGCGCCACCCGGATGGGTTACTGCCCCACCGACTGCTGGTCCAACTTGCTGAGCGTATTTCCAGAGCGCACCTGACGTATGGTTTGTCGCGCGAGGCCGCCACTTGGTCTGGCGCTGGGCGAGCTCAGAGTCGCTCAATTTTACGTTAAGGGTACCGGCGACGGCGTCGATCTCGATGATGTCGCCGTCCTCGAGCAGCCCGATCGGGCCGCCAACGGCCGCCTCGGGCCCGACATGGCCGATGCAGAAGCCGCGGGTGGCGCCGGAGAACCGGCCGTCGGTGATGAGCGCGATCTTGCCGCCCATGCCCTGGCCGGTCAGCGCCGCTGTGGTCTGGAGCATTTCCCGCATGCCAGGACCGCCCTTCGGCCCCTCGTAGCGGATCACGATGACTTCGCCTTCGCGATAGGTGCGCTTCTGGACCGCCTCGAAAGCGTCCTCCTCACGGTCAAAGCACCGGGCTGGGCCGGTAAACCTGAGGTTGGACATTCCCGCGACTTTCACGATCGCACCTTCTGGCGCCAAATTGCCCTTCAGACCCACCACACCGCCTGTCACGGTGATCGGCTTGTCTGCCGGGTGCACCACATCCTGGTGCGGATTCCATTTCACGCTCTTGAGGTTTTCGGCGATCGTGCGGCCCGTGACGGTGAGGCAGTCACCGTGCAGGAAGCCGTTGTCGAGCAGCGTCTTCATCAGAAGCGGTATGCCGCCAACTTCAAACATGTCTTTGGCGACATAACGGCCACCCGGCTTCAAATCCGCGACATATGGTGTCTTTTTGAAGATTTCAGCGACGTCGAACAGGTCGAACTTGATGCCGGCTTCGTGAGCGATCGCCGGCAGGTGCAGTGCAGCATTGGTCGAGCCGCCGGAAGCCGCGACCACAGCCGCCGCGTTTTCCAGGGACTTACGGGTGACGATGTCGCGCGGCCGGATGTTGTCAGCGATCAGGTCCATGACCTTCTCGCCCGCGGTCATGCAGAAGGCATCTCGGATTTCATACGGCGCAGGGGCGCCGGCCGAGTACGGCAGCGCGAGCCCAATGGCCTCCGAGACCGTCGCCATGGTGTTGGCGGTGAACTGCGCACCGCAGGCTCCTGCCGAAGGGCACGCCACACGCTCGATCTCGTCGAGGTCCTCGTCGGACATGGCGCCGACGGAATGCTTGCCGACCGCCTCGAACATGTCCTGGACGGTAACCTGCTGCCCGCGGAAGTTGCCGGGCAGAATCGAGCCGCCATAGATGAAGATCGATGGCACGTTGAGGCGGAGCATCGCCATCATCATGCCCGGCAGCGACTTGTCGCAGCCGGCAAGACCGACGAGGGCGTCATAGGCGTGGCCACGAACGGTCAACTCGACGGAGTCGGCGATGCATTCGCGCGATGGCAGCGACGAGCGCATGCCGTCATGGCCCATGGCGATGCCGTCGGTGACGGTGATAGTGCAGAATTCCCGCGGTGTGCCGCCAGCCGACGCGACGCCCTTCTTCACCGCCTGGGCTTGGCGCATCAGGGCGATGTTACAGGGGGCGGCCTCATTCCAGCAGGAGGCGACGCCGACGAAGGGCTGGTGGATCTGCTCGGTGGTCAGACCCATGGCGTAGAAGTACGAGCGATGGGGCGCGCGCGCAGGGCCTTCCGTCACGTGACGGCTCGGCAGCCTCTGCTTGATGTTGGTCTTCGCGTCCATCGCTAACCAGTTTCTCCAGCCAACCCTTTCAGACCCGAAAAATCAGACCCAAGATTTGAATCGACCTTGGGATTTTCTCGTCGCCTGCGTCGGCCGTCGCCTGCCCTAAAGGATTAGAGCGATTTTATTCATGTCAGGGTGTGGCTAAAAAGCGGCGCTAACGCGAACGGACTGCGACGAGGGTTAAATCGCCGAGGGATGTTGCATAGACAGCACAATCGTGGCTCGCAGGACACGGATAGGCTTACTGACATACCTTTCGCATGACATCGCTCCACAACTTCAGATTTCGCAACGGTGTCTGCGCGCCCGCGCTTGTCGCAATGACGGTGCGCACCTGAACTGAGTCGCCGCTGCCGACCCTTCCGTCGTGGCCGGGCTTGTCCGGGCTCCGCCGGGTTCTCGATGCTAGCTAGGGCCAGCAAAGCTTCAACGAAGACGGCAAGCCTGAGCACGACGACTGCAGTTGTGAGTTTCGCCTGCCTTCACCTCGTCATTGCGAGCGCAGCGAAGCAATCCAGATTGTCGCCTCGGAAAGACGCTGGATTGC
Source organism: Bradyrhizobium neotropicale (assembly GCF_001641695.1). Classification (GTDB taxonomy): domain Bacteria; phylum Pseudomonadota; class Alphaproteobacteria; order Rhizobiales; family Xanthobacteraceae; genus Bradyrhizobium; species Bradyrhizobium neotropicale. The sequence goes on from NZ_LSEF01000064.1 coordinate 23,311, forward strand.
TTCGCTGCGCTCGCAATGACAGAGCAAGGCGCGGCGTCGGTCTTCGGCTTGCATTCGAAACTGCAGACACAGCTTCGCATTCTCGCGGCTGCTCGCGCTGTTCCTTAATCGCCCAGCACCAGTACGCCGCCATGCCTCGGCGAAATCACGTAAAGCCGGTTGGGCACGACGATCGCCGTGGTATGCGCCCCTTCCGCCGTCACCGTCTGCATTCTGCTTCGGGTCCTTGGATCGATCGTCTCAATCAGGCCGGGATCGCCGATCGCCACATGTACCCGGCCGGTCGCCGGGTTGAAGAACGCGACATCAGGCGGCCCGGCAATCGGCCATACATTGGTGACCTTCCCGGATGTGCTGTCGACTTCGACCAGACCGCCGTCGTCGCAGGCCGCGTAGAGACGATTGCGGGCATGATCGATATCGAGGCCATGCGCGCCGCCGCACGGCAGCGGCCAATGAGCGACGTCGTCCAGGTCGCGCATCCGCGCCGTCAGGATCATCGACGGTTCGCGGATGCAGAGGAATACACGCTCCGCGTTCGCGTCAGTGACGCACCAGCGCGGTCTGCCCGGCAGATCGATCGCCCGCTGCGTAACCTCCTTCAGATTGATGACCTGAAGCGTTGGGCCCTGAAGGGCATCGCCGATGCACGCGGCTATGCCGATACCCAGGCGCTTGACGATCGCGGCACCGTTGGGCCGTGGCCCCGATGGGAAGACGCCTTTGATGTCGTAGCTCCTCGCGTCCAACCAGGTGATCGTTGCGGCACCGCGATTGGTCGTCAGGATATCCCCATCGTCGGCGACGGCACCGGCGACCGCCGGAAATCCCGCAAGCGTCGCAATGTGCTTTTGCCTATCGTGGTCGATGACCTCGATGCAATCGCGCGCGGTATGCGCGATGAAAATGCGACGCGTCCTGGGATCGTACGCGGCGTGATCGAAGTCGCTGTTCAAACCGTTGGGTATGGGGATAACGCCAAAAGTCTCCAAGGGCATGGTGGCCTCCTGACCTAGCGGGGAGCAAACGGCGACACGGACACGATCAACGACAGGCCCGAGAACAGCAGAAGCACCAACACGGTCTTTCGGAACGTCTCGTCGTCAATCTTTCCGAACAGCCTGAAGCCCAACCAAAGGCCGGCGATCATGAAGGGGATGCCGAGCGCGTAGAGCGCCAACGTGTCCCTGGTGATGGTGCCCGCGGCGGCTTGGGACAGCGAGATCACCACGAATGCCGCGAACAGCACCGGCTGGAACACGGCGCGCTGCAGCTCCTTGGGCCAGCCGCGCCATTGGCAGGAGATCGTCGAGATCACGCCGCCGAGTCCAGTCAAGCCACCAAGCAAGCCGTTCGACAGGCCGATCGCGATGTCGGCTCCGGTTCCGATCTTCATCGGAGCGAACGCCGGCCGCACCAGGCCGTAGATCGCATAGGCAATCAGCAGCACCCCGACGCCAAACCGAAGATAGGCAGGATTGAGGTAGGTCAGAATGCTGACGCCGATGGGCACGCCGATCACGGTCCCGAGTGCGAGTGGCCAGGCCTTTCGCAAGTTGAGGACATGCCGCAGCTTGAGGATGCCATAGCCCTGCGTGAAGAGGCCGTAGCCAGCAATCAAGGTGGCGGTTTGCACCGGCGTGATGATGTGCAGCCATACGCCTGATACAACGAGGCCCATGGCGAAGCCGGAAAAGCCACTGACGAAGCCGCCGACGAGGGCGGCAAGAGCAAAGACAACGAAGCCAAGTCCATCCATGGGATCGCTCCCCCCGAAAACGAGGTAGCGAGCACTTGGATGGAGATCCATCTGATGGGGAGGCCGCGGATCCCCACACTACAGCAGGTTTTCCGTCCGTGCCGGCCGTCAGCTCTTCGTGCTCGCCGTCTTGTCGAGCGCGGCGCGCAGGCCCCTGGCGAGCTTGATCGCGTCGTCGTTTGCCCAGAAGTGCATGAAGAACATCCGTGGCTGCTCGTTCAGCATGTGGCTGTGCAGCGCCGTCACCTCGATTCCGTTTGTCCGCAATGCGGCGATCACCGGGTTCACCTCCTCACCCGTCAGGATGAAGTCGCCGGTGATTGCGGCTTTGCCAGCGCCGGTCGGCTGGAAGTTGATACCGATTGCGACCCCCATCGGTCCGACCGGGGCCAGTGGCATGCCGCCTTCGGTGATGGGATCGCGCCGCGGCACATTGAATTGATAGACGCCGCCATTGGCCTGTCCCTTGACGCCGATAATCTGATCAAGCTGTGCAGTGTCGAGATCGATCGCGGGCGGCGGGCTGGCCGGTGCCGCTGCCGTCAACGGGGTCTTGCTTTCGGCGAGCGCATCGTGGACTGCCGTAGCAAGCTTGGCCGGTTCGCCGTGTCCCAGGATATGCATGTAGAACGTCGCCGGGTTGGCGCGCAGCAGGTGATTGTGCACGGCAGTGATTTCAATCCCGCTCGCAATCATCTTGGCCATCACCGGACTGATCTCGGACTCGAGCAGGACCAGATCGCCCATGGCCATAACGCCGCCATGGGCAGGCTTGAATGCGACCCAGCCCCCGAGCGCGAGCGCCGGCTTGATTGTCACGCCATCGAGCATCACGGCGAGATCGGATCGCGGAAAACCGTAGCGATGAACGTCGCCGCTGACGGCGGGCTTTCTTCCCAGCGCCTCATCGACCTTTTGCCAGTCGACATCTTCCGCCGCTTGCGCCGTCGAAATGAATGGTTCTGCGAACTTGCGCCAATCGGCCGCCTGCGCGCTCGCGCCGAGGGCGAAGAGCCAAGCGCTGGCGCCAATCAACACGGAGATTCTGCTTCGCATTTTTCTGCTCCTTGAATCAGATGTCTCTCGCGAACTTATTTCTGCTGCTTGATCTGGCCGCTGCTGTCGACAACGAGCCGAACTTGCTTGCCATCCTTCACCGCCTGAACGACCGTGCCTTCAGCGGTCGACTTGATGTCGCTAACCTCCGAGTAGCCGGCGGCCAGGACCCTGGCGGCAAGCTCCTCTCTGGTCAGGGCTTGCGCGGGCGACAATCCACCCGCAATCGCCAGCAACATGGCGGCAGAAGAGATGACCTGATTGCGCATGATTATTCTCCTGGTTGTCGCTCTGCCCCAGGTGATGAAGTTCAGGGATCGCCGGCCCATAGTCTGTCTTCTTGAAGACGCTCGGCATCCGACTGTTCCAGATCGTTGTCGTAGATTCGCGACAGGCCGAGCGAGACCGCGAGCACACCGGCGGCGGAAAGGCCGGAGACCACCGTATCCGCGGCCCGCTTCGCGCGAGTCGACGGCACCGATCGGTCGGAAAAGTCTGTCAGGAAAATCTGAGGTGTATGGAGACATGCTGCGCCCTTCGTGATCAGGACGCGATTCTTCGGCATGTCGCCTCGCGGGGAGATCGCTTTCCCCGTGACATGAATTAGACCCCTCAACCGTGTCCTATGTCAACCCGCGCGCGTTCACGATCGGCGAGGAACCGAGCCGCGTTTTTTTCAATTCGGACCTTCCGCCGCGTTGATATCAAGGTTCCACCAGCCTGCGCGCTCAGCGCTGCCTACGGCTTTCTCCAGGGCGCCTGGCCGTTTGGGCTTGTCGAGATGATCTGGTCAGCTGTTGCGCTACGGCGGCGGCGCGCAGCGAAGCCGGACCGGACTTAGGCAGGCCGGTCCGCGTTACGATCGAACCGCGCGAAGATCGTGCTCGTCAGCGAACCGAGGAGGCTCCAGAAGACCAGGCTCGTCAGCGTCACCGCGACCATGAACTGATGCGACAGCGAGGACGGCACGTTGGTCTCGACGTGCTGCAACTCCGGCGCGCCGATCAGATGCGGCAATGTCAGCAGGATCACGCCGGCGATTGCCGCCGGCACCGTGCGGCGAAAGACGATCAGTGCGAGGCCGGCGGCCGTCGCCAGCACGGCGGCCAGCCACCAGATCTGGCGCGACAGCAGCGGCGCGGTGGGCACGCCAGGCAGCTCCGGCGGCAGGCCGAGGCCGGGCGCGATTGTGAAGACGGCAAAGCCCGCCAAGCCCCATAACAGGCCTTCGTGCCAGGAAATGCTCTCCCCGGTCGCGCCGCTACGGACCGCAAAGAAGCCGGCGAGGAGCAGCGCGAAGCCGATCGCGGTCAGCACGTTCGCGACGGCCGTGTAGGCATTGCGCTCCAGCCCCTCCCGCGGCTCCCAGCCCGCGGCGCCATGGTCATGGTCGGCGTGGCTGTGCCCCGCATGATCATGGCCGGCCGCAGCCGCCTGCGGCGCCGCCGCCGAATCATGCTCGTGCTGGTGCGTCTCCGCCGCCTTCTCGAAGACCTCGGCCTTCAGGATCAGGGGGACGGTGCCGAACTGCTGGGCGACCGTGACGATGAGACCAACGATGAAACCGGCGATGACCGACGAGAAGACGATCGAGCGAAACGTGCCCATGCCACCCCGGTCAGTGGCAGGGGAACGCGTTCGAATGGCGCACATCGTGCGCGGCGTTGTGGATGACATCGATGTGGGAGAAGCCCACGACGCCGACGATGAACACGCCGAGCACCATGGCCATCAGGGCCTGCGAAAGCCGCCCCACTTGCCCGGCTGCGACCGGCAGATGCGTAACCTGGGCATTCGTGAGCTGGCTCATAGCTGTTCTCCACTTGCGATTTGGGCGTCTTCTAGCAGCTTCCGGGCGATGTCGCGACTGGTAAGATGCAGGCTCGTACCCGCCGGAATGGCCTTGCAGGCGATCTTGGCGCCGGCGGCGGCCCGAAAAGCCTCCTCAAAGCGCCGGAAATAGCCGAGGCACTCCTCTGGCGAGGGCTCCGAGCCGAGCAGGGTCCGGAATGCCCCCCGATGCACGGCGCAGATCGCGCCGTGTCCCTGGACCGGAAAGACCAGGGACGTGATGTCGGCGCGCCAGTGAACTTCCGCGTTCAAGTCGAGATCGCGCGTCCCCGCCCGAACGGATTGATCAGGCGGACGATTTCACAGGCGGCGACGAGGCCGGCCAGCCAGACGGCGCTGAGCAGCCCGAGCCGGGTCACGATAGCGGCAGTGAAGGCCATCTGGCCGCCGAGGAACGGGGTCGCGGCGAACAGCGCGAGCTCATAGGCGGCGTAGGCACAGACGAGCGTGAGCGCGAGCACCAGCGGCCTGCGGTTCTGCGGCAACACGCCGAGAACGGCCGACGACACCGCGGTCGCGACTAGCGCGGCGCCGCCGATGACAAAGCCCCAGGCGATGGTGCCGACATCGACCGGATAATGCAGCGCACCGAATCCGATGGTCTGGTTGACGAGCCACGCGCCGCTCACGACCAGCAGTGCCGGCGCGAGCCGCAGCATCGCCGCCGCCACCACGGCAAACGCCGCAAACGGTGTCGCACAGGCCAGCGCAAAGCTCGCCAGCGCGCACGCGGCGGTCAGCAACGCGAAGCAAAACAGCGCCGCATGACGCGGCTCGACCGGATGCAGACGAAATCGGTCGGCGTGAGACGGCAGAATGTCGAAAGCCATGAATGATCTCCTGATTGGGAACTCTAGCACATTTTTCTCCTCGGCTACTTCGCTATTTCACGCCATAGCTCGCAATACGGATGCCGCCGAACACGCCGAGACCAGGCGCAAGGAATCCGGTCGGGTTCTGGTAGTGCAGGTTGAAGAGGTTATCGACACGAGTGAACACCTTGACCTCATCGTTGACCGCATAGTCGCCGCGCAAATTGACGAGCGTGTAGCCGGGCGTAACGATCCCGGACACCGAACCGTCGCGCGTGACATCCCGCCAGTCGCTGACGTGGAGCACCGTCGCTGACAGCATAAGCGGATCGATCGGCATCCAGGTCGCTGCCGCGCTCCACTTCTCCTGTGGCCGGCGCAACAGCTGCAGCCCTGTTGCGGCATCGACGGCGCGGGTGAAAGTGTAGTCGGCGCGAATGCCAAAGCGCTCCGTGACCTGCGCCCAGACGAAGCTCTCGGTGCCCTCGGTCGTCGCGAGATTTACGTTCGCATAGGACGTGAAGGTGGCGTTGGTGGTGATGAGGTTGGTGATGCTGTTGTGGAAATAGGTCGAGCCGAACCGGATGCGGTCGTTGAACAGCGGCTGCTCGAAGCCGACATCATAGCCTTCGCTTTGCTCCGGCTTCAGGTTCGGATTCCCGAAGAAGCCGAAGGTCGGGAAATTCTGATAGAGCTCACTCAGCGTGGGCGCCTTGAAGCCAGTCCCGTAGCTCGCCTTCAGCTTGGTCTCGGTCACCGGAACGATCAGGGCCGGCGCGACACGATAGGTCGCGTGCTCGCCGAACTGGTCGTTGTGGTCATTGCGGATGTTGGTGACGAGGAAGAAGCGCCTTGCAAACTCCGACTGCAGTTCGATGAAGCCGGCCTTGTTGCCGTTCTCCGCCGAGAATCCCGTCGTGTCCATCCGCTCGGTCTGCTGCTCGGCTCCGACGATCAGATTGTTGCCACGCGCGAGCTCGGTGACGGCATGCCAGTCGTATTTGATGCGCTCGCCGGTCGTGATCGTCGCCAGGGGATCGCCGGGGCCGATGTCGTTGCTGCGGCTGCTAGCATAGTTCACACCGAAATAATTCCGGATGCGGCCATCGAGCAGCGACCAGACCGTCTCTTCGCGGTTGAAGAGCTGCTGCACCGCATGCGTGCTCTGCGTCGCATTTGGTACGCTCGGAAAGCCGCCGTCGCCGGTGAACAGCAGCGTCGCGTCGGTATAGCGGACGACGCTGTTGACGGACCAGTTCTCGTTGATGTCGAGCCCGAGCTTGGTCGAATAGGTCATGTTGTCGTAGTTGTTGCCGTTCGCTTTTTGGCCGGGCGGCAGCAACTGAAGCGGCGTCACGGGGATGTCGCCCGCATGGAAATGTGCGACGTTGAACGCATAGTTGAAATTGTCCTGGGCGCCGCTCAGGCCCACGGTCTGGTTGAACGTGTTGAACGATCCGGTCTCGATCGAGGTCGTCGCACGCGGCGGCCCCTCGCCCTTCCTCGTCACGATCGAGATCACGCCTCCGATCGCATCCGAGC
>NZ_LSEF01000064.1:30335-129562 GCF_001641695.1 Bradyrhizobium neotropicale
GCCGTAGAGACCGCTCTGCGGCCCGCGCAGCACTTCGAGCTGCTGGATGTCGGCGGTCAACAGATGCGCGAAGTCGAAGGCGCCGTTCGGCGTCGAGGGATCGCCGACATCGATGCCGTCGACGAACACCTTGGTGTGGTTGGAGTTGGTGCCGCGCATGAACACCGAGGTCTGTCCGCCCGGCCCGCCGGTCTGGACAACGTTCAATCCCGGTACCGTGTTCAGCACGTCGGGCACGGTGCGGTACTGCTGGGTCTGGATATCACTATCAGTGACCACGGTGACCGAACTCGCCACCTGCCCTGCCGGGGTTGCAATGCCGGCCGGGCTGATGACCAGAGGCGATGCGGTGATTGCAGGCGCTTGTGGCGGCTTGCGCGCCTCGCGCCGCGGGCGCGACTGCGGTTGATCCGGCGCCGGTGATTGCGCGGTGCCCGCGACTGGCCTGGACGGCGCGATCTCGACCGGAGGCAACAGATCGGGCGAGGCCGATTGCTGCGCGAGAGCAGCGGGCGGGCTCAGTGAAATCAGGGAAACGGACGCGAGAAGGCCGGCGCGCAGGCGCCTGGCGGCAAAGACAATACGGGACACAGTTAGAACCTCGGCGAGACGTCAGTGGCACGTCACAGCGAACGAGGTTTCACGACGGAGCTATTGCCCCGGTGAAGCTAATGTCTGTACTCCCCGACCGACATCTTCGCGTGTGACCACGGCTGACGGCAGGTCTCCTGGCTCGCGGGTCGCTACCTTGCGTCGCCTTCCCAGGACCGAGATTCCCAGTGGCATATGACGAAAGATTCGCCGCTTACAGTTGCGGGGGCAGCCGTGGCGTTGGGACAACCCCGCACCACGTTCCCTTTTGATCTCCGTGAGGAGAACCGTCGGCGAGAATGTTACCGGCTCTCCAGAGCCGGAGTCAATCCGATCGTCGCATGGCGCCGTTGTCGCACGTTACTGACGAGGCTCAATCGATCGAATGAAGGTCCTCCCAGGGCGCGACGACATTGCCCTCGCCCGTTCGCCTCGAGAGCGCAAGACGTAGCGCGGCCTCAAGATCCTGTTGCTGGAACGGCTTCTGCAGGATCGGAACGTTGTGAAAATTCGCGAGCAGGCTCGCAGCGCCGTAGCCGGTTGCGAAGACGAGGGGAATGCCGCGCTCCGCAATGCGGCGCGCCACGTCGAAGGTCTGCCGTCCGTTGAGATTGACGTCGAGGACGGCGACGTCAAAGCTGAACGAGGTGGCCTTCTCGAGCGCATCGTCGACGCGCGCGGCGACGCCGGCGATCTCGCACCCGGCGTCGAGAAGGCTGTCCTCAAGCAACATCATGACCAACGCCTCGTCTTCGATGACGAGGATCCGCTGACCGGCGAGATCGATTTCAGACATCGTCATTCCCTCCGTCAGCGGTGGCTTCATCATGCGCGGCAAAATTGGCGCGGATTTCGTGCAGCGGCGCGCGAATGACGCAGACGACGCCCTCGCGCTCGAACCCCAGCTCGACCTGCGCGCCGCCGAATTCGTGGGGAAGGCCCTGCTGTATCAATCGCGTACCGAAGCCGCGTCGCGACGGGACCACAACGGTGGGACCGCCGCGCTCGATCCAGCGCAGCTCGAAATGCTCGCCGACGTCCCATCCGACCTGGATCTTTCCAGAGCCTCGGGACAACGCGCCGTACTTCACCGCATTGGTCGCGAGCTCATGCAGCGCCATCGAGATCGCGAGCGCCGCCGTAGGCTTGATCCGCAAGTCGGGACCGGCGATCGCGATCCTGCCGTCGGCCCCCTCGGCGTAGGCGCCGAGGGCCTCGATCACGACCTCGCGCAATTCCGCCGACTCCCAGTTTTCCCGCACCAGTACGTCGTGTGCCTTCGAGAGCGCGATCAGGCGGGCGTCGAAGGCCCTGCGCCCCTCGCCGAGGCTCGGCGCATTGCGCAGGGTCTGGAGCGCAAACGACTGCACGGTGGTCAGCGTGTTCTTGACGCGGTGATTGAGCTCGTTGACGAGCAACTCGCGATGGCGTTCCTGGCGCTTGCGCTCGGAAATGTCGATGGCTGCGCAGACCGCGCCCTGAAACTGTCCGGTCACATCCACGATCGGCGAGGCCTGGAAGATCGCGGTTGCGGACCCGCCGTCGGCGAAGCGGATCTCCAGCTCCTCGTTGCCGACCTCCTCGCCGCGCGCGGCGCGCTGCAACGGCAACTCGGACGCCGCAACCTCGCGGCCGTCGCGAAAGATGCGGCAGGCCGGACGCTCGGGCGGCGGTGCCGACAGCGACATGTTCGCATCGGGCCGGACCCGCAGCAGGCGCGCACCATAGGCATTGCCGAAGATGTGCTCGGCGCTCCGATCGTGCGTGAACCACACTGCCGTTGGCACCGTGTTGACCACGGCTTCCAGCCGCGCCGCCTGCTGGCGCTGCGTCTCTTCGGCCTCTCGCCGGATCCGCGCCAGCTGCAGATTGGCGCGCACGCGTGCCAGCAATTCGCGCGCCGAAAACGGCTTGTTGACGTAGTCGTCGGCCCCGGCCTCGAGGCCCTCGACACGCGCCTCCTCGCCGGCCCGCGCCGACAACAGGATGACGGGCAATCCCCGCAGCTGATCATCGCCGCGCAGTTCGGCGAGCAGCCCGATGCCGTCGAGACGCGGCATCATCACATCGGAAAGAACGAGGTCGGGCCGCTGCCGCCGAGCGGCCTCGAGGGCCCCCCGCCCGTCGGAAAATACCTCGACCCGATAGCCCTGCGCGTCGAGCAGGCGTTTGACGTAGTCGCGCAGGTCGGCATTGTCGTCGGCCAGGATGATCCGCTCGCCACCGTCGCTCGTCAACGCGTCCGGCGTCTCCGATGCGCTCTCGACGGCGAGGTCGCCACGCAGATCCGTCTCGGTCGCGTCGTGCGGAAGCCAACGCAGCGCCTCCTGGACATAGGCCTCGACGCGGCTTCCGATCGGCAGCGACGCGATCGCGCATTCGGCGACCTGCTCGGCGGCAAGATGCGCGCGCCCGAACGGGATGGTCACAGTGAAGGTGCTGCCGCGGCCGAAATCGCTGTCGACCATGATGGCGCCGCCGTGCTGCTTCACCAGCTCGTGAACCAGCGCAAGGCCGATGCCGCTGCCCTCGAACGTCCGTCCCCTCGCCCCCTCGATACGATGGAAGCGCTCGAACAGATGCGGCAGCTCATGAGTGGGGATGCCCGTTCCGGTGTCGAGCACCCTGAACTCGGCCGCAGTCCCGTCGGCGCTTGCGCGCATCCCCACCGTGATCTCGCCCTCGAACGTGAACTTGAACGCGTTCGAGATCAGGTTGAGGACGATCTTCTCCCACATCTCGCGATCGACGTAGACCGGCTGCGGCAGCGTCGGACAGGCGATGGTCAGGCGCAGGCCTGCCCGATCAGTCGCCGAGCGGAAATTGGAAGCGAGCTCCGCGGTGAAGGCGGCAAGATCGCTCGGCGCGAAACTGGCACGTACCCGACCCGCCTCGATACGGGAGAAATCGAGGAGGCTGTTCACGAGTCTCAAGAGCCGCAGCGAATTGCGATGCGCGGTGTCGAGGCGCTCGCGCTGGACCGGATGCAGCACCGTCTGCGAGGTGTCGTTGAGCGCATCCTCGATCGGTCCCAGCATCAGGGTCAGGGGCGTGCGGAATTCGTGGCTGATGTTGGAGAAGAATGCAGTCTTGGCGCGATCGATCTCGGCCAGCGCCTCGGCCCGCCGACGCTCCTCCTCATAGGCCTGCGCGTTGGCGAGGCTCGCGCCGATCTCGCCGGCGGCGAGCTCGAGGAAACGGCGGTAATCGTCGTCGAACAGGCGGAACGGATTGAGGCCCGCGACAAGCACGCCCTTGCGTGCAGTCTCGCCGCGCGCCGGGATCGGGATCACGGCCGCCTGCCGCGGGCTCTGGTCCCAGACGCCGCGCGGAAACTCGGCCCCGAACCGCGACGCAAGGTGAGACACCACCTGCGACTTCTGCTCGCGAATGACTTCAGCGAGCGGCCAGGGCGACGGCGCGTCGAGCGACAGCCTGGTGATTGCAGCGGGATGGTCGCCGGCAAAGCCGGACGAGCCGACCAGCGCGATGTCGCGGCCGTCGGGCTCGACAATATAGATCAGGGCGAACGGCAGGTCCTTGGCGTCGGTTGCAAGCGCAAGACCGGCGCGACGGCAGGCGCCCCGGAGCGTGCGGGCCTCCGCGGTCGCTACCGCAAGCTCGCGCAGCAGCGCAAGCTGCCGATCGCCGATGACGCGCCGCGTATCGTCGGTGTTGGCGCAGATGATGCCCCCGGTCGTGCCGTCATCGTCGGGAACGGGGCTGTAGGAGAACGTGTAGTAGGTCTCCTCCTGGTAGCCGCTCCGCTCCATGATCAGGAGTTGCTCCTCGACGTAAGTGCCCTCGTCGCCGTGCATCGCTGTCGCGAGCATCGGCTCGATTTCAGTCCAGATCTCGCGCCAGATCTCCGCCGTCGGCCGGCCGAGAGCCCAGGGATGCTTGCCGCCGATGATCGATTTGTAGGCATCGTTGTAGAGATAGATCAGCTCGCGCCCCCAGCCGATCCAGATCGGCTGGCGCGACGTCAGCATGATACGCACGGCGGTCTTCAGGCTGCGCGGCCAGGACGACGGTTCGCCGAGCGGACCTTTGGTCCAGTCGTGAGCGCGCAAGCGCGCGCCCATCTCCCCTCCGCCGGACAGGAAATCTGCGGGAGCCCGGGCCTTCGTTAGCTCGTAGACGCTGCTCAAATGAGGCTCCGATGCCGACAACAAGCCGAAGCGAACGTCACTCCACCGCGTTCGCGGTGCATCAACACCGCGCTCGGGACTTCCTGATCGTGCATGATCCTCTGGGCGAGCCGCCGCACACTCTTTTGGACCATGCGCTAGGCGGACTTCCTTTCCGTGCCCATCTGGACAACGGCCCGCTCGCCGGCATCGACGAGTTGACCGAAGCCGGTGCGTCCCGTCAGCGCGCAGCGAATGATGTTCTCGGCAATCGCCTTGCGGAAACGGTGGCTCTCGCCATCGGGGCGATTGCGGCAAATCCGATCCAGCGCCAGCTTCATGTTGATCCGTGTACGGGTATCGAAATGCTCGCCGATCATTCGCCCGGCCTCACTCAATTGTTGTCCGGGCACAAACGTCCGACGACCCGGCCGAGTTCCTGAGAACGGAAAAGTGCAGGCGCGCGCGAAGCTCGATGCGCCACAGAGAGCGCGGCGCAGCTTACGTCCGCCCTCTTATGCGCTGCGCCTGCGCCCACGCCATCTCACCCCCCCGAGGCGGAGCATCCAGCCGCCGGATCGGGGTCAGCTCGCCGGATGCCGAGATGATCGCGGTCTCCTCGCTGCGGCAGCGCGGGCAGACGAAGCGAACCTCATGCGGGGATGCGGACCGACCGGAACGTTTGACGTTGGCCGCCATCGGCCAAGTCTCGCAATGCGAGCAGGATACCAGGAACCGACCGGGATCGAGCATACCCATCTCCAACGGCCTCCGGCCCTGCCCGCCTCCTCAATGATTAACCCATGTGAATCGTTCCGGAGCCTGATACCGCCGCGAGAGGCTCGCGCTTCAGTGCGCGCCCTTGAGCGTGCAAGAGGTCGTGCAAGTGACCGTGGTGCCGTGATCGCACGTCTTGCAGGCGTTGACACATTGGTTCATGTCGCGCGGATTGTAGCTGTAATTCCGCACCGGGCAGGCCGCGGTCGAGCCGGTAATGTCCTGCTCCGGCTCGCCGGCCGCTGTCATGAGCGCAAGCAAGATGACCGCAAGAACCCGCATGGGATCGCCCTGTAAGACACTGGCGCAAGCAACGTCCGCGGGGCGCGCGTCGCACCGGCAACCGACCCCGGCATTCCCATTGGAAGCAATCGCAAATCACGACGCTCCACATCCATGAGGATGCGCGCGAAATATTAAGAACGGATTGCAGCGGGCGTCAGGCCGCGGCCTTGTTGCTTGCAATCACCTGCCGCATATCGGCCGCGAGCTGGTAATAGTGGCCGGCAAGCTTGAGATAAAATTCCCGCTTGGCGGTATCGGTGGCGAGCTTGGCGATCAACTCGCATTCGGCGGTGAGTGTCTCGAAGCGTTCCAGCCTGTCCTGATGCTCTGTCATCGCCGTGTCCCCATTTTACGCAACAAGGACGATCAACCTAAGCCCAGGAAATAGGTCACGGCCAACATCGTTATTTGATAGCATCAATTTTTGCCGGCGCGGGCAGCGCCGGCCGTCGCGAACAGCTATTTGCTGTCCATTCGCCACGCGCCGTCCCAATCGGCCGCCGGCGGATTTACCTCGAGCTGCGCGATGCGGGCAAGCATCGTGCGCGACGGCCCATCGCCGGGTACGCTCTCCAAGGCAGCGTTGAACGCGGCGCCTGCAGCGCCGAAGCTGCGCGCGCGATAGGCGGCAAGGCCCTCGGCATAATGCTTGCGCAGGGTCTCCTGCGCTACGGTCAGCGCGCCGGCCCTTCCCAGCACTTCGAATACGGGCTGCGGCACGCTCTGCCCCACGACAGCGAGACGATCGATCTCGCGCAACTCGAAGCGCGGTCCGATCGCATCCGCGGTCGCCTGCGCGATCAGGATGCGAGTACCGTAAGCCTTGTTGACCGCCTCCAGCCGCGAGGCGAGGTTCACCGCGTCGCCCATCACGGTGAAGCTCATCATCAGATCGGAGCCGATGCTGCCGGTCAAAACCTCGCCGGTGGCGATGCCGATCCGCAAATCGCACGGCGCCGGCATGGCGCGAATGCCGAGAAGGTCCGGCAGCTGCTTCTGCAGCTCGGGCACCTGATCGGCCATGTCGATGGCGGCCAGACATGCAAGTTCGGCCTGCTCCGCCTCCTCAATGAAGGGCGGGCCCCAATAGGACATGATGGCGTCGCCGATATATTTGTCGATGACGCCCCGATTGTTCCTGATCGGACCGGACATCACCGTGAAATAGTGGTTCATCACCTTGACGAGGCCGCGCGGGGTCATGCCCTCGCTCATCGAGGTGAAGCCGCTCATGTCGCAGAACATGATGGTCATCACCCGGCGCTGGCCGTCAATGGCGACCTCCGGCCGATCGATCAGTCCCTGCACCACCTTGGGATCGATGTAGCGGCCGAAGGTCTCGCGGATACGCTCGTTCTGGCGGAGCTGCTCGACCATGCGGTTGAAGGCGGAGGCGAGCTCACCGATCTCGTCCTGGGTCGAGACGGTGATGGGCTTGTCGAAGCGGCCCGCCTCAACCTCGCGCGTGCCGGCGAGCAACAGCCGCACTGGCCGCGTGATACCGCTGGACACAAGCAGCGCAAAGGTAAACCCCACGACTGCTGCGAGAACGGTGACGACCCCTGAGATGATGATCGCCTGGTGCTGGTGGCGGATCACCTGCGACGTGCTGGCGTAGACCTGCTTCAGCATGTCGGCGCGGATCACATCGATCTTCTGGTTGAACTGGTCGCGTATCGCGTCGAGGTGCTCCAGCGTGCTGCGAGCCTCCGCCGCCTGCTTGGCGTCGACTTGCTTGAGGAGCTTCGCGTGGTCCTCGTTCATATCGCGGCGCAGCTCGGTGACGGCGGTTTCGATGCGGGTCTCGATCCGCGCCAGCGTGGCATTGTCCGAAGGCGTCCTGGGATCGTCGATGATCGCGTTGATGAACGCGCGTGCGCGCTCGGCCTCTTCCTCGATCTTCCGGTCCGCTTCCTCGAACTCGCGCAGGCGCGCTGCATAGGCCTCCTCGTCCGAGGGCGACTGCATCTTGGTCATCACCATTCGCCGCAGCGCCACCGCCCGTTCCAGCGACCGGATATTGGCGCGCGCCAAGTCTCCGTAGGCCGGGATGTAGCGGTTGGTCAGTTCGTCGAGCAGGACACCGACCTGGCTGGACATCACCATCGACAGAATCGCGGTGACCAGCATCAGGACGATCAGTCCGAGGGCGATGCCGACAATCTTGCGCCGGATCGACTGGTTGAAAATCGGCATTGGTGCGGGCAAAGGGTGAGTGTAACGGCTCGGGAACCTCCATACACCGGTTTTGGCCGCGGGAACACGCGCAATCTGGGCTTCTCGAGGGTGGTGGGTCGTCCTGAGCCGGCGTAACCGACGTGCCAGCCCTATTCCTTAACGAGAATTAAACGAGACGCCCTGTACTCTCGCCGGAAAGTTCCCGTCCGTTCCATTCCGTATTTTGCCGCATTGTTGCGAGAGCGTGACCAATGCGAAGCGTTGCCATATCATCACTGCCGCATCGCTTCTGAGTCTCAAGCCGCATTCGGATCGCGGACCTTGGTTTGTAGTGGTTTCGCAGGGGGACCATGGAATGAACCAGTGCCTACGCTCGCTCGCGTGTGTCATCACCGTTGCCGCACTCGCCCTCCTCTCGACAGAAGCGGCGGCGAAAAGCGGTCACAAATCATCCGCACCGAAGAAGACGCATGAGGCCAAGGCTGGCAACAAGGCTGGCAAGCAGCGTCACGCCGCAGCCGCCAAGGCGCGGCACGGAAAACATGCCGAAGCCAAACGCAAGTCGAAGAAGCCGGACGACGAGTCCTCGGACAAGCCGGCGCCACCGCCGCTGACCGGCGACCTCGCCGTGCTGAAGGACGCAATCGACCTTGCGCGCAAGGGCAAGACTGCCGATGCCACCGCGGCGCGCGATCGGATCACCGACCCCGCCGGACAGAAGCTTGCCGAATGGTTCATCCTGCGCCACTCCGAGACCACGGCAGATTTCGAACGCTACGCGGCCTTCATTGCGGCCAATCCGGACTGGCCGAGCCGCGCGCTCTTGCGCCGCCGCGCAGAAGCGCGGCTCTGGCAGGACAAGAGCGATGCGGCTACCGTGCACAAATTCACGATGGACCGGCCGACCACGGCCAAGGGCAAGCTTGCGCTCGCCCGCGTGCTGCTCACTGAGGGCGATCGCGGCCGCGCGCAAATCCTCGTCCGCAATACCTGGCGCACCGAGGAACTGTCGGAGCGCAGCGAGGAGGACGCCTATGAAGCGTTCCGCGATCTCCTGACCGCGGACGACCATCGCGCGCGCATGGACAAGCGCCTGGGGGTCAAGGACTACGCCGGAGCGAAGCGCGCGGCCAAGCGGCTCGGCGACGACGAGCTTGCGATCGTCAAGGCCTGTGCCGCGGTCACCGGCAAGGCCAACAAAGCCAAGGATTATCTCGACGACGTGTCGACTGAAGCGCGCCGCGATCTCGGCTATGTCCTGTGCCGCGCGCAGTGGCACCTCCAGAAGGACCGCATCGATGATGCGGCCGAGGTGATCCTCGCCGCCGCGCCCGATACCATGGCGGCCCAGGACACCGACGCCTGGTGGCGCGAACGGCGCCTGCTCGCGCGCAAGCTGCTCGACCAGGGCAAGTCCAGGACCGCCTATGACGTGGTGCGGGCGGCCGCAGTGCCGGAAAAGGAGGTCTATCGCGTAGACTACCACTTCATGTGCGGCTGGATCGCGCTGCGCTATCTCGACGATCCCAAGACCGCGATGATGCACTTCGCCTCGATCGACGAGGGCTCGGCCAATCCGATCGCATTGTCGCGGGCCCATTACTGGCGCGGTCGCGCCGCCGAGGCGATGGGCGCGACGGCTGATGCCCGCCTGAGCTATCAGGCGGCGGCACGCTATTCAACGGCCTACTACGGCCAGCTCGCCCGCGCCAGGCTCGGCCTCGACCGGATCGAGCTACGCGCACCCTCGCCCGTAGTGCTGGCCTCGGCCGACGCGCCGCCTGCGGACGAGCGCGTGCGCGCGGCCGACATGCTCTACGCCGTCGGCGAGCGCGACGTTGTCTTCTATTACGCCGAGGATTTTGCCGAGCAGAGCAGCGATGTCGCCGCCCTCGAAGCGCTCGGCGAGCTCGCGGGCCGGCGCAACGATGCCCGTACGATGCTCGAGATCGGCAAGTCGGCGCTGGCGCGCGGACTCGCGCTCGACCATTACGCCTTCCCGACCATCGGGATTCCGGCTCACAAGCAGGTCGCGCCCGAGATCGAGCAGAGCGTAATCTATTCAGTGGCGCGCACCGAAAGCTCCTTCGACCAGCGCGACAAGTCGCCCGCCAACGCCGTCGGGCTGATGCAGGTGACGCCGGAAGCGGGACGCGACACGGCCAAGCGCTTCGGCGTGCCCTATGATTGGGACCGTATGGTCTCCGATCCCGTCTACAACACGCAGATGGGCGCGGCCGAGTTGAGCGCGCTTCTATCGGAATACCGCGGCAACCAGATCATGACCTTTGCCGGCTACAATGCCGGCCGCGGCCGGGTGCGCGAATGGGTGCAGGCGCATGGCGATCCCCGCGATCCCAAGGTCGATCCCGTCGACTGGGTCGAGCGCATTCCGCTGTCGGAGACGCGCAACTACGTGCAGCGCGTGATGGAGAATGTGCTGGTCTACCGCGCGCGCTTCGAGGGCAGCGGATTGGTCACGGCGAAGTCCGAGCAGCGTGTCCCGACGCACGAAGTGAGCGCGGCACCGACGGCATCGGCCGCAGCCCCGGCGCCCTAGGTTCGCACCGCCGGGGCTGGACACGGCGCGAAGCGGGACGCGGTGACTGCGGCCGACGGTTCTGCGCGGCCTGCATCATTCAGCTAGCCGTCACCTCCTTCCGCTTCCGCGGTCAGAAGGTCGTGCGCGCGCAGATATGCCTCGGTCAGCGAGCGCGAGAGCGCGCCCATCTGCATCATCAAGCTCCAGCTCGAAATGGCCGCCAGCACAGTGACCGCCTCGAGCGAACTTTGGTAAGGCCAGAGCATTCCCATGGCCGTCTGCTGATACCGACGGTAGCAATCGTAGTCGCAATACCGCTCTTGCTTGGATACGTGCCGGACATAACTCGAGCCAAGCGGCCGGGCGCAGGCGCTGCAGGAGGCGCCGTGGCGGGGTCGTTCCTGATTGACCAGCATGAACCTCAACGCCGTTTCCTCTCCTGCCGAAGGCACATCCGCCCGATCACCTCGACCGCCTGTCGCTCAAGACGCTGCTCGCGCGCGCCCACCGATCGACGACACAGCGTCGTGATGACGCGCGTAGCACTCGTGGTCGCAATAGGGCAGCAGCGTCCTGACGTCGCGCAGATAGCCGCCGCGGATCTCCTCACAGCACCACAGACAAAACGTCTTGCGGAAGGGGGTCCTTCCGTTCACCAATATAAATTTCACGTGGCTCCTCCCAGCGCGAAGCAGTAAACCGTGTCGACCAGAGAAGCGGACGGCGGAGGCGCGCAGAGATGGTTGCGGCCGTCGGGATTGTCTCTGTTGCGCTCGACTTTCTGGGACGGGATCAGGATGTACTTCCCGTCTTCCCGCCGCCGCGCGTAGATCCTGCCGTCGATGTAGCGTACCTCGGTCGGGTAACAATCTGCGCTGTTGCAGCAGCTCAGCACCGGATTGTCCGGCATGTGCCAGCTCGAGTAGAACTTCTCGTGCAACAGCTGATCCTGGGGCGGATGGTGACGATGTGCAGCATCCTGGCCAGCCTCCTCGGCCTCCACGCCCGTCATCAGCGGAAGCGGCAGCGCGATCGCCAAGAGGAGCTTGCAAGCACGGTTCGACACGCAGCCTCCTGATTCAGAAATTGCCTGACGGGGCGGATGCGGCGGTTGATCCTCACGCCGCCTGGAATCGGAACAGCCAGCGGCGGTCGCGCTCGCGACGGGCCCTGAAATGGTCGAGACATTTCCTCGAGCAGAGCGGGCTTTTCCACGAATAGTATCGGATCAGGCCAAACTTCCCGCCGCAGACTGCACAGCCTTTGGAGTCACTGTCGGGGCGGCGCTCGGAGCACTCGGACCTATCGCACATAATCCTCTCCTCTTGACCTCTTAGGGGGCCTGGCTTCCTTTGCACAAATGCACGGTCACCATGGTCGTCATGGAAAATGCGGCTTCTCAAGCGTGACTCGCCAATTCATCCGGCAAGTCAGGGCGGCGGACGCAGAGCTTGGCTCTTTGTGGGCTGCCCGCGGAGCTTCTCGGCTATTTGTGCTCCGCAATCGACTCTCCCCGATTGGCCGCAAGACTAGTCCTCGCGCAACGGCTCGCTCAATTGTACGGAGGTAAATGCGCGCTAGAACTAGGGATGCGCGAGCTATACGTAGGTTTGTCCCGTAGTTTTCCGGACCTTCGCCGACCTGCGCAACGAGACGGCGCAACGCTCGCAAGCTGCACGGCGACCGCGAGTTTCGCGCGGAATCCTACTTTGGTCAGAGGGAATTGCCCCTGTTATTGCAAAGTGCTCTACTCGCCACGACGCCAGCGAGCCGGGACGCTTGCGATGATGCCTGGCCAGATTGCAAAATTTGGGAATTCGGCCGCACAATTTCTGCTCGGCGGCCTTGCGGCGCTTCGGTCATTTGGCAACGGAGAGAAGAATCGGTCCGCGGTCAGAGACGACTTGCGGGAGGACACCGATCTGCGCGATGCCGTGAAGCAATGGCGCGAGGTGTTCGAGCACAATCCGGTCATGTACTTCATGGTCGATCCGGCCGGAACGGTGCTCAACGTGAATACATTTGGCGCCGCACAACTGGGCTACACGGCGGCCGAACTGATCGGCAAATCAGTGCTGAACGTCTTCTTCGAGGAGGACCACGACGCCGTCCGTCGGTGCGTCGCGTTGTGCCTTAAGACCTTGGACCAGTCGCACACTTGGGAGATTCGCAAATTCCGGAAGGACGGCTCGGTACTCTGGGTCCGCGAAAACGCCAAGGCGATGCTGCGCGGCGACGGAACGCCGATCGTGCTAATCGCCTGCGAAAACATCACCCAGCGCAAGGAGACGGAGGATGCGCTGCGGCAGAGCGAGGCCTACCTCGCCCAGGCGCAGGAGTTGAGTCACACCGGCAGCTTCGGCTTGAGCCTCGCGACGGGCGAGGCCGTCTGGTCAAGGGAGACCTTTCGCATCTTCCAATGTGACCCGGCGACGAAGCCGACCCTCAACTTCGTTTTTCAGCGCATCCATCCGGAAGATCGCGAGACGGTCAGAAGGACTCTGGATCGGGCTTACCGCGAAGCTGAGGATTTCGACCACGAATATCGCCTGCTGATGCCGGATGGATCCGTCAAATATCTCCATTCCGTGGCGCGCGCGGTACGACGCGCATCTGGGCGCATCGAGTTTGTCGGGGCCGTGACCGATGTCACGGTTGCAAAGGAGGCTGAGCAGAGGCTGCGGCGCAGCGAGGCCTACCTGGCCGAAGCTCAGCGCCTCAGCCATACGAGCAGCTGGGCCTGGGACGTGCATCGTCAGGAATTCGCATACCGATCGGCCGAGCTCTACCGCCTATTCGGGTTTGAGCCGGACCAGATTGATGTACCGGCGCGGGCGTTCCAGCAACGAATCCTGCCCGAAGACTTTCGACGGATTGCTGAAGTGGAACGTGAAGCGGTCCGGCAGAAGGGAGCCTTCCAGATCGACTTTCGGATTGCGCGTCCTGACGGCTCGATCACACGTGTCCATACGGAAGGACATCCCGTCATAGGCAGCGACGGCGAGGTGATCGAAATCATCGGCACCCACATCGACGTCACCGAGCAGTTCGCGGCAAAAGAGGCGCTGCAAAAAGCATTCGACGAGCTCAAGACATCGGAGCAGCGGTTTCGCGACTATGCCGAAACCGCATCGGACTGGTTCTGGGAGACCGGTCCGGATCACCGCATCACGCGGATATCGGAACACGCCGATACGTCCACTGCTCCGCCAACGGGCTTGATCGGCCTGTCCCGTTGGGACATTCCGCCTGATGCCGAGTTCGAGCCAGAGAAATGGGAGCAGCATCGTGCGGCGCTCGATGCCCACCTTCCCTTCCGCGATCTCGTCTACCACAGCCGGGATCGCAACGGACATCCAATTTATGTGCGCACCAGCGGCAAGCCCTTCCATGACGGAAACGGCAATTTTCTCGGCTATCGCGGCGTCAGCAGCGACGTGACGGCGGCGATCCGCGCCGAGCAGGCGGAAGAGGCGCTACGCAAAGCGCAAGGCGAGCTTGCCCATGTCACGCGCGTCACGACGCTCGGCGAACTCACCGCCTCGATCGCCCATGAAATCACCCAGCCCCTTGCCGCCGTGATCTCCAATGCGGACGCCTGCATCGGCTGGCTCGACCGCGAACCTGCCGACCAAAAGGCCGCGCGCCGTTCAGCTGAATGGATTGTCGAGGACGCCAATCGGGCCAGCGAGGTGATCCGCCGGATCAGGGCGCTGGCGAAGAAGACCGAGATCGAGGTAGTTTCACTCGACATCAATGAGGTCGTCAGGGAAGCGGTGGCCCTCGTTCGGCGCGAGCTCGCAACCCATGCGGTGTCGGTGCGAATGGAGTTGGCGTCCAACCTGCCCAGGATTTGCGGCGACCGGATCCAGCTCCAGCAGGTGCTGATCAACCTGGTGATGAACGGCATCGAGGCCATGCAGGCCAATGTCGACCGCCCGCGTGAGCTCGCGATCCGCTCCAGCCAGGCGGACGAAGACGGCGACGGCCTGCTCCTCACCGTGACGGATCGCGGTGTCGGCCTTGGCAAGGAGGTGACGCAGCGCATTTTCACACCTTTCTTCACCACTAAATCGGGCGGCCTGGGGATGGGGCTGTCGATCTGCCGATCGATCATCGAGGCGCACGCGGGCCGGCTTTCGGCCTTTCCCAATGACGGCGGCGGTGCGACATTCCAGATCGCCCTGCCCTTGCCGCACAAGGACACCTCGTGACCGACCACGCCAAGCCGACCCAAGCGCAGGCGAGCGCCGATGATCCGATCGTCCTGATCGTCGATGACGATCCGTCGATGCGCCGAGCGCTCACCAATCTCTTCCAATCGGTCGGCCTTAAGGTCGAGGCCTTCGGCTCGGCGGCGGAGATCATGGAGGCCAAGCCGCCGGCGGCCCCCAGTTGCCTTGTGCTCGATATTCGCCTGCCGGGCTCGAGCGGCCTCGACCTCCAGGCGGATCTCGCCAAGGCCAATATTCACACGCCCGTCATCTTCATCACCGGTCATGGCGATATTCCCATGACCGTCAGGGCCATGAAGAGCGGCGCCGTCGATTTTCTGACCAAGCCGGTGCGCGACCAGGACATGCTGGATGCGGTCCAGGCTGCGATCGAACGGGATCGTAAGCGGCGCGATGCGGAGAAGTCGGTCTCGGGCGTGCGGTCTCGCTTCGAGAGCCTGAGCGCGCGCCAGCGCGACGTCCTCAGCCTTGTCGCATCCGGCCTGATGAACAAGCAGGTCGCCGCCGAGCTCGGATTGGCCGAGATCACCGTGAAAATCTACCGCGGGCAAATCATGCGAAAAATGGGCGCTAAGTCATTGGCCGATCTCGTCAGAATGACCGACGCGCTCGGAATCCCGCGCGCCAGGGGAAACCTGCAAACCTAAGTATGCTTTCCAATCTCGCTCCGGGGGCCCACCTTCCCGATGGGCGGCTGCGCCGCAGCCCGTGGCTCCCCCGATCAGGAGCGATCATATTGTCAGTGTCTTCGATTGTTTCCGTCATTGATGATGATCCGTCCGTTCGCCTTGCGACGAACAACCTCCTGACGTCGCGGGGATACACGGTCTACACCTTTGGCTCCGCTCACGAATTTCTCCAATCCAGCGAACTCAACACGACCTCCTGCGTGATCGCGGATGTGCAGATGGCGGTCATGAGCGGCGTTGATTTGTTGATGCATATGCGCGGCCTCGGGCACCTCACGCCCTTCATCTTCATGACGGCTTTTCCCGACGACGCCGTGCGCGAGCGTGCGCTGAGAGCCGGCGCGATCTGCTTTCTCGCCAAGCCGTTTTCCACACCGGCCCTGATTCAATGCCTGGAGGCGGCGCTGTCCGAGCCCGGTGAAGCCACGATGTGATACGGCCGCGCCGAGCCTTCGCCGCTCCTCAAGGCGAGGCGGCTTTCGCATTGCGGCCGCGGCAAAGCGCCTCAATCCACCTTGATGTTGGCGGCCTTGATGATCGGCCACCATTTTGCGATCTCGGCTTTCTGACGCGCGCCGAGGGCTTCGGGAGTGAGCAGGTCCTTGGGCGTCATCTCCAGGCCCTGGCTTTCGAGCTGCTTCTTCACCGCGGGATCGTTCAGTGCTTCCACGGCCGCGGCGTTGAGCTTGGTCACGATCTCCTTCGGCGTGCCCTTGGGCACCCACATGCCCGACCAGAGCGTCATGTTGAAGCCTTTCAGCCCCGCCTCCTCCGCGGTCGGAATCTCCGATGCCGAGGACAGGCGCTTGTCATCGCTGATCGCATAGGCGCGGATGGTGCCGGCGCGGACCTGGTTGATGGAGTTGGAGGTCTGGTCGACGATGATGTCGATCTGCCCGGCGATGAGATCGTTCAGCGCGGGGCCAGTGCCGCGATAAGGCACGTATTGCAACTTGATGCCGGTGACGCTCTCGAAATAGACGCCGGCGATGTGGCTGCCGGAGCCCGCGCCTNNNNGCCGGCGGTCGCCGGCGACGGCCGCGACTTGAGCCACGCCAGCAGATCCTTCAGCGAGGTCGCGGGCACCGCGTTCTTGCTGACGACGATCATCGGGTTGCTTGGCAGCAGCACCACCGGCTCGAGATCTGCGACGAGATCGTAATTGAGCTTGTAGACGGCGCCGTTGGCGACATGGGTGCCGAGATGGCCGAACGAGATGGTGTAGCCGTCCGGCGACGAATGCACCGCACGGCCGACG
Source organism: Bradyrhizobium neotropicale (assembly GCF_001641695.1). Classification (GTDB taxonomy): domain Bacteria; phylum Pseudomonadota; class Alphaproteobacteria; order Rhizobiales; family Xanthobacteraceae; genus Bradyrhizobium; species Bradyrhizobium neotropicale. Next base: position 47,021 of record NZ_LSEF01000064.1, read on the forward strand.
CCGATCGAGCCGCCGGCACCGGTGACGTTCTCGATCACCACGGCCTGCCCGAGCGTCACCCGCATCCGCTCCGCCAGCACCCGCGCCATCGCGTCCGACGGACCGCCGGCCGCAAACGGCACGATGATGGTGATGGGGTGTGAGGGAAAATCGTCGGCGAACGCAACACCAGTGAACGCGAGAATCCCGATCAGCCCGGCCCAGACGGCCTTCTTCATTGCCTTCTCCCCAGCGATGTCATCGTTATTCTTTGCCCTCTGCCCGCGTACGGGAAGAGGGATCGTTCGTGACGAAATGACGCGCTAGAACTGCGAAAAGTCGATCGGCTTGTGGCGATCGAGCGTGCGGGTGACCGGCGGCAGCGGATATTTCAGGCCGGTCGCGCAATTGAACAGCATCACGCGGTCGCTCTTGCTGACGCGGCCGTCGGCGAGGCTTTCCTTATAGGCGGCGTAGGTGGCGGCGCCTTCGGGGCACAGCAAGAGCCCCTCCTCGCGCGCGACCTCGCTCAGCGCCGACGAAATCTTGTCGTCGTCGACTGCGATGGCAAAGCCCTTGCTTTCGCGCACGGCGCGCAGGATCAGGAAATCGCCGATCGCCTGCGGCACGCGGATGCCGGAGGCGATGGTGTGGGCGTCCTCCCAGCGCGTCGCATGCTCGGTGCCGGCCTCGTAGGCGCGCACCATCGGCGCGCAACCGGACGCCTGCACCGCGACCATGCGCGGACGTTTGCTTCCGATGAACCCAATCCTCTCGAGCTCATCGAACGCCTTCCACATGCCAATCAGGCCGGTGCCGCCGCCGGTCGGATAGAAGATCACGTCGGGCACGTGCCAGCCGAGCTGTTCGGCGAGTTCGAGGCCCATGGTCTTCTTGCCTTCGATCCGGTACGGCTCCTTCAGCGTGGAGGTATCGAACCAGCCGACCTTCGCCTTGCCCTCGCCGACGATCTTGCCGCAATCGTCGATATAGCCGTTGACGCGGTAGACGGTCGCGCCCTGGAGTTCGATCTCACTGACATTCACCTCAGGCGTATCGGCCGGGCAGAAGATCGTGGTCTTGATGCCACAGGCCGTAGCATAGGCCGCGAGTGCCGCACCGGCATTGCCGTTGGTCGGCATCGCCATGTGCTTGATGCCAAGCGCCTTGCCCATCGACACGGCCATCACGAGCCCGCGCGCCTTGAACGAGCCGGTCGGCAAGCGTCCCTCGTCCTTCACGATGATCTCGCCGCCGCCGAGCTTTGCCCCAAGCTTCGGCAGCCGGATCAGCGGCGTGGTCACCTCGCCGAGCGAGACGATGTCCTTGCATTTGCGCACCGGCAACAGCTCGCGGTAGCGCCACATGTCGGCGGGACGTTGGCTCAGCGCGTCCTTGGTCAGCGCCTTCTTCACCCCGGTGAGGTCGTAGCGAACAAGCAGCGGCTTGCCGGCCTTGGAGAGGTTGTGGACCTCATCGGCCGGATAATGGTCGCCTTCCATCGCGCATTCGAGATGGGTGACGAAGGTCGGGCGTTCGATGGTGAGGTTGTCGTTGTCTCGCATGGGTTTGTCCCTCTTGTTGTTCTGGTCTTTTCAGTATTTGGTCCCGTCACCCCCGCGCAATGGTGAAGCCATTGTCGCTGGAGGTGCCGGAGCGAAGCGGAGGCCTCGAAGGGCGACGGGCCCGGCTGCTGCATCCCGGCCGTTCATCCTTGGAGACTCCCTGCGCGGTGCGATGCACCGCGCAGCTCGCGCCTCAGGATGACGGGTCGGCGGGTGCCGCCGCTCAATCGTCAAATATTCAGCACCCGCCCGTAGGCATCGAGCACGGCTTCCTTCATCATTTCCGACAGGGTTGGATGTGGGAAGACCGTGTGAATCAGTTCTTCCTCCGTCGTCTCCAGGTTCATGGCGACGACGTAGCCCTGGATCAGCTCGGTGACCTCCGCGCCGATCATGTGGGCGCCCAGGAGCTGGCCGGTCTTCTTGTCGAAGATCACCTTGACCAGACCCTGGTCCTCGCCGAGTGCGATCGCCTTGCCATTGCCAACGAAGGGGAAGCGGCCGACGCGGATCTCGCGACCGTTCTCCTTGGCCTTGGCTTCGGTCAGACCGACCGACGCGACCTGCGGATGGCAATAGGTGCAGCCCGGAATCATGTTCTTGTCCATGGCGTGCGGATGCAGGCCCTTGATCGCTTCGACGCAGATCACACCCTCATGCTCGGCCTTATGAGCGAGCATGGGCGGACCGGAGACATCGCCGATGGCATAGATGCCGGGAACGTTGGTTTTGCCGTAGCCGTCGATCACGATGCAGCCGCGGTCGGTTTTGACGCCGAGCTTCTCCAGGCCGAGATTCTCGATGTTGCCGACGACGCCGACCGCCGAAATCACGCGCTCGAACTCAGTGGTGACGGGCTTGCCCTTGCCATCGTCGATGGTGGCGACAACGCTGTCGGCCTTCTTCTCCAGCTTCGTGACCTTGGTCGAGGACATGATCTTGATGCCCATCTTCTCGAAGCGCTTTCGCGCAAGGCCTGCGATCTCTGCATCCTCGACGGGCAGGATCTGCGGCAGCACCTCGACCACGGTCACGTCGGAGCCCATGGTGTGGAAGAAGGAGGCGAACTCGATGCCGATCGCGCCGGAGCCAACGACGAGGAGCGACTTCGGAATCCGCTCTGGCACCATCGCCTCAAAATAGGTCCAGACCAGCTTCTTGTCGGGCTCGAGCCCCGGCAGCACGCGCGGCCGCGCGCCGGTCGCGACGATGATGTGCTTGGCTTGATAGGTCCCCTCGCCGAGCGCGCCCTTCGGGCCCTCGACGTCGGACTTCTTCACGGTGACCTTTCCGGGCGCATCGATCGAAGCGGCGCCCCAGATGATGCTGACCTTGTTTTTCTTCATCAGGAAGCCGACGCCGTCGTTCAGCCGCTTCGAGACGCCGCGCGAGCGCTGCACCACGGCCTTCGGATCGAACGACACCTTCTCCGCCGACAGACCGTAATCCTTGGCATGCTGCATGTAGTGGTAGATCTCGGCCGAACGCAGCAGCGCTTTCGTCGGAATGCAGCCCCAGTTCAGGCAGATGCCGCCGAGATACGATTTCTCGACGATCGCGGTCTTGAAGCCGAGCTGAGCGGCGCGGATGGCGGTGACATAGCCGCCCGGGCCGGAGCCGATGATGATGATATCGAAAGACGTGTCGGCCACTCAAACCTCCGCCTGAACCGGTAAACGTAAACGACGCGCGCGCAGCGCGAACTCGATGACAGCAAGAACGACGAGAACCGCAGCAGCGACCACGGCCACGAAACGCCAGAGGCTGGCCAGCCAATCAGTCGCCGAGGGGGCGATCGCTGAACCGACGACCTCGATGCCGAGCGGATTGAACACCAGCACGAGGCCCGCGCCGATCGTGAACCAGGGCCACAGCGTTCGCGCATCCTGCCCCAGCGCCTTGCGATATGCGCGGACCAGAAGGCGCCACAGCACGACCAATCCGGCAAGGCACGGCGCTAGAAATTCGAGCACGATCTGCGCATCGCGATGGCTGCTCGGATAGGGATTGCTCGAGCGCGCCTCGACCGCATCCATCCAGACCGGCCAGCCCGAGAACATCAGCGTGGCAAGTGCGACCCCCAGCACGCTCAGCGTCATCACGCGCTCGCTCCCGAGCTTCGAGACGACGAACACCAGAATTGCAAAGCCGATTGCGAGATCGGCTGTGATCGCGCCCATGACCAACCCAAACTCGTCCGAGGTCCGAAAGGTCAGCACCATCTGCACAGCAATCAACCACGCCACGCCAAGCGCTGCGATACCGGCAGCAGCAAAGGCTTGGGTGTGCGGCATCGCCACGCTCCGCGGCTTAGACCATCATCATGACGGGGTTTTCGATCAGTTGCTTGAAGGCCCCGATCAGCTCGGCGCCGAGCGCGCCGTCGATGGCACGGTGATCGCAAGACAAGGTCACGCTCATCATCTGCGCGATCTCGATCTTGCCATTGCGCACAACCGGGCGTTCTTCGCTGGTGCCGACCGCGAGGATGGTGGCGTGCGGCGGGTTGATCACGGCGGTGAAATCCTTGATGCCGAACATGCCGAGGTTCGACACCGCGGTGGTGCCGCCCTGGTACTCCTCCGGCTTCAGCTTGCGCGAGCGGGCGCGGGTCGCAAAGTCCTTCATCTCGTTGGAGATGGTCGAGAGCGTCTTGGTCTCGGCCTTGCGGATGATCGGCGTGATCAGGCCGCCCGGCATCGCCACGGCGACGCCGACGTCGGAATGGTGATGCTTGACCATGCCGGATTCGGTCCAGCTCACATTGCAGTTCGGGATCTTCTGCAGGGCGACCGCCATCGCCTTGATGACGAAGTCGTTGACCGAGATCTTGTAGAGCGGCTTCTTCTCCTTGTCCTTCGGAGCCGCCGCATTGATCTCCTCACGCGCGACGAGCAGTTTGCCGATGTCGCAGTCGATGGTGAGGTAGAAGTGCGGGACATTCTGGATCGACGCGGTCAGGCGCTGCGCGATGGTGCGACGCATGCCGTCATGCGGGACGATGTCGTAGGAGCCAGGTTCGAACAGCGCCAGGATCTGCTTGTCCGACATGGTCGGCGCAATCGAAGGTCCGGCGGACGGCGCGGCTGCCGGCGCCTTCAGGCCCTTGCCAGACTTGGCCTGCTCGACGTCGCGCGCGACCACGCGGCCGTGCGGGCCAGTGCCGGTGACCATCGCAATCTCGATGCCGGCGTCCTTGGCGAGACGGCGCGCCAGCGGCGATGAGAACACGCGGCCGCCCTGGCCGTTGCCCTGCACGGCGGGAGCCGCGGCCTGCGGCGCCGGTGCGGCGGCAGGCGGTGCAGCCTTCGGCGCGGCAGGAGCTGGTGCAGCCGGCGCTGCAGCGGGGACTTCGGTGGCTTTCGGTGGCGCAGCAGAGGCGCTGGGCTTCGCAGCGCCTGCGCTCGCGGCCTTCACGTCCTCGCCCTCGCCGGCGAGCACCGCGATGACATCGTTGACCGCGACGTCCTGCGTGCCCTCGGGCACGAGGATCTTGGCGATCGTGCCTTCGTCGATGGCCTCGACCTCCATGGTGGCCTTGTCGGTCTCGATCTCGGCGATGACGTCGCCGGATTTGACCTTGTCGCCCTCTTTCTTCAGCCACTTGGCGAGGTTGCCCTTCTCCATCGTCGGCGAGAGAGCTGGCATCAGGATGTTGATGGGCATGCTGACCTCACGAAGAACTTCTCAAAATGTCGTCTCCCACACTGAAAGACGAACAGACCAGGTTTAGTTGCCGATGTCGCCTTGCCACAGGCGCTCATTGGCGGGATTGGAACGCCACGTCTTCATCATGGTGATGGAGCGGTCGTCGGCAAGATCGATCCAGGGGATGCCGAACTTGTCGAGGATGTCCTTGGAGCCCGGGAACGTGACGGACTCCCCGATCAGCACCAGCGAGACCTTGAACAGGCCGAGCGCGCCGGCACACATCGAGCATGGCGACAGCGTGGTGTACATGACGGTGTCGTGGAACGAGATCACGCCGGCGTCGCGCAGGCAACTCATCTCGCCATGCAGGATGACGTTCTTTTCCTGCACGCGATTGTTGTGGCCGCGGGCGATGACCTTCTTCTCGCGCGTCAGCACGGCGCCGATCGGCAGGCCGCCCTGCGCGATCGAAGCCTCCGCCTCGCGGATCGCCTCCAGCATGAAATCGTAATGATAGGATTCCACCGCCACGCTCAGTGCCCCTTCTGCCCGCGTGGCGTGGTGGTGCCGATGTCGGTCGGCCGTTCGATCTCGGCCCGGAACATCTCGAGGATCCGGTCCAGCGCCTCTTCCTCGGTGTATTCGCTCTCGCGAGCATAGGCGCGCGCGGCGTGGCGGGCGAGATCGACAAGCAGCAGGCCCCACATGTCTGGCTCTTCGAAGGCGCGCTGGAACGCCATCGACAGCCCGCCGTCCAGCACGAACACGCGCAGGATCTCGACCGCGTCCTCGCGGGCGATGACGTCGGGCGGCAATGGCTGCTCCTTCGGGCCTGCCATGGTCTACCTGTAGCAGACGGCTTTGGCGGCCTCGACCACTTCAGCCGCCGAGGGCAGCGCGAGCTTCTCCAGGTTCGCGGCATAGGGCATCGGCACGTCCTTGCCGGAGACGCGCGTCACCGGCGCGTCGAGATAGTCGAAGGCATGCTCCATGATGCGCGCGGCGATCTCGGCGCCGACGCCGCTCTGCGCCCAGCCCTCCTCCACCGTCACGGCACGGCCGGTCTTCTTCACCGAGTTGACGATGGTCTCGGTGTCCATCGGCCGCAGCGTGCGCAGGTCGATGACCTCCGCCTCGATGCCGTCCTTGGCAAGCTCGTCGGCGGCCTTGAGCGCGTAGGTCATGCCGTTCGACCAGGAGATGATGGTGACGTGGCTGCCCGAACGCACGATGCGCGCCTTGCCGATCGGGATCACGTAGTCGTCCAGCTTCGGCACCTCGCCGGTGTGGCCGTAGAGCACCTCGTTCTCGAGGAAGATCACCGGATTGGGATCGCGGATCGCGGCCTTCAGCAGGCCCTTGGCGTCGGCCGCCGAATACGGCGCAACGACCTTCAGGCCCGGGATATGCGAGTACCAGGAGGAGTAATCCTGGCTGTGCTGGGCGGCGACGCGTGCGGCAGCGCCGTTCGGCCCGCGGAACACGATCGAGCAGCCCATCTGGCCACCGGACATATAGAGCGTCTTGGCGGCGGAGTTGATGATCTGGTCCATCGCCTGCATGGCGAAGTTGAAGGTCATGAACTCGACGATCGGCTTCAGACCCGCCATCGCGGCGCCGACGCCGATACCGGCAAAGCCGTGCTCGGTGATCGGCGTGTCGATCACGCGCCTGGCGCCGAATTCCTGCAGCAGACCCTGGGTGACCTTGTAGGCGCCCTGATATTCGGCAACTTCTTCGCCCATCACGAAGACGTCGGCATCGCGACGCATCTCCTCGGCCATGGCGTCGCGCAGCGCTTCGCGGATGGTCTGCGTCACCATCTCGGTGCCGGCGGGCACTTCCGGATCAGGCTCGGCAACGGCCTGCGGCGCAGCAGACTTCGGCTGCGGCGCCTCGGCCTTCGCGGCGGCAGGCGGCGCTTCCGCCGCAGGCTTGGCGGGCGCGGGCGCCTTCGCAAGATCGGCAGCGCTCTCGCCGTCGGCGAGGATCGTCGCGATCGGCGTGTTGACGGCAACGTCGGTGGTGCCTTCGGGGATCAGGATCTTGCCGAGCGTCCCCTCGTCGGTCGCCTCGACCTCCATGGTCGCCTTGTCGGTCTCGATCTCGGCGATCACGTCACCCGACTTGATCTGCTCGCCCTCTTTTTTCAACCATTTGGCGAGGTTGCCCTTTTCCATCGTGGGCGACAGCGCGGGCATCAGCACTTGAATTGGCATATCGGCTCCAAAAGAAAGCTTGCGCGCGTTCAGCGATAAACGTCGGTCCAGAGCTCGGACGCATCCGGCTCGGGATCATGCTGGGCAAAGTCGGCAGAGGCGTTGACGATGTCGCGAACCTCGGCATCGATCGCCTTGAGATCCTGTTCGCTCACCTTCGCCGCGAGCAGGCGGTTACGCACCTGCTCGATCGGGTCCTGGTCATGACGGACCTTCTCGACCTCCTCCCGCGTGCGGTATTTTGCGGGATCGGACATCGAGTGGCCGCGATAGCGGTAGGTCTGCATTTCCAGGATGACCGGGCCCTTGCCCGCGCGACACCAGGCGACCGCCTCGTCGGCGGCGGCCTTCACTGCGCGGACGTCCATGCCGTCGACCTGATGACCGGGGATGTTGAAGGAGAGACCGCGCTTGGAAAAATCCTGCTGCGCCGAGGCGCGCGAAACCGCCGTACCCATGGCGTAGCGGTTGTTCTCGATGACGAAGATCACCGGCAGCTTCCAGAGCTCCGCCATGTTAAAGCTCTCATAGACTTGGCCCTGATTGGCCGCGCCGTCGCCGAAATAGGTGACGGCGACGTTGTCATTGCCGCGATAGTGATTGGCGAAGGCGAGCCCGGCGCCGAGCGAAACCTGGGCGCCGACGATGCCGTGGCCGCCGTAAAACTTCTTCTCCACGCTGAACATATGCATGGAGCCGCCCTTGCCCTTGGAATAACCACCGCGACGTCCAGTGAGCTCGGCCATCACGCCGTTGGCTTCCATGCCGGTGGCGAGCATGTGGCCGTGGTCGCGGTAGCCGGTGATGACCTGATCGCCCTCTTTCAGGGCCATCTGCATGCCGACCACCACGGCCTCCTGGCCGATATAGAGATGGCAGAACCCGCCGATCGCACCCATGCCGTAGAGCTGGCCGGCTTTCTCCTCGAACCGCCGAATCAGGAGCATGTCGCGGAGCGCCTTGAGCTCCTGCTCCTTGGTGAATTCCGGGGGCGAGCCGCCGTTGGTCTTGTCTTGTGGAGCGCTTGCGGCGGCTTTCTTGGGTGCGGCCATGGGAATTCCGGGTCAGAGAAAACTTCAGCCCTCTCTAACCCAAGTCAAACGCGTGTGAAAGCGCTGGGGTGCCATGCCACGACTTTCATTATGCCGCACTGCAACGTGGCCGAAATATTGCAAAATCTTTGCCACCGATCAGGCAACATTTGCTCGCCGCGAAGCCGGCCTCACCAGCCCAGCTCGCGCAGATAGGCTGCGCGGGCGCCAACTCCGGTATGCGTGAAGTCGGTAAACACCCCATCGACGCCGAGACGGAAGAACTTGAGATATTCCAGGCTTGGATCGCCGTGATAGTCCGCAGCCAGATATTTCTTCTCGTTCCGGAACGTGAAGACATGCACGAACAGGCCGAGCTTGTGCGCGTCGGCAACGAGGCTGGTTGCTTCCTGCGTCGATGCCTCAGGCGTCGATCCCTTGAAGGGCGTGCCATCGGCGTTGCTGTCCCTCCAGGGAGAGATCTTGAGCGGAACGATGTAAGCCTTCCACGGACCAATGCCGTCGGCATAGGTCTTGATCTCCGCGAGGCCCTCGGGGGTTAGCATCGCATCATACAAGCGTTGGTCACCCGAAACGGTCCAGTCGAACGGACGCGAATTGGTGATGTTGTTGAGGAGCACCTTACCCGTCTTGAAGTCGATACCGTTGCCATCGATGAGCTGGACCTGCCGCGTCTCCAGGCCATGGCTGCGCATGTATTTCAGGCTGCCGGGCTCGAAGCTCTGCACAAAGATGGGAGCGTCCTTCGCATTGAGGCCGTTGTCCTTGATGATCTTGATCAGGGCATCCTCGAGCGGGTGGCTGCCGGGCGCGCCACAGCCATTTGCGATCGCCTGCGCATTGTTCCAGGTCGGATTCTTGGTTTCCGGATAGACGGCGATGGGACGCCCCGTCTCCTTGCTCTTGGCCTTGGCGATGTCGATGACGTCCTGAAAGCTGATGATCGGGAACTTGCCGTTGAATATCTTCGGCCTTTCGTTGGCCGCATCATAGGCGGTGCCGGCGATCCAGTCCTTCAGCTCGGCCATGGTGAAGTCGGTGATCGACCAATCATTGGTATGATCTTCGCCGTCCACGATCAGCGATTTCAGCACCGATTTGGGGTCGGCCGGATCGGTGAGATCAGTGAGGTATTCAGCAGGCCCGCTGGTGGGAGACTGGGCCCATTTCACTTTGACCTTCACACCAGGCACCGTGCGCTTGCGGGCCGCAACCACCGCATTGGTTTTCGCCACCTCGGCAATGTTGGTATTGTCACTCAGCCACGGGTTGTGACGTGCGACCAATACGCAATCCCTGGTCAGGTGCAGGTCCTCTTCGAGCGCGTCGGTCCCGAGGGCTGCGGCAAGGTCATACGATGCCTCGGTCTCTTCAGCCACCAGCCCCGGCACGCCGCGATGCCCGAGGATCAGTGGCGGCTTTCCGTCAAGGGTCAGGAAGTGCTTGGCGCCGGCGGGAGTCGACCCGGTCTGTGCGAAGGTTATCGATTGCGGGAAGAACGCCAAGGCTGCCGCGCCGAGCATCATCGCTCCAGCACGCATCTTCCGCCGTGAACGACTGTTCTTCATGACAAGCCTCCGTCATTTGGCGAGCATCGCTTCGAATGCCACAAGGGCCGAACCGAATAGTGTCGGCGCTTCTTGTCTCAATTCTCTGACAGATGGATGACGGCAGGCCGGTTAGACAAAAGCTCCCGAGATGCAGGGGACAAGTGCGGATTGGAGAACGCTTCCAGGCGTCCGCGCCTTCGCATTGGGCGGAACGGGCGGCGCGAGGTTGCGCCGCCCTCTCCGCCGATCAGAAGAAGCCGAGCTTCTTCGGGCTGTAGCTGACCAGGAGGTTCTTGGTCTGCTGATAGTGATCGAGCATCATCTTGTGGGTCTCGCGTCCCACGCCCGATTGCTTGTAGCCGCCGAACGCCGCGTGCGCAGGATAGGCGTGGTAGCAGTTGGTCCAGACCCGGCCCGCCTGGATGGCACGACCGAAGCGGTAGCAGCGATTGGCATCGCGGCTCCAGACGCCGGCACCGAGGCCATAGAGCGTGTCGTTGGCGATCGCGAGTGCCTCATCGTCGGTCTTGAAGGTCGTGACCGAAACCACGGGTCCGAAGATCTCCTCCTGGAAGATCCGCATCTTATTGTGGCCCTCGAACACGGTCGGCTGAACATAGAAGCCGCCGGCCAGATCGCCGCTCAGGCTCGCGCGCCCGCCGCCGGCCAGGACCTTCGCGCCTTCTTTCCTGCCGATGTCGATATAGGACAGAATTTTCTCCAGCTGCTCACCGGAGGCCTGGGCGCCGATCATGGTGTCGGCCTCGCGCGGATCGCCCTGCTTGATGGCGGCGACGCGCTTCAGCGCCCGCTCCATGAAGCGGTCGTAGATGTCCTCGTGAACCAGCGCGCGGCTCGGACAGGTGCAGACCTCGCCCTGGTTCAACGCAAACATGACGAAGCCTTCGATCGCCTTGTCGAAGAAGTCGTCATCTTCCGCCGTGACGTCCTTGAAGAAGATGTTCGGCGACTTGCCGCCGAGCTCGAGCGTGACGGGAATGAGGTTCTGGCTGGCATATTGCATAATCAGGCGGCCCGTCGAGGTCTCACCGGTGAAGGCGACCTTGGCGATCCGCGGGCTCGAGGCGAGCGGCTTGCCGGCCTCGATACCGAAACCGTTGACGATGTTGAGGACGCCGGGCGGCAAGAGATCACCGACGATCTCGGCCCAGACCATGATCGAGGCCGGTGTCTGCTCGGCGGGCTTGAGCACCACGCAATTGCCGGCGGCGAGCGCAGGCGCAAGCTTCCAACACGCCATCAGCAGCGGGAAATTCCAGGGAATGATCTGACCGACCACGCCGAGCGGTTCATGGAAATGGTAGGCGATGGTGTCGTGATCGATCTCGCCGATCGAACCTTCCTGGCCGCGCACGACGCCGGCGAAATAGCGGAAGTGATCGATCGCGAGCGGCAGGTCGGCGGCACGGGTTTCGCGGATCGGCTTGCCGTTGTCCCAGGTCTCGGCAATCGCAAGGCGCTCCAGATTCTCTTCCATGCGGTCCGCTATCTTGTTCAGGATCGCGGCACGCTCGGCGACGCTGGTGCGTCCCCAGGCGGCCTTGGCGGCGTGCGCGGCGTCGAGCGCGGCCTCGACGTCCTGATGGTCGGAGCGCGCGATCTTGCAGACGATCTGGCCATTCACCGGCGAGGCATTGTCGAAGTATTTGCCGGAGATCGGCGCAACAAACTTGCCGCCGATGAAATTGTCATAGCGTGCGGCGAACGGAACTTGGGTGACGTTGAGGAATTCCACCTTGTTCATTGATCACTCCCGATGTTGCTGTTTGCGCAATTCGTCGCGTGCGTTTGCGCCTGTGCGACTTGCGCCAACGATGTCGCGGGAGTGTTTTTCTGTCAGCCCGGGCGGAAGCGATGGTCAGACCGACCTGTCGCAGTTCTGCGACAGCTGACGCGGCCACCACGCATTCCGACCTCATCCTGAGGGAGAGCGCTCGCGCCGCACCGTCATTGCGAGCGTAGCGAAGCAATCCAGAGTCCCTCCGCGGAAAGATTCTGGATTGCTTCGCTACGCTCGCAACGACGATTGAGAAAAAAATCGAAGCTCAGTGCTTCAGCTCAAAACGCTTGAGCTTCCTGTGCAGCGTGGCGCGGCTGACGCCGAGGGCCTTGGCGGCGGCCGAAACATTGCCGCCTGCGCGCAAGAGCGCCCGCTGCAACACCGCACGCTGACCGCCGGCAAGGTGATCGTGCGCTGCATCGCCGCCGAGAAGATCGGCCGCAGGCACCGGCTGCAATGGGCGCCCGGGCGCGATCCCGAGTCCCACCCGGGCGGACCGGGTCGCGCCTATCACGAGATCATCCGCATCGACCGCGACAAGGCCACTGCATTGGCCGTCCGATGCAGGCGTCAGCACGATGCGGGCATGGGCAAAGGCGCGGCGAAACAGATCGGCTTCGATACGCTTTGCGGCTTCGCCAGCCGCAAGCGCGATCAGACTGGAGAAGGCGTCGGTCCGGTCGGCGCGGCAGGAGGAGACGTCGAGCACACCGGCAAGCATCCCGTCATGGTCGTAGATCGGAACGGCCGTGCAACTCAGCAGCGTGTTGCGGGTGAAGAAGTGCTGGTCGCGGTCGATCGTCAGCGGCCGCTGCTCGACGAGGCAGGTGCCGATGCCGTTGGTGCCCTCGTGCTCCTCGCTCCACAGCGCGCCGGTCCACAGGCCCCAGGATTGAAATGTCGCGTCGTCAGCCGGGGTGCCGCGACGATCGACCGGAACGCCCTCGCCGTCGGCGAGCAGCACACAGCAGCCGGCCGCGCCGACCGCCTGATAGAGCCGGTCCATCGCCCCCTGCGCGGCAGCCAGAAGCGGCGCGATGCGTTCACGCGCCTCGCGCAGTTCTGCTTCGCTCAGCCGCAGCGGCAGGTTGCGGCCGGCAGGATCCAGATGATGCAGTCGGGACGACCGGCGCCACGAGGCCACCAGCGCGGAACGCGCCGCCTGGCCTGACGTGATGGCGGCCTCAACGCGGGCCGCGTGATGCCGGGACATTGGCCCATTCATCACTGGTTTCCTCCGGGAAGCAGTCTAGGCGGTACCCGCACGGCCCAGTTGATCTGCGTCAACTTTAGGCAACCCTGCGCTCGGCCAAGCCATGCCCCCGTCACCGCGCTGCCGTCAAGGCGGCAATCTGGCCGCGGTCCTACAAATTTCAGTGCGATGGCAGCCACGCCGCGAGGTTTCGGCGCCGGTTTCGGAAGCTTCGGAAAGCGTCAGTTCGTCGGGTTCATCCGAACCAGATCATGCGGATTGGCGTAGTCGAGCTGAAAGCGCGCCCGCTCGTCCAGCATGTCGGGATCGAGCTTTTGCGAGCGGAGCAGCGACACCCGCTGCTCGCTCCTGGTGCGCTCGCGCTTGAGCTGCGCCAGCTCGCTGGTCAGCGCGATGATCTCCTGGTCGAGTTCCTGGCGCGCGTTCAGGCCGTATTTGCCGGTATAAGCGTTGATGCCGAAATAACCGACGATCGCGGCGGCCATCGTGTAGAGGGCAAGGCCGGTCAGGATCGATTTGAGGCGCGCACGGGTGACCATGTCCGTCAAGATGGGACAGGTTGGTTAAGGGAGTGCTAATTCCCTGCCCCCCGCCCCGACGACGCTGGCAGACCCTCATGGTGAGGCGGCGCGCAAGCGCCGTCTCGAACCATGAAGGCCCTGGTGTTTCCCGCGGCCATCCTTCGAGACGGCCGCTACGCGGCCTCCTCAGGATGAGGACCTCCGGTGTGTTCCGAAGGGTAGACGGATCAGCCCTGGTTCTTCGCCACGTGTGCGGCGAAGGCGTCGATGTACTGCTGCAACACGGTCTTCAGGGAGTCCTTGGTCAGGTTGCCCGCGGCGTCGAAGGCGTCGCCGACGCCGTTCAGGTAGATCTCCGGCTGCTGCAGGATCGGGCCGGCAATACCGGGCAGGATGTTCTGGAGATGCTTGGCCGCGCTGACGCCGCCGAGCGGGCCCGGCGAGTTGGAGATGATGCCGACCGGCTTGCCGTTGAAGGAGCTCTTGCCATACGGCCGCGAGGCGACATCGATGGCGTTCTTCAGCACGCCCGGGATCGAGCGATTGTATTCGGGGGTGATGAACAGCACGCCGTTCGACTTCTGGAGTTTTTCACGGAAGGCGAGCCAGTCGGCTGGCGGCGCGCCCTCGAGGTCCTGGTTGAAGAAGGAGATGCCCGCGGGCGTCACCACTTCAAGAGAGAGCGAGCTCGGGGCAAGCTTTGCGAGAGCATTGGCGATCTTGATCGAGAAGCCCTCTTTGCGCAGGCTGCCGACGAGCGTGACGATGTGATAGGCCATGGGTTGTCCTTGAACCTCTAAGCGGGAAACGGGCCCGCGCACTTAATCCACCTCCTCGGGAGGATGCAAGTGCATGAACCGTTCCGATTTGGAAACGCTGCGTTCGCGGAAATGAACCGTCTCCCAAAAGCAATCAGGCCGCCAAGAGGCGGCCCGATCTTTCGTGCAAATCTCCAACCGGGATCAGATCGTCGGATTCCAGGCCGACGGGATCAGGCGATATTTGGCACCGTCCTTCTCGACATGGCCGACCGAGGGGAAGGTGAAGTGGAAGCCGACCACGGTCGCCTTCTCTGCCGCCGCCATGTCGTAAAACTTGTGGCGGGTCTCCTGCGCCAGAGCGCCGTCGGTGTCGAACGCCACGTGCCAGTCCGGATTGCGCAGAAAGAGTTCCGGGATGTTGGTGACGTCGGACTGGATCAATACCTTGGAATTGCCCGAGGCCACCGCGAACGAGGTGTGACCGGGCGTGTGGCCGGGCGTCGCGATCGAGGTGATGCCGGGCGCGAGCTCCTTGCCCCAGTCGAACTTCGTCACCTTGGACTCGAGGCCGGCGAACGTCTTCTTCACGTTGGCGAAGTAGTTCTTCATCATGTCGCTGGAGGCCTTGCCCGCGTTCTCCTCGCTGGCCCAGAACTCCCAGTCCTTCACCGGCACCATGATCTCGGCATTCGGGAAGGCGAGCGAGCCGTCGGCCAGGCGGATGCCGTTGGTGTGGTCGGGATGCAGATGCGACAGCAGCACGATGTCGATGCCCTTCGGATCGACGCCGGCGGCCGCGAGGTTTTGCAGGGTGCGGCCGACCGCGCCCTTGCTCGCCTCGAAGTTCGCCACGCCGTTGCCGCTGTCGATCAGCACCAGCTTTGAGCCGGTGTTGATGAGCTGCGGATTGAACGGCACCGTGACCATGCCCTTCGGCATGTAGGCGGCGTCGGCGGCGGCGAGCGCCTCCTCCTTCGGGATGTTGACGACGAACTTGTCGGGCATCGGGAAGCTGCGCGCCCCGTCATTGATCGAGGTGCATTCGTAGTTGCCGACCTTGTAGCGGTAGAAGCCCGGAGCCTGCGTCCCGTTCTGCGGCACTGCGGCATTGGCGATGGTCGGTCGGAGGCCGGTCACGGCGGCCGCGCCGATGGCTGCCGCGCCCGCGAGCAAATGGCGGCGATTCAGATCAGTCATGGAAGAGTCCCCTTCTCTGCGTGCGGTTGCGCCCCGCATTCAATTGCGGCGCGAATGTTCTCCCGCTTCGCTCAGAAGGCAAGACCTTCTTTGGGCGACGTGCCGGCACACATCACGAAGATTTATTTGGGTTGATGAGGAATTTTTCGCCGGTGGCACGTTTGGCGTACGCCGCGATGTTGGCCGGATCCAGCGCCTCCTGGAGCGAGACCACCTTGGTGTAGTGGCTGGCAAAGGTCGTCTTCAATTCGTCGACCACACGCTGGCGCAGCTTGGCGGCATCGGCCTGCCCGATCTTCATCAGGAACGGAAACAGCAGCCAGCCGCCGACGCCCCAGGCCATGCCGAAGCCGCGCGGAAGTTCGATCGGGCGCGTGTCGAGCGCGCCATAGACATAAACCTGCTTGTGTACATTAGAGCCGTAGCGGCTGTACTCCTTCGCGGTCTTGTTGATCGCTGCTTCCATGCAATTGAGGATGTCGCCGGCGAGCTTGCCGCCGCCGATGGCGTCGAAGGCGATGGTGGCGCCGGTCTCGACCAGCGCGTCGGTGAGATCGCCGAGAAAGTTCGGTGCGGTGGAGTCGACGACGTATTTGGCGCCGATCTTCGTCAAAATGTCCGCCTGCTCCTTGCTGCGCACGATATTGACGAGCGGGACGCCGTCCTTGATGCAGATCTTGTTCAACATCTGCCCGAGATTGGAGGCCGCCGCGGTGTGCACCAGCGCCTTGTGGCCCTCGCGCCGCATGGTCTCGGTCATGCCGAGCGATGTGAGCGGATTGACGAAGCAGGACGCGCCGTCGGCAGGTGTGGCGCCGGCCGGCAGCGGCAGGCACTCCCTCACCTTCAGCGTGCGGTATTGCGCATACATTGCGCCGCCGATCATCGCCACCGTCTTGCCCATCAGCGCCTTCGCGGCATCCGATGAGCCCGTCTTGATCACGACGCCGGCGCCTTCGTTGCCGACCGGCAGCGACTCGTCGAGTCGGCCTGCCATCGCCCGCATCGCGGCTGCCGGCACCTGCGCGGTGATGACGGGCGACGCTTTGCTGCCCGACGCCTTGGCCGTGCTCATGTCGGCGGCGCCGACGAGCAGGCCGAGGTCCGACGGGTTGATCGGCGTCGCCTCGACGCGGACGACGACCTCGTCCGCGGCGGGTTCGGGGGTCGGCACGTCGACCAGCGAGATTTCGAGCTCACCGCTCGCCTTGATCAGCGAACGCAGTTGCAGTCCGGTCTTGCCATCGCTCATGTCTATCCTCCCCTGTTCTGTCAAAGCGCCGGCTTATGCCAGCGCCTTCAATGCCGCCTTGCCGGCATACAGCGCCTGCTTGCCGAGTTGCTGCTCGATGCGCAGAAGCTGATTGTATTTGGCGGTCCGGTCGGAACGCGCAAGGGAGCCGGTCTTGATCTGCCCGCAATTGGTGGCAACGGCGAGATCGGCGATGGTGGAATCCTCGGTCTCGCCGGAGCGGTGCGACATCACCGATGTGTAGCCCGCCTTGTGCGCCATCTCGACGGCGGCGAGCGTCTCGGTCAGCGTGCCGATCTGATTGACCTTGATCAGGATCGAGTTGGCACGGCCGGCCTTGATGCCTTCCGACAGGCGCTTGACGTTGGTGACGAAGAGATCGTCGCCGACGAGCTGGCATTTCTTGCCGATGAGGTCGGTGAGCTCCTTCCAGCCGTCCATGTCGTCTTCCGACATGCCGTCCTCGATGGTGACGATCGGATAGCGCGAGACGAGATCGGCGAGATATTTGGCCTGCTCGGACACCGAGCGGGTCTTGCCCTCGCCCTCATAGACGTACTTGCCGTCCTTGAAGAACTCGGTCGAGGCGCAGTCGAGGCCGAGCACGACGTCGGAGCCAGCCTTGAAGCCAGCCTTGCCGATCGCATTCATGACGAATTCGAGCGCGGCATCGGCCGACGGCAGATTCGGCGCGAAGCCGCCCTCATCGCCGACATTGGTGTTGTGACCGGCCTTCTTCAGCTCGGACTTCAGAGTGTGGAAGACTTCCGCGCCGTAGCGCAGGCCTTCCGCAAAGGACGAGGCGCCGACCGGCAGGATCATAAATTCCTGGAAGTCGATCGGGTTGTCGGCATGCACGCCGCCATTGATGATGTTCATCATCGGCACCGGCAAGAGCCGCGCCGAGGTGCCGCCGACATAGCGGTAGAGCGGCATGTCGAGCGATTGCGCGGCCGCCTTGGCGCAGGCGAGCGAGACGCCGAGGATGGCGTTGGCGCCAAGCCGGCTCTTGTTCGGCGTGCCATCGAGATCGATCATGATCTGGTCGACCTGGACCTGGTGCTCGACATCGATGCCGCTCAAGGCCTCGAAGATCTCGCCGTTGACGGCGCCGACCGCCTTGGAGACACCCCTGCCGAGATAGCGGGCCTTGTCGCCGTCGCGTAGTTCCACCGCCTCATGGGCGCCGGTGGAGGCGCCAGACGGCACGGCGGCGCGGCCGAGCGAGCCGTCTTCCAGCACGACGTCGACCTCCACGGTGGGATTGCCACGGCTGTCCAGGATTTCGCGGCCGATGATGTCGACAATGGCGGTCATGATGTGCACTTCCGTTCGTTGGAGCTGATCGGTTCGCCGCGCGTCTTACACGGAGCGCAAGCAAATGTGAACGCTTGGGCGAGCCGCTTCGACTGACGCGTGAAGCGCCTCAGATTAAGCTCGACGTCGCCTGATCTGCGCGTCCAACCTCAATCTGAAACAGTCGGGGTAACGCCATGAATCGCCGCCAGTTTCTCGCCTCGAGCACCGCCCTCCTCGCGGTCCGCCCAAGTTTTGCCCAAGAGGGCCCGTTCCGGACAAAATATTTCCCGATCAGTCCCGGCATCGGCCTGCACGACCTCACGCCCGCCGCCGACGGCACCGTGTGGTTCACCGCGCAGGGCAAGGGCATGCTGGGCAGGCTCGATCCCAAGAGCGGCACCTTCAAGACGGTCAGTCTCGGCCAGGGGGCCGCGCCGCATGGCGTCACGATCGGTCCCGATGGCGCTCCCTGGATCACCGAGGGCGGCCAGAATGCGATCGCGCGCGTCGACCCAGGCGACCTCAAGGTCACGCTGTTCCGCCTGCCCGAGAAATTCGCCTACGCCAATCTCAACACCGGCGTGTTCGACAAGACCGGGATCTACTGGTTCACCGGACAGTCCGGCTATTACGGCCGCCTCGCGCCGAAGTCGGGCGAGATGAGCGTGTTCAAGGCGCCGAAAGGCGTCGGCCCCTACGGGATCGCGGTGACCCCCAAGGGCGACATCTGGTACGCCTCCCTCGCCGGCAGCTATATTGCAAGGATCGATCCTGCGAGCGGCAATGCGGCTGTCGTCGAGCCGCCGACGCCGAACCAGGGGTCGCGGCGAGTCTGGTCGGATTCGAAAAGCCGGCTCTGGGTCAGCGAGTGGAACAGCGGGCATGTGTCGGTGCACGATCCAGCCGATGGCTCCTGGAAGACTTGGAAGCTGCCGGGCGAGCGCCCCCGCGCCTACGCGGTCTATGTCGACGACAAGGACAAGGTCTGGCTGACCGACTTCTCGGCCAATGCGATCGTCCGGTTTGATCCTGTGACCGAGCAGTTCAACGTGTTCGCCAGCGACAAGGCGAATGCCAATGTCCGCCAGCTCGACGGACGGCCGGGCGAGCTCTGGGGCTGCGAATCCGGCAACGACCGGATCGTCATGATCCAGACGATCACCGCCGGTTGACGGCGGCGGCATTTGCGTCCATCCCGGCATCCTCTAGAGCGCGATCTTATCGCGCTCTAGCTCTTTTTGATTGAGCATGATCTTTCGGAAAACCGGTGCCCACTTTGCGCTAACGCGGCCCTCCGGGTCCGGATCATGCTCCAAAGGATGCAGACGATGGCGAAAAAATCCCTCCAGCTCGGCCGTGCGGTCGAATGGCCACACACACCGGAAGAAGCCCAGCTCGA
The DNA here is from genome assembly GCF_001641695.1 of Bradyrhizobium neotropicale. GTDB lineage: Bacteria > Pseudomonadota > Alphaproteobacteria > Rhizobiales > Xanthobacteraceae > Bradyrhizobium > Bradyrhizobium neotropicale. Next base: position 66,480 of record NZ_LSEF01000064.1, read on the forward strand.
CCGCGTGCCCAATCCGCAAAAGGGCACGGATTATCTGGTGCGGTTCACCGTGCCGGAATTCACCTCGCTCTGCCCGGTCACGGGCCAGCCGGATTTCGCGCATCTGATGATCGACTACGCACCGGGCCAATGGCTGCTGGAGTCGAAATCGCTGAAACTCTACATCGCAAGCTTCCGCAATCACGGCGCCTTCCACGAGGATTGCACCGTGATGATCGGCAAGCGCATCGCCGCCGAGATCAAGCCGAAATGGTTGCGCATCGGCGGCTACTGGTATCCGCGCGGCGGCATCCCGATCGACGTGTTCTGGCAGACCGGCCGCGTCCCGAAGGGCCTCTGGGTGCCGGAGCAAGGCGTGGCACCCTATCGCGGGCGGGGTTAGCTGGAGACGAATGACCATGAAATCAATATCCGCAACATTCCGCGGCCTTGCTTTGGGCCTTCTAGGCGTGGTGTCGCTGGCCGGCGCGTCCGACGCAGCCGAGGTTCGGGTGATGATTTCGGGCGGACTGACGGCGGCCTATCAGGCACTCGTGCCGGAGTTCGAGAAGGCCACCGGCAACAAGGTGCTGACGTCGTTCGGACCATCGATGGGCACCACCACCAATGCGATCCCGGTTCGGCTCGAGCGCGGCGAGCCGGTCGATGTCCTGATCATGGTGGGCTATGCACTCGCCGACCTCGCCAACAAGGGCAAGGTCGTTGCCGGCAGCCAGGTCGACCTGACCAGATCGCCGATCGGGATTGCCGTGAAATCGGGCGCGCCGAAGCCGGATATCAGTTCGGCCGAGGCGGTCAAGCGCGCGCTGCTTGCGGCAAAAACGATCGCCTATTCCGATAGCGCCAGCGGCGTCTACGTCTCGACCGAGATGTTTGAAAAGCTCGGCATAGCCGAAATCATGAAGGACAAGGCGCGAAAGATTCCGGCAACTCCGGTCGGCGAGATCGTCGCTCGCGGCGAGGCCGAACTCGGCTTTCAGCAAATCAGCGAACTGAAGCCCGTCCAGGGCATCGATATCGTGGGACCGCTGCCGAATGAATTGCAGAAGATCACGGTCTTCTCAGCCGGGATCGCGACCGTTTCCAAAGAACCTGAAGCTGGTCGGGCCTTGATTAAGTTCCTCGCCTCCCCCGCCGCCCGCGACGCGATCATCTCGAGCGGTATGGAGCCGATCTCGGCTGGTGGAACGAAGTAACGGCGACCATGCTCGTCACGCGATACTACGACAAGCTGGCGGCAAGGTAGCGCACGGTTTTCGAGCCATCTTCGATGGCTGCTCTTCCAACTTCGGCAAATCCAAGAGCTGCATGAAATCTGTCCGATACCGGGTTCGGCGGATCGAGGTTCACCTCGCAAACGACGCGGCTATGCCCAAGCTCCACCGCCCGCTTCAACAGATGGGCGTAGAGCAAGCGGCCCATACCACGGCGTCGATGCTCCTCGGCAACGATAACCCGATCAACATACAGAAATTTGTCGAACCGATCGCGAAACCAAAGGAAGTGACCACCGTCGTAACAGTCGGATTGCTCAAATGCCAGTAGAAGTGCGGCGGCGGGTCGAACGACCAGCGCCAGTCTTGCGCAGCCGATCAATTGGTCTAACCGCTCCGGCGTGAGCAATGAAGTCTCTCGTGCGCTCGCATTGTTCAGGCGCAGTAGCGCATCTCTCCCCGACACGCCGTGAAGGCCTTCGATCTCAAATCCTTCCGACATTGGTACTTTCGAACCCTCGGCTGTTCAAACGCGCGCGTCGGACGGTGCACGCGGCTTGAGCAGACTGGCGCAGACGAGGCCAAGCACCACCATGATCACCGCGCTCGCGACCAGGGTCGGCGCCTTGCCGGCATGAGCAAGGCCGCCCCCATAGGCGAGCGGGCCGATGGTCTGCCCCATGAAGAAGAAAAACGAGTGCAGCGACATCGCTGTCGCCCGCGCCTCGACCGACAACTCGCTGGCAAACACCTGCAAGCAGCCATGGATCATGTAGAAACCCCAGCCCATCAGCAGCATGATGACGAATTGCAGCTTCCAGCCAGGACCAAGAGCGAGCAAGGCGAGTTGGAGCGCGACGAGGCTGGCTCCCGCGATCATCATGCCCTTGACGCCGAGCAGCGGCAGGAAGCGCGATACCGTGAAAGTATAGAACAGCCCGCCGACTGCAAACCCTGCGATCACGATACCGGCGATCGACAGCGAGGTCTCGCCGAGATCGAACAGCAAGGCGGCGATGAAGGGAAACAGGCCGAACACGCAGCAGCCCTCGACGAATACGGCCGAGTAGCAATAGCGCGCGTTGGGATTGGCGAGGATGGTGCGGTAGCCCTGCCGCAACGTCTTCAGGTCGGTCTTGGGCGGCGCAGTCAGCGCGGTACCGCGAAAGCCCGCCGCGACTGCGACGGCCGCGATCAGGCCGAGCGCACCGATGATCACAAGGACGCCGCGCCAACCGATGAGATCGCCGATGATGCCGGCGGCAGTCGCGCCGAGCAGATTGCCGGTCATCGAACCCGCCAACGTGCGCCCGATCGCGACCTGCCGCTTAGCCGGCGCGACAAGGTCGGCGGTCAGGCCGAGCGCAACCGGAAACACGCCGCCCGCGGCAATGCCGGCTAGGATGCGGCTCGCGAACAGGCCCGAGAAGGAGGTGGAGAGCGCGCCCAGAATGCAGGCAACGCCGAGCAGCGCCAGGCACATCGTCATCAGCCGCGCCTTGCCGAACAGATCGGCTGCCGCGCCGATCACCGGCTGAATCAGCGCGTAGATCAGGGCATAGCCGGCGGCGATGCTCGCGGCCGTGGTGATGCTGATCGCAAATTCCTCCGCAATATGCGGCAGCACGGGATCGAGCGCACGCGTCGACAGCGCGGCCGAGAAGCTGGCGAGCGCGATGATATTGATCGCGGGCGGAAACTTCTGGTCGGACGGCGGCCTGGCCACAGGCTCATGCATTAGCGCGCTGGGCCCTTTGCGATCGCGTCAAACGCCATCAGCGTGCGGATCAGGCCTTCGAACTCGCGCAGCGGCACCATGTTGGGCCCGTCCGAAGGCGCGTGGTCGGGATCGGGATGGGTCTCGATGAAGACGCCGGCGACGCCGACCGCCACCGCTGCGCGCGCCAACACCGGCACGAATTCGCGTTCGCCGCCCGACGAGGTTCCCTTCCCGCCCGGCTGCTGCACCGAATGGGTGGCGTCGAAGATCACCGGCGCACCGGTTGTGCGCGCCAGGATCGGCAGCGCGCGCATGTCGGAGACGAGCGTGTTGTAGCCGAAGGATGCGCCGCGCTCGGTGACGAGCACGTTGGGATTGTTTGCGCTCGTGATCTTGGTCACGACATTGGCCATGTCCCAAGGCGCTAGGAACTGGCCCTTCTTGACGTTGACGACCTTGCCGGTCGCGGCGGCGGCAAGGAGAAGATCGGTCTGCCGGCACAGGAAGGCCGGGATCTGCAGAATGTCGACCGCCTGCGCGACCTCGGCGCATTGCGTGGCCTCGTGCACATCGGTCAGCACCGGCAGGCCGAGCGAAGAACGGATCTCGGCGAAGATCGGCAGCGACTGTGCAAGCCCGAGGCCGCGCGCAGCGGATGCGCTGGTGCGGTTGGCCTTGTCGAAGGAGGTCTTGTAGACGAGGCCGGCCTTCAGCCGCGCGGCGACCTCCTTCAACGCAGAGGCCACTTCGAGCGCGTGCTGTCGACTTTCGAGCTGGCACGGCCCGGCAATGATCGAGATCGGCAGATCATTGCCGAATTTGACCGTGCCAATGCTGACGACCGGCGCTGCTGACGTTGAAGAGCTCAAGGCGAATTTCCCCTCGTTTCGGCGCGACCATAGCGGCGATGAGGGTCCGATCAACCCTATTCGGCCCCGAGCCGGTCGAATATCAGGGTTGCGCCCGGGCTGCGCGCGCCGGCAGGCCCGAGGTCACTTCACCGTCGAGAAGGCGGTCGGCGTCAGGAGCTGGCTGACAATGTTAGCGACGATCTGGCCGTCCGCTTCCGATTTTGCCCGCGCATCGAGCCAGTCCGGATCGGTCATGAACGCGCCCCACTTCTTCTCGCGCTCGGCCAGCGACTCCCAGGCCAGGAAATAGGTCAATTCCTGATTGGATTCGCCGATCAGCGTGGTGAAGAAGCCGGCCTGGCGGATGCCGTGCTTTTCCCACAGCTTCAGCGTGACCGTCTCGAACCGCTTGAGCAGCGCCGGCAGGCGGCCGGGCACGCAGCGATACTGACGCATTTCATAGATCATTCTGGTTCCTCCCTGATCAGGTCCGGCGGTTATAACGGCCGGCCATGTCGCTGTCTTGAGCCCCATCCGGCCGCCCCGGCGGCGTTCCGCGCATGGCTGGCGGCCCGCTGCGGTGACTTCGTCGCAGCCAGTTCCCGCAATGCTGCCGCAATGATAGGGCCGCTAGAACGGCTCGGTTGAGGTTGAGGTGCCGGATCATGCGGATTTTGCTCGTCGAGGATGAAGCGGAGATGGCCGGCGCGCTGGCGTCGGCGCTAACGCGCTACGACATGGTGGTGGACCATGTGCCGACGCTGGCCGAAGCGGAAGAAGCGATTTCCGCCGACGTCCACGCCGCCGTCCTGCTCGACCGCCAGCTCCCCGACGGCGACGGCCTTGCGTTGATCCCGAAGTTGAGGGCGCGCGCAGACGGCGTGCCCATCATCGTCCTGACCGCCCGCGGCGAGCTCGCCGACCGCGTCGCCGGGCTCGACAGCGGTGCTGATGATTATCTGGCAAAGCCGTTCGCGGTCGAGGAATTGCTGGCGCGCTTGCGCGCCGTGCTGCGGAGGCCCGCGGGTCTCACGCCGGACGTCATCCGGGCAGGCCGCCTCGCCTTCGATGTCGGCCATCGCGAGGCTAGCATCGATGGCTGCCCGTTCGAGCTGCCGCGCCGCGAGCTTCTGGTGCTCGAAGCCCTGATCCGCCGCATGGGCCGCACCGTGCTGCGTTCGGCGCTGGAAGAGGCCGTCTACAATTTTGACGACGAGATCCAGTCGAACGCGCTGGACACCCATGTGTCACGGCTGCGCCGCAAGCTCGCCGAGGCCGACGCGGGCGTCGAGATTCACGGCATCCGCGGGGTCGGCTATCTCCTGAAGAAGCTGCCGTGAGCAAGCACGCTGATCCCTATTGCCTGCGCTCGCGGTTGAGCTGGCGCCTCCTCTCGCTCCAGGCCGCGCTGCTGGTTGCGCTGGTTATGGTCGTCATCCTGGCGCTGTGCGCGTCAGGATTCGTGCTCGCCGAACGGGACGAAGATCGCGTCATCGACGTCGTCCAGCATGCGCTCGTGCGCGATACGCAGGGCGGCCTGATCCTGCGCTCGACGGCAGAGCTGAAACAGTTGCGCACGGGGACGCCCGACCTCTGGTTCCTGGTCCGGGACAGGCAGGGCCATTCGCTCAGTGAGGGCGCCGTGCCGGCCGAATTCGCCGCAATCGGCGGCGCGCTCGACCAGATCAGCCAGGCGCGGCTCGGCTGGCAGCTTTTCGAGGACGATCCGCGCAAAGCTCCGGCGCGGCTGAAGCGCGTCGACACCGATGCCGGCAACGTGCAGATCATCACGGCGACGCAAGGCAGGCTCACCGGCGCCAAGGCCGTGCTCACGACCTCGCTGATGTTCCTCGGCATCGCCCTACCCGGTCTGCTTTTGATGGGAACAGCGACGCTCATCGCAACCCCGATGATCGTGCGGCGCGCCTTCAAGGGACTGGACACGACGGCAGACCAGGCGCGGCGCATCGACATCCATCAGCGGGGCGCGCGGCTCTCGGTGGACCACATCCCGCTGGAGGTCGTGCCGCTCGTGACCGCGGTCAATGACGCGCTGGCGCGGCTCGACGAGGGCTATGCCCGCCACAAGCGTTTCGTCGCCGATGCCGCACATGAGCTGCGCACCCCGATCGCGATCCTCACTACGCGGCTGGAATCGCTGCCGCCGGGACCAGCAAAGATCCGCCTGCTCGAAGATGCCGCGCGGCTCGCCACGCTCGCGGAGCAGCTGCTGGACATTCAGCGGCTCGACCGCTGCGGGCATCCATTCGCGCGCGTCGACCTCGTCGCGATCGCCCAGGGCGTCGCCGCCGAGCTCGCGCCGCTGGCGATCGCCGCAGGCTACGAACTGGCTCTCGACGCACCTGAGACACCGATCGAGACGCTCGGCGACACGGCAGCATTGGAGCGCGCGCTGACCAACCTCGTGCAGAACGCCATCCAGCACGGGCCGCGCCGTGGCACGATCGGCATCCGCGTCAGCAAGCCCGCATGCATCGAGGTCACCGATGAGGGCGCGGGCATTCCGCCCGATCAACGCGAGATGATCTTCGAGCCGTTCTATCGACTGACGCCGCTCGACCGCGGCGCCGGCCTCGGCCTCAACATGGTTCGCGAGATCGTGCTGCTGCATCGCGGCCACGTCTCGGTGCTGGACGGAGCGAATGGCGGCGCCTGCTTCAAGATCACCCTGCCGCCGATCCGCGTGAGTTGATTTTAGTCCGCATCGCGCAATGCTGTCGCAATGCACCCCCGCGACATTGCAAGCGCCTCACCTCTGATTTGCGAGGCACAAAGCAAAAATGCCGGAGTGCGCATGCCCAATGATTTCCTCTCCTTCTTCCTCGCCTGGATGTCGTCTCCGCGTCGGGTCGGCGCGATCGCGCCTTCGGGCGCAGCGCTCGCCGATCTCATCACGCGGGAAATCACCGCATCGACAGGCCCGATCCTCGAGCTCGGCCCCGGCACCGGCGCGTTCACCTACAAGCTCTTGAAGCGCGGCGTCCGCCAGGAAGACCTCACGCTCGTCGAATTCGGCTCCGACTTCATGAAGCTGCTGCAAGTGCGCTTTCCCGGCGCGCGCGTGCTGTGGATGGATGCAGCGCGGCTCGCGGCGCATCGTCTCTATGATGGAGCGCCGGTCGGCGCCGTCGTCAGCGGATTGCCGCTGCTCAACATGTCGACGCGCAAGGTCGTTTCGATCGTCGGCGGCGCGTTCAGCTACATCCGCCCCGGCGGTGCCTTCTACCAGTTCACCTATGGCATGAGCTGCCCGGTGCCGCGGCCCGTGTTGGACCGGCTGGGCCTGCGCGCCAAGCTGGTGGATCGTGCGGTCATGAACGTGCCGCCCGCCGCCGTCTACAGACTGACGCGGCGGCCGCAGATGAAGCTTATCACCGGATCGCTCGCGCCCGACGCGTCAACGCCGGTCGCGCCGGGACGTCAGACCAGCCGCGACTGCACCACCGCCGCCTGAATGAACGAGGCGAACAGCGGGTGCGGCTCGAAGGGGCGCGACTTCAGCTCGGGGTGGAACTGGACGCCGATGAACCAGGGGTGATCCTCGTACTCGACGATCTCCGGCAGCACGCCGTCGGGCGAGAGGCCCGAGAATTTCAGGCCGTGCTGCTCGAGGCGATCCTTGTAGGCGGTGTTGACCTCGTAGCGGTGACGGTGGCGCTCGGAAATCTCGGTCGCGCCGCCATAGACCTGCGAGACGCGGCTGCCGCGGTTGAGCGCCGCGGGATAGGCACCAAGTCGCATCGTGCCGCCGAGATCGCCGGCTTGCGTGCGCTTCTCGAGCTCGTTGCCGCGCAGCCATTCCGTCATCAGGCCGACCAGCGGCTCCTTGGTCGGGCCGAACTCGGTGGAGTTGGCCTCCTCGATGCCGACGAGATTTCGCGCGGCTTCGATGACCGCCATCTGCATCCCGAAGCAGATGCCGAAATACGGCACGTCGCGCTCGCGCGCGAACTGCGCCGCACGAATCTTGCCTTCCGCGCCGCGCTGGCCGAAGCCGCCGGGCACCAGGATGCCGTTGACGTGCTCGAGGAACGGCGCGGGATCTTCCTTCTCGAAGATCTCGCTCTCGATCCAGTCGAGATTGACCTTAACCTTGTTGGCGATGCCGCCGTGCGAGAGCGCCTCGATCAGCGACTTATACGCATCCTTCATGCCGGTGTATTTGCCGACGATGGCGATGGTGACGTTGCCCTCGGGATTGCGGATGCGCTCGTTGATCTGCTGCCAGCTCTGCAGCGCCGGCGGAATCCGCGAGCCGATGCCGAAGGCGGCGAGCACTTCGTCGTCTAGGCCGGCGGCGTGATAGGCCTCAGGCACCGCGTAGATGTTGTCGACGTCGCGCGCCTCGATCACGGCGCTTTCGCGCACGTTACAGAACAGCCCGAGCTTGCGCCGCTCCTCCTTCGGAATCTCGCGATCGGTGCGACAGAGCAGGATGTCGGGCTGGATGCCGATCGAGCGCAGCTCCTTGACCGAATGCTGCGTCGGCTTGGTCTTCAATTCGCCGGCGCTCGGGATGTAGGGAAGCAGCGTGAGATGAATGTAGACGGCGTGATCGCGCGGCAGCTCGTTCTTGAGCTGGCGGATCGCCTCGAAGAACGGCAGACCTTCGATGTCGCCGACGGTGCCGCCGATCTCGACCAGCACGAAGTCGTAATCGTCATTGCCGTCGAGGACGAACTCCTTGATGGCGTTGGTGACGTGCGGAACCACCTGGATGGTCGCGCCGAGATAATCGCCGCGCCGCTCCTTGGTGATGATGTTCTGGTAGATGCGGCCCGTCGTGATGTTGTCGGCTTTTGTCGCTGGACGGCCGGTGAAGCGCTCGTAGTGACCGAGATCGAGATCGGTCTCCGCGCCGTCGTCGGTCACGAACACTTCGCCGTGCTGATACGGCGACATCGTTCCGGGATCGAGGTTGAGATAGGGGTCGAGCTTACGGAGGCGGACCTTGTAGCCCCGGGCCTGCAGCAGAGCACCGAGTGCCGCTGAAGCCAGACCCTTGCCGAGCGAAGAAACCACGCCGCCGGTGATGAATATGTACCGCGCCATGGGACTTAACCTTTAATCTCCCGAATACGATTCGCCAAAGCGATTCGTCTTCCGCCCCAAAGATTCTGCGGGCCTGTGGGTGAGCCAAAACGAAGAGTGGTGACAGTGCCTTGATGGGGATTGTTGATGCAGGACGGTAGCCGTCGCCCCGCATGGCCCCCCTGCTTTATTGCGACCGCGGCACCTGCGGGCCGGCGGGCGCCTGGTTCTGCTGCTGCTCGTCAGCCTTCTTCAGCGTATCCAGGATACCGCCCGAGGTCGGCGGGGCGATCGGCGCGCCTCCGGCCGGCTGCGTCTGCGACGCGGGCTGGCCTATGATGGACGACGGCTTGCGGTCGTAGCCCGCATACCAGGACAGGAACAGGCTGGTGAGGAAGAAGCCGACCGCCAGGATCGCGGTCGTCCGCGTCAAAAGATTCGCGGTGCCGCGGCTCGACATGAAGCCCGCGCCGCCACCCATGCCGAGGCCGCCGCCTTCCGACTTCTGAAGCAGGACGGCGCCGATCATCACGGCGACGATCATGAGGTGGATGACGATGACAACAGTCTGCATTGTACCCTTCCGTCACAAGCCGACAGCGCCGAGATCGGCGGCCCATCGCGCTTCGCGGGTTTTCCTGAAGTTGCGCGGTGTTACACGATCGGAACGGGCATTGCCACCCCCGATCGGTCCGGATCGCGCTTCGCCTTTAGCTAGGGGCAGCCCTTGGCAATCGCAAGGAAATCGGCCGCCTTCAGGCTGGCGCCGCCGACCAGCGCGCCGTTCACGTTCGGGACCGCCATCAGCTCGGCCGCGTTCGAGGGTTTGACCGAGCCACCATAGAGAATGCGCATCCTGGCCCCCTCGGATTTGAACCGGGAGGTCAGGAGTTCCCGGATAAAGCCATGAATCTGCTCGACATCCTTGGCCGTGGGGGTCAGGCCGGTGCCGATCGCCCAGACCGGTTCATAGGCCACGACCAGATTGGCGGCGTTCGACCCGTCCGGCAGCGATCCGTTGAGCTGACCGCGCAGGATATCGAGGGTCTGGCCGGCATCTCGCTGGGCCTGGGTTTCACCGACGCAGACGATCGCGATGACGCCGGCGCGCCAGGCCGCCTCCGCCTTCTGTTTCACGAAGAGGTCGCTCTCGCCATGATCCGCGCGCCGCTCGGAATGGCCGACGATGACGGCGGTTGCCCCCGCATCCGCCAGCATTTCGGCGGCGATATCGCCGGTGTGAGCGCCGGACGCCTTGGGATGGCAATCCTGAGCCCCCACGGCCACCGCTTTTCCGCGCACTTTCTCCGCAAAAGCCGCAACCAGGGTCGCAGGCGGACAGACCAGCAGATCGGCCTTCGCGGTCACTTCTGCCGCACCGGTGAGCATGGCGTCGAATTCGGCACTTGAGGCCTTGAGGCCATTCATTTTCCAGTTGCCGGCGATCAGAGGTCGGATGGCGTCGGTCATGTCAGATTCCAGCGAAATTGGGTTTGCCATGCGCTAGCAGAGCGAGCGCCTCAGTTCCAGAGACCACAGCTCGTTAACACAGCTTAAGGACACGGCAGGTTGCGGGGGAAAAGCCGCCACTTTATGATGCCATATCAATTCGGTGACGCCCTTTCGCGGAATCTGCTTTAAGGCGCGCTCCGGTTCCCTTCCTGCCAAACAAGTTGGACCCAATGCTTCGAGGAATGCGCAAGGCCTCATCAAACTGGCTCGGCAAAACCATTATGGCCGTGGTGATGGGCGTGTTGATCATCAGTTTTGGCATTTGGGGCATCGCCGACATCTTCCGCGGCTTCGGGCAGTCCACGGTGGCCAAGGTGGGCAGCACTGAGATTTCGCTCAACGAATTCCGCCAGACCTACACCGATCGCCTGCAGCAGATCGGTCGCCAGATCGGTCGTCCGCTGACCCCTGACCAGGCGCGCGCTTTCGGGCTCGACCGCCAGGTGCTGCAGCAGACGATCGCGGAAGCAGCCCTCGACGAGGAGGCGCGCCGGCTCGGGCTCGGCCAGTCCGACGACCAGATCCGCCAGTTCATCATGAACGACCCGAACTTCAAGGGCGTCGACGGCAAGTTCGATCCCCAGCGCTTCCAGGCCGTGATCCGCAATTTCGGTTACACCGAGCAGCGCTACGTCGCCGAGCAGCGCAGGGTCTCGCTGCGCCGGCAGATCACCGGCACCATCGGCGCCGGCCTCGAGCCGTCGAAAGCGCTCATCGACGCACTCACGCGTTTCCAGAACGAGCAGCGCGCGATCGAATTCGTCAGGCTCGACGCAGCGCAGGCCGGCACCATCGATCCGCCCTCGCCCGAGGCGCTCGCCGCCTATTTCGAGGATCACAAGGTCCAGTTCCGTGCGCCCGAGTACCGCAAGATCGCTTTTGTCGTGATCTCGCCGGAGGAGATCGGCAAGTGGAGCGAGGTCTCCGACGAGGACGCGAAGAAGCTGTTCGACCAGCGCAAGGACCGGCTCGGCACGCCCGAGAAGCGCCAGATCCACCAGATCGTATTCCCGAATGCCACCGAGGCGCAGGCCGCGCGTGAGCGCCTGACCGGCGGGATGTCCTTCGAGGACCTCGCCAAGGAGCGCGGGCTGAGCGCCTCCGACGTCGATCTCGGGCTCGTGACCAAGTCGGCGCTCAATCCCGCGGTCGCGGACGCCGCCTTCACACTCCCCGTGGGCGAGATCAGCCAGCCGATCCAGGGCCCCCTCGGCACCGCGATCGTCAAGGTCGACAAGATCGAGCCGGGCGTTGAGGCGAACTACGCCAGCGTCGCAGCCGATTTGAAGCGCGAGATCGCGAGCGAGCGCGCGCGCGCCAAGGTCGCGGACCTCCGCGACAAGATGGAGGACGAGCGCGGCGGTGGTGCGAGCGTCATCGACGCAGCTCAGAAGCTTGGGCTCACCGCCGTGACCATCGACGCGGTCGACCGCTCGGGGCGCGCGCCGAACGGCCAGGCCGTTGCCAACATTCCGCAGGGCCTCGACGTGGTGTCGCAGGCCTTCAACAGCGACGTCGGCGTCGACAATGATCCGATCGCGTTCCAGGGCGGCTACGTCTGGTACGACGTGCTCGCTGTCACGCCTTCGCGCGATCGCAATCTCGACGAGGTCCGTGACCAGGTCGAGGCGCGCTGGCGCCAGGACCAGATCGCGACCAAGCTGAAGGCCAAGGCGACCGAGATGGTGAAGAAGATCGAACAGGGCAGCAAGCTCGCAGACGAGGCCGCCGCGATCGGCGCCAAGGTCGAGACTGCGACGGGCTTCAAGCGCGACGACTCGCCGGCCGGCGTGCCCTCGGCCGTCGTCGCCGCCGCCTTCCGCACCGCCAAGGATGGCGTCGCACAGACGCCTGTGAGCGGCGGCAGCGACGTGATCGTCTTCCGCGTGACCGAGATCGTCGATCCCGCGATCGACTTCGCCTCCGACGCGGTTAAGAAGCTGAAGGACAGCCTCGACCGCGCGGTGACCGAGGAGCAGGTCGCCGCCTACGTCAACAAGCTTGAAACCAACATCGGAACCAGCATCAATCAGGCCGCCTTCGCGCAGGTGACGGGCGCGAACCAGTAATCAGTGAAAGCACGCGATGGACGACCTGAAATCGATCATTGGAAAAGTGGCGACCGGCGCCAGCCTGTCGCGTGACGAGGCGGCAGCCGCCTTCGACGCCGTGATGTCCGGCGAGGCGACGCCCTCGCAGATGGGCGGCCTCCTGATGGCGCTGCGCGTGCGCGGCGAGACCGTGGACGAGATCACCGGCGCGGTCGCGGCGATGCGTTCCAAGATGCTCAGGGTCACGGCGCCCGACGACGCCGTCGACATCGTCGGTACCGGCGGGGACGGCTCGGGCTCGGTCAACGTGTCGACCTGCGCCTCCTTCATCGTCTCGGGCGCCGGCGTGCCGGTGGCCAAGCACGGCAATCGCGCGCTGTCGTCGCGCTCGGGCGCGGCCGACGTGCTGGCCTCGCTCGGGGTGAAGATCGACCTCAAGCCCGACGAGGTCGGGCGCTGCGTGAAGGAATGCGGCATCGGCTTCATGTTCGCCCCGGCCCACCATCCCGCCATGAAGAACGTCGGCCCGACCCGCGTCGAGCTGGCGACGCGCACGATCTTCAACCTGCTCGGACCGCTGTCCAACCCGGCCGGCGTGAAACGGCAGATGGTCGGCGTGTTCTCGCGGCAATGGGTGCAGCCGCTGGCGCAGGTGTTGAGGAACCTCGGCTCCGAGTCGGTCTGGGTCGTGCACGGCTCCGACGGCCTCGACGAGATCACCCTCACCGGCCCGACCTTCGTCTCGGCGCTCGAGAACGGCGAGATCAGGAATTTCGAGGTGACGCCGGAGGATGCCGGCCTGTCGCGCTGTGCGGCCGGCGCACTCAAGGGCGGCGACGCCGACGCCAACGCGACGGCGCTGCAAAGCGTGCTCGACGGCAAGCCGAGCCCATTCCGCGACGTCGCACTCATCAACGCTGCGGCCGCGCTGGTCGTGGCCGGGCGCGCCAAGGACCTCAAGGAAGGCGTCGCGATCGGCGCGAAGTCGCTCGACAGCGGCGCGGCAAACGCGCGGCTGAAGCATCTGATCGCCGTCTCCAACGACTGAAGGCGCCATGTCGGACATCCTGACCAAGATCGAGGCCTACAAGCGCGAGGAGATCGCCGCAGCCAAGCGCGCGCAGCCGCTGTCGGCGGTCGAGGCGAAGGCCAAGGCACAACCAGCGCCACGCGGCTTCGTGGGCGCGATCAGGGCCAAGCACGCCAGCGGCGATTACGCGCTGATCGCCGAGGTCAAGAAGGCATCGCCCTCCAAGGGACTGATCCGCGCCGATTTCGATCCGCCGCTGCTCGCCAAGGCCTATGAGGCCGGCGGCGCCGCGTGTTTGTCGGTGCTGACGGACACGCCCTCGTTCCAGGGTCATCTCGACTTCATGGTGGCCGCGCGCGCGGCAACGTCGCTGCCGGTGCTGCGCAAGGATTTCATGTTCGACATCTACCAGGTGGCTGAGGCCCGCGCGCATGGTGCCGACTGCATCCTGATCATCATGGCCGCTCTCGACGATGCCACCGCGAAGGATCTCGAAGACGCCGCTCTCTCCTACGATATGGATGTGCTGATCGAGATCCACGACCGCGCCGAGCTCGACCGGGCGCTGAAGCTCCGCTCGCCGATGATCGGCGTCAACAACCGCAATCTGCGCACCTTCGAGACGACGCTCGCGACCAGCGAGGCGCTGGCGCCGCTGATCCCGCAGGACAGGCTGATGGTCGGCGAGAGCGGCATCTTCACGCCCGCCGACCTTGCCCGGCTCGAGCGCGTCGGCATGTCGACCTTCCTGGTCGGCGAGAGCCTGATGCGGCAGGCGGACGTGACAACCGCCACGCGCGCGCTGCTCGCGCGCGAAGCTTCGGCGCGCGCAACTGGCACACGCTGACATGGCGCAAAAGCCTGCCAAGTCTGACAAGGCCAAGCCTGACAAGGCCAAGTCTGATGCCAAGGCGAAGCCAGCGCTCACCCATATCGGCGCCTCCGGCGAGGCGCGGATGGTGGATGTCTCGGACAAGCCCGCGACCGAGCGGGTTGCGGTCGCGGAGGGCCGTGTCGTCATGAGCAAGGCGACGCTCGATCTGATCCGCTCCGGCAATGCCAAGAAAGGCGACGTGCTCGGCACCGCGCGCATCGCCGGCATCATGGCGGCCAAGCGCACCTCGGAGCTGATCCCGCTCTGCCATCCGCTGGCGCTGTCGAAGGTCACGGTCGACATCGAGCCCGACGCGAAACTGCCGGGCTGCATCGTTCGCGCTACCGTGAAGGTGACGGGCCCGACCGGCGTCGAGATGGAGGCGCTCACCGCGGCGTCGGTCGCCTGCCTCACCATCTACGACATGATCAAGGCGGTGGAGCGCGGCGTCCGCATCGAGGGCATCCATCTCGTCGAGAAGATGGGCGGCAAGTCCGGCCACTACCGCGCCTGATCTATTTCGCCTCGCGCTGCCGCTCGCGATAGGCACGCGTCTTCATCCGATTGCCGCACAGCGTGGACATGCACCACCGCCGCGTCGATGGCTTCGACCGGTCGAAGAACACCCGGCGGCATTCCTCCGACGCGCACATCTTCAACCGGTCCAGCGTCCCCAGGAGCGTTGCGTCATGAAGCTCGATCGCAATCGTCGAGAGGCCCGCGAGCGCATCCACGCGCGCGGCCGATAGTATTGCGCCGCGCCCGGCGCGCGCCTCCACCCGCAACGGAAACGGCGCGAGCGCGTCGTCGAGCGCGCCGAGGACGTCCTTGTTCCGGCGTCGCTCGGCCGGTTCGCACTGCAGATAGGCGCGCAGCGCTTCGCGCAGACGCAATGCGGTCTCGAACATCGCCGGCGTGACACGTCCGGCGTCGCGGCCAAGTCCGCGCTCCTGCATCCAGTCCGCAAGTTGCTTCGGCCCGCCGAGCTCGTCGCTCTGCGGGTGCTCCACGCCGAAATGCGTGAAATGGCGGACATCCTGCGTGTTGGCGAAGTCGTAGACGTTCGCCAGCGCGTCGGGAACCTTGAACTTGCGGGACTCTTTCGACATCGGAACACCAGAAATGGAACACCAGTAAAACATATTTACTGGTTGACGGCAACCAAACACCTGTATCTTATTTATACTGGTGTCGATCTTGAAGATCGATCGCTATCGCGATAACAAGAATGGAGACGCGAGCCGTGGCCGACGCCCTGCACTATCTCGAACTCACCGAGCTCGCCGCACGCCTCGAGGCGCGCGACATCTCCGCGCTCGACGTAACGCGCGCGCAACTCGATCGCATCGACGCCCTGGACCGAGAACTCGGCAGCTACGTTCACGTGATGGAGGAGACCGCCATTGCCGATGCGAAAAACGCGGACGCCGAAATCGCACATGGCCGGTATCGGGGCCCGCTGCATGGCGTTCCGATTGCGCTGAAGGATCTGTTCTGGACCAAGGGCATACCGACGGCGGCCGGCACCACGCTTCATCGCGATTTTCGCCCCGGCGAAGACGCAACCGTCGTGCGCCGGCTCAAGGACGCCGGCGCCGTGGTGCTCGGCAAGGTGCAGCTCACCGAGGGCGCCTATTCCGATCACCATCCGCTGGTGACGCCACCGAAGAATCCGTGGAATGCCGCATACTGGCCGGGCATTTCATCCAGCGGCTCGGCAGTCGCGACGGCCGCCGGACTTTGCTTTGGCTCGCTCGGCTCCGACACCGGGGGCTCGATCCGCTGGCCGTGCGCCGCCAACGGCCTGACCGGGCTGAAGCCAAGCTGGGGCCGCGTCAGCCGTCACGGCACGTTCGAACTGGCCGCGACGCTCGACCATGTCGGACCGATCGGCCGCAGCGCAGCCGATGCCGGCGTGCTGCTCGGCGTCATCGCCGGACACGACCCGAACGATCCGACGTCGCTATTCGACCCCGTGCCCGACTATCTGGCCGCGGCCGCACAGGACGTGCGGGGCCTGCGGATCGGCGTCGACGCCACCTGGAACGGCGACGACGTCGACGTCGTGACGCAGCGCGTGTTGGCGGACGCGATCGACGTCTTCCGCGCGCTTGGCGCTGACATCGTCAGCGCCGGGTTTCCCGACGTGACGCAGGCGATCGCCGACTGGGCGCCGAATTGTGCGGTGGAAGCCGCGGTCGCGCATGAGGCGACCTATCCTGCCCACAAGGACGAGTATGGTCCGATCCTCGCCTCGGTGATCGAGGCAGGTCGCGCGCTCCCGGCACTCGATTATCAGAAGATCCTGCTGCGGCGGCTGGCGCTGCGCGGCCGGGTGACTGCACTGTTCGAGACCATCGACCTGCTGCTGATCCCGGTGCACCCGTTCCCGCCTGTGACACTCGCCATGATCCGGACGCTCGGCGAGCAGCCGGACCTTGTCGCCAAACTGCAGCGCTACACCTGCCCATTCGACATGACCGGTCATCCCACGATCACGCTACCGGGCGGTGCTGCGGCGGACGGGCTGCCGGTCGCGTTCCAGTTCGTTGCCGCTCATCTCGACGAGGCCGTGCTCGTGCGCGCCGGCGCTGCGTTCCAGCGCGCCACGTCCTGGCACCGTCGGCATCCTTCCCTCACCTCGCGGAGGCTACAATGACCGTTCAAACCGCGCTGGCTCCTCGGAGCATTTTCCATGGCTGGTTCGTTGTCGCGGCGGCATTCGCCGTCATGTTTGTCGGCTTCGGCTCCGCCTACACGTTCAGCGCCTTTCTCGAGCCGCTGCAGCGCGATTTCGGCGCCTCGCGCGGCTCGATCTCGCTGGTGTTCTCGATCGCGGGCTTCCTCTACTTCGCGCTCGGCCTCGTCAGCGGTCCCCTCGCTGATCGACTCGGCTCGCGGCCGCTTGCCGTCGCCGGCATGATCCTGGTCGCGGTCGGGCTCGCGGCCGCTAGCGCCGCGCACTCCCTTGTCGAGGTCTATCTCGCCTATGGGCTGGGTGTCGGCGTCGGCGTCGGCTGCGCCTATGTTCCCGCGATCGGCGCGGTGCAGCGCTGGTTCGTGAGGCGCCGCGGCTTTGCCTCCGGGCTCGCGGTCAGCGGCATCGGGCTCGGTACGCTGGCGATGCCGCCGCTCGCCTCATTGCTGATCGCATCGGTGGGCTGGCGTGGCGCTTATCTGGCGCTGGGCGCCATCACGCTGATACTGGGCGGCGGGCTCTCGCTGCTGATCGAGAACGATCCGAAGGATCGCGGCCTCGGCCCCGACGGCGATCCGATCCGCGACGTCTCGGGCGCAACCAGCAGCGACGGCGCTTCGGTGCGTGAGGCCGTGCGGTCGACACGATTTGCCGGCCTCTACGTGTCGTGTCTCGTCTGTTCCTTCGGCGCCTTCGTCCCGTTCGTCCATCTCGTGCCCTACGCGCGCGACCACGGGGTCGCGGCATCCTCTGCCGTGCTGCTGCTCGGGATGATCGGGGCCGGCAGCACGGCAGGCCGTTTCTTTCTTGGTGCGCTTGCCGACCGCATGGGCCGCGACCGCTCGCTGATCATGGTGCTGATCGGAATGGCGTTCGCCATGGCAATCTGGGCCGTTGCGAAGGAGGTCTGGGCCCTCGCCGCCTTCGCCTTCGTCTACGGCGTGTTCTACGGCGGCTGGGTCGCGGTGCTGCCCTCCGTGGTGATGGACTATTTTGGCGGGCGCAACGTCAGCGGCATCATCGGCATTCTCTACACCAGCGTTGCGTTCGGCACGCTGATCGGCCCGAGCGCCGCCGGCTTCGTCTACGACGTCAACCACAGCTACACGCTGCCGATCCTGCTCAGCGCCGCCGCCAATATCGTCGCGGCGCTGATCGTGGTGGCGATAGTGGCGCGCGGCGGAACGCACGCGGTCAGCGCAGCGACGCGCTGATCGATCCGAATTTGGCATTGAGCTTGGAGCCGAGGCCATTGACCACGGTGATGATGGCGAGCGCTATGCCGGCGGCGATCAGGCCGTATTCGATCGCGGTCGCACCGGATTCATCGGCCAGGAAGTTCTTGAGCGTGCTTTTCATGGTCTGTCCTCACTTGCATGACAAAAACGCAGGCTCGCAAATGACGTGCCAGTGCAGCCGGCCAGCATCGCCAGACGCTTAGATGGTTAAGCAACGGTTGATCGCCGCGCGGACCGGCAGGAATTGACCGGCAGGGCGGCCTCTTCGGCAATTCCTGCTCGCCTTGCGCGTCGCACTTCGCTTGCATTTGCGCGAGCCGATTCAGCCTGCATTAACCGCACTTCCTAACGTCGCCTCCATACCGTTCCCGTAAACCAACGGATGTTTCCAGGCTCAAGAACTGATCCTGGCGTGTGCACGACAGCGATCGAGATCATGACGAGATACGGCAGCCGCCTCCTCGACCAGGTATTCGTCCGCAGCGGACCGATCCGCTGGCTGGTCGTGGGCGGCGCACTGCTGATTGCGGCCATTGCCGTCGGCGCAACGCTCATGGCACAGAACTTTCGCGAACGCGCGTTGCGCAACAGCGGCCGCGAGCTGGAGAACACCGTTCTGCTGCTCGCCTATCATTTCGATCAGCAGCTGCAGGATTTCGCGGTCATCCAGAAAGACTTCATCGACCACGTGCGCCTGACAGGGATCACGACCGCGGAGGATTATCGCAAGCGCCTCTCCAGCCAGGACACCCACCGGCTGCTGCGCTCGAAGATCGAGGCGTTGCCCTATATGGGCGGCGTCAACGTCATCGACGCCGACGGCAATGTGATCAATTCGTCGACGGCGTGGCCGGCCCCGAAAGTCAACGTCGCCGACCGCGCCTATTTCCGGACCTTCAGGTATGATCCCAACTCGCCGGACGTGCTGATCGCGCCGTTGCACAGCCGGATCTCCGGCGCATGGACCATCCTGATCGTCCGCAGGATCGTGGGCCCGAACGGCGAGTTCATGGGCATGATCGGACGCGGCATCGAGCCTGCCAATTTCGAGAAGTTCTTCGAGTCCGTGCTGCTCGGCGAAGGCGCCACGATCTCGATGCTGCACCGCGACGGCACGCTGCTGGCCCGCTATCCCCATTCGAGCGAAATGATGGGGAAGAATTTCAAGACCGGCCCGTTCGAGCAGCAGAGGATCTTCGGGCTCGATCATTTCGCCGGGCGCATCACCAGTCCGGTCGACGGCGAGGACCGGCTGATCTCAGCACGCGCCCTGCCCCACTTCCCGATCCTGATGATGGCCACCACCACGCGCGCAGCGGCATTGACCGACTGGCGCGAGCAGATCTTCATCCTGATCTCGGTCGCGGGAGCCTCTGCGCTCGCCATCGCAGGCGTCCTGATCGCGATCGTGCGCAAGCTCCTGGAGCAGCACCGCCTCTCGCGCGAACGGCTGACGCTGGAAAAGCTGCGTCTGGACCGTGCCGTCAACAACATGACCCAGGGCCTGCTCTTGTTCGACGCGTCGCAGCGGCTCGTCGTCTGCAACCAACGCTACATCGAAATGTACGGCTTGTCGCCGGAGGTCGTGAAGCCCGGATGCAGCTTCCACGATATCATCGCGCATCGCAAGGCGACGGGGTCCTTCAGCGGCAATGCGGATCAATACGTCGCCCGCGTGCTGCGCGACGTCCACGTGCGCAATTCCATGGTCGTCGACACCTCCGACGGCCGCTCGATCCACATTCTCAACGAACCGCTCGCCGATGGCGGCTGGGTGGCGACGCATGAGGACGTCACCGAGCGGCGGCGCATCGAGGAGCGCATCACCCACCTCGCCCATTACGACGCGCTGACCGACCTGCCCAACCGCGCCATGTTCCACGAGCATCTGCGCGAGGCGCTGTCCGGCATCATCGGCGGCGAAGAGCTTGCGGTGCATTACATCGACATCGACGAGTTCAAGGGCGTCAACGACGCGCTCGGCCATCTCGTCGGCGACGAGCTTCTGAAAGCAGTCGCGGCAAGCCTCGACCGCTGTGCGGGGCCGACTGATTTCGTGGCGCGCCTCGGTGGCGACGAGTTCGCGATCGTGCAGACCGGAGTAACCTCGGTGGACCAGGTCAATGAGCTCGTCGCGCGCGTCTTCGCCGCGATCCGCACGCCTTTCGACTGCATGGGCCACCATCTCACCACCGACGCCAGCATCGGCATCGCGCTGGCGCCGCGGCACGCGACAGCTCTCGATCAGATCCTGAAGAACGCTGATATGGCGATGTACGCCGCCAAAGCCGCGGGCCGACGCACCCATCGCTTCTTCGAGCAGGCGATGGACGCGCGCGTGCGCGAGCGGCGGCAGCTCGAGATCGATCTGCGCCACGCCATCGCCCATGGCGGCCTCGAAGTCTATTACCAGCCCTGCCTCAGCCTGAAGGACGACCGCATCACCGGCTGCGAGGCCCTGGTGCGCTGGCGCCATCCCGAGCGCGGGATGGTCTCACCGGCCGAGTTCATCCCGATCGCCGAGGACACTGGCCTGATCAACGAGATCGGCGAATGGGTGCTGACGACCGCTTGCCGCGAGGCCGCGAGCTGGCCCGACGACATCCGCCTCGCCGTCAACGTCTCGCCGGTGCAGTTCAAGAGCGGCACGCTGGTGCTGAAGATCATGGCGGCGCTCGCCGCGTCCAACCTGCCGGCGAGCCGGCTCGAGCTCGAGATCACCGAGGCCGTGCTGATCCGCGACGACGAGACCACGCTTGCGATCCTGCACCAGCTCCGCGCCATCGGCGTGCGCATCGCGCTCGACGATTTCGGCACCGGCTACTCGTCGCTGAGCTATCTGCACCGGTTCCCGTTCGACAAGATCAAGATCGACCGCGGCTTCGTCAGCGACATCGCGGGTCCCGACGGCTCGTCCAGCATTGTGCAGGCCGTCGTCAACCTCGCCAGCGCCCGCCGCATGACCACCACGGCCGAGGGCGTCGAGACCGAGGAGCAGCAGCGCCTGTTACGTACGCTGGGCTGCTCCGAGATGCAGGGCTATCTATTCAGCGCGGCAAAGCCGGCCGACAAGGTCGTGGAGCTGTTCGCGCTGCACCGCAGCCGCCTCGCCCAGCGCCGCGGCCACGAGGGCCGCCGCCGCGAGGCGGGTTAGAGACCCTTGCGCCACCGGGACTTGACGATACTGACCTGCCGACGTATTTCCACGCTTGCAGCTGTCGTTATGTCGCTGCCGTAGGCGTTACCGTCATCCAACGCGTCCTTTGTCGAGAGGATCCCAGCAGGGAGATCTCGATTCACGAGACGCCACGGTCATGCCATCACTCTCCCGTCCTCGCGGTCATTCACTGGTCCATCACGTCCATTCCCGCGGCGCCTGCCCGCGCCGGAATGCATGCCGTCGTGCCAGGATTGTCCGCGCTCGCGCTTGCTGGATTGCCGTGGCTCCCAACTCCATTGAGACGCAACCATGAAGATGACTGGCAACACGATCCTCATCACCGGCGGCACCAGCGGTATCGGCCGCGCGCTTGCTGAGGCCCTCCACGACCGCGGTAATCGCGTCATCATCGCGGGACGACGGCAGGCCCTGCTCGATCAGATCACGGCCGAGCGCCCCGGAATGGTCGGCCAGCCGCTCGACCTCGACGATCCCGCGGCGCCATCGCGCCTCGCGACTGAAGTTCGTGCGCGCTTCCCCGAGCTCAATTTTCTCATCGCCAATGCCGGCATCTCCAAGGCGGAGGACATGACCGCGGATGGCTGGAACGTCTCCGATGCGGAAGCCATGGTGGAGACCAACATTTTGGGCGTGCTCCGCGTAGCCGGGGCATTCCTGCCCATCCTGAAGACGCAGCAGAATGCGACGATCATGGTGACGAGCTCGAACCTCGCCTTCGTGCCGCGCGCCGACTTTCCGACCTACTGCGCCAGCAAGGCGTTCCTGCACTCATGGCTCCAGTCGCTGCGGCATCAGCTGCGCAACATCCCCATCGAGGTGCTCGAGCTCGCGCCGCCTTACGTGCAAACCGAGCTCACCGGCGCACAGCAGGCGAGCGACGCGCGCGCCATGCCGCTTACTGCCTATGTCGCGGAGGTGATGCAACTCCTGGAGCTCGCGGTTCATCCCCGCGGCGAGGTGCTGGTCGAACGCGACCGTACCCGGCGCTGGGCCGAGCGCGAGGGCCGCTACGAGGCAGCCTTTGCTGCGATGAATCCGAGCTGAGATCCTCCCAAAACGAATTCGCCCGGGAGTGGCTATCCACTCCCGAGCGATGCCGGAGGTCACAAGGACGGATAGAGCTTAGTTCGGCACCGCGGTCTTCGGTGCCGGCTTCGCAGCCGCGGCGTTCACGGTGACGCCGTGCAGGAAGTCGAAGGCCGCGTGCAGGGCCTTGTCGTCCTTCTCTTCCGGCGGCACGTAGGACTGCGAACCAGTCTGCTCGGTGCCGTCGGCAGCCGAGAGATGCCCGCGCATCGAGGCCTCGCCCATGGTGTCGACGCGGCCCTTCAGCTCGGCCGGCACGTCCTGGAGAATCTCGATGTCGGGCGCGATGCCCTGGGCCTGGATCGACCGCCCCGACGGCGTGTAGTAGCGCGCCGTGGTCAGCGCCAGCGCGCCATTGCCAGAGCCGAGCGGGATGATCGTCTGCACCGAACCCTTGCCGAACGAGCGCGTGCCGATCAGCGTTGCGCGCTTGTGGTCGTGCAGCGCGCCGGCCACGATCTCGGAGGCCGAGGCGGAGCCGCCGTTGATCAGGACGATCAGCGGCTTGCCCTTGGTGAGGTCGCCGCCATGCGCCGTGAAGCGCTGGGTCTCTTCCGGATTGCGGCCGCGGGTCGAGACGACCTCGCCGCGCTGCAGGAAGGCGCTCGATACCGAGACGGCCTGGTCGAGCAATCCGCCCGGATTGTTGCGGAGGTCCATCACATAGCCCGCGAGCTTCTCCGGCGGGATTTCCTTGGAGATCGACGCGATCGCTTTCTTCAGGCCGTCGGTGGTCTGCTCGTTGAAGGAGGTGACGCGGATATAGCCGATGTCGCCGTTCTCGACGTGGAACCGCACCGGGCGCACATGGATGATCTCGCGCGTGATCGCAATGTCGAGCGGAACATCCGCACCCTTGCGCACGATGGTGAGCTTGGTCTTGGTGTCGACCGGCCCCTTCATCTTGTTGACGGCCTGCTCGAGCGTCATGCCCTGCACGGCCTCGCCGTCGATCTTGCTGATGAGGTCGCCGGACAGAATGCCGGCCTTGGACGCCGGCGTGTCGTCGATCGGCGAGACGACCTTGACGAGGCCGTCCTCCATCGTGACCTCGATGCCGAGCCCTCCGAACTCGCCGGAGGTGGTCTCCTGCATCTCGGTCCAGGACTTGTCGTTCATGTAGCGCGAATGCGGATCGAGCGAGGTCACCATTCCCGTGATCGCGCCTTCGATCAACTTGGCGTTGTCGGGCTTCTCGACGTAGCTCGCCTTCACGCGCTCGAACACCTCGCCGAAGAGGTTGAGCTGGGAATAGGCATCATCTGCAGTTACCGCCGCCCGCGCCGCCCAGTGTCCGCCTTGCGGACCGGTCATCAGAAGGGTCAGACACGCGCCGGTGAGCGCGCCGAGGGGAAACAGCAGGGATTTCCGCATGGATGGGGTGGCCTTTTCGCTTG
Source organism: Bradyrhizobium neotropicale (assembly GCF_001641695.1). GTDB lineage: Bacteria > Pseudomonadota > Alphaproteobacteria > Rhizobiales > Xanthobacteraceae > Bradyrhizobium > Bradyrhizobium neotropicale. Next base: position 90,384 of record NZ_LSEF01000064.1, read on the forward strand.
GGGCTTGGGAGGCGCCATGCAAATGGCGATCCAGCCCGTTTCTCACAATACCATTCTGGTTTCTTCAAGGCCGGCCTGCGACGCCGGCCGGTACACCGTAAAATCCGCTTCGTGGTGGCCTAAATTTTTGGCAACGTTCCGACACCGTTTCGCGCCAGGCGGGACTCGGTCGGCCCGCCCACGCCTTGCAGCTATGCGATTTTAGGATGGTTTTGGAGGGCCGGACGGGATAGGCGATGACTTAAGGCTTCAAATTCTCGGGAGGATAACAATGAACGAAGCGCCCCGCATCCGGCCGGATCGGAACGTCGAACTCGGCGCCAGCAACGAGCCGTTCCAGAACCTGCACGAATTCATCCGGAAGGCGCGCTCCAACCTCAACCAGAACGCCTGGGACTACATCGTCGGCGCGGCCGAGACCGAGACCACCATGCGCCGCAACCGCATGGCGCTCGACGAGATCGCATTCCGCCCGCGCGTACTGCGCGACGTCAGCAAGGTCGATGGTTCCGTCGAGCTGTTCGGCCGCAAGATGCGCCTGCCGGTGGTCCTGGCCCCGGTCGGAGCGCTCGAGATATTCGATCCGGATGGTGCGGCCAGCGTGGCGCGCGGCGCCGGCGCGTTCGGAGCGGCGCACATGCTGAGCTCGGTGTCCGACCCGGGCCTGGAAAAGACCGCCGAGGCCGCGCCCGATGCGCTGCGCTTCTATCAGCTCTATGTTCGCGGCGACGACGCCTTCGTCGAGGATGTCGTCAGCCGGGCCGTGAAGCACACCTATGCCGCCTTCTGCCTGACCGTCGATACCGCTCATTACAGCCGTCGTGAGCGTGACATCGCCAAACGCTATGTTCGTGAAAGCCGGCTGCGCGCCACCGGCGGCGACTTCCAGAAGGGGCTGGAGTGGCGGACCGTGAAGATGATCAAGGACAAGTTCAAGATCCCGCTGATCCTGAAGGGAATCGCGACCGCAGAGGACGCGCTGATCGCCATCGATCACGGCGTCGAATGGATCTACGTTTCCAACCATGGCGGCCGCCAGCTCGACCACGGCCGCGGCGCCATGCATGTGCTGCCCGAGATCGTCGAGGCCGTGAATGGACGCGCCAAGATCATGGTCGATGGCGGCTTCTGCCGCGGCACCGACATCGTCAAGGCGATCGCGGCGGGCGCCGACATGGTCGGGATCGGCCGGCTGCAGTGCTGGGCGCTGGCGGCCGCGGGCGAAGCCGGCGTGACGCGGATGCTGGAGCTCTTGGAGGATGAGGTGCTGCGCTGCCTTGGCCTGCTGGGCGCCACCTCGTTCGCCGAAATCGACAAGTCCTGCCTGCATCCGGCAACCGCTACCAACGCGCCGAGCGTATTCAGCGCGTTTCCTCTGCTCGACATCGAGCCGTATCGATATTGATCTGAAAGGACGCAATGACTTCGCTTTCTCCCGGCAGCGCGGATGCCCTTCTGTTCGATCTCGGGCGCGTCGTGCTCGACATCGATTTCTCCAGGACGATCGCCTGCTGGGCGGGACATGCCGGCTGCAAGCCCGAGGCCATCGTGGCGCGCTACGTGCGTGACGAGGCCTACCGGCTGCATGAGACCGGCAAGCTCAGCGACGAGGCGTATTTCGACTCGCTGCGCTCATCGCTCGGGATCGGCCTTTCGGATGCGCAGTTCCTGGAGGGCTGGAACGCGGTCTTTACCGGCGAGATGCCCGACATTGCTGAGCTGTTGCCACGCGCTGCACGGCACATGCCGCTCTACGCCTTCTCCAATACCAACCAGCCGCATGTCGACTATTTTTCGAAGGAATATGCCGACCTGCTCGGCCATTTCCGCGAGCTGTACCTGTCCTCCAGCATCGGACTGCGGAAGCCCGATGCGGAAGCCTTCGACCACGTGGTGGCCGCGATCGGCGTGCCGGCCGGGCGCATCGTGTTCTTCGACGATCTCGCCGAGAACGTCGAGGGGGCGAGGGCCCGCGGACTGACGGCGGTGCACGTCACCTCACCCGTCGACGTCGGCAATGCACTCAAGGCGCTCGGGATCTGAGCGCGGGCGTCCTGGGGCTTGGTCAATCCTGCCGATGGTTCCCCGGAACCGATTCCCCGCGATGAGGAACCAACTCACTTTGTGCAATTTCGTACAAAGTTCCTGGAACGGAATCCCTGATTCCGGACTCTTAAGAGTCCGTTGGGATTTCTACACCGGACTGATCGTCGTGTTGGGCAAAACCTACCTCACCAAGCAGGCCTCTCTTCTGCTCCAATTCGCCAGAAGCACCTCGGACTCGGATCTCTCGGCCAAGCTCGTCAGCAAGGCCGCCGATCTGAAGTCTCAGGCCGACCCCCTGCCCGACAAGGATCAGAGTCCCAAGGCGCCCGATGTGACGTCCGACGCCAGTCCGAACGAGCCAACAGGAGCGGATTGATGTTGGCCATGGCCCTCGTCGCGCTCGTCCTTGCGATCGCCACGCTGGTGCCAATCTGCCTCGTCATCCAGTCGCGCCGGGCCTGAGGCACGCATTCGACTGACCGCTGGATGGTCCCCTATTCCTTGACGGCTTCCGGCTTCGGCGCGGGCACGGATTTGTGAGCCTGGGCGACTGGTTGCTTCTGGGCCGGCAACGACTGCGGCGCGGAGGATGCCGGCGGCGGTGACGGCGCCGGCGCAGCCGGCGGCACCGGCGCGGCCTGCCCGAGATTGACGGACAGGCCGAACAGCCGCCACTGCCCGCCCACGGGCGCAAACAGCAATTCGAAATTGACCTGCGTCGGCACCGAGGGAAAGAAGCCGGCCATGTGCAGCATGCCGTTACCCTCGATCTGCGGCAGCACGGTCAATTGCGGATCGAGCGCGGCAACGCCGGAGAGGTCGATATTGTCGTTGCGCTGCTTGGCGAAGATATCGGCGAGCTTCGCCGCCGTGTTGACCTGAAACCCGGGCGCCCCGAGATCGCGCAGGACGGTGTAGTTGCCGGTCTTGTTGGCCTGGTCGAGCGCGAGCAGCGACGAGCGGATCATGATCAATACGCCGTTGCGGTCGATGTTGGCCGGGGTCGGCGTCGCATGCGGCGACGGCTTCGGGCCCTCGCTCCGCACCTCGCGCAGCGGAAGCGCGGCCGTCGCAAGGCACAGAATCAGTGCCGCTTTCGATCGCATGCTCACCAGGCGAGCGTTCCGCCGACACGGCCGCCGATACCGCCGCGGGCGAAGCCGGCACCGACGGCGGCGTTGGCGACGAAATTGTTGCTGAGGCGAAGCTGCGCCATGCCGCCGAACGCGTTCTCGCCGCTGAAATTGCCCCAGTTCGCCGAGATCGCGAATCTCTTGTTGTCCGGCAACGCCGCGCCGCCCATCGCGATCGCCACCGCCGAGCCCTCGAAGGCCTTGCGCATGTCGGCATTGAGCGAGCGCACATTGGTCTCGAGATTGGTCACGCGGCCGTCGAGCGCGGAGAGCGCAGTGACGCTGGCGATGTTCGACGCGTTGACGACAGCTAAATTGCCGGCCGCATCCGATGTGACCAGGCTGACCGGGCCTGACTGGGCCGCGAGGCTGGCCGCAGAGGTGATGCCCGCGAGCGTGTAGGTGTTAGCCGCGGTGCCGACCGCGACCTGGTTCGCACGGGTGGTCGCCACACCGGCACCGACAGCCGTCGAGTTCACGAAGGTCGCCGACGTGCCCTGGCCCAGGGCCGTCGCACCAATCGCCGTCGCAGTAGCCGACTGCCCCAATGCGGTTGAGCCGTCCCCGATAGCCCTCGATCCTTGCCCCAATCCAGTTGAATTCAGTCCATCAACCACAGAGCCTTGACCGATGGCCGTATTGTTGGCGGCTGAAGAAGACAGGCCAATTATCGCACCCTCACCAATAGCCGTGCCGTTCGCACCAGCAAAAATCTTCGCCTGCGCGCCCATGATAGTATCATTGGTGTCGCCGTTATTGAATGCCTTGTATCCTACGGCTGTGGAATTGGTCCCCTGAGCCGTCGCAGATGCACCAACGGCCGTGGTCCCAGCGGCACCGGCCAAGCTGGATGCGCCGATTGCCGTGCCATTCGCAATTGGATTGACGAACGCTCCGTCGCCAACGGCCACGCTATTGGAGCCTGCTGCTGTGGCACCAAAACCGACAGCGGTATCAGCGGCACCGGTCGCAATGGCCTGGCAGTTCGCGCTGTTCAGCAAATCAGTGTTGCCCGCGGCTCCCGAATTGCAACCCGCCATGGCCGTTGCCGAGAAGAAAATTGGACCAATTGCCAGAACAAAGGCAGCAGCAAACCGCTGGTTCAATCGACGCAACAGCGCGGCGACAACAATCGCAAATACGAGATTTCGGCCCGATTGGGTTGCTGACGTCGGCATTTTCGTCCCCGCTCTGAATCGATGACATCGTGTCTGCCTCGAAACCTTGCAAACGCCGGACACAGAGGCATCTGACGTTCGTCGGATGCATTGACGACCGCGCCGGGAATGCAGGCTCGGTGCGGCTTTGCGGCAACATCGGCGCGTCTGCCGCTTTTCTGCCCTTGCCCGTGGCGCCGGCGCGCGCTCAAATGCCGCATTGCAATTTGAGGTTTTTTGAATGCAGGCCGGCGATATTTCGGACGACGCCGTATTGGACCTCGTCGGCGCCATTTATGACACCGCGCTCGACGGAAGCCGCTGGGCAAGCGTGCTGACGCGCATCGACGATGCCGTAGGCGGCCGCATCCTGTTCGGCGTCTATGATCCCGGAAGCGGCCTCTCCAGCCTGCTGTCGCCCCGGATCGATCCCGAGCGTGTGCAGAACCTGCTCGGCTGGGCGCCGCGCAACCCCCTGTTGCCGCTCGGCATCGGCAGGGCGCCCGGCGAGGTCTTCACCATCGGCGATTTCATTACGCGCGACGAATTCACCCGCAGCGACTTCTACAATGAATGGTGGCAGCCGGCCGGATTCGACACCGAGCCGCTGACGACCAATTTGCTGGTCGATCATAACGCCACGGGTATTCTGACCATCCACCGGCCGTCCAACCTGCCGTCCTATGGCGGCAAGTCCCGGCGGCTGTTTGCGACCCTGGCGCAGCATCTCGTGCGCGCCGTTGCCATCCAGCGGCGCACACACCAGCTCGACATCACCGGCCGCGCGGCGCTGGCGGGCCTCGACGAACTCGATCAGGGATTCGTGCTCGCGGACGCTCAGGCACGCCCGGTCTTCGTCAATCGCCGCGCGCGTGAACTGCTCGACGTCGCCGATAGCGTCGTGATCGAGGCGGGCGCGCTGAGCGCCGTCAACGGCGAAGACGGCCGCCGTCTGCGGACGCTGATCGGTTCGTGCAGCCTCGACAATCCTGTTCGCATCGGCGGCGAGATAAGCCTGCGCCGGCCGCCCGGCCGCATGCCGCTGCACGTGCAGGTGACGCCGGTCGGCAGCGATTGGACGGAGAGCGCCGTGCCGCTCGCCTCCGGCTGGCGCTCGAGCGCGATGCTGCTCATCACCGACCCGGAGCCCAATGCGCGGGCAAGACTCGAGGCGTTGCGCGAGCGCTACGGCCTCACCCGCGCCGAAGCCGCGTTCGCGCTCGAGATTGTGAAGGGCGACGGCCGCAAGACCACGGCCGAGCGGCTCGGCATCACCGATGGAACCGCACGCAGCCACCTGTCGAGGATTTTTGATAAGACCGGCGTGAGTCGGCAGGCCGAGTTGGTGCGGCTACTGCTGCAGAAATAGATTTCCCGCCTGGTCAACATCGCAGGGACGTGCGCGTGACCTGCGCTTCCGGAGCCCTTTTGCTTCGGCCCCTCCACTCGGCTAGAACCTTGCCGACCAGTCCTTCGATTTGTAGCGGGAGTTCGCCGTGGCCCTCATGCCGGTTTCCGATGCGCTTGCCGCCGTACTCGCGGGTGCAGAGCCTCTGGCCGAGGAAACGATCGCGCTCGACGATGCCTTCCATCGCGTGCTCGCGCGCGATGTTGCGGCCCGGCGTACGCAGCCGCCGCAGGCGATGTCGGCGATGGACGGCTACGCCGTGCGCGCGAGCGATGTGGCCAATGTCGACACGCAGCTCTCCGTGATCGGCGAGGTCGCCGCGGGCCGGCCGTTCGCGGGGACGGTGGGCGCCGGCGAAGCGGTGCGGATCTTCACCGGTGGCGTCGTTCCCGATGGCGCGGACGCCGTCGTGATCCAGGAGGATACGGTCGCTGAGGGCAAGCGCGTCACGATCAAGGAGGCCGCCATTGCCGGCCGGCACATCCGCCCCGCCGGCGTCGATTTTCGCGAGGGCGACGTGCTGCTGCGGAAGGGAACCCGCCTCACCGAGCGCGACCTCGCGCTCGCCGCCGGCATGAACCATCCCCGCCTTCCCATCCGCCGCCGTCCGAAGGTCGCGATCCTCGCGACCGGCGATGAGCTGGTGATGCCGGGCTCGACGCCCGGGCCCGGCCGGATCGTCTACTCCAACGGCTACGCCCTCCACGCGCTCGCCCGCAGCGAAGGCGCCGAAACGATCGACCTTGGGGTCGTCGCCGATACCCTGGAGGCCACCACGGCCGGTATCCGCCGCGCGCGCGAGAGTGGCGCCGACATCCTGCTGACGACCGGCGGCGCCTCGGTCGGCGACCACGACCTGGTCCAGCAGGCGCTCAAGGCCGAGGGCATCTCGATGTCGTTCTGGAAGATCGCGATGCGGCCGGGCAAGCCAATGATGCACGGGCATCTCGGCGCGATGCGCGTGATCGGCCTGCCCGGCAATCCCGTGTCATCCTACGTTTGCGGCTTCCTGTTCGCGGTGCCGCTGATTCGCGCGCTTGCCGGCCGCGCAGTGATTCACCACCGCCGCGAGCGCGCCGTGCTCGGCCGCGACCTCAGTGCCAACGACATGCGCGAGGACTATCTTCGCGCGCGCCTCGAAGTGCGCGACGACGGCACGCTGGTTGCGCTGCCCGTCAACCATCAGGACTCCTCGCTGCTTGCGAATCTCGCTGCGGCACAGGTACTTGTCGTGCGGCCGCCATTCGCGCCGAAGGCCGACGCCGGCGCGCCCTGCGAGGTGTTGCGGCTGCCCGGTTGAACGCAACGGCGACACGTGTTCCGCGAACTTTGTCGCGTTCACGGTAAATTAAGCAGTTGCGGAACACATATCGAACATATAGTGTCCGTTCATGATTTGTTTCGAGCATCTAGCGGCTTGCCGCTGAATTGAGCGTCTCGGAATCGAACGACATCAACCGGGGGATTTGGTCGAGATGTTAACGCGCAAACAATACGAGCTTCTGCGGTTCATCAGCGAGCGTCTGAAGGAAAGCGGCGTGCCGCCCTCCTTCGACGAGATGAAGGACGCGCTCGACCTGCGCTCGAAGTCCGGTATCCATCGCCTGATCACCGCGCTCGAGGAGCGCGGCTTCATCCGGCGCCTGCCCAATCGCGCCCGCGCCATCGAAGTGATCAAGCTACCGGAGCTCCAGGCTGCCGCCGGAAACCGGCGCGGCTTCACGCCCAGCGTCATCGAAGGCAATCTCGGCAAGGTGCGTGGCTCCAGTGCACCGGTGGACGAAGGCGAGCGTCCGGTCGCAGTGCCGGTGATGGGCCGCATCGCGGCCGGTACGCCGATCGAGGCCTTGCAGACCCGCAGCCACACCATCAGCGTACCGCCGGACATGCTCGGCTCGGGCGAGCACTACGCGCTCGAAGTGCGCGGCGATTCGATGGTTGAGGCCGGCATCCTCGACGGCGACATGGCGCTGATCCAGCGCAACGAGACCGCCGACACCGGCGACATCGTGGTTGCCCTGATCGACGACGAGGAAGCGACGCTGAAGCGCTTCCGCCGCCGCGGCGCCTCGATCGCGCTCGAGCCCGCCAATGCCGCCTATGAGGTGCGCATCCTGCCGCCGAACCGCGTGAAAATTCAGGGCAAGCTGATCGGTCTGTATCGGAAGTACTGAGCGCATTCGGCGGAGCCGTGAGCCGATGCTCGTCGCGCGGAGCAACTGACCTCCGCCGCGTGTGGTGCGGCGCCGATGAATCCAGGAATGATGTCGACAAGCGCAGCAGAAAAGAATTCACAGGAGCGCGCTTTGTTCCAAACGCTCTTGATGAACGTAGAAAAGATAAAGTGATCGGCAGGTCTGCACACAAGTCGCAGATTTGCCCTCAAGATCGCATATCATCGTAGCCTTCCTGATAGAGGCCTGGGCCTCCGGGGGCACGGGTCGCTATCTCTGATGAGGAGCACTTGCGATGTGTGACTACAGTCTGCATGCCGTCGCGACCCGTCCCGCCCAGGTCGGTGAGACGATCGTCACGACAACCTTCCGCGGCACCTCGACACGCGGCTTCGCTTCGGAAGCCGATCTCTCGGTCGCGGTCTGCCTGCTGCCGGGGACGGAGCTCGCCTTCGCCGACAATGTCCGCTACGACAATCGCTGGATCTGGACGCGCACCATCAACTCCCGCGTCGGCAAGTTCGGCAAGGTCGATCCGCACATTCCGGACCGCCATCATGATGCGATCGAATTCCCGGACGGCAAGTATGTGCTGGTGACGCAGCTCGTCGAAGGCCAGCGCGCAACCGTGCTGCAATTGCCGGTGACCCAGCCGGTCGGTGAGCACAAGCCGCAAGTGGCCGCCGATAGACCGCAGCCGACCGTGACACGCCTGCCGATCGGCTGACACGATCGATTTCAGTCCTCGGCCTGAAGGTCGGCCTCCGACGGCGTTGCGTCCCTGGAGCGCGGTGTGGCCGGCCGTGGCGCGAGATTTGATTCATAATAACCATCGCCGGCGCCGGCCGGCGACCAGGGGCGGTTTGCGCCCCTCGCCCTCACCGCCTGCACCGCAAAGCCGTCGCCGCGACGCGTGAGCGCCAGCCCGCCCTGTCCTGCCAGACGATCCCGGTCGACCACCATCGCCGCGCAATCGGGCGGCGCNGTGCCGTCACCACCAGCGCGGCCCGGCTGCAATCATCGGACAGCGCGTCGGCGCGCAGCGCCAGGGCGATCAGGCGCCCGTCGGCGAGCGGGGTCACGCATCCGGCCTCGTCGCATGACACGCCGCTGCCGAGCGAGGCGTCACCGGCGCTGCGTGGATCGGCATCGGCCGCAAGCCACTCCTTCGCGAGGAACGCATCCTTGTTCGCCGCGATCAGATGCAGGCGACCGTCGCTGGCGCGCACTGCAACGGTACGCCCGTCGCCGGCGATCAGGATATCCGGCTGGCGCACGGACACCGCCCAGACGATCGCAATGAAAAGCACGAGGGCACCGGACCAGCGTAAGGGCGTACGCAGCAGCCCCATCAGGATGATACCGATGCTCGCCGCGACCAATGGCGCGTTTCCGAAGGCGGCAATGCCGCCGACTGCGCCCGGGAGGTTCGCAACCCACTGCGTGACGGCGATCATCCAGTCGATGCCGACACCCATCAGCCACCAGAACACGCCGTCGAGCCCGAACGGCGCAGCGACCAATCCCAACAGCCCGGCCGGCATCACCAGCGCCGAAACCACCGGCATCGCCGCAAGGTTTGCGAGCACTCCGAACGGCGTGACACGGTGGAAGTGGAAAGCGGCATAGGGCGTGGTCGCAAGCCCCGCGATGAGCGAGGCCAGGAACAGCATCGCGAGCTCGCGGCCGCCCCACAGCGCGATGCGCGCCGTCGTCGAATGATCGGGCGAGGCGAACAGGTTCGGCATGCCGATCTGTACCAGCGCTACCAGCCCGAGCGTTGCCGCGAACGACATTTGAAAACTGGGGTGAACCAGCGCTTCCGGCGCGACCGCGAGCACGATCAGGGCAGCCACTGCAAGCGTCCGGAAGGTAATGGCACGGCGATCGACCATCACCGCGATCAGCACCACTGCGGTCATGAAAAACGATCTTTGCGTGGCGACCTCCGCGCCGGACAGCAAGAGATAGAACGCCGCGGCGACGAGCGCGGCAGCGGCCGACCATTTCTTGATCGGAAAGCTGACGGCGAGGCCTGGGATCAAAGCGAGCAGCGCGCGAACCGCAAAGAAGACGACGCCGGCGACGACCGCCATGTGGTAGCCCGAGATCGAGAGCACATGGCCGAGCCCCGAGATGAACATGGCGTCGTTCACGGGCGTGGTGATCGCATCGCGCCGGCCGGTGAGCAGCGCCGTGGCGATCGCGCGCTTGTCGCCATCGAGCGTGGCGCGGATGCGCGCATCGATGGCGTCACGCAGGCCTTGCATGAACGCAGCGTAGCACAGCCGCAAACCTCCACTGTCGGGCGGCGTCGAGGTCGCGATCGCGCCCATCACGAAACCGGAAGCGCCGATGCCCTGAAAGAACATGTCGCGGGAGAAATCGTAGCTGCCGGGGCGCAGCGGCGAGAGCGGCGGCATCAGCCGCGCCTTCAACTGCACGAAGCTGCCGACCTCAGGCGCCGTGCCCTTGCGCACCGAGAGGCGGACGCGCTCGAGCGTGACGTCGCTGCGCTGTGCCTCCATGCTGGTGACGCGCAGCACGAAACGGTCGGTGCGCTCGCGGATGTCACGGGTCTCGACGAAGCCGGTCAGCGACACCGAATAGAGGGGCTTTGCCAGCACGGTGTGCGCAATGCGCGCGGTCTTCCAGGTCGCCATGGCAAAGCCGGCCGCTATGGCGGCGACCATGATCGCCACGACAAACAGCCGGCTCCGCCGCAACAGAACGGCGCCGACTGTCAGCAGCAGCGCCACGGTGGCGGCAACCGAGAGCACCGGCTCGTGGTCGGCGGCGAAATAGAGCGCGATGCCGGTGCCGAAGGCCACCGGCACCCACGGCAACAGCCGCCCCGCGCCCGCTTCGGCACGCACCCAGGCCTGCAATGTGTCCGCAAGTGACGACCAGAGGCCGAGGCCCGCCGGCACCAGGCCGCCGGCGGGTGCGGCGCGGCCAACCGGCCAAGTCCCGGCTACTCCTTGGGAGCGCACTGGCCGGCCCAGCTCCGCCATTCCCTGCACCTTACGATACGCGACGGGTGCGGAGGCTACCGGAACGTGCAGGCGAGCGAATAGGGTACAGATCGGGAACGAGCGAGACGGGCGCTACTTTTCCTCTTCCATCGTCACGGCGACCGCCGCCTTGGCGGAGAGCCGGACCTTGTTGCCCTCGACGTCAGCGACCAGGCCCTTGTCGATGAAGTGGTGGTGACCCTTGTGGCTGCCCTCACCGCTGTCCTTCCTGGTCAGCTTGATGCGGTTGCCCTCGACACGGTCGACCGTGCCGATGTGGACGCCGTCGGCGCCGATCACTTCCATATGCTCTGCGATGTTCTGCATGGCGGGATCCTTTTCCGGATCCCTCACAACGCCTGAGATGCCTTTCCGTTCGCGGCTCACCAGAAGTCGCTGGGGATTGGACCCAGCGACCTTCCTCGCAGAACGCTCGTGTCCCATCGATTGAGCCGAAAGTCTCATAAGTTACCGGCCCGTTGTGGGACTACAATACGGTTCCCTCCTCCCCGACAGATGGGCAAGGCAGGGAAAGCTCGCGGTTCTGAGACCGCCGGAGCTCTTCTCAGGTGGCGCAAGGCGCGCCTGAGGTCAGACGTTGCCGACGCAACTGTTTGAAATGGCGCCTGCGACGCCGCGCATCACGCTCTTCCCGCGAGAAGATCGACCGCTGAAACAAGCGAGGAGACGTTTTGAAACCATAGGAGTCGCACATGCAGGTACCGAGCGATTTTCGCCGCGTGATCATCGCGGCTTCGGTGGGAAACATCATCGAATGGTATGATTTCTATATCTTTGGCAGCCTGGCCGCGGTTCTCTCGGTCAAGTTCTTTGAGCAATCCCACCCGGTTGCAGCCCTCCTCAGCACGATTGCGCTGTTCACGGCAGGATTTCTCATCCGTCCGCTGGGGGCCTTCCTGTTCGGATGGATGGGTGACCGGGTCGGCCGCAAATACACCTTTCTCATCACGCTCAGCGGAATGGGATTGGGCACCGGGGCGATCGGGTTGATCCCGACCTACCAGTCGATTGGTCTCACGGCCGCGTTCGTTCTCTTCGGCCTGCGCATGATCCAGGGCTTGTGCCTGGGCGGCGAATATGGTGGCGCCATCACTTACGTTGCCGAGCATGTGCCGGACGATCGACGCGGCTACTACACCGGCTGGCTGCAGACCTCGCCTACTCTCGGAATCGTGGTGTCGCTGGCCGTCATCGTCCTCACGCGGACATATGCCGGCAACCAGGCCTTCGACGAATGGGCGTGGCGCGTACCGTTCCTGTTGTCCTTCCTGCTGGTGGCGATTGCGATCTACATCCGCCTCCAGCTCCAGGAGACCCCGATCTTTCAGGAGATCAGGTCCCGCGGCCAGATGACGAGGAACCCCTGGAAGGAGGCCTTCCTCAGCTCGAACATCAAATACATCGGGATCGCGATTGTGGTCCTGATTGGACAGGGCGTGGTCTGGTACAGCGGTCAGTTCTGGGCGCTGTACTTCCTGCAGCAGGTCTCCAAGGTGGACCCGCTGACCTCCGCCTACATCGTGGGAGCCGCCCTGCTCATTGCAACGCCGAGCCTGATCTTCTTTGGCTGGCTGTCGGATCTGATCGGCCGCAAGCCGGTGATCCTCGGCGGCATGCTGCTCGCCGCGATCACGTATTATCCGCTGTATCTGTGGCTGGGGACGGTCACGCAGCCCGGAAACATCAACTATCCGGCAGCGACCTTCATCATCTTCATCCTCGTTTGCTATGTCGGGATGGTGTACGGGCCGGTCGGCGCGTTTCTGGCGGAATTCTTCCCCGCGAGGATCAGGTACACGTCGGTTTCTGTGCCGTACCACATCGGCAATGGCTGGGGTGGCGGATTGGTGCCGTTCATCACGTCGGCGGCGTTCGCCGCGACCGGCAGCATCGGCTACGCGCTGATCTACCCGATCGTGGTGCCCGCGGTGTGCTTCGTGCTTGCCGTCTTCCTGATGCCGGAGACCCGCAAGATCAGCATCTGGCAACCGATCGAGCCCAGAGCCGCAATGTGATGGGGTGAGCCTGGTGCAGGACCGCAAGGCCCTGCACCGGAGTTCGTGTCGAGGTGCAGCGACGATCGTTCCCCTCGGCACCGCCTCCGAGCGAGCCGACCTCGAACTCTCGACCGCCCGCGATGGCGGTCGGCAAAGCGCCCGGCTAACACCTCTTCTCAGCCGGCCAGCCGATGCCAGCGATCGTGCCACCAGGTGCTGAAGTCGCGATCGGTCATCAACTCCCAGACAGCGAACAGGATCACCAGGATGCCGGATAGTACGCTGCTCATCGTGGCCGATACCTGCTCATAACCAATGGTCCACGGTGCCAGCAGCAGAGCCAGGCCCAGCAGCATTTCTCCCCACTCTTCCAGATAGGACGGGATGACAAATGCCTCGATGGCAAACAGCATGACACCGAGCCCGAGCGCGATGGAGACCCAGACAGCCGCCCCGGACAAGCCGAGGATAAAGGACGAAAGGACCACCCACAGGCCCACCAGGAGGCTGGCAGCGTCTTGCCAATGTTGGATGCGCATGATGCTCACCTCCCCTCTTCCAGTTAAATGGGGGCGCAGCCGAGAAAATGCATCCCACCTTCCTGCGCCGTGTTGCCGCGACCGAAACCGCATCCAATCGGCGCGGCCCATGCCCAGGAAAGGACCCTTGCGAGTGCGCTGCACCAGGATGCAGACTGGCTGCGCCTGACAGGTGTCGACGTCTGTCGTTCCCGGCCCCGCCAGGTTGGCGTGGCGCCCCGGACAAGAGGAGGTGACGCCATGCGAGAAATCGAAATCCACGACTATGCGCGGCAGCTGCTGGAAGCACATGGCCCCAAAGCCATTGCGGAAGCAGCCCAGAACGCCGTCGATCTCGAGTCAAAGGGCGAGCTCGAGCTCGCCAAGACCTGGCGGCATATCGAAGACGCCATGAAGTTGATGCGCGGGCCTCACCAAAGCTGAAGTAGCCGGCGTGCCTAGCCGCCTGACGGCAAATGCCGCCAAACCGAATTGAAGCTGGAGGGCGGCAACACAGAGCAAGGACCACAATCCGTCGCAAGCCGTTCGGCTGCGGCTGAACGGCAACGCGACCCGCAAGACGTGCATTTCAATGATGCTGGGAGCGAGCCATGTTTCCGAAATGTGCGACAGCCAAAGATCTCGTGGAGGCGATCGAGGACGAGAAGGTCCAGATGATCGATCTGCGGTTCACTGACCTGCCGGGGCTATGGCAACATTTTTCCGTCCCGCCGAGCGCGGTGAGCGTCGATGCGCTCGAAGAGGGCATCGGGTTCGACGGTTCATCGATTCGTGGATTCCAGGAGATTCAGGAGAGCGACATGCTGGTCGTCGCCGATCCGACGACGGCCTTCGTCGACCCCTATAGTCCGGCAAAGACGCTGGTCCTCATCTGCAACATCCGCGACCCCGTGACCGGCCAATCCTATAGCCGGGATGCCCGCTACATCGCCCAGAAGGCTGAAGCCTATCTCAAGAGCAGTGGGCGCGCCGACACGAGTTACTTCGGCCCAGAGGCGGAGTTCTTCGTCTTCGACGACGTGCGCTACGGTCAGGGCATCAACTATGCCATGCACGAGATCGATTCCAGCGAAGGCAGCTGGAACACCGCCGCGGAGGAAACGCCGAATCTGGGGCACAAGCCGCGCCCGAAGGAGGGATACTTTCCCGTTCCTCCGACCGACAGCATGCAGGCGCTGCGCACCGAGATGGTGCTGACCATGGAACAGCTGGGCATCCAGATCGAAGCCCATCACCATGAGGTGGCAACCGGCGGCCAAAACGAGATCGACATGCGCTTCACCACGCTGACCCGCATGGCCGACAATCTGATGATTTACAAATACGTGGTGAAGAACACCGCGCACAAGCACGGCAAGACCGCGACCTTCATGCCGAAACCGTTGTTCGAGGACAACGCTTCGGGCATGCACGTTCACCAGTCGCTGTGGAAGGGCGAGACCAACCTGTTCTACGACAAGGGCGACTACGCCGAATTGAGCCAGCTCGCCCGCTACTACATCGGCGGGCTTTTGACCCACGCCTGGGCGTTGTGCGGACTTTGCGCCCCAACCACGAACTCCTATCGGCGTCTGGTGCCGGGTTATGAGGCTCCGATCAACCTGGTCTACTCCCAGCGCAATCGCTCGGCGTGCTGCCGGATTCCGATGTATTCGCCGAACCCGCGTGCCAAGCGCGTCGAGTTTCGTACGCCCGATCCATCCTGCAATCCCTACCTGGCCTTTGCCGCAATGCTGATGGCCGGTCTCGACGGTATCGACAATCGGATCGACCCCGGCAGCCCCATCGACAAGAATCTCTATGATCTCCCGCCTGCCGAAGCAAAGGAGGTGAAGTCGACACCGGGATCGCTGGACCAGGCGCTGGACGCACTCGAGCGCGATCACGCATTCCTGCTGCGCGGCGGCGTCTTCACTGCCGACGTGATCGAAACCTGGCTCGACTACAAGCGAAAGAAGGAAGTCGATCCGATCCGGCTGCGACCGCATCCTTACGAGTTTCACCTCTACTACGACATCTGACCGACCGCTGAAGGCGACGGCCCGCGGACGGGAAATGTCGCCCCCTCATGGTGAGCAGTGCGCGGTAGCCTGTCAGATCAGCGGCGCCTGCGACGAGGCGTGGTGATTGACGATCTTCCAGTCGCCATCCTCGCGCACGATGACCCAGCTCATCTTGACGATGAGCTCCGGGCGTTCGCCGGCAAGATCAAAGGACACGGTCGCGACCATGTTGATGATGCCAGGACCGGCCTGCCCTGCCCGCACCTCGGAAAAGGCCGCTGTTGGCGAACGCCAGCGCGGCAGGCCGTTGAAATAGTCAGCGACGCCGTCCCTGCCCCGATAGAGGTTCGGATTTGAGCCGAAGAAGAAGACGTTCTTCGAATAGAGCGAGGACAGCGCCGCTGCATCGAGCCTGGCGAAGCCGGCGCACCATTTGGCGATGATGGCGGACGCGATGGCGCCGGCTTCGTCCTGCATGTCGTCTCCTCAGCCCCTGTCAGCCTTTGGCGACTTCCTTCGCGAACGTGTCGCGCAGACCGATCGTGCGCGAAAACACCGGCTTGCCGGGCGTCGAGTCCTTGTCGCGCACGAAATAGCCCTGGCGCTCGAACTGCATCGGCTCGGTCGAATTGCTCTCCGCGACCGACGGCTCGATCCGCGCGTCGGCCAGGATCTCCAGCGAGTCCGGATTGAGGTCGGCGGCGAAGTTCGACGCATCCGGGCTCGGGTTGGAGAAGAGCTGGTTGTAGATGCGGATCTCCGCCGGCTTCGATGTCGCCGCCGGCAGCCAGTGCATGGTTGCCTTGACCTTGCGGCCGTCGGGCGCGTTGCCGCCCTTGGTCGCGGGGTCATAGGTGCAGCGCAGCTCGACCACCTCGCCGGCATCGTTCTTGATCACGCCGGTGCACTTGATGAAATAGGCGTAGCGCAGCCGCACCTCGTTGCCCGGCGACAGGCGGAAGAATTTTTTCGACGGGTTCTCCATGAAGTCGTCGCGCTCGATGTAGAGCTCGCGGCCGAAGGCGATCTTGCGCGTGCCCGCGGAGGGATCGTCGGGATGGTTGATCGCCTCGAGCTCCTCGACCTGCCCTTCCGGATAGTTCTCGATCACAACCTTCAGCGGCCGCAGCACGGCCATGCGCCGCTGCGACGTGCGGTTCAGCTCCTCACGGATGCAGAATTCGAGCATGCCGACGTCGACCACGCTGTTGGCTTTCGCCACACCGATGCGCTTGACGAACTCGCGCAGCGCCGCCGGCGGCACGCCGCGGCGGCGCATGCCCGCCATGGTCGGCATGCGCGGATCGTCCCAGCCCGCGACATGGCCGTCGCGGACGAGCTGGGTCAGCACACGCTTGGACAGCAGCGTGTAGGTCAGGTTCAGCCGTGCGAATTCGTACTGGTGCGGCTCGGACGGCACCGGCAGCTTCTCGATGAACCAGTCATAGAGCGGCCGGTGATCCTCGAACTCCAGCGTGCAGATCGAATGGGTGATGCTCTCGATCGCGTCCGACTGGCCGTGGGCGTAGTCGTAGCTCGGATAGATGCACCATTTGTCGCCGGTGCGCGGATGGTGCGCATGCAGGATGCGGTACATCACGGGATCGCGCAGGTTGATGTTGGGCGAGGCCATGTCGATCTTCGCCCGCAGCACGCGCGTGCCGTTCGGGAATTCGCCCGCCTTCATGCGGCGGAACAGGTCGAGATTTTCCTCGACCGTGCGGTCGCGGTATGGCGAGTTCCTGCCGGGCTCGGTCAGCGTGCCGCGGGAGGTACGGATCTCCTCCTGGGTCTGGTCGTCGACATAAGCGAGCCCGTCGCGGATCAGCTTCTCGGCCCATTCGTACAGGCGTTCGAAATAGTCCGAGGCGAAGAACAGGTTCTTGCCCCAGTCGAAGCCGAGCCAGTGCACGTCGGCCTGGATGGAATCGATATATTCCTGCTCTTCCTTGACCGGATTGGTGTCGTCGAAACGCAGATGGCAGCGGCCCGGAAACTCCTGGGCGATGCCGAAGTTGAGCGCGATCGACTTGGCGTGGCCGATATGCAGGTAGCCGTTCGGCTCCGGCGGGAACCGGGTCACGATCTCCTTGTATTTGGCCTGATCGAGGTCGGCCTGAATGATGTCACGAATGAAATCGCGCCCAACCTCAGTCGCCACCGGTTCTGTGCTCATCCGAAAATCCTGTAGGGAAATCAGCGGCCCTTCTGCCAAATTCGAGCCTCTAGGCCAAGCCCCATGCCTCCCTCCCGATCAAACTTCGGCGATCCTGGCGCGGACGCGCTCGACAAAGGCAGCCCGGGATGCCGGCGTGGACCGATCCATATCGTAGTGCGCCAGATGGAACGAGCGAACACCAGGTCCGCACATCGGCTTCAGCGCTCGAAACAGCACCTTGCGGCCGGGGTCTTGCATGACGATCCGAGTCAGCCACCACGGCGAGCCGTAGCTCGTCACGACGCCGAACAGGCGGATATTGGTCAGCAGCGGCCTGATGCGACCGCCGCTCAGATCGTGGGCAAAAGCCGTTCCGGGCGCCCAGACCCGGTCGAAATAGCCCTTGAGCATGGCAGGCATCGAGAACCACCAATGCGGAAAGCAGAAGATGATGCCATCGGCCCGCCGCAAGTCCCCGATGAGGCGCGCGACCGCGTCGCCGGCATAGGAGCCCTCATAGTAGCTGCGCCGCTCCGCCGCGGTCATCGCCGGGGAAAACCCCTCGCGGTAAAGATCGGTCGCGATCACCTCGTGCCGGCGCTTCAGCGTCTCGACGATGGTCTGGAACAACGCATGATTGTA
The DNA here is from genome assembly GCF_001641695.1 of Bradyrhizobium neotropicale. Lineage (GTDB taxonomy): Bacteria > Pseudomonadota > Alphaproteobacteria > Rhizobiales > Xanthobacteraceae > Bradyrhizobium > Bradyrhizobium neotropicale. The sequence goes on from NZ_LSEF01000064.1 coordinate 108,676, forward strand.
GCTATCTGCGAGCGGATGGCTATGAACGACCTGGATTAGCATTGGCAAAATCTCCCAACCCTATGATACACGGTCGCGCCACAACTTTACCGTCCCAGCTCGTTATCGAATGACCACACCTCAAATCGTCACGCGCTTCGCCCCCTCGCCGACCGGCTTCCTCCATATCGGAGGCGCCCGCACGGCGCTGTTCAACTGGCTCTATGCGAAGAAGCACGGCGGCAAGATGCTGCTCCGGATCGAGGACACCGACCGGGAGCGTTCCACCAAGGAGGCGATCGAGGCCATCCTCGACGGCCTTAAATGGCTGGAGCTTGGCTGGGACGGCGACGTCATCTACCAGTTCAGCCGCGCCGCCCGTCATCGCGAGGTCGCCGAGCGGCTGCTCGCCGACGGCAAGGCATATCGCTGCTACGCCACGGCCGAGGAGCTCGCCGCGATGCGCGAGAGGGCGCGCGCGGAAGGCCGCACCCGCCTCTATGACGGCATGTGGCGCGACCGTGATCCGGCGGCGGCGCCAAGCGACGTGAAGCCGACGATCCGGCTGCGCGCGCCGCAGACCGGTGAGACCGTGATCGAGGACCAGGTCCAGGGCCGCGTGGTCTGGCAGAACGAGAACCTCGACGACCTCGTCCTGCTGCGCGGCGATGGCACACCGACCTACATGCTCGCGGTGGTGGTCGACGACCACGACATGGGCGTCACCCACGTCATCCGCGGCGACGATCACCTGATCAACGCCGCGCGCCAGAAGCAGATCTACGATGCGATGGGCTGGGCGCTGCCGAGCATGTCGCACATCCCCCTCATCCACGGCCCGGACGGCTCAAAGCTGTCCAAGCGCCACGGCGCGCTCGGCGTCGACGCCTACCGTGCGATGGGCTATCTGCCCGCCGCGCTGCGCAATTACCTCGTCCGCCTTGGCTGGAGCCATGGCGACCAGGAGATCTTCTCGACCGAGGAGATGATCGCGGCGTTCGACCTCTCTGGCGTCGGCCGCGCCGCCGCCCGCTTCGATTTCGCCAAGCTGGAGAACCTCAACGGCCACTACATCCGCAACGCCGACGATCAATCACTCGTGAAGATGTTCGAGGACGTGCTGGATTACGTGCCTGGTCGGGGCGAGCTTAAGGCCAAGTTAAACGACACCACGCGCGCGCAGCTGCTCAAGGCCATGCCGGCGCTGAAGGAGCGCGCCAAGACACTGATCGAGCTGATCGATGGCGCCTATTTCATCTTCGCCGACCGGCCGCTTGAGCTTGATGCCAAGGCGGCGGCGCTATTGACGAGCGAAAACCGCAAATTGATCGGCCTGCTTCATTCCGCGCTGGAAAAAGTCGAGACGTGGAGCGCGGCCTCTACTGAAGCTGCGCTGCGCATTTTCGCGGAGGAAAATAGTCTCAAGCTCGGCGCAGTCGCCCAGCCGCTGCGGGCGGCGCTGACGGGACGGACGACTTCGCCCGGAATTTTCGAGGTTTTGGACGTCCTGGGATGCCAGGAGAGCCTCGGCCGGCTCGAGGATCAGGCTACGACGTAAGTCGACCACGTGCGCGGCGATCTTGCAGCGCACACAGCAATAATATACCCATCTCACCCGTACCTTCTGGAATATCCGGCCAGCCCCATCATCTCAGGGGTCTCCGGGTCCGGCCCGTTTCACCATACATCGGGGACCTACGATGGACGCAAAACCAAGCAATAAGACCGCTACGCTGACGGTCGGAAACAAGAATTACGATCTCCCGATCCTCAGCGGCAGCATCGGGCCTGATGTCGTCGATATCGGCAAGCTCTACGGCCAGTCTGGCCTGTTCACCTACGACCCCGGCTTCACCTCGACCGCGAGCTGCCAGTCCAAGATCACCTATATCGACGGTGACGCGGGCGTCTTGGAATACCGCGGCTATCCGATCGAGCAGCTCGCCGAGCACGGCGACTTCCTGGAGACCTGCTATCTCCTGCTCTACGGAAACCTGCCGACTGCGGCCCAGAAGAAGGACTTCGACTACCGCGTGACCCATCACACGATGGTGCACGAGCAGATGGCCCGCTTCTTCCAGGGCTTCCGCCGCGACGCCCATCCGATGGCGATCATGGTGGCGGCCGTCGGCGCGCTCGCCGCGTTCTACCACGACTCCACCGACATCAACGATACGAAGCAGCGCATGATCGCCTCGATGCGCATGATCGCGAAAATTCCGACGCTGGCCGCAATGGCCTACAAGTACACCGTCGGCCAGCCCTTCGTGTATCCGAAGAACTCGCTCGGCTTCGCCGAGAACTTCCTCAACATGTGCTTCGCGGTGCCCTGCGAGGACTACAAGGTCAGCCCGGTTCTCGCCGACGCGCTGGAGAAGATCTTCATCCTGCACGCCGACCACGAGCAGAACGCCTCGACCTCGACGGTGCGCATCGCCGGCTCCTCGGGCGCCAACCCGTTCGCCTGCATCGCGGCCGGCATCGCCTGCCTCTGGGGCCCGGCGCATGGCGGCGCCAACGAGGCCGCGCTGAACATGCTCTACGGCATCGGCACGGTGGACAAGATCCCGGAATTCATCGCCAAGGTGAAGGACAAGAACAGCGAAGTCCGCCTGATGGGCTTCGGCCACCGCGTCTACAAGAACTACGATCCGCGCGCCAAGATCATGCAGAAGATGTGTCACGCCGTGCTCAAGGAGACCGGCCATGGCGACGATCCGATGCTGAAGGTGGCGCTGGAGCTCGAAAAGATCGCGCTCAGCGACCAGTACTTCATCGACCGCAAGCTCTACCCGAACGTCGACTTCTATTCGGGCATCACGCTGAAGGCGATGGGCTTCCCGGTCTCGATGTTCACCGTGCTGTTCGCGGTCGCCCGCACCGTCGGCTGGATCAGCCAGTGGAGCGAGATGATCGAGGATCCGCAGCAGAAGATCGGCCGCCCGCGTCAGCTCTACACCGGCGTCCCCAAGCGCGACTACGTGCCGATCGGCGATCGCAAGTAAGATCGGCCTCAAGGCCAAACGAAGCGGCGTCACCATGCGGTGGCGCCGTTTTCGTTTTGCACATGCGTATGTTCGGATGAGCCTGTCCGCCCGCCTATGAGCGTAAGGTTGCGGTCGCGGACCGGACCACCGGCAATGAGTTTCCCACCGGCATCATCTCATAGGGCGGCCGCCAGCCCGCCAGGGCCGCGATGCGCGCGCGCCACGCATCGATCGCCGGGAAAGCCGTGCAAAGATCGAAGCCCGTTTCCTCGACCGGGTAGTACAGATATCCAACGAGCGAGAAATCGACGATCGTCGGCCGGTCGCCCAGGATGAAACGCCGGTTGGCGAGATGCTCGTCGACGATCGAAAAGGCGCTCTGAACCCTCGCTCTCATGTAGGCCAGCACGTCCGTATGCAGCAGCGCCGGCGTCATGGATTGCAGCACCCGGTGAGCAGCAAAATTGCCGGTGAACTTATGGTTGTCGAACAGCAGCCAGCGCGCTGTCTCGAACCTCTCCTCCGCGCTCGACGGACCGAACACGCCATGGGTCTCGGCGAGCCACAGCAGGATCGCACCCGACTGGCTCAAATACCGCCCCTCGACCTCGAGCACCGGGATCTCGCCCATCTGGTTGGTCTCATGACGCCAAATCGCGTCGCGGGTCTCGCCGCCGGCAAAGTCGACGCCGACCGGCTCCCAGTCGATCCCGGCGCAGTTGAGAAAGAGGGCGACCTTGAACGAATTGCCGGACGCCCCCACGCAATGCAGCCGGTATCGTGCCATCAGCAAGCCCCTCGCAGCGTTTCGATTACGGTTGTGATCATCCTCGCCGGCTGCTGACACCGTCATGTCAGTAGGGTGGGCAAAGGCGCGAAGTGCCGTGCCCACCATCGATCCACACAGCTATCCGAAATTGGTGGGCACGCTTCGCTTTGCCCACCCTACGATTTGAGAGCCGGCGCTTAGCGCAACGTCCGTCCCTTCCGCATCGTCGCAAGCACGATGTCGGCGGCGAGCACGCTCGGCGATTTGTTGCCGGTCGACATGATGGTGTCGAGCTCGGCGAAGGCTTCGACCTGCTGCCTCCGCAGCGGCGACTCCGTCAGAACCTCTTCGAGCGCCTGCGCGAGTTTTTCCGGCGTGCAGTTCTCCTGCAGGAATTCGGGGATCACGTCGCGGCCGATCACGAGATTGGCGAGGATGACCGAGGAGACTTGGATCGCCCGGCGCAGGATGAAGGCCTCGACCGCGCCGACGCGATATGCCGTCACCATCGGAATTCCCGACAGCGCAAGCTCGAGCGTCACCGTGCCGGATTTCGCCAACGCCGCGTGGGCGATGCGGAAGGCGGCCCGCCTCTCGGCTTCACCGACCACGATCTGCGGCTTGATTTGCCAGTTCGCTACGCCCTCGCGCACCGTCGCTTCCAGATGCGGCATGGTCGGCAGCATCAATTCGAACGCGCGCCCTTCGGCCTGCAACCGGCCGAGCGCGGCGCCGAACACCTCGAGATGATGCCTGATCTCGCTGCGCCGGCTGCCGGGCAGCACCAGGAGCACCGGCGGCTCGCCATCGCGGCACTTCTGCTCCTCGGTATTCGGCCGCAGCGACGGCAGCTGCTCGATCAGGGGATGGCCGACATAGCTGCATGGCGGCCCGCGCAGCTTGCGGTACTCCTCCGGCTCGAACGGCAGAAGGCCGAGCACGTGATCGACATAGCGGAGCATGACGCGTGCCCTGCCCGGCCGCCAGGCCCACACCGATGGCGACACATAATTGACGATCGGGATCGCGGGATTGCGCGCGCGGACACGGCGCGCGACGCGATGCGTGAAATCGGGGCTGTCGATGATGACGAGCGCGTCGGGCGCGGCCTCCGTCACGGCATCTGCGGTCTCGCGGATCAGCCGCAAAATCTTCGGCAATTGCTGCAAGACGGCGGCGAAGCCGACGATCGACAGCTCCTCGATCGGAAAAAGCGAGTTGAGGCCTTCGCGCGCCATGGTGCGGCCGCCGACGCCCTCGAACTGCACGCCATCGCCGAGCCGCTGGCGCAGCACCTTCATCAGCGCGCTGCCGAGCCGGTCGCCGGATTCCTCCGTCGCGATCAGGAATATCTTTCGTTCTGGATTCCGCCCCTGCATCACGCGGACAGGCCCATGACGAAAACAAATTTTGCGTCGGCAAGCTCGATCATCGCCTGCGGCTCGGCGGCGATGGTGTTGCCGGCGATGACGGCGACGCCGGCGAGCCCTGCGGCGGCGACGCCCGCGATGGTGCGCGGGCCGATCGTCGGCAGGTCGAAGCGTAGGTCCTGCCCGCTCTTCGGCGCCTTCACGAGCACGCCGCGGCCGATGGCAGCACGGATGCGCCCCTCCTCGCGCAACCGCGCGACACGCGCGAGCAGCGCGTCGGTCCCCTCGATGTCCTCGACAGCAACAACATGGCCGTCGATCACCACCGCGGCCTGGCCGATGTCGAACGGCCCGAGCGCGGCCAGCACTGCGCGCCCGCGCTCGATGTCGGCCTTGGCATTATCGGCCGGCCACGCCCGCGTAATGCAGCCCTCGGGCATCAGGAGGTCGGGCGCGACGTCCTTGATGCCGACCATGCGGAATCCGTCCTGCTCGAGGAGGCGCCCGACGCCGGACAACAGATGATCGTCACCACCGCGAAAGGCCCGGATGACGCTGCCGAGCAGCCGCAGCGTCTTGATGTCGAACCGGATCTCGGAGAGCGAGGGCCGCACCAATGTGCCGATGAAGATGAGGTCGCGGCAGCCCTCCTCGCGAAACAACCGCATCGCGCGGCCGAGCTGGCCGACCGAGATCCAGCGATGGCGGAATTGCGCCACCCGCGCCGGATCGCAAGCGCCGCGCAGCGGAAACAATACCGGCGTGATGCCGCGCGCGGCGAGCGACTCGGCGACCGCGAACGGCATGGCGCCGCCGCCTGCGACGACGCCGACGGGAGAGGCAATCTCGGGAGCCGCTGACGTCATGGTGGCGGCCATCCTCGCGTCATTTCGCGATGGCGGGAAGGCAGAGCGGGCGTTTGCCCTTGCCGATGAAGCCGAGGATCTCGGCGATCGCGGGATCCGCGCCGGCGAGCGACTGCACCGCTTCGAGCCGCTCGGCGAACATGCCGGGGCCATGGAACAGCCGCTGATAGAACGCGCGAACGGTCGCGAGGCGCTGCTTGGTGAACTTGCGCCGTTTCATGCCGATGATGTTGAGGCCTTCCAGCACCGCGTACTGGCCGTTGATCAGCCCGAACGGAATGACGTCGTCGCGCACGCCCGAGAGGCCGCCGACCATCACCTGCGGACCGATCCGCGTGAACTGATGCACCGCGGACAGGCCGCCGATATAGACGGCGTCGCCGATCTCGCAGTGGCCGCCGAGCGTCGCCGAGGTCGCGAAGATCACGTTGTTGCCGACCATGCAGTCATGGCCGACATGGCTGTTGTTCATGAAGTAGCCGTCGTTGCCGACCCGCGTCAGGCCGCCGCCCTTGATGGTGCCGACATTCATCGTGGCGCCTTCGCGGATGGTGCAGCCCGAACCGATCTCGAGCTTCGTCGGCTCGCCCTTGTAGCTGAGATCCTGTGGTGCACCGCCGAGCACGGCGAACGGCGAGATCACGCAGCCGTCCCCGATCGAGGTGTGGCCGATGACAGTGACCTGCCCGATCAGCTTGCAGTTCGTCCCGATCACTGCGTTCGGGCCGATCATGCAATAGGGCCCGATCTCGGTGCCTTCGCCGATCACGGCGCCGTCTTCCACCCGTGCGGTGGGATCAATCTTACTCATCAAGAAGGTCTGATTATGTGTTGAAGTCGCTGGGTTTTCCGGTGGTTAGCGCGACTTTGCCCGATCTGTCCAGTGACGTATCATCTCGGCGTGTTTCAAGTGTCGCCCGAAGCGGCCGCCCCGACGCGTGAACGACTTCATCTCGTGGATTAAGAAGCGTGACGCGCGTGATAGCGCCCCAGCGCTCAATCCGTCAGCATGGCGCCGACATCGGCCTCGGCGACGACCTGGCCGTTGACCTTGGCATCGCCGTGAAACCACCACATCGTCTTGCGGCGCCCCAGCGAACGCATGTGATACTCGATGGTGTCGCCCGGCAGCACGGGCTTACGGAATTTGCACTTGTCGATGGTGAGGAAATACACCGCCCGCGGCTTCTCGGTGCCCTCGACCGACGTGATGCCGATCACGCCCGCGGTCTGCGCCATCGCTTCGATCATCATGACACCCGGGTAAACCGGCCGCTCCGGGAAGTGTCCCTGAAAGGCGGGCTCGTTGAAGGTGACGTTCTTGATGCCGATGCCGCTGTAGTCGGTCCGGATGTTGATCACCCGGTCGATCAGCAGCATCGGGAAGCGATGTGGGAGCGTGCGCAGAATCGCATTGATGTCCACCAGCTCGAACCTGATCGGTGCTTCCTCAGTCATTCCCGCCCCTCGTCCTTCGGATCGGCCTTGCTGTCGCGCACCAGACGCTCCACCGCGATGATCTCCTTGAACCACTGCTTGGTCGGCTTGGCAAAGAAACCGCCCCAACGTCCGCCTGCCGGGATATCGTCCTTGACGCCGCTCATCGCGGTGACCTGAGCCCCATCACCGATTTTGAGGTGATTGTTGATGCCAACCTTTGCTCCCAGCGCCACGTTGTCTCCGATCGTCAGGCTACCGGCGAGCCCGATCTGGGCCGCCAGCAGGGAGTGTCGGCCGATGGTGACATTGTGGCCGATCTGGACCTGATTGTCGATTTTGGTGCCCTCGCCGATCACGGTGTCGCGCAAGCTACCGCGGTCGATGGTGGTACCAGCGCCGATCTCGACGTCGTTCTGGATCAGCACCCGTCCGGTCTGGGGCACCTTCAGATGGCCCTCGGGACCGAAGAAGATGAAGCCGTAGCCGTCCTGGCCAATCGAGCAGCCCGGATGGATCAGCACGTTGTTGCCGATCAGGGCGCACTGGATGGCGGTGCGGGCGCCGACATTGCAATCACGGCCAATCTTGACGCCGGGGCCGATCACTGCCCCTACGCCGACCACGGTGCCGGTGCCGATCTCGACGTCCGGACCGATGACGGCCAGGGGATCGACGATAACGCCGTCCTCGAGCCGCGCTGTGGGATCGATGATGGCCGACGGCGCGATGCCGTCATTGCCGACCCAGGATTGCGGCCGGAGCGCATCGCCGTGCCATTCCCGCGCGATCCCGACGAAGGCGCGGAACGGCTGCGCCACCCGCAGCACGGCCACATGCGCGGGCACCCGGGCCTCGAAGCGCGGGCTCACCAGGCAGGCGCCGGCCTTGGTCGCCTTGAGCTGATCGGCATATTTCAGATTGTCGAAGAACGTCAGATGCATCGGGCCGGCTTCGTCGAGCGAAGCGAGGCCCGTAATGACGTGGCCGCCCCGCGAGGGGTCGACCAGTTGCGCTTTCGTCAGCGTGGCAATGTCAGCCAGCGCTGAGGCAGGCGGCTTCCTGAAGAAGGTTGGCTGCGCCATTCCACTCCATCGCGGTCCGGCTTGGGCATGATGCGGCCTGACCGCATCATGCTTCATCTGTTGGATCGGGCACGATCCTCACGCAAACCGGATCAATTCATCCGGATCATGCCCTACTGCTCGAATTAGAACGAGGTGCCGCCGCCGAACCTGAACTCCTGCACACGGTCATACTTGCCCTTGGTGAGCGGCACCGCGTAGTCGAAGCGCAGCGGTCCGAACGGCGAGGCCCAGATCAGACCGACACCGACCGACGAGCGCACCACGTTGCCGTTGTCAAACACCAGACCGGTACAGGTCCCGGGCGTCGCCGGATTGATCGTCGACGGGATGCAGTTCGAGTTCTTCGTCGTGGTCAATTCGTTGGTCGCCAGCCACGTCGTCGGACCCTGGTAGTCGTAGAGGCCGCCGGCGTCGGCGTAGACCGCGCCCTTCAGACCCACTTCCTTGGGCAGGAACCAGAACGGCATCTGCAATTCGAGCGAAGCGCCCCAGTATTTGGTACCGCCAAGCGCGTCCTGCGTACCGAAGGGGTTCAGATCGCGCGGACCAATGCCGTTCGGGGCAAAGCCGCGGACCAGATTCGGGCCCATCTGGAATTGATCGAGCATGCGAAGCTCGTTGTTGCCGATCTTGGTCAGCACGCCGCCCTGGAGATGGACGAGGCCGACGAGATCCGACACCAGCGACTGGTAGTACTTCGCATCGACGGCGGTCTTCAGGTAGGTGACGTCGCCGCCGACGCCGGCGAAGTCCTGCTTGAAGTCGACGAGCAGACCGTCCGTCGGGTTCTTGTTGTTGTCCAGCGTGTTGTAGTTCAGCGAGTAGCCGAGCGCCGAGGTCAGCGTCTTGCCACCCGCGAGTTCCTTGCGGACCGGCAGCGAGGCTTCGCCGTTGGCGTAGCAGCCAAGGCCGTTGGTCGAGGCAAGGCTGATGCCATTGGCATTGGCAAAGGCCGGGCTCGGGTTGAAGGCCGGATTCGGCGTCACGCCATCAGCCAGGAATTGGTTGTTGTTACAGTCCGCCAGATAGGACGGCAGCGTGATCTCCTGCTGGTAGACCGAGTAGCGCACCTGCAGCGCCAGATCTTCCCGCAGGCTGAAGCCGAGGCGCGGGCTGAAGCCGAGCGTCTTGGTGCCGTAGGAGATGAAGCTGTTGGACAGCTGGGTGCGCTGATAGAGGTCGAGACCCAGCGCGACGCGGTAGTCGAGCAGATAGGGCTCGACGAAGGACAGCGAGTAGCCGCGCGCATACTGGCCGTAGGTCACCGCCGCCTTGGCGTACAGGCCGCGGCCCAGCAGGTTGCGCTCGGAGATCGAGACTTCGGCCAGCGCGCCGTCGGTCGTCGAGTAACCACCCGACACCGAGAAGTCGCCGGTCGACTTCTCCTCGAGATCGACGATCAGGACCACGCGGTCGCTGGAGGAGCCGGGCTCCGTGGTGATCTTGACGGTCTTGAAGTAGTCGAGGTTCTTTAGGCGGCGCTCGGCGCGGTCGACCAGCGCGCGGTTGTAGGCGTCACCCTCGGAGATGTCGAACTCGCGCCGGATCACGTAGTCACGCGTACGCGTATTGCCGCGGATGTTGATGCGCTCGATATAGGTGCGCGGGCCCTCGTCGATGTTGAAGACGACGGACACGGAGTGCGCTTCAAAATTGCGATCGCCTCCGGGACGCACCACGGCGAAGGCGTAGCCGCGACGGGACGCCTCGATCTGCATCTCCTCGACCGATTTCTCGACCGATTCGACGTTGTAGAGCGAGCCGACGCTCACGCGCGAGTAGCTACGCATCACATTCGCGTCGAAATTGGCAATGCTGGTGCGGAACTCGACCGAGCCGACGCGGTACTGCTGGCCTTCGTCGATCTTGAAGGTGACGAGGAAACCCTTCTTCTCCGGATCGTATTCGGTGAGCGCGGCGACGACCTGCACGTCGGCGAAGCCGTGCTTGAGATAAAAGCGGCGAATCAGGTCGCGGTCGGCCTCGACGCGGTCGGGATCGTAGATGTCACCGCTGCTCAGCCAGCTCAGCAGATTCGATTCGTGAGTCTTGATGACGTCCCGCAAGCGATAGGACGAAAAGGCGTTGTTGCCGATGAATTCAATCGACTTGACCGAGGTCTTGGCGCCCTCATCGATCGTGAAGATGAGGTCGACGCGATTGTTGGGCTGCTCGATGATCTCGGGCGTGACGCGCACGTCATAACGGCCCGAGCGGCGATAGATCTCGGCGATTCGCAGCGTATCGGACTGCACCATGGCGCGGGAGAACGTGCCGCGCGCCTTGGACTGGACCTCGGCGGTGAGCTGCTCGTCCTTGATCTTCTTGTTGCCCTCGAAGGCAATGCGGCCGATCACGGGATTTTCGACCACGGAAACGATGATGTTGCCACCGGGGCCGCGGTTGATCTTCACGTCCTGGAACAGGCCGGTCTCGATCAGCGCCTTGAGGCCGTCATCGATCGAGGCCTGATCCAGGCGGCCGCCAGGGCCCGGCTTGAAATAGGAACGGATCGTCTCCACCTCGACACGGCGATTTCCTTCGACGGAAATCGACTGGACGGTCTGGGCAAGCGCAGACGAAGACACGAAAACAGCCCCAACCGGGGCAACCACCGGCGCGCCGAACATGATCAGGGTTGCGAGCAAGCCCCCCCGGAGTCGCAGTCCAAACTTCATGCGCAACGCCGCCTTATCATTCCGTACCAGACCCAACCCCAAAGCCGGTCTGGGAGATTCCCCAAGTTCACGCCGCTTGTAGCTAATTTCCCCGACGTCGCAAACGGCCGCGCGCGCCGCAATTTCAATTTCGTTCCAAGACGTTGCTTAAAAACAACGTCACAAAAAAGCCCGTATCACGATGCCGCCATCCGAAGGATGTCGTTGTAGGTCGCAAACACCATCAACATCAGCACAAGTCCCAGCCCGATTCGGAACCCCATCTCCTGAGTCCGCTCCGAAAGCGGCCGCCCACGCACCACCTCCGCCACATAGAACAAAAGGTGACCACCATCGAGCAGCGGAATCGGGAACAGGTTCAAAAGGCCGATCGAGACCGACAGCACGGCACAGAGGTTGATGACGAATTGGAACCCGGCGCTGGCCGCCTGCCCCGACATCTTCGCGATGCCGATGACACCGCTCACCTCGCCCGGATTGCCGGTCCCCACGAACAGCGAGCCCAGGAACTTGAACGTGCTGGAGATGATGAACCAGACCTGCTCGACGCCGATCTTGAGGGCCTCGACATAGCCGACGGGCGTGGTCGAGACTTCACCGGCCTGCGACTTATGCTCGACGCCGAGCACGCCGATGCGATGCTTGTTGCCGAAGGGATCCTTGCGCTCCTGCAGCGCCGGCGTCGCGTTGAGCGTCACGACGGCGCCGTCCCGCTTGACCTGGAAAGCCAGCGCGGAACCCGCGTTCATCGCAACGATCCGCTGCATGTCGGAAAAGCTCTCGATCGGCTTGCCATCGATCTGGACGACGACGTCGCCGACTTTGAAACCGGCTACCGCGGCGACGCCATCGGCCACGACACCGTCCACACGCGCGATCGTGCTCGGTTTACCGTAGTACAGGGCCATGCCCGCGAAAATCAGGGCGCCGAGGATGAAATTGGCGATCGGCCCGGCTGCAACGATGGCCGCGCGGGGACCAACCTTCTTGTGATGGAAGCTACCGGCGCGCTCTTCGGGGGTCATGGCCTCGAGCGTCGCGGCTGACGGCGTCGAGGCCTCGCTCTCATCGCCGAAGAATTTGACATAGCCGCCGAGCGGGATCGCCGAAATCTTCCAACGGGTGCCGTGGCGGTCGTTGAAGCCGACCAGCTCGGGACCGAAGCCAAGCGAGAAGGTCAGCACGCGAACGCCGGCCCAGCGCGCGACCAGGAAATGGCCGAGCTCATGGAAGAACACGACAATCGTCAGGACGAACAGGAAGGGGACCGCGTAGCCAAGGAGCCCATGGCTCAACGTATTGAAACTATGCAGAAAAAAATCAGACATCGATTCTCTCACCCAGCGCCGTAAGGCCCTGGCCCCAAGCCATCTAGGATGCCTTTAAGGCAATTTGAGGCAATAGGGCGGCGGCTCTATTTCGCGCAACATGGTCAACGGAGATGGCATCGTCGGCGGACGTCAGAGGGGCTTGGTTGCCGCCCCGAATCCAGTCGTCCAGCGTGGCTTCGACCAGCCGCGCAATGGCGCCGAACCTGATCTTTCCGGCGATGAACGCCGCCACCGCGACCTCATTGGCGGCGTTGTAGACCGTGGTCGCCCCCTTCCCTGTCCGAAGCGAATCGTAGGCCAGGCGAAGCCCGGGGAAGCGATCGAAATCCGGAGCCTCGAAGGTGAGCTGGCCGATCTTGGCCAGATCGAGCTTGGCCGCCGGTCCCTTGATCCGGTCGGGCCAGCCGAGGCAGTGGGCGATCGGGGTGCGCATGTCGGGCGCGCCGAGCTGGGCCACGACCGAGCGATCGGAAAACTCGACCATGCCGTGGATGATCGACTGCGGATGAACGAGGACATCGATCTCGTCCGGCGTCAGCGCGAACAGATAGGACGCTTCGATCACCTCGAGCCCCTTGTTCATCATCGAGGCGGAATCGATCGTGATCTTCTGGCCCATGCTCCAGTTCGGGTGCTTCAAGGCCTGTTCGAGCGTCGCCTGCTCGATATCGGCAGGCTTCCAGGTCCGGAACGGGCCGCCCGAGGCCGTGATGATGACGCGCACGAGCTCGTCGCGATTGCCCGAGCCCAGCGCCTGGAACAGCGCGTTGTGCTCGGAATCGGCCGGCAGGATGCAGGCCCCTGCCTTGGCGGCGCGCTGCATGAAGAAATCGCCGGCGCAGACCAGACATTCCTTGTTGGCGAGAGCGACATGCGCGCCGCGATCGACCGCAGCCAGTGCCGGCTTCAGTCCGGCCGCACCGCTCACCGCGGCCATCACCCAATCGGCCGGACGGGCGGCAGCCTCGATCACCGCGCTTTCGCCGGCGCCACATTCGGTGCCGGTCCCGGCCAGTGCGGCCTTGAGCTCGGCAAGCTTGGAGGTGTCGGCAATGGCGACGAAGCGCGCCGAAAACTCCTTGGCGAGCTTTGCCAGCGCCGCGACATTGCCGTTCGCCGTCAGCGCCTCGACGCGATAGCGCTCGGGCGCTGCGCGAATGAGGTCCATCGTGCTGTCACCGATCGAGCCGGTGGCGCCAAGGACGGTCACGCTGCGCGCGGCAGCCGCCGCAGCCTTGTTGTTACGCAAAGGAACTGCGCTCATCTGATCACCAAACCATAAGACCGCTTCCAGCGCTATGCACACCATGGCGTAGGAAGCCGATAATCCATGCCATCAGGATGGCAGCGACAAAGCCGTCCAGACGGTCCATAAGTCCGCCATGGCCGGGAATTAAGTGACTGGAATCCTTGACACCGAAGCGCCGTTTCACCGCGGATTCGAAGAGATCGCCGAGCTGCGAGACCACCGACAGGATGGCGCTGACAAGCAGTAGCGGAACCGCCTTTCCGAGCCCGCCAGCCGCAAAGCCCGCCGCAACCACGAGGCTCGCCGCGAAGCCGCCGAGCGCCCCGGCCCATGTCTTTTTGGGGCTCACGCGCGGCCACAGCTTCGGCCCGCCGATGCCGCGGCCGGCGAAATAGCCTCCGATGTCGGTCGCCCAGACCACGAGCAGCACGAACATCAACGCGGCGAAGCCATCGACGGGATCCTGCCGCGCCAGGATCGAGGCGAGCAGCGCCGCCGCTGCGTAGGCAAAACCGGAAGCGGCCCAGACCCGCTTGCCCCCGGCGAGCAACACAATCACAGCGCCCCCGATGCAGCCGATGATGACGGCAAGCTTGAGCGCGCCAAAGGCGACACAGAAGCCCATGATGGCGAGGACGATCGTCCCAGTCCCGGTCAAAGCGACCGCCGTCGCTCCCACCACCATCAGCCATTCCGCGAACAGTCCGATCGACACCAGGGTGACAAGAAACGCCCACAGCCAGCCGCCGGCATAGGCCAGCGCAATGGCGAGCGGCGCCAGCACGATGGCTGCGGCCACCCGCATCACGAGATTGCTGGAGGCCGGCGCCGAGCCGGCCGGTGCGGCGTCGGGCTCGCTCACGAGGCGGTTTTCGCGACCAGGCCGCCGAAACGGCGCTCGCGCCTGGCAAACTCGGCGATCGCGCTTTCGAGCGCGGCCTTGTCGAAATCGGGCCAGTGGATCGGCACGAATACGAGCTCGCTATAGGCGGCCTGCCACATCAGGAAATTGGACAGGCGCTGCTCGCCGCTGGTGCGGATGATGAGGTCGGGATCGGGAATGTCAGGCGCATCCAGATGGGCGCCCAGCGCCTCGGCATCGATCGAGGCCGGATCGCGCCGGCCGTCCGCAACCTCGCGCGCGAGCTTCTGCGCAGCTTTCGCGATCTCCTGCCGCGAGCCGTAGTTGAAGGCGACGACGAGCGTAAGCCGCGTGTTGTCGCGCGTTAGCTCCTCTGCCTCGTTCAGCAGCGCGCAAATATCGCCTTCCAGCCCTTCCCGCTCGCCGATGATGCGCACCTTGACGCCATCGCGATGCAGGGTCGCAAGATCATTGCGGATGAAGCGCCGCAACAGGCCGAAGAGATCACCGATCTCGCTCGCCGGGCGCGACCAGTTCTCCGAACTGAAGGAGAAGATAGTGAGATAGCGGATGCCGAGCTCGTGCGACGCACGCACGACGCGGCGCAACGCCTCCACCCCACGGCGATGGCCTTCGGCCCGCGGCAGTCCGCGCGCAGCCGCCCAGCGCCCGTTGCCATCCATGATGATGGCGACATGCGCGGGCGCCTCGGACCGGTCGGGTCCTTCCGTGACGGGCGCGGCGGCGTTGGGCATAGAGGCTGCTCTAGACGGTGAGAATTTCTTTTTCCTTGGCCGCCAGCAACTGGTCGATCTCGGTGATCGTGCCGTCGGTCGCCTTCTGCACCTCGTCGGCGTGACGCTTCTGGTCGTCCTCCGACATTTCGTGGTTCTTCTCGAGCTTCTTCAGGACGTCGAGGCCGTCGCGACGGACGTGGCGTGCGGCGACCTTGGCAGCTTCCGCATATTTATGCGCGACCTTCACCAATTCCTTGCGCCGCTCTTCGTTCAACTCGGGGATGCGCAGGCGCAGCACCTGGCCTTCGGTCGCGGGCGACAGGCCGAGATTGGAATCGACGATCGCCTTCTCGACCGGCTTGACCATCGACTTGTCCCAGACCTGCACCGAGATCAGCCGCGGCTCCGGCACGCTGACGGTGGCAAGCTGGTTGAGCGGCATGTGGCTGCCATAGGCTTCGACCTGGACCGGATCGAGCATCGAGGCGGAGGCGCGCCCCGTGCGCAAGCCACCGAGCTCGTGCTTGAGAGACTGGACGGCGCCCTGCATGCGGCGCTTCACTTCGTTGAGGTCGAAATTACCCGTGGCCATCACGCTTCTCCTTCAAAAACCTGGCGCCGCGCCCCGCGCCCTCACCGAGGACGCCCGATGGGCCGTCAGCCAGCGACGATCGTCCCGTGGCCGACGCCGCGCAGAATCGCGCCGATCGAACCGGGCTCCGCGATCGAGAACACGATGATAGGCAGCGACGTCTCGCGGGCAAGCGCGAAGGCGGTCGCATCCATCACCTTGTAGCCGCCCTCGATCGCCTGCGAATGCGTCAGGCGGTCGAATCGCTTGGCGGTTGGATCCTTCTTCGGGTCGGCCGAGTAGACGCCGTCGACATTGGTCGCCTTCAGGACCGCTTCCGCGCCGATCTCGGCGGCACGCAGCACTGCCGTGGTGTCGGTCGTGAAGAACGGATTGCCGGTTCCGCCGCCGAGCAGCACGATTCGACCCTCGGCGAGATATTTGTGCGCCGCAGTGCGGGTGAACAGCTCGGAAATCTCGGGCATGACGAACGCCGACAGTGTGCGCGCCGGCGTGCCCTTGCGCTCGATTGCCGCCTCCAGCGCGAGGCAGTTCATCATGGTGGCAAGCATGCCCATGGTGTCGCCGGTCGGCCGCGACACGCCACGGGAGGACACCTCGACGCCGCGCACGATGTTGCCGCCGCCGATCACGACCGCAACCTCGGTGCCAAGATGGCGTGCAGCGATCAGGTCATCGGCAACCCGGTCGACGGTCGGCTGATCGATGCCAAACCCCTGCTGCCCAGCGAGGTATTCGCCGGACAGCTTGATCACCACGCGACGGTAGACCGGATCAGTCATGAGCACTTTCCTCGTCCGGCCGCCGCTTCCGGCGGCACGCCGGAAGGAACGTTCCGGCGTTTACTTCTTGCCGCTGGCCGCCGCGACTTCAGCCGCGAAGTCGCTTTCCTGCTTCTCGATTCCCTCGCCGAGAGCATAGCGCACAAAGCCCGCGATTTTCACGGGGCCGCCGACCTTGCCCTCGGCTTCCTTCACCGCCTGCGCCACCGACTTGCCGGTGTCGTGGATGAAGGCCTGCTCGAGCAGGCAGACTTCCTTGTAGTAGGTCTTCAGGCCGGACTCGACGATCTTCTCGATCACGTTCTCGGGCTTGCCCTGCTGACGATATTTGTCGGCAAGGACGTCCTTCTCGCGCTTCACAACCGCCGGATCGAGGCCGGACGGCTCGAGCGCGAGCGGATTGGCGGCCGCGACATGCATCGCAATCTGGCGGCCGAGCGCGGCGAGTTCGTCGGCCTTGCCGGGCGATTCCAGCGCCACGATCACGCCCATCTTGCCGGCGCCGTCGATCACCGCGCCATGGACGTAGCTCGACACCACGCCCTGGCTCACTTCGAGCGAGGCGGCGCGGCGCAGCGTCATGTTCTCGCCGATGGTGGCGATCGCATCATTGATTGCAGCCTCGATCGTGACGTCACCGACCTTGGCGGCCTTGATCTTCTCGACGTCCGCACCCGCGTCGAATGCGACCTGGGCGATCATCTTGACGAGGCCCTGGAACTGGCCGTTGCGGGCGACGAAGTCGGTCTCGGAGTTGACCTCGACCACGACGCCCTTGGGGCCCCTGGTGAGCGCGCCGATCAGGCCCTCGGCCGCGACGCGGCCGGACTTCTTGGCGGCCTTGGACAGGCCCTTCTTGCGCAGCCAGTCCTGCGCCGCTTCCATGTCGCCGCTGGTCTCGGTGAGCGCAGCCTTGCAGTCCATCATGCCTGCGCCGGTGGACTCGCGCAGGTCCTTGACCATCGCAGCAGTGATCGTTGCCATCGTTGAAAATCCTTCTTGCCTGCCGGTTTGCCGCGGCGTGGCACTCAAATTGCCCCGCCGCGGTCCATCTCAGGAATTCGCGTCAACTGAAATGGTGGCCGGAACATAACCGGCCAACCCATCGCTCTTTTTGACTATTCCGCTTCCGCGGTCAGCGCCTTGGCCTTGGCCACCCAGGCGTCCGCACGGCTGGGCAGACCGACCTCTTCGCCGATCTTGTGCGCGGTGTCGTGGTCGAGCTCGGCGAGCTGCCAGTAGTGGAAGATGCCGAGGTCGTTGAACTTCTTCTCGATCGCGCCCGACACGCCCGGGAGCTTCTTGAGGTCGTCGGCCGTGCCGCGCGGACCGGCAAGGCCCTGGAAGCCGCCGGTGGACGGCAGGTCCTCGGCGAGCGGCTGGGCCGATGCACCGATGTCGATGCCGGAATCGCCCTGAGCCCGCGAGATGCCGTCGATCGCCGCACGCGCGATGAGATCGCAATAGAGCGAGATCGCACGGCCCGCGTCGTCATTGCCCGGCACCACATAGGTGATGCCCTTCGGATCCGAATTGGTGTCGACGATCGCCGCGACCGGGATGTTGAGCCGCTGGGCTTCCTGGATCGCGATGTCTTCCTTGTTGGTGTCGATCACGAAGATCATGTCGGGCAGGCCGCCCATGTCCTTGATGCCGCCGAGCGAACGGTCGAGCTTGTCGCGCTCGCGCTGCAGCGTCAGGCGCTCCTTCTTGGTGTAGGAGTTGGCTTCGCCGCCGGCCAGCACCTCATCGAGGTGACGCAGACGCTTGATTGAGGCCGAGATCGTCTTCCAGTTGGTCAGCGTGCCGCCGAGCCAGCGCGAATTGACGAAGTACTGCGCGCAGCGCTTGGCAGCATCGGCAACGCCGTCCTGCGCCTGGCGCTTGGTGCCGACGAAAAGGATGCGGCCGCCCTTCGCAACGGTGTCGCTGACGGCCTGGAGGGCCTGGTGCAGCATCGGCACGGTCTGGGCGAGATCGACGATGTGGATGTTGTTGCGGGTCCCGAAAATGAACGGTGCCATTTTCGGATTCCAGCGGTGAGACTGGTGACCAAAGTGCACGCCAGCTTCGAGCAGCTGACGCATGGTGAAATCGGGTAGCGCCATAGTTCTAATTCTCCGGTTGGTTCCTCCGGAAACGTGTGAGCAAAACGGAGCGTTCTCGCCCCGGCTGCCACCGGACGGCCTTGTGAGCCATGTTTCCGTGTGAGATGGCGCGCTGTATAGCGCCATTTCGGCCAGAAGCAAGGAAATAAGGGCCTTTCGGGACGTTTACGGTCCGCGAAAGGCCCCTTCCCCTGATACCACCCTGATCCCTAGCATTTCGGCTGGTTGGGCGGGCATTTCTTGGCCGCCGGCGCCGCAGGACGCGGGGGAGCTGCCGGGCGCGGCGGCGCAGCGGCGACCCGGGGCGGCGGTGGTGGTGCCGGTCGAGCAACCGGCGGTGGCGCTGGCCTTGCGGCTGCAACCGGTGGTGGCGCGGGCCGTGACGGCGGAGGCGATGCCACGCGCGGCGGGGGCGCGGCCGGACGCGGCGGAGGCGGCGGAGGCGGCGGCGTGGGCCTCGCCACAGCCTGGGGTCGCGGCGGCGGGGTCGGCCGCGATGGCGGCGCAACATGGGTGACAGGGGGTGGCGGCGAGGTCGGCTTGGCCTGCGTCGGCGGCGCCGCCAGCTTCTCGCGCAGAGCCGGCTTCTCGACCGGCTGCACATTGGCGTGCGACTGCGCAGGCGGCGATGGCGGGGTCAGCTTGGTCTCCCCGGGCTTTGCCGGCGCATTGGCCGTATTCGCCGTGTTCGCGGGACTGATCGTATTGGCGCGCTCCTGGACGTTCGGACGCGCTCCTCCCGTAGGCGGCGCGTTTGACGGCGTCGTCTGCGGCGTGAGCTTGGCGTTGGCAGGCTCAGAGCTGCTGCCGGGTTTGGCGGTGGCGCCAGAGCCACCAGCGGGGTTCGTCGGGGATGTCGACGAAGACGTCCCCGCGGCCGCCGTTCCTGTCTGCGGCGCGCCCTTGATCGCGGGCGCGGTCTGGCCGGGCACGGGCAAGGAGTGGTTGGACGGCGGACCGGCCTTCGTATCCGCCGTGCTCGGCGCGGTGGCCGTATTCGCCGGATTGGCCTTGCCTCCGGCCGTGGGCGCGGTGGCATTGCCGGTGACCGGCGCGCCGGGAGCTCCCGTCTTCGTCGCGGCATTGCCGGTCGCCGCACCGCCGGTCGCTGGTGCGCCTTGCGTTCCCGTGACCGTTGTGCCCTGAGCTCCCGTCTTCGCCGCGGCGTTGCCGGTCCCGGGCGCGCCCGTTGGAGTTCCCGCTGCAGCGTTGCCGGTCCGCGTCGTGACTTGGCTCCTTGCCTTAAAGGCTGCCGATCCCGCCTTCGTTGTCGGATCAACCGAAACCGTGTTGGGGACCGGCGCCTTGTTGTCCCGGATCAGGGCAGCCTTCTGAATCACGGTCGGCGGCACGGCTGTCGTTGCCCCGAGAGGCTTTCCGGATGCTGCCGCAGTCGCGGTAATCGCCGGATCACCCGCCGCTGTTACCGGCGCCTGCTGATTGATCACCGTGTTGATGACGGTGGTGTTGTGGATGTTGTTGAAGATGATGTTGTTCGGCGGCGGCGCGACATAGACCGGCGGCTGCACGAACACCGGGATCGGCACGAACACCGGCTGCGGCAGCACGAACAGCCCGACCACGGGAAGCGGCGGCGGCAGCACGACGAAATCCGGCGGCGGCGGCGGGCAGAAATAGACCGGCGGCGGCGGTGGCGGCAGGAAGCCAAAATCAGGGTCGCTGAAGTACAGCACGGGACGGTCGACATAGACCACCTCCGCCGGCGGCGGCGGCGGCACGTCATAGTCGATCATCGCAAAGCTCGGCGGCGGCTCGACCGGCGCGGTCAGCATCACCAGACGACGGCGTGCATCGGCCCAGTGCGGCCCGCGCGGATAGCGGCGCAGATACGACCAGTACGCCTCGCGCGAGTCGGTCCGGTAGGTCCGCCGCCAGGTGATCGCTTCGCGGCGTGCCGCCACGATCACCGTCACCCGCTTGGCCATGGGGTCATTGGGATAGGCCGAGAGAAATTCCTCATAGGCCGGCAACGTGTCGCGCTCGAGCGCGGCCGCATAGGCATCCTGCACGCCGAGATCGCGGATCGGCTTG